>DAITBA010000011.1:0-137437 GCA_036824005.1 Rhodocyclaceae bacterium
CGCCATTTTTACCGGTTGAAACGACTGAAAATTGGGTTTTTCTACAGCCTCAACGAGGATGTAACCGACGATGATGTACCAATGCAACGGGGTCCCCGTGACAATGCGAAAGGTTCCTAGCCCGACGCCGATCGCCACGCCGATCGCCACCGCGATACGCAGACCCCAGACGGTGATCGTGCCGCCAGAGACGCTGGCGGCTTTGATCGCCACCGCGATCAGCGCCGGCTCGACGATGGTCGTGGCGAACCCAGTCGCGGCGCCGAAAGCATACACCCACAGATAGTCCTGCCAACCGGTTGCCTCGGCTGGCGCGGCCGCCCCATGGACGAGACCGGGATCGGTCAGTTGCGCCGCCATGAGCCGGCCGAGGGGAAAGAGCGCCGTTTCCAGGCCGTCCAGGAACAGCGTCAGCCCGAGGAGGACGTACACGAACCCCAGCAGCGTCCGCCGCAGTTGGGGGATGGGCTGGCGCAAGACGAAGATCTGGAATCCGAACAAGGTCGCCGCGATCGGAGCCACGTCCCAGATGGTGCCAGCAAGCGTGCGCGCGAGGCCGACGAGCGTATCCATGTCAGAAAAACGTTCCGTACATCATGACGAAGATCATCGGCGTCAACGAGGCGAATGCAATGAGGCCGAAGCCGTCGATCATTGGATTGCGGCCGCGAATGGTCTGGGCGAGTCCGACGCCCAGCGCGGTGAGCAGGGGGACGGTCACCGTCGAGGTGGTGACGCCGCCGGAGTCATAGGCAATGCCGATGATGCTGGGCGGAGCGAACCAGGTCATGATGACGACGCCGATGTAGCCGCCAATGATGAACCAGTGGATCGGCCAGCCCTTGAGGATACGAATGACACCGATCACGACGGCGACACCCACCGCCAGGGCGACGGTGATGCGCAGGCCCAGCGCATAGTCCTCGAGCGCCGGTTCGGCGCTGGCGATGATCCCTGCTTGGGCCGCCGCCTTGGCCGCCTCGTCCGCAATGGCCATCAACGCCGGTTCCGCGACGGTGGTGCCGAAACCGAGCAGGAAGCTGAATGTCAGAAGCCAGGCCAGGCTGCCCTTCGCGGCGAAGCCGTAGGCCATCGCCTCGCCGATCGGAAACAGGCCCATCTCCAAGCCTCGGATGAACAGAGTAAGCCCGGCCACGACCATGAGCAAGCCGATGGTCATATCGCCCAAATTGGGGATGGGCTGATGAAGCACGACCAGTTGAAAGAAGCCGACCACGGCAATGATCGGCAGCAAGTCGCGGACGCTGTCTCGAACGGAACGGTAAAACTCCCTGAACGCCGGGTGCATGGTGCGGGTCGTCGCCGGAGCGGCGAAAGCGTGTCATAGGTTTCTGAGGCGCTGTCGCGATGCTACAACAAATGGCGTCGGCGCCAGTTGCGCGAACGCAACGGCGTTGCGGTTCGATGCCGACGGCGTCGGACATGCGGGCGCCGAGGCGATGACATCCGGCCGGCCCGTCACGATCGGCTTCGGACGGCCGGATCAGTCCGCCTTGCGTCCGCTTACACGAAACGACAAGATGCCGGCTGTCGTCAACCACCGAACCCGTTCGCCATGAGCGCCGGCATGCTCGCCTGGCTGCAGTTTCTGTTCTGCGTTGCCGTGATCGGCGCGGCAGGCTACCGCCTCTCGCTCTTCGGCGATGTCATTGCCGAGAAGACGGGGCTGGGACGCAGCTGGACCGGCCTTGTCCTGCTCGCTTCGGTAACGTCGCTGCCCGAACTGGTCACCGGCATCAGCGCCGTGACGGCTGCCGCTGTGCCGAACATTGCCGTGGGCGATGCGCTCGGCAGTTGCGTGTTCAACCTCATGCTTATCGTGCTGCTGGATTTCCTCCATCGAGGGGAGTCGGTCTATACGCGCGCCAGCGTCGGCCACGTTCTTTCCGCGGGGTTCGGCACACTGCTTATCGGCGTTGTTGCCTTCAACATCCTGCTCGGGGAAAAAACGATCGGCATGGTGATCGGGCACGTCGGCTTTTACACACCGCTGATTCTTGTCCTCTACGTCTTCGCCATGCGCACGGTGTTTCGCTACGAACAGCGGCAGATCGCAGCCGGCACCGAGGTGGTTGCGGCGCGCTATCCGGAAATGACGCTGCGCAATGCCCTGATCGGATATTTGCTTGCCTCGGCCGTGGTCGTCGTCGCCGGCACGTGGCTGCCCTTCGTCGGCGACGAGCTTGCTGCGCGCATGGGGTGGAGCAAGACCTTCGTCGGCACGCTGTTCGTTGCCTTTGCCACCTCCGTGCCGGAGCTGGCCGTTACGGTTGCCGCGTGGCGTATCGGTGCCCTCGACATGGCGATCGGCAACCTGTTTGGCAGCAATCTGTTCGACATTGCCATCATTGCCGTCGATGATCTTGCCTACCTGCCCGGACCGCTGCTGGCCCATGTCTCACCGATGCATGTGGTGTCCGCGGTCTCGGCGATGATGATGAATGGCGTTGCCGTGGTCGGGCTGCTTTATCGGCCGGCAACGCGCCTGTTCGGCGCCGGCGGCTGGGCAAGTCTGCTCCTGGTAGTGATCTACCTGCTGAATTCGATGGCTCTTTTTCTGCACGGCGACTGATGCCGTCTGCGGGCGACCGGTGGCCTCTGGCAGGCAGCAGAGCGATCCGCCTTGCAGTTTGCCTGTTTTGCGCCTACAGTTTCTGTAAGACCCGTGCGGGTCCGAATGTTCGTAATCATCGGAGGTGTTCATGATCAAGCGTATCGCAGCGTTGTTGGCTCTGGCGCTTGCTGTTTCCTCGACCTCGGTCCTGGCGTGCCCCGGCGACAAGGTCAAGGCCGACGGCAAGGGCGACAGCAGTCAACCGGCGAAGCCGAGGCCGGGCAGCACCTGATTCGGCGGACTCCAGTCGATCCGGAAGGGGCAGCGCGCGCTGCCCCTTTTGTTTGCTGCGCAGGAAACGCGCGAGGGGTCACTCGGCGTGCTTCGATGGGCCGATGAACAGCTCCGGGTCCACCATGGCGCCGTTGAGGACGACGCTCCAATGCAGGTGCGGGCCGGTGGCGCGGCCGGTCATGCCCGACAGTCCGATGCGCTGATCGCGGCGGACGGCGTCGCCCGGGCGGACATCGATGCGCGACAGATGGCAGTACATCGTCAGCAGCCCCTGGCCGTGATCGATGAACACCGTGCTGCCGTTGAAGAAGTAATCGCCCGTGTCGATCACCTCGCCGGCGGCCGCGGCGACGACGGGCGAGCCGTGCGGCACGGCCACGTCCAGCCCGGCGTGGGGGCTGCGCGGCGCGCCGTTGTAGATGCGTCGCAGGCCAAAGCGGCTGGACAGGGGGGCGGCGGCCGGCAGCCGCAAGTGCAAATCCGTTAGCGCAACGTCGCGCCAGTGGTTTTTCACTTCCTCGATGAGCGTGCGCTCGCGCTCGATGCGGACGAGATCTTCGGTGCTCGGCGTCACCTTGCGCCGGTCCTTCAAAGTCAGATGCTGGGTCGGATAGTGCTTGGGATCGACGCGGAAGGGCTGCACCATCTCCCTTGTACCGGCGCGCACGCGCAGTTCGTGGCGGCCGGTCGTGATGTTCAGGGGCAGCCCGACGATGGCGAACCACGTATCGGTCTGCCTGAGCACAAGCACGGGTTTGCCCTGGAACCACGCCCGTGGCGGGCTCGCGAGTGGATCGGGTCTCTCTGCAGCGATGCGCAGCACCGCGACACCGCCGGGCACGCTCCGATGTTCCGGCATCGCGCCCGACGCCGGCGCCGCAATGACCACGATGGCCAGCGCGAGGCTCAGGCGCAGCCGCCGGCGCAGGGCGGCGCGCAGGCCGTTCCCTGCGGTGCGCGAAACGATGGCAGTGCAGATATTGACGAGCGTCAATTCCCGTGCCGCACAAATGCCTAGAATGGCGCCGGCACTGGCTTGGAGGGGCGCCATGTCGGTCTACCACTGGTCCGCGGTGCAGGAAGAGGGCCTGCCGCCGCTGGACAGTATCCACAGAGAATTCGTCGAGCTATTCAATGCGCTTGTCCAGGCCTCGGACGGAGAGTTTATCGCTCGTCTGCTCGAGCTGATCAACCACACCGTCGCGCATTTCGATACGGAATACCGATGGATGGAGCAGACCGGCTTTCCGCCCATTACGATTCACAAGTGCGAACATGACCGCGCACTGCAAATGCTGCATGACGTGCGCCACCGCGCCGAGACCGGAGACATTCCCCTTGGACGCAGGATGGTGGAACAGGTGCCGGCGTGGTTCGAGTATCACGCCGCGACGCTCGACAGTGCCTTGGCTTCGTACCTGCGCAACGTCGGCTTCGATCCCCCCGGGCGCGCCGCGCCGGCGTAGCGGCCCTGAGGGTCATCCATCTGGAAATGCCTTAAGGCACAACGTGCCCGCGGTATTTCGCGCCTTCAACTGACCCTCGCCCTTTTCCTCCCGGGGCGGCGAGAACTCGCCAGCTTCGATGCGCCCGAGAATATGCTCGTAGACCTGGCGCAGCCTGTCCTCCGGCTCGCCCTTGCCCGAGAGCACGTTGCGCATATGCGCCTTCATGTCGGCGTAGGTGTCCGTGGCACCATTGCCCAGCGCGTTGTACATAAAGCGCACGTTCTTCTGCACGGCGCTGCAGATCCTGAGCGGCTTGCCGCGCGCGTCCCAGGTGATTTCGTCGGACCACGCGGGCAGGCTCGACACGGCGAGCAGAGCGAGGGATGCGAAGATCGGGGGCAGCTTGGTCATGGTCGTCGTCCGGCCGCGGTAAAAACCGGCGGTGCAAAAGCTGCGCCGGCGCCCGGCGCTGGACCGCGCGCCGGGTGCGGATGCCGCTGGGCCGCCAACTGCGCGCGTTGTCAGCGCGCAGCTATGTTAAAGGCAGGGTTGGCCGAAGCACAACCCTGCCACGAAGACGCTGCCGCGTATCGTCCGGACTGTGCCGGCCGACAGTCTTACGGATCGACGTGGATCTCGGTCTGCGATACCACGCTCTGTTGCTGAGTCGTGGCTTCGTGCGCCTCCTCGCCGCCGGTGACGACGACGGCGGCAGCGGCGCCGAGAAAGGCGGCGAGCGCCAATCCGAGTCCGGCGGTGAAGAAGCCGTTCTGTCCGGCGCATGTCTTGACCGGGCCTGTCGCGAATCCGTCTTTGCGGGTGATGTTCATGATGTGCTCTCCTCTGTGTTGGGGTTGGGGGTGACGAAGAAATCGCGGTGCGTGTTGCCCGTGATCACGCCGTGTCGCGCGCCTGCGCCGCTGCTGCGCGCATTAGCGAATCCACGTACTCGTCTGACGCGAATTCGGTGGCGCTTTGCCTCGTGGCCGGGCAAGGCTGGGCATCGAGGAAGCTCTCGATGAGCGCGTTTACTTCCCGGGCGTGGGAAACCGGCCCCATGTGGCCCATCACCGGCAGCTCGCGGAACAGCGCCTGCGGCAGAGTCTTCCGGAGCAGAGCGGTGATTTGCCGCGTCGACGCACGGCTGTGCGCGCCCGAGAGGTAGAGCATCGGCAGTTCGAGCAGCGCTAGGTCGCGCATGGTCGTCGTGTCGTTGAATGCCGCGTCGAACTGACCGGCGACGCAGCCCATGCGCTCGGCGATGGTCCGCTGCTGGGCCGCATCCATTCCTGCCCAGGCCGATTGCTCCGTCCAATAGTCGATGAAGCCTTGGGCGGCGACGTCCGGCCGCCCGGCGTCCACGGCGCGGCGCACGGCCGCGGCGACGGAGATGATCTCCGCCGTGCTGCGATGACCTGGGAGGCGATCGAGCAACAGACGGAACAGCACCGGCTCGTAGAGTACGACACTGCGCACCCGGTGCGGATACATGAGCGCGAGCTTGAGCGCGATGGCGCCGCCATAGGAATGTCCGACCAGATGCGCGCGTTCCGGCAGCGCGTCGAACAGCGATGCGATGAACGCCGCTTCTTCCGCCAGGCTCGGACGTGCAGCGCCGGGCCACGCGGGACTCTTGCCATGGCCGTAGAGATCCGGCGCCATGACGCGATACTTGGCATCGAGCTGCCGCATCAGCGGCTCCCACTGCCTCGAGGAGGCCGCGCTGGAGTGCAGGCAGATCACCGGGGATCCATCTCCGGTGCAACGCACGAAGGGCATGATCTTGTTCATGGTTTGTCTGTTTGAAATGTGTTTGCCAGGGGTCGGGGGTGCTCAGGGGTGCATCGTTTCCAGTGCCGGCTGCCGGTGGCGCCGGCGGTTCTGCCACCAGGCATAGAGGGGCAGCCAGAGGATCGAGCCCGGCAGCGCAAGCATGACGAGATAGGGCAGCGCCTCGGCGAAGCGGCGCAACGCAAGCTGCCGCCGTGACCATATCGTTCTCATCGTCGTGCTCTGCGTTTTGCCCTGGGTCAGGGCCGCCACCGGGCCCACAGGGCAACGTTGTGCTGCAGCCTGTCGTCGCCGCATACCGGGGGCGACATCGCATCGCCGCGATCGTCGCAGGGCATCAGCCGGTCGCTGTCCCGGTCCTGGAACTCGTGGCCCTCCAGCCACGCGGTGGCGCATCCGGCAAGGACCGTCACCTGAAGCGCGGAGAAGGGTGATTCGGCGTGACTCATGGCTGTCTCCTCGGCGGGGGTTTCGCTTCAGTTCGCTTCGACGGTGTCGGTCGCCGCGCTGTGGGCGACGGTTTCGCGGCCGCTCTCCCTCGTTGCGGCGGTTTCGCCGCCCGCTATCCTCGACTTGGCGACCATGACGGCAGGATGGTCGGCCAACACGCGCGGCGGCACCGACTCCAGCGCCAGGCGCGCCGGATGGAGGTAGATCTTGGACGCGTAGTCGTAGCCCGCCTTGCTTTGCATGCGCGCTACGACGACGGCAGGGTGATCGCCCGGCCGCGTGGCCGCGATGGCCGCCTGCCCGGTGTCGCCGGCCTGCACGGGTTGCACGGACGCCGCGAGTACCATGGACGCGGCAACGATGACCAATTGTTTGATGAGTCGCTCTTGCATGATTTCCTCCTCGGTTTTTCCGGTTCTTGGATCGCGCAATTCCTTCTGCGCTCGCCATTACCAACGCAATGGCTATGCCAAGGAAGTGAATTAATGAAAATTCAAATGGTTACATGCAGAATGAGAAACAAGACAGAATTGAAAACTGTTGTTAAATCACAACAGCAATGCGGGTTGCTGATCCAACTACTTGATTGCGAAAGTGATTTTTCCGTTGTGGGGCCACAACAGAATTGAGCACCGATGGCGCTCTGAAACCAACAGTCAGTCGCGGGCGGACTTGAACAGCGCCGGATCGAGCTGATGGCGGTGGAGCAGGGAATAGAACTCGCTGCGGTTGCGTTTGGCGAGCCGCGCGGCCTGGGTCACGTTGCCTTCAGTGATCTTCAGCAGACGCACCAGGTAGTCGCGCTCGAAACCCTTTTTCGCGTCGTCCAGGGAGGCGAGATCCTCGCCCTGGCGCTGCAGCGCCCGCTGCACCAGCGCGGCGGGTATCACGGACGTGGTGCATAGCGCGACCGTCTTCTCGACGATGTTGAGCAACTGCCGGACATTCCCCGGCCAGGCCGCGCTCACCAGCAGCTCCATGCCCTCCGGGGCGAAGCCGTTGATCTCCTTGCGGTACTTCGGCGCCTGCTGGGCGAGGAAGTGGGAGGCGAGCAGCGGAATGTCTTCGCGCCGCTCGGACAGCGGCGGCAAGGTGAAGGACACCACATTCAACCGGTAGTAGAGGTCCTCGCGGAAGCGACCCGCGGCAATCTCCTGCTCCAAATCGCGATGCGTTGCCGACACGATGCGCACGTCCACCGTCGCGCTCTGCGTCGAGCCGATCGGCCGCACCTGCCTTTCCTGCAGCACGCGCAGAAGTTTCACCTGCAATGGCAGAGGCATATCGCCGATCTCGTCGAGAAACAGCGTGCCGCCGTCGGCAGCCCGGAACAGGCCCTTGTGGTCGCGCGCGGCGCCCGTGAATGCCCCCTTGACGTGCCCGAACAGCTCCGACTCCAGAAGCTGCTCCGGAATGGCGCCGCAGTTGATGGCGATCATCGGCCTGGCGCGGCGCGGGCTGATTTCGTGGATGGCGCGGGCGAGCAGTTCCTTGCCCGTGCCGCTCTCGCCCGAGATCAGCACGCTGGCGTCGCCGTCGGCAACCAGCCGTGCCTCGCTCAGGATACCGTCCATGAGCGGGCTGCGCGTGATGATGTGGCTGCGCCAGGCGTTGTCGTCCGCCGCCGGCACGCGGCTCGCCAGGCTCAGCGCCAGCGCGCGCTCCACTTCGTGCATCAGGTCCCGCGCCTCGAACGGCTTGGTGAGATAGCCGAACACGCCGCGGCGCGTCGCCGCCACGGCATCGGGAATGGTGCCGTGGGCGGTGAGGATGATCACCGGCAGGCCGGGGCGCGTCTGCGATATGGCATCGAACAGTGCCATGCCGTCCATGCCGCTCATTCTCAGGTCGGTGATGACGAGCTGGGGTTGGGCGAGCGCGAGCTGCGCCAGCGCCTGCTCGCCGCTCGCCGCCTCGGTCACCGCATAACCCTCCTTGGTCAGGCGCAGCGACAGCAGCCGCAGCAGCTGCGGATCGTCGTCGACGATCAGGACGCTCGCCCGCGGATTGCTCATGTCCTCCCCAGGCAGTCACGAACGGTGGCCAGTACCTCGCGCAGATTGAACGGTTTGGCGAGGTAGGCGCTCGCCCCGCGCCTCAGGCACTGCTCCCGCTCCTGGGGATGGGCGCTGGCGGTGATGAAAATGAACGGCACCCGTTGGCCGCCCGGCATGGCGCGCAGGGCATCGAGCACGGCATAGCCGTTCGTGTCCGGCATGACGATGTCGCACAACACGAGATCGGGCAGCCGCTCGTGCAGGGCGGCGATGCCCTCGGCGCCGTCGGCCGCAGTGACGACCTCGAAGCCCTCCAGCCGCAGCAGCCGCGCCACGTTAGCGCGGATCGGATCTTCGTCGTCGATGACCAGAATGCGATGCACTCATTCCTCCTTGCGATTGGGAATGCTCACCACGAAGTGGGTGCCCTGGCCGACGGCGCTGGTGAACGAGATCGTGCCGCCGTGCAGATCGACCATCCTCTTGACGATGGCGAGCCCCAGCCCGGTGCCGGAGACATTGCGCACGTTGCGCGCCCGGTGGAAGGTTTCGAACAGGTGCGCTTGGTCCTCGGGCGGTATGCCGATGCCTTGGTCGGCAATCTCGAACATGCTGGCGTCCTCGCGGCACTCCAGCGTTAGCGAAACCGGACGCCCGGGTGGCGAGTACTTGACGGCGTTGTCCAGAAGATTGGTGATGACGTGGCGCAGCAGTTTCGCGTCCGCCACGCGTATGCCCCGTTCGCCGCGGAATTCGAAGTTCAGCGGGTGGCTGTTGCGTATGCCCTGGCGCATTTCGTCCGCCAGGCGAGCGCAGAACTCTTCCAGGTCCACCGGCTGCGGATCGAACTCAATGCGCTCGGCATCGGCCCTGCCCAGGGTGAGCACGTTGTCGAGCATGCCGGCCATGCGCTCGACGGCCGATTTGATCAGGCCGATCAGCTCCGTCTTTTCCTCCGGCGGCAGGCGGTCGGCATAGTCCTCCAGCAACTCGGTCGAGGAAAGTATTGTCGCCAGCGGCGTGCGGAACTCGTGCGAGGTCATGGAGACGAAGCGGGACTTCAATTCGTTCAGTTCGCGCTCTTTCTCCAGCGCCCAGCGCACTTCTTCCTCGGCACGCTTGCGCTCGGTGGTGTCCATGAAGGTCCAGATTGTTCCCTTCGACAGGTCGGAGGGATCCAATGCCTGACCGTAGAGCTGACACCAGATGAGCTGGCCGTCCTTGCGCTTCATCTGCACTTCGCCGGAGTACGCCGTTCCGGCGGCGAGCAGCGGGTAGGCGAGGGCACCGAACTCACGGAAGCTCACCTCGTCGGGGAAGTGCATCTTTGACAGCTGGCCGATCAGCTCCTCGGGCGCATAGCCGAGCATGCGAGCAAAGGTGTCATTCACCCACTGATGGACGCGATTGACCGAGAAGGTGATGCCCACCAGCGTGTTGCGCAGGATCGCTTCCTGTTCGCGCATCGTGCGGGTCAGGTTCTCGCGCAGCTCCTTGCCCTCGGAGATATCGGTCAGGATCCAGATGCTTCCCTGCTCGAGATCGTCCGGGTCCACGGCGCGGCCGCTGATGAACGCCCAGAAATGCGAGCCGTCCTTGCGCCGCATGCGCACTTCGTGCTCGAAACTGCGCCCGGCACGCATGATGGGAATGGCCTTTTCCGCCAGGCGCTCGTTGTCGTGCGGATCGACGTAGAGTATGAGCGCGTCCTGCCCCACCAGCTCGCCTTTGTCATAACCGAAGATCTGCTCGAGCCGCGTGTTCAACCACTTGATCTGCCGCTTGACCAGGTGGGCGATCCCAACCACGGCGCTCTCGAGGATCGTCTCCTGCTCGGCCAGCGTGCTCTTGAGATCGTCCTGCAGCATCCGGCGCTCGGTGATGTCGGAGAGAAAATTGAGCGTCGCCGGTTTTCCTTCCCAGTCCATGGTGACGGCGCTGATCTCGACCCAGCGTACCTCGCCGTCCTTGTGTATGACGCGGAACTGGTAGCGGGCGTCGGTGACGAACTCGCCGCGCATGCGCTTGACATGCCGCTCCATCACCAGCCCACGGTCTTCGGGATGGAGAAACTCGATGAAGGGCCGTGTCGTCAGCTCCGCCAGCGAGTAGCCGAACAGTTCCGTCGTGCGCGGGTTCGCGTAGAGCACGTAGCCGTTCTGCGCCACCATGATGCTTTCGTTGGCGTTCTCTACCACCTCGCGGTACTTCTGCTCCGAGCGCGTCAGCTCATCCATCAGACGCTGCCGGTTCGCACCCTCCAGAACCAGAGACACCATATTGGCGATGGCCGAGGCGAAATCGATCTCCTCGGCCGTCCACTCCCGCTTCGGGCCGACGTGGTTGTAGCACACCAGCCCTACCATGTGCCCCTGCAACCAAACGCCGATGTCCATCACCGAGGTAATGTCGGACGGCACCAGATAGCTGGCGGCGAAATCCGCCAGCACGGGGTCGTTCTGTGCGGCGCCGGCGATGACCGGCCGCCTGGCCTGGATGGTGGCGAAGTAGGTAGGATGGTCCGCCGCCTCGAACCGCCGGCCGCGACCGGCCGGGTCCGGACCGGCCGTGCGCGTGCGGTAGACCATTTCGCAGGTAATCGCGGATTCGTCCGGGGCGAGCGTCCAATAGGCGACGTTGTCCAGTCGCAGCGTTTCGGTGGCGAGCTTGAGTACGCGCTCCAGTGCCGGCTCAAAATCCGACTTGTCGAGCTGCGCCAGTTCGAGCAGCACGTTGCGATGCAGCCGGATCTGCTCTGCCCGCGCCGCCAGCGCCGCCTCCTGGCGCCTGCGCTCCGAGATGTCGCGTACGAACGCGCTGAAGGCGGTGCGCTCGCGCGTCTTCACCGGCCAGACGGAAACCTCCACCGGGAATTCGCGCCCGTCGCGGGTCAGTGCGTGCAGTTCCAGCGTCTTGAACAGGACGTTACTGCTGCCGTCCGCCATGTAGCGGCTCAGGCCCGTCTCGTGCGCCTCGCGGTAGCGCTGGGGAATGATGAGTTCGGACAACTGCTGCCCGACCGCCTCGTCGCGACTCCAGCCGAACTGCCGCTCCGCCTGGCGGTTCCATTCCTCCACGCGGCCGTCGGCATCCATGGTCACCAGCGCATCGTTGGCAGTCTCGATCAGCAGGCGGATGCGCTCGTTGGCCGCTACCAGCTCCGCTGTGCGATCGGCGATGCGGCTTTCCAGCTCCTGATTCAGACGCTGCACCTGCTCCTCGGTGCGCTTGCGTTCCGTGATGTCCGTGGCGATGCCGGTGACGCGATACACACGACCCCGCGCGTCGCGCACCGGGAAAGCCTTGTCCCGCACCCAGCGAATGGAGCCGTCGGGCCGCACGACGCGGTATTCCTCGTCGTACTCGCCGAGCGTCTGCCGCGCCAGTGCAGCGATGACGCGCGGGCGGTCGCTGACGTGGATAGCGTTGATGAAGGAAGTGGCATCTGCATAGAGGCTGTCCACGCTGCGCCCCCAGATCGCCTCGTAGGCCGGGCTGACGTAGAGCATCTGTGCCTTGGCCGGATCGGTTACCCAGAACACCTCGGGGATATTCTCGGCGATCTCGCGGAAGCGCTGCTCGCTCTCGCGCAGATCCTTCTCGGCGCGCTTGAGGTCGGTGATATCGGTGAAGGTGATGACCAGGAAGCGCTGTCCGCCCTCACGCGTGATCGCCTTGCATCCGACCCGCGCGTCGAGATACTCGCCGTTGCGCTTGCGCACTTTCCATTCGAGAGGCACGCGTGGCGAATCGTTGAGCACGGCCTTGAAGAAGCGCTGCTCCTCGGCCAGCACGCTCGCCGGCGCGGCCAGGGTGTAGTGGCGGCCGATCAGCTCCTCCG
The DNA here is from genome assembly GCA_036824005.1 of Rhodocyclaceae bacterium. GTDB lineage: Bacteria > Pseudomonadota > Gammaproteobacteria > Burkholderiales > Rhodocyclaceae > DAITBA01. The sequence goes on from DAITBA010000011.1 coordinate 12,397, forward strand.
GCTGGTAGCCGATCAACTGGCAGAACGCCGGGTTGACCTGAACGAAGTACCCGTTTTCGTCTGTGAAGCAGATGCCGATCCGGGCGACGTTGAAAACCGTCACCAGGAAATCTTCCTCCAGACTCAGGGGCGGGGAACTCACGGGGCAGCGACACGGGGACCAGCGAATGGCCGATGCGGCATTGTATAGGCCGCGTCCGGCTTTCGTCCAAGGCGCCGCGTGGCGGCCCAGGCGGGTGTCGGCACCCGTGGTGTATAGTGGCGCGGTCTCCCGTCGCACCCAGGTGCCCGCGCCATGAATTGGTCCGCCGACTATGAACTCGGCATCGCGCCGATGGACGCAACCCACCGTGAGTTCGTCGCACAGGTCGCTGCGCTTGCCGCCGCTGCCGACGGCGAGCTGGCAGGCCTGCTCGATGAGCTGATCGTCCACACCATCGCCCACTTCGAACAGGAGAAGCGCTGGATGCAGACGAGCGGCTTTCCGCCCATCCACTGTCACACCGGCGAGCACGAGCGCGTGCTGGAAGTGATGCGCGACGTGCGCAACAAGGTGGGCGCCGGCGACCTGGCCCTGGGCCGCACGCTGGTGAAGGAACTGCCGGCGTGGTTCGAGAACCACGCCTCGACAATGGACGCGGCGCTGGCGTTCTTTCTCAAGGAGACGGGCGGCCTGAACGCGGTGCCGGCCAGCGGCGACGCCGGCTGACAGCTCGCCCCGCGCGCCCGTGCCCTGCGCCTACGTTACCCATCCGGCATGCGCTCGCCACGACATGGGTGCGCGCCATCCCGAGTCCCCGCAGCGGCTGCAGGCGATCGAGACATCGCTGGTCACGGCCGGAATTCTGGCGCGGCTGCAGCGGGTGGAAGCGCCCCCTGCCAGCCGCGAGCAGCTCTTGCGCGTGCACGAGGCGCGCTACCTCCGTCACCTCGAATCGGTCTCGCCGGCATCGGGCACGGCGCGCCTCGATCCGGATACGGCGATGAACCCCCACTCCCTGGAAGCGGCCCGGCGGGCAGCCGGCGCCGTGGTGCGCGCCACCGAGCTCGTGCTCGCCGGCGAGGTGCGCAGCGCCTTTTGCGCCGTGCGCCCGCCGGGCCACCACGCGCGGCCGGCGGCAGCCATGGGCTTCTGCATCTTCAACAACGTCGCCGTCGGCATCGCCCACGCGCTCGCCGCGTACCAGCTCGAGCGCGTCGCCGTGGTCGACTTCGATGTCCATCATGGCAACGGCACGGAGGAGATGTTCCGCGCCGACGCCCGCGTACTCATGCTCGACGGCTTTCAGCATCCCTACTATCCGTATTCGGGCACGCAGACGCGCCCGGGCTATGTGCCCCTTCCCTTTGCCGGGGGCAGCAACGGCGCTGCATACCGCGACGCCGTGCGCGAACACTGGCTGCCGGTGCTGAAACGATTTCGTCCCGAACTGATCTACATCTCCGCGGGGTTCGATGCCCACCGCGACGATCCACTGGCACACATGAAACTAGACGAAGACGACTATGGCTGGCTCACCCACGAAGTGCGCGACATTGCCGAGGCCTATGCCGGCGGCCGCATCGTCTCCACACTCGAGGGCGGTTACAACCTTGACGCGCTCGGGCGCAGTGTCGCGGCGCATGTCAGGATGCTTGCCGACTGTTAGCCAAGTTCTGGCGGCGTCGATGGCAGTGTCATTGGCGGCGAGCGCCGCCGCGCAGCCTCCGCCCGGAGAAGTGGAGAAGCACCTGCTGCTGCGCCAGCACAACCAGGACGAACTGCTGCTCAAGCAGCGCCAGTCCCAGGAGCTGCGGCAACCGGGGCTCACGCCGCAGCAGCGCCGCGAGGCCGAGCGCCGCCACGCCGACCAGGCGCAGCGCCAGCGCCAACTCTTCGGCGAGCAGGTCCAGCGACAGCAGCAGTTGCAGTCGACCCTGCCGCAATTACCAGAACACCAGCAGACGCCGCGCTCCGAGACCCAGATGCACGAGTTCGCGCGCGAGCGCACGGAACAGCGGCAGCGGTTCGAGCGCGAATCGGTGGAGGGGCGGTAGCAAAGACGTGGAGCATTCGGTCGGCACGGCCGATTCGCCCAGCATCTGCCGTCGGCCGAGTCAAGTGACCACTCGGGTCTGCGTAGCGATTCCGGCGAGACATCGAGCGTCTTTCGGCACCACTCTCTCCCATGCGCCCAACCGCTTCGGGCCGGCTCGGGCCGCCCGCCCGACGGCGCCGGTACTTGCGGATGCGCGTTCAATCTCCTATTCTTCAATCTCTGGGCACTAAAACAAAGTCCGCTCAATTGCCGGCGAGACGACTCTGGGGAGGGTCGGTCCGTTGATCCAGTCAATATCCGTGCTGCGGCATGGGAGCTGCGGCGCCTTTGCTTCGTTGCATCGGCGGTTCGCATGCGTTCACGATCTGCACGCTGCGCCGAGGGCGCGCCGGCAGGCCGAATCGATTTCGCGACCCAGGGTCGGAGATGTCTTGTTTCGCGCTGCCGTAGCCGGGTCGCCGGCGGCGCGACGGAATTCGTGGTCAGTTCGGGACGGGTCCATGCTAGGTCGCCTTACGTTTCAGGCTGAAGGCCGTCGGCCGCCGTGTTCCGCAGGGGGCTCGCACACCGTTTGTGGTAAGGTTGCGACCCCAATCAGTTTCTCTCTCGTTCGCCCAAGGAGGGTCCGATGACGCGTGAAGTGGTTGTGTTGAGTGGAGTCCGTACGGCAATCGGGGGCTATGGCGGCAGTCTGAAGGATATCGCGCCCGCCGATCTCGGCGCGATTTGCGTCCGCGAGGCGGTCAGGCGCTCGGGTGCCAAGCCGGCGGATATGGGTCATGTCGTGTTCGGCAACATCATCCATACCGACGCGCACGATCACTATCTGGCGCGCGTCGCCGGCGTCAAGGGCGGGCTGCCGCATGAGACGCCTGCGCTTACGCTGAACCGGCTGTGCGGCAGCGGCCTGCAGGCGATCGTCACCGCGTCGAACATGATCACCGCCGGCGACGCCGACTTCGCCGTTGCCGGCGGCGCGGAGAACATGAGCCGCAGCCCGTATTTGGCGCCGTCGCTGCGCTGGGGTGCGCGGATGAACGACACGAGTTTGGTGGACATGATGGTCGGCGCCCTGAGCGATCCGTTCGACGACGTCCACATGGGCGTGACGGCGGAGAACGTCGCCAAGAAGTACGGCATCTCCCGTGAGGACCAGGACGCGCTCGCGGCCGAGAGCCACCGCCGTGCCCAGCTCGCCATCGATCACGGCTACTTCCGCGCCCAGATCGTCCCGGTGCCGGTCAAAGTCAAGCGCGACATGATTCCGTTCGAGCTGGACGAAACGGTGCGCGGCGACGTGACGGCCGAAAAGCTGTCCAAGCTCAGGCCGGTGTTCGACAAGCAAGGCAGCGTGACCGCCGGCAATGCGTCGAGTATCAACGACGCAGCGGCGGCCCTCGTCCTGGCCGACCGCGAAACGGCCGACAAGCGCGGACTCAAGCCGATGGGCCGGCTGGTTGCCTACAGCTACGCGGGCGTCGACCCGAAGTACATGGGCATTGGGCCGGTGCCGGCAGTGCAGAAATTGCTCGATAAGACCGGCTTCAAGTTGGACGACATCGATGTGTTCGAGGTCAACGAAGCGTTTGCCGCGCAGGCGCTGGCGGTGTCACGCGAACTGAAGCTGCCTGCCGACCGCACGAATCCGAACGGCAGCGGCATCTCGCTGGGTCACCCGATCGGGGCGACCGGCGCGATCCTCGTCGTCAAGGCGCTGTACGAACTGAATCGCACGGGCGGAAAGCGCGCACTCGTCACGATGTGCATCGGGGGCGGGCAGGGCATTGCGGCCATCTTCGAGCACCTGTGAGATGGCCAATCGGTGATCGCAAACAACTAGGGAGGAACAAATGAATCGCCTGGAAGGAAAAACTGCGCTCGTCACGGGCGCCTCACGCGGCATCGGCCGTGCGATTGCGGTCGAACTGGCGCGCGAAGGCGCGAAGGTAGCCGTCAACTACGCGAGCAACGACGCGGCGGCGCACGAAGCAGCGGCGGAAATCGAGAGCATCACCGGCGAGAAGTGCCTGCTGATCAAGGCGAACCAGGGCGATGCCAACGAAGCGCGCGGCATGGTCCAGCAGGCCGCGGAGCACTTCGGTCACCTGGATATCCTCGTTAACAATGCCGGCATCACACGCGATTCATTGCTGCCGCGGATGACCGACCAGCAATGGGTCGAGGTCATCCAGACCAACTTGAACGGCTGCTTCTTCTGCACTTCGGCGGCGATTCCGTACATGACCAAGCAGAGCTATGGCCGGATCATCAATATCAGCTCGATGAACGGCCAGGTGCCGGCGATGGGCCAGGCGAACTACAGCGCGAGCAAGGGCGGGATCATCGCTTTCACGCGCACGGCCGCCCTCGAACTCGCGCGGTTCGGGATCACGGTGAATACGGTCGCGCCCGGCTACACCGAGACCGACATGTTCGCGACCGTTCCGGCGCCGATCCAGGCGCAGATCCGGGCCAAGATTCCGCTGGGGCGGTTTGCTCACGCAGTGGAAGTCGCCAAGGCCGTAATCTACCTGGCTGCGGACGGCGACTACGTCACCGGCGAACAGCTCAACGTCAACGGCGGCGCATTCGAGATGTAGTTTTCGGCGCGGTGACCGGGCGGGGGCTCACGTAGAAGCACTCGAACCGCTCGGTCGCCCGGCGGTGGCGATCCCACCGCCACGCCGCAACAGGATCGCCACTTCAGGGCGCTCGCGCCGAGCGTGCCATCGTGCGCGGCCCGCACCCGCGCAGGCTGCCAAATCTCGGGGCAGGTCAGATCATTGGGCCGGGCTCACGTGGTTGTTGTCGGTCGATGATGGCTCGTCAATCACGGTGTATGTTCGCTTTGGCCGAACACACGCCCGCCTGCACGGATAGACCTGCCCCACACCCTCTGCCAATAGCGCATACCGACAAAGCACCCCGCGGTCATCGCCGCGGCGAGATCGGCGTTCGCGATGTGGCTGGCATAGCTGCCGGTGCCGGCGACAGGGAGCCAGCGTCTTGGCCAGTCGCCAGCAAAGGCGCGGATGCCGGCGTCCATCAGTACTGTGTCGGGCACTGCGCTGCCGGCAAGATCGGTGAGCACGCCGGCGAGCGACATCCAGGTCTTGCGGAACACCGACAGCTGCGCGTCGAAATGGATGCGGGCGTCCAGCGCGATGGTATCGAGCAGCGCAAGCAGCCAGTCGAACCCGGCAGGTCGCCCTTGCATGACGAGGGAATCGAGCGCGCGCTCGACATGCTCTGCCAGCAAGCGCTCGTCGGACGCGACGGCACCCAACGCGGCCAGGGCGCAGCGCATCTGGGTGGCATCGAGCGTCAGCGCGCCGATGAGCGCCGCCACGACCGCTTCGCGCTGCCGCTTGGTGACGCGCGCCGTCAGCGCCCAATCGAGCACCGCCAGCCGGCCCTCGGGCGTGACGAACAGATTGCCGCCGTGCAGGTCGCCATGGAACACGGCCGGATCGTCGCGCGTCCAGAACGGCTTCGCCAGCAGCGCCGACATGGCGGTCGTCGCGAAGGCCGCGCGCTCGGCGGCCGATAGCGTTGCATCGGCCAAGGCCGCACCATGCACCCGCTCCATCGCCGTGACCCAGGGTGCGCACCAGGGCAGAAGCCGCGGCACCGAGATCCGATTGTCATCGGTATGGAAGACCGCCGCTTCGCGCAGGTTCGCCTGCTCGTGGTCGAGACGGATCTCCTCGGCGAGCAGCCGGCCCACGCCTTCGAGGATGCCGGCATAGTCGAGCGGCGGCAGATCCAGTTCGGCGCCGCGCCGGCCGAGGAAAAAAGCGACATCGGGCAGCAGGGCAAGCTCGTCGCGCAGCTTTTCCTCCACGCCGGGGCGGAGGGCCTTGAACACGCCCTGGCGCGTGGCGCCGCGCGCCCGCCATGAGAACGGCAGCACGACGGCGACGCTGCCCTGGGCGAGCGCGGCATCGGCGATGGCGAGTTTCGAGGTGCCCGCAAGTTGCGAACGCAGCCGCCCGACGATGGGCTGGACGTCGACGTCAGCCGGCATTGATTCCAGGCCGACGAGCCGGCTGCGCAGCGCCGCGTCGAGATGCGGCTGACGCGCCACCACCTGGCCGAGCTTGTGCAGCGTCGGGCATTGTTGCAGCAACGCGACCAGACGCTCGGCCGCCGACGCGCCAAGACCGAGCGCGAACTGCGCTGCGATGATCTCCGCGCGCCGCTGTGCCGGCAGCCGGTTCAGGAAATGCAGCAGCCCCTCGACCAGCAGCGCGCGCCAGCGTGCCAGCGACGGCGGCAGCAGATCGCCCGGCCCGAAAGCGTCCAGCCATTCGGCATCGAAGCGCAGTTCGCCGTCAGGCGGCACGGGGTGCTGAGGCGTCTGCTTCTTGCGCGGCATGACGGTTCCGGGTCTTATCGGCCTAATCCAGGCAGGCATTCCGGCTCTGCGCTGTCGACTGGCGTCTGCGGGCTAGTCGACCACCCCGCTGGCATTGAACGCCCGTGATGCCATGCGCCCGCGCCAGACATCCTTGGCCCCGGCTGGCAGTGCGTCTGGCACACGGTATTCGATGCGGAACTGGGCGAAACCCGGCAGCGCGCCGATTTCCACCGGCTTGCCATCCTTGAGCACGTGCCAGCGCGGTTCGGACAGGTCCAGCTCGACGCTGTGGGTCTCGCCCGGGGCGATCGTCATGATATCGGCGGTGGGCCTGGCGGCGTCGCAGCCATGCGTCGCCGGTGACCGTGGCGCCTGCGTCCATTCGACCGGCACGAGATGGAACGCGCAGTGCTCGCCATAGTCCACTACCGCGAGCGGCGCATCGGACGTGTTGACCAGCGTGACGCGGAGCTTGGGACTGAGCGGCCCTTCCGGCGGCGGTGTGTTAGGTCGGCGTGGCTCTGGCCGGCGCACGATCTCGAGTTTCATGCCCAGACGGCTCCAGCGGTAACCGCGGATCACGGCGGTGCCGGAACGGCCGATGGCGACCTCCACTTCCATCGGCACCTGCAGTTCACCGCGCATACCGCGCTTCTCCTCGATGGCGCGGCCCGCGCCCTGCTCGACGAACAGTTGCTCGATGCCGTACTTGACCAGCGTGTGGCCGGCGCCGCGCCAGCCCATGCGCCATGAGTCCTCCGTGCGGCCGCGGATGAAGACGCCCTCGGCGGGCCGCGCGGGGCCGGTACCGGCGGCTTCGTACAGCCCTTCGCCGGCCGGCCGCAGCCGGGTGAACATGATCTCGTGGCGCTTGCGTTCGGGCGACGGAACGGTGGCCGGATCCAGATCCTCGGCGCGCACGCTGTTGATTTCGTACTGCAGGCGCACGAAGTCGCCGCGAAAGAGATCGCGCGGGTCCACCGGCGCGGTGCGCAGGAATACCACCTGGCCCGTGCGCTGGATCCACTCGCGCTCACCGGCCATCCACGCCAGCACGAGTAGTTGTGCCGCTACGGCGAGCGGCACCAGGTACTTCGCAATCGTGCGTGCGCTCACGATTGCACCTGCTGGGCGCGGCGACGGTGCCGCGCATAGAAGTTGCCGACGAGGAAGAGGCCGACGCCTAGCGCGACGAACACCGCCGCGCGCACGAGCAGGCTGCTGAATAGATCGGCGTAGCGGCTGACCGTGACCAGCGCGAAGAGAAGGCAGCCAGCGCCCACCTGCCGCGGCAGCAGGTGCGCACTGCCTTCCAGGATGAGCAAGGCGGCAAGACCGAGCACAATGGCATTGAATGGCAAGGCGATCGCCCAGCCGCCGGCGCAGGCGCGCGCGACCAGGCAGCCTAGCACGATGGCCAGCCCCACGCCGATCAGCGCGAGTTGCCAGCGCCGAAAGATGTCCACATGGCGCCAGCCGGCACGGGAGATCGATGTCGCGGCCGCAACAACGGCGGCCAGCAGCGCTGCGCCCGCCGCGACGAAGTAGATCGCCAACGCCGTCCTGCTGGCGAAGTTCACCTTGCCCAACTCGGAGGCGACACGCGGGAAGCTCAGGGCGTAGCCGATGCCCAGCACGACGAGCAGGCCGACTCTGTGCAGCGGTCCTTCCGCGTCGGGGAAGGCAGTCGTGGGCGCGGCCACGCCAGCGATGAATGCCGCCGCACCCATGATGAACAGGAAGGAGAAGAGGGCTTCCAGGCGGATGCCGGCGACGGCGAACGCCGTGACGACGAAAAGAACTGCGAGCGCCCAGAACAGCAGCGCCGGCGAGCGCCGCCACCAGGCGAGCGGCAGCACCCCCAGCACCACCAGCAGCGGCGCGCCGTGCATGGGCGCGTGGAACTGGAACATCTCCACTCCGGCCCAGAAGGCGACGAGGAATAGCGCCAGCAGCGCCTGCACCAGCGACGGCATCGCCCAGGCGAGGGCCAGCGCGCCCAGCGACCAGACGAGAAAGGCATTTGGGTAGTGCTCGTCGATGTGATAGATCTGCGCCACCAGCCAGATGCCGGCGCCGAACAGCATGGTGCCGAGCGCATGCAAGCCCTCGATCAGTCCGCGATTGGGCTGCGCGCTGCGTGCGAGTGTCATGGCGGTGCCATGGGCGGCAGCGAGTGCGCCGAAGACCAGCGCGAGCTTGGCCGGCTTGGGTATGACGTGCCAGTTGTAGGCGAAGAACAGGATCACGCCCAGCCCGACCAGTACCGCGCCGATTGCCGAGAAGACGATGCGCCCCCAACCGCGCTCGGCCGTCTCCGGATAGCGTCCCAGAATGCGCTGGGCAAGGGCGCTGTCCACCAGGCCCTCTGCCTGCCACTGCGCGACTTCCTGTTTCAGCCACTGATGATGCTTGGCCATCTGTAAGCCTTGCGCGACGTTCGGACGATGAGATGCGTTGCCATCAATGCCCGGATGGCATGAGGCGGCAATGCGCGATGCCGCGACTGCTGCATTGTCATACGCGCGGCAGCCGAAGCATAGGGTATGCGCAGCCGTCTGCGCAAATGTTCCGATCGCGGCCGCCTAAGCCAATCGGGCCACGATGCGGTACCGGACGGCTGGGCAACCGAGCCCATCGTGGCAAGCGGTCTTGCACCGGGTCGGAGTCGCCCGCTCCGCTGACCGTTCCGAAGGATGACTTGCACAGGCCTAGCGTGCAAAATGAGCACGGCGTCGCGGAAGGCAATAACCGCGGGGGTCGCCAAGGGGCGGCAGCGTCGTCGTGGGAACATCAGCGCAAAGAGGAGCAGGTCAATGTCGTCGGCCGAGGGCCTGGAAGCGAGCCGGATCCATCTGATCGTCGGCGGGCTGGAGTACCTGGCCCAGGGCTTCAGCATTTTCGATCGCGAACTCCGACTGGTCGCCTGGAATCAGCGTTTTCTCGAATTGCTCGATTTCCCGACGGAACTCGGGACGTTCGGGCGCCCGCTGGCGGATTTCTTTCGCTTCAATGCCGAGCGCGGCGACTACGGTGCGGGCGACATCGAGGAACATGTCCGCAGCCGCATCGCGCTGGCGATGAAGGCGGAGCCGCACTGCTTCGAGCGCGTGCGGCCCAACGGCACGGTGATCGAGGTCCGCGGCACGCCGCTGCCGCGCGGGGGATTTGTCACCACCTATACCGATGTCACCGAGCGCAAGACCTGGGAGGAAAGCCTCCAGGCGGCGAAGCAAAAGGCCGAGGAAGCGAACCGGGCGAAGTCGGCCTTCCTCAACATGGTGAGCCACGACCTGCGCACGCCGCTCACCTCGATCCGCTCGTTCGCCGAGATCCTCAGTGACAATCCCGACATCGACGTCAGGCAACGCGATGAGTTCCTCGGCGTCATCAACACGGAGTGCCAGCGCCTTATTCGCATGATCAACGACTTGCTCGACTTTGCGAAGATCGAGGCCGGGCGCATGGAGTGGAACATCGTTGACCTCGATGCGACGGAACTGGTCAAATCCGCCGCCACGTCCATGGCGCCCGTGTTCGGCGAAAAGCATGTTGCTCTCGAAACGACGCTGCCACCGCGGGTGCCCAAGATCGCAGGCGATCGCGACCGCCTGACGCAAGTGATCGTCAACCTGCTCTCGAATGCCTGCAAATTCGCGCCGGAGAACACGGGCAGGGTGTGGGTGAGCCTGGAGTGCGGCGCGACCGGGGTGACCATCTCGGTCGCGGACAACGGCCCCGGGATCCCGCGCGAAAAGCACGACGAGGTATTCGAGGAATTCCGACAGGTGCCCAGCGCCAGCGGCGCCCGGGCGCCGGGCACGGGTCTCGGGCTGGCGATCTGCCGGCGCATCGTCAATCACCTCGACGGGCGCATCTGGGTGGAAAGCGTACCGCCCGACGGCGCGACATTCCATTTCACCATCCCATACAGCGGCTGAACGCAGACGAGCAGACGCACGCGACGCCATGGCCGACGCCGACAGGACCGTTGCCGCGCTGCTGAAGAAATACCCGCAGCCAAAGCTCGCGCTTCATCATGCCAACGCGCTCGAACTTCTGGTAGCGGTGATTCTTTCCGCCCAGTGCACCGATGCACGGGTGAACGAGGTCACTCGCTCGCTGTTCAGGAAGTACCGAACGGCGCGCGACTATGCCGAAGCAGATCTCGCGACTTTCGAACAGGAGATCCGTCCCACAGGCTTCTACAAGAACAAGGCAAAGCTGGTGACCGGCTGTTGCCGGAAACTGGTGGAACAGTTCGGCGGCGACGTACCGCAGACGCTGGACGACATGGTGACGCTGCCCGGCGTCGGGCGCAAGACGGCGAACATGGTGCTCGGCAATGCCTTCGGCATTGCCGGCATCGCCGTAGACACCCACGTGCTGCGCGTGTCCAACCGCCTGGGTTTGGCGCAGGGCGACGATGCCGAAGAAGTGGAACGCCAGCTAATGGCTCGGATCCCGAAAAATAGGTGGGTGGCATTCTCGAACGCCATGATCCTGCACGGCCGGGAAACCTGCGTGGCGCGCAAGCCGAAGTGTGGCGCGTGCGTGTTGTGTAGCGAATGCGAGTGGCCGGGAAAGCTTGTTCCGTGATCGCTCGGCGCCGAAGAGGCGGGGGCGGTGTGCCGAGGAACTGCTATGCGCCTCGATGGACAAAGGTCACGGCCGGACTGCAATGCGATCGGCGTGCCGCAATGCCTGGCGCAGGATCTCCAGTTCCGCCTGCCTTCGCCGCTGCGCCGAGTTCGCGTGCGGCTCGCTCTGTTCCGAATCCCCGAGACGCCGTGCGATGGCGTCGCCATGGCGATCGATGAGATCGTCGCGGCACGCCCGGTATGCTTCGATGTTGGGGCAAACCATTGGACGGCGGGCGCGCAGCAGTGCCAGCGCCTCTTCGAACAGCGTACCGTGAATGAGTGTCAGGTAGCCTAGAACCGTCAGCGGTGCGCGGCCCATGCCTGCCGTGCAATGGACGTAGACGCGCTCATGGCGTTCGAGCAGCCCGTCGAGGGCGCGGACCGCTCCCGGAAGCTGGCGCCGCGCGTCGGCCGCGTCGAAGTCGCGGATCGGATGCCGAACCAGCTCCAGGCCCAGGCGCGCTCCGTCGCGGCGCAATCCTTCGTAGTCGATGCCGAGATGAGCATGGCATAGGTCGTGCTGTAGCGAGAGCACGGCGGTTACGCGGGCCTCCACACTAATGCGCTGCAGATCGCCGCCCGACATGGGACAGCTGCCGATGAGGATTCGCGGCGTGATCTGGTCCCAATTCAAGGTCCAAACCCAGCGTGGGTCGTTGTTGGCGAAGGCAGAGAAGTTCATGGTTCGACGCGACGCATGTTCGGTGCCTATCCAGTATAGGCGCTGGGGAAGCGCCGTGGGGGCGTAATCGATGCCCGATCTCAGGCGAATACGCCGTGCAGCATTTTTGCGCACAGCAGCATCAGCACCGCGGCGAAGATGCGCTTGAGCGTGAGCACGGGCAGCCGATGCGCGGCGGCGGCGCCGAGGGGGGCGGTGACCATGCTCGCAGCGACCAGGAACAGCAGGCCGGGCAGATAGACGAACCCCAGGCTCCACGCCGGCAAGCCGCCGATGGTCAGGCCGTTCAGCACGTATCCCAGCGTGCCGCCGATGGCGATGGGGAATCCCACTGCCGCCGAGGTGCCGATAGCGTGGCGAATGGTAACGTTGCACCAGACGAGAAAAGGCACCGTCATGGCGCCGCCGCCGATTGCGCCCAGGGCCGAGACAGCGCCGATGGCTGCGGCGACCGCCGTCAGGCCGGCGCGTCCGGGCAGCGCCCGGTTCGGCCTGGGCTTGACGTCCAACAACAACTGCGTCGCGACGAACAGCATGAACAGCGCGAAGAACACGGCCAGAGCCTGGCTCGACACGTGGCGCGCGAGTACGGTTCCCAATGCGGTGCCGATGAGAATGCCGGGTGTGAAGCCGCGCACCAGCGGCCAGCGCACGGCACCATGGCGATGGTGGGCACGCAGGCTGGCGGCGGCGGTGAAGAGGATGGTCGCCATCGAGGTGCCGAGCGCCAGATGCAGCAGATGCTCGCCCGGAAAACCTTCCGCTGCATAGATGAGAGTCAGCGCCGGCACCAGGATGACGCCGCCGCCCACGCCCAGCAGGCCGGCGAAGAATCCGGCGCAGGCGCCGAGCGCGAGATACACAAGCGGCCAGTAATCGAAGAGAATAGTCATCGCAGTGCGCCGCAGTAGGCGATGCGCCCGGGTTCGCTTCCGGCTCCCGGCCCGTTTCGCCGCCCGCGGATAAAACAATAAACGATGCAATCGACGAATTACACCGGAGGAGGCTCAAGATGAGACTTTCGCTCGCTTATCGTTCGCTTCAGTTTGGCGCGGTTGTGCTCTCCCTTTGCCTGTCGCTCGTCGCGGGGCCGGCGTACGCCCAGCAGGCCAAGGTCCTGAAGATTTCGCACCAGTTTCCGGGCGGCACCATCGACGAGGGGGATTTTCGCGACCGGCTGGTGCGTAAGTTCGCCCAGGAGGTGGAAAAGCGCACCAACGGCCAGTTGAAGTTCGAGATCTATCCCGCCTCTTCGCTGGTCAAGCCGGTGGAGCAATGGGGTGCCATGACCAGCGGCTCCCTCGATTTGTCGCTGTATCCGCTGTCATACGCCGGCGGGCGCGTGCCCGAGTTCAACATCGGCCTGATGCCGGCGTTGATCACCAGTTACGAGCAGGGCTTGCGCTGGAAGGAGGCGCCGATCGGTAAGGAGTTGAACCGCCTGGTGGAGGAGAAGGGCGCCAAGATACTCACCTGGGTGTGGCAGGCCGGCGGCATCGCCTCCAAGGACAAGCCGATCATCAGCCCGGATGATGTGAAGGGGCTGAAGTTCCGCGGCGGCAGCAAGGAAATGGACATGATGCTCAAGGCGGCGGGCGCCTCGGTCACCAATCTACCGTCGAGCGAGATCTACAGCGCCATGCAGTCCGGCGTGCTGGACGCCGCCCTGACTTCCAGCACGTCGCTCATTTCCTTCCGTCTGCACGAGCATGCCAAACACGTGACGACGGCGCGCGAGAAGACCTTCTGGTTCATGTTCGAGCCGCTCATGATGTCCAAGGCGAGCTTCGACAAGCTCGCCCCGGAACAGCAGAAGATCGTGCTGGAGGTTGGCGCAAGCCTGGAGAAGTTCGGCCTCGAGGCGGCGCGCGCCGACGACCAGAAACTGGCCGAGGTCTACACCCAGGCGGGCGACGCCGTGCACAACATGAATGAAGCGGCCTTCAACAAGTGGCGCGACATCGCCAAGGCGTCGGCGTGGAAGGACTTCGAGGAGAAGGTCAAGAACGGCAAGCAGCTTCTGGACATGGCCGCTGCCGTGAAGTAGAACGCACCCTTCCCGACGTCCGCCATGAGCCGCCTCTGGCACGCTCTCACCGGCGCGATCGCCCGACTCAACCTGTGGATGGGCTATCTGTCCGGCTTGATGATCGTCGTCTCGGCGCTGATCCTGACCTACGAGGTGCTGGCGCGCTATTTCTTCAGGCGCCCGAGCGATTGGGCCCTGGAGCTGTGCATCCTGCTGCTCATCGCCTCGACCTTCGTCGCGGCTGCCTACACGCTGGCCGTGCGCGCCCATGTTCACATCGAGATCGTCGATGCCGTGCTGACTTCGCGGGCGAACCGCTGGCGACTCCTGCTGGCGGACCTTCTGTCGGCGTCGCTGTGCGGCTTCGTCGCGGTGAACGCCTGGGACTTCTTCGCCCGCGCCTGGGCCGAGGGCTGGGAAAGCAATTCGACCTGGGCGCCCAAGCTGTGGATCCCCTTCGGTTTTGTCGCCTTCGGCATGACGCTGCTCACCCTGCAGTATGCCATCCAGATCATCGGTGCGCGGCTCGTGCCGCTGTTCGCGAGGGGCGGCGATGGCCGTGCTTGAGATCGGCCTGCTCTACCTGGGCGCGGCGCTGCTGCTGCTGTTTTCCGGCATGCCGATCGCCTTTGCCCTGGGCGGGGTCGCGCTGATCTTCATGTTCCTGTTCATGCCGCCGACCAATCTGGAAGGCGTGACCGAGACCCTTTACAGCGAGCTGAACAACTTCACCTTGCTCACCATTCCGCTGTTCATCCTCATGGGCGCGGCGATCGGCAAGACGCGCGCCGCCGCCGACCTCTACGAGGCGGCGCACCGCTGGCTTTACAAGCTCCCCGGCAGCCTGGGCGTGGCCAATGTCTTCGGCTGCTCCGTGTTCGCCGCCATGTGCGGCTCCAGTCCCGCCACCTGCGCCGCCATCGGCAGCATGGGCATTCCAGAGATGAGAAAGCGCGGCTACTCCGCCGAGCTTGCCACCGGACTGATCGCCGCCGGCGGCACCCTGGGCATTCTCATCCCACCGAGTCTGACCCTGATTATTTACGGGCTGATCACCGAGCAATCCATCGGCAAGCTGTTCATCGCCGGCCTTATCCCCGGCGCGCTGCTGGCGCTGATCTTCGCCCTATGGGTCATGTTCGCCGCCTGGCGCGAACGCGAAGAGACGCTCGCCGGCGGGCCGCGGGCGCTGCTGCGCGCAGAAGCCTTCACCTGGAAACAACGGCTGGAAACGCTGCCGCGGGTGGCGCCGTTCGTGCTGCTGATCGGCGTCGTGATGGTGGCGCTCTACGACGGCTGGGGCACGCCCTCCGAGGTGGCGGGCGTGGGCGCGGCCGGGGCACTCGTGCTCGTCGTCACTCTCTACGGCGTGTGGCGCTGGCGCGATCTGAGAGAGATCCTGCTCGGCACGGCGCGGGAGTCCTGCATGATCATGATGATCATCGCCATGGCATTCCTGTTCACCTACGTCATGAGCTATCTGCACATCACCCAGAGCATGGCGCAGTGGCTGGTGGGGCTGGGACTGTCGAAATGGGCCTATCTGCTCTGGGTCAACGTGCTGCTCCTCGTGCTCGGCTGCTTCCTGCCGCCGGTGGCGATCATCCTCATGGTGACGCCGGTGATCATGCCCGGCATCGTCGCCGCCGGCTTCGATCCGATCTGGTTCGGCATCGTGCTGACCATCAACATGGAGATGGGCCTGATCACGCCGCCGGTCGGGCTCAATCTGTTCGTCATCAACGGCATCGCCCCCGACATCTCGTTCAGCCAGCTCATGCGCGGCGTCATCCCGTTCATCGTCATCATGGGTCTGTACATCGTAGCGCTGGCGGTCTTTCCCGAGATCGCGCTGTGGCTGCCCAGCCGGGTGAAGTGAGCGGACCTATTCACGGCCGGCTATCCCCGCCCAGTGTCTCCGGCCGTCCGCAAATGCCCGAAGACCTTCGCGGCGACCAAGACGCGTTTCAGCCGCAGGTGCGCGAGCGCACCCTACCGGGTTCCGCCGGACTTCGACGTCGGGCGACGCATGGCGCCGCGGTCGCCAGCGCTTTCGCGGCGCTACTGTCACAACGGCCGCTGCGCCAATGACGGAAATCGCCTTGCCGTCGGACAACCTGGCGCGGCAGACGTCGATATGCAGCCCGCCGTATGTCGTTTCTCCCTGTTTAGACCACCCGCAATCCGAGATTGAGTGCAACGACGCGGTCACCCAGCAGCGTCACCCACCCACGGCGGCGGTTGTCGCCGGTGTCGCTGTACTCGAAGGTGTAGACGCGCCGCAGCTGCAGGCGTCCGTCGTCGTCGCGCGCCGGCCGGAGCGAGTTGATTGCCACGGTGTCGTCGAGGAACTGCACGCCGGCGGCATCGCAGGCGGCGCGGCAGGCGCGCATGCCGGCTTCGCGGGCGCGCAGGCTGTCGCGCCACAGCCAGACGCCGCCGATCAGCGCGAGCAGACCGATGATCTCCAGCACATCCACGTTGCGTTCCCGAATCCGCGCCGGCGCGATCACCCGCATTTCATTGATGCGCTCCGGCGACGAGCCCGCGCTACAGCACCGCCAGCACCCGCTCCGGCGGCCGGCCGATGACGGCCTCGTCGCCGCGCACGGCGATGGGACGCTCTATGAGGATGGGATGCCCGGCCAGCGCGGCGATCCATTCGGCATCGCTCAGGTTGCGACCCTGGTACAGCTCCTTGAACACGTCCTCGCCGGTGCGCACCAGCTCGGCGGGTTTGATGCCCAGCTTGGCGATCAGGGCGCGCAGTTCGGCTGCGCTTGGCGGCGTCTTCAGGTAGTCGATGACCTGAGGTTCGACGCCACGCCCGCGCAGCAGATCGAGCGCGGCGCGGCACTTGCTGCAGCGTGGATTGTAGTAAAGGGTGACCGATGTGTTCGCCCTGGCCATGCGGGTTGCTCCTCGTTGTTCGACGACGAGGCGCGATTATGACCGAACGGCGCGGATTGGTGGCGGCGGCTACCTGGTGCGCCGGCGCGCTACTCCAGTTCGTCGATGTTGCGCGGCCAGGTCTTCTTGAGCAGGCGCGACAGCGACCGGTCGGCGAGTACCTTGCCGCCAGTCTGGCAGCGGGCGCAGTAGTTGGTTTCGTTTTCGGCATGGACGATGCGCTGCACCGGGGCGCCGCAAACGGGGCAGGGCTGGCCGTAGCGTCCATGCACCGCCATGCCGTCGCGAAAGGCCGTCACCTTCCCTGGCCAACGGCCGGCCGCTTCGCACCGCAACCGCTCGGTCCATTCCGCCAGTGTGTCGCGGGCGGCGTGGTAGAGGCGCGTCACTTCGTCGTCGCTCAGCCGGGACGTGAGGGCGACGGGCGAGAGCCGGGCGCGATGCAGGATCTCGTCGGAGTAGGCGTTGCCGATGCCGCTGAACAGCTTCGGGTCCGTGAGCGCGCGCTTGAGGGTGTGGTTGTCCTGCCGCAGGCGCTGCGCAAACACTGCGCCGTCGGCGTCCGCTACCTCGATGCCGCCGGGGTCGAGGGCGGCGAGGCCCGCGGCGCCCTGCACCAGATGCAATGAGGCGCGCCGCTTGCTGCCGGCTTCGGTGAAGGCGAGCGTGCCGCTGGGGAATTCGAACAGTGCCAACGTAATGCGCGTCGGACTTTTGCCCGCGGGTTCGATCCAGCGCAAGCGGCCGGCGATCATCAGGTGCAGCACCAGGTAAAGATCGCCTTCCAGGCAGACGACGATGCGCTTGCCGATGCGGCGCAACGCCGTGACGCGCTTGCCTTCCGCGGCGGTGCACGGCGGGAGGACGCTGCGCAGGACGAACGGGCTGAGGAGACGGATGCGTTCCAGCGTCCGGCCAACGATCCGGTTGTCGAGGCTCTCGATATAGACGGCGAGGTCAGGCAGTTCCGGCATCGTGTGGGCGGCGGCGGGATTGGAATGGCCCCGCCATCATACCGGCGCCGGCATGGGTGTCGGCTCCGGCTGGGAAGCCGGCCGGAGCGACGTCTTACTGGCAAGTTGCCGGCCGGGCAGGAGCCTGCTTCGCAGGCGCCCCTTTGAACGAAATCATCCGAATGATAGCGCGCGCCAGCGATGCAAAGAGGCGCGCAAGCTCTTCGGAGCGCCGCCGGCGCGCCTCGCGTTCGATTTCAACCAGGTCCAGGTATCGCATAGCTCACTCCTTACTGTTGGGGCCTCCGGCCCTCTGCCATGCGCCCACTTTAATTCCTCTTCATTTCGCGTACAATCTACTTCATCGGCAAAAGATTGGTGACGGAAATTCATAAATGCGTCCTGCGGATGCGGCTGGGGAGATGCGTGCCTTCGTCCGGTCGGTGGAACTGGGCGGGTTCTCCGCGGCGGCGCGCGAACTGGGGCTGACGCCTTCGGCGCTGTCGAAACTGGTCACGCGGCTGGAGGACCGGCTCGGCGTGCGACTGCTCAACCGCACCACGCGCAGTCTGGCGCTCACGCCGGAGGGCGAGGCCTACTTCCTACGCTGCCGGCATATCCTGGCGGAGATCGACGAGGCCGAGAACGAGGTCACGCGCTTCCGCGACCGGCCGCGGGGATTGTTGCGCGTGAGCGTCGGCACGGCTTTTGGCATGCATCAGTTGGTGCCGGCGCTGCCGGGATTTCTCGAGCGCTATCCGGAGATCGAGCTGGAGCTGTCGATCACCGACCGCCGGGTGGACATCGTCGAGGAAAACATGGACCTGGCGATCCGCTACGGCGCACTGGCCGATTCGTCGCTCATCGCCCGGCGCGTCTGCGACCTGTGGCGCACCATCTGCGCCTCGCCCGCGTACCTGGAGCGTCACGGCACGCCGCGCACGCCGGACGAGCTGCAACAGCACAACTGCCTGTACATCAGCACCATGCCGGAGCTGCGCCGCTGGCCCTTCGACACGGCGCAGGGCACGCGCATCATCGAGGTGGGCGGCAAGGTCGGTTCCGACAGCGCCGAGACGCTGCTCCAACTCGCCGTCATGGGCGTGGGCATCATCCGGCTGGCCGACAACATCGTCGGCGCTGAGATCGCCCGCGGCGCGCTGGTGCCGATCCTCACCGACTCGCACCACGTCGAGCCGGTGCCGCTGCACATCGTCTATCCCCACGGACGCCACCGCTCGCCCAAGGTCACGGCGCTGGTGGACTTCCTGATCGAGAATTTCGCCCATGCGCCGTGGCGCGCGGCATGGCAGCGGCGCGGCGGGTGAGCGTTGCGGCGGTTGCGGGCAAATGTAGGACATACTACAATGCCTGTTGGATTTCTGGAGAGTACACCCATATGAAGCAGCAAATCAGCCTGCGCGAGGCCAACCAGCACCTGTCCCGCTACATCGAGGCGGTGGAGCGGGGCGATGAGATCGTTATCACCAAGCGCGGCAGGCCGGTGGCCAGACTCGTCCGGGTGACCGAGCAGCGCAAGCTCGCGCCCGAGCAGGAAGCGGCATTGGCGCACCTGTTGTCCCTAGAGCTCGACCTCAAGGGCTACAAATTCGACCGCGAGGAGCTGTATGCCGACCGGATGGAAAAGATTGCTCGCCACCTCTAAGATCAGCCTTGACTCGAATGTGCTGATCTACGCGGTTGGGCGGCAAACCGATCCTCGGGCGAGAATCGCGTCTGAGATTCTGAGACTGCTGCCGAAAAGCGACGCCGTGCTGGCGCTGCAGGCGCTGGCCGAGTTTGCCAATGTCACCACACGCAAGCTTGGACTTGCCGCCCCCGCCGCGTCGGAAGCCATAGCACAGCTCGCCACGCTTGCTCCGATCGTCCAGGCAGATAGAAGTACGATTCAAAAGGCGCTTTACCTGTCCGAACGCCATCGACTCCAGTTCTGGGACGCGATGCTCGTGGCCACAATCAATGCGGCAGGAGCGACTGTTCTGTTTTCGGAAGACATGCAGGACGATCAAATGATCGATGGCGTGCGCATCGTCAATCCCTTTTCCTGACGGGCGCGCTGGAACGACGCCACCACCGGCGCCTGCCGGCGCGCTCCCTCGCCCGAGAACGCGGCAGCGGCAAACCGGGTCGTCACCAACCGCCAGCCTGCCTTCCGACGCGGTGACCGCTGTCCGGCAGCCGCCAAGGCCGCGGGCCGCGCTTTACCTGGCTCCCCCAACCGGCTTAGCATCCGGCGATTGCCCCTGCGGAGCCGTCCGATGTCCAGCCTGCTCAAGCCCAGCGAAATCGTCGCCTGCCTGAACGACCATGTAATCGGCCAGGATGCGGCCAAGCGGGTCCTGGCCGTCACCATGCACGCTCACTATCGCCGGATGGCGCAGGTCGTACCCGACCAGGTCGAATTGACCAAGAGCAACATCCTGCTGATCGGCCCGACCGGCTCCGGTAAGACGCTGCTGTGCGAAACGCTGGCGCGCATCCTCGACTTGCCCTTCGTGACGGTCGATGCCACGTCGCTGGCACAGACGCAGTTCGTCGGCGACGAGATCGAGGCCATTCTGCACCGCCTGATCGAACGCGCCGGCGGCGATCCCGCCCGCGCCCAGCGCGGCATCGTCTTCGTCGACGAGATCGACAAGCTCCGGGCGGCGGGCGCCGCCGCCCACGGCAGCTCGGGCGAGAGCGTGCAGCACGCGCTGCTCAAGATCATGGAAGGCGCGCCGGTCCGGCTCAGGGACGGACGCCATTTCGACACGACCCACATCCTGTTCATCTGCGGCGGCGCCTTCGTCGGGCTGGACACCATCCTGACCAGGACGCATACCTTCGGCTTCATCTCGACCGGCGGCGGCGACGACCAGAAGATCCTCGATCGCCTGAACGCGCGGGTCAAGCCGACCGACCTGCTCGAATTCGGCCTGATCCCGGAATTCGCCGGCCGCCTGCCGGTTGTCACCCGGCTGCACGAACTGACGCAGGACATGCTGGTCCGCATCCTGACCGAGCCGAAGAACGCCATCTATCGGCAGTTCCAGGCGATGCTGGCGGTCGACGGCGTCACGCTGCAGGTCGCGCCCGAGGTCTTCCGCCAGATCGCCGAGCTGGCCATCGAATACAAGGCCGGCGCCCGCAGCCTGCGCGGCATCTTCGAGGAAATGATGACCGATGTGATGTACGCGGTGCCGGATCAGCCAACGATTCGGCGCGTCACGATCCGGTCGCTGTTCGAGCCGCCGCAGTTGAGCCCTTAGCGGCCCGGGGCGCGCCCTCGCCCGAGAACGCGGCGGCGGCGAACCGGGCCGTCACCAACCGCCAGACGGTGAGCATCGGGTGGTTTTACGCGAAGACCCCGTGTTCGATGCGCCCGAGGGTATCCAGTACGCTTTCCGCGCCGATGTCGGTGTCCAGCAGGGACAGCGGCGTCGCCCCGGTCAGCGCGGCATTCGGGGACTTCAGCCAGCCGAGGGCGGCATCCAGATTCTCGAAGACTTCCTCGGCCCGCTCCACGACGCGCGCCAGCCGCACCAGCTTGGCTGACTCCTCGCTGCTGAGCGTGCCCTCCTTCTTGCGCCGGGCCAGGGTACGTTCGGGAATGCCCAGGGCCGCCGCGAGTTCGGACTGGGTAAGGTGAATGGTCCCGGCAAGGGCATCCACCGCGGCCGAGGAAATGCCCTGGCGGATCAGCGAAACCCAGTCCAGCGGCGTGCGCGGCCTGGCCTGCAGGACACGCTTGCCGCCAAGCAGGATTTCCAGCGAATGACGGGGATGTGCGTTTGCAGGTGTGGTCATGACGACACTCTACCGATTGCCTCAAGGCGGTAAGCATACGCAATCATGACGTGGACCGCCCCGCCAAGTCGTGCTACTCGATGGTGGACTCGTTCCAGGGCGGCTGTTGGTCTGTTCGCAGCCTATGACCGGCCTTCGCCCACTGCCGATGGTTGGAAATGCCTTCGACCGCGTACGGAAGCGCGGGTCTGCGTTAGAATTATCCCCATGAAGCGACCATACCCCCGCAAGCTCTCAAGAGACCCAATCGTTGAGGCGATTGCCGAGTTTCGGTATTTGCTTTCCAGCCAAGGGGGAGGTGGGAAGTTAATGCTGGGTTACCTGTTCTCCCGTCTAAAGGATAGGTTCGGAAGATTAGAGGACTTGCCGGCGTCCCAATTTCCGGCCCAACTCAAGGCAGTCGACCCTAATCTTTCTTATGTCCCCGAGCACCGTTTGGTAGGACAAGACGGTATGCTTTTAGTCGGGGATCGATCCGTCGCCGTGGCGGCAGCCACCCCATATCCCGGGTGGGATGCCTTTAAGACCCTCGTCTTAGACGTGTGGGGACACATGCATGAGAGTGGGCTGGTGGGCACTGCTGAACGTATTTCAGTCAAGTATGTCAATTTAATCGAGGCTCCACCTGCGCAAGACCATGTTGGACTGGTAGACATCCGCCTTGGGGTTGGCGAGAAAACGCTGGCGGCAGAGCCCATCGTAATTCGGACGGAATTCGCTCGCGAAAAGCGGATCTGTATACTCCAGTTAGTAACTCAGGCAGTTACGCAGAGGTTGGGAACGTCAGAGGCCCGCAGCGGGTTAATCGTAGACATCGATTCGATATACATGGGGCCGTTCGATGATTTTTGGGCTGATGCGCCGGACCTACTGGAGGCAGTACATACAGACGAGAAGGATTTGTTTTTTGAAGTGCTAACCAAGGAAACGGTGGAGAACTATGGTCCCGAATATTGAGCCGTGGGAAGCTCGCAGAACTTCCTCGTCATGCCCGCCAGTGGTACTTGGAGCAATTTCCTGTGCTCTCGTTGCTAGCACCGCCGTTTCGCCGAGGCACGGTGTAGACGCTTCGTGCACGAGGGAATTTGACGTTCGATCCGCGTTCACGGAAGCCGCATCGTATCGGGCGACGATTTCGGGAGAATCGGTAAAGGGGATGAGAATTTGGAAACAAGTGCCTTATCCCACTGAGCACGATTTTGCGGCAATAGCGATGTCGCTATTGGGGCGCCAGACGACGCTCGGCGCGGAAATTCAAGGAATCATCTCTGCACACCTCAGCGAACTTTACGAATAGGATTCATGGGTTTTTCGTTCGAGGACGCCGCTGCTTTTTTGCCGAAGTACCTGTCTCCTGAGGGGCGGAAGGATCTGTTTGCGGAGTTATCTAGGCTGCCCGAAACGCACTCCTATTACGCCACAAACAGCTTGAACGAACTGCTGCAGGGAGATGGTTGGGAAAGTGTCGATTTTTTCGATATCGAGGCTGGTGAGCGAAGGCAAATTAAGGCCGTCGTGCTTTCGAATACCTGTGATATCGCGTCGGAGAATCCGAGGGACGTTCCAATTCGGGTAACGATCTCTCCTCTTGTTCGCGTGAGTCGGCTCATTGGTCTGTTGCAGCATCATGGAGTCTTGGCCGCAGAGATAGACGACAAGCTCCGCACGATCCGCCGCCAGGAAATCTCGAATATCTTCTATTTCCCAAAGTCTGGAACCCTGGACGATGAGTACGTGGTTTTTTTCGACAATGTTCAGTCGCAACTACCCACGACCTTTATTGGGAACACTAGAAAGCAGCGGATCTTCTCGTTAAACCAAGCCGGCTTCTGGTACTTCCTGCTGAAGTTATCAATCCATTTCTGCCGAGCTAACGAGGGAGTCGTTCGCGGATCTGGCAAGTAGAGAACCCGCCGATGGAAGGCTTGGGGCTGAGGGCCGTCAATGATGCGAAATGCCATCCAGGTTGCTCCCCTCCCCCTCACACCCCCCGCTCCGCCAGAAACTCCGCCAACGCCCCACTGGTATGCGACCGCCCCCGGGCGCGTGCCAGCGCCTCCGGTGCCCCCTCGGCCACGATGCGCCCGCCGGCCTCGCCGCCTTCGGGTCCCAGGTCGATGATCCAGTCGGCCTCGGCGATGACATCGAGATTGTGTTCGATCACCACCACGGTGTTGCCGGCATCCACCAGGCGATGCAGCACGCGGATGAGCTTTTCCACGTCGGCCATGTGCAGGCCGACGGTGGGTTCGTCGAGGACGTACAGGGTGTGCGGCGCGGCGCGGGCGGTGCGCGCGCGGGGGGCGTCGCCGCGCACCTTGGCGAGTTCGGTGACCAGCTTGATGCGCTGGGCCTCGCCGCCGGACAGCGTCGGGCTCTGCTGGCCCAGGGTGAGGTAGCCCAGTCCCACGTCCTGCAGCAGCCGCAGCGCGTGGTGGATGGAGGCGTGTGCCGCGAAGAACTCCGTCGCCTGATCCACGCTCATGGCCAGCACCTCGCCGATGCTCATGCCCTTGAAGCGCACCATCAGCGTCTCTTCGTTGAAGCGCGCGCCGCGGCAGGCGTCGCAGGCCACCTTGACGTCGGGCAGGAAGCTCATCTCGATCTTCTTCAGCCCCTGGCCTTCGCATTCCTGGCAGCGGCCGCCCGCGGTGTTGAAGGAGAAGCGGCTGGCGCCGTAGCCGCGCATGCGCGCCTCGTGGGTGTCGGCGAAGGCGCGCCGGATGGCGTCCCAGAAGCCGACGTAGGTGGCGGGGCAGGAGCGGGGCGTCTTGCCGATCGGGGTCTGATCGACTTCCAGGACGCGGGCGACCGTTTCCCAGCCGCGGATGGCGGTGCACCCTGTAGGAGCGGGCCGTGCCCGCGACAAGCGGGAATCGCGGGCATGGCCCGCTCCTACGAAGCGGCGCAGGTTGTCGTGCAGCACGTCGCGGGCGAGCGTGCTCTTGCCGCTGCCCGACACGCCGGTGATGCACACCAGCCGCCCGAGGGGAATGCGCACCTGCAGGTCCTTGAGGTTGTGCAGCGACGCGCCCACCACTTCCAGGCAGGGCGTGTCCGCGGCAACGGCGCGGCGCGTCGCGAAGGGATGGCGCAGCGGCGCGGCGAGGAATTTGCCGGTCACCGATTGCGGCGCGCGCACGAGATCGGCTACCGAACCCTGGGCGACGACGCGGCCGCCCTCGGTGCCCGCGCCCGGGCCCAGGTCCACCACGTGGTCGGCGCGGCGGATCGTCTCCTCGTCGTGCTCGACCACCACCACCGTGTTGCCCTTGGCCTCGAGCCGGGCCAGGGTGTCGAGCAGCAGGCGGTTGTCGCGCGGGTGCAGGCCGATGGTCGGCTCGTCGAGGATGTAGCACACGCCCTGCAGGTTCGAGCCGAGCTGGGCGGCGAGGCGGATGCGCTGCGCCTCGCCGCCGGACAGCGTCGGCGCCGCCCGGTCGAGGGAGAGGTAGGACAGGCCCACTTCGTTCAGGAATGACAAGCGCGTGCCCAGTTCGGCGACGATGTCGCGCGCAATCTCCGCCTCGCGTCCGGCCAGCCGCAGCTTGCGGAAGAACCGCTCCATCGCACTCACCGGCAGCGCCGTCAGTTCGGCGATCGACTGCTCGCGAAAACGCACGGCGAGCGCCACCGGGTTGAGCCGCCGGCCGGCGCAGTCGGGGCAGGCCTGCGCGTCGCCCTCCCACCATTCGTTCCACCAGATCTCCTCGCCCGTCTGCTCGGCGTCGAAGCCGGACAGGGCCAGTCCGGTGCCGTAGCAGCTCTCGCACCAGCCGTGCTTGGAGTTGAAGGAGAACAGCCGCGGGTCGAGTTCGGCGAAGCTCCGGCCGCAGGCGGGGCAGGCGCGCTTGACGGAGAACACCGCGTCGCCGAGGGCGGTGGCGGCGCGTGTGGCGTGCTTCGCGGCGACCGTCTTCGGCGCCGGCGTCTGCAGCATGACATGCACCACGCCTTTGCCGTAGTCCAGCGCGTCCGCCAGCGCCTTGCGCAGCGCATGTTCCGATTTCGCCGCGACGCGCAGGTCGGCCACCGGCAGCTCGATGGTGTGCTCGCGGTAGCGGTCGAGCCGCGGCCAGGCGGCGGTGGGCAGGAACTCGCCGTCCACGCGCAGATCGGAAAACCCCTTGGCATTGGCCCACTTCGCCAGATCGGTGTAATAGCCCTTGCGCGCGACGACCAGCGGCGCCAGCAGCCAGATCTGGCTGCCGCGATAGTCGCGCATGAGCGACGCGGCGATGGAATCGAAGCTCTGGGGCGCGATGGGCACGTCGCAGTCCGGGCAGTGCTGGGTGCCGAGCTTGACGTAGAGCAGGCGCAGGAAGTGATAGATCTCGGTCAGCGTCGCCACCGTGCTCTTGCGCCCGCCGCGGCTGGTGCGCTGTTCGATGGCCACCGTCGGCGGGATGCCGAAGATGGCGTCCACATCGGGCCGGGCGGTGGGCTGCACGAACTGGCGGGCGTAGGCGTTGAGGGATTCCAGGTAGCGGCGCTGCCCTTCCGCGAACAGGACGTCGAAGGCGACCGTGCTCTTGCCGCTGCCCGACACGCCGGTGATGACGGTGAAGCGGTTGCGCGGAATGTCCACGTCCACGTTCTTCAGGTTATGCTCGCGGGCGTTGTGGATGCGGATGGCATTGTCGGCGGCGTAGGCCGGCGCCGGCTTCTCGCGCGCCGTCATCGAGGCACGCCTGCGCGAAGCCGCGCCGGGTTTGCCCCGGCCGACGGCTGCCGTGTAGTCCTTGAGCGCCTTGCCGGTGTGGGAAGTGGCGTGGGCCATTACCTCGGCCGGCGTGCCGACGCAGACGATCTCGCCGCCGGCGTCGCCGCCCTCCGGCCCGAGGTCAATGATCCAGTCCGCCGCGCCGATGACATCCAGGTTGTGCTCGATCACCACCAGCGAGTGGCCGGCGCCGATCAGCTTGCGGAAGGCCCGCAGCAGCTTGGCGATGTCGTCGAAGTGCAGCCCGGTGGTCGGTTCGTCGAACAGGAACAGCGAGGACTTGGCCCCGGGCGGCGCGGCGTCGCCGTCGCGCGCACCGGCATCGGCGAGGTGGCCGGCAAGCTTCAGGCGCTGGGCCTCGCCGCCGGAGAGCGTGGGCACCGGCTGGCCGAGCCGCAGGTAGTCCAGGCCCACCTCGGCCAGCGGCTTCAGGCGCGCCAGCACCTCCGGCGCCCTGGCGAAGAACGTCACCGCCTCGGACACCGTCATGTCCAGCACCTGGGCGATGGACCGGCCGGCGAGCTTGACCTCGAGCACTTCGGGGTGATAGCGGGTGCCGTCGCAATCGGGGCAGCGCAGATAGACGTCGGACAGGAACTGCATCTCCACGTGCTCGAAGCCGTTGCCGCCGCAGGTGGGACAGCGGCCGTTGCCGGCATTGAAGCTGAACGTCCCCGTGCTGTAGCCGCGCTCCTTCGCCAGTTGCTCGCGGGCGAACAGGGTGCGGATGGCGTCGAAGGCGCCGATGTAGCTGGCCGGGTTCGAGCGCGTGGTTTTGCCGATGGGCGACTGGTCCACCATCACCACCTCGGCGATGTGCTCGTGGCCGAGCAGCGCCCGGTGGGCGCCCGGCGCCTCGGTGGGCTTGCCCTTGGCCTTGCGCAGCGCGGCGTGGAGCACGTCCTCGACCAGGGTGGACTTGCCGGAGCCGGAGACGCCGGTGACGCACACCAGGCGGTTGAGCGGAAAGGTCACGTCGATCTGCTTCAGGTTGTGTTCGGCGGCGCCCAGCACGCGCAGCGCGAGCCCGTCGCGCTCGGGCGCGCGGGGCGCGAGGCCGGCGTCGGCGCGCTTGCGCCCCGCCAGGTAGTCGGCGGTGAGCGTGCGTGCGTGCGTCAATTCGGCGGGCGTGCCAAAGAACACCACCTCACCGCCGCGCTCGCCCGGGCCGGGGCCCAGGTCGAGGATGCGATCGGCGGTGAGCATGATCTGCGGGTCGTGCTCGACGACCACCAGGGAGTTGCCGGCGTCGCGCAACCGCTGCATGACGCGGATGACGCGGCCCATGTCGCGGGGATGCAGGCCGATGGACGGCTCGTCCAGCACGAACAGGGTGTTCACCAGAGACGTGCCCAGCGCCGTGGTCAGGTTGATGCGCTGCACCTCGCCGCCGGAGAGCGTGCGCGACTGCCGGTCCAGCGTCAGATAACCCAGGCCCACCTCGCATAGATAGTCCAGGCGCGCACGGATCTCGGTCAGCAGCAGGTCGGTGGCCTCGTCCAGGGGCGCCGGCAGATGCAGGCGGGCGAAGAAGTCGCGGCAGCGCCCGATGGGCAGCAGCATCAGGTCATGGACGCTCAGCCCCGGCAGGGTTTCGAGCGTCGCGCGTGGCCACGTCAACCCGCGGGGCAGGAAGCGCCGCTCCGGTGCGAGGACGCGGTCGGCATCCTCCCGCGTGCCGAGCCGCCACTGCAGCGCGTCCGGTTTCAGCCGCGCGCCGTCGCAGGCGGTGCAGGGTGTGTAGGCGCGGTACTTCGACAGCAGCACACGGATGTGCATCTTGTAGCTCTTGGTTTCGAGCCAGTCGAAGAAACGCCGCACGCCGTACCAGGTGCCGGGCCAGGAACTGCGCCAGCTCTTCCACTGTGGCTCGCCCTCGAGCACCCAGTGGCGCTGCTCCGGCGTCAGCTCGCGCCAGGGCAGGTCCAGGGGGACGTCGCGCTTTTTGGCGTATTGCTCCAGGTCGTCCTGGCATTCGCGGTAGCTCTCCGTCTGCCAGGGTTTGACGGCGCCGCCGCGCAGCGTTTTCGATTCGTCGGGGACGACCAGCCCGAAGTCGATGCCGATGCTGCGGCCGAAGCCGCGGCAGGTGTCGCAGGCGCCGATGGGCGAGTTGAACGAAAACAGGCTGGGGTTGGGATCGTGGTAGTGGATGTCGCAGTCGGGGCAGTGCAGGTCGGTGCTGAAGCGCCACACCGCTTCCGGCGCGGCGTCGGCGCCTGCGCCCGGTGCGAGGACATGGATATCGACGCGGCCCTGGCCGACGCGCAGTGCCGCTTCCAGCGCCTCCATCACCCGTGCCCGTTCCGCGTTGGCCAGCCGCAGCCTGTCCTGTACCACGTCGAGCACATTGTCATGGCGGGCATGCACCCGCGCGTAGCCCTGCTGTTCCAGCAGCGCCAGTACCTCCCGTTCCGAGAAGTTGTGCGGGATGGGCACGGGGAAGGTGATGATCAGCCGCGGGTCGCCGCTCGCCTGGCTGCGGGCGGTGAGTTCCCGGTAGATGCTCTCCGGCGTGTCGCGCCGCACCGGCCGCGCGCAACCGCGGCAGAACAGCGCCGCGGCGCGGGCGAAGAGCAGCTTCACGTGGTCGTTCAGTTCCGTCATCGTGCCCACGGTGGAACGGGAAGTGCGCACCGGGTTGGTCTGGTCGATGGCGATCGCCGGCGGGATGCCTTCGATGCGCTCCACCTGCGGCTTGTCCATGCGATCGAGGAACTGCCGCGCGTAGGGCGAGAAGGTTTCCACGTAGCGCCGCTGTCCTTCGGCGTAGAGAGTGTCGAAGACGAGGGAGGACTTGCCCGAACCGGACACGCCGGTGACCACGATCAGCTCGTTGAGCGGGATGGCAAGGTCGAGAGTCTTGAGATTGTTCTGGCGCGCGCCATGGATGACGATGGCGTTGGGGCGGTCCTGGGGCATGGCAATGTCGTCGGGCGCGGCGATCGCGGGCAAAATGCCATTCTATCGGCTCGGATCGACGGACGACGTTTCGCGTCGGCCGCCTGCGCTGCCTCGTCGATAACACGCCTCGATCGGCGAATAAACAACTCCGCTTGTGGCATGCGACAGGCGTGGTAGCGTGGAACGACGCAACCGTTCCCCGAAGGAGAGGCCATCGTGTCCGATCAACTGGAACAGAATGCCGCACCGGCGCAAGACAATCGTCTTGGCTTCGACGAAGCGACCCGCTTCGTGATCGAGAACAGGGCCGCGGCGTTCGCGGTGACGCCGGTGTTCGACGACGACCACGAGCTGGCCGCCGGCGCCCGGATCTTTCTGCTCGAGCACGACGGCGCAAGCGGTTACCGCCTGCGTTTCATCGCCGGGCCGTTTTTCTCCGCTGCCTACGCTGCCAACGAGGTCTACGCCGCCGCCGATATCCCCGAGCGCGTCCGGGAGTTGCGATTCATTCCGACGCGCTACGAGGAGGACTGGCTCTCGGACCAGATCCAGTTGCTCATTCAGAAGCTCATGCAAGCGTCGGGCAATGCGCCGGCCCAGATGCCCGACTACCAGAGTGCGCCCGCCCAGCGCGCCGACGCCGCAACGGTGTTTCCCGTTGCCTTCATCGGCCGCGGCGATACGACCCGGCATTGAACGGCTGCACCCATGCAGTGTCGCCAACAGAGGTTGATAAGTGGCATTCGGCGATACATAAAC
The DNA here is from genome assembly GCA_036824005.1 of Rhodocyclaceae bacterium. Lineage (GTDB taxonomy): Bacteria > Pseudomonadota > Gammaproteobacteria > Burkholderiales > Rhodocyclaceae > DAITBA01. The sequence continues at coordinate 42,209 of DAITBA010000011.1, forward strand.
ATCGCTGCTTGTGCATTGCGTCAGAATTCGTATACTCGACATCATCACGAACGCGGGTGCGACGCAACCGAATCACCCGCGCGAATCACCCGGGCTGGCCACCACCCTGTCAGTCCGTCACGCTAGCCGGATCTGACCTCCGGCTTTCCCGTGGGTGGCTGCCGCGATGGGTGCCCGCAAGGCGCCGGAGGCAGCCGCCGAGGCATTTGTTTGCGCGCATATCCCTGACGAGATGTTCGAGCCTTGGCGCCGAACGGGCATGAAGTTGGTGCCGGCACGACAAAATAACCATACGCCGGTAGTGGTCAAATAAGACGGATTCTCGATTGCGATCGCGGCGAGGAGCGAACGATGGCAAATCTGGCAGTGGCGGGTGCGTTCATGGCGGTGCTGGGGGTAGGCTTGGCGTGGCTGCTGGCCGTTGCCAATCGCCGCCTGTACGTCTACGAGGACCCGCGCATCGAGCAGGTGGAGGAGATGCTGCCCAAGTCCAACTGTGGCGCCTGCGGCACGGCCGGCTGCCGCAATTTCGCTGAGAAGGTCGTGGCCGGCGAGATCATTCCGGCCCAGTGCACCGTGAATTCGCCGCAACAGAACAAGATCATCGCCAATCTGCTCGGCGTCGAAGCCGGTACTGTCGAAAAGCGCGTTGCGCGGCTGGCGTGCGCCGGCGGTGCCCATGTTGCCTTCACCCGCGCCCGTTACGCCGGATTGAAGACCTGCCGCGCGGCGGCGGTCGTCAGCGGCGGCGGCAAGGAATGCGCCTGGGGCTGCCTGGGGCTGGGCGATTGCGCCGAGGTTTGCGATTTCGATGCCATTCATATGGACCGGCACGGCCTGCCGGTGGTGGACTCGGTCATGTGCACCGCCTGCAACGACTGCGTCGAAGTCTGCCCCAAGGGCCTGTTCTCCCTGGAGCCGGTGAGCCGCAAGCTGTGGGTCGCGTGCAAGAACCTGGCCGACGGCGACACGGCCGAGGCCGCCTGTGAGGTGGCCTGCACCGCCTGCGGCAAGTGCGTCGTCGACGCCGCGCCGGGGCTGATGAAGCTGCACAACAATCTGGCGGTCATCGACTACGACCAGAACGACAAGGCCGACCGCGCGGCCACAGAGCGCTGCCCGACGGGCGCCATCGTCTGGTTCGACAACCCCGACTTGCCCGTCAAGGGTGCCGAGGCGAAGAGGATCCTGCGCCAGCAACCCTTGCCCGTGTTGCACTGATTTGCGCATTGAGGAGTGTGGCCATGCTGAAGAAGCTCTTCCAATTCTCGCTGCTGGAATCCGGCGCCACCGCCAAGGAAAACAAGACGGCGAAGTACCCCGGGGTACGCGACGCGGTGGACGGCAATACGGCTGTCGTCCACGTCGAGCGCGAGGCCTCCGACGCTGCCGGCGCCTACCCGATCACGCCCTCGACCCAGATGGGCGAGTACTGGGCCGAGGCGGTAAGCCAGGGGCATCTGAACATTTCCGAGCGTCCGTTGATCTTCATCGAGCCGGAAAGCGAGCACGCCGCCGCCGGGGTGACCGCAGGCATGTCCATGGCGGGCCTGCGCGCCACCAACTTCTCCTCGGCCCAGGGCGTCGCGTTCATGCACGAGTCGCTCTACGCCGCGGTCGGCAAACGCCTGCCTTATGTGCTCAACATGGGCTGCCGCGCCATCACCAAGGCCAGTCTGAATGTGCATTGCGGCCACGACGATTACCACTGCGTCGATGACACCGGCTTCATCCAGGTCATGGCGCGCAGCGCCCAGGAGGCGGCCGACCTCAATCTGATCGCGCGCAAGACGGCGGAGTTGTCGCTCACCCCGGCCGTGGTCGGCCAGGACGGCTTCCTGACAACGCACCTGATCGAGTCGGTGCGCCTGCCCGAACGGGAGTTGGTGGCCGAGTACCTGGGCAAACCCGATGACATCATCGACACGCCCACCCCGGCCCAGGCCATGCTTTACGGCCCGAAGCGCCGGCGCGTGCCGGCCATCTGGGACGTGGACGTGCCGCTGCTTTCCGGATCGGTGCAGAATCAGGATGCCTACATGCAGGCGACCGCCGGCCAGCGTCCCTACTTCTTCGATCACATCGAGGACATCGCCGATCGCTGCATGGACGAGTATGCCGAGCTGACCGGCCGGCGCTACAACCGCGTCAGCACCTACAAGCTCGGTGACGCCGAGTACGTCATCGTCGGCATGGGCAGCATGATCGTCCAGGCGGAGGCGGTGGCGGACTATCTGCGCGAGACGCGCAAGCTCAAGGTGGGCGTGGTGAACATCACCATGTACCGGCCTTTCCCCGGCGACCTGATCGGCCATGTGCTCAAGGGCAAAAAAGGCGTGGCCGTGCTGGAGCGCACCGACCAGCCGCTGGCCGAGGATCTGCCACTCATTCGCGAGGTGCGCGCGAGCCTGGCGAAGTGCCTGGAAAATGGCGCCGCGCGCGACAACGAGCGACCCTACGACGGCTATCCGGTCTATCTCGCCGGTGACCTGCCGCGGCTGTATTCCGGTTGCTACGGGCTTGGCTCGCGCGACCTTCAGCCCGAGGCGCTGATCGCTACCGTGGAGAACATGCTGCCCGAGGGCGGCAAGCGCAAGTTCTTCTACCTGTCGATTGAATTCGCTCGCGACAAGGCTCTTACGCCGAAGGACGAAATCCATCACCAGCATCTGCTCGAAGCCTATCCGCGCATCGGCGAATTGGCGCTGCGCGGCAGCGAGAATCCGAACCTGCTGCCGAAGGGTGCCATCACCGTGCGCATGCACTCCGTCGGCGGCTGGGGCGCGATCACCACGGGCAAGAATCTGGCGATGACCCTGTTCGAGTTGCTGGGCTACGACATCAAGGCCAACCCGAAATACGGTTCGGAGAAAAAGGGCCAGCCGACCACTTACTACCTGTCCGCGGCCCCGGAGCCGATCCGGGTCAATTGCGAGTATGTCTATGTCGATGTCGTGCTCTCGCCCGACCCTGCGGTATTCGAGCACAGCAATCCGCTTTCGGGGCTGAAGCGCGGCGGCGTGTTCATCATCCAGAGCAATCAGGGCTCGCCCGATGCCACCTGGGCCAGCTTCCCCGTCTGGGCGCAGAAGCAGATTGTCGACAACGAGCTGCGCGTTTTCTTCCTCGACGCTTTCCAGATCGCGCGCGAGGAGGCCGGCAGCGCCGACCTGCAGCTGCGCATGCAAGGCATTGCTTTCCAAGGGGCGTTCTTCGCCGCCTCGCCGGTGATGGCGAGCGCCAATCTGTCAGAGGAGGCGCTGTTCCGCGCCATCGAGGACCAGCTCCAGGCCAAGTTCGGTGCCAAGGGCAAGGCGGTCGTGGAGAACAACCTGCGCGTCGTGCGGCGCGGGTTCGTCGAGCTGCGCGAGATCACGGAGAAGGAAGTCGGCGTCAGCCGCAAGCCGCTGGCACGCAAGGAGGCGGCGCTGCCGATCATGCTCAAGCAAATGCCCGAGGGCGACGGCCGCGTCGCCGATCTGCACCGCTTCTGGGAACAGACCGGCAGCTTCTATGCCACCGGCAGGGGCAGCGACAATCTCGTCGATCCGTTCATCGGCGCCTCGCTAATTCCGGCCGCCTCCGGCGTGTTCCGCGACATGACCGGCATCCGCTTCGAGCATCCGGTGTGGATCCCGGAGAACTGCACCGCCTGCGGCAACTGCTACACGGAATGCCCGGATAGCGCCATTCCGGGACTGGTGAATTCGGTGAGCGAAGTGTTCGACGCGACGGTGACGCGCATCGAGCGGGGCGGCCGGCCGACGCGCTTCCTGCGCCGCGCCGTGCGCGCCGTGGAGAAGAAGCTGCGCGCCGCCGTCGAGGCCGATAGCCAGGCGACGCAACTGAGCGTGCGGCCGATGATTGACGTCGCCATCGACGCCGTCGTGGCAGAGGCGCCGGAGGCCGATCGCGAGAAAATGGCCGAGGAGTTCGGCCTGTTCCGCAACAGCCTGGGGGAATTCCAGTTCGCCACCACCAAGCCCTACTGGAATGCCAAGGAAAAGAAAGCGAAAGGCAGCGGTGGGCTGTTCTCCATCACCATCAACCCTTACACCTGCAAGGCCTGCGCCCTGTGCGTGACGGTTTGCGAGGACATGGCGTTGAAGATGGTGACGCAGACCGAGGATTCGGTCGAGCGGTTGCGCCAGGACTGGAATTTCTGGCTCGATCTGCCCTCGACATCGAAGGAGTACAGCCGCATCGACAGCCTGGACGAGAAGATCGGCGCGCTGGAGACGCTGCTGCTCGACAAGCACAATTACAATGCCATGACCTGCGGCGACGGTGCCTGCCTGGGCTGCGGCGAGAAGACGGCGATCCACCTGTTTACCTCGACAGTGACGGCGCTGATGCAGCCGCGGGTCAAGGACTTCGTTGCGAAGATCGACGATCTCGTCGAGCGGCTGGAGAAGCACGTACGCATGAAGCTCACCGAAGCGGTGGACCTTGCGGATACGCAGGCCATGCTGCGGGCCGTGGAATCCTCGAAGGAAGAGGATCTGACGCTGGCCAACCTGTCGGCGCGCATCATGGCCAACAAGCCCTCGCGGCCGCTCGACCCGGCCTGGGTCCGCTCCATGGCGCAGTTGCTGGAGAAGCTGAAAGACCTGCGCTGGCGCTATGTCGAAGGGCCGAGCAAGCGCGGCCGCTCGGAAATGGGCATCATCAATTCCACCGGCTGCACCTCGGTCTGGGGCTCCACCTATCCCTACCATCCCTATCCGTTCCCCTGGACCTCGCATCTGTTCCAGGATTCGCCTTCGGTGGCCATGGGCATTTTCGAAGGCCACATGGCCAAGATGGCGGAGGGCTTCAAGGCCGTGCGCAAGGCGGAGCTGGAGCTGGCCGGGGAGTACAACGCCGACAAACACGACGAGTTCTTCCGCCGCTTTACCTGGCACGAGTTCTCCACGGAAGAGTGGCTCCTCTGCCCGCCGGTCGTGTCCTTGGGCGGCGATGGCGCCATGTATGACATCGGCTTTCAGTACCTGTCGCGGGCGCTCATGTCGGGCATGCCGATCAAGGTGCTCGTGGTCGATACCCAGGTGTATTCCAATACCGGCGGCCAGGCGTGCACATCGGGGTTCATCGGCCAGATCTCCGACATGGCGCCCTTCGGCGCCGCCCAACATGGCAAGCAGGAGGTGCGCAAGGAGATCAGCCTGATCGGCATGGCCCATCGCACGGCCTACGTCATGCAGGGCACCATCGCCCACGTCAATCACTTGCTGGAGAGCTACATCGACGGGCTGAACTCGCGTCGGCCGGCGCTGTTCAACATCTATGCCGTCTGCCCGCCCGAGCACGGCGTGGGCGACGACAAGAGCGTGGACCAGAGCAAGCTGGCCGTGGAAAGCCGTGCCTACCCGCTGTTCCGCTTCGACCCGGAGGCGGGCGTGACCTTCGACCAGTGCGTCAGCCTGGAAGGCAACCCTTCCCTGGAGGAGGATTGGCCGACATACACCCTCAAATACCGCGCCGAGGACGGCAGCATCCAGTCGATGCAGTTGCCCATGACCTTCGCCGACTTCGCGGCGACGGAGGCGCGCTTCGCCAAGCAGTTCCGCAAGGCGCCGCCGGAAACCTGGAACGAAAGCATGGTGCTGCTGGCGGATCTCATCAAGCTGCCGGCCGAGGAGCGTGAGGGTTTGTTCCCGTACATCTGGGCCGTGGATCAGAAGGATCGCCTGATGCGCCTGCTGGTTACCGAGGACTTGGTGCGCGCTACTGAGGAGCGTCTGCAGTTCTGGTGCCAGTTGCGGAACATCGCCGGCCTAGACAAGGCGGCCGTGGACAGCCAGATCGTCGCCGACCAGGTACGTGCCGAGCTGCTTGCCAAGATCACGGCAAGCCTGGGCATGGTCGGCGCGCCCGTGGCGGTGGATGCCGTGGCGGCTGCCGTGCCGGCGGCCGCAGCGGGCACGGATACGACTGCGGCGCCGGGCTACGAGCCGGTGTGGATCGAGACACCGGAATGCACCGCCTGCGACGAGTGCACCACGATCGCGCCCAAGGCTTTCGCCTACAACGACCAGAAGCAGGCCATCGTCATCAACCCGAAAGGCGCCAAGTATGCCGATCTGGTCAAGGCCGCGGAGAAATGCACCGCTGCCTGCCTGCATCCCGGCACACCCTGGAACGCCAACGAGCCGGGCATCGAGAAGCTGATGGCGCGGGCGGCGAAGTACAACTGAACGACGATGGTGGGTTTTGCTCTCACGCAATGAAGCTGCTCTCGTATTTCCGCGGCGAAGCCTTCCAGCGCGGCGTGCATCCGCCGTCGCACAAGATCACGGCGGGCAATCCCATCCGGCGGCTGCCGTTCGCCCGCAAGCTGATCGTGCCCCTGTCCCAACACATCGGCAAGCCGGCCCGACCCATCGTCGGCGTCGGCGAGGAAGTCGTGCGCGGCCAGCCGATTGCCGAAGCGGACGGTTGGTTGTCGGTGCCGCACCACGCGCCGGCGACCGGCATCGTCGAGGCCATTGAGCTGCGGCCCAGCGCCCGGGGCCCGTGGGCCCAGGCGATCGTCATTCGCGTCCACGAGGGCTCGACGCAGGAAGTGCAGTGGGGCACGACGCAGGAGATCGATGCCTTTCCTTCCCAGGAGATCGTGCTGGCGGTTCAGCGCGCCGGCATGGTCGGTCTGGGCGGCGCCGCCTTTCCGAGCCACGCCAAGCTCGCCGTGCCCAAGGACGCGACGGTGCACACGCTGGTGGTGAACGGCTGCGAGTGCGAGCCCTATCTCACCTGCGACCACCGGGTGATGGTCGAGCACGCGGACGATCTCATCACCGGCATCCGCTTCGGCATGCGTGCCGTCGGCGCGGAGCGCGCCGTGGTCGGCATCGAGGACAACAAGCCGGATGCCGTTGCCGCGCTCCGGCGCGCGGCGCCGGCAGGCGGCAACATATTTGTCGAGGAGGTGCCGACCAAGTATCCCCAGGGCTCGGAGAAAATGCTGATCATGGCCCTGTTCGGTGTCGAGGTGCCTTCCGGAAAGCTACCCCTGTCCTTGGGCATGGTGGTAAACAACGTCGGTACCCTGGCGGCGCTGGGACGCCTGTTGCCGGCGGGGCAGGGGCTGGTGGAGCGCGTCGTGACTGTCACTGGCCCGGGCGTGGCGCGGCCGGGCGACTACCGCGTGCCCATCGGCACGCCGCTGTCCTTCGTTCTCGACTACGCCGGCGCACCCGCCGAGGCGAAACAGATCGTCCTGGGCGGGCCGATGATGGGCCACGCCATCGCCTCGCTGGACGTGCCGGTGACCAAGGGCGTGTCAGGGGTGCTCGTATTCAGCGGCGAGGAACTGGCGAACCGCGAGGGCCGCAAGACTTATCCCTGCATCAAGTGCGGCGAATGCGTCGAGTCCTGTCCCATGGGGCTCAATCCCTCGACACTGGGCATGCTCGCGGCCAAACGCGAGTACGACGTGATGGCGGAGCAGTACTACCTGGGCGAGTGCTTCGAATGCGGCTGCTGCACGTACATCTGCCCGTCGAACATCCCGCTGGTGCAACAGTTCCGGGTTGCCAAGCAGATCCTGCGTGAGAAGGCGGTGGCGTGAGCGCGTCCGTCGAGATCCGCACCGCGCCCCACGTCAAGGGTCCGCGCAGCGTCGAGCAGATCATGCTCAACGTCGTGCTGTCGCTGCTGCCTGTGTGCGCCTTTTTCGTCTATCAGTATGGCATATCGGCGGCAGCGTCGATTCTCGTGGTGACGGGCTCGTGCCTGCTTACCGAGCGCTTCTTCGTGCGCCAGGGCGGGCAGGCGGGCAACCTGTCGGACTTCAGCGCCACCATCACCGGCCTGCTGCTGGCACTGACGTTGCCTCCCGGCTTCCCGCTGTGGATGGGGGCGGTCGCGGGTTCCACCGCCATCGCCCTGGGCAAGGCTTTGTTCGGCGGCATAGGCTTCAACGTCTTCAATCCGGCGCTGGTGGGCCGCGCTTTCGTGCAGGCGGCCTTTCCCGTCGCCATCGCCACGTATACGCCGTCCTTCCTGCCGGGGCGCTTCGGCGAGTTCATTCCATCCTCCCTGGCTTTGCCTCTGATGGCGCCGGCAGACACCGCAGCCTGGCTTCATGCCATGAAGATGGACGCCTTCACCGGCGCCACGCCCCTGGCGAGGTGGAAGTTCGAGGGTGTCGTCACCTCGGCCGGGGATCTGCTCTCGTCGCTCGCCGGACACATGGCGGTCGGTCCGTCACCGGCGCTCGTTCTGCTGTGCGGTGGCTATCTGGCGCTGCGTCGCTTCATGGACTGGCGTATTCCGACCGCCATCCTGGGCAGTGCCGGCCTCACCGCCTGGGTGCTTTTCGCGCTGGACCCGATGCGCTATCCCGATCCCCTGTTCATGCTGCTGTCCGGCGGCCTCGTGCTGGGTGCGGTGTACATGGCTACCGACATGGCCACGTCGCCCGTGACGCCGGCAGGCATGTGGCTCTACGGCGCACTGATCGGCTTGCTAACTGTGACCATCCGCTACTACGCGGGGCTGCCCGAGGGGGTGATGTATGCAATCCTGCTCGGCAATGCCGCCACGCCGCTGATCGAGCACTACACCCAGCCACTGCCCTTCGGCAAGGGCGCGTCACGACGCGCGCGCCGGGCGGCCTCCTACTCCATGCATCCCGAGTACATTTCGCGCGAGGATGCCGGGGCGACGCCGCCGAAGAAGGGTTTCTTCAAGAAGAAGACCGGGCAATGAGCGCGCAGCAGATGCCGGCACCACCGGCGACCGCCACCTCGGCGATGATCACGACGCTGGGCGTCGTCGCCACCGTGTGCGGGCTGATCATCGTCAGCGCCTACCAGGGCACCTACGACGCGGTTGCCGCCAACAAGCGCATTGCGATCGAGCGGGCGGTTTTCAAGGTCATTCCCAGCGCCAAGTCGGTGAGCGAGTTCAACGCACTGCCCGCCGGGGGCATCGCGCCCGCGGGCCAGGGCGAGCCGCCGGCGGGTGCGGTGAAGTTCTACGCTGCCTACGACGGCACCGGCAAGCTGGCAGGCGTCGCCGCCGAGGGCGTGGCCAAGGGCTATGCCGATACGGTACGAATAATGTTCGGCTATTCGCCGGATTGTCAGTGCGTTGTCGGCATGGGCGTGGTGTCCATGCGTGAGACGCCGGGCATCGGCGACAAGATTCTCACCGACCGGGAATTCCTGGCCAACTTCGTCTCCCTCGACGTGCAGCTCAACCGCGAGTTGTCCGCGCTGGCCAATGAGGTGAAAGCGGTCAAGCACGGCAATAAGACCAAGCCATGGCAGATCGACGCCATTTCCGGCGCCACCATCACCTCCCGCGCCGTGGGCAAGGCCATCAACGACAGCGCGCAACAGCTTCTGCCGCGCCTTGCGCCGCACATCGACAAGATCGGGAGCAAACCGTCATGAGCCAGCCGACAAGAAACTGGGACGAATTCATGGAGGGGATCTGGCGCCAGAACCCGGTGTTCGTGATGGTACTGGGCATGTGTCCGATGCTGGCGGTGACGGTGTCGGCCATGAACGCCCTGACCATGGGTCTGGCAACCACCTTCGTGCTGGTCTGCTCGTGCGGACTGGTGTCCCTGATCCGCAAGCTGGTGCCCAAGGAGGTGCGCATCGCCACCTACATCGTCATCATCGCCACCTTCGTCACCGTGGTGGATTACATCATCCAGGCGGTGAGCCTGGCGTTGTACGATGCCCTGGGCGCCTTCATCCAGCTCATTGTCGTGAACTGCATCATTCTCGGCCGCGCCGAGGCGCATGCGTCGAAGACCCCGCCGGTGCCCGCCATGGTCAATGCCCTTGGCATGAGCGCAGGCTTCGCCATCGGGCTGTTCGCGCTGGGCAGCGTGCGTGAGGTCCTGGGTGCCGGCAGCCTGTTCGGCGTGTCCCTGTTCGGGGCGAACTTCCAGCCGTGGGTGGTGATGGTGCTGCCGCCGGGCGGCTTCTTCGTCCTCGGCGCCTGGCTGCTGCTGTTTTCCTGGCGCGCGCGGCGCAAGCAGGCGGTGACCGGCAAGGAGGCGGGCCAGAATGCGTGAAACGGCATTCCAGATTTTCGTCAACGCACTGCTCGCCAACAATTTCGTGCTGGCGATGTTCCTCGGCCTGTGCCCGTTTCTCGGCGTCTCGGGCAAGCTCAACACTGCCGTGCCCATGGGTGTGGCGACCACCTTCGTCATGCTCGTGGCATCACTGTGCGCCTACGGGCTCAACGTTTTGCTGACGTACTTTCACCTGGAGTTTCTGCGTCTCATCTCCTACATCGTCATCATCGCCTCGGCGGTGCAACTGGTGGAGATGGTACTGAAGAAGTACAGTCCGGCGCTTTTCCGCGCGCTCGGCATCTATCTGCCGCTCATTACCACCAACTGCGCGGTGCTCGGCGTGGCGCTGTTCCAGACGGCGCGCGAATACGACTTCGTTCAATCGGTGGTATTCAGCATCGGCGGCGGTGCCGGCTTTACCCTGGCGCTGGTGCTCATGGCCAGCGTGCGCGAGCGGCTGCAACTGTCCGACGTGCCCAGCGTGGCCCAGGGCACGGCGCTTTCACTCATGCTCGCTGGCCTGCTGTCGCTGGCGTTCATGGGTTTTGCCGGACTGGGCGGGTAACGTGCTCACCTACGTCGTGACCATCGTCGTCATCTTTGCGCTGCTGGCAGGGCTGATCGTCGTCCAGCGGGCATATCAGGGGTTTGCGCGACGCCATCCCGAGCTCGGGCCATTCCGGGAGGAGGGTGCCGGCTGCGGATCCTGCGGCGGCGACCAATGCGCCAGCGCTTCGGGTGAGCGGCAGTGCCGCAGCCGCAGCGAGCGGCAATGAGCAAGGCGGCTCAGGCTGTCGCAGGCACGCCGATGCCGTACTTCTTCATGATGTTGTGGTAGTAGCCGGTGAGGGCGGAGAGGCGCGCATTGCCGGGGTCCTGCCGGCGCACGCGGTCGATGAATTGCCGCGCCTGATCGGCGAACCTGTCGTTCCAGCCGCGGTGCTCGAGGTGCTTGAGCAGGGCGAGCGCGGCGTTGAGCAGTACCTGGGTGTTGCCCGGCAGCTTGTGCACCGCTTCCATCATCTCGCGTAGCGCGCCGTCGAAATCCCCGCTCTTGGCGAGCTGCGCGCCCCGGGCCATGATGTCGCCCACTTCCTCCTGCAGCCGCCCGGCGAGCGATTCGCCTAGTTCCGGCCGGCCGAGCTCGCTTAACATGCCCTTGATGCGCTCGACGCCGGCATCGTCGGCGGTATGGCGCATGACGTCCATGATGATTTCCTCGGCCTCGCTGTCCATGGCGTGGGCAAGGCAAATCCGGGCTAGCTCCTGCTTCAGGTTGAGTGAGGCGGATGCTCGCGCATCGTTGTGCTTCATCGCTTCTTCCAGGGCGGAGGTGGCGGCAGCCGCATCGCCCGTGCGCGTGGCCACCATGGCCGTCGACAGCGCTTTGCATAGCGGTGTTTTGGAAAGGCCGGTCATGCTGCGCTCCAGGTCGCGCAAGGTGGCGGTAGCCTTGGCGGTGTCGCCTAGTCCGAGCTGTGCCTTGACTAGCGTGACGTGGTCCTCAGGATCGCGGAAATCGGAGTACTTGCCCTTGCGCACCACCTCGGCGATGGCCCGCTCGGCCGCCTCCATGTCGCCCAGTTCCAGGGACACTTCGCCGAACTTGCGCAGCCGTCTGACGGTATGCGGTGAGACCTTGACCGCGCTTTGCAACGTGTCGCGCGCTTCGGCCAGGCGTCCCGCGATTTCCCGGGTCCGTGCCAGCCAGTCGTAGGCGTCGAGATAGAGCGCATTCTCCTCGACCAGGTCTTCGAGCAGTTCCTCTGCCGGCTGGTACTGCTTCTGAAGAAACATGGTCTTGGCCAGACCGAGGCGGGCCCAGGGGACGGCGCGGGTGGCGAGCACTTGCTTGTACACCTCTTCCGCCTGGTCGGGCTGACCGGCCGCGATGTGCAGCTCGGCGCGCAAACGCAGAAGATCGATCAGATACTGCGGATGCTCCTCTTCGCCCTTGCGACAGGAGGCGATGGCATCGAGCAGGTGCCCCTGCTCGATCTGCCGGTACACCGGCAACAGGACCTCGCGCTTGTCCAGGGCGCGTATCAGTCGCTCTTGCAGGCAGCTTGGCGTCAGGGGCTTGAGGATGTAGTCCTGGGGTGCCAGTTCGGCGGCACTGACGACCCGCTCGTAGGAGCCTTCGCCTGTCACCATGATGAAGATCGTCGACAGCGGGATGACGTGATGGTGACGCAGGTCTTCCAGGAAATGTTGGCCGTCCTGACCCTCCCCCAGGTGGTATTCGCACAGAATGATGTCGAAACCGCCCTCGCGCAGCTTGCGGATCGCCAGCCCGGCGCTCGCTGCGCTCTGGACGTTCTTGAAGCCGCCGCGCGCCAGCATGTCGCGTAACTGCGCACGCATCGGGGCACGGGACTCGACGATCAGCACGGAAACCTGGTCCAGACTATTCATGGCTTGTTCGCTACTTGCTCCTGACACGGCGGAAGCCGTTGACTATCGGCACCCATTCGAATCTCTGGAAACGGCAAATGTGGCGCCGACTTGAGGGACATCGGCGTGCGCAGGGCCGCGCGACGGGCAATGGGTTATCCTAGCCCCTAGCTCTAGAATCCCTATGGATCGCGTTTCCACGAAAACCGCTCGGATGCTCGGCACACGACTGACCGCCTGCGCGACTGCCATGAATTTGCTGCTGATCCTGGTGTCCCTCGTCGCGTCAGCCACCGCCCGGGCTGAGATCGCCTCCGAGATGCCGGACGCGGCACCGCTGTTCGCCGCCACCCTTTCCGATGCCCAGGACCGGCCGTTCGCTCTTGACAGCCTGCGCGGCAAGCCTCTGGTGATCAACTTCTGGGCGCGCTGGTGCGGGCCGTGCCGAGTCGAGATACCCGAGTTAGCCCGCGTGCAGCGGCACTTGAAGGAGAAGGGGTTGATCGTCGTCGGCATTGGCCTGGAAGATAAGGCGGATACCGTGCGCGAGTTTGCCAAGGCCTACGAAATGGACTATACGGTGCTGCTGGCCAAGGATCAGGGGCTTCCCCTGCTGCGCGCGCTGGGCAATGCCAAGGGCGGTCTGCCCTACACCTTGGTCGTCGATCACAGTGGCAAGGTCGTGGCGAAGAAGCTCGGTCTGATGAGCCGCGCGGAGCTGGAGGCCGCGCTTGCGGCGCTTTTCTAGGCGCTAACCCATTGCCACGCCGAGACGCTGACCGGCAAGCCGTCAGGAACGAAGCAAATATCCAGCCATGCGTCCAGCCCGTCGCCGCTTTCTCGCCACCTTGACCGCACTCGGCGCAGCGGCAGGGGTATGCGGTGCGCCGCTGGTCGCCGGTTCCTTGCCGCAACTGCTGCCACGCGCAGTGAGCCGGCGCGTGGTCGTTGTCGGCGGTGGCTGGGGCGGGCTGAGCGCAGCCCGTCACCTGCGTGACCTGGCGCCCGAACTCGACGTCGTGCTGTTGGAGCGACACGCCACATTTTGGTCCGGCGCCCTGAGCAATAAGTGGCTGGCGAACCTGGTGGACGGCCGCTATCTCACCCACGACTACGGCGCTGCGGCAAAGGCCTATGGCTACACTTACATCCGCGCCGAAGTCTCCGAAATCGACCGCGACCGGCGTCGCGTCATTGCGGCCGGCGGCACGCTGGACTACGACTGGCTCGTGCTTGCCGCGGGCATCCGCTACGACTACGGGGCGTGGTTCGGCGACGACCGGCGCGCCGCCGATCACAGTCTGCGCAACTACCCCTGCGCCTACGGGTCTGGCGAAGAGGCGGCGGCGCTGAAGCGCAAACTGGGCCGCTTCGCCGGCGGCGATCTGGTGATGACGATTCCGCCGATGCCCTACCGCTGCCCGCCCGCGCCTTACGAACGGGCGACTCTGATTGGCTGGCTGATCAAGTCGCGGCGGATCAAAGGCAAGCTGATCGTGCTTGACCCCAACCCCATTTCACCGGGGTTTCGGCGCGCACTCTCCGAGCGCTACACGGACCAGATCGCCTATGTCGGCGATGCGCGAGTGCGATCGATCGATCCCTTCAACCGCAGGATCACCACCGAGGTGGACGAGTTCCGCTTCGACGATGCTATCCTCATGGCGCCGCAGCAGGCGGGCGACGTCGTCTGGAAGGCGGGGTTGATCGGCCTGGACAGTGACGGCAAACCCACCGGTTGGGCCGATCAGGATCCGGTGCACCTCCACGCCCGGGCCGACGAGCGGATATTCCTGATCGGCGATGCCATGGGTCCGGTCTCGCCGCTGTTCGGCCATTACCCCAAGAGCGGTCACATGGCCAATCGGCAAGGACGTATCGTGGCGCAGCAAATCGCTGCCCGCGCCCGGGAAAAGGAAGCGCCGAAACTGTTGCCGGAGAGCGTGTGCTACGTGGTTACGGATTTCGATCCCATGGAAACCATGCGTATCGACATGCGCTACCGCGTCCGCGGCGACGGACTGATCGAGCAGACGGTGAAGCAGGTTCGCGATCGCAATCCACGCGACGAGGATCTGCAGTGGGCGAAGTCGCTGTTCGAGGAGTTCCTGGCGTTCAAGGGATGAAGGTGGCGCCCGGCGACGGTGGGCTCAATGTCGCGCCCAGACGCGGCTCTTGCCGTTTTGCTCCACCAGCAGCGTGTCGAACAGTTCGCGGCGCACCACGGGCTCCATACCCTCGTTGTCGAGGATGGTACAGCCCCGCTCGCAGAAGGGCGCCGAGTGCTCGCGCCCCGGCGCACCCCGGGGCAGCCCCGGCACGGCCAGACCGCGGGCCTTCGGTTTTTCCTTGAGCAGCAGTTTGATGTCCTCGGCCGGCACGTGGCCCTCGATGAAGTAGCCGCCAACGACGGCGGTGTGGACCGATTCCACGTCCTTCGGCACCTTGAGCCTGCGTTTGACCGCGGCCACGTCATCGATGCCCTTAAAGGTGGCGGTGAAGCCATGCTCCCGGAGATGATCGGCCCAGTCGATGCATGCCAGGCACACCGTCGGCCCGAATATTTCCACGGGTGGCAGCGCCACGGCTTCGTTCGCGAGCGCCGGTGTCGGCGCGGCTATCGAAGCGGCGATGGCGAGAGCGCTTCCGCGCAGTACGCGTCCCCCGCGTACCATGGCGGCACGCAGCCGCGGGTGTGACAACGGCATCAGCATGGTTTGCCCGCCTTACAGCCCTTGAGTATCCACAGCGAAATCACGCCCGCTGCCTCGTTGGCCATCGCCTTGCGCGCCATGGACAGCGCATCGCGACCGGCGTGGGATTTCACCGTGGGATCGGCACCCGCTTCGAGCAGCACCTGGGCGTGGCTGGCGCGCTGGGTGTAGGCAGCAAGATGCAGAGGCGTGACGCCCTCGTTGTCCTTGGCATTCACGTCGGCGCCTGCGGCGATCAGAGCCTTCAGCACTGAGATGTCCGGGTTGGTGGCGGCAAGATGCACGGGGGTGGAGCCAAGGCCGGTTCGGACGTCGCGCGCCGAGGGGTTGGCCTTCAGGATGGCCTGGATTTGCGCCCCAGTGCCCAGGCGCGCGGTGTCGTGGATCGGCTGGTCGTTTGCACCGAGCATCTGCGCCCGGCCGGGCGACGCCAGCGCACAGATCAGGAGCATGGCCAGCCGCCATGCCGCGAATCGGACTCCATGTCCCTTCATTACCGCTTCTCCGACTGGACGCGTTCGCGAACGCGAATCGCTATCGATCGTAAGTTTATCGGCGGCTGGCCGCGCAGAAAAGTGGGGAGGACAAGAATCGTCAGAAACCGCGCCGCTTGCTACACCTTAAGCGTCGTGGTGCGCGCAATGACCGCTGCCGCGAGCCCGGACGTAGCCACAACGCAAATCCCCCGGCGGCGGCCTGCCGGGGGATAGGCGAGAACGTGCAGCATCGGGGCGGCGATGTCGTCAGGCCGGTAATACGTTGGCCGGCCGCAAGGGATAGAGGAAGTCCCGGAAATCGTCTTCTTCGTAGGTGAACCGGCGCGGCGCGCCCGGCAGCGCGTCCTCGATGAAGCGAATGAGCGCCCTTTCCTCCCCCGCCATTTCCCGGGCCAGACGCCTGACTTCGGGGTCGGCGGCGTTCGCCTCGACCTGCTCGAAGAACGCCTTGGCGCGCTGCTCGGCACGCAGGGCGATCTCAAGCGCGTCGTGCGGCGTCATGAAATGAAAGATCAGTTCGTGGGAAACGCTTTCGGGCGGGCCATCGTCGAGCCAGCTATGGGTAGTCGCGTTCAGGGACGGCAGCGGGATGTCGGGTGCCTTGCGTGACAAAGCGCTGGCATGCTCGGACTCGAAGCGCGCCAGTTTGCGCATGAGATCTGCGGCGGCTTCGTTGCCTTGGTCTTCGAAGTGGTCGGCAAACTCGTTGTAGCGCTGCACCGCCTCGCGCTCGACTGTCAGCGCGTGGGCGAAACAGTCGGCAAGAGACAGGGTCGGTGTGGCGGATGCCATGGTCATTTTCTCCTTCGTGTGCGTCATCGATTATCCCGTTTTGTGCCACTCTACTCCCTCCCGATCGTCATAGAAAGCTGCGCCGCGTCAATGCAGTGCACCAGTGCCGGGGAACGGCGAGCCAGAACGCGGCGGCAGGGCAGGCGTGGTTTTAGCAAAAGCATGCAACCCCTATGTTGCGGCCGTGCGACGGTGCCGTGCGCGCTTGCCTAAGCGTTCAGGCACTTGTGGAACTCGCTCCCTTCGAATGAAGCTCCTTTGGTGGAAGCGCCGACGCGCGCCACTGTGCTATCGTTCGTTCGGGGTCATAGCAAAAAAGACGAGTGAGGACGCTCGCGACAATGAAAACGCCTTTCATCGACGCTCCGCAGGTGCGCGCGGACGCTCTCTGCCTGGTTGCCTACGGGTTTTTTCTCGGCTTCGCCGTCACCGAATGGTACGGCATCTTCATCTCCCAGGCCGGAACGTCGACGCTGTTCGGACTGGTAATCGGCGCCACTGCGGCAATTCTGCTGGCCGGCAACCTGGAACTCTCTGGCCGATGGCGCATGCTGAACGTCGTGGTGGGCTACCGCAACCAAGAGCGAACGCGCGGCCGGCAAGCGGTCATCGACCTCGTTGGCGCGGCGATGCTCGTTTCCATCGCGCTGTATCTACGCGAGTTTCCCGAGCTGTCGCGCGGCATCGCCGGCCGCGCGATTCTCATCGGCGTTGCGCTCATGGTGCTGCCGACGGCCGCACTGATCGCCCTATTGCGCCTGGTCGGCGCCGCGGCACGGCTCGGTCACGTCCTTGCGCACATCCGGCAGCGCTGAGCACACGCCCGGAGTCTGCCCAATCAGCCGGACTGTTTGCCCCAAGAATCCTTCAGTGTCACCGTGCGATTGAAGACCGGCTGACCCGGCCTCGTGTCGACGCGATCGGCGACGAAATAGCCGTGGCGCTCGAACTGAAAACGCTCCTCGGGTCGCACGTCTTTCAGCGCCGGCTCGAGGCAGGCGCGGATCATCTCCCGCGAATGCGCATTGATATCGTCGAGCCAGTTGTGGTCGGATTTGTCCTCCACCAACTCCGTGCGGCCCGCGTCGTCTTCGTGGACGTGGTGGTGATCCGGAGCGTGCCCCGCAGCTGACACCGAACGCTTGCCCGGGACCGGATGGGTGAACAGCCGGTCGTACAGCCGCACCTCCGCCTCGCAGGCGTGCCGGGCGGAGATCCAGTGCACGTTCCCTTTGACCTTGTAGGTATCTGCGCCGGGCGTGCCGCTTTTCGAATCCGGCAGGTATTCGCAATGCACCGCGGTGATCCTGCCCGATGCGTCCTTCTCACAGCCGGTGCACTTCACGACGTAGGCATAGCGCAGGCGCACCGAGTTGCCGGGAAAGAGGCGGAAGTAGCCCTTGGCCGGAGATTCCATGAAGTCTTCGCGCTCGATCCACAGCTCGCGTGAGAATGGCAGAGCGCGCCTGCCCAGTTCCGGTTTGAGCGGGTGATTCGGGGCGAAGCACTCCTCTTCCTGGTCCGCGGGATAGTTGTCGATGACCAGCTTGAGCGGATCGAGCACGGCGATACGCCGCTCGGCGCGTTCGTTGAGATCCTCGCGCATGCACTCCTCCAGAACGCTGTAGTCGATCCAGGAATCGGCCTTGGATACACCAATGCGCTCGGCAAAGAGGCGGAAACCCTCCGGCGTGTAGCCGCGCCGGCGCGCGCCGACGATGGTCGGCATGCGCGGATCATCCCAGCCATCGACGCGCCTGTCATCGACGAGCTGGATCAGCCGTCGTTTCGACAGCACGACATAGGTCAGATTCAGCCGCGCGAACTCAATCTGCTGCGGCAGGGGACGGAGCAGCAGGCCGCCCTCGGCCAACCGTTCGAGCAGCCAGTCGTAGAACGGCCGCTGGTCCTCGAATTCAAGCGTGCAGATGGAGTGGGTGATGTTCTCGAGCGCGTCCTCTATGGGGTGGGCGTAGGTGTACATCGGATAAATACACCACTTGTCGCCGGTGTTGTGGTGTGCGGCATGGCGGATGCGGTAGATGGCAGGATCGCGCATGTTGATGTTCGGCGATGCCATGTCGATTTTCGCCCGCAGCACATGCGTGCCGTCCGGGAATTCGCCGGCGCGCATGCGGCGGAACAGGGTGAGATTCTCGGCGACGCCGCGGCTGCGATATGGGCTGTCGCGTCCGGGTTCCGTAAGCGTGCCGCGGCTTGCGCGCATTTCCTCCGCGGACTGGCTGTCCACGTAGGCGTGGTCTGACTGGATCAGATACTCGGCGAACTCGTACATCCAATCGAAGTAGTCGGAGGCATAGTACAGGTGCGGTCCCCAATCGAAACCGAGCCAGCGCACGGCATCGACGATGGAGTCGACGTACTCCTGCTCTTCCTTCTCCGGATTGGTGTCGTCGAAGCGGAGGTGGCAAGCGCCGGCATAGTCGCGCGCCAGGCCGAAGTTCAGACATATGGATTTGGCATGGCCGATGTGCAGATAGCCGTTCGGCTCGGGCGGAAAACGCGTGCGGATCTTCGCAGGATCGGAGGCTGCGCCCGCGTGGGTGGACGCCGCTCCGGGTTTGCCGCCCCAGGTGCGTGCGGCGTACTTGGCCCGCGCGAGATCGTCGTCGATGATGTTGCGGACAAAATTGGCGGCGCGGGGTTCGTCCTTCTCGCTCGCCGGCTGGCTCGTCGGGGTCTTGCTGCTCACTGGACAGTCCTCAAGGCGGTTGCGACGGGTGCTCCCGTGCGTGGCTGACACGCACCGCCCCATTTTACCGGGGAACGATTGTGCGGTGCGACGCCGTCGCTCGCCACAAAGGGACTTGTCGCGTCGTGAATTGGCACACAGCGGCGGGCACATCGCTCGCGTACAGTGAATGCGCACTGGGTTTGCGGGCTGCCACCGGCGCTGTCGGAGTTACGGGTGGAGACCGGTTATCCGCGCCATGAAGCAAAAAACCTGGCAGCGCCGACGCAGCCCGCCCCAGTTGCACCACGATGCGCTCGTGGTTCCGCCACCCGGCGCTTGCGCGGACTTACAATTCTGTTCAGTCGAAAGAAACGCCCTGCCTCGGCGGCAGAGCGAAGTGCATGCGGGGGAGGGGACGTCAAGCTTTCCAGCGCACCGACTGGCTCAGTCGTTTGCTGAACGCCATGGTTCGTTCCGGCGAATCAGTGATGATGGCGTAGAAACCCCGCCCGCCCGGAAGCGCGAGCGCGTTCCAGCCGCCGATGGTCGCGGCTTCTGAAGCGCGCCGTGGTCGCTGATTCGGGATCAGCAGCAGCGTGGCCAGACCGCCCTCCGTCTCGAAGACGATGTGCCAGCCGGTGCCCTCCGGCACAGGGCAGAGCTTGATGTAGCGCACCTGGCCTAACGGTTCCTTCACCTCGCCGCCGAACTCCTGCATGACCTGCCGGAAGAAGTTCGCGTCCGCGTTCTTGGTCGTGGTGAAGGATTCCGGCTCGTGCATGACATGCTCGATCGCCATCCGCGCGTGTTCCTGACCCGGCGCGCCTTGAAACCAAAGCATGCCGACGCCAACGCATGCCAGCACGGTGGCGGCAAGCGCCAGAAGCTGGAACGTCGACAATCGGGCCGCGCGGCGGTTACGCAGCACCCCCAGGAGCACCCGGTCGGCCAGTCCGTCCGGCACGGCAACCTGCAGGGCCTTTTCGAGCCCCAATTCGCCCTCGTCGATGCGCCGCGCAAACGACTGGCATGCCGGGCAGGCCGAGACGTGCTGCTGGGCGGGATCGGACAAATGGCGCGGGTCGGCGAGCTTCGCCCGGCGGAATTCAAGGCAGTTCATTTGGCGCCTCTGCTGCGTTCGCCGCTACCGTTCCACAGCTTGCGCATGGCTTGGCGCGCCCGCGTCAAGCGGGTCATGATCGCTCCCTCCGTGGTGCCCAGCATGCCCGCGATTTCCTCGCAACTGAAACCGCCCAGTACCTGCAGCAGCAAGGGCTCGCGCAAGGACGGCGACAACTGCTCGACGGTGCGTTCCATCTCGTACGTGGCGGCCGGTTCGTGGTCTGCGGCGATCTGCAGGTCCTCGAACTCCACGTCGGCAAAGTCGAACTGCTTGCGCTCGTACAGACGCGCATGCTCGTTGCGCAGGATGGTTATCAGCCAGGATTTGACGGAATCAGGCTTCTGAAGGTTGTTCCAACTGTTCCAGGCCCGCGTGAATGTTTCCTGCACAAGATCCTCGGCCAGGAAACGATCGCGGCACAGCCAGAAGGCGAAGCGGTACAGGTCGGCGCTGTAGGCGCGCACCGCCTGCTCGAAGCGCTTTCGATCGACGTCGAAGAGTATCGGCATCCGCCCCGCCTGGTTGGACATCTTCCGGCTCACTAGACCAAGGCTGAAGAGCGAACCTTACATCGGGTCGGCATGCCCGTCGAGGCGCCGGCCGGCCGCTGCACGTGCTGCGGTGACTGGCCGGGCGATCGCCGCGCGCACCGGCCGCGGGCGGACGCGGCGCTACTGTCCCCAGGCGCCGGGCATGCCGCCGACGAAGCTGTGATAGAACGGATCGTGGGCGAGCAGGCGCAGCCAGTCGGTCGTGGTAGCGAACAAGGGCGGGGGAAGATGCGCGCCTGGCTGCACGGCATCCGTATCATGCGTCGAAACCGGCCGGAGAGGCGCCACGCGCGGGTGCGAATCGTCTGTGCCGGCATGAATCCGTGTCGCCGATGCCGCCGGGCGGGCGCCGGAGGCGGCCGCGAGAACGCTGCCAGCGAAAATCGCAGCCATTGCTATAAAGATGAGGACACGCGTGCGCTTGAACATGTGCTGTCTCCAATGTGTGGCCGAGGGTGTGCTTGGGCGCGCCCTGGCATATGCGCCTGCGGCATGTTCCCGCCCGGGTCGGCCTGTCCTGATACGCGCGCGGCCGCGGTTCGGATGCACGCGGCCGCCGAACAAACGCGGGGCGCCTAGGCGTGCAGTGTAGAATCGCTGTCATCGCGTGCAAGTTCGGGCGTCGTTGGGTCGATGAATTCGGGGGGTGTCTTGGCGGTGGGGGCCGGAGCGGCTCTCGGCGCATGGCTGCGCTGGGGGCTGGGTGCGCTGCTCAACCCGATGTTTCCGACGCTGCCCCTAGGTACGCTGGCCGCGAATCTCTCCGGCGGCTATCTGGTTGGTATTGCGGTCGCCTACTTCGGCCAGCATCCGGGGCTGCCCCCCGAAGCCCGGCTGTTCCTCATTACCGGCTTTCTCGGCGGACTGACGACCTTTTCGACGTTCTCCGCCGAAGTAGTCACGCTGATCGGACGCGCCCAATATCTGTGGGCCGTGGCAATGGCTTCGGCGCATCTGTTCGGGTCGCTGCTGCTGACCGGACTCGGCATCCTGACCGTGAATCTGTTCAGAGCGTGATGCGGCCCGCGACGTAAGGAATTCGAAATGGAAGGTGTCTGTCTCAAGTTTTTCCTGCACGAACACCACACGCTGCATGGCAGGCTGGCCTATGAGTGGCTTCTGGAACAGGCGAAGAGCGCGGGCATTGGCGGTGGTTCGGCGCTGCGAGCGATCGCCGGCTATGGGCGACATGGCGTCCTGCATGAGGATCATTTCTTCGAGCTGGCCGGCGATCTGCCGATCGTGGTCGAGTTCGTCGTCAGTGAGGAAGAGTCGCAGCGCCTGCTGGACATGGTAAGCGCCGAGCATGCGTCGCTGCTCTACGTCAAGATTCCCGTGGCATTCGGCGTGACGGGAAACGCGGACCGCCGGTAGTCCGTGCGTGCTGCCTTGGAGCGCGGAAACCCCTGTGCCGGTCTGCTTGCCAGTTGCATGTGCCGGGACCGCCCCGGGCTGGCCCGGGCGATTGCCGCGGGCGGACTGACCCCGGAACTTGAGCGCCGTATCGCGGCATCGTCGGCGCGGTGCGCCGAGCGGCTGGCGCAGCGCCCGGTACCCGAGTTCGACGCCAACCTGCCGATAAACGCCCGGCGCGACGACATTGCCGCGGCACTGCGTGCCAACCAGGTGATCATCGTCTGCGGCGAGACCGGCTCGGGCAAGACCACTCAATTGCCGAAGATCTGTCTGGAACTGGGCCGGGGCGCGGCGGGCCTGATCGGTCATACGCAGCCGCGGCGTATCGCTGCGCGCGCCACTGCGTCGCGTATCGCTCAGGAGCTGAAGAGCGAACTGGGGAGAACCGTCGGCTACAAGATCCGCTTCACCGATCGGGTCAGCCCCGAAAGCTACATCAAGCTCATGACCGACGGCATTCTCCTGGCAGAGACCCAGGCCGACGCGCAACTTCTGCAGTACGACACCCTGATCATCGACGAAGCCCACGAGCGCAGCCTCAACATCGATTTCCTGCTCGGCTATGTCAAGCAGCTGCTGCCTAAGCGCCCGGATCTGAAGCTGATCGTCACCTCGGCAACACTCGACGCGCAGCGCTTCAGCGAGCATTTCGCCGATGCCCCTGTCATCGAGGTGTCGGGGCGGCTGTTTCCGATAGAGATCCGCTATCGTCCGGTGCGTGACGATGCGGGCTCGAAGGATCGCGACCTGAGTGACGCCATCGTGGATGCGGTGGACGAGGTCTGCCGCTGCGGGCCGGGCGACGTGCTGGTATTTCTGCCCGGCGAACGGGAGATCCGCGAGGCCGCCGAGGCGCTGCGCAAACACCATCCGCCCGGCATGGAGCTGCTGCCGCTCTACGCGCGGCAGTCCGCCCAGGAACAGCAGCGGGTGTTCCAGGCCGGCAAGGGGCGGCGTGTCGTGCTCGCCACCAATGTCGCGGAAACCTCGCTCACGGTGCCGGGTATCCGCTATGTCGTCGACTCCGGCTTGGCGCGCATTAAACGCTACTCGGTTCGCAATAAGGTCGAGCAACTGCAGGTGGAGTCCATCGCCCAGTCGGCGGCGAAGCAGCGCGCCGGGCGCTGCGGCCGCGTGGCGAGCGGCATCTGCATCCGGCTCTACGAGGAAGGAGACTACGACAGGCGCCCGGCCCACACCGATCCCGAGGTGCTGCGCTCGTCACTTGCCGCTGTCATTTTGCGCATGCAGTCGCTGCGGCTCGGCGCCGTGGAGGCATTTCCCTTCCTCGATGGGCCGCCGCCGCGGGCGATCAGCGACGGCTATCAGCTACTCGCCGAACTCGGCGCGGTGGACGAGGAGCGCCAGCTGACAAAGACAGGTGCGGAGCTGGCGCGGCTGCCGGTGGACCCGCGCATTGCCCGCATGGTCCTCGCCGCCCGCGATGCCGGAAGCCTGCGCGAAGTGCTCGTCATCGCTGCGGCGCTCTCCGTGCAGGATCCGCGCGAGCGTCCCCAGGAGACGGCCGGCAGCGCCGACCAGGCGCACGCGAAATGGAAGGACGAGCGTTCGGAGTTTCTTGCTTTCCTGAAACTATGGCAGCAATTCGACGAGGTGTGGCAGCATCAGTCCCAGCGCAAACAGCGCGAGTGGTGCCGGACGCATTTCCTCAACTATCTGCGTATGCGCGAGTGGCGCGATGTGCATGCGCAGCTACACGTGCTTGCCGCCGAGCATGGCTGGCGAGAAAACGAACGACCGGCCGGATACGAGCAGGTGCATCGTGCGCTGCTGGCTGGATTGCTGGGAAACATAGGCTGCAAGGCGGAGGACGACGCCCATTATCTAGGTGCGCGCGGCATCAAGTTCTTCCCCCATCCCGGTTCGACCCTGGCGAAGAAAGCGGGCAAGTGGATCGTTGCGGCGGAGTTGGTGGAAACGACGCGGCTGTACGGGCGCTGCCTTGCCAAGATCGAGCCGGAGTGGCTGGAGCAAGTCGGCGCGCACCTGGTGAAGCGGCATTACTATGAGCCGCACTGGGAGAAGCGGGCGGCCCAGGTCGCGGCCTTCGAACGGGCGACGCTCTATGGGCTGGTGCTGCACGCGCGGCGGCGCGTTGCCTTCGGCCCGCTCGACCCGCCGCTCGCTCGGGAGATCTTCATCCGCGAGGCGCTGGTGCGCGGCGAGGTAATGGACGACTACGTGGCGCGGGCGCCGTATTTCCGCCACAACCGCAAGCTGATCGCCGACATCGAGGCGCTGGAGCATCGTTCGCGCCGGCCGGACGTTCTGGTGGACGAGGCGCTGATTTTCGCCTTCTACGACGCGCTGGTACCGGCAGGCGTCTGCGATCTGCGCGGGCTCGATGCTTGGCGCAGGGATGCCGAGCGCGACCAGCCGAGACTGCTTTTTCTGGAGCGCGAGCAACTCATGCGCCATGAGGCCGCCGGTATCACCACCGAGCGCTTTCCCAAGGCGCTGGCGATGCATGGCCGGCAATACGCCCTCAACTATCACTTCGCCCCCGGGGCGAATGACGATGGCGTCACGCTCAACTTGCCGCTGGCGGCGCTCAACCAGATCAGTGCAGCCCGCTGTGAATGGCTGGTGCCGGGCATGCTCGAGGAGAAAGTGCTGCAGCTCGTGAAAACGCTGCCGCAGAAGATTCGCCACCGGCTGATGCCCTTGCAGGCGTATGCCGCGGACTTCGCCAGTCGCGAACACGATCAGGATGTTTCCCTCGCCAAAGCGTTGGTGCGGGATGTCGAGGAGCGCGCGCAGCTCAAGCTACCGATCGAGGCCATCCGGGGCGAGAACTTGCCCACGCATATGCACATGAACTTCCGAGTCGTCGACCAGCACGGTCGCGTACTGGGGCAATCGCGCGATCTTGCCGAGTTGCGCAGCCGCCTAGGCTCCCAGGTGGAGGAACGCTTCGCGACCGCGCAGGCGACAAGCGAAAGCGCCAGAGGTGTGACACCCGGCGAGCTGAGAGGCTTGACCAGTTGGTCTTTCGGTGTCCTTCCGGAACTCATCGAGGTGACGGTGGATGGGCGCAGTGCGGTCGGTTTCCCGGCATTGGTCGATGACGGCGCAAGCGTTACGCTGCGCGTGTTCGATACACCGGAGAAAGCACAAGCCGCCCATCGGTTCGGCTTGCGCCGGCTCTTCTGCCTGGAATTGAAAGAGCAACTGCGCTACGTCGAGAGGAATCTGCCGGGGCTGCGGGAAATGGCGTTGCAATACGCCGCCTGGGGCGGCGAGGCGGAACTGAAGGCCCAGATCATCGCTGCAACGATCGACCGCACCTGCATGGGCGAGCCGTGGCCCGCCGATGCCGATGCGTTCGCGGCGCGCAAGGACGAGGCGCGACCGCGCGTCGCCTTGGTGGCGCAGGAACTGGCGCGCCTGATCGGCGCCATCCTCGCCGAGCACTGGGCGTTGCAGAAGAAGCTGGCGGCCCTGAAGGCGTATCCGGCGGTAATTGAGGACATCAGGAGCCAGTGCGCCGGGCTGCTGGTGAAGGATTTCATTTCCGCCATGCCGTTCGAGCGCTTGCAGCAGTACCCGCGCTATCTAAAGGCAGCGGCGATGCGCCTGGACAAGTTGCGCGCCGATCCGGTTCGCGACGCACGCCTGCTGAACGAGTGGCACGCGCTGGCCAAGCCGTTCGCGCGCGAACGGCAGGTTCGCTTGAAGTCCGGCGTGGCCGATGCGGCGCTCGAAGAATTCCGCTGGCTGCTGGAGGAACTGCGCGTGAATCTGTTCGCCCAGGAACTGAAGACGCCCGTGCCGGTCTCCGTGAAGCGGCTGACAAAAATCTGGGAAACCCGTCAGCGGATGTGATCGGATTGCCACGACCAATGTCCATGGAAAACGTCGTCACCGCCTACAGCCGAGCCGTGCGCAGCCTGAGCCAGCCGGCAATCCTCTGGCACCTCGTCTGGCCGACGCTGGTGGCGGTGATCCTGTGGGCGGCCATTGGCTGGTCATTCTGGGATCGGGTCGCTGCTGCGACCACGCAGACGTTCACGGAACTGCCGTGGCTGCAATGGGTGATCAGCCGCTGGGAGGCGATGGCGGTGATGACCGAAGCGGCGGTGACGGTATTTCTGTGGCTCCTGTTGCTGCCCCTCGTATACGTCACCGCGTTGCTGATCGTGGCGATCGTTGCCCTGCCGATGATCCTGGAGAAGGTGGCGGAGCGCGACTACGCGGATGTCGAGAAGCGTCAAGGCGGCACGATTTCGGGCAGCGTCGTCAACGCCCTCGTGGCATCGCTGGTGTTCGGGCTCGGCTGGATCGCGACATTGCCCCTCTGGCTCATCCCGGGCATGGCGCTCGTACTGCCTGTGCTCCTGTCGGCCTACCTCAACCAGCGCGCCTACAGCTATGACGCGCTCATGGAGCATGCCGACGCCGGGGAAATGCGCGCCGTCGTTGCGCGCGAAAGGGGCGCTCTGTATCTTCTCGGCGTGGGCGCGGGCCTGCTTTCCTACGTGCCGGTGGCCAATCTGCTGGCGCCGGCTTTTTCCGGTCTGGCCTTCGTTCATTTCTGCCTGGAGGCACTGCGGCGCCATCGGGCCGGCGGGTCGCGGGCGAGGTAAGGCAAGCCATGGGATTCGGTGCCTATATCATCGGCGACGAGATCATCAGCGGCAAACGGGCCGACAGGCATTTCGCCAAGGTGATTGAAATCCTGACTGCACGCGGTCTCGAACTGGAGTGGTGCCAGTACCTGCGCGACGACCGCGCGCGTCTCGTCGCTGCGTTCCAGCGCAGCCTGGGCACAGGCGATGTCGTGTTCAGCTTCGGTGGCATCGGCGTCACGCCGGATGACCACACCCGTCAGGCAGCGGCACAGGCGTTGGGGGTGGAGCTTGTTTTGCATCCGGAAGCAGAACGGTGCATTCGCGAGCGTTTTGGTGCCGATACCACACCCCAACGATTGATCCTGGGCGAATTTCCCGCGGGCGCCGAGATCGTACCGAATCCCTACAATCGCATTCCGGGCTTTGCCGCCCGCGAACACTACTTTCTGCCCGGATTTCCCGAAATGGCATGGCCGATGATGGAGTGGGTGCTAGATACCCGCTACCGCGCGCTGCATCACGCCGTCGCGCGGCTGGAACGGGCGCTGCGCGTCTATGACGCGTACGAGAGCGCGCTGCTCGATTTGATGCAGGACGTGAGTACGCGCTTCGAAAAGGCAACGTTGTTTAGCCTGCCGAGCCTTGCTCTGGTGGGCGGTCGGCGTCAGTTGGAAGTCGGGGTGCGCGGTGAGCCGGAGCAGGTCGAACGAGCTATGGATCTGCTGCGAACGGGTCTGACTGCCCGCGGCTATTCGTTCGACGAACTTGGCTGACCGGACTGGATGCGCCACTTGACCGGCCGGCCGGGCGCGGTGGTGAAAGAAAAAGCCCCGGACCAGCCGGGGCTTGCAAGGAGGTCGCGTGCCCGATTAGGCAGCTTTCTTCGCTTTCGGGGCGGCGGCGCCAACAGCCTTCACCGTGGCGGTGGTCGCTGCGGCAACATTGGCTTCGGCGATCTCCGCGACCTGCTTGGCAGCCTTGCTCATGCTGTCGTAGGCCGAATTGGCGGCGGCGATGGCCGACTTGACCGCGGCCACTGCGACGTCGGAGCCAGCCGGTGCGGACTTGGCGGCCTTGTCGAGCGCGCTGGCGACAGCTTTGTTCAGTTCGTTGAACTGACTTTCGAAGACTTTGGAGAACTCTTCCTGGGTCTGGGCAGAGATCTCATAGACGCTGCGCGAATAGGCGACGGCCTTTTCGACGGCGGGCTGCGCCAGCGTAGACTGCAGGGTGACGAGTTGTTGCAGATCCTTGGCACCAAGCAGCGCCTTGGCATTCGCTACGCTGTCCTCGAGCACGGAGCGGGCCGTGTTCAGGTTCAGGGCGGCCAGACGCTCGGCACTGGCGAACGCGGTGTTGGCCAAAGTGAGTACGGTTTCGACGTTGGCTTTGTTTACGGAAGCCAGTTGTTCAGGGGTGGCGAACATGATTCTCTCCTTCTTGACGATAGACGAAAGCAACTTCAACGCGTGGCGAACGGCAACTTGCTAACGGACCATGCCTTCCCACGCCCTCGCAAAACTAGTGATCCAGTCTTTTGCACTGCATCATGCCTGTATTATAGGGCCAATTTGCGTAATGTCAACTACTTTTGATGCACTGCAACAATTTTTGTGTTTTAGAAAAAGATAGATGCGAAACAGGTGCTTACGGTGATTATGCGTTCCTTGTTTGGAGCCAAGGGCACTTATTATACTGCATTGCACTCAGTCCGCGCAGTGCCAACAAGGAAATGATCCGGACGAATTCGGCGGCCACTCGAAGCGTGGCCGTTCCCGCGCTTTTTGTGTTGCTGTGGAGCACCGGGTTCATCGGTGCCAAGCTGGGCCTGCCCTACGCCGAGCCGCTATCCTTCCTTCTTCTTCGCTTTGTCTGCGTCCTAATCCTGCTAACGGCGCTCGCGCTTGGTCTGCGCCGCACCTGGCCGCGGCAGCCGGTACAGTACTGGCATTTGGCCGTGGCCGGCGCGCTGATCCACGGTGGCTATCTTTCCGGCGTATTCGCCGCAATTCATCAGGGAATGTCAGCCGGTGTGGTAGCGCTGATCGTGGGCGTGCAGCCGCTGCTCACGGCCATGTTGAGTGAAGCGATGGTCGGGGAGAAAGTGACGCCGCGCCAGTGGCTTGGATTTGCGCTGGGCTTTGGCGGGGTCGTCCTGGTGGTGTGGAACAAGCTGGGCCTGGGTGGCATCGACACCGCCGGGCTGATGCTGGCGGCCATGGCCCTGCTCAGCATTACCTTCGGGACTCTCTACCAGAAGCGCTTCTGTACCGAAATGGATCTGTGGAGTGGCTCGGTGGTTCAGTTCGTCGCCGCAGCCCTAGTGTTGTTGCCGTTCGCGCTCGCCTTCGAGCAAATGGAAATACGCTGGACAGGCCAGTTCCTGTTTGCGCTGGGTTGGCTAATTCTCGTCCTGTCGTTGGGCGCGATTTCCCTGCTGCACCTGTTGATCAAACACGGCGCGGCGACGCGTGTGTCCGCGCTGTTCTATCTGACGCCGCCGACCACCGCGCTGCTGGCCTACTTGATTTTCGATGAGCGTCTGGCGCCTCTTGCCCTGGCCGGGATGGCGCTTTCGGCATTCGGCGTCTGGCTGGCGGTGAGCCGGCGCTAACGGTTCTTGAAAGCGGGCTTGCGCTTTTCGGCGAAGGCCGCCATGCCTTCCTTCTGATCCGCCAGCGCGAACGCCGCGTGAAAGGCGCGACGCTCGAACAGCATGCCCTCCGCGAGAGAACCTTCGAAGGCGCGATTGACCGACTCCTTGACCATCATCACCACCGGCGCCGAGAAGCTGGCGATTCTGTCGGCGGTGGCAATTGCGTCCTCGACCAGCTTGTCCGTGGGGACGATGCGGCTCACCAGGCCGGCACGCTCGGCTTCGGCAGCATCCATCATGCGTGCAGTCAGGCACATCTCCATGGCCTTGGACTTGCCGACGGCGCGCGGCAGTCGCTGGGTGCCCCCGGCACCGGGAAGGACGCCGAGTTTGATCTCGGGCTGCCCGAACTGGGCGTTCTCTGCCGCCAAGATGAAGTCGCACATCATTGCCAGCTCACAACCACCGCCGAGGGCATAGCCGGCGACCGCGGCGATCACCGGCTTGCGGCAGGTCTTGACGCGCTCCCAGTTGCGGGTGATGTAGTCGGTCAGATAGACGTCCATGTAATCCCAGCTCTTCATGGCCTGGATGTCGGCGCCCGCGGCGAAAGCCTTCTCCGAGCCGGTGATGATCACCGCGCCAATGCCGTCGTCGGCCTCGAATGCGTCCAGCGCCGCCTTGAGCTCGTTCATCAGCGCGTCGTTGAGGGCGTTGAGCGCCGCGGGCCGGTTCAGCGTGATCAGGCCGACGCGTCCGCCTGTGCCTTTGCGCTCGATGATGATGTTTTCGTAGGTCATGATGATTACTCCTGGCGTGGGCTGCTTACGGTCGGCGAGGCCTTGAGCGGTGCCACCGTCTTGCTTTCCGCCGCTCGCGGTGCGTCAGCGCCCTTGGCCGCATCCTTGTTGCGCGGCTGGATGACGGCACGCACCCGACCGCCGCTGGCGGCGGCCGCGGTGGCATTCGGACCGCTCGTGACGAGATAGTTCTCGGTGACACCGTCATAGCGGATGTACTGGCCGCGCACTTCATCCTGGCCGCTCTTAACAAAGGCGCGGACGAAAAACTCGGTCCTTTCGGTGCGGTTGTCGTGCTCGATGCGCTCGGCCTCGCCTTCAAGGTACTCATCCTTGCCCTCGCGCTTCTCCCGAAAGCGCGCCAGCCCACCGGGGCCGGAATAGGCAACACCCTTCTGGAAGCCCTCCGCGTCCTGGGTAACGACCAGCTTATCGGCGTTGAGAACCAGTGTGCCCTGCGTCAGCGTCACCCGGCCCTCGAGAACATGGACTTTGTTGCGATCGTCGACCGTTATCTTGTCCGCCTCGAGGTTGATCGGTTTCTGGCGATCGGCCCGTTCTGCAAGGCAGGACGCCGACCAGATGGTGAGAACCATTGCTGCCGCGCAGCGCTGGGGGAACTCAGATCGACGCATGGATGTTTCCCGTTCGACTATTGGTTGCGGTAAATGATGCCGTGGACATTGCTCAGCAGCTTGTAGACCTGGGCTGCGCTGTCCAGCTCCATGCCGACGCCGTGGATCACTGTCTTGCCCTGCACGATCTTCACAGGTTTGTCGGTAGCGGCGAAATCCTGATCCGGGTAAACCGACAACTCACTTGTCGTGAGGACCAGCTCCGGATCCTTGCGCGTCGCCTCGCGCACTGCGCGCACGTCGTCGACGAGCACCACTTCGTGACCATCCTTGCTGACATTGGCGTGCTTCGAGCTCAGGAACATCCGCTCCGGCCGGCCAAAGTAGGTGAGCCGCGGCCGCATCACTTCGGTGGTTTCGTCGTCAGCGTAATGTAGCATCTTCTCTGCCACCAACGCGTACTGCAGCTTGCCCTGCGCATCCAGCGTGTGAGTGGTGAAGTTCTCGACGATGAAATCGGGATCGTGGCGTTGTTTGCCATCCCGTCGCGGTTCGTCAATACGCGTCGCGCGCTCCAGCCAGAATGTCAGCCCGGCGAGCAGCGTGAGTATGGCGAGCGGGAACAGGCTGTAGGAACGTGGTCGCATGGTCGGTGCGCATCAGCCGGTATAGGGCGACAGCGCCGCTTCGAGCGTACCCTGCGCGCGCAGGATGAACTCGCACACCTCGCGCACGGCACCGCAGCCACCGCCTGCGCGGCTGACGTAGTCGACGCGGCGGCGTACCAGTTCGTGGCCGTCCGAAACCGTCGCGGAAAATGCACAGGCGCGCAGCAGCGGCAGGTCCATCACGTCGTCGCCCATATAGCCGGCGTCGTCGATGGAAAGGCCGACCCTGGCGAGAATGTCGACCATCGCGGCCAGCTTGTCGTCTGCACCCTGACGCACGTGCTCGATGCCGAGGTTTCGGGCGCGCAGTTCCACCACCTGGGAGCGACGCGCAGTGATCACTGCCACCTGCACGCCGGCCGAGCGCAACAGCTTCATGCCTTGGCCGTCCTGGGTCGAGAAGGCTTTTATCTCCTCGCCACCCGGCGTGAAGTAGAGCGTGCCATCGGTCAGCACGCCGTCCACGTCGAAAGCCATGAGTTTCAGCCGCCCGGCACGGTCCGCGGCACGCATCACATCACCTTTGCCCGCAACAGATCGTGCGTGTTGAGGGCGCCGACAAGCTCCAATGCGGCGTCCACCACGAGGATCTGGTTGATCCGATATTGCTCCATCATTTCCACGGCCTCGACGGCGAGGGCGTCCGGTCGTATCGTTCGCGGATTTCGCGTCATGACCTGCGCGATGGGCGTGCCCCGGAGGTCGGCGACGCGGTCGATGGCGCGCCGCAGGTCGCCATCGGTGAAGATGCCGGCGATGCTGCGATTCGCCGCCAGCACGGCCGTCATACCCATTCCGCCGCGCGTCATCACGAGCAGCGCCTGCGCCATGGTGGCATCCTCGGTGACTGTCGGCACGTCCTGACCGCTGCGCATGACGTCGCGCACGTGGGTCAGCAGGCGTCGGCCAAGCGTTCCGCCTGGGTGCGAGCGCGCGAAATCATCTGCGCCGAAGCCGCGCGCGTCAAGCAACGCCACGGCTAGCGCATCGCCCAGCGCCAGCGCCGCCGTTGTGCTGGCGGTGGGCGCAAGGTTGAGGGGGCAGGCTTCCTCCTTGACACGGCCGTCGAGATGCACGTCCGCCTCGCGGGCGAGTGAGGAATCGGCGTTGCCCGTGAGTGTGATTAGCTTGCCTCCCTGGCGCTTGACCAACGGCACAATGCTCAGCAACTCCTCACTTTCGCCGGAGTTGGACAAGGCGATGAGGACATCCTCCCGTGTGATCATGCCCAGATCGCCGTGATTCGCCTCGGCGGCGTGGACAAAGTAAGCCGGCGTGCCGGTGCTGGCGAGTGTTGCGGCGATCTTACGCGCGACATGCCCGGACTTGCCGATGCCGCTGACGATGACCCGTCCGCGGCAGCCCAGTATGAGATCGATGGCGCGCAGGAAACTCTCGTCGAGGCGCTCCGCCAGCGCGGCAACGGCGTCCGCCTCGATGCGCAGGACGCGCCGCGCCAGATCGAGCGCGGCCGCAGAGGCGCGAGTTTGGTTCATGGCATCGATACGGTTATCATGCGGCGACGAAGTATAGCAAACCCTTCGGCGCGCTTCCTGGCCCTCCATGGCGAACACGCTCGAACTCGTTTTGGTTCTGCTCGCCGCCGCCGTGATCGTGGTGGTGCTATTCCGTTCGCTCAATCTGCCACCCATTCTCGGCTATCTCATCGTCGGCACGGCCATCGGCCCCCATGCGCTGAATTGGTTGCCCGATAGCACCGACACGCGGCACCTGGCAGAGTTCGGTGTGGTGTTTCTGATGTTCTCGATCGGTCTTGAGTTTTCGCTGCCCAAGCTGTTCAGCATGAAGCGCATCGTCTTCGGCCTGGGACTTGCCCAGGTCGTCCTTACATCGGCGGCAGTGATGATCGCGGCGCTGACGCTGGGAATTGCATGGCAGGGCGCGCTGGCGCTGGGCGGCGTGCTGGCGATGTCCTCCACAGCCGTCCTGTCCAAGGTGCTGGTCGAGCGCATGGAGCTCGATTCGGCTCACGGGCGCGAGATCATGGGCGTGCTTCTGTTCCAGGACTTGGCAGTGGTGCCATTCCTGGTCCTCATCCCGGCTTTCTCGGTGGGCACCGGAGGTCTTGCCAGCGTACTGGCGTTGGCGGCGTTGAAAGCAGCGGTGGCGCTGGCGCTGATACTGTATTTTGGTCCGCGGCTCATGCGTGCGTGGTTCTTCGTCGTTGCTCGCCGTCGCTCTGCCGAGTTGTTCATGCTCAATGTGCTGTTGATTACCCTGGGCCTGGCGTTTCTCACCCAATTGGCCGGACTGTCGTTGGCCCTGGGCGCGTTTCTGGCGGGGATGCTGATCTCCGAGACCGAGTACCGCTACCAGGTCGAGGAGGACATAAAGCCCTTCCGCGATGTTCTCCTGGGTCTGTTCTTCATCACCGTTGGCATGCTGCTCGACCCTCGCCTGGTTCTCCACGAATTGCTGTGGGTGCTGCTGACGTTGGTACTGCTTCTGCTCGGTAAGTTTGCCCTGATCGCCGCTTTGTCACGTCGGTTCGGCACCATGCCGGGCACGGCGCTGCGCGTTGGCCTGTGGCTGTGCGCGGGCGGCGAATTCGGCTTCGTCATGCTGTCGCAGGTCGACCGTGCCGAACTGCTGCCACCTACGACGGTCCAGATTGTTCTCGCCGCGCTTGTCCTGTCGTTGCTCCTTGCACCGCTGCTCGCGCAGTATGCCGACCGGATCGTGCTTCGGCTCGTGCCCTCGGAGTGGTTGCTGCGTTCCATGCAACTGACCAGCATCGCCGCACAGTCCATGTTCATCGACCGCCACGCAATCCTGTGCGGTTATGGGCGCAATGGCCAGTACATGGGGCGCTTCCTCGACCAGGAGGGTATTCCTTATATCGCGCTTGATCTTGACCCGGAGCGCGTGCGCGAAGCGGCGGCGGCTGGCGAGACAGTTGTCTTCGGCGACGCTGCACGGCGCGAAGCGCTCATAGCGGCCGGAATCGGCCGCGCCGCCGTGCTCGTGATCACCTACGCCGACACACCGTCGGCATTGCGGGTGATGAATCTCGTTCATCAGCTGCGACCCGATCTTCCCGTCATCGTGCGCACCGCGGACGAAACCGATTACGACGTACTCAGTCGCGCTGGGGCAACTGAAGTCGTGCCCGAGTCACTAGAATCCTCTATCATGCTCGCCTCGCACGCGCTGGTTCTGCTGGGCGTGCCACTGAACCGGGTCTTGAGGCGGATCCGCGCGATGCGCGGCCAGCGCTACCATCTACTGCGCGGCATCTATCGAGG
This sequence comes from Rhodocyclaceae bacterium, assembly GCA_036824005.1. Lineage (GTDB taxonomy): Bacteria > Pseudomonadota > Gammaproteobacteria > Burkholderiales > Rhodocyclaceae > DAITBA01. The sequence goes on from DAITBA010000011.1 coordinate 76,930, forward strand.
CGGGGAGCATCTGGCCGAGGAGGGGTCTCAGGATCTGCACCCGGCGCGGCTGCATTCCGTCGTTCTGGCAGCCGGCGCTTACGCCATCGGCCGCACCATTGCCGAACTCGGCATTCTTGACTTGGGTATGGAAGTCAGTGCGATCCGACGCAACAGGCAGCGCCAGCTTGATCCGGGGCCGCAGACGCGCTTCGAGGCTGATGATGTCGTTGTTCTACTGGGCACACCCGAGCAGTTGGCGCGGGCCGAGGAGAAGCTTCTGAAGGGGTGACTGCTTGTGGCCGGCTTCGGGCGAGCCGCATGATGAACGCTGCGTGATGAATCCCTAAAAGGCGAAGCAGACAGTGTAGGAATCGCCGTCGGTGATGGCGTTTGCTGCCGCAGGCGCTGCCGAGGTGCCTGGAACGAAGGGATCTGGCATGTTTGTCTGCAGCACGGCGCGCATCGAACCGGTGTTCGGTTGGCCGTCGTCCAGGGTTTGATCGAGTTGCCGTACGAACCGGCCCTGAATGGCGTTTGAACAGACGATGTATGTGCCCGTCATCCCGGCAATGGGCGGGTTTGCAGCGCCCTGTATGCCGATTCTTCCGCCGTCGGTATTGCGCGCAATGTATGGATCGCCGTCGGCGTAGGCAGCGCCGAACGTCGTTGCGCCCGCTGCGAGGTTGGCAAGCCGAACATGCTGCCAGAACAACCAGGACTCGTCGGTCAGCGTTCGCGTGTTCCAGCCGCCGTTGATGACGCCATTGCCTTGCGCGCCGGCCGGGGTCGTGGCGTTGTTTGCACCGTTGATGTGAGCATTTGCGGCGGGATCGTCACCCGGCAGAGCCCGGAAGCGATCCTGGTAACCATACACGAACAGGGGAATGGTCCGGAAATCCTGGGCGAAGTTCTTGACCTTCGCGCTGTTGATCAGTTCCTGGCCCTTGAGCACGCCGCCCAGGAGCAAGCCGATGATAACCAGGACGATTGCGATCTCGACCAAAGTGAAGCCGGACTGTCGCATTCTCAAGGTTCTCTCCCGCGTGTGGCCAACTGTGTGCAGGAAAGCACGATACCAGCCGGCATGCGCCAGTTGGGCGGCAATATTTCACAGAAGCGCGGCAGCCGAACGGGAGTGCTGCTGGCGCCCGTCGTGGTTCGGACCGGAATGACAATGCGATGCGAGTCGGTGATCCGAGGAGCACGCGGGAGGGTCGGGTAGGCCCCAATTGCGTCCGGTCAGTGCGTACGTGTACGGCCGACGCCGCGGGGGGGACGTGATCCGGACGGAGAGCCGGGCAACGTTATGCTAACAGGCGGCTGCGATCGGCATTGATCCGCCGCTAAAGCGGATCGGGGTCTTCTTTCCGGCGAGCCGGTAGACGGTCATCGTACCCTTGCCCTTGAAGACGAGCGCCTGCGGATCGAAGAAATCGAAGCGGTCCCGCAGGCGGCGATAGGTGGCGGCATCGACTTGGATCATGCCGGGAACACCCTCTGATGTGATGCGGCTGGCAGTGTTCACCGTGTCGCCCCAGAGGTCGTAGATGAACTTGTTGCGCCCGACGACGCCCGCTACGACCGGTCCTGTGCTGATGCCGATGCGGATCTCCAGGCGCGCGGAATTCACCGACGTGTCATTGCGAAGCAGCTCGCGCATGGCAACCGCCATTTCGGCGACCGCGTCGCAGTAGTCGGGGCGCTCGTTGTTGAGGCCGCCCGCGACCATGTAGGCATCACCGATGGTCTTGATCTTCTCGAGACCGAACTTTTCAGCCAGCTCGTCGAACGAAGAAAAGATGCGGTTGAGCATTGCAAACACCTGGGTCGGGGTCATGCCCGCCGCAACCTGGGTGAAATTGACGATGTCGGCAAACATTACCGTGGCATCGGCAAAGCCGTCGGCGATTGGTTGATTGCTGCGCTTGAGACGCTCGGCTACCGGGGCGGGCAGAACGTTTAGAAGCAGCCGCTCCGAACGTTCTTGTTCATCCTGGAGCAGCCGATGCGCTTCCTTCAACCGTGACTGCGTCTTGTCCTTCTCCTGGGCGGAAAACCTAAGCAGGAGATAGACAATCGTCGACACGGCAACGAAGTTCAAGGCGAAGAACACTATGCTAGTACGCACAGGGATCTGCTTGTTCAGGCTGCTGCCGACGTCTGCCAGGTAGTAGTCGAAAAAACCGGAAAGTACAACCAGAAACACATAGGCAAAGAACCACGCGATCGACTCGCGCACGCCGAGAAACAGAATGGACCCGATTGGCGCCAATAGCCCCCAAAGCACGATGCCGCTGGCGGTTATGACGTTGCCGATGCTCCACTGCACGACGAACGGGAAGAACAAAAACAGACCGAGCTGGCTGACGCGGAAGAATGCGAAATTCCCGGTCTTCAGATAGACGGCAAGATTCGTGGCAAGCAGAATCTGGAACGCGAAGGGCAGCGTTGCGGACAGTTTCGGCCCCAGGCTCCAGTAGATGGCGAGCCAGAGCATCGAGGCAAGACTGACGAGGCCAGTCGCGAACATGAGCAGCGACTTGTTCAGTCGCAGCTCGTCGCTGTCTTGCGGGTCGATCCCGGCGTTCCGCAATCTTTCAAGGAACCCGGGTGATAGTCCGGCCATCAAACTCTCCTGCATATACCCGAGGCATGACGCCTGCCGGCGCCGACAGGCTTGAATGCAGTGTGGCAAGAAGGGTGTCGGGGGTCAACAACACTTGGCGGATCATTGGGTTTAATCCCGGCTTAGGCCCATTCACCCATCAGGCTGAGCCGGCCGACCCCGGGCGCGGGGTCACGGCAGTTGACCTGCGGCGATCAAGCGGCTGTAAAGGACGTTCGGTGACAGCCACGTGACGACGTCATCGAACTCACCTTGCGGGGCATTTGCAGCCGTCGGCTCATGGCTCACGAATGCTGGATCGGCGGCAACGACAGTGTTTGGATTCGGGTTGTGGCGCTCGTCGGCGCCGGAGCCGCCAACTACACCGCTGCGGCCAAGCGAATAGACCACGGCGACCGAACTGTTCGACAGTGTCGACGCTGCGGCGCAGGTTACCGCAGCTGTCCCCGCATTGTTCATGCCGGCTGCGCTCGAACAAATCTTCAGGTTCGGCGATAGCGCCGCGAGGGTCACAGTCTTCATGCCGTTGGTGGTGGTGAACGCGTTGCCGTTGGCGACGGTCACGGCATAGCGTAGGCGCTGCTGCCATGCGTCCAGCGCGTAGCCCTGGTTGTCAACCGGCGTGATGCCCAGAGTCGCCGCGGGCAGAAGGCCGTCGTAGGGGTTGGTGCAGTTGCCGCCGCCGGAAGGGGATTCGATGCCGTTGCTGGTTGCGGAGGCCGGGCAGGGCAGACGACCGTTGGCGACCGCGAAACCGAGCAACGCTTCGCGGATGTCCGTGAGTGTCTGTTGCGTCTGCGTCTGGTTGCGAAGGTCGATCTGGGTCGAGAGGGGTACCAGCATACCCGCAAGCAAGATGGCGACGATAAGCAGGGACAATGCCAGCTCGGTCAAAGTGAATCCGGCGCAGGCGCGACAGCGAGAAACGCGGGTGCGTGTCACGGCGTTTGTCCTATTGCGGCGGTGATACCGCCGTGTTGAGGCAATGGGCGACATCCTGCGAGGCGGGCATCGCCGCGTCGTTCGGTGCGCTGAATGCGGGCGCACCGGCGAACTCGTAGGGCGGCGGCAGAGGCTGCACGTAGGCGGCAAGGTTCTTCCCTTCGAGGTAGTTGGCGGGGTTCACCCGGTCGCTCGTGCTCGCGCGGCGTTGGTCGCCCAGACGCTCCCCGGTGAAGAGGATGACACCGGCGCAGGCGCTGCCGTTGACCGTCATGCACTGGGTGAGAGGGCTGCACACCGCGTAGCGGAACTGATCGCGCCAATTCCGCAGAAAGCGATCCGCGGCGCCGAGCGTAGCGGGGCATGCGGATCCCGGCGTCGATAGGTCACCGACGACGGACGCCGGCACGCCGCCGAGGAGCTTCGCACCAACCGTCTGCGGTGTGTCGGGGGCAGGGAGCCCTTTTACTGCGATGCAGTTGGCGATGTCTGCCAGGAGGGCGTTGATTCCCGCAGCGAAGTCCGCGCGGCGCTTTACCGCGCCGAAAATGTCCTGCGACGCAATGACAATTGCACTGTCCCCCACTAGCATCCCCGCCGCGCCGTCCCGCACGGGTGCGCCGATCAGCGCCTTGGGACTCGCCAGGACCGAGACATTCGCCGTTGCGTTGTTCGGCGCCCCCGGGAAGTGGTTGACGATATTGTTGAGCTGCGCCGTCGCGTTGGCCGGGTCAAGGTAGTTGCGGGCGTCGTAGTTGCCGCCGCACTCCGATACATCGTCGGTGCTCGACGTCTGGCGATTCTGCCCGACGATAGGCGGGCCGGGTGAGAATATGACCGCGACCGGCCGCTGATGTTCGTCGCTGCCGGTCAGGCTGCGTACCCCGCCCGGCTTGCCGTCTGAGACGAACACCTCGAAGTGGCCGATGGTATCCCAGTTCATGGTATCCGTCTTCTGGACGTTCTGATGGGAACCGGATACCGCATACCACAGGCATTCGCCGTGACCGTCACGAATGGGTGGCACGCCGAGTGTGCGCCACGGCAAGCGGCCGATTGCGGAGAGGTTCTTCTGATTGCCGGCGAAGTTGCCTGCTGCGACGCCTTCGTAGGGCACCAGAGGATTCCTGCTGCTGCCCAAGTCCGGCAGCGGCAGGTAGCCGAAAACCTCTCCCGGATGACTATCGCGATAGCCAATGGCATACCCGAGCAGCGCCTGCTTGGCGTGCTGGAGTGCCGCAGCGGATGCTGCGTCCCGGTCGGCGCCGCTGCGCGTCCGGCCGGTTGCACTTGCCGCCAACACCAGCACGCCGATCCCCAGTACGGCGAGGAGCAGAATCAGAGCATAACCGCGCTGCCTGCCGACACGGTGGGGAGCGCGCGAAGCTGCCGTCATGGCCGGGAGGGCCGGGAGCCGACCGCGCTTCGATTGACGGAAATTCGCCCGCCACCCAGACTGTCCCGCCGCTCGCCCGTGGATCGGTCGATGGATTCGCCGACCCGGAGACTCACCTGGGCGTCGTCCGCGACGCGCAGGGTTGTTCGCGATGGATCGTCCTTGCTATGCCTTGCCACAACGCCCGCATTGCCACCGTCGTGCAGCGCCATGCCGTTGATCCAGATCGTGCCTGCGCCGGCGCTGCGCCGCACGACGCCATCGACGGTCAGGATCTCACCTTGAACCGCGTTGTGTCCCCCGGTATTGAGCTGCCTCTGGCGCTCCAGCGCGGCGCGGGCCTGGGGCGAGAAGAACAACCGACCAAGCATGTCTGGAGAATGCTCCTGTGCCACCGCTGGAACGGCGTTCAGCAGGCACAAAAGGACGATGGCAGACAGGCGGCGCATGCACATGGTCGTCGTCATCCCGCGGCGCTCGCCGGTCTACGCTGCTGGATCGTGATCCAGTCGATGACGCAATCGGCTTTGAGCCGAGGCCCAATTGCCGCAACGTTGGCCGGCGTCTCGCCACCCGGGAATGCGAGACGCTCGATGACGCAGTTGCGCGGACGCAGGAAGCCGTGGGCACTACCACGCAAATCGCCGATGAAGCCGAGCAGATCCCCTTCGTGCAGCAGTTGCATTTGTAAGCGCATCGCGCTGGATCGGAATTCGTAGTCGCCGTCGGATCGCGGTAGCAGGTCGGGGTCGATGGCTTGCTGGGGCGCGATCTCGAATTGCAGGTCGTAAAGCTTGCGCGCCGCCTTGATTTGACGCATCTGCTCGAGCCACTCCAGTCGCCGTTCGCCGCCGATGGTTCCGTGTTCGACCAGCGCAGTGAAGCGCTCGGCGTGGGTTTGGGCGTAGCGTGCATCCTCGGCGGTGCGCGCGAGCCGGGCGTGGATATCGGCCTGCTGCGCGAGCGCCTGCCGGTGAGCCTGCCGCTCGGCCTCAAGCATGTCACGGCTGGCCAGGACGGCGCCGGCCCCGGCGAGTACCATGCACGCCGCCGCGCACACGCTCCATCGGATGTGCCTGATATCGTCCTTCACCATTGCCGGGCGCTCATTCCTTGTGACTCACGCGCAGGGTGAAACGTGCCTCGTCCCGGCCCGTCGCGGTGTTGCTTCCTCCCCGCAGGAATTTCCCCGGCTCGGAATCGAAGGGCAGGCGTAGCACGGTGACTTGCAGCGTCGGGTCTCGCCGCAGCGCGGCGACGAAAGCGTTGATGATGTCGAGGGCGGCGCGTGGATCGCCCGACGGCGCCGGCAGCACGGCATTGACGACCGCTACGCTATACATGTCTTTGTGTTCGTCGCCCGTGCCCGCGGGCGCCGACGCCGCCGCCAGACCGCCTTCGGCCTGGCTCGTCAGCAACCAATCGATACGCTCGATCTCGACCGCCGGTGACTGGTCCATGGCCGCGGCGACGCGCCGCAGCAGCACGTCCATGGGCGCTGAACGCTTTTCCAGCGACTCGTAGCGCGCGAGCACCGCACGCAGGGTGTCGAGACTGGCCGGCGTCGCCGGCAGTGCCTGGATCATGGCCCGGTGGCGCTGGGCATCGGCGTCCGTCTGTGCCTGAGCCTTGGCCGTTTCGCCTCGCAGGCCGATGAGTTCGTAGGCCTGTCCCGCTGCGAATAGAAGACATGCCAGCAGCACGACGGCCGCGCTTCCGACGACGGCAAACCGGGTTTCCCAGAGGCGGTAGTAGCGTCGCTCCGCCGCGCCGGCAAACTGCACTCGCGGCGGGTCGCGCATGAGCAATTGCAGGAACAGTTCGTCGCCGGATGGCTGCGACGAGGCGATTTTGACCCCGCAGGCGCGAGCGGCGGCGTGAAGGTCGATCAACTCGAAGCGCAGCTCCTCGGTATTCGGACACGCTGCGGCGAGCGCATCATGGTGCGCGGCCGGTGCCAACACGAGCACCGGTATGGTCGTGCCCCGCGGGATCAGGCGTTGTCCCACGAGGTACTGGTAGGTCTTCGCGGACTCGACGGCGCTGAGCAATGCCGTCTCCCGCACGCCGAGCCCCTGAAGCGGACTCAGCCGACTGAACCGCAGGTTTTCCTGCTCGAAATAACTTTGGCGCAACCCGGCACGATCGAGACTGACCAGCAGGCAGCGATCGAGCCCGCGAGCGAGCTTGCGCACGAGAGCGGCGCTGACGACGGGTAACGAGTAGAGACCCGCCACGCGGGTTTGAGCGTTGCGCAGGCAAGCAAGCCAGGGTTCGAACATCTCCGGGCGTGTCAGTGCCGCAAACAGAACCCGCTCGTCGCGCCGCCCTGTTTGCTCGCGTCCCTGTGGCATCGCGGCCGCCAGGCGCGAGCCGTAAAAGTACTGCGCGAGCCTGCGTTCGAACAGTGCCTTGCGGTCCTTGCCTCGTACAAAGGGCACCGCGTCGCAGTGGAAACCTTCCTCCGCCACGTCGGCCATCACAAAAAACTGGCTGCGCGGGTATCGCCGCAGATAGTCGGCGAATGCCTCCGTCCCGCCGGCGGCAGCATCAAAGCATCCCTCCGGGCGAAGTTGTCCGCCCTGCCAAGCGTAGGCGGCAACCCGGTTGGCATCCACGTAGAGTAGTCGGCGCTGCGGCATATTGGGGCGGTAGCAATCAGGTCTTCAGGCGCGTGATGACGTCGTATATCGGCCCCAGCACCGACAGCATCACCCAAAGCAGAAGCAAACCCAGGACGACGGTCAGCGCTGGCTCCACGATCGCCTGGACCTTCGCAATCGACTCCTTGACGTCGCGGTTGTAGAAGTAACTGACATTGAGCAGCGCCGCGTCCAGGGCACCCGTGGTTTCGCCGACGCGCAGCATTCTGATCACGAGCGGCGGAAACAGGCCGACTTCCTGAAAGGCAATCGTCACCGCCTTGCCTTCGGAGATGGAATCGCCCACGCGCCCGAGACCGTCGCGTATAACGCTGTTGCCGACGATGTCCTGCGTCGTCCGTACCACCTCGATAATTGCAATGCCCGAGGCGTACATCATGGCGAAGACCGATGCGAACCGGGACAGGATGATCTTGCGCAGAATGGGTCCGAACAGGGGCAGGCGCAGCTTGATGCCGTCCAGGCGGTAGCGCCATTCCGAGCGGGTGCGCGCCAAGTGGCGCAGCGCGAGCGCGGCGGCGATCGGCGCAGCGAGGATGACGAACCAGTAGTGCACCAGCGCGTCGGACACGGCGATGAGCAGCCGCGTGTGTGCGGGAAGCGTCTGCCCCATGCTCCTGATAAAGGTGCTCATCTGCGGCACGACGTACAGCATCAGGAACAGCGTCACACCGAGGACAACGATGGCGACGATCGCCGGATAAGCGATCAGGCGCTTGGCATAGGACGCCAGCTCGTCCTCCCATTTCAGGGACTCGTTGATGCTTCTCAGGACGTCAGGAAGTTTTCCGGTGTGTTCGCCGGAACGCACGAGGTTGCACAGCACGGCGTTGAACACGCCCGGGTGTTCCATCATTGCCTGGGACAGGGGCCGACCACCTTCAATGCTTTCGATCACGCCGGCGACGACTTCTCGGAAGCGGGTCTGGTCGATGCTGTCGCGCAGGTCGGTCAGCGCATCATGTATCGGCACGCCGGCGCGGGTGAGTTGCTCCAGGTGAAAGAAGAAGTTGATCAACTCGCGGCGCGACGCCGGCGCGCCTTTGAACCAGCCGCCGTGGGCGAGCGGCGCGCCGTTGATGAAGTCCAGATTCATGCGCTTCAGGCGCGTCTCCAGGTCCACCGCGTTGATGGCGTTCATTTCACCCGCTACCGTGCGGCCGCGGATATCCATCGCCTTGTAGGAATACAGTGGCATTGCTTCAGGCCATTCTGTCGGTGAGGTCGACGACCCGGGCCAGTTCCTCTATGGATGTCGAGCCGTCCAGCACGCGTCGCAAACCGTCTTCGGCGAGCGAGCGGAACCCGCGGGATCTGGCGGCGTTCTTCATCTCGCGCATGGTTGCCCGTCGTGCCATAAGTTCGTCCAGGTCGGCATCCATGCGCAGCAGCTCCATGATCGCCGCCCGGCCGCGATAGCCCTGGAACTCGCAGCGCGGGCAGCCTACCGGTCGGTAGAGCACCGGCGCGGTGCGCGCACCCGTCAGACCGAACAGGCGCAGTTCCGCGGATCCGACCGGGCGCGGCTGACGGCAGTGCGGGCAGAGCCGGCGCACCAGCCGTTGGGCGATGACGCCGATGATATTCCCGGCCATGATGTCCGGCAGCATGCCGATGTCGTGCAGGCGCGGCACGATGCCCAGCGCCGAGTTGGTGTGCAGCGTGGCGAACACCTGGTGGCCGGTCATGGCCGCGCGGAAAGCCATGGCCGCGGTGTCGGTGTCGCGGATCTCGCCCACGAGTATCACGTCCGGGTCTTGGCGCATCATCGAGCGCACGCCATCGGCGAAGTCGAGCTTGGAGGCTTCCGCGACCGAGGTCTGGCGAATCATCGCCAGCGGATATTCGACCGGGTCCTCGAGGGTCATGATGTTGATGCCCTCGGAGTTAATGTGATTGAGGATGGAATAGAGCGTCGTTGTCTTGCCGCTGCCGGTGGGCCCGGTGACCAGGATCATCCCCTCGGGACGCGCGATCATGAGCTTGAGCAGATCGAGCTGGGTTTGGTCCAGACCGAGTTGCTCCAGCGGGACGAGGCCCCTCTGGCGGTCGAGCACCCGCAGGACCAGGTTCTCGCCGTGGATCGTCGGTTGCACCGAGACGCGAAAGTCAATGGCGCGTCCGCTGATGTTGAGCGAAATGCGCCCGTCCTGCGGCGCCCGCGTTTCGGCGATGTTCAGCCCGCTCATCACCTTGATCCGCACCGCCATCGCCGGCCAGTAGGTCTTGTGCAGAGCGCGGATCTGGCGCAGGATTCCGTCGATGCGGTAGCGGATGCGCAGAAAGTTGTGTTCCGGCTCGAAGTGGATGTCGGAGGCCTCGCGCTTGACGGCATCGGTGAGCAGCGCATCGATGAGGCGCACGACCGGCTGGCTGTACTCGTCGCTGCCGGCGACGGCGAGGCTGCGATAGTCGATCTCTCCGGTTTCTATTTCGTGCAGGATGCCGTCGATCGACAGCTCGTGACCGTAATACTGGTCGATGGCGCGGGCGATCTCCGACTCACCGGCGATAAGGGTTTCGATCGCGACTTCGTCATGAACCAGCGCGCGCAGGCGGTCGAGAGCGACGACGTCGTTGACGTCCGCCAGCGCTACTGTCAGCCGGTGCGGATCTAGGCTGTAGTCCAGGGGCAGCAGCGCGTGGCGCTTGGCGATATCGCGCGGCACCAGTCTGAGCGCCGCCGGATCGACGGTCGCGCGCGACAGATCGACGCTCGTCTTGCCCAGGCTCTCGCCCAGCGCTTCGCGCAGGGTTGCCTCGGAGAGGAAGCCGAGCGAGACGAGAATGCGGCCGACCGGCTGATTCGACTTCAGCTGCTCGAGTAGGGCAATGCGCAGCTGGTCCTCGGAAATGACGCCTTGGCCGATGAGGATCTGGCCGAGGGGGCGGCGGATTGGCGTGCGTGCGTTCATCGGCCTGAACTTCGGCGGGCCTCGCGGTGTGTCATCGCCGCAACTCGTCGATCCGCGCTGCGACGTGCTCCCGGTCGAAGCTGCCTGCGCGGGCGTCTGTGGCGGCCAAGGCCTTTTCGTAATACTGCAGCGCCAGGTTCGCCTGCCGGAGCTGGTCGAGGCTGACCGCGAGATTGAACAGATAGTCCGGGTTGGCGGAATCGCCCACCCAGGCGCGGAAGTACGCTTGCTGGGCCTCGGCCCAGCGGCCATGGCGCGCATAGTAGTTGCCGAGGCTGAAATTGAGAAATGGTGAGTCAGGCTGGCTGGCGAGCAGCGACTTGAACCGGCTCTCGGAGTGCTCGGAATCCGCGGTGCCTTTCAGGTCGAGCAGACCTGCCTGCGCCAGATTGTCCTTCGGGTCAGCTTCAAGCGCGCGCAGATAGTAGTCCTCGGCACTGTCGGTGCGGCCTTCGCGCAGGGCGACCGCAGCCAGGCCATGTAGCGCGTCGCTGTTGCGCGGTTCGCTCGTCAGCACCCGCTCGTAGGCGCTGCGCGCAGCGGCCAGATCGCCGCCCTGAAAGGCTAGGTACGCGGCCATGACGCTCGGATTGACGCGGGCCGGCATGGCGCCGCCGCGCACCGGCGGTACAGCCTCGGTAGCGTTCGCCGGCGCCTCGGTGCTTAGCCGGGCGCTCAGGGACTCGGCGCTACTCGGCTGCGGCGAGGACGGTTTGTCGCGCCTGCTGCTTTCCTCTTGCGTGGCGGCAATCGCGGGTTTGGTGGCGGCCGCGGGTCGGCTGGCTGCGGCGCCAGCTGCCTGGGGTGGCTGCGATCGGGGTGACGCGGCGGCAGAAACGACCGGCGCCGACGGCAGTGCGGCCAGTACGTCGGGGGAAGGTCGGGCCGCGTCAAGCGCCGGCTGCAGCGCCAGTCCGGGCGCGATGTTGCCTGCGGACTGTTGGGCTTGCAACCAGACATAGACGGCGGCGCCGACAATGGCGATCGCGGACGCCGCGCCAAGTGCGAAGTAGCGAAACATCAGCGTGCGGTCATCATGGCCCAGTGCCACCGCGCTCTTGCCTGCTGCAACTCCGGACATGGCCTGCGCGCCGCCTGCCCCAGGTGCGGTAACGCCGGGCGGGCTGCCGTTGGCCAGTCGCGCCAGTTGATCAATACCCGAAACGACGTCGCGACTGCGGGGCTGCGGCAACGGCGTGCCCTCCAAGGTCGCGGCGCCGGGCTCGATGCTCCGCGGCGCTTCTTCGCCTGTTACCGTGCCTGGTTCGATGCGGCGGCGCCTGGGCTCCGTTCTTTTCAGCACGTCCTCCAGCAGGCTCATCATTTGTCTCCGCCGAGGCTGAGTTCCTGCCGCTGCGGCCCGCGGTTATGTTCGAAGAAGTCCTTGCCCGGCAGGTGGTCGCGCAAACTGCGGTAGTCGCCGCTCAGGCTGGCATCGCGCACGATCACCGGGCGCAGGAAGATCACCAGTTCGGTCTTTGAGTTCGTATCGTTGCGGTGGGTGAAGAAGCCGCCGATGCCGGGCAGCTTCGACAGTCCCGGCACCGCATCGTCGCGGTAGTTGATGCGGTCTTCCATCAGTCCGCCCATGACGGCGATGTCGCCGTTTTGCACGCGTAGCACCGACTCCATCTCCCGCGTCTGAATCTCCGGCACCTCGTTCGGGATCGTGGCGGGGATGTTCGGATTCGGATCGCGTTTGACCCCGGTCACGCGCGAGATGGTGGGGCGCACATTGAGCAGCACGGTGTCGGCGTCGGAGATCTGCGGTGTCACGCTCATGACTAGGCCGACAGACACCGAGTGCGGTGTCGTTGTCACCGTTGTCTGTGACGGCCCGGTTGCCGACGTCGTGGTGTTGGCCTGGACGTGGAAGTAGACAATGTTGTCCACCACCTTGAGCAGCGCCGTCTGGTTGTTGAGCACGGACAGCTTGGGACTGGACAGCACCTTCACCGTGCCGAAGGCATCGAGCAGGGAGATCGTCGCCGCCAGATTGCCGACGCGCGACGTCGGGTTGTTGTAGGAAAGCACGAGCAGGCTCTGGCCGACACCCGACGGAATGCCGCCGGCGGAGGGCGCCTGGGAGAGGGAAAAACCCTTGCCGCCGAGCGGCAGCGCGGACCAGTTGATGCCCTGCTGGTGGTTATTGTTGAGCGCGACCTCGACGATCGTCGTCTCGATCAGCACTTGGCGCCTGGCGCTTGCCGCCACCTGGTCGAGGAACTCCTGAACCTTTTCATGCTGGCGCGAAGTGGCACGCACGACGACGACGCCGGTTTCCGGGTTCATGATCACCGAGGCGGCTTCGCGAAACGTGGTGCGTTTGACCACGGTCGTGCCGGTGTTGTGCAGGACGGCGGCATTCGGGCTGGCGGCAATGGACGGCGCCGTGGCGCCCCCGCGCGTGCCCGATGGCGCGGGCGGCACGCCTGTTCCGGTGGTGCTTTGGGAGTCGGCCCGTTCGACGGTCGTCTCACTCGATCCTTCGGGCAGGATCTTGTCTGTCTCCCGAAGGATGTCTTTGATGTTCTTCTCCAGTGACTCCCAGAAGCGGTTGCGCGCGGTGTTCTTCACCTCGGTCGTCGAGCTGTTGCTGGCGCCGACTGCCCCGCCTGTGGCGGCACCGGCAGGCCCGGAACCGGCGGACGTGATCTGGGTATTGATTGCCACCGCGCCGCTGACGTCGCGCGACATGTTTACGTAGTCCACCTTGTACGTGCGCAGGAACGGTGAGTCGGGCATGACGACGAGATTTGGGCCGTCGAGCTCGAAGCGCATGTCCACCTGCTTGGCGACACGGGAGAGTATCTGTGGCAGCGTCTGGTCGATTGCGTTCAGCGTCACCGTGCCCGAGATGCCCGGGTGGATGTCCACGTTGACCTTGGCATCGCGGGCAAGCGCAAACAAAAGGTCCTGTACGCGCACGTTGTTCACCACGACGCTGTAGGACTCCGCCTTTATCGCCGGGCGAGGCGGCGGAAGGGTGGGACTCTGCAGCACGGGCCTGGGAATGCGCGGGGCGCCCGCAGCCTCGGCGCTGTCCGCCATTACGTGCCCGCCGGACGGCTTGGGAGCGGGCACCGTGGTGCAACCTGCTGTTAGCGCAAGCAAGACCGGGATCGCGACTATCGCGCGGCGCGTAAGGCCCGCGGCGGGCGCCGTTGCCGCGGCGGCTAACCGGCCCGGACGCGGCGGGCGGACATCGCAAGTCAACTGCATGATTCGGCTCACAAAATGTGCAGACGGTGGGGTTGCCGCAAAATGGCCAACCAAGATATTTTCGGCACGCGAGGCGGACAACTTAACGGCAACGGCGTGGGAAAGTTGATGCCGTATTCATGTCGCGGTGGTTACGCTGCGGGACCGGACCTGGCCCGTCGCGCCCGCCATCAAGGCCGCTTTGCGCGCGCCCGCATCGACTCGCCAGGGTGCCACCCCCGGTGTGCTAAAATCTGCCGTTTTTTGAATCCATACAAAGGGTTTGCGCGTGTCGGGCGAGAATCTCGTCGAAATCTATGACGTGAGCTATGGCTACGATCCCCGCCGGCTCGTCCTGACCGGGATCACCATGACGATCCCGCGCGGCAAAGTCGTCGCCATCATGGGCGGCAGTGGCTGCGGCAAGACTACGACCCTGCGTCTGATCGGCGGGCAGATCAAACCCACGAGCGGCGAGGTGCGGGTCGCTGGGCGCACCGTGCATGATCTGAGCCGGGACGAGTTGTATGAGCTGCGCCGGCGCATGGGTATGCTGTTCCAGTTCGGCGCGCTGTTTACCGACATGTCGGTGTTCGACAACGTGGCGTTCCAGATTCGGGAACACACCGACCTGCCCGAGGAATTGATCCACGACCTGGTGTTGATGAAGTTGAATGCAGTCGGCCTGCGGGGTGCCCACAATCTGATGCCATCCGAGTTGTCCGGCGGCATGGCGCGGCGCGTGGCGCTGGCGCGGGCGATCGCGCTGGACCCGATGCTGATCATGTACGACGAGCCGTTCGCAGGGCTCGATCCGATCTCGCTGGGCGTCGTCGGGCAGCTCATCCGCAAGCTCAACGATGCCCTCGGCGCCAGCTCGATCGTCGTCACCCACGACATCCAGGAATCGCTGCTGATCGTCGATTACATCTACTTCGTCTCGGAAGGCAAGATCGTCGCCGAGGGCACCCCGGCGCAGATCCGCGCATCGAAAGACCCGTGGGTGCATCAGTTCGTCTGGGCCGAGGCGGACGGGCCGGTGCCTTTTCACTATCCCGCCACTCCCTACCGCGAGCAGGTACTGGGAGCGGGCCATGCTTGACCGTCCCATCACGGCGATCCGGGGCCTGGGGCGCCGCGTGAACGACCGCATCTGGCGTCTAGGCTCCGCCGCCCGGTTTTTCACGCTGGTGCTGCTCTACTCCGGCACGAGCTTCCGCCGCATCTTTCTGACGATTCGCGAGATCTATTTCGTCGGCGTGCTGTCGCTGATCATCATCCTGGTCTCCGGGCTGTTCGTCGGCATGGTACTCGGATTGCAGGGCTACGACACCCTGCAACGCTATGGCTCTTCCGATGCGGTCGGTGTGCTGGTCGCCTTGTCCCTGGTGCGGGAGCTGGGGCCGGTCGTCGCCGGTCTGTTGTTTGCCAGCCGCGCCGGCTCCGCAGTAACGGCCGAGATCGGCCTGATGAAGGCGACAGAACAGCTGGTAGCGATGGAGATGATGGCGGTCAATCCAATTGCCCGCGTGGTCGGTCCCCGCTTTTGGGCCGGCGTCATATCGATGCCACTGCTCGCCGCGCTGTTCTCGGCGCTGGGCATCTTCGGCGGATACTTCGTGACGGTGATATTGATCGGAGTCGATCCGGGGCAGTTCTGGTCGCAGATGCAAGGCTCGGTGGATTTTCGATACGACATCGTAAACGGCGTCATCAAAAGCTGCGTCTTTGGCGTGCTGGTCTCGCTGATCGCCGTCTTCGAGGGCTACGATTCGGTGCCGACCGCGGAAGGCGTATCCGCCGCGACGACGCGTACCGTCGTGACCTCCTCCCTTTGCATCCTTGCCGCGGATTTCATTCTTACGGCGTTCATGTTCCGAGGTGCTTGATGAATCGCACAGTGCTGGATTTGTGGGTCGGTTTTTTCGTCGCCATCGGGCTTGTGTCCCTGGTGTTCCTGGCGATGAAAGTCGGCAACCTGACGACCTCCAATCTGGCCGATACCTACATGGTGAAGGCCAAATTTGATAACATCGGCGGGCTGAAAGCACGCGCCCCGGTCAAGAGCGCCGGCGTAGTCGTCGGGCGTGTGGCGGGCATCGAGTTTGATTCGACCACGTACGAGGCGGTGGTGTCGATGCAGGTCGACGGCCGCTACAAGTTTCCACGGGACACGTTCGCGACCATCCTGACGTCCGGCCTGCTCGGCGAACAATATATCGGATTCGAGGCGGGCGGCGATCCTGAAGTTTTAAAGAACGGGGACGTAATCAAGAAAACCCAGTCGGCCGTTGTGCTTGAAAAGCTGATCAGCCAGTTCCTGTTCAGCAAGGCGGCGGAAGGCGAAGAAAAGAAATAATCCACTAGCAGGCAATTGCGAAAGCGCGCCTAGCGCGCGTGCTGCGACAGCCTGGCGAGGGCGGGAGAAGAAGAAAGGACTCGGACGTGAATACCCTGATTTTCAAACGAGCGTTGGCGCTCGCTGCCGCAGTCGGCGTGCTTGGTGGCTGCGCCACCAGCGGCAACCCGAAGGATCCCATGGAAGGCGTCAACCGCGCCGTCTTCGCGTTCAATGAAGGGCTCGACAAAGTAGTCATCAAACCCGTCGCCCAGGGCTACGAGGCTGCCGTGCCCCTGCCGGCGCGCACCGGCGTATCCAATTTCTTCTCAAACGTCGGCGACCTGTTCATCGCGGTCAACAATCTCCTTCAGGGCAAGCCGGGCGATGCGGTCTCGGACATCGGTCGCCTGGTGGTCAACAGCACGGTCGGCATCCTCGGATTCTTTGACGTCGCGTCCGAACTGGGCTTGGAGAAGCACGAGGAGGATTTTGGACAGACGCTCGGGCGCTGGGGCGTCGGCGACGGGCCGTACGTGGTCCTGCCTTTCTTCGGGCCGCGCACACTGCGCGACACGGCTGGCCTCGTGGTCGATGGCTACGCCGATCCGGTGTATTACGCCATCGACGACGTGCCGACGCGCAACATCCTCTATGCGGCACGCATCATCAGCACGCGCGCTCAGCTGTTGCCGGCCGACAAGGTCATCGAAGAGGCGGCGCTGGATAAGTACACCTATATCCGTGATGCTTACCTGCAGCGTCGTCGCAGTCTCATCTACGATGGCAACCCGCCACGCATCAAGGATGACAATTCTATGATGGAATCAGACGAGCGTACCGCAGGGTTGTTGCTCGACCCGGTCATCGCGGCAACGGAACTGGTGCTCGTCAGCAGCGATGAACTTCTCGCCACCGACAGCGTCGAAGGCGTCGGTGCCAGTGCCGGCAGCCACGGAGGTGATCTGCCCATTTCGGCCGCGCCCGCCGTGACGGTCGCCTATTCCGAACACCGGGGCGGCGGCGAAACGCGCACCGAGTAGGGCGGTTGCGACACCCCAACCGGAGAGAAACGAATATGAAGAACTTCTTTTCCATGCTGATTGCCGTCGCGTGCCAGTTTTTGGGGCCTGTCGCCGGTGCGCAGGATATGATGCCCGACGTCCTGGTGAGGAGCGTGACCAGCGAGGTGCTCACGATTCTGCGCCAGGACAAAGACATTCAGAGCGGCAGCCAGAAGCGCGCCGTCGAGTTGGTCGAAACGAAGGTCCTGCCTCATTTCAACTTCTCGCGCATGACTGCGCTCGCCGTCGGGCGCGACTGGCGCCAGGCGAGCCCCGACCAGCAAAAGGCGTTGACGGATGAGTTCCGCACGCTGCTGGTGCGCACCTATTCCAATGCCCTGACGGCCTACAAGAACCAGACGGTCTCGTACAAGCCGTTTCGCATGCAGCCGGCTGATACCGACGTGACCGTCAGGACACAGGTCATCCAGCCTGGCAGCGAGCCGGTTTCCATAGACTATTCCCTGGAGAAGGGCGCGAACGGCTGGAAGGTATATGATGTCGTCGTCGGCGGCGTCAGCCTTGTCACCAATTACCGCGACTCTTTCGCCGCCGAAGTCAGGAAGAACGGCATTGACGGGTTGATCAAGTCCCTGCAGACCAAAAACAGCGGCCTGGAAAGCGCCGTGGCTCGAAGCGAAAAGAAATGATTCGCGACGCCGGGGATCGCCTCGAGGTTTCCGGCGCCTTGACGCTCGATGCCGCTCGCAGCTTGCTCGAGTCCGGTTCCAGTCAGCTGCGCAGCGGCGAAACCGTCTTCGATCTGTCGGCGGTGAGCGAAGTGGACTCGTCCGGGCTGGCGGTGATCTTCGGCTGGCAGCGTGCCGCCACCCAGGCCGGCGGTACGATACGCATCGCCAATCCTCCCCAGAGCCTCGTCAGTCTGGCAACGCTCTACGGCGTATCCGACCTCTTGCCGGTGTAGCGGTTGGTCGTCCGCCGCTGCGCCGTGACCCGTGGGCGCGCGTAATGCCGTAACATTTCCCGTCATGACGACCCCGGCGATTCGTGCTCAGCAGGTGACCAAACGCTACGGCTCGGTTCTCGCCCTCAGCGGCGTCGACCTCGAGGTGGCACAGGGCGAGTTCTTCGGCCTCCTCGGACCGAACGGTGCCGGCAAGACAACGCTCATCAGCGCGCTCGCCGGTCTGGTTAGACCGAACAGCGGCACGCTTCAGATCATGGGCTACGACGTTCAGGCACAGTATCGTGCCGCGCGGCGCCTGCTCGGCGTCGTGCCGCAGGAGCTCGTGTTCGACCCGTTCTTTACAGTGCGCGAGACGCTTCGGATTCAATCCGGGTATTTCGGCATCCGCAGTAATGACGAATGGATCGACGAAATCCTCGCCAACCTCGACCTCGCGGCCAAGGCTAATGCCAACATGCGCACGCTCTCCGGCGGAATGAAGCGGCGCGTGTTAGTGGCTCAGGCTTTGGTCCATCGGCCGCCGGTGATAGTGCTCGACGAGCCGACGGCCGGTGTCGATGTGGAGTTGCGCCAGGGACTGTGGCAGTTCGTGCGCCGGCTGAATCGCGACGGCCATACCATCGTCCTGACTACCCACTATCTTGAAGAGGCGGAGAGCCTGTGCGGGCGGATAGCCATGCTCAAGCAGGGCCGGATCGTCGCTCTTGACACAACCACGAACCTGCTGCGGCGCGTTTCCGCGCACAATCTCAGGCTCAGGCTGGCGCCGGGTGCGGTGTTGCCCCCAGCACTGCTGCCGCGCGTGCGCATCCGCGAAGGCGAGCAATACGAGCTCGAACTGGGCGACTACCGGGACATCGAAGACATCCTGCGCGGGCTGCGCGAGGCGGGCGCCGCAGTCGAGGACATGGAGCTGGGCAAACCCGATCTGGAGCAGGCATTCGTGCACGTGATGGAGCGAGCCTGAAATGAGCGGATTCGTGACCTTGCTCTACAAGGAGCTCCTGCGTTTCTGGAAGGTGAGCTTTCAAACCGTCGCAGCGCCGGTGCTGACCGCCCTGCTGTACCTGCTCATCTTCTCCCATGTCCTCGAATCCCATGTGCGTGTCTATGAGTCGGTTTCCTACACGGCATTCCTCGTCCCGGGCCTGGTGATGATGTCGGTACTCCAGAATGCATTCGCCAACAGTTCGTCCTCGCTCATCCAGTCCAAGGTCACCGGCAACATCATCTTCGTGCTCCTGCCGCCGCTCTCCTACCGCGAGTTTTTCGCCGCCTACGTTCTGGCTGCGGTCGCTCGGGGCCTTGTCGTCGGTGGCGGCGTTGCGCTGGTCACCGTGTGGTTCGTCGATTTGAACTATGCCGCGCCGCACTGGATCGTCCTATTTGCTCTGCTCGGCGCCGCCATCCTTGGCGCGCTCGGCGTGATCGCCGGCATCTGGGCCGACAAGTTCGATCAGCTCGCCGCCTTCCAGAACTTCATCATCATGCCTTTGACATTTCTTTCAGGCGTCTTTTACTCCATTCATTCGCTGCCCGCCTTCTGGCAGAATGTGTCGCACTTTAACCCCGTTTTCTACATGATCGACGGATTTCGCTATGGCTTTTTCGGTGTTTCCGACGTGCCACCCTTGCACAGCCTGACTGTCGTCGTCGCCTGTTTCGTGCTGCTGGCCGCGTTTGCCCTGACACTGCTCAGGCGTGGCTACAAGCTGCGCGCCTGAGAGAAGGACTACCATGGTTCGCCCCGAGGACATCAAGCAATACATCGAGCAGGGCCTGCCCTGCGAGCGCGTGGACGTCGCAGGCGACGGCCATCACTTCGAAGCGCTCGTTGTGAGTTCGGAATTCGCGGGGAAGTCGCGCGTGCAGCGGCACCAGATGGTGTACAGATCCCTCGGCGATCGCATGCGCGAAGAGATTCACGCCCTGTCCATGCGCACGCTGACGCCAACGGAATGGCAGGAAAGCCGTGGATAAGCTGCTGATCGAAGGCGGTCGGCGCCTCGCGGGCGAAGTGGCCATCTCGGGCGCCAAGAACGCGGCGCTGCCGTTGCTTTGTGCCAGTCTGCTCACGCGGGAGCCGGTGACGCTGACGAACGTCCCTGAGCTGAACGACGTGCGGACGATGGCGCGCCTGCTGCAGCAGATGGGCGTCAAGGTGAGCCGGGAACGGGATGCTGGAGGTGCCGGCATCATTACCCTGGATGCCTCCGGCCTCGACAACCCCGTCGCGCCCTACGAGCTGGTGAAGACCATGCGCGCGTCGGTGCTCGTTCTCGGCCCCCTTGCTGCGCGCTGCGGCGAAGCAAAGGTATCGCTGCCCGGCGGCTGCGCCATCGGCGCCCGGCCCGTGGACCAGCACCTCAAGGGCCTGCAGGCCATGGGCGCGGACACGCGTGTCGAGCATGGCTACGTCCGGGCGCGCGTCGCCCCGTCCGGCGGCAGGCTCAAAGGCGCGCGATTGTTTACCGACATGGTGACCGTGACCGGCACCGAGAACTTGATGATGGCCGCGGTTCTGGCCGATGGCGACACTGTCATCGAAAACGCCGCCCGCGAGCCGGAGGTTGTGGATCTGGCGCAGTGCCTGGTCGCCATGGGCGCGCAGATTTCCGGCGCCGGCACCGATGTCATCCGCATCCGCGGTGTCGAGCGCCTGTCTGGGACGACGCACCGCATCATGCCCGACCGCATCGAGACGGGAACCTATCTCTGCGCCGTCGCCGCGACGGGCGGCACCGTTCGACTCACAGGCACGTCCGCGAGCTACCTCGACGCCGTGGTGGACAAGCTCATGGATGCTGGGTGCGACATCGTGCCCGAGCGTGATGCCATTCGATTGTCAGCGCCAACGAAACTCACTGCTGTTAGCGTGCGCACGGCTCCCTATCCGGCGTTCCCGACGGACATGCAGGCACAGTTCATGGCTATCAACGCCATCGCCGACGGCACCGCCGTAATCCGGGAGACGATCTTCGAGAACCGCTTCATGCATGCCGTGGAACTCATCCGCCTAGGCGCCGACATCCGGATCGACGGCAACACGGCGGTCGTGAAAGGCGTGCCACGCCTGAACGGCGCGACCGTCATGGCGACGGATCTGCGCGCATCGGCGAGCCTCGTCGTTGCCGGTCTGGTGGCCCACGGTGAAACCCTGATCGACCGCATCTACCATCTCGACCGCGGCTACGAGCGCATCGAGCAGAAGCTGTCGCAGTTGGGGGCGCGGATTCGACGGGTGAAGTGATTGATCTCACCGCAGAGGGCGCGGAGTACGCAGACGGAATCAGAGATTCACCCGTGCCCAGTCGCATCAGGTGCGGGGGCGGCCGGCTGAACCGAGGAATATACTCTGAGCACCTCTGCGTCCTTCGCGCCCTCTGCGGTAATATTTAGTTTTTTCGCATGCACTCTGCCGTGAGCGGCATCACCATCGCCCTGTCCAAGGGCCGCATTTTCGACGAGACGTTGCCGTTGTTGGCGGCGGCGGGCATTGTGCCGAGCGATAACCCGGAGACTTCGCGCAAGCTCATTATCGCTACCAACCGGGACGACGTTCGGCTGGTGATCGTGCGCGCATCGGATACGCCGACCTATGTGCAATACGGTGCGGCCGACCTGGGCATCGCGGGAAAGGACGTGCTGCTCGAGCACGGCGGCACGGGTTTGTACCAGCCGCTCGATCTCAAGATCGCCCGCTGCCGCATGTGCGTCGCGGTGCCCGATGGCTTCGATTACGACGCAGCCGTGCGCCGGGGCGCCCGGCTGCGGGTGGCGACGAAGTACATTCACACGGCACGCGAGCACTTTGCCGCCAAGGGCGTGCATGTCGATCTGATAAAGCTCTACGGCTCAATGGAACTTGCGCCCCTGGTCGGGCTGGCGGATGCGATCGTTGACCTGGTGAGCAGCGGCGGCACGCTCAAGGCCAACAACCTGCACGCGGTGGAGGAGATCATGCCGATCAGCTCCCGCCTCATCGTCAATCAGGCGGCGCTCAAGATGAAGCGCGCCGAACTGCAGCCGGTCATCGATGCGTTTGCCGGAGCCGTCTCGTGACTGCCATCAAACGTCTGAGCACGCGCGCCCCGGATTTCATGGCCTCGCTGGCCTCGCTGCTTGCCTTCGAGGCGGCCCAGGACGATAGCATCGAACAGGCCGTGGCCGAGATTCTTACTGCGGTGAAGACGCTTGGTGACCCCGCCGTCATCGAATACACGCGCCGCTACGATCACCTCGACGTCAAAGCCATGGTCGAGCTGGAGTTGGCGAAGAAGGACCTGGACGCGGCGCTCGTCAGCCTGCCGGCCGAGCAGCGTGCGGCGTTGGAGCAGGCCGCGGCCCGGGTGGCGCTGTATCACGAGCGTCAGCTCGCCGGCTCCTGGGATTACGTCGAGGACAGCGAAGCGATGCGCGGCACGCGCCTTGGCCAGAAGGTGACGCCGCTGGACCGGGTCGGGCTCTACGTGCCCGGCGGCAAGGCGGCCTATCCGTCCTCGGTGCTGATGAACGCCATTCCTGCCAAGGTGGCCGGCGTCGGCGAACTGATCATGGTCGTGCCCACGCCGCGCGGCGAGCGTAATCCTCTGGTGCTGGCGGCGGCGGCGATCACCGGCGTGGACCGCGTGTTTACCATCGGCGGGGCGCAGGCCGTGGCCGCCCTGGCCTACGGCACGCAGACTATCCCGCAGGTGGACAAGATCGTCGGCCCCGGCAACGCCTACGTTGCCGCCGCCAAGCGGCGCGTATACGGCGTCGTCGGCATCGACATGGTCGCCGGTCCTTCGGAAGTGTTGATCATCGCCGATGGCAGTTCGAACCCGGACTGGGTGGCGATGGATCTGTTCGCCCAGGCCGAGCACGACGAACTCGCCCAGTCGATTCTGCTGTCCCCCGATGCTGGCTTCATCGCCGCGGTGGCGGCGAGCATCGAGCGGCTGCTGCCGGAGATGCCGCGCCGGGACGTGATCCGCGCCTCGCTCGAAGGCCGCGGTGCCCTGATCGAGACGCGCGATCTGAACGAAGCCTGCGCCATCGCCAACCGCATCGCCCCCGAGCACCTGGAACTGAGCGTAGCCGATCCGCATCCGCTGGTCGACCGCATCCGCCATGCCGGCGCCATCTTCATCGGCCACTATTCCTCCGAGGCGCTGGGCGACTACTGCGCCGGACCCAACCACGTGCTGCCGACCATGCGCAGCGCCCGTTTCTCCTCGCCGCTGGGGGTCTACGACTTTCAGAAACGCAGCAGCATCATCGATGTCTCCGCCGCTGGCGCGCGCACCCTCGGGCGTATCGCCTCGACGCTTGCGCACGGCGAAGGGCTGCAGGCCCATGCGCGATCGGCGGAGTTGCGCTTGAAAGAATGAGCGGGCCCGGCGGTCTTCCTCCGCCACGCGTTCCTATCCCAGGATCTCCTGCAAAGCTGCCATCAGTGCCCGGCACTGCTCATCCGTGCCGATGGTGATGCGCAGATACTGCTCGATGCGCGGCAGCTTGAAGTGGCGCACGATGATGCTGCGTGCGCGCAGGGCCGCCGCCAACTCGGCACCATCGCGGCGCGGGTGGCGGGCGAAGATGAAGTTCGCCGCCGAGGGAATGACATCAAAGCCGAGCGCGGCGAGTTCGCTCGAGAGCGCCGCGCGGCTCTGCATGATCTTGCGGCGGATGGTCTCGAAATGGGCGCGATCTTCCAAGGCGGCCACCGCGCCGGCAATGGCCATGCGGCCCAAGGGGTAGGAGTTAAAGCTGTTCTTGACCCGCTCCAGGGCTTCGATCAGATCGGCGTGGCCGACGGCGAACCCTACCCGCAAGCCGGCCAGGGCGCGGGACTTGGACAAGGTGTGCACGATCAGCAGATTGGCAAAGCGCCCGATCAGTCCGATTGCCGAGTCGCCGCCGAAGTCCACATAGGCTTCGTCCACCACGACCACGGACTCCGTGTTGCGCGTCATCAGCCGCTCGATATCGGTCAGCGGCAACAACCGTCCGGTGGGTGCGTTAGGGTTGGGAAAGATGATGCCGCCATTGGGCTTGCCGTAGGCTTCGACGTGCAGTGCAAAGCCCTCATCCAGCGGCACCGTGCGGTAGTCGATGCCGTAGAGCTGACAGTAGACCGGATAGAAGCTGTAGGTGACGTCGGGAAACAACAGCGGCTGCTCGTGCTTGAGCAGCGCCTGAAAGGTGTGAGCCAGGACCTCGTCGGAGCCGTTGCCGACGAAGACTTGGGCCGGGACGACGCCGTAATGGCGGGCGATGGCTTCCTTGAGCCGCTCTGCGTTCGGATCGGGATACAGCCGCAGCGTATCGCCGACCTCCGCCCGGATCGCCTGCAGCACCATGGGCGAGGGGCCGTAGGGGTTCTCGTTGGTGTTGAGCTTGATCAGCTCGGGCAGCGTGGGCTGCTCGCCGGGAACGTAGGGCGTCAGGCCGTGGACGACGGCGCTCCAGTATCGGCTCATGGCGTCGGAATGCGGGGCGGATAGACTATGGGCGAGCGCGCAATGGTATCATGGCCCTTGTTCGCTTCCCGTTTCCGTCCTCCTGTCAACGCCCCATGCGGCAAGCCACTATCACGCGCGATACGCTGGAGACGCAGATTACCGTCAAGATGGTGCTGGACGGATCCGGCCAGTCCAGCCTCTCCTCCGGTGTAGCCTTCCTCGACCACATGCTGGATCAGGTTGCCCGTCACGGCATGATCGACCTCGCCGTAGAGGCGAAAGGTGACCTGCATATCGACGCGCATCACACGGTCGAGGACATCGGCATCACATGCGGGCAGGCGCTGGCGGCGGCGCTGGGCGACAAGAAGGGCATACGCCGCTATGGTCATGCCTACGTGCCGCTGGATGAGGCGTTGTCGCGCGTGGTCGTCGATTTCTCCGGTCGCCCGGGCCTGGTCTTCAACGTGGAGTTCAGCCGTGCCCGCGTCGGTGATTTCGACGTCGATCTGGTGCATGAGTTCTTCCAGGGCTTCGTCAATCACGCTCAAGCGACGTTGCACATCGACAACCTGCGTGGCCAGAACGCCCACCACCAATGCGAAACCGTTTTCAAAGCCTTCGGACGGGCACTGCGTATGGCGCTGGAGCTGGACGAACGCGCCCGCGGCACGGTTCCGTCCACCAAGGGCACACTCTGAGCGTTATCGACTGGAACGCGAGCCACGCGAGCTATACCGCCGCTCCGCCTTTCACAGCGCATCCCCGGCAGAAACCGAAATCATGACCTCCGTTGCGATCGTCGACTATGGCATGGGCAATCTGCGCTCGGTCGCCAAGGCGATCGAGCATGTTGCGCCGCAGGCCAGCGTGCTCGTCACCTCCGATGCCGACCAGGTTGCGGCGGCGCAACGGGTGGTCGTCCCCGGACAGGGTGCCATGCCCGATTGCATGCGCGAGCTCGATGCACGCGGGCTGCGCCAGGCCGTGATCCAAGCCTCGCGGGACAGACCGTTTCTGGGCATCTGCATCGGCCTGCAAATGCTGTTTGCCCGCAGCGAGGAAGGCGACGTCGCGGGCTTGTCCCTGTTGCCGGGAACGGTCAAGCGCTTTCCCCATGACGCCATGATCGCGGCCGATGGCAGCCGGCTGAAAGTGCCGCATATGGGCTGGAATGAAGTCGGGCAGGCAAAGCCCCACCCTCTCTGGCAGGGCATCGCGGACGGCGCGCGGTTCTATTTCGTGCACAGCTACTACGTGGATGCGGGACGGCCGGACCTGGCCGCCGGCGTCACCATGTACGGCGTCCCCTTTACCAGCGCGGTGGCGCACGCTAATATCTTCGCGGTGCAGTTTCATCCGGAGAAGAGTGCGCAGGCAGGTCTGACCCTGCTGGGCAACTTCATGCGCTGGAAGCCATGATCGCCCGATTCGCCGCATGACGACTATCCTCATGGCACGACGTCACTGCCATCCGCTATCGCCCCGCCGCTTCCGGCCATGCTGCTGATACCCGCCATCGACATCAAGGACGCCAAGTGCGTGCGCCTGAAGCAGGGCGACATGGGCGATGTCACCGTGTTTTCGGAGAGGCCGGCGGAAATGGCCCGGCACTGGATCGAGGAGGGGGCGCGGCGCCTGCACATCGTCGATCTCAACGGCGCCGTGGCCGGCAAGCCGAAGAACGAGGAGGCAATCAAAGCCATCGTTGCCGAGGTCGGCGATGACATCCCGGTGCAACTCGGCGGCGGCATTCGTGATCTCGATACCATCGAGCGCTACCTGGACGATGGCATCAGCTATGTGATCATCGGCACGGCGGCGGTGAAGAATCCCGGCTTCCTTCACGATGCGTGCACCGCGTTTCCAGGGCATATCATCGTCGGGCTCGATGCGCGCGACGGCAAGGTCGCCACGGACGGCTGGTCGAAGATGACGGGCCACGACGTCGTGGACTTGGCGAGGAAGTTCGAGGACTACGGCGTCGAGGCCGTGATCTACACCGATATCGGCCGCGACGGCATGATGACCGGCGTGAATGTCGAGGCGACGGTGCGGCTTGCCCGCGCGCTGCGCATTCCCGTGATCGCCAGCGGCGGCATCGCCAGCATGGACGACATCCGTAGCCTGTGCGCTGTTCAGGACGAAGGGATCATGGGTGCGATCACTGGGCGGGCGATCTACGAGGGCAAGCTGGAGTTCAAGCATGCCCAGGGCGAAGCGGACAACTACGTGCGGGGCCAGGAGTGAGGGGCGAGGCGTAGCTTTCACGCGCTTGCCGCGACCCACCGCTTTCCTTCCTCCGCTCACGACATGCTGGCCAAACGTATCATTCCCTGTCTCGACGTCAATGCCGGGCGTGTGGTCAAGGGTGTCAACTTCGTCGCGCTGCGCGACGCCGGCGATCCGGTGGAGATTGCCCGACGCTACGACGAACAGGGCGCCGACGAGCTGACCTTTCTCGACATCACCGCCAGCTCCGACGAGCGCGATATCATTCTGCACGTTGTGGAGCAGGTCGCCGAGCAGGTGTTCATTCCGCTCACGGTGGGCGGCGGCATCCGGGCTGTGGAGGATGTGCGCCGGCTACTCAGCGCCGGCGCTGACAAGATCAGCATCAATACTGCCGCGGTGCAGAATCCGGCTCTGGTGGCTGAGGCCAGCGGGCGCGTCGGCTCGCAGTGCATCGTCGTCGCCATCGACGCCAAACAAGTCGCCGATGGGGGCTCGCCGCGCTGGGAGGTGTTTACCCACGGCGGGCGCAAGCCGACGGGAATCGACGCCGTAGCATGGGCGCGTCGCGTCCAGGAGCTCGGTGCCGGAGAGATACTGCTGACGAGTATGGATCGTGACGGCACGAAGAACGGTTTCGACATCGCGCTCACGCGGGCAATCGCCGAGGCGGTGGAAATTCCCGTCATCGCCAGCGGTGGGGTGGGCAACCTCGAGCACCTGGCGCAGGGCATCATCGACGGGCATGCCGACGCCGTGCTGGCGGCGAGTATCTTTCACTACGGTGAATTTACCGTGCGCGAAGCCAAGGAGTACATGCGTGGGAGGGGTATCGAGGTGCGACTGTGAGCGAGAGGGGCGGGCACATGAGCTGGCTCGATGAGGTGCGCTGGGACGACAATGGGCTGGTGCCGGCGGTAGTGCAGGAGGCGGGCAGCAACGACCTGCTGATGGTGGCGTGGATGAATCGAGAGGCGCTGGAGCGTACTGCGCGCATCGGCGAAGCCGTATACTGGTCGCGTTCGCGGCGCAAGCTCTGGCACAAGGGCGAGGAGTCGGGTCACGTGCAGAAGGTGCGCGAGATTCGCCTCGACTGTGACAATGACGTTGTGCTGCTGAAGGTGGAGCAGCACGGCGGCATCGCCTGTCACACAGGCCGCCACAGTTGCTTCTTCCAGAAACTGCTGGAGAACGATCGCTGGGAAGCCGTAGAACAGGTCTTGAAAGACCCAGGAGAGATATACAAATGATCGACGACCGTAGCGGAATCCTCCAGCGCGTCTCGGACACGCTGGCCGAGCGGAGGGAGGCCGACCCCAACAGCAGCTATGTCGCATCGCTCTATGCCAAGGGCCTGGACGCGATCCTGAAAAAGGTCGCCGAGGAGTCGGCGGAAGTTCTGATGGCGGCGAAGGACGGCGACCGCCTTCACATCGTCTGGGAAGTCACGGATCTGTGGTTCCACAGCCTGATCCTCATGACGCACTTCGGCCTAAGCGTCGATGACATCCTCGTGGAACTTCGCCGGCGTGAAGGCATTTCGGGCATCGACGAGAAGCGCGCGCGGATGGCCGATGCCGTGGAGTCCACACGCTCCGGGGAGTAGCAGCCGAGGCAGGCACGTTGCCCTGGCGGCTCGCCGAAACCACCGCCGGGCCAGCCAGGTATACGAGCGACACGACCATGGAAAACTGTATTTTCTGCAAGATCGTTCGGGGCGAGATCCCCAGCCGCAAGGTCTACGAAGACGACGATGTGCTGGCGTTCCACGACATCCAGCCGCAGGCGCCGGTGCATGTGCTAGTCGTTCCGAAGGTCCATATTGCGTCGCTCTACGAAGCGGACATGAGCCATCAGGCGGTACTGGGGAAGATGCTGGCGCTGTCGGGGCGGCTGGCCAGCGAGCAGGGGGCAAGCGACGGCTTCCGCACCATCATTAACACCGGCCGGGTCGGCGGACAGGAGGTGTATCATCTTCACATGCACGTCTTTGGCGGGCCCGAGCCACTCGGGCGGATGCTGTCAAAGCGGGTCACGCCATAGGAGAAGGCAATGGGATCGTTCAGTATCTGGCACTGGTTGGTCGTTTTGGTCATTATTCTTTTGGTATTTGGCACGAAGAAGCTGCGCAACATCGGCTCGGACTTGGGCGGTGCCGTGAAGGGGTTCAAGGAGGGCATGCGCGAGGGTGAGCGCCCTGGCGAGGGCAGTGCGCCACCCCAGATCTCCGGTGGCCAGACCATCGAAGGTGAGATCAAGGAGAAGACCAAGAGCTCCTGAGCAGGGCGCGATGTTCTGACGCGCGTATCGCCACGCCCACCTCCCGGCCTCGCGTTTCCTACCAGCAATGTTCGACATCGGTTTCTCCGAGTTGATGGTGATCGCCCTGGTGGCGCTGATCGTCATCGGGCCGGAACGTCTGCCCAAGGTTGCCCGCACGGCCGGACACCTTCTTGGGCGCCTGCAGCGCTACGTCAATGACGTCAAGGCGGATATCAATCGCGAAATGCAACTCGAGGATTTGCGCAAACTGCAGCAGCAGGTGGAGCAGTCGGCGCGTGAGGTGGAGACGTCCGTCCATAAGGAAGTCACGTCCGTCGAGGATTCCCTGAACAAGGCAGCGGCCGCGTTTTCTGCGCCCGGACTTGTGCCCGCCGGCGCGGATGCTGGGGCACCGTCGGAGGTGCCGGAAGGCTCGCTACCTGCCGCAGCGAAGGAATCGCCCCAGATGGAGTTGGGGCTTGCGTCGGGTTCGCCCGCCGACAAGGCCGGCTGATCGCCGCACGCGATGGCCGAGCAACAGGAAACCTTCATCTCGCATCTGGTCGAGTTGCGCGACCGGCTATTGCGTTGCATCGTCGCGATTCTGGTGGTCTTTCTCGTGCTCTGGTTCTGGCCGGGGCTTTCCGCGGTGTACGATCTTCTGGCCAAGCCGATGATCGATACCCTGCCCGAAGGCACGCGTATGATCGCCACCGGCGTGGTCACGCCGTTTCTGGTACCGCTCAAGGTTGGCTTGATGACGGCTTTCGTGATTGCCCTGCCGTACGTGCTCTATCAGGTGTGGGCGTTCGTGGCGCCGGGCCTGTACGCACACGAAAAGCGGCTGGCATTGCCGGTCGTCATCGGCAGCACGCTGCTGTTCCTGGCCGGCATGGCGTACTGCTACTTCATTGTCTTCCGCTGGGTGTTCAGATTCATCGCCGAGTTCGCGCCCAAGAGCATTACACCGGCTCCGGACATCGAGGCCTATCTCAGCTTTGTGCTGACCATGTTCGTGGCATTCGGCGTGACCTTCGAAGTGCCGCTGGCTCAGGTAGTGCTGGTGCGCACCGGTGCGGTCACAGTGGATAAGCTCAAGGAGGTGCGCCCGTATGTCATCGTCGGCGCCTTCGTCGTCGCCGCCATCGTCACGCCGCCGGATGTCGTGTCACAGCTTTTGCTGGCGATACCGATGTGCGTGCTATACGAGTTTGGAATCATCCTTGCCCGCGTGGCCGACAAGCTCGTCCCCAAGGCGCGCGAACAAACCGGGACGTCCGACTACATCCCGCTTACCGCGCCGGAGATGGACGCGGAGTTGGACAAGGCCGAAGCAGAGCACAAAAAGAACCTGGAAAGCTGAACCGGGCCGCGCGCCGATCACCGGTTCGGTGATGCAGGCGGTCAGCGATCGTTGCGCGCCAGCTTCGGCCGCTTGCCGATTTCCACGGGAATGTCCAGGCGCTCCTTGCCGCGAATGACGTTCAGTTTGGCCTTCTGCCCCGGCGGCAGCGCCGCGATGGTGTCGATGAGCGCGCGTTCGTCGCGCACCGGCTTGCCTTCCACGGACACGAGGATGTCGCCGATCTTTACGCCGGCGCGGTTCGCCGGCCCGCTGGGTTCCACGTAGGCGATCACTACGCCTTCGGTCGTCGGTAGGTTGAACGAATCCGCCAACTCCGGCGTTATCTCCTGCGGCCCAACGCCGATCCAGCCGCGGGTGACGTTGCCGGTGCGGATGATCTGCTCCATGATGTTCTTGGCCAACGATACGGGAATCGCGAAGCCGATGCCGAGCGAACCGCCGCTTTGGGAATAGATGGCCGTGTTGATGCCGATGAGATTGCCGTTGCTGTCCACCAGCGCGCCGCCGGAGTTGCCCGGATTGATCGCGGCATCGGTCTGGATGAAGTTCTCGAAGGTGTTGATGCCCAGGTGCGTGCGGCCCAACGCGCTGACGATGCCCATGGTGACGGTCTGGCCGACGCCGAATGGATTGCCGATGGCCAGGACGACATCGCCCACCCGGAGGCCATCGGTAGAGGCGAAGGTAATTGACGGCAATTTGCCGCCTGAATCGATGCGTAGGACCGCCAGATCCGATTCCGGATCGCTGCCGACGGCGCTCGCCTTGAATTTGCGGCCATCGTTGAGTGCGACCTCAATCTCGTCCGCCGCCTCGACGACATGGTTGTTGGTGAGAATATAGCCGTCGGCGCTGATGATCACTCCGCTGCCCAGTCCGGAGGAGCGCTGGCGCTGGTTGGGTAGACGGTCGCCGAAGAAGTGGCGGAATACCGGGTCATCGAACAGCGGATGGCGCGGTACCTTCATCTCCTTGGAAGTGAAGATGTGCACCACCGCCGGCAGTGCCTTGCGCGCGGCATCGGAATAGGAGAGCACCTTGCGCGGGTCGCCGGCCGCGGGCGCGGCGGCTGGTGGCGCGACCTCCTGCAGGGCGACGACATTCGGCGTGGCCGGCGTCCGGTTCAACCATTCCGGTTTCAAGGTGGAAACGACGAACAGCGCCGCGACGCTCACGGTCACGGCCTGGGCGAAAATCAGCCACAGCCGGCGCATAATGGTAAGAGGTGTTAAGGGAAGTAGGTCGGATAGTTATGGCAAAGGTGGGAACCCATGCGGCGCGCTGAGCTTCGCGACTACCTGGATCGGCTGCTGGAAGTGACGCGCTTCAGGGATTATTGCCCAAACGGCTTGCAAGTGGAAGGGCGCGATACCATCGAGCGCATCGTCACCGGCGTCAGCGCCAGTCAGGCGCTGCTCGATTTTGCGATCAGTTGTCATGCCGACGCCATCATCGTACATCACGGCTGGTTCTGGCGCAGCGACGATGCCCGTGTGACAGGGGTGCGCAAGACACGGCTGGCGACACTGCTGAGTCATGACATTAGCCTGTTCGCGTTTCATCTGCCGCTGGACTGCCACCCCGAACTAGGGAACAACGCACAACTGGCCAAGCATGCCGGTTGGCTCGCCGACGGCCGATTTGCCGAACAGGATGTCGGGTTTCTCGGTCGGCCGGAGACGCCCGGCAACGCCGGTTCGGTGGCTGCGGGCTTAGCGCGCGTGCTCGGACGCGAGCCGATGCTGATCGGCGATGCCGATCGTCCCGTGCACCGCCTCGCCTGGTGTTCGGGCGCTGCCCAAGGTTACTTTGAGCAGGCCATCTCCGCCGGTGCGGACCTCTATGTGAGTGGCGAGATCTCCGAACAGACGGTGCATCTGGCGCGCGAGTCCGGCGTGCCCTACCTGGCCGCCGGACACCATGCTACCGAGCGCTACGGCGTCCGGGCCGTGGGCAAGCACCTGGCGCAGGCGTTCGCGCTCGAGTGCCGGTTCGCTGATATCGACAATCCGGTATGAGCGGGCACGGGCTGGTCGGATGTCGAATATTTCATGGTTTGACAATGTGCCTCGGTGGAATTACGATTTAGACAATGAGTTCACCAAAGCGTAATTCAGTGTCCGATTTCGCATTGTTTTTCGGGGCCGGAATTCCATGAGCAAAGTATTCGCATCCCAAGCCGACCTTAAGGACAAGAAGGTCAGCTTCGAGTGCCTGTCCGAAAACGCCTATGCCTACACCGCGGAGGGTGACCCCAACACCGGAGTCATCATCGGCGACGACGCCGTGATGGTCGTCGATACCCAAGCGACGCCGGTCATGGCCCAGGACGTCATCCACCGAATTCGCGAAGTGACCGACAAGCCAATACGCTACGTGGTGATGTCGCATTACCACGCGGTGCGCGTCATGGGGGCGTCGGCCTACCAGGCGGAGCACATCATCGCCAGCCAGGACACCTACGATCTCATCGTCGAGCGAGGCGAGGCAGACTTTAGGTCGGAGGTGGAACGGTTTCCGCGCTTGTTCCGCGCCGTCGATTCGGTGCCCGGACTGACATGGCCGACCCTGAGCTTTCGGGGGGAAATGAAGCTCTGGCTGGGCAAGTTAGAGGTGCGCATCATGCAACTGGGCCGTGGCCATACGAAGGGTGATACCGTGGTCTGGCTGCCCCAGCAGAGGATCCTGTATTCCGGCGACCTCGTGGAATACGGCGCGACACCATACACGGGCGATGCCTATCTGACGGACTGGCCGGCGACGCTCGATGCCATCGCCGCGCTTGGTCCGGAGAAGCTCGTTCCCGGGCGCGGTGCCGCGCTGCAGACCAAGGAGCAGGTGCAGGCCGGCCTGCAGGGCACACGCGAGTTCGTCACCGCGCTGTTCGCGTCGGTCAGGCAGGGCGCGAAGGCCGGCAAGCCGCTCAAGCAGGTCTACCGCGAAACCTACGCCGCGCTCAAGCCGCGTTTCGGCCATTGGGTCATCTTCGATCATTGCCTACCGTTCGATGTCAGCCGTGCCTATGACGAGGCCACGTGCTGGCCCGACCCGCGCATCTGGACTGCCCAGCGCGACAAGGAGATGTGGCAGGCGCTCGAAGACGTGCCAGCATGACCGCGTCCGCGCGCGATCCTGCAAATGCTGTGCGTGCGTACCGGCTGACGCACCGACCCGACAGCCGCAGGCCATGAAGACCTACCGGAATCCGATATTCGCGTTCCGACGCTCGGCTGATCAGGATGCGCTCGGGCCGGCTCACCATCCGGTACTCGTGGTCGGTGCCGGGCCGGTCGGCCTCACTGCAGCCATCGATCTGGCGCAGCACGGCGTGCCCTGCGTGGTCCTCGACGAGGACGAGACGGTCAGCGTTGGTTCCCGGGCCGTTTGCTACGCCAAACGCGCGCTGGAGATCCTCGATCGGCTCGGCTGCGGCGAGCCCGTCGTGCGACGGGGCGTGCGCTGGAACGTCGGCAAGGTCTTTTTCAAGGGTAAGCAGGTCTATACCTTCGATCTGTCGCCCGAATCGGGTCACCATCGGCCGGCTTTCATCAACCTGCAGCAGTACCACTTTGAGGAAATCCTGATCGCCAGGGCCGAGGCCGTAGGCGGTGTCGATCTGCGCTGGAAGAACAAAGTGATCGACGTCGAGCACGATGCCGCGTGGGTCCGCGTCAGGGTGCAGACGCCCGACGGTGAGTACGTGCTCACCTGTGATTGGCTGATTGTTGCCGATGGGGCGCGCAGCCCGGTACGGCACATGATGGGGTTGGAGAGCAAGGGCAAGGTTTTCAAGGATCGGTTTCTGATCGCGGACGTGTACATGAAGGCCGACTACCCAACGGAGCGCTGGTTCTGGTTCGACCCACCGTTTCACCCCAACCAGTCGGCGCTGCTGCACCGCCAGGCAGACAATGTCTGGCGTATCGATTTCCAGCTTGGCTGGGACGCGGATCCCGAGGAGGAGAAAAAGCCCGAACGAGTTCTGCCACGGCTGAAGCAAATGCTCGGCGAGCGTGAGTTCGAGCTGGAATGGATGAGCGTCTACACCTTTACCTGCCGGCGGATGGACCGGTTCCGCCACGGCCGCGTATTGTTCGCGGGCGATGCGGCACACCAGGTTTCGCCCTTCGGCGCCCGCGGTGCCAATTCCGGCCTCCAGGACGCCGACAACCTGGCGTGGAAACTGAGGTTGGTCATGGCAGGAAAGGCCCCGGAACGCTTGATGGACACCTATTCGGACGAGCGCGTGTTCGCCGCCGACGAGAACATTGTTAATTCCACGCGCAGCACCGACTTCATCACGCCCAAGAGCAAAGTCTCGCATACCTTCCGCGATGCCGTGCTGCTGCTTGCCGAGAGGTTTCCCTTCGCCCGCAAGCTGGTGAATTCGGGCCGCCTCTCGGTGCCGGCGGTGCTGCATCGCTCGAGCCTCAACACACCGGACGCCGACGCTTTTGCCGGCGAAATGGTGCCGGGCGCGCCGTGCGCGGACGCGCCGATCCGGCTCGCGGGGCGTGCCGAATGGCTGCTCGGGCAGCTAGGCGGCACGTTCAACGGCTTGTACTTCGCCGGCCCGCAGGCGAGTCTTCCGGCGGTTGTGGCGAAAGGGATCGCCGCGCTCGACCAGGACAGCATCCCCGTGCGCACCTTGATGGTCGCCGCGCCTGGCATTGCCCGCACGCCAGACGCACCGCTGTGGATCGAGGACGCGGATGGACTGGTGGCGCAGCGCTACGATGCGCGTCCGGGTACGTTCTACCTGCTGCGGCCAGATCAACACGTATGCGCGCGCTGGCGTGATTTCCGCGTCGCCGACGTGCGCGCGGCCGTCGCCCGCGCTACCTGCAACGACTGAGGGCCGATCCATGACGCTGAAGACGGATATCAACCTGGCCGCACCGGACGATTTCTACGAGGCGCTGATCGAGATGCATCGCGACCTGAGCGACGAACAGAGTCAACTCGTGAACGCGAAACTGATCCTGCTGCTGGCGAACCACATCGGTGATCTGACTGTGTTGCGCGAAGCAATGCAGGCGGCACGTGAAGGCGTCTAGATCTACGGGAGTCGGACATGAAACAAGCGATCACCTTTCCCCGGACAGAGGGCGTCTACACCAGGCAGGCGCACTGCGATATCCCGGATGGCTTGTACGAGCGGGAGATGGGCCGCGAAGGATTCTTCGGACCAGCGTCGCACATCCTGCATCGACACAAACCGACGGACTGGGTTGCCTGGGAAGGCCCGCTACAGCCGCGCGCCTTCGACCTGACAAGGCTCGACGTGGTCGAGGCCTGTCCCTGGTCGGCGGCGCCGGTGTTGGCCAACGGCAATATGAAGATGCGCTACTGGAAGACGAGTGGCGCGATGGGCCACCTAGTGCGCAACGCCGACGGCGACGATCTGCTGTTCGTCCACCAAGGTCACGGCGATTTGTACTGCGACTACGGCCACATGGGCTTCCGCGATGGTGACTACATCGTCATACCGCGCGGTACGCAATGGCGCATCGAATGCGGCGAGCCGGTGGAATTGCTGCTGATCGAGGCGACCGAGGACTACTACATGCTGCCGGAGCGGGGGATCGCCGGACGCCACGCCCAGTTCGACCTGGCCTGCCTGGACACGCCGAAGATCGACGATGCGTTCCAAGCGCAGCAAGGCGAATTCGAAACCAAGGTGCGGATCAAGCGGCTGAGCCGGATCAGCACCGTGACGTTTCCGTTCAATCCTCTTGATGCGGTCGGCTGGCACGGCGACTGCTTGCCGGTCAAGCTCAATTGGCGCGACATCCGGCCTTTGATGTCCGACCGCTATCACCTGCCGCCTTCGGCCCACTGCACTTTCCTGGCCAAAGCATTCGTCGTGTGCACTTTTGCGCCGCGGCCGATCGAATCCGACCCGGGGGCGCTTAAGGTACCGTTCTTCCACAACAACGACGACTACGACGAAGTCATTTTTTATCACCGGGGCGAATTCTTCAGCCGCGACAACATCAAGCCGGGCATGGTCACCCTGCATCCATGCGGCTTTGCCCACGGGCCGCACCCAAGGGCTTTCGAGATGGGTGCC
The DNA here is from genome assembly GCA_036824005.1 of Rhodocyclaceae bacterium. Taxonomy (GTDB): domain Bacteria; phylum Pseudomonadota; class Gammaproteobacteria; order Burkholderiales; family Rhodocyclaceae; genus DAITBA01. The sequence goes on from DAITBA010000011.1 coordinate 113,364, forward strand.
AGGCACGGCCGGAAGCACACCGACGAGGTGGCGGTGATGGTGGACACGCGCTATCCGGTGGAAACCGCAGTGTTGCCGGCGGGCGTGGAGTTTGGGGGCTACGTCGATTCCTGGCTGAAGAAGTGACGCCAATCAAATCAATGCCTGGCGAAGCGCACGATGGCCAAGACGACGGCGAGGGCCGGCAATGAAGCTCGCGAGTCTTAAGCAGGGAGGTCGGGACGGTACCCTGGTGGTGGTCAACCACGACCTGACGCTGGCGCAGGCGGTCGCCGATATCGCCCCGACGCTACAGGCGGCGCTCGATGACTGGGCCGCCGCGGAGCCGCGACTGCGCCAGGTTTACGAGGCGCTGAATCATGGCGGTGCGCGGCACGGAATTGTGTTCGATCCGCGCCGCTGCCATTCCCCTTTGCCAAGAGCATATCAGTGGGCGGATGGCTCTGCCTATGTGAACCATGTCGAGCTTGTCCGCAAGGCGCGTGGCGTGCCGATGCCATCGGAATTCTGGAGCGATCCGTTGATGTATCAGGGTGGCTCGGACGGCTTCCTCGGCCCGTGCGATCCAATTCTTGCTGCTTCCGAGGAATGGGGCATCGACTTCGAGGCCGAGGTGGCGGTCGTCACCGACGACGTGCCGATGGGTGCGACACCCGAAACGGCGGCGCCCCACATCAAGCTGCTCATGCTGGTCAATGACGTAAGCCTGCGCAGTCTCATTCCGTCCGAACTGGCCAAGGGGTTCGGCTTTTTTCAGAGCAAGCCTGCCTCGTCGTTTTCCCCCGTTGCCGTGACCCCGGATGTACTCGGCGCTGCGTGGCACGACGGCAAACTACATCTGCGGTTGCGTGTGGAGCTAAATGGCGATCTGTTCGGTCAGCCCGACGCGGGCAACGACATGACATTCAGCTTCCCGCAATTGATTGCCCACGCGGCGCGAACGCGCGCGCTTGGCGCCGGCTCGATCATCGGTTCGGGAACCGTTTCGAACGTGGATCGCAGTGCAGGCTCGGCCTGCCTGGCGGAGCGACGGATGCTGGAGACGATCGCCGAAGGAAGGCCGCGCACACCGTTCATGCGCTTTGGCGATCGCGTGCGTATCGAGATGCTGGATGGGTTCGGCTGCTCGGTGTTCGGCGCGATTGAGCAGGAAGTGCGGCGCTACGCAACCCCGTAGCGCGGCGGCAAAATCGCGGCGCGGCTGCTGCTGGGGCGCGGCTCTATGCGGCGCGGCCGACCTTTTCGTGCTTCGCGGCGTTGCGCTGCTGATCGAGGATCGAGATAAGGAAGAGTATCTCGTCCAGCACCGTGAGCGAGAAACCGGAGCGCGAACCGCTGCGGTTATCCATGAGCAGCTTTTGCAGGTATTCCAGGCAGTCGGGCGTGCCCCAGGTTGACGTCAGACGGTCGCGTATGTGGCTGAACTTCTCCAGGGACTCGATGCCCGCATCGCTGTCGGTTTCCTCCCAGGCGATGACGCCGACGTTAAAGAAGTGATTCAGGCGCTTGGACGTCGTTTCGAACTCGCGCTTCATGCCTGCTTCGCGGTAGATTTCCAGCAGCTTGAGCCACGGTTCGATCGACTGCTTGGGATTCGCTTCGACGAAGTCGGCAAGCGTCTGCGCGGCACCCTTCAGGCGCCCGAAAGACAACATGATCTCGGCCAGCTCCATGGCCGACTCGTGCTCGGCCACGTCGATGATGTCGTCGTCACGCGTGCTCGGAGCGAAACGCACGATGTTGGATGTCTCGGTTTGCTCCTCTGCTGGCACGCCCAGCGTATCGCCCGTCCCGGCCTCGGCGGCGGCTGTTGCCGCCACGCCTTCGCTGGGAAGGGGCAGCGTCGGGTTCGTGACGTGCTGTGGCGCGGACGCGCCGCCTTTGCGTCGCGACCGCGTCAAGAACACCATGAGCGCCACCGCGGCACCCCCGGAAATCAGGGCGATAAGCCATTCAGGCAGTGCGGAGCTGGGAGGGGGCGGAAGCGGGCCCGAGTCGACAGTGACCGTCGGAACCGGCGCAGTGGTAGCGGGTTGTGCCGCCGGCGCCGCTACAGGCGTTGCTGCTGTCGTTTCTGGTTGAGTTGCCGCAGCTTTCTCTGCCTCGCCGAGGGCGGCATCGAGGCGACCCAGTTCGACCTTCAGCTCGGCCTCGTGCGCTTCGAGTTTCTTGATCCTGTCCAGGACTTCCTGGTAGGCGGAGACCTTATCTTCCAGGTCCATGATCAACTGCTGCTCGCGCGCCCGCTCGCGCTGTTTCGCGTCTGTAAGGACGGTCGAGGGTGCAACGGGTTTGGAGCCCACTTGCAGGCGATCGCCTTCCGGTTGGGCTTGCTGCATTTTCTGCAGCAGCGGATGCGGCCTGTCCGGGAGGGCAGCCAATACACCACCATCCGGTGCCGGTGCTGCAGGCGCGGCGACGGTCGCGGGTTTGCTCGGGCGCGGAGCAGCCCGACGCGGAGCGGCCGGCTCCGCGGTTGCGGCTTTCATGCTCGGAATCTGCAACCGTGTCCCAGCGGGAAGCGGATTCCCAGCGTCCTTGATACCGCCTGGAAATACCGCGGGATTGGCCGCAACGGCGGCGGTGACGAAGCGCCGCTGGCTGCGCTTGTCGTTGGGATACAGGGATTCGGCCACGGTGCGCAGCGACTCGCCCTCAGCCACTTGCCACGCCCCCACGCCTGCTGAGGACGTTGCCGGTCCTTGGCTGATGGCTGCCTGCGGCTTTTCTGCCGCATCCGCCGACGATGGCCGCGCAAGCCCGGCTTCGCCTGCTACGTAGGGTAGATCCTCGGCGGCGGGTGCTGGCAAGAGCAATGTGAATTCCCGTGTCAGCCCCATATCGCAGCCCGCCTGGAGTGTCAGCGTCAGGATCGGGTCCGCCATCGGCTCGGTCGTCGAGATGATGAGGAAGCTCTGACCGTTGCGTGTCTGCAAGCTCATGCGGGCGCGCGTTAGGGCCGGGATGTCACCGGCCTCCTCGGCCGGTACAAGGCGGAAGCAGGACGCCCTGATACTCTCGTCGGGGGTGGAAATGATCCGCACTTCCGCCCGCAGCGGCTGACCGAGGCGGGAGGCGACGTTGAGTTCGCCGATACCGGCAGCGTGGGTTTGCGTCACCCCGAGCAGCCCCAAGGCGATCGGAGCGAGACGAAACTGACGCAGATTCATGGGCTTTACCCCTAGCAGGTTTGATCGGAGAGTAGCAAGTCTTGGCGCGGGGGCTCGTGACCTATGCAACGTCGGAGCGTCCATGTCCGTTCTCGGTGCGCGAAATCCTTGCAATCGCCTTGGGGCGTCCAAACCGGTTTGTACCCAACCGTCGAGACCGCATTTTCGCAGACTTGTCCGAAACGTGCATGGGGTACGCCTTTTGGGTGGTAAGGTTATAGACTCCCGGATTTTTGCGCCTGTTGGTTTCGCCGCCGTGCTGAAACTTCACAGTTACTTCCGCAGCTCAGCCTCTTATCGCGTGCGCATCGCGTTGAACCTGAAGGGCTTGCCTTACGCCTACGCGCCGGTCAGCTTGGTGCGCGATGGCGGGGAACAGTTGTCGGCGGCGTTCCGCGCCCTCAATCCGAACGCGCTCGTGCCGGTACTGGAGGACGATGGGCGGGTGCTGACCCAATCGCTGGCGATCATCGAGTATCTGGAGGAACTCCATCCCCGGCCACCATTGCTACCTGCCGACCCGCCATCGCGGGCGAGAGTTCGTGCGCTGGCGCTGACCATTGCCTGCGAAATACATCCCCTCAACAACCTTCGCGTCCTCAATTATCTGACGCAGAAGCTCGGGGTCGACGAGCGGGCAAGGAGCGCGTGGTACCGGTACTGGGTGGAGTCCGGTTTGAGGGCCGTGGAAGCCATGCTTATCAGGAATGCCGACACCGGCCGCTTCTGCCATGGCGAAAGGCCCGGGCTTGCCGACTGCTGTCTGGTGCCGCAGGTGTTCAATGCCCGGCGCTTCCAGTGCCGGCTCGACGACATGCCGACAATCCTGCGTATCTACGATGCGTGCATGGCGCTGCCGGCCTTTGCCCATGCGGCACCAGAGGTCCAACCGGACGCGCAATGAATTCGAAGGGAATCTGCCGCGAGTCGCCTACCGGCCAGGGTCGCAGCCTGCACCTGATTGCACTACTGGTGCTCGTGGGTGTTGCGTTGGTGGCCTCCGGAGTGGCTCCGTACGACCGTCTGACATGGTTGATGGAAGTTCTTCCGGTGCTGGTTGCCTTGCCGCTGCTGGGGGCCACGTACCGCCGCTTCGAGCTGACCACCCTCGCCTACTGTTTGATCGCGATCCACGCGCTGATCCTGATTTATGGTGGGGCGCACACCTATGCCCGCGTGCCGATCGGGTACGTGCTTCAGGACTGGCTGCAACTTGCTCGCAATCCCTACGATCGCATCGGCCATTTTGTCCAGGGATTCATCCCGGCGCTGCTGGCGCGGGAAGTCCTGCTGCGCTTCCAGGTGGTACGCCGTGGCGGATGGCTCGTTTTCATAGTGGTCAGTTTCTGTCTTGCCCTGAGCGCCTTTTATGAGTTGATCGAGTTCGCCGCGGCCATGCTGCTCGGGCAAGGTGCCGAGGAATTCCTTGGCACCCAGGGGGATCAGTGGGACACCCAGTGGGACATGACCCTGGCGCTGGGCGGTGCCTGTGCGTCGTTGGTCCTGCTCAGTCGCTGGCACGACAAGCAATTGACGGCATTGTGCGGGCAGGCGGACGAAGCGACACGAGCCGGCGTCGCGGTTCGCGGATGACGCGCCAAGGGAAGTGCGGCCCGGGGCTTATCGCTCTGTGGTCGCTGGGCGTGCCACGACTTCGCCCCTTATGCGTTGGGACTTGCCGCGGAATAGGGCGATCTGCTTCCCGTCCTGGTTGGTGACCTCGATATCGTAGATGCCGCTGCGACCGGCAAGCGCCTGCTCCGTACCCTTGGCATACAGCGTATCGCCGCGATGCGCCGGGGCCAGAAACTCGATGCTGCAACTGGAGGCGACGGCGTTGTGGTTGTAGCTGTTGCAGGAATAGGCGAACGTGGTATCGGCGAGGGTGAATATGAAGCCGCCGTGGCAGATGTCGTGGCCATTGACCATTTGCTCGCCCACCTTCATGTGCATGTGCGCATAGCCCGGGCCGATCTGGTCCAGATGTATGCCGAGGAACTGAGACGTGCGGTCACGCGCATGCATTGCGCGCCCGACCTCGTTGGCCAACTGCAGCGGATCGGGTTCGGCGCTGAACATCTCACCGCCCGTTGAACCGAGCGGGCCGTTTTTCCATGAACGCCGCCACGCCCTCCCGATAGTCCTCGCTGTAGCCGAGCTCGCGCATGTAGTCGCGCTCCAGGTTGAGCTGCTGCTCGAGGGAATTGTCGGCCGAGGCATGGATCGCTCGTTTCGTCAGGGCGAGTCCGCGGGTCGGCGCTGCGGCGAAGTGGCGAGCGAGCTTTTCCCCCTCGTCCTGAAGACTATCGTCGTCGACACACTTCCAGATAAGGCCCCACGCTTCGGCCTGTTCGGCGGTTAACTTTTCTCCGAGCATGGCCAGCCCGACCGCACGCGCCGTGCCGAGCAGACGCGGCAGGAAATAGGTGCCGCCCGTATCCGGTATCAGTCCGAGTTTTGCAAATACCTCGATGAAAGAAGCTGAGCGCGCCGCGAGGACGATGTCACAGGCGAGCGCGATGTTCGCGCCGGCGCCTGCGGCAACACCATTGATCAGGCAGACGACCGGCATAGGCAGATCGCGTAGTGCCAACACGAGCGGCTTGTAGCACGTCTCGATGGAATGGCCGAGGTCGGGCGGCGCGGCGTCGGCCGAGACGCTGCGGTCGGCGAGATCCTGCCCGGCACAGAAAGCGCGCCCGGCACCGGTCAGTAACAGCACCCGGGCGCCGCCATGGCGCGTCTTATCGAGCGCATCGCGTAGCTCGGTGTGCATCAGGACATTGAAGCTGTTGAGACGATCCGGACGGTTGAGGGTCACACGAGCGATGCCTTCGCGTAGCTCGAACAGGATGGTTTCGTAGGGCATGGTTGATTCTCGGTCGTTGGCGACGAGTTGGTGTGTTAGATCGCCGGCGTTTCCAGTCCGAGCCGCGTCAGGGCGGCGCCGGCTTGGTTCTTCCAGTCGCACAGCATCTCGGCGTTCGAGCGCCGGCGCAGGCCGAACCTGATGCCCAATGCAGCGTGGTCGGAATCGACGCGGCCGAAGGTGTCGGCAACACGCCGGTACCAATAATCCACGCACGCCTGCACGGCCGTTGTCGTGCCTGCGCGCTTGATCGCTTGCTGAACACCCGTCGCGCCGAGCCGCACATGCTGCGCCTCACCAGGCAGGATGTGCGCCAACGTCTGCGCCAGGGGTACGTAGGAGCAATCCTTCAGCTCGCCCAGTTGTACGCCCGTTGCCAAGCCCATCAGTAGGTTGAAGGTGATTGCGTCCTCCCAGCCCTCGAGCGGATAGTGAAAGACGTTGAGCCGCTTATCGCCTCCGACGCGTCGTGTGCCGAGATCCACGTTGCGATCCAGCCGCGAGTCCCAGGCATGAGAACGAACATACAGAAGCGTATCTACACCGAAGGGGCGTAGCAGATCGAGCACCTTGCCGGCATGGGCATACTTCTCGGCGACCATGCGCGCCGCGACGATGCGCTCACCCAATCCCGGGCCGCGGTTGATGAAAGGACAGAAACCCGCCGCACCCGCCAGCTCCGAGTCCACGAAGACGACCATCAGCCGCATCAATTCGCTACGATAGCTCGGCGTAAGCGTTTCGCCGGCGGCGAATCGTGCGCCGGCTGCAATGCGATCAGCGAGTTCCCGATCCTGGGTCAGCATCGTACGGTCTCCAGCGGTGGCCGTTTCGTGTCCGAAAGATACGGTACGGGCGGGCAGCCCGGCAATCGTTCCGACTCAGGCCTGTTCAATCGCCGCGTCAAAAAGGGATACAATATCCGTTGTGCGTGGGCACCAATTCGTATCAATTTCATATGTTACAGAACCAGGCGCGACGGGACAACCGTGACGCGTCGTCGCGAGTCTGAACAGCAACGATCGCACTGCGCGCCGCGACACGAACCATGGCAAACATCACCATCATCGTCGGGACGGAATCGGGCAACGCCCAAATGTGCGCCGATTACCTGCGCGAGCAGTTGCCCTCGCTTGGGCACCGCATCGAAGTCATCCCCGAAGGGGACGCGGGAGGTGTTGACCTCCAGGCATGCGAGGTGGTGCTGATCTGCACATCGACACATGGCGACGGGGAGTTGCCTGACAACCTCGTACCGCTGGCGAGGCGCCTCAGCGACGACAAACCGGATCTGAGCCAATTGTGCTATGGCGTCATTGCGTTGGGCGACCAGACTTACAAGAACACGTTCTGTCGTGCCGGGAAGGATATGGATGCCCTGTTGGCTGCCTGCGGTGCAACCAAAGTGGGTGAGCGGTTGGAGATCGACGCGTGCACCCAGCCCCTGCCGGACGAAGAGGCCCTGAACTGGGCGCAGGAGTGGGTGACGCTGCTATAGCCGTCGCTGCCCTTCGCGCGCAGACCGATTGCCGAGCGCGGGGCGCGAGAAGCCCGTCCGGAGCCTGCACCAGAGCGGGCTTCGCGCCGAGGTAGCGCGCCACAATGTGCTATAGTGACGCCATCAAGAGCTTCGATTCCCCAGGCGCGCCGTAACGTTGTTTCCGCGCGAGCTTGATTCCGGGGTGAGCCGCGGCGGTTCTGCGCACGGATCCCGGGACTACAAGACCGGTTTCAGCCGGCACTTATCCGCAATCGTTGGCAATCATCAGCAAGGAAAATCCATGAAAATCCATGAATATCAGGGAAAGGAAATCCTGAGGAAGTACGGCGTCGCAACGCCTCGCGGCTTTCCGTGCTTCTCGGTGGACGAAGCGGTCGGAGCGGCGGAGAAACTCGGTGGCAAGGTCTGGGTGGTCAAGGCGCAGATCCATGCCGGTGGCCGGGGCAAGGGCGGTGGCGTCAAGGTCGCGAAGTCGCGCGACGAGGTGCGCCAGTATGCCGGCCAGATACTGGGCATGCAACTCAAGACGCATCAGACCGGTCCGGAAGGGCAAAAGGTGCGGCGCCTTCTGATCGAGGAGGGCGCCGACATCCGCAAGGAATTGTATGTCGGCATGGTCGTCGACCGCGTCACGCAGAAGGTGTGCCTCATGGCCAGCTCGGAAGGCGGCATGGACATCGAGGAAGTCGCGGCAAAGACGCCGGAAAAAATCCACAAGGTGTTTGTCGATCCGCAGACGGGGCTCAAGGATTCCGAGGCCGATGACGTCGCGCGCAAGATCGGCATACCCGAAGCCAGCGTCGCCCAGGCGCGAGCCGTTCTGCAGGGCCTCTACAAGGCATTCTGGGACTCCGACGCCTCGCTCGCCGAGATCAACCCCTTGATACTCACCGGCGAGGGCAAGGTAGTGGCGCTCGACGCCAAGATGAACTTCGACTCCAACGCGCTCTATCGGCATCCGGAAATCATGGAAATGCGCGACTTGGACGAAGAGGACCCGGCGGAAGTTGAAGCCTCGGCCCACGACCTCTCGTACATTTCCCTGGACGGCACCATCGGCTGTCTGGTGAACGGTGCCGGCCTGGCCATGGCGACGATGGACACCATCAAGCTCTATGGCGGGGAGCCGGCGAACTTCCTCGACGTCGGTGGCGGTGCGACGACCGAGAAGGTCACCGAGGCGTTCAAGATCATGCTTAGGAACCCGAACCTGAAGGCCATCCTGGTCAACATTTTCGGCGGCATCATGCGCTGCGATACCATCGCCACCGGCGTCGTGGCGGCGGCCAGGGAGACGCACCTGCATGTGCCGCTGATCGTGCGCATGAAAGGAACGAACGAAGACATCGGCAGAAAGATCCTCGCGGAGTCGGGGCTGCCGATCATTTCCGCCGCCAACATGGCGGAAGCCGCCGAGAAGGCCGTGGCCGCCGCGAAGGGCAAGTAAAGGGGAAGAGAATGTCGATTCTGATCAACAAGGATACGCGCGTCGTCACGCAGGGGATTACCGGCAAGACCGGCCAGTTCCACACGCGGATGTGCCGCGATTATGCGAATGGCAAGAACTGCTTCGTTGCCGGGGTCAATCCCAAGAAGGCCGGGGAAGATTTCGAGGGCATTCCGATCTATGGCAGTGTCCGGGAGGCGAAGGAGAAGGCTGGCGTCAATGTTTCGGTGATCTACGTGCCGCCGCCCGGTGCCGCTGCGGCGATCTGGGAAGCGGCGGAGGCCGACTTGGATCTGGTGATCTGCATTACCGAGGGCATTCCCGTTCGCGACATGGTTGCGGTGAAGGACAGGATGCGCAAGGAGAACCGCCGCACTATTCTGGTTGGCCCGAATTGCCCTGGGGTTATTACGCCGGACGAAATCAAGATCGGCATCATGCCTGGCCATATCCACAAGAAGGGGCGCATCGGTGTGGTTTCGCGTTCGGGGACACTGACCTACGAGGCGGTGGGGCAGTTGACGGAGATCGGCCTAGGTCAGTCAACGGCGATCGGTCTTGGCGGCGATCCGGTGAACGGTCTCAAGCACCGGGATTTGCTGGAGCTGTTCATGAACGATCCGGAGACCGACGCCATCATCATGATCGGCGAAATCGGCGGTTCGGACGAGGAAGCCGGCGCCGAGTGGTACAAGAACAACGCCCGTAAGCCTGTCGTCGGCTTCATTGCCGGCGTGACCGCGCCTCCGGGCAAGCGCATGGGCCATGCCGGTGCAATCATTTCCGGCGGCAAGGGAACGGCCCAGGAAAAGCTCTCGGTCATGGAGGCGTGCGGCATGAAGGTGACGCGCAATCCGGCCGAGATGGGCAAGCTGCTCAAATCTGTGCTTTGAGCAGCTCTGCTGGAATACAGGAGCCGCGCGGGACGATAGCCTGCGCGGCTTTTTTGTTTGTTTGTGCGGGACGCGGGTTCCCGCGAGCGGAATCGGCACCCCCGACGCGGCAACCGTTTGTGCCGCCGGAGTGCCATTGAGGGTATGGAACACCATTGCGTCACTATCACGTTGATTGGCCGCCAGATTGACCGTAGCGTCGCAGGTGCCATCCGCAGCGATGCCACTGTCAAGTCGTGGGCGCGATGCCTAGTCCCCGCCCGCAGCCGCACCGTTCGCGTTGGTGTCACGCTGCGGGACGACACGATTCGTGCCCGGCTGGCTAAGCGCGACGGAGCCGCTGACTTACCCGAATCTCGAGTGGGCTCATGGCGCTCTATCTGACCGAGGACGATGTGAAGCAGCTGCTATCCATGGCGCAAGCGATCGAGGCGGTGGAGGCGGTTCATCGCGAGCATGCACTAGGCCTGGCGATCGATACGCCGCGCCAGCGCACGCGCTTGCCGCAGACGGTCATGCACTTGCTGCAGGGTGCGGTGCCCAGTCTCGGCATCCTGGGGTACAAGGTTTACACCACGAACCGCCAGGGAACGCGGTTCCTCGTCCATACCTACGATGCAGCATCGGGCCGTCTCAGCGCCGTGATCGAAGCCGACTTTCTGGGCATGGTGCGCACGGGGGCGGCAGGCGGTGTTGCTGCCAAACACCTGGCGCGAGCCAATGCCCGGGTCGTCGGTGTTTTCGGCGCCGGCTGGCAGGCGCGCGGCCAGATCGAGGCGCTCAGTCTGGTGCGGAAAATCGAACGCTTTAAGGTTTTTTCCCGCAATGCCGATAAGCTGCGCACGTTCTGTCGCGAGATGTCCGCCCGCCTGCGGCGGGACGTTGTCCCTGCAGGCAGTGCGCGGGAGGTCGTCGAGGGCAGCGACATTGTCGTCACGATCACCTCGTCGTCCGTACCGCTGTTCGATGGTGAGTGGCTGGTGCCTGGCACGCATATCAATGCGGCGGGCTCGAACGCCCTGATCCGGCGCGAGCTCGACGAGGCGGCGGTGAAGCGCTGTGACGTGGTTTGCGTCGATTCCCGGCCGGTGGCGCTGAAGGAATGCGGGGACCTGCTTCCCTTGCTGGAGAAGGGCAGGCTGCACGAGGGGCAAGTCGTGGAACTCGGTGAGGTGATCGGCGACATGCGGCCCGGCCGTCGGAGTGTGGAGGAGATTACTCTATTTGAGTCGCACGGCATGGCGATCCAGGACCTTGCCCTGGCGCAGCGGCTGCTTGCGGCCGCTCAGGCGCATGGACTGGGAAAACCACTAACGTACTAAGGGAAGTTCTCGCGGCCTGCCTAGGCTGGGACTGAGGAGGGCCGCTGGCGGACGTGCTGGACGTTCAAGACAGTCGCAGTCGGAATCTAACACTTTGTGTGGGCTAGGTTATTTCTCGCAAGGCGAGTCCATCCGATCTTTTTTCGGCGGTGCTACACGCGATCTTCGCGCCTGTGGCAAACTCGCGTTCGCTGGGGAATCCGCGACGTCATTGGTGCGTGTGGCCACGAAGGAACCGTGCACAGACATTGTGGGGGGCAGTCCCGGCGGGCTGGGCGGCACGGTGTCAAACTGCTGTCAGGCAGTTGCCAACGACGGGAACCAGCCCGCATGAGAGGCAACGAATGCGCTGCGGATGCGCGCGGCTGCGCACCGGTTGTGGCGCAACGGCACATCATTTCTTGACAGGAAAAATGGATCTCAACCAGGCCCTCGAAATGGTCAGTCGCACCGACGCCGGGATGGTTCGTTCCCACAACGAGGACGCCGTGCTGGTCAATCCGGCGCTCGGTTTGGCGGTCATTGCCGACGGCATGGGCGGCTACAATGCCGGGGAGGTAGCCTCGAGCATGGCGACGACGCTGCTGGGCACGGAGCTGGAGAAGTCTTTCACCCGCCTGGCGCCCTACATGCAAGATGCCGACGGCAAGCTCCACGCCCATTCTGCGTTCGAGGCGGAAATCGCCCGGGCGAACACCTCAATCTACCAGGCAGCCCAGAGCCAGCCTCAATATGCCGGCATGGGCACGACACTTGTGGCGGCGCTGTTCTACGACAACTCCCTGACAGTGGCGCACATCGGCGACTCGCGCCTGTACCGCTACCGGGGTGAGCAGCTTCAGGCGGTGACTCGGGACCACTCGCTCTTGCAGGAGCAAATCGACAGCGGCATGATTACGCCCGAGGAGGCGCGGCACTCCCAGAATCGGAACCTGGTCACCCGGGCCCTGGGCGTCGATCCAGTGGTAGAACCCGAAATACGCGATTATGATACGCTGCCGGGCGATATCTATTTGCTATGCTCCGACGGCCTCAACGATATGGTCGAGGACGACGAGATCGCCCTGACGTTTCAGACGTTGATGCCGAACTTGGAGCTGGCGGCGAACCAGTTGATCCAGATGGCCAACGACAACGGCGGACGGGACAATGTTTCGGTAGTTTTGGTTCGGGTCGCGCACGCCTATCCGGCGCCGCGCGGCCTGATGGCCAAAATCAAGGCGTGGCTCAGGTAACCAGGGGACGGGAACAGAAGATGGCGAAGTTGATCCTTAGCATGGATGGGCTGGTACTGAAAGAGATCGGCCTGAACAAGGAGCGGACGACGATCGGCCGCAAGCCACACAACGACATCCAGATCGACAACCTGGCGATCAGCGGCGAACACGCGGTGATCGTCACGATTCTTAACGACTCGTTCCTCGAGGACCTCAACAGCACGAACGGCACCTATGTAAACGGCCAGCCAATCAAGAAGCACTTCCTGCAGAACAACGACGTCGTTGAACTGGGCAAGTACCGTCTGAAGTACGTCAATGAAACGCCGCCCGCTTACGCTGGCGGCCCTGACTACGAGAAGACCATGTTGCTGCGCCCCAATCAAATGCGCCGCCCGGTGGAAGCGCCTGCCCAGGCCGGCGCCAGCGCAGCGCCGGCGGCTGCCGAATCGGAGTCCACCGTGAAAGCTCAAGCGCCGGCGGCCGAGGCGCCGGCTCAACCCGCGCCGGCGACAAGAACGGTCCAGGTGGGCGTCGTGCAGATCCTCAATGGCGCCAATGCCGGTAAGGAACTGGAGCTGACCAAGACCATGACCCGGCTCGGCAAGCCGGGCCAGCAGGTGGCGGTGATCACCCGTCGGCCGACCGGCTATTTCATCACCCATGTCGAGGGGGCGTCGTACCCGGTACTCAACGGCACAACGCTGGACGCCCAGGCCCACCAGCTAAACGACCACGACGTGATCGAACTGGCAGGCGTCAAGATGGAGTTCTTTCTGCGTTCCTAGGCCTTGCCGCGGCGCGCGCAACGCCCCCCTTCCGGAGGCCGCGTCGTGAGGCGGCACGCGGCCCGCTACCTCCTCTCCCTCGCCGTCGTCGCTCTGATTCTGGGGCACGCTGCGCGGTTGTACCAGATCGGGCTGATCAGCCATGCGGACGCCATTGCCTATGACGCCAAGGTGCGGCTGACCATGCCCGGGGGCGTGGATGAGCGCATCGCCATCCTCGACATCGACGAGAAGTCCCTTCAGGAGATCGGCCGCTGGCCTTGGGGCCGCGAACGCATGGCCGAGCTTGTGACGCGGCTGTTCGAGCAGTACGGCGTCTTGGTGCTCGGCTTCGACATCGTTTTCGCCGAACCGGACGACAGCTCGGGTCTGAAAAGCCTGGAGGAGCTGGCCCGGGGCGATCTGCGCGAGAACGCGCAATTCCTCGCCCTGCTCGAAGACCTGCGGCCGCGTCTGGACCATGATCGGTTGTTCGCGACGGCATTGCGCGGGCGGCCGGCGATCCTCGGATTTTACCTCTCGAATCGATCGGACGGCACAGGCAGCGGCGCTCTCCCGGCGCCAGTCTTACCTGCCGACATCTTCAAGGGTCGCAGCGTGGCCGCTACCACTTGGTCCAGCCACGGCGGCAATCTGGCGGCGTTGCAGCAGGCGGCGGCCGGGGCCGGGCACTTCAATCCCCTGGTCGATTTCGACGGTGTAGCCCGTCGCGTACCTCTGATCGCGGAGTACCAGGGCCACTATTACGAGGCGCTGGCGCTCGCCATTGTGCGCCACCTGCTTGGCAATCCGGCCCTGGTTCCCGGTTTTCCCGACGAAAAGACCTTTGCCATTGGCGCCTACGCCGCGCTGGAGTGGCTGGACCTGCCGACCGGCCAAGGGGAAGGGGTGTTGCGCCTGCCGGTGGACGACAACGCGGCAGCGCTCGTGCCCTTCCGCGGCTATCAGGGAAGCTTTGCTTACCATTCGCTGGCCGACATCCTTGCCGGACGCCTCGCGCCGGAACAACTCAAGGGTCGGATCGCGTTGGTTGGCACGACGGCGCCGGGCCTGCTCGATCTGCGGGCGACGCCCGTGGGCAGCATTTATCCCGGCGTCGAGCTCCATGCCAACCTGATCGCCGGCATGCTCGACGGCACGATCAAGCACAAACCGCCCTTCGCGCTCGGCGCCGAAATGCTGCTGCTCGGCGCGGCGGCGCTGGTGATGGTGTTGCTCGTGCCCATGCTCTCGCCTCTGCGCGCCACGCTGGCCACGGCGGCGCTGCTTGCGCTCCTGGTGGCGATCAATCTGGCGCTTTGGCACTACGGCAATCTGGTGCTGCCTGTTGCCACGGGGCTGATCCTGGTTCTCGTGTTGTTCGCCCTGAACATGTCTTACGGCTATTTCGTCGAGGCGCGGGCGAAACGGCAGTTCGCCGAGCTATTCGGCCGCTACGTTCCGCCCGAACTGGTGGAGGAGATGAGCCGCGACCCGGAGCGCTACAGCATGGACGGTCGCAACGCCGACCTGACCATTCTGTTTTCAGACATTCGGGGGTTTACCTCCATCTCGGAGGCGATGGAACCGAAGCAACTCACGCAGCTGATGAACGAGTACCTGACGGCCATGACCGCGGTGATTCACTACCGGCGCGGCACGCTCGACAAGTACATCGGGGATGCGATCATGGCGTTCTGGGGCGCGCCGGTGGCAAATTCCGACCATGCCACGCATGCAGTGCTTGCCGGCCTGGAGATGCAGGCGGCGCTGGCGGAGCTGAACCGCTCGCTCGTCGCCCGTGGCTGGCCGGAACTGCGGATCGGCGTCGGCATCAACACCGGCACCGTGACCGTGGGGGATATGGGTTCCACCGTGCGGAAGGCCTATACTGTCATGGGTGACCCGGTCAATCTAGCCTCACGCCTGGAGGGGATCACGAAATACTATGGTGCCGGTGTCGTTGTCGGTGAAGCGACGCGTCGTGCCGCAAAGGGTATCGCCTTCCGCGAGATCGACCGTATCCGGGTTAAGGGCAAGGACGAGCCGGTGGCGATATTCGAGCCGGTCGGCGTCGAGGGGTCGGTGGACGATGCCCGGCTCGACGAGATCGCATTGTGGAGCGAGGCGCTGGGGCATGTCCGTGCCCGCGACTGGGATCGGGCCGATGTGGCTCTCCAGGAGCTCGCGCGCATGTCGCCGCCGTGCGAGCTGTATCGGATTTACCTGGAGCGGGTGACCGAATATCGCCGTCGGCCGCCGGCAGACAATTGGGACGGCGTGACGGTGTTCGAGTCGAAGTAATGGATCGGTCGGAATGAAGCTACGGGTACTGGGTTGCAGCGGCGGCATCGGCGGCAGGCATCTGCGCACGACTTCGCTGCTCGTCGACAGCGATATCTTGATTGACGCTGGCACCGGCGTGGGCGATCTAAGCCTCGCCGAATTGACACAGATCGATCACGTCTTCGTTACCCACTCCCACCTTGACCACATCGCCTGCATTCCGTTCATGGTGGATACGGTCGGCGACATGCGTAACCGTCCGCTGACCGTGCATGCCACGAACGCGACGCTCGAGATCATCAGATCCCATGTCTTCAACTGGTCGATTTGGCCGGACTTCACCGAGATTCCAACGACGGATAAGCCGTTCATGTGCTTCGAGTCGCTGCAGGTCGGCCAGACCATAGACGTGGACGGGCGCAAGATCAGGGTCCTGCCGGCCAATCATACCGTACCGGCGGTGGGCTACGCCCTCGACAGCGGTCAGGCGACATTGGCCTTTACGGGCGACACCACAGTGAGTGACGAGCTGTGGCGCGCCATCAACAAAATCCGCAACCTGCGCTACCTGATCGTCGAGACCGCATTCTCGAACCGCGAGCGCCAGCTTGCCATCACCTCCAAACACCTTTGCCCGAGCATGCTGGCCGAGGAACTGCTCAAACTCCAGCATAAGCCGGAGATCTTCGTCACGCACATGAAGCCGGGCCAAATCGAGCTGACGATGCAGGAGCTTGAGGAGTTCATCGGTGAGTTCAGGCCGCGGATGCTCCAGAACAACCACGTGTTCGAGTTTTGACATGCGCATCGAGCTTGCTTCGGAGGCGCAAATGCGCCAATTGGAGAACGGGTAGATCATGGTGCAGGACACGCAGCTTCTCGAGACCCTATTTCAGCTCCAACCCCTGGGTTCGCTGACGGCCGCCAGCGCGCGCGAACTGGCCGCCATGTGCTATCGCGAGTATGTCGGCCGCAACAACGATCCTTTCCGCTTGAAGAATCTCCAGCGCCAGTCGGTTTATCTGCTGCGCGGCGAACTGAAACTGACCTATCCCGACGGCAGCTCCGAGGTGCTCGTCGGCGGCAGCGAGGCGGCTCTGTTCCCGATCGGCAAGCGCCCACCCGCCATAAAGGATGCCAAAGCAATAACCGACATCGAGCTGATTTCCTTCGATGATGACCTGCTCGACGTCATGCTCACGTGGGACCAGCTCTCGGGCGTGAGCGACGACCCGCGCAGCGCGCCGGGCGCCGAGGCGACGGACTGGTACACCCAGTCGTCGTTGTTTGCGGTGCAGAACATCATGACGCGCGGACTGTTCGCCGCTCTGCCGCCGTCGCACATCGACGAGCTGCTCAAGCGCTCCCGGCGCATGAAGGTCAACCGTAACGACGTCATCGTGCGCGAGGGCGAGCCCGGCGAGCATTATTACGTCATTGAAAGCGGCCGCTGTCTGGTGACGCGCAAGGTGGGCGGCGGTGAGATCATGATCGCCGAACTCAACAGCGGCGACGCTTTCGGCGAGGATTCTCTGGTTGCCGACACGCCGCGCAATGCCACGGTGACGATGCTCACCGACGGCGTACTCCTGTGCCTGGGCGCGAGCGATTTCAACGCCCTGCTGCGCGAGCCGATGCTGCGGCGCGTGTCGCTCGACGACGCAACTCAGCGGGTCGCCAACGGCGCGGTCTGGCTCGACGTGCGCTTCCCGGCCGAATACCAGTTCGAGCGCATGCCGGGCGCCATCAACATTCCCCTGAACGAGATTCGCAACGCCTTGGGGTCTCTCGACCCGAGCAAGGAATATGTCGTTTATTGCCAGAGTGGCCGGCGCAGCGCCGCCGCCGCGTTTCTTCTGTCCCTGCGCGGCTTTCGTGCCCTGCTGCTGGAGGGCGGCATGCACGGCAACACCTCCGGGGCGGAGAAGGCTGGCGTGCAATAAGAGGTCTTGCCGGTGCCGTCGCGCCGCCCGTTGCATGTCGGCGGCGTGGTTCTTTCCGGGGGATATCATGGACACGATCGAGGACCTGTTCCGCCGATTCGAGCAGCTTAATGCCATCGGCGCCGCCCTGTCCCACGAACGCGATATCAACCGGCTGCTTGAGAGCATTCTCGCCGCAGCCATGACAATCACCCATGCCGACGGGGGCACGTTGTACCGCATGGCGGAGGATGGGGCGCACCTGACTTTCGAAATCCTGCACACTGCGTCGCTCGGCCTGTCCCTCGGCGGTACCTCGGGCAAGCGGGTTCCTTACGCGCCGCTACCCCTGCGCACAGAATCGGGCGAGCCGAACAACTCCATGGTGGCCGCCTACGCGGCGATCCACGACGAGACGGTAAATATCGCCGATGCTTATGTGGCCGAGGGCTTCGATTTCTCCGGCACGCGCCACTTCGACGCGCGTAACGGCTACCGCTCGAAGTCCTTCCTCACCGTGCCGATGAAGAACCATGAGAACGACATCATCGGCGTGCTGCAACTGATCAACGCCATGGACCCCGGCAGCGGCGCGGTCGTGTCGTTCTCGGCCGCCGACCAGCGCCTGGCCGAGTCGCTCGCCTCCCAGGCCGCCATCGCGCTAACCAATCGGCAGCTTATCACCCAGTTGGAGACGCTGTTCGAATCCTTCATCGAGCTGATCAACGTGGCCATCGACGAGAAGTCGCCCTATACCGGCGGGCATTGCGAGCGGGTGCCCGTGCTGACGATGATGCTGGCCGAGGCGGTGAACGAGACCACCGAGGGTCCGCTGGCGGATTTCACCATGACCGAGCGCGACCGCTACGAGCTGAAGATCGCCGGCTTGCTGCACGACTGCGGCAAGGTGACGACACCTGTCCACGTGGTGGACAAGGGCACCAAGCTCGAAGCCATCTTCGACCGGATTGACTTGCTCGATACCCGCTTCGAGGTGGTGAGGCGGGACGTGGAGATCGAAGCACTCAAGGCAAAGTTGGCGCTGAGAGCGCCGCGCGATGCCTCGGCCGAGGCCGCCCTCGATTGGCAAATGGGGCAGCGGCTGCAGCAAGTGGAGGAGGATCGGGCCTTCCTGCATGCCGCCAACGTCGGTGTCGAAGCGATGGCGACGGAAGACCAAGAGCGCGTGCGCCGCATCGCCACGGAATACACATGGCGTCCCCACGGCAGGGACGAAATCGCGTTCCTAAGCGAAGACGAGGTGGAAAACCTGACGGTCCGCTCCGGCACGCTCACCGCCAAAGAGCGCGACATCATCAACCACCACATCGTCGCAACCATCAAGATGCTCGAAGCGCTGCCCTGGCCCAAGCATCTGCGGAACGTCCCCGAATACGCCGGCGGCCACCACGAGCGCATGGACGGCAAGGGCTATCCGCGCGGGCTCACGCGCGAGCAGATGTCGGTGCAGGCGCGCGTCATGGGCATCGCCGACATCTTCGAGGCACTCACGGCGAAAGACCGCCCCTACAAGCGCGGCAAGACCCTGAGCGAAACCCTGCACATCCTGGGCAAGTTCAAGCTCAATGGCCACATCGACCCGGACCTGTTCGACGTATTCGTGCGCGCCAAGGTCTATCGGAAGTACGCAGAGATGTTTCTCGATGCGGAGCAGATCGACGAGGTCGATGAAGGCGGAATTCCTGGCTTCGCCTCGGCTGTAGATAATTGTAAATCGAATTGACAATTATCCTGACCCGGCGCCAGGCGGGTTGATGAGCGGCTGATGGGTCGGCACGGGGGGTGCCACTACGTTGGCTGCGAAAGGTCGCGCCACGAGACCACCGAAACCCCCGATCGCTCGTAGCTTTCCTCGCCACCATACACGAGCGATGTCGTGCTGCCGTCGGCGCCGGCATACTTGGTCCACTTGGCCAGACCGGAAAAGAAATCGGGCACGACGGTCTGGCCCGACTTGATTTCGATGGCCGTGGCGGTGGCACCTTCCTCGATGACCAGATCGATCTCGGTACCGACGTTGTCGCGCCAGAAGTAGAGGTTCGACGCCAGGCCGGTGTTGAAGCGTTGCTTGAGGAATTCGCCGATGACCATGGTCTCGAAAAGCGCCGGGCGCGAGGGATGGGTGGCCATCTGGATCTCGTCATGGATGCCCAGCAGGGCGGCAGCGAGACCCGTGTCTACGAAATAGAGCTTCGGCATCTTCACGAGTCGCTTGCCGAAGTTGCGATGGAAGGGATGAAGCATGAAACAGATGTAGCTCGCCTCCAGAATACCGAGCCAGGCGCGCGCGGTCCCGTGGGCCACGCCGCAGTCCGTGGCCAGACTGGATACGTTCAGCAAGTGTCCGGTGCGCGCGGCACACAGGCGCAGGAAGCGCTGGAACAAATTCAGGTCGTGCGCATTGGCGATCGAGCGCACGTCCCGCTCCAGGTAGGACATCACGTAGTTCGCATACCAGTCGGCGCTGGGGACGGGTCGGTCATACAGCGGCGGGTAGAGTCCGCGCAGAAGAATCGGCTCGATGGCGGGCGGGCGAAGGCCGGCGGCCGCCACTTCCCCGAGCGAAAACGGCAGCAGCTGAACCAGTCCGGCCCGTCCTGCCAGGCTCTGCGTGACGGTGGATATCAGATTGAAATTCTGCGAACCGGTGAGAACGAAAACCCCGGGCCGTCCTTCCGCATCCACCCGGGTCTGGATGTAGGAAAAGAGCGCCGGACAGTGTTGCGCTTCGTCGATCACCGCTCCGTCGGGAAAACGATTCAGGAAGCCTTTCGGGTCATCCAGCGCAAAGGCCCGCTCGTCGGGGTTTTCCAGCGACACGTAGCGCTTGGCCGGAAACGTGGCCCGTGCGAGGGTCGTCTTGCCGGACTGCCGGGGTCCCGTCAGGACCACGACCGGATAGCCTCGGGCAAAGCGCAGCAGCGTGGCGGCGGCGGTTCGCGGGATCATTACAATTTTTCAAAATGTCTGAAAAAGTGTAAAACCTGTCCGAGTGGTATGCAAGGCGTTTCGCCGTTGCGTACCTCGGACTCGACGGCAGGATTGCGCCGGAACTGCTTGACGTCTTGGTGGGCAAGAAGGCCTATCGAAGGTGCGTACAGGTGCGCTCTCTGCCAGTTCCGGCATCGGGCGATGCGACGTCTTTGGGGGCAGGATCAGTCGAACAGGTCGGCAAGCGGGGCCATCACATCGGGCAGGCATTCCGGGCTGAGCGATCCGGAACCGATCTCGGTAACGGACTGATAGCCATCGGCACCAGGTTGCCGGTACACCGCGACAACGCGGCGCTGAATATCGACGAGCCATGCCTCCGGGATGCTGCACCTGCCGTAGATGGGAATCTTCACATCGCGGTCGCGGATGGCACTGGGGTCGGCAACCTCCACGACGAGCAGTACGTCGGACGCCTGTGGCAGCGTGTCGCGATAACTGTCGGCGCGTGGCTTCAGCAGCGTCAGGTCCGGAAGAGGTTCGTTGTAGTCGGGGAGTTGGATCGGGCTTTGTACGAACACCACGCACCGATCTCGAGCGCCGACGGTTAGCAGCTTGGTCAATATTGCCACGGTACCTGCATGCTTGCTGCCGATCGGCACCATGTCGAACAACTCTCCTTCGATGAGTTCCACCCGGTCATCCTCGTTGAAGATCCCCGCTTCGGCCATTCGATGGAGATCCAAGACGGTGAGTTTGTGCCGGACGGTAGCCAATTGCTGGTCCGGGCGCCCCAAGGTTGCGGCATTACTCATGTACTCCTCCTGCCATCCTTGCGCTGCCTAAATCTATGGCACTCCCTACGTCATTCAGCGGGCGCCGGCAGCTGCGGCCAAAGCCACGTGGGCACACCACGAAGCTACGCCGAGCTACCGTGCCATTATATGCATTACCTCGTAATCAAGTGAGTGTCGGTGCTTCTGTTATCCGCCCATCCCCGGCAAATCCAATCTCGATGGCCACACCTACCCGGACTTGTGTGATTTGCTTGTTCACGGGAAGGTCGATTGGAAGAACGCGGAGATGTTTTTCGACGCGGAGCAGATCGACGAGGTGGATGAAGGCGGAATCCCCGGGTATTGGCTCTGACCGCGTTCCGCTTCCTTGCGCTGGGTACTACGGGACGGAGGCACCATCACGTTCGCGGCAAGTGACGAAAATTGTCAGTAACTGCTGCGAATGACCATGAGTTGGATGCCGATGCCGGAATGCAACCGACTGATTTCTTGTGACATTGAAGTCATCACTAAAGTTGGCACCGGATTTGCACGTTATCAGTCGTGCGCAGGGTGCGCCATATTCCTAGTTCCAGTTGATTCGAGTCAGGAGGGTTTCATGAAATCCATGCAAAAAGGTTTTACGTTGATCGAACTGATGATCGTCGTGGCGATTATCGGCATTCTGGCGGCGATTGCGCTGCCGGCTTATCAGGACTACACGATCCGGACGAAGGTCACTGAGGCTCTAACAGTTGCTGCCGCAGCAAAGTTGGCGGTCACCGAAACGAACGCCTCTGCAGGTGCTCTGCCGACGAGCAATGCCTCCGCCGGGTTGCCAGCCGCCAATACCATCGCGTCGAAATATGTTCAGTCAGTCACGGTAGGAGCAAACGGGATTATCGCGATATTGCTCGCCGGCTCGGGAATTGGCGGAAGCCCGACGATGGACGGTCAAACGATTAACCTCGTCCCTGACGTGGCCACGTCCGTCGGCACGGTGCGCTGGGTGTGTAGGGTTGGGGCGGGGGACGCTACGCGAAACAAATATGTGCCCAGTGAGTGTCGTAGCTAAACTCATGCAGGACGGCAAAGCAAGATCCTGCACAGTAGAAGCCCCTCTTCGGAGGGGCTTTTCTCATTTGGTTCGTACCGAGTACGTTTCAGTCGGATCCGGTGTGGTCGGCGCCTTGGACTCAAATATGACAGTGCTATGCCCTATTCTTCCCAAACGCAGGGCCGCACTTGGGTAGCCAAGTTTCGCTGCGGTTCGATAGGCGTCCTCTGCTTCCGCTATACGGCCTAGTCTCTCCAGGCTTACTCCACGATTGAAGTGGGCTTGGCTGAAGCCCGGCCTGATGACAAGCGCGCGATCGAAATCACTCAGTGCTTGCGAGTAGTCGCCATTGAACAGATTAGCCGAGCCCCGGCCTAGATAGCCGCGCAAACCTTTCGGATTGGCGGCAATCGCGCGATTCATGTCCACGAGGGCTAACTCGTTTTGGCGACGATTCATGTATTCCACGCCTCGGTTGTAGTAGATCCGATCTGCCCCGGGCACAGTCCCCGAGGGCAGTTTTTCTGCGGCGTCGTCCCACAATGCAAGCTGATCGGTCAGACTGGCGAGCCGCTCCTGGGCGAGAAAAATCAGAATCGGTGCCATCAGGACAGCCACGAGCGTCAACCCCCTGCTGGGCAAGCACGAGCCGATGACTGCCGCCATCATGAGCAGGATTCCAGGCGCCCACAGATAGCTGCGATAAAGCACGAACGGTTCCTGAAAGCGTACCGTGGAAAGCTCGATCAGGAACATGATCCATACGTACAGCATGCCCAGCCCGAGCAGCCTGGTGTAGCTCTTGCGCATGACCAAGACCAGACCGAGGAAGGGTACGACCAGAAACGCGCCCACCCTCAGGGTGATACTCCAGGCCGACCAGATCTCCGCGAAGTCGACGCGCATGTCCGCGGACATCGTGCTGATGTCCGGTATTACCCAGTAATAGAGGTAGCGGAAGAACAGCCCGGCCTGGGTCGCCGCGCTGTAGAACCAGCGGTAGGGGCCAACGGCGGCCTCGGGTAGCCCTTCCATTCCCTTCAGTGCGTCGTCGATGTCGGGCTCGTAGCTCTTCCCGATCACGCCCACGGAGTTCAAGACCATCAGCGCAATTGCTGGCAGGCAAAGCGCAAGGTACTGGGCGATAATCTTCCTCGACGCCCAGACTCCCGGACCGACGACGAAAGCGAGCGTGGCGATTGCAAACGGCGCGGTTACGGCATGTTGCTTCGAGAACGCGGCGGCGGTGAAGAAAAGCGCCGCGGCGCCCACGTCGGCCAGGCGCCGACTTCGCAGTGCCTTCATGAACGATAGCGACGAGAGAAGGCAAAAGATCGTGACGAACACAATGGTGCGCTGTACAAGATAGCCCGCACCGTAGACTGCAACAGGATGAATGGCGAACAGCAGGGCCGCCACGGCGCTCAGCGTCGTGGCATGCCCAAGACGAAGTCCAGCGTCGTTTTCGCCGTCGATGAGCGCGGTTTGCAGCAACCGGCGCAGGAATACGAACAGCAACAACGCGCACCAAACATGCAGCAAAAGGCTCACGACGCGATTGACCTCGATGCTGCCGGTCAGAACATCGATGGCCGTGAGGGTGAAATACGGAAAGGTTCTCGGATTGAGGTCGAACGGCGTCGTCGCGAAATGCGCCAAACCCGGTGCGCGCAGAAGATTGAGATCGTCGAATACGAGCTCGTTACCGAGGAAAGGAACGTAGAGGATGGACGTCAGCACCGGAATGGACAAAACGACCACCCACTCGATGGGCCGTAATGTGCTCAAATACCTCACCAGAGCTTGCATCATATTTACCTTCCCGCTTGCGACGATCGCGAACGAATAGCGTTTATCCGCCGCAGCGGAAGAGGCAGAGAAAGACCGTGCGGCAT
>DAITBA010000012.1:0-136043 GCA_036824005.1 Rhodocyclaceae bacterium
TTTCTTTTGGCGAAGCAAAAGAAAGGAACTCGGCCGCCGGGACGAACTCCCGGCAAACACCTCATCGCCATGCGCACAACAAACGCACGGCACGTCAAATCCTCTTTGCCAGTTCCGCTGCCAAGCCGACGTAACTTGCCGGCGTCATGACGAGCAGCCGTTGCTTCTCGCCCTCGGGAATCTTCAACCCGAGGATGAACTCGTGCAGCGCCTCCCGCGTAATCCCCTTCCCGCGGGTCAGCTCCTTCAGCTGCTCGTAGGGATTCTCGACGCCGTAGCGGCGCATCACCGTCTGCACGGGTTCCGCCAGCACTTCCCAGCAGGCGCCGAGATCGGCAGCGAGCGCCTCGGAATTCGCCTCCAGCTTGCCCAGACCCTTCAGACAGGACTCGCAGGCCAGCACCGAATAGCCGAACGCGACACCCATGTTGCGCAAGGCCGTGGAATCGGTGAGGTCACGCTGCATGCGCGATACCGGCAGCTTGTCCGCCAAATGGCGCAGCACGGCGTTGGCCAGCCCCAGGTTCCCCTCCGAGTTCTCGAAGTCGATGGGATTCACCTTGTGCGGCATGGTGGAGGAGCCGATTTCGCCAGCCTTCAGCTTTTGCCTGAAGTAGCCGAGCGAGATGTACAGCCAGATGTCCCGGTCGGCATCCAGCAGGATGGTGTTGGCGCGGGCGATGGCATCGAACAGCTCGGCCATGGCGTCGTGGGGCTCGATCTGAATGGTGTAGGGATTGAACTCCAGGCCGAAGGATTCGATGAAACGGCGGTTGAACGCCTCCCAGTCGAAGTCCGGATAGGCAGCGAGATGCGCGTTGTAGTTGCCCACCGCGCCGTTGAATTTGGCGGTGAGCGACACGCCGGCGATGCGGTCGCGCGCACGCTTCAGCCGCGCCGCGATGTTGGCCATCTCCTTGCCCAGCGTGGTCGGACTCGCCGGCTGGCCGTGGGTGCGCGAAAGCATGGGTAGCGCCGCATGCTCGCGGGCCAGTTCCACGAAGCGGGCAACGATCCGGTCGAGCGACGGCAGCAGCACCGCTTCGCGCGCCTCCTTCAGCATCAGGGCGTGGGCAACGTTGTTGATGTCCTCCGAGGTGCAGGCGAAGTGGATAAACTCGGCGCACTTCACGACTTCGGCATTGGCAGCGAAGCGCTGCTTGAGCCAGTATTCCATCGCCTTGACGTCGTGGTTGGTGCGAGACTCGATGTCCTTCACGGCCCGGGCGTCGGCCTCGGAAAAGTCGGCCACCACCGCCGCGAGTTCCGCCCGCGTCTGCGCCGAGAAGGGCGCCACCTCCGCGATATACGATTCGGCCGCCAGAGCCTCGAGCCAGGCGATTTCCACGCGAACGCGATCGCGGATCAGGCCGTGTTCGCTGAAATACTCACGCAGCGCCGCAACCTTGTCCTGGTAGCGGCCGTCGAGGGGGGAGAGGGCGGTCAGCGGGGAGAGCTTCATGGCACGGACAGGGTAGCGAACCCGTTGAATATTATCATGGCTGCCGCCGCGGCCCGTGGCCAGGCAAGCACGGGTAAACTACGCGCCACACAGCCGCGCCGCCTCGCGTACCGTATCTCCCATTCGACGATGCCTGACATTACCACCACGCTCCAGCGCGCGCCGCGGCCGTGGCGACCGACCACTGTGATCCGCCTGACATTGGCATTCCACCTGGTCTGCCTCGCGATGCTCGTCGTACAGCCGTCCTCCTGGCCATGGCTGCTCGCGGCGTTGATCGCCAATCACCTGCTGCTGGCCGTCGCTGGCATGTGGCCGCGCAGCCACGTTCTCGGCCCGAATCTGCGTCGGCTCCCCGCGGCATCGGCCGCGCGGGGCGAAGTCGCCGTCACCTTCGACGACGGTCCGGATCCAGTGGTCACACCCCAGGTGCTGGACATCCTCGACCGGCATCAGGCCAAGGCCACCTTCTTCGTCGTCGGGCGCAAAGCCGCCGCCCATCCCGACATCATCCGCGCGGCGGTGGCACGCGGCCATCGCATCGAGAACCACAGTCATCGCCATGCCAACACCTTCGCTTTCCACGGCACGGGCGGGATGGCCCGGGACATCGAGGCGGCGCAGCAGGCCATCGGCATACTGACGGGACGGGCACCGGAATACTTCCGCGCACCCATGGGCATCCGCAATCCGTTTCTCGAACCGGCGCTGGCGCGGCTCGGGCTACAACTCGTCTCCTGGACCCGACGCGGTTACGACGCGGTCAATGGCGATGCACCGGCAGTGCTGCGGCGCCTGACGCGGGGGCTCGCTGCCGGCGACGTGCTGGTGCTCCACGACGGCAGGCCGGCGCTCATGGCGGACGGCCAGCCGGTCGTGCTCGCCGTGTTACCGCAGTTATTGGAGAGAATCCGCGCCGCGGGATTGACAGCGGTCACCCTGCCGCCCGCTGCCGATGAATGACGTCGCCATCGACGGGCTGATTCGCGCAGCAACCGACCGCTATGCGCCGGCCGGGCCGTTCTTCCGCCACTTCGCCCGCGGCAAGCTGACACACGACCCGATCTATCTGGAATTGCTGCGCCGGGGCGCCGTGCCCGAAGGTGCGCGCCTGCTCGATCTGGGTTGCGGCCAGGGCCTGCTGTTCGCGCTGTTCGGTGCCGCCCGCCACTGTCACGACGCGGGCACATGGCCGCAGGGCTGGCCGGCGCCGCCGCGCGTCGCGTCGATGCACGGAATCGAACTGGACACGGGCAAGGTGCGTGCCGCCCGGCGCGCGTTGGCGGATCTGGCCACGATCGAGCAGGGCGACCTGTGCCGCACCGCGCTTCCCGACAGCGACGTCGTCGTCGTTTTCGACGTGCTGCATTACATCGCCGACGGCGCCTGCCAGGAACACATCCTGCACGCCGCGGCGCACGCGCTGCGCAAAGGCGGTACACTTCTGCTGCGCGTGGGCGATACGGCCGCCGCGGGGCGCTTCCGCGTCACCCATCTCACCGACTATGCCGTGCAGATGGCCCGGGGCGTCATGCGGCCGCGCTTCCGCTACCGTAGCGTCGGCGAATGGGTCGGCCTGCTCGAGCAGGCGGGCTTTTCCGTGACCGACGAGCCAATGCGGCGCGGCACGCCATTTGCCAATCATCTGCTCACCGGGCAGATGGGCCCGCACCCGCAGCACCGCTGACCAGCGACGGAAACAAGAATGGAGCGCGAAAAAATGTCCGGCATCGATGCCAGCCGCAAATCACCCCGCCTGTCGGCCGCAAAGCCGGTCGCCGCCCTGCTTCTTGCGGCCAGCCTCGTCACCCCGACGCACGCCGACCAACTGCCGCTTTGGGAAGCCGGCGCTGGTGTAGCGGTGCTGCGCTTTCCCGACTACCGCGGCTCGGACGAGTACCGCGGCTACCTGCTACCCATCCCGTATCTCGTTTATCGCGGCGATGTCGTGCAGGTGGACCGCAACAAGGTGCGCGGGCTGCTATTTCACAGCGATGTCGCCGAGTTCGACGTGAGCGTGAACGGCTCGGTGCCGGTGCGCAGCGACAAGAACCGGGCACGCCAGGGCATGCCGGACCTGGACCCGACGCTGGAGATCGGGCCTTCCATCAATTTCTTCCTCCATCGCGACAAGGCAGGCAAGTTCGACGTGGACCTGCGCCTGCCCCTGCGTGCCGTCATCGCCACGGATCTGAGCCACACCCACAATGCCGGCTGGATCTTCGCGCCGCACATCAACGTCGATCTGCGCGACAGCTTCCCCGGTCCGGGCTGGCACCTGGGCATGCTCGCCGGCCCCATTTTCGGATCACGGCGCTACCACGACTATTTCTATGGCGTCACGCCGGCCTACGCCACGGCCGAGCGCCCCGCCTACAACGCAAGCGGAGGCTATTCCGGCAGCCAGTTCATCGTCGCCCTGTCCAAGCGCTACCCGAAGTTCTGGGCCGGCGCCTTCGTCAAGGCCGACAGCCTGCACGGCGCCACCTTCGACAATAGCCCGCTCCTGCGGACGAAGTCGCAGCTCACCGCCGGCTTTGCCGTGTCCTGGGTGTTCGCGCAGTCGTCGACGCTGGTGGAAGCGAGGGACTGAATTACCGCCTGTTCCGCCCGTGATCCCGGGCCAGCGCGCTCAGCGCCTCGCGCGGTAGCTTGCCCGTAGCGTTGCGCGGCAGGGCGTCGACGAACACCAGCGGCCGGGGCAGAAACGCGGCGTCGATGCGGGTCCGCAAGGCGGCGAGCAGTTCCCGAGCGGTCAGGTCCGGCGCAACGACGAACGCCATCAACCGGGTCACGCCTGCAGCGCTGCCTTGCGCTTCGTCCGGCATGAAGAAAGCGCCGTCGCGTACACCGGCGATCGTGGCTAACTGCGCATCGAGATGCTCGATGGACGTGCGTTTTCCCGCCACGTTGATCACACCTGCCAGGCGTCCGTGCAGCCGAAAGACCTCCGGACTTTCCAGCTCGATCACGTCGGCCAGCGGCGCCGGTATGGCCACCGGGCCGCCCTCGGCCCAGCACTGGTCGCCCTCGAGCCGGAACTTAACACCGGGCAGGGTGCGCCACCAAGGACCCTCGACGGTGCGGCGCGCCGCCACCTGGCCGGTTTCAGTGCAGCCGTAGATCTCGCGCACAGGCGCTCCGTAGCGCGCCTCGGCTTGCGCCGCCAGATCCTCGGACAGCGGCGCCGTGGCGCAAACGATCAGGGCGAGCGGCGGTACCGGCACGCCCGATTCCAGCAGCGCACGCAGGTGCAGCGGCGTCGTCACCAGCGCCCTCCCTTCGGGCAGTTCAACCAGCGCCTGGCGGATGTCCTCCGGGTAGAAGGGGCGCGCGGCGTGCATGACCAGCCCGTTGTGCAGCGCCAGCAGGATGGTCGATTCCAGTCCGTACATGTGCTGGGGCGGCACGGTGCCGACAAGACCGGTGACGCGCGCCGCAGGATTGTCGCCGCCGTCGA
This sequence comes from Rhodocyclaceae bacterium, assembly GCA_036824005.1. Classification (GTDB taxonomy): domain Bacteria; phylum Pseudomonadota; class Gammaproteobacteria; order Burkholderiales; family Rhodocyclaceae; genus DAITBA01. The sequence continues at coordinate 4,923 of DAITBA010000012.1, forward strand.
TGCGCAGACCGGCCGCCTCGGCCGCCGCCGTGCGCACCAGCGGCCCCCAGGTCTTGGGATGCGCCGTCGGCTCGCCGGTTGACCCGGAAGTAAACGTGAGTGCGACAACGTGGTCGGCAGGCACCCGGGGTACGGACGCCGCATCCACATCCGCGGCCTCGTGGGGTAGAGCGGCGGGTATCACGACGCGCTCGATCCGGCCGACGTCGTCGCTACCCTCGGTAATGCAGTAGGTGGCAGGGAAGTCCTGGCGCAGCCGCTCCAGCACCGCGGGCGTGCGCGAGGAAGGCAGCAAGGCAGTCTGTCCCTTGACCATGGCCGCCGCAAGACAAACAGCGAAGTGATAGCGGTCTTCGCACAGATTGAGCACGTAGCGCCGTTCGGGCAGTAGCGCAGCGACCGTGCCGACATCGCCGAGAAACTGGGCCGCCGAGAGTAACCGCCCGTTGCGGCAGGCAAGTGCGGCGGCGGGTGATTGATGGCGGATCAGGGGCAGGGTCGTCATCGCGACAGGCGAAACCGAGGGGCACAGGCACGCGAACGCACGGTGATCAATCCTGCCGGGCGTCGTTCCGGTATAAAATCAGCGTCTTGCTTTGGCCAAGGCGGCAATGCCGCCTGTTTTTTGCGGAAGTTTCAAGGGTATCAGAAATATGGAGTCGACCAACGAATTGCGGCTGGAGGTGGCGCAGTTGATTGTCGAGGCGGTCAATCTCGAAATGGCTGCGGAAGAATTGGATCCCGTCAAGCCCCTGTTCGGCGACCGTGGTCTGGGGCTCGACTCCATCGACCTGCTCGAGATTGCGCTCGCCATCACCAAGAAGTACGGCTTTCAGTTGCGTTCGGACGATCCGGACAACCCGCGTATTTTTGCCTCGCTGAATGCGCTTGCCGACCACGTCGGCCGGCATCGCACCAAGTGAGCCGGCGCGGCGGGCGTCGCGCCGGTCCGCCGGACGCCTTTGGCGTGACGGAATTGGCCAGGCTCGGCGTGATCGTCGCGGTCTGCGGCGCCTATGCCTGGCTGGTACATCAGGCCACCGCCGGCGCAGTTACCGGTTCGGCCGCCACCGTGCTGCTGCACGCCACGCCGCCCGCCTTCTACCTTCTGCTCGCCTTCCTCTTCGGCCGTACCCTGCGCGCCGGACAGGTTGCCCTGATCACCCGCTTCGCGCTGCTCGAACACGATCCGCTACCCGAAGAGCTGAGGCGCTATACCCGCGGCCTGACCTTGATATGGACCTGCTTCTTCATCGTCATGGCGCTTGCCGCCGTGGCGTTCTCCCTGTTCGCCCACATCGAGACCTGGGCGCTGCTGACCAACGTCGTCATCTACGCGCTCATGGCGGCGTTGTTCGTCAGCGAGTACGTGTATCGGCGTCTGCGCTATGCCCACTACGATCACTTGTCGCTGCCGGCCATGCTTCTCCTCGTGCTGCGTTCCTGGCGGACGGTATGGCCGTGAGTGACGACGAGCGGGCGGGTGTCCTGGACTGGCGCACGCGCATCGACGCCGCTCATCCCGCCCTGCCCGGCCATTTTCCCGGCGCGCCGGTGGTGCCCGGCGTGGTGCTGATCACCGAGGTGCTGCGTGCTGCGCACGCGCTGCTCGACCCGGCACCGACCGTGCGCGCCTTCCCAACCATCAAGTTCCTGGCGCCGGTGTTGCCCGGCGAGCCGCTGCGCGTCATCCTCGAACCGGGCACGCACGGGCGCATTCGTTTCACCGTGCAGCGCGACTCGGTTGACCATCCCGAATCCGTCGCCACTGGTCTGATGCAGTGCGACGCCGCGCCGCCGGAGCGCGCCTGGTGACCGTCGCCTGGAAGACGCAGAACGAGCGCGGCAGCCGCTGGCTGATGCGCCTCATTACCTGGATCACCCTGACCATCGGCCGTCCGGCGGGCCGCCTGCTGCTCTATCCCATCTGCCTATACTTCGTGCTTTTTTCCGTGCGCACCCGCAATGCCTCGCGGCAGTTCCTGGCGCGGGTGATGGACCGGCCGGTCGGCTTCCGCGACGTGTTTGCCCACTATCACACCTTCGCCGCCACCATCCTCGACCGCGTCTATCTGCTCTCGGGCCGGCACAAATACTTCGACGTCGCCGTGCATGACGCCGAGGCGCTCTGGCAGGCGCTGGCGCTGAAACGCGGCTGCATGCTGCTGGGATCGCACCTGGGCAGCTTCGAAGTGCTGCGCGCCTACGGCATGTTCGAGCGCGACCTGGCGGTGAACGTGCTCATGCACGCCGACCATGCCGAGAAGATCAACAGCGTGCTGCATGGGCTGCACCCGGACATCCGGCCGCGCATCATTCCCCTCGGTCAACCGGAAACCCTGCTGCGCGTCAAGGAGTGTGTGGATCGCGGCGAGATCGTCGGCGTGCTCGGCGACCGTCTGTTCCACGACGAGAAGGCGCTCGCCTGCCGCTTCGTCGGCGCCGACGCCGCTTTCCCCCAGGGGCCGCTGCTGCTGGCGTCAATTCTGCAGGTGCCGGTGGTGCTGTTTTTCGGGCTGTATGGCGGCGGCAGGCGCTATGACATCCACTTCGAGCCCTTCGCCGAGCGCATCGTGCTCGAGCGCAAGCGGCGCGAGGCGGATCTGCAGCCCTGGTTGCAGCGCTACGCGGCGCGGCTGGAACACTACTGCCGGATGGCGCCGCTGAACTGGTTCAATTTCTATGACTTCTGGACACCCCCTGCCGGCAAGCCGGTGCGCCCGTCGCGGCCCGTCGCGCAAACACCCGCCGAGCATTCGTAGCACGGTACTGCGCCTGCTGCTGTTTCTCGCGCCGCTCGCCGCCGCCACCGTCAAACCGGCCGTGGCCGCCGAGCCTGCCGTCGCCCGATGGGACATGCCGCAACTCATGCAGCGCATGGCGCAGACGTCGTCGTCGCGTGCGCGCTTCAGCGAGACCAAGCATTCGACGCTGGTGAAAACGCCTCTGACTTCGTCGGGAACCCTGAGCTACAACCGCCCCGACCGGATCGCCAAGCAGACCCTCAGCCCCTATGAGGAAAGCATCAGCGTCGAAGGTGACACCTTGACGCTGGAGAACAAAGCCAGGGGCGTGCGCCATACCCTCGCGCTGCAGAGCTACCCGGTGGTGTGGGCCTTCGTGGAGAGCATCCGTGCGACGCTCTCGGGCAACCTGAAGATGCTGCAGCGCTTCTACGCGCTGCGCTTCGACGGCACGCCCCAGGCGTGGCTGCTGTCCCTCGAACCAACGGATGTGCAGATGGCCGCCTACGTCCAGACCATTCGCATACGTGGCACAGAAGGCCGCATCACCAGCATCGAGATCTTCGAGGCGGGTGGCGACCGGTCGGTGATGACCATCACGCCGGAGCCGCAGTAGTCGCGTCGATGCGCCGGCGCGACGGCTCCGCCTGGCCGCCCTAGAAGAACCCGGCCTTCTGCGCCGCTCCCACCACCGCCTTCGCCAGTTCCGCCACCTGGGCGTTGAGATCCTCCGAGGCAGGCGTGCTCGCCTTGACACTCCACATCATGCGGCCGCTCGCCACGTCGGTGAGCATGCTGTTCGCCGCGTAGGCGGTGCGCACCTGTCCGGCGCCAACCGGAAGGTCCACACCGACACCCACGCCGACACCACCGCCCCCGCGGCCGCCGCCGAAACCACCGATGCCGATGCCGAACGACGGCCCGGGCGCAACGTACGTTGTATCCGGCGCCATCGCAGCAGCGAGCACCGCACTCGCCCCCGCGCCCCGTGCTGCCGGGAGATAAGCGTCGCCGGCCATCAGCCGCCCCGGCGTCGGATTGGCGAAGTCCGGCCCCATCACCGGTCGCGCACCGGCCGCAGACACCTGCGCCGCCAGTTGCTCCTGGCAGATGCGTCGCACCGCGACCTCCGCCGCCTCGCAGGCGATCAGCACCTTCGCGCCCCGCAGCGATCGTCCGGCGAACTGCGGATCGGACCATTGCGCGTCGAGCTTGGTCGTCGCGCAGCCGGCCAAGACGAGTAGGCTTGCCGTCAGAATGGCGTGTCGGGCGGGCGTCGCCGAACCAATCAGTATCGGACGAAACATGGAATGCGGGCGCGGGGCGATCCGCGGTGACCTGACCATAGGCGGCGTAGAATTCTTCGATGGCGAGCAGACCCCGCCCCGCGACCATTCCAGACGCCTATCGCTTGGCACGCCGTGCTCGTTAGGCGGCCGCTGCCGCGAAGACCGCGTCGCTCGACTGCCGCCCTTCGTGCTCACCCGATTCGAATCCGGCGCGTATCGCCTTCTCGCGCCAGTCGAGGTAGTCGAGATGGGCCGCGATCGCGTGTCGCGCAAGCTGTTGGGACGAGGCGTGCGCCTTCGCCGCTGCTTTCGTCAGGCGGGCCTGGAGGGGCTTGGGTAAGGCGATGGTTGCGGACATGGCAGACAGTCGGCGGATTAGCGACGAAGCAATTTTATCACCACGGCAAAGTGGAATTGCTGCAAGGTCGCCCCTACCCGTTCTTCTCCTTATGCCGGCGCCGAAGTACATTCGGCCGATGCCCGCGTGTCGGCGACACCAGCCAACAGCGGGATGAACGGCGCCATCCCCCTAGTGTCGGTCTTGTCATACCGCGTCAGCGCCCGCGTTGAGGCGCGCTGCAATAGGGTTGACGCCGAAGGCGGCAGTGTATTCGGGGCGTCGGCTCGAAACATAATTATGCCGTTCACGAATCATGCGCTCTTCCGCGGCAGGCCAAATCGGATGGTTGGTGACGCCCCCGCTCCCTTGTCCGGCTCAGTAACCACGGCATCTCCGGACAACATCGCTCGCCGCACCGTTCCGGATCTGGACATCGAGAGATTACCAGGGCCAGGCTCGAATTCTTTGGCCATGCTATGGAATCCGCGTGCGAGATCACCGCAGCGTCACCTCGCACACACGGAAAAACCTGCCAGCAAGCCGATAGACGTTCATTGACCGCTCACGCGGCCAGCTTGTGAATCTGCGCCAAGTCGCGGCCGATCTCCTGCCGTACCTGTTCCAGGTCGTAGTCCGCCTGCAATCCGAGCCAAAACTGTTCAGACGTGCCGAAGGCGCGCGACAGGCGCAAGGCCGTGTCGGCCGTGATGGCGCGCTTGCCGAGCACGATCTCGTTGATACGGCGTGGCGGCACGCCGATGGCGCGCGCCAGCGCGTTCTGGCTGATGTTCAGCGGGTTGAGAAACTCTTCCAGCAAGACTTCGCCGGGATGAATGTTGGGCAGCTTGTTCATGGCTCTACGCGCTCAGTGATAATCGACGATCTCCACCTTGGAAACGCCGTTGGTGCCCCACACAAAACTTACGCGCCATTGATCGTTGATGCGAATGCTGTGTTGGCCCCGCCGCTCACCTTTCAGCGCTTCCAGTCGGTTGGCCGGTGGAATGCGCAAATCGTCGAGAGTTCGGGCGTTGTTGAGCATCCGCAGCTTTCGGCGCGTAACGGCCTGGATCTCCTGGGGCAGACGGCGCGATACTCGGCCTTGCCAGACCGCTTCCGTCTCCTTGCATTTGAAGTCCAGGATCACACCCAAAATATAACGCCGCCCGATATATAACGTCAAGCGTTATAGGCCACCGATTCCTGCAACACGGTATATTCCGTCTACTCATTTGCGGCGCCACCCCGCGGTGCGCTTGCGCGGCAATGGCCGAGATCAGTATCGTCCCGATCAATAAGGTAAGTTCCAGTATGCGTCCTCCCGGCCCCAAGACCGGAGCAAACCGCGCTCGCACCGCCGCACTTATCGCCCTCTGGCTCGCCCTGCTGCTCGCGAGCGCGTGGCAGATCGCGCGCACGCCGGTCAGCGCCGACATCACCGCCTTTCTTCCGCCATCGGTCAGCCGCACCCAGCAACTGCTGATCGACCAGTTGCGCGACGGCGTCGCTTCACGCCTGCTGCTGATCGGTATCGAGGGGGACGAGGCGGACAAGCTTGCCGTCATCAGCCGTGACCTGGCGCGCCGGCTGCAGGCGACGCAACTGTTCAGCCACGTGAACAACGGCGAGGCGGCGCTCTCCAGCCGTGAGCGCGAGCTGATCATGACGCATCGCTACCTGTTGAGCCCGGCGGTGACGTCCGAGCGCTTCAGCGCCGCGGCACTGCGCGAGGCGCTGGAGAACGATCTGCGCCTGCTCGCCTCGCCGCTCGGCGCCATGATCAAGCCGACGCTGCCGTCCGATCCGACGGGCGAGTGGCTGCGCATCGCCACGTCATTGTCGGCCGGCGGCGGTCCCGCGAGCCGCGCCGGCGTCTGGTTCGCCGAGGGCGGCAGCGGCGGCCGCGCCCTGCTATTGGCGGAAACGCTGGCGCCCGGCTTCGATGCCGACAAACAACAGCAGGCGCTGGATGTCGTGCGTGCCGAATTTTCCTCCTCCGCCGCCGGTAGTAGCGCCCGGCTATTGCTGAGCGGCGCCGGGGTGTTCACCGCCACCTCGCGCGCCATCATCGAGCAGGACGCCTGGCGGCTGTCGCTGATCGCCATCGTGCTGGTGGTGCTGATCCTCTACACCGTCTATCGCTCCGCGCGCATCGTCGCCTTCGGCCTGCTACCGGTACTGAGCGGCATGCTCGTCGGCGCGGCCGCGGTCGGCCTCGGCTTCGGCATGATCCACGGCATCACGCTGGGATTCGGCGCGACGCTGATCGGCGAGGCGGTGGACTACCCGAGCTATCTGTTCATCCACGTCGCCCGGGGCGAAAAGGTAGCCGATACCCTGCAGCGCATCGGACCGACGCTGCGCCTGGCCGTCCTGACCACCGTCTTCGGCGCCCTGGCCATGCTTCTGTCCAGCTTCACCGGGCTGTCGCAGCTCGGCCTGCTGGCCATGGCCGGCGTGCTCGTCGCCGGTCTGGTGACCCGCTGGGTGCTGCCGCTGCTGGTGCCGGCGCTGCCCACGCAACACAAACTCCACCTGTTGCCGCCGGCCTCCTCGCCGTTGGAGCGGGGACTGCAGCGGACGCGGCCCGTGGCGTGGCTGGCGGTGCTCGCCGCGGTCGCACTCATCGCCGCGCGGCACGACCGGTTGTGGGACGACGATCTGGCCAATCTCAATCCGATTCCCGAGGACGCGAAGCGGCTCGACGGCGAACTGCGCCGTCAGCTCGGCGCGCCGGACGTGCGCCACTTGGTCATCGCCCGCGGTGCGACCCAGGACGAAGCGCTGGCGCACAGCGAGGAGGCGGCCGCGACACTGGACAAACTGGTCCAGGACAAAGTCATCACCGGCTACGAGCTGGCGGCAAGCCTCCTGCCCAGCACGCGGACGCAGTTGCAGCGGCGTGCGGCGTTGCCCGAGGAGCCGACGTTGCGCAACAACCTGGCGCGCGCGCTGGACGGTCTGCCCTTCCAAGACGATGTCTTCGAGCCTTTCGTGCGCGACGTGGCGCAGGCGCGCGCGCGCAAGCCGGTGGAGCTGGACGACCTGCGCGGCTCGGCACTCGGCCTCAAGGTGCGCAGCCTGCTCGTGCACAGCGGCGGCGAGTGGATCGCGCTCTTACCGTTGCGCGGCATCGCCGAGCCCGAGACCCTTTCGGGCGTCTTTGCCTCGCCCGCCTCCTCCCCGACCTTGCCACAGGTGTTTCTGCTCGACCTGAAGGAGGAATCCAACCGCCTGGTCAATGGCTATCGTAATGAGTCGCTGCGGCTGATCGGGTTCGGCCTGCTCGCCATTCTCGCAGTGCTGGCGATCGGACTGCGCGACGTCATGGCCGTGGCGCGGGTGTTGCTGCCGGCGCTGATCGCGGTGGCGGTCACGGTTGCCTGCCTGCTCCTGCTCGGGCGCCGCCTCAATTTGTTTCACCTCGTATCGCTGCTGCTGGTAATCGGCGTCGGGCTGAACTACGCGCTGTTCTTCGACCGGCACGAACCCGACCCGGAGAAGCGCCGTCTCACCCTGCTGGCGCTGCTGGTGTGCAGCCTCACCACACTCAGCGCCTTCGGCGCCCTGGCGTTCTCGGGCACGCCCGTGCTTCACGCCATCGGCATGACCGTCGCGCTCGGCACGGTGCTCTCGCTGCTCGTCGCGGCAATGCTGGCGCGCGCGGAAAAGGGACATCGCTTGCCGGCGCACCCCTGAAGACGTTGCGCAGATGGCGCAGGCACGGATGGTTCGACCGCGCTTTCACCACCAAGGACACCAAGGATACAAGGAAAACCCGATAATCACGGGGAGAACGCGTCCCCGGTCGCCGTACGACAGAGGACTTCGGACCCTGGAATTCCTTGGTGTTCTTGGTGTTCTTGGTGTTCTTGGTGGTGAATCGAACCTGTCTGCGACCATCTGCGCAATCTGCGGACGGCCGTTGCGCGACCCCCGCATCGCCGGTGCATTCCGAGGTTATACTTGGCGCCACCATAGCTCGCCACCAACGCGTCCGTGCAGCCCCTGATTCTCACCGCCCTGGCGACCGCCAATCCGGTCGGATTGGGACTGCCGGCCCTCGCCGAAGCGCTGGTCAGCGGGCGCTCCGGGTTGCGCTACAACGATTTCGAGCGCGCTGATCTGGATACCTGGATCGGGCGCGTGGACGGACTCGAAGACGAACCGGTGGCAACGGCCCTGGCGGAGTTCGACTGCCGCAACAACCGGCTGGCGCAACTCGGTCTGCATCAGGACGGCTTCGTCTCCGCGGTGGCCGACGCCCGCCGGCGCTATGGCGAGCACCGTGTCGCCGTGCTCGTCGGCACCAGCACCTCCGGCATTTTTGAAACCGAATTGGGCTACCAGGCGCGCGATCCCGCCAACGGTTCGCTGCCGTCGACGCTGCGGCTGCGCTTCAGTCACAATATCCTGTCGGTGGCCGAATTCGTACGCCGCACGCTCGGACTGCGCGGCCCGACCGTGGCCGTATCCACCGCCTGCTCGTCCAGCGCCAAGGTGTTCGCCAGCGCCGAGCGCTACATCCGCACCGGCCTGTGCGATGCCGCCGTCGTTGGCGGCGTGGATAGCCTGTGCCTGACCACTCTGCATGGGTTCAGCTCGCTCCAGCTCACATCGTCCCAGCCCTGCCGGCCCTTCGATGCGGCGCGCAGCGGCATTTCCATCGGCGAGGCGGCGGGCTTCGCGTTGCTCGAGAAATCCGGCGCTGGTGACGTGATGCTTATGGGATACGGTGAAAGCAGCGACGCCTACCACATGTCCTCGCCGCACCCGGAGGGCGAAGGCGCGCTGCTCGCCATGCGCGAGGCATTGCAGCAGGCGCAGCTCTCCCCGGCCGATCTGGATTACATCAACCTGCATGGCACGGCAACGCCGGCCAACGACCGCACCGAAGAACGCGCCGTGCTGCGCCTTTTCGGCGACCACGGGCAGACGGCGTCGTGCAGCTCGACGAAGGGCTGGACCGGACATACGCTGGGTGCTGCCGGCATGATCGAGGCCATCGTCTGCGCGCTGTGTCTGCGCCAGGGACTGATTCCCGGGACGCTGAACACCGTCACTCTGGATCCCGAGTTCCGCGCCCGCATCGTTTTGGCGCCGGAGCGTCGGCCGTTGCGCCACGCGCTGTCCAACTCCTTCGGCTTCGGCGGCAGCAATTGCAGCCTGGTCTTCGGGCGAGCATTATGAACGGCGTGCTGCGGTTCTGCATCTGCGGCGTCGGCGTGCGCGCTCCCGGCATCGCCAACTGGCCAGGAGCGCGGTCCGTTCTCCGCGGCGAAACGGGCTATCGTTTCGAGCCGATGGTCAAACCCAACCCGGACATGCTGCCCGCTGCCGAGCGGCGGCGCAGTTCCGACAGCGTGCGCCTAGCCATCGAGGTAGCACAGCAGGCGGTCAGAGCTGCCGGTGTCGACCCGGCACGGCTTGCCAGCGTCTTCGCTGCCAGCGATAGCGACGGGCATATCATCCATGACATCTGCGAGGCGCTGGCACAACAGGAGAGGCACGTCTCGCCGACGGCATTTCACAACTCGGTGCACAATGCCCCGGCCGGCTACTGGAGCATCGCCACCGGCTGCCATGCCGCATCGACCTCACTCAGCGCCTACGATTTGAGCTTCGCCGCCGGTCTGATCGAGGCGGCGACCCAGGTCGTCGCCGACGGACGTGATGTGCTACTGGTCGCGTGCGATCTGCCCTTGCCGCCGCCTTTGCACGCATTGCGGCCCATCGACCAGCCATTCGCCGCCGCTTTGGTCCTGGCGCCGGTACGGCAGCAACCGGACCCGCCGGCCTGGGAGCTGACGATCGCGCCGCCGCACGCGTCGCAGGTCGACACTTCCGAAGCGCCGGAATGTCTGCGCACCAACCCGGCCGCCCGATGCTGGCCGCTGCTCGCGTCATTGGCACGGGGGACCGCGGGCGCAGCGCACGTCCGCTTGGCGTATTTCGACAACCAGACGCTGGTACTCAAGCGCACGTCATGACGGCTGGCCGGGGCGCCCTCGCATCACTGATTCCCCACCAGGGCGATATGTGCCTACTCGAACGTGTGTTGCGCTGGAGCGGGACGGAGATTGCCTGCAGCGCGACGAGTCACCGCGATCCGGGCAACCCGCTGCGTGATGAGGGCATCTTGCCCGCCCACGCCGGCATCGAATACGGTGCCCAAGCCATGGCGGCGCACGGCGCGTTGAGCGGCGGCATGGCGCCGGGCGCGATCGGCTATCTCGCCGCGGCGCGCGACGTGCATCTGCACGTTCTGCGGCTGGACGACGTGGCGGAAGAGTTGGAGGTGCATTGCCAGAAGCTGCTCGCTGAGGGTGGTCGGCTGTTGTATGGCTTTGCCATACGCGCCGGCGGACGTGAGCTGGTCGCCGGCCGCCTGACTGTCGTACTGCGCGGAGATCGATCGTGAGCCGGCGCGCCTTGGTCACCGGCGGCAGCGGTGCCATCGGCGCCGCCATCTGCCGGCGCCTCGCCGCGGCGGGGCTGCACGTCCTCGTCCATGCTCATCGTAACGCGGCTCAGGCGCAGGCCGTAACCGAGCAGATCCGCAGCGCCGGCGGCGGCGCCGATGCAGTCTGCTTCGACGTCACCGATGCCGACGCCACGCGGCACGCCCTCGAGACCTTGCTCGAGCGCGGCACGATCCAGGTGCTGGTCAATAACGCCGGCGTCCACGATGACGCGACCATGGCCGGCATGAGCACGGCACAATGGAACCGCGTCATCGACGTGTCGCTCAATGGTTTCTTCAACGTCACGCAACCCCTGCTGCTGCCCATGGCGCGCACGCGCTGGGGACGCATCGTCAACATCTCTTCGCTATCGGGCGTGATGGGCAACCGCGGCCAGACCAACTACGCAGCGGCCAAGGCTGGCCTTCACGGCGCGACGAAATCACTGGCGCTGGAACTCGCCTCTCGCAGCATTACCGTTAACGCGGTGGCGCCTGGCATCATCGCCACCGACATGAGCAGCAAGGCATTCGGCGCCGAAGACATCGCGCGCCTGGTGCCCATGAAGCGGGCCGGCACACCGGAGGAAGTCGCCGCTCTGGTCGGGTTCCTCGCCTCCGAGGAGGCAGGATACATCTCCGGGCAGATCATCTCCATCAACGGAGCCATGGCATGAGCGACGGCACGGGCGCCGTGCCGGGCATTGCCGTCGTCATCCCCGCCTACAACGAAGCGGCGACCATCCGCGACATCGCCACTCGCACCCTGGTCCATGCCGATCGCGTGATCGTGGTGGACGACGGTTCCACCGACGACACTGCGCGGCAGCTTGCCGGGCTCCCGCTGACGTTGCTGCGCAACCCGCACAATATGGGCAAGGCAGCCAGCCTGTGGCGCGGCATGCAGATGGCCGTGGAGGCCGGAGCACAGGCCGTGGTGACCCTGGACGGCGACGGCCAGCACTGCCCGGAAGACATTCCGCTGCTGCGCGCCGCCGCGCGGGCGCATCCCGGGTGCATCGTTATCGGCTCGCGCCTGCACGAGAAGGACAAGATACCGAAGGCGCGCTATCGCGCGAATCGCTTCGCCAATTTCTGGATCGCCTGGGCGGCGGGCTATCCGATTCGCGACAGCCAGTCCGGGTTCCGGATTTACCCGGCGGCGCTGCTGCCTCGCGTCCGCGTCGGCCACGACAAGAGCGCCGGCTTCGTGTTCGAGAGCGAAATCCTTATCGAAGCCGGACGCATGGGCGTGCGCAGCGTCGACGTGCCCATTGCGGCGATCTATGTCAGCCACGCGCGCCCGAGCCACTTTCGCCCTGTCGCGGACATCGCACTCATCGTGCGCATGGTAGCCTGGAAGCTGCTGAGCCGCGGCATGTACCTGCCGGGCCTTGTTCGCAGCCTGCGCCGTCCGGACACGGAGCGCCCGTGTCCCATCGCGGCATCGGCGTCGGAGGACGGTCGGCAAGGCTGACGGTCCTCCCGGTTGCGCTGCGTCAGTTTGCGCAATGTCAAATGTTTGATGCCGTCCAGCGGGGCGATGGTATACTTCGCAGCGAGCCAGCCAAGGATGCGACCATGAAGTTGATCGGCACCCTCACGAGCCCCTACGTACGCAAGGCCCGCGTCGTCCTCGCTGAAAAGAAGATCGACTACGAGCTGGTGATCGACTCGCCGTGGTCGGCGGATAACAGCATCGCCACCTACAACCCGTTGGGCAAGATCCCCGTGCTGGTGCTGGATGACGAGAGCACGCTGTTCGATTCGCGCGTCATCGTCGAGTACCTCGATCATTCGACGCCGAACAACCGGCTGATTCCGCCGCCGGGACGTGAGCGCACTCTCGTGAAACGCTGGGAGGCCCTTGCCGATGGCATTAGCGACGCGGCGGCCACTGCCTTCCTGGAAGGTAAGCGTCCCAAAGGCGAGCGCAGCCCGTCCTGGATCGAGCGTCAGCGCGGCAAGATAGCCCTCGGTGTGGAGGTCATGGCACAGGAGCTTGGCACACATGCGTGGTGTCAGGGTAACGCCTTTTCTCTCGCCGATGTCGCCGTTGGCAGCGCGCTCGGTTATCTGTTGTTTCGCTTTCCCGACATCGACTGGCGCAAGCAGCATCCGAATCTCGCCCAGCTCTATGACAAGCTGATGAAGCGATCCTCGTTCGCCGAGACCGTGCCGCAGGGCTGACGGAGCGCCGCGACTCGCATTGCCGGCACCGCGCCACGCAAGGTGTCATGCCCGCCAATCTGTCCCCCGAGTACAAGGCTGCGGAGGCCGCCTTCCGCAAGGCGCGTGAGCCGCGCGAGCGGCTCGAATGGCTGCGCGAGATGCTACGCGTCATCCCGAAACACAAAGGCACGGATCATCTGCAGGCGGACATCAAGCGGCGGATCAAGGAACTCGCCGAGGAATTGGAAGGTCCGCGCAGGGGCGGCGCGCGCAGCGGCCCGGCAGTGGTCGTGCGTCCCGAAGGCGCGGCGCAACTGGCGCTGATCGGGTCGCCCAACGTCGGCAAGTCTGCACTGCACGCACGCCTGACCGCCTCCGGCGCCCATGTTGCACCCTACCCCTTCACGACGCAGTACCCGCAGCCGGGGATGATGCCGCACGAGGACATCCACTTCCAGCTTGTCGATCTGCCGCCGGTGTCGCCGGAGCATCCTGTGCCCTGGCTGGCGAGCACCCTGCAGAGCACCGATGCCTGCCTGCTGGTGGTGGATCTCGCCGATGCAGATTGCGTCGAACAGAATGCCGCGGTGTTGCGCCTGCTGCGCGACAAGCACGTCACCTTGAGCGAGCGCTGGCCCGTCGCCGGCGAGGCCGACGCGAAAGCCACGAATGACGCCGACCCTTTTGCGCTGTGCCTTCCGACGCTGCTCCTCGCGAACAAGTCCGATCAGCTTGGCGATGCGCAGACGGAGCTGCGGACTTTTTTGGATCTCAGCGGCGTTTCGTTACCGGCGTTCGCCGTCTCGGCGGTCACCGGCCACGGGCTGGGCGAGATCGGCCCATGGCTGTTCGCCCGGCTGGGCGTGGTGCGTGTCTATACGAAGACGCCGGGCCATGCAGCCGAGCGTGAGCACCCCTTCACGCTACGTCGCGGCCAGACCATCGGGGACGTGGCGCGGCTAGTGCACAAGGATATCGCGCAGACGCTGCGCTACGCCCGCGTTTGGGGCAAGTCCGGCTTCGACGGCCAGCACGTAGGTCGCGAGCACCCCGTCGCCGATGGCGATGTCGTAGAACTGCATGTCTGATCGGCGGGGGATCAATCGCGGACGAGGGTCCGTGAGCAGGCGACGCGAATCCCAGCAACATCCTCGATGGGTAGCGTCGTGCCGATCTCGCGACCGGCACCAACGGCGACCGCCCAGCCTGGCTTACGCAGAAGCGTAGCCATGACCGCTGCCACTTTCGGCGCGGCGGGCGTAGGAGTTGTAATCGACGCAGATCGATTCGCTCATGCCAGCGCCTGATTCAGATCGGCGATCAGATCGGCGGGATCCTCCAAGCCAACGGACAATCGCAGCATCGCATCAGAGATGCCCCGACGCGTGCGCTCCTCGGACGTCAGGCCGTGGTGAGTGGTTGTGCACGGCTGGGTGACGAGACTCTCGACGCCTCCGAGACTCGGCGCCAGCGCAAACAGCGTCAGCTTGTCCGCAACGCGGGTAGCGTCATCGCCGCTGCCTTTGATCTCGATCGTGACCATGCCGCCGAAGCCGCTCATCTGCTTCTTCGCCAGCACATGGCCGGGGAAATCCGGCAGGCCGGGATAGAGCACGCGGCTAATCCTGGGATGCTTCGCCATCGCCTCTGCGATGGATTGGGCGGCAGCGTTCTGGGCACGTACGCGCACCGGCAGGCTGCGAATGCTGCGCGCCAGCTGGCTGGCGATTTCCGGCGCAATGGCTGTGCCGAGGTTCTTGCGCCAGTTCCACACCGGCAGCAACAACTCGCGCGCGCCCATCAGCGTGCCGGCCGTGACATCGGAGTGTCCGCCGAGATACTTAGTGCAGGAATGGACGACGAAGTCGGCACCCAGGGCCAGCGGATTCTGGTTGACCGGCGAGGCAAAGGTGTTGTCCACCGCCACAAGGGCGCCATGGGCATGGGCGATCTCGGCGATGGCGGGAATATCGAAAATCTCCAGCGTTGGATTGGTCGGTGTCTCGAGGAACACGAGGCCGCCGCCTTGGGACAGCAGCTCACCGAGCCGCGAGAGTTCATGGCCGAGCAGAAAATGGCCGGGGATGCCGAGCAGAGGCAGCTGCGAGGATATGAGCTCCAGCGTCCCGCCATAGGCGTCGCCCAGGCAGATGATGCCTTTGCGGCCATGGGTCAGGAACAGCGCCGCCTCGGCGGCCATGCCCGAACAGAACGCCCACGCCATTTCCGCAGCCTCGAGGCCGGCCAGTTTCTGCTCGATGCTGGCGATGGTCGGGTTGAGGCCGTAGCGCGTGTACAGGCTGCCGGGCTTGCGGCCGTCGACGACATCGAGCAACTCGGCCGTCGAGGCAAATTTGAACGTCGTGGTCGTATAAATCGGGGTGTGGGGAGATCCGTGCGGATCGTCGATTTCTCCGGCGTGGATGCAGCGCGTGGCAAGTCCGTCTTTCATTGCGTTCGCCTCCTCATGGTGTCAGCAGTTGTCTGATGGTGGCGACGATGTCGGCGTCGTCGAATTCTCGCCCGCCGGTGGCACGGTAGGCCAACCGCCCGCGACGATCCACCAGGAATGTCGTGGGGAGCCCGCGCACCGACCAGGCGCCCATGGTCTTCGAGTCCCTATCGAACACGACCGGGAAATCGGTGATGCCGCTAAACGAGAATACCGACTCGGGATCTTCGCCGACATTGACCGCAATTACCTCGAACTCGTTTGGCTTGAACACCTTGCGAACCCGTGCGAGAGATGGGAACTCCTTCCGGCAGGGTGGGCACCAGGTTGCCCAGAAGTTAACGAGGACGACACGCCCGTTGAACTGTGCCAAATCGATGACATTGTTGTCCGCATCCATGAGGCGCAAGGTGGGCGCCGGCGGCGCGGCTGGCATCGTCGACATGCCTTTGCCCTGCGCCAACGCGTAGGGGAAGACCGCCAGCAAGCCGACCCCCGTCATCAGATCGGCGATGAATTGGCGTCGTTCAATCACGGGCACACTCCAATTTGTCGAGAACGATCTCGTGCTCCGCGTGGTTGGCCCGGTAGCGGACAGTAAGTCGGAATGGCGCCGAGGGTACGGTTTCCAACGTCATCATACCCATGATCCAGTCACCGGGTTCGAACGTGTTTTCCGACTGGAACTGCGCCCAGCGGAAGGCGATACGGGCCGGTTGTGAGACGCCGGATTTGTCCCAGTCTGCATCCCACGCTTCGGGTTGGGCGATGCCGACTTTCGCCCCATCAGCTCCCACGGCGTACCAGTCGATAAGCCGAGTCGTGATGACCGCGTTGCCAGCGTTCTGCACGCCGACAGAGAAACCGCACGCCAAGGCATAGGGGCGGATCATCGCGGCCGAAAATCCTCTCGCCTCATAGAAGGCTTCGCGCGAATGCCTACCCAATGCGCTGGCCATCAACGCGATGCCGTTGCGTTCGACGCGATGCTGCCACGCCACATCCCCTTCCTCAGTAAGGGCATACCCAGACGAACTTAGCGCGATACCCAACGTCAGCAGGAGGACCGCGTAACGAAGGTGGTTCGAGCGTTGTGTGGAGCTGGCAACTCTCAGCATGGAAGGAAACAGCAAGAGATGAACTTTCGCTGTCGCCGAACTGCAGCGACACTGGTTTCGCGCAAGAACCCGAGCAGCGAAACGCCCGCGCCGCGTTCAACTGCCCACAGCACCGGACCGTGACGCAGGTTTGAAAAGCTACTGTACCGTTCGTGCCAATCCTCGGCGACCGTCGCTACGATGGCGTCACTGCCGATCGGGGGAGCGGCAGGTGAACCGGTGATCGGCATCGCCACGACGCGGCTTTCTGGGGGCTGAACGGGCTGCTCACGCCAGTCCGTATCCATGCGAATGGTGCGACGACTAAACACGCATTCGAGGTGCAAACGCGCGTTGTTCCCTGAAAAATCACGAAACGTGAGCTCGGACACGAACGGCTTTGAATGTCGTACGAATCAACCCCGATCAGTCTACCAGTCATCGCCGGGTCTTCCGGATCATTTTGGCGGATGAGGGCAAGACCGGACCTGGAATTCGAACAACTAGGAATACTTGGCCCGATCTCCGGATCGGTTTTTGACTCCGCCCGACTCCAAGAAATCGATCGCACACGTCGCCCCCGGCATACGTCGAACGAAGGTGACGGGCACTCCTTTGGGCGTCCTCGGAGATGGTTTGAAGCGCGGACGGGTTAAGCGACTGGAGTTTTTCCGGTACAGTTCGAACATCGGCATTTGCGCGGGCTCGACTGTGTCATCCGGAGCCGAGGCACTTCATGGGATTCGACCCCCGTGTCGGGGTCCGTCACTTCAGGCAGGAGAGGGATCGTGAGAGATTTGGTTTGGGGCGAGATACTCAGTGTCGGGGTCGGCGAGATCGACGACGACCACCGCAAACTGCTGCAGATTTTCAACATACTCAACCAAGCCGTGATGAAAGGAGAAACCCGGGACTACCTCGCCGCGACAATGGACGAGCTGATCAACTGCACGGTCTGGCACTTCAGCCACGAGGAGCGATTGATGCTGAAGTATCGCTACGCGCAAATCGAAGAACACAAAGCGGAGCACCGTGACCTGATCAGCAGCGCGAGGGAACTGCAGCAGAAACTCCTGCAGTCAGACCAGCCCATGGCAGAGGAACACATCGAATTTCTGGAGCGCTGGTTAACCGAACATATCCTCACCACCGATTTGCGGTTGGGTTCCTATCTTGCTCAAGTAATGTGAGCGCCGCCGAAGCCGAGCAAGCCGCCGGCACGCGATGGTTGGCGCCATCACCTTACGTCATGATGCCCGGGTCTTGAGTGACGCGTATGCCGGCCTCGCGCAGCGCCAAGAGTACGCGGTCGCGGTGCTCGGGATCGGCGATCTCCAGGGTGCACACGACCCGCACGGCAGACACGTCGGGGCCGGCAAAGACGCGATCATGGGCGATATCGAGCACATTGGCACCGGTGCCCGCGATCAGGCTCGCCAGTC
This sequence comes from Rhodocyclaceae bacterium, assembly GCA_036824005.1. Taxonomy (GTDB): domain Bacteria; phylum Pseudomonadota; class Gammaproteobacteria; order Burkholderiales; family Rhodocyclaceae; genus DAITBA01. The sequence goes on from DAITBA010000012.1 coordinate 22,922, forward strand.
CTGCCAGGCCGCCGGGTCGGTCGGTGATCACGGCGGTGAACCGACAGATCCGCCCGTCATGAACCAGCCCGATCTCGATTACCCGCCCGAGGATGTTGGGATCGATGTTGCCGCCGGAGAGCACGAGCGCCACGCGCCTGCCTTTGAGCTGCGGCAGTTTCGTCGCCAGGAAGGCGGCTAGCGGCGCGGCGCCCGCGCCTTCGACGACGCTCTTCTCCAGCTCGATCAGGCGCAGGATGGCAATGGCCAGGGCCGCTTCGTCCACCGTCACGACGCCGTCGACCCGTTCGCGCGCCAGGGCGAAGGCGTGCGGCCCGACTCGCGCCACCGCCAGGCCGTCGGCGAGCGTGGCCCGCACCTCAACATCCATGGGCTGTCCAGCCGCCAGCGCAGCAGCATAGCAGGCGGCGTGCTCCGGTTCGACGCCGATCACTTGCACATCCGGCCGCCGCGCCTTCACGGCGCAGGCCATGCCGGCGATCAGCCCGCCGCCGCCGATGGGCACGACGATGGCATCGACGGCCGGCGTCTGCTCCAGGATCTCCAGCGCCACCGTCCCCTGCCCGGCGATGATCTCCGCGTCGTCGTAGCCATGGACATAAGTCAGCCCCTGATGCCGGGCAAGTTCCTCGGCGTGGGCACGCGCCTGGGCCAGGTTGTCGCCATGCAGGATGACGTTCGCCCCCAGTTTGCGGCAGGTGGCGACCTTGATCAGCGGCGCGAAACGCGGCATGACCACCGTCACCGGTATGCCCAGCAGGCCGCCATGGTAGGCCATGCCCAGAGCATGGTTGCCGGCGGACGCCGAGATGGCGCCGCGGCGTTGTTGCTCCGGCGCCAGCAGCAGCAGGGCGTTGCGCGCGCCGCGCTCCTTGAAGCTGCCGGTGCGCTGCAGGTATTCGAGCTTGCAATAGATGTGCGCGCCACACAGCTCCGACAGCGGAATGGACTCGACGCACGGGCTCTCGTAGATACCGCCGGCGATGCGCTCACGCGCGTCAAGAATGTCTTCCAGGGTCACAGGCACGGTGCGCCTCCCGAATCGGCTACCAGTTTCAATCATAGCGAATCGACACGCAATTTCGCGCTTAGGGGAAGACGAAGTAACGCTCGACCAGATCCGCGTCGTCGAAGTGACGCCTTCCGACGAAGGCGGTGGCGTGCCGTCCCCATTGCCGCATGGCGCCGGGATCGCGTACACCCATGGGCCAGAAGAAGAAACGCTCCCCCCGGCTCGTACCGGCAACGATGCCGTCGGGCCCGAACAGGCTGCGCCGCCCGCCCTCGGGGCGGGGCAGCGACCGCAGTTCGTCGTCGGCCGCCATGACGTAGCCCCGCCGCTCGCCCGTTGCCGGCGATTCAATGGTGATACGCCGGATATAGTGGGTGCGTGCGGCGATATGGACGGTGAGCTGCTCGCCCGGCGCCACGGCCGGCAGACGCTGGGGCGCGAACGCGACTTCCTCAAGCGTGGCCGGCTGCGCCAGCAGCTCGGCGCGTGCGGTCGGGAAGAACAGGTGATAGCAGTCGCAGTTGTGGATGGTGTCATAGACCAGCGGCAGCCCGTCGCGCGACAGCGTGACGCGCCAGATCAGCCCGTCGAGATGCCCGCCGAGCAGATCGATCCCCGGCTCGCGCGGCCGCGACGGAAACCAGACGGCGTATACAAGTTGGAGCAGCGTCGTCCCCCGATAGCGCGTATGCGCCACACGCGAAAAGACCGTCGGCCGCGCCGTGTCTACCTCGATGCGACCACCCTGTCCCCAAGTGGGCGCGCCGATACGGTCGTGCTCATCCATTTCGTCCACCTCGAACGCGGGAGCGTAGGCAACGAGTAGCCGCTGCAGTGTCGCCGCGTGCGGCAGGGGCATGCCAAGCGGGTCGTCGTGTGCGCCCTGGAACGGCGGCTGCGCGTCGGCTGCGTCGACGCGCGCCATGTTGGCCGGCTCGTAGCGCACCCGCCGACCGGCGACGGGCAGATGCTCGAACGGCTGCGCAAAAATCTTCGTCGTCCGCCGCTGCCAGGCCGACACGCCGGCGGAGAACGGCAGCATGGTCAGGGGATAGACACCGACGACGCGTTGCCACAATTCGTAGTCGTCGGGAACGCGGGCCCGGCTGCGCATCAGTTGCCGTGTCGCCGGATCGGCTAGATCGGCCTCGCGCAGCTTCGTCGCGCACGCCCGCAGTTCCTTCAGCGGGAACCGCTCCGACGCCTGCGGGCCCAGGTTCGCCAGCTCGTAGGCCCGCGCCGTCCGGTCCAGCGCGGCGAGACTTTCCACCCAGGAGTGGAATGCCTCGTCATGCAGGTCGTCGCGCGCGATAGCCGCCAGCGTGCGGTTGACGCGCAGGTACCGAAAGCCTTCGACGCGTGCATCCTGTGCATCCCCGACGCCGGCGCCGGCAACCGCGGCATCGGCGGCAGCATAGAGCTGCTCGCAGCGCGCCAATTCGTGGGCGTCGCGCGGCGGCACGGTTCGCTCGCCTGCCGGCAGCGCGGCGCAGCCCGCCACGAGCAGGGCCAGGACGAGCACCTTCGCGAGTTCGAGGACGGGCGGGCGCATGCCAAGCATGGCGCTCACCGCGAGGCGAGATCGGCCAGCGCCGCCTGCAATCCCATCACCACCTGCGCCATACGCGCGTAGTCGAGCTTCTCCGGCGTGTCCGTGGCGCTGTGATAGTGGCCATAGCGAAAGAAGGCGGTGTCGGTGATCATCACGCCCGGATAGTCCTCGCGCCAGAAGGAGAGTTGATCGCTCCAGGCCACGCCCGGCACGAAGGAGAACGTGGCCAGCGACTCGACGGGGAATTCCGAGTGCCGCCGAAATGCGGCCACGAGTTCCTTGAGTTGGCGGCGCGACGCCCGGTTCGATACGAAACCGATGAAGTTGCCCTGGTCCGGGTAGAAGAAGCCGAACGGTGGCGGATAGCGCTGGCTGCCGGGCCGGTCGCTGTAACAGCCGAGCATCTCCAGCGAGATCATCAGCCGTATGTCATCGCCCCGGGCGCGCGCGGCTTTGGCATAGACGCCGCTGCCCATCTCGCCCCAGTAGAAGAACGGCGGCTCCTCGTTCACGAAGGCGACGAAGCGCAGGCTGCGCGTGGGCCGGGCCGCCGCCAGGCCGCGGCTCAGCTCCAGCAGCGCTGCCACGCCGCTGGCATTGTCGTCGGCGCCCGGACTGCCGCGCACCGTGTCGTAATGGGCGCCGACGAGCAGGATCTCGTCCGGCCGGATTAGGCCACGCACGGTCACTTCCAGGTTCTCGCTCGTCACACCGTGCGTGACGTAGGTTTGGGACCGCACCTCGAAGCCCTGCGCCGCCCACTGCCCGCGGATGTAGTCGGCTGCGGCGTGCAGCGCCTGCGGACGGAAAACATTGCGCTCGCCGATCTGCGTCGCGAGCTTGACGACGTGCGCGTGCAAGCGCTGGGCGAGCGGGACGTCGCGCGTGGGAGCACCATTCCCGGCCAGCACCTCGCTCATCGCAGCGCTCGCGCGCAACAGCAGCAACATGCCCAGTACGGCACCGGCCATGCGCATGGCATCACTGGAGTGTCGCCGCGAACCGTCGCCTCATCGCGGCGGTTCGACGTGACCGAGGATGCGCAGGAAAATCACGCGCCCGCTTTCTGGCTGCTGGTGGTGCTGCCAGGCCTTGACCGCGAACAGCCCCGGGTCTATGGCGAAAAACAACTCCGTGATTTCCGTGTCGCGCTCGAAGCCGTTCATATCGTAGCGGCGCATGACCGCCTCGCGCGGCCATTCCGCGGCGACCACTGCTCGCGAACAGGGACGGGCGCGCCCCTGCGCCGAGCCGGAACGTGCAAGCAACATCGCAACAAGCGCTACGCCGACGCGATGCACGCCCATCGCTCAGACGATAATGCCGCCGCCCAGGCACACCGTGGATTCGTACAACACGACCGACTGCCCCGGGGTCACTGCCCATTGCAGCGCGGCGAAGGCGATCTCGCAGCGCTGGGCATCGACGGCCTCGATCTCGCAAGGTGCGTCGGCCTGCCGATAGCGGGTCTTGGCGGTATAGACCCAGTGGGGATGCGGCGCGGCACCGTCGATCCAGTTCAAATCGGTGGCCGTGAGACGCTCCCTGAGCAGGGCCGGATGGTCGTGGCCTTGCACGACGTAGAGCACGTTCTTCTCCATGTCCTTGGCAGCGACGTACCAGGCCTCGTGCTCGCCGCCGGCATCCTGCATGCCCTTGATGCCGCCGACATGCAACCCCTTGCGCTGTCCGATGGTGTGATACATCAGCCCGTCGTGCTGGCCGATCACTCGCTCGCCCTCGAGGGTGCGGATCTCGCCCGGCTGCGCCGGCAGGTAGCGCTGGAGGAACTCCTTGAACGGCCGCTCGCCGATGAAGCAAATGCCAGTGGAGTCCTTCTTGGCGTGATTCGGGAGCCCGGCCTGGGCGGCAAGCTTGCGAACCTCGCGTTTGTAGAGCTGGCCAAGGGGAAAGAGTGTCTTTGCCAGTTGCGCCTGGCTGAGGCGATAGAGGAAATAGCTCTGATCCTTGGTGCCGTCCTCGGCCTTGAGCAGTTGATGGACGACGCCGAGTTCGGTGCGCACTTTGCGCGTCTGGGCATAGTGGCCGGTGGCGATGCGATCGGCGCCCAGTTGCAGCGCGTGGTCGAGAAAGGCGCGAAACTTGATTTCCGCGTTGCAAAGCACGTCCGGATTGGGCGTGCGGCCGGCCCGGTATTCACGCAGGAATTCACCGAAGACGCGCTCCTTGTACTCCGCGGAGAAGTTCACCACTTCCAGGTCGATGCCGATGACGTCGGCCACGGCCACGACATCGATCAGATCCTGGCGCGTCGAGCAGTACTCCTCGTCGTCATCGTCCTCCCAGTTCTTCATGAAGAGGCCGATCACCTTCCAGCCCTGCTGCTTTAGAAGCAGCGCCGCCACCGAGGAGTCCACGCCCCCGGACATGCCAACGACGACCCTACCCTTCGTCTCAGACATGGGGACCGCCTCCCCGTAGCCACTCGTCCACGGGCATGATCAGCGCCGGCGCACCATTGTCGAAGAACCAGCTATCCACGACATAGCGTTGCGGCCCACGTTCGGCGCCGATGTGCTGCGTGACGCGCGGCCTGTCCCGCTCCGCCAGGGGAACGATCTCTTCGATGGCGGCAGAGTAATGCTGCATGATCAGGAACGACCGCCGGACCTGATCGAGTACGCGGTGGTACTTTAGCCAGCCGCGCGCCTCGATCATGCGCAGCAGCCGGGTCGTGGACACGGCGTGATCGATGCAATCCATTCGGCCGTCCACCGCGTCGTCGGCGAAGTCGCCCCCCTTGTCGCGCCAGATCGGCGATTGCTGGCCGGCCCAGGCATAGAAACGGCCAACGACTTCGGCAAGCGTGACGCGCTCGGAGGCGGCGTCGCGTGCCGCCGCCAGGCGGACGCGCACCCAGCCCAGCTGCGCGTCCGAGTAGGCGATGCGCGCCTGCGCCAGGCAGCCGTAGTTGTAGCAGATGCTCACCTCCTCGGTCGCCGCAGCCGATGCCCCCCAGGCGAAAAGTGCCAACGATACCCAGCGGTTCATGCGAAATGGGTGATCAGTTGCAGGGGGTAGCGGCGTCCGGCGCGATAGTCTGCGACGCAGCGGCCCACCAGGGGGCTGCGATGACGGCTGCTCTCCGCCGCCAGCTCTTCCGGCGTCATCCACACGGCGCGCAGGATGCCTTCGTCCAGCGAGCGATCCAAGTCGTGGCCGAGCAACTCGCCGCAGAAGGCAAAGCGCAAATAGGTCACGTCCTTTGCCGGCTTGCGCCACTGGTACACGCCAACCAGGAACTGGGGCGAGAAATGGTAGGCGGTTTCCTCCAGCACCTCGCGCGCTACCGCGGTAAGCAGGGACTCGCCCTCGTCCAGATGGCCCGCAGGTTGATTGAAGCACGGACCAGCATCCGTCTCCTCCTCCACCAACAGGAACTTGCCGTCACGCTCGATCACTGCGGCGACGGTGACATTAGGCTTCCAGATCATCGGGGACGACTTCCCGTTCGGCAGGCATTGCGGAAAAATAAAATTTTACCGCGCATTGGCAGGGAGCAGCTTGCCGGGACGCGTTTGTCGAGTACAGTCCCGGCCGGACAAATCCGTCCGCAGCCTCTCCGACCATACAGGGCCATTTCAACTTGCGCTAAAATCGCGTTTTTCCAGCGATTTTCGGAGACGACCCCCATGTCCATGGCCGACCGAGACGGCTACATCTGGTACGACGGCAAACTCGTGCCCTGGCGCAATGCCACGACCCATGTGCTGACCCATTCCCTGCACTACGGTCTGGCCGTGTTCGAGGGGCTGCGCGCGTACAAGACAGGCAACGGTACCGCCATATTCCGGCTGCGCGAGCACACGGATCGCCTGTACAACTCAGCGCACATCTACATGATGCAAATCCCCTACGACAAGCAGACGCTGATGGCGGCGCACATCGAAGTGGTGCGCGCTAACAAGCTCGAGTCGTGCTATATCCGGCCGATCGCGTTCTACGGCTCGGAGAAAATGGGGGTCAGCCCGAAGGGCGCGGCCGTGCATGTGGCCATCGCCGCCTGGCCCTGGGGCGCCTACCTGGGTGAGGAGGGTCTGGAGAAAGGCATCCGCGTCAAGACGTCGTCCTATGCCCGCCATCATGTCAATGTCTCCATGTGCCGCGCTAAGTACTCCGGTACCTATGCCAACTCCATCCTCGCCAACCTGGAAGCGACCGAGCACGGCTACGACGAGGCGCTGCTGCTGGACACGGAAGGCTACGTGGCCGAGGGCGCCGGCGAGAATCTGTTTGTCATCAAGGACGGCCACATCTACGAGCCGGAGATCGCCTCGGCGCTGATGGGCATTACCCGCGCCTCGGTGATACAGTTGGCCCGGGAACTCGGCTATGAGGTCACCGCCAAGCGTCTGACGCGCGACGATATCTACATCGCCGACGAAGCCTTCTTCACCGGCACCGCCGCCGAAGTAACGCCGATACGCGAACTCGACAACCGTCTCATCGGTGCCGGCAAGCGCGGCCCGGTGACGACCAAGATCCAGCAACGATTTTTCGACGTGGTCAATGGCAAAGTCCCGGAGCATGCGGACTGGCTGGCCCCCGTCTGAGGGAGACGAGAACAATGTCCGAAAACAAAGACAAGTTGCGCGAAGTACAGGTGACTGCGCACGATCTGCCCCTTCATTGCCCCATGCCGGATGCGCCGTTATGGGCGCGCCATCCGCGCGTGTTTCTGGACGTGCTCAAGGCGGGCGAAGCCGCCTGTCCCTATTGCGGCACCCGCTACGTGTTCGCCGGCGAGCGGCCGAAGGGACATCACTGAAGCGCGGGTACCTGGCAGGCTGCTGCAAGGCCGCAGCGAACCAACATGCGAGACAGTACAAGGCGAGTACGGCGAGCATTTTGGCGCGCGAGAACGCCGCAGACGCGTTCCACACTAGTTTTGCATCAGCCTGCTAGGGGCGCACGGTGAGGATCAATCGCTTACGGGTGCTGGTCGTCGCGCCTTCGTGGATCGGCGATACCGTTGCCGCGCAGCCACTGTTCATGCGGTTGCACGAGAGGTATCGCGAACTGCAGCTCGATGTCATGGCGCCGTCCTACGTGGCGCCGCTGCTGCGGCGCATGCCCGAGGTCGCGCACGTTATCGACAATCCCTTCGGCCACGGCGAGCGGCGCCTCGGCGATCGCTGGCGGCTCGCACGCAGGCTGGCACGCACGCACTATGACCAGGCGATCGTCCTGCCCAACTCGCTGAAATCGGCGCTGGTGCCCTTTTTCGCCGGCATTCCAGCGCGGGTCGGTTTCGTCGGCGAGGCACGCCGCGGCCTGCTCAACCGCGTCCACAAGCTGGACGAGCGCGCCCTGCCGCAGATCGCCGAGCGCTATGCTCAACTGGCCGAAGCACCCGGCGTGCCTCTGGCCCGCCCCCTGCCCCGTCCGCGGCTCCGGGTCGATAAGGAAGCACGTGGCGCGACGCTTGCGGCGCTCGGCCTCGACGGCACGGCGCCGTCGGCGGTCGCTTTCTGTCCGGGTGCCGAATACGGACCGGCAAAGCGCTGGCCGGCCGAATACTTCGCTGAACTCGCACGGCACCTGCGCCGCCACGGCTATGCCGTGTGGCTGATCGGGTCGGCAAAGGACACCGCGGTGGGTGCGGCAATAGCCACCGTCGCGGCGGACGATTGCATTGATCTGTGCGGCCGGACGAGCCTCGACCAGGCGATCGATCTGCTTTCCGCCTCCCAGTTTGTCGTCACCAACGACTCGGGATTGATGCACGTGGCGGCAGCGCTGGACCGGCCGCTGTTAGCGCTCTACGGCTCGTCCAGCCCCGGCTATACACCGCCCCTGTCGGACCACGCCGAGGTCCTGTCCGTGGGGATCGACTGCAGCCCGTGCTTCAAGCGTGAATGCCCGCTTGGTCACTTTCGCTGCATGCGCGACATCGATCCGGCGCAGGTGCTGGCGCGAATCCTGCCGCGGCTGCCGAAGGCCGGTGTGCCGGCCCCAGCCACCCAATCGACGGCACAGCTCACCCTCATGTCGGCCCGTTAGTTCCCCGATGGAGAGCAAGAAGCGATTCTTTGCCTCACCCCAGGACGTGGAGGCGGCGTTTTACGACGCATTGCAGCGCGCCGACCTGGACGCGATGATGGAGGTATGGGCCGAGGACGAGGAGATCGTCTGTGTGCATCCCGGCGGCCCGCGCCTGTCCGGGTATGCCGTCGTGCAGGAGAGCTGGCGCCAGATATTCAGCGGCCCGCAGCGCCTCAAAATTCAACTATCGCACCAGGTCTATCTGCAGGGACTGCTGCTGTCCGTGCACAGCGTGCACGAGAACATATCGGTCGTCGGCGAGCGGGCACCGCCGCAGGCCATGGTCGCCACCAATGTCTACTTGCGCGGCGCCCAAGGGTGGCGAATGCTGGTGCATCACTCTTCGCCGGCGCCGGTGACCACGGAAGTGGCCGGCGACGGGCCCAAGACGCTGCATTGATATGCAAGGACCGCGTCGGCGTGGAATCCCGCCAGCGTGCGCCGATCATCCTGAGCAGCCGTGAAAGCGCCGGACCACAAGATCTCGACCTACCGGCCACCGCTGTGGCTGCGCGGCGGCCATGCCCAGACGGTTTATGCGCTCGTCCTCAAAGGATCCATACCCACGATGACGCGCCACCGCTGGGAAACGCCGGACGGTGATTTCATCGACGTGGATTTCCTGCCCGCGCGCGCCGGCGCACCGCTGGTGGTGCTCTTCCACGGACTGGAAGGCAGCGCGCGCAGCCACTACGCCCGGGCGCTGATGCGGGCGCTCGACGCGCGGGGATGGAACGGTGCCGTGGTCCATTTCCGGGGTTGCAGCGGCGAACCAAACCGCCTGCCGCGCGCCTACCATTCGGGCGACTGGCCGGAAATCGACTGGGTGTTGCGCCGCATGCGAACGCTGTACTCGGATGCGCCGCTCTTTGCCGTCGGCATTTCCATGGGTGGCAATGCCCTGCTCAAGTGGCTCGGCAAGCTGGAGCGCGTGGCGACGGCAGTGATCGACGGTGCGGCGTCGGTCTGCGCGCCCGTCGATCTCGCGGCCGCAGGCCGGGCGCTGGAACGCGGCTTCAACCGCGTCTACACCCGGCATTTTCTCCGCACGCTCAAGCCCGCAGCACTGGCGAAGCTGGCGCGCTTCCCCGGTCTCTACGAGCGCCAGCGCCTTGTCGCCGCCTGCACGCTCTACGATTTCGACGACGTGGTGACGGCACCGCTGCACGGCTTCCAAGGCGCGAGTGACTATTGGTTGCGCGCCAGTGCCAAGCCCTGGCTGGGGCGAATTCGCGTGCCGACGCTGCTGCTCAATGCTCGAAACGATCCGTTCCTGCCGGCGGAGTTTCTGCCGCGGGAAAACGAAGTGTCCCGGGACGTGCTCTGCGAATTCCCAGCGGACGGCGGCCACGTCGGCTTCGTTTCCGGGCCGTTCCCCGGCCACATCGACTGGCTGCCCGCACGCCTAATGGCATTTTTCGCGCCGCTCAGCGGTCATTGAGCCGCGGCGCGGATCTCCGGCACTTCAACGACGCGCACCGCCGGCGGCGGCGCCTCGACCGCACGCACGATCGCCGTCACCATCTGATCGAGGTGCACCAGCCCGAAGCGTCGCGCGGCCGCGCGGGTGGCGGGCAGCGCGCCGAACAGCCAGTATGCCGGCAGCAACAGTAGTGGCCAGCGATGCCCGGGACCCAGTACGTACCAGGGACGAAGAAGCGTCGCCGCCAGGCCGCTTTCGCGGATCGCGGCTTCCGCCTCGGCGCGAGCAGCGACGTAGGCGCGCATCACGGGCGCTGGTTGAGCGACGCTCAGATAAACGAAGTGCCGCACGCTCGCCGCCTGGGCGGCCGCCAGCGCCTGTCTTGCCGACGCCAGGTCGACGCTGCGAAACGCCGCCGCTTTGGCTGGGCTCGGGTGGGCGACGCCCACCAGATGAATCATCGTATCGGCATCGCCGACATGGCCCCCGTAGCTCGACGCGTCGCGCGCGTTGCCGACGACGACGCGGCAGCCGGCCGGCAACCGGTGTGCCGACTCCGGTCGTGCCAGCGCCGCGACCTCGTGGCCGCGCCCCAAGAGCGCCGGGATGAGATGGCGCCCGATGTAGCCCGTGCCACCGGTAACGAACACACGCATTGCGGATCTCACCTCTATTGCCGCAGGCACTCCACGCGCCCGCGGTACAACTCTGATACGCAGCCAAGCGCCCGCCGGTTTCGCGAGGAAATATTGCCTGCGAGGCGTCACCACCGGCGTGGGATAATTCGCTGATCGTTCGAGGAGAGACCCATGCAAGTTCTCGCGCCGGAAATCTTCAAGGCTTATGACATCCGCGGCATCGTCGGCAAGACCCTGACGGCGGACAGCGTGCGCGCCATCGGCCACGCCATCGGTTCCGAGGCGCGCGCCCGCGGCCAGAAGTCCGTCGCCGTTGGCCGCGACGGCCGCCTGTCGGGTCCGGAACTCGCCCAGGCGCTGGCCGAAGGCATCTGCGCCGCCGGCGTCGATGTCATCGACATCGGATGCGTGCCGACGCCGGTGAGCTATTTTGCCGGCTTCCATCTCAACACCGACAGCGCCATCAGCGTCACTGGCAGCCACAACCCGCCCGAGTACAACGGCTTCAAGATGGTGCTCGGGGGCGAAACCCTTTCGGGCGGGACCATTCAGGGTCTGCGCAAGCGCATCGAAACCGGCGAGCTCGCCCAAGGCAGCGGCAAGATCTCGCAGGCCGACGTGCGTGACGCTTACGTTGCGCGCATCGTCGACGACGTCAAGCTTGCGCGGCCAATTAAGCTGGTGGTGGACTGCGGCAATGGCGTCGCTGGCGATATCGCGCCGAAGCTGTTCCGCGCCCTCGGCTGCGAGGTAGTCGAGTTGTTCTGCGAGGTCGACGGCAACTTCCCCAATCACCATCCCGATCCCTCCAAGCCGGAAAACCTCGAGGATGTGATCCGCACCCTGAAGGAAACCGACGCCGAACTGGGCTTCGCCTTCGACGGCGACGGCGACCGCCTGGGCGTGGTGACTAAGGACGGCCACATCATCTATCCCGACCGCCAGTTGATGCTCTTCGCCGCCGATGTGCTTTCACGCAATCCCGGCGCCGAGATCGTCTATGACGTGAAGTGCACGCGCAATCTTGCTCCCTGGATCCGCGAACGTCGTGGCATACCCACGATGTGGAACACAGGGCATGCGCTGATCAAAGCCAAGATGAAGGCGAGCGGCGCGCCGCTCGCGGGCGAGATGAGCGGGCACGTCTTTTTCAAGGAGCGCTGGTACGGCTTCGATGACGGGCTGTACGCCGGCGCACGGCTGCTGGAAATCCTGTCTCGCTCACCCGATGCCAATGCCGTGCTCAAGGCGCTGCCGGACTCGGTCAGCACGCCGGAGCTCAACCTGCAGATGAAGGAGGGCGAACCGCACGCGCTCATCGCCGAGCTGCAGAAGAACGCGAGATTCGAGGGTGCCAAAGACATCATTACCATCGATGGGCTGCGCGTGGAGTATGCCGATGGCTTCGGTCTGGCACGCGCCTCGAACACTACCCCTGTGGTCGTGCTGCGCTTCGAGGCCGACAACGAGGCAGCACTGAACCGCATTCAGGACAACTTCCGGCGCGTCCTCACCCAGGCAAGGCCTGCGGCAAAACTGCCGTTCTGACGTCCTCACGCCGTCGCGTGTTCGCCCAGCGCGGCACCGGCGGCGTCACCGGCGTACGCGCTTCCCGTCAGGCGCTTCCCGGCACTGCCGCGGAGAACATCGAGGTTCCGTCCTTGCGCTAAGGTCCGCGACTGCGCCGCCGTTATCGCTTTGGTCTGCATCGTACGAGGCCAAGCCATGCCCCCCACGAAAGTGCATGATGCCGCCACACCGGCGCTGCCGGAAGTGCCGAATCCCATCAGCCTCACGCGCGCGGTAATCGCCTGGCTCGCCGCGTTCCGCGCCGAGCTGGACATGCTGCGCGATCAGGTGCGGACGGACGCTTCCCGCCCGCCGCGGGTGCGACGCTTGATGTCATGCGACGACTGACAATGTTGGCCGGGCCCCGCGTCGCAGCGCCCCGGCAGCGCATGTTAGGGGCAAAGAACGCTGCCCACCGCCTCGGACCCGTCTCACCCGCCGCGAAACCTCCACCGGCGACAGGCATGCATCGGCATCCCTGCAGTAGGGAAATGCTCCACCCGCGCCGGCCATAGGCAACGGTCGGCGCCTCCGACGCAGGCACCATCACTTCACCACCATCACCCGCATCCCGTCCTCCAGCTTGTTCGGCGGATGCCGCACCACCACCGCACCCGCGTCCAACCCTTGGACGATCTCCGCTTCGACGGCGTTGCGCTGTCCGACGCCGACGCTGCGCCGGTGCGCCCGCCCCTGCTCGACCACGAACAGCGCCCAGCCGTCGCTGTAGCGAAATAGGCTGCTCACCGGAACCTTGAGCACGTCGGCCGCCTCCCAGATGACAATTCGGCCTTCGACCCGATATGCATCGCCCAGCGGGCCGGGCAGGTCGATCAGGTCGGCCACGACGTTCACCCGCTGCTCCTCGACGCCCAGCGCAGACACTTTGGTGAACGCGCCAGGTTCCACGACGCGCACCTTAGCGCGCAGCGTCCTGCCGCCGCCCCAGTTCTCCACCAGCATGGTCATGCCGGACGTGACCTTCACCGCGTCGGTGGACAGCACGTCGAGCACCACCTCGTAGCGCGACGGATCGCCGATCGTAAGCAGCGGCGCACCGGGGGCGACGATGCGCTCGCTGCGGTCATTCACACGCAACACGGCGCCGGCCACGGGCGCGCGAACGTCCACCAGCGGCGAGGCGGCGGTGACGCGCAGGACAGCGCGCGCCGCGCGCACGTCGGCGGCGGCCGAGCGGGCGTGAAAGCGCGCCGCTTCGACATCGTTTTGCTTCGTTGTCTCAACGACGTGCGCCTGCTCGGCCGCCTGGGGCGAGACGAAATTCTCGCGCACCAGGCGCTCGATGCGCGCGCGCTCGCGGCCCGCCTGCTCGTAATCGGACTGGGCGCGACGCAGGCGCTCCTCGGCCTCGCGCTGCAGTGCCTCGGCAGCGGCAACGCGCGCCACCTGTTCCTCGCGCTCGCGCACGGTAAGCGGCTGTGGCGCGATGCGGGCGACGATCTGTTCCGCGGCCACCTTGTCGCCTTCGCGCAGGTCGATGCGCATCAGGCGGCCCGCCACCGGCGCGGCGATGACGTAGCGGTCGTGGGCACGAATCTCGCCATCCTCGTCCACCGTGATCTGCAGCGGGCCGCGCGCGGCCGTCGCCATCTCCACCAGGAGCGGCTCGGGAATGAAGGCCCATACGAGCAGCGCCAGAATCACAAGGCCGGCGATTGCGTAGGAGAGGCGTTTCCAATTGTTCTTCATGTTTCGTGCCCGCGACATGGGGGTACGCAACGCGCCCGCTTCGTCATCACTATTCACGAGTCTTCAGCACCGCCACCAGATCCATGCGCTGCAAACGTCCCCAGATCACCAGCCCGGATGCCAGCGCGGCGATGCCCACCACGGTGAACGCGAAGCCGAAGGTCTGCGTGCTCAACACCAGCGGCATGCGGAATGTTTCCTGGCTCGCGTTGATGGCGGCGGCCACCGCGGCGCAGATGCCAAAGCCGACGACAAATCCCACCGGTATGGCCAGAAGGGTCAGCAGCGCCTGCTCGCCCAGCAGCATGACGGCCACCTCGCGCTGGGTGAAGCCCAGCACCCTCAGCGAAGCAAGCTCGCGCCCGCGTTCCGAGAGCGCAATGCGCACCGAATTGTAGACGACGCCGAAGGCGATGACGGTAGCAAACAAAATGTTCATCATCGTTTGCACCGTCAGGCTCCTGGCGATAATGTCGCGAAAATTGGCCAGCATCGCTTCCTTGACGCTTACGCCGCGCACCGCCGGCAGGCGCTTCAGCTCCGCGTAGAGATCAGCGCGCCGCCGCGGGTCCACCGTGACGAGGGCGCCGGAGAAACTATTGCCCTCGCCCGTAAGCCGGTTCAATGCCGGCGCCGACATATACACACTTACGCCGACAAGATCATCCACGAGAGCGGCCACGGGCAGATCCGCCACCGCGCGCTCGCCTTCCAGAACCTCGACGGTGAGGTGTTCGCCGGGCACAATGTTCAGACTGCGGGCGAGCTTGGCGGACATCAGCAGCCCTTCCGCCGGCAGCGCGATGCGCGTTCGATCCAGATCGACGATGGCGCGCAGGTCGCCTCCGGGCTGCAGCCCGAGAATGCCGGCGCGCCGGCTACGATGGCCATGGCGCAGCTTGACCGGCACGTAGCGGAACGGCTCCACCGCCAGCACGCCGGGCAGGTGCGCCACCTGGTGGCGCACCTGCCCGGACAGCGGATTGGAGAATTCCAGCATCACGTCCTCGCGCTGGGCCATGCGGAACTGGATATCGATGATGTAATCCAGCGCGTCCATACCGTAACGCCCCGCCACCAGGATGGCCACCGCCAGGGCAATGCCCAGCACCGACAGCGCCGCCTTCCACGGCCGCCGCTCGAGATTGCGGACGATAATGCGCTCGGCAATGGACAACCAGCGCTCGAATCCCATGCGCTCGATGATGGTGGGCTGGAAACGCGGCGGCGGCTCGGGCCGCATCGCCTCCGCCGGCGGCAGGCGTACGGCGCGCTGCACCGCACCCCAGGCGCCGAGCGTGGCGGCCAGCAACGTCATCGCCAATGCCACCACGAGGCCGGCGGGACTGAGCGACCACTCCAGTCGCGGAAAGTGAAAGAAATCGCGATAGATGCCGGCCAGCATCGCGCCCAGCCAGGCGGCCAGCGGCACGCCCAGGGCCGCGCCGAGCACCACTGCCACCAGCGCCATCTTCAGGTAGTGCCAGCCAACGAAGGCGTTGCTGTAGCCGAAGGCCTTGAGCACCGCAACCTGGTCGCGCTGCGTGGCAACAAGCCGCGTCATAACGATATTGATGATGAACGCCGCCACGCCGAGAAATATGCCGGAGACGACGAAGCCGTAGATCTTGTCCTGGTTGATCTCGTCGGCGATCACCTTGTTCGACAGATGATCTTCGCGGCCATAGGCGGTGAGCGAGCCATAGCGCGCCAGCAGGCAATCGAGACTGTCGATGACCTCCCGCTCCGAGGCGCCGCGGGCGAGCGTCAGGGCCACGCGGTTGAAGGCGCCGTCCATATCATAGGCATGGCCGACAGCCTCACGGCCCATCCACAGTATGCCGTAGCGCTTGTCGTCCGGCAGGCCGCTGGCCGGGCGCAATACGTAGATGTATTCCGGCGAGATGGCGATGCCCACGATACGCAGCTTCTGCCAGCGACCGTTGACCACCGCGCCCAGCGTGGCGTCCGGCTCCAGCCCATTGGCCTGGGCGAAAGCCTTGCTCACCAGCACTTCGTCCCGGGCGCCGGGGGCCAACGCGCGGCCGCGCAGGATGTGCAGGTCGTTCAACCGCGGCGCGCCGCGATCGGGCACCGAGATCAGCAGGGCGGTGGCCGGTTCAGTAAGGTTCGGCACATCCAGCGTCACCTCCAAGGCGATGCCTGTGTCCACCGCCGCCACGCCGGGCAATGCGGCGATGCGCGCGGCGAGCGATTCCGGTGCGCGCTTGACGGCAGCGAACACCTCGGCAAAGCGGTAGCGTGCGTAATAGTCGTCGCGCTCCCGTAGCAACGTCTCGTACATGCCGCGCATCGTTACGAAGACGGCGATGCCGCACATGACCACCAGCGCGACGGCGAGAATCTGGCCGCGCAGATGCAGGAGATCGCGCAGGAGCTTGCGATCGAGGGCGCTTACCACGACAGCTCCGCCGGCGACAACTTCGTCTCGTTGCGCCGGACTTCGGTGATCTGCCCACTGGAGATGCGGATCACACGGTCGGCCATGGCGGCGATGGCGGCGTTGTGGGTGATCACCGCGGTCAGAGTGCCCAGCTCACGATTCACCCGCTCCAGCACCTCCAGCACCACTTTGCCGCTGGCATAGTCGAGAGCGCCCGTCGGCTCGTCGCACAGGAGCACGTCCGGCCGCTTGGCAACCGCCCGCGCCACCGCGATGCGTTGCTGCTCGCCGCCGGAAAGCTGGGCCGGAAAGTGATGCAGGCGCTCACCCAGACCCACCAGGCGCAGCGCCTCGGCGGGTGCCATGGGCTTGTCGGCGATCTCCGTCACCAGCGCCACGTTCTCCAGCGCCGTCAGGCTCGGGATCAGGTTGTAGAACTGAAACACGAAACCGACGTGTTCGCGGCGAAAGCGCGTCAGCGCCTCGTCGCCCGCGGCGGTGAGGTTGTGGTCGAGGTAGAGCACCTCGCCGCTGGACGGCGTGTCCAGCCCGCCGAGAATATTCAACAGGGTGGACTTGCCGCTGCCGGAGGCGCCGAGCAGCACCACCAGTTCGCCGGCGAACAGATCGAGGTCCACTCCGCGCAGGGCATGCACTTCCACTTCGCCCATGCGATAGACCTTGGACACAGCGTGAACGCGAAAGACCGCTTCCATCGAAACGAAACATAGCACAACGTCGTGCCGTACCGGATGCCGGCAACGGTCTTCTCTACGCGTGACTCAACGTTGTCCACGATTCGTAAAGTCCCGGTCATTGTCCTTAAACGAACTTCGCCGAACATGCCGCTTGGGTCGCGCCGGCCGAACGCGCGGTGGCAGCGCCTCACTCAGATCAACGACGATGCGGGAGCCATGAATGCAAACAAATTGGAAGCGCACAGTCATAGCGCTGCAACTCGCGGCGCTTGCCGCCTTCGCGAGCGGCGCCGGGGCTACGGAGAATACGCTGGTGGGGCGCGCAATCCTGCCGGCGGACACCTTTGCCTCGGGGCCCACCTCGGGCCAGTACATTACAGGCAGTACCAACGGGCGCACCGTGCCGTTCAAGGACAAGCAGCCGGTGCAGGGGTTTTCCGCCGTGCTGAAGAACGGCGACGGCAGCTTCCTGGTGATGTCCGACAATGGTTACGGCTCGCTGGAGAACTCCGCCGACTACAACCTGCGCGTGTATCGCATCCGGCCGGATTTCAAAGCGCGCCACGGCGGCTCCGGCACGATCCAGGTGCTGGACTACTTCGAGCTGCGTGACCCGGACCATAAAGTACCCTTCGCCATCACCAACCACTTCACCAAATCCCGCGTGCTGACCGGCGCCGATTTCGACATCGAGTCCATGCAGCGCGCGGCCGACGGGACCCTGTGGTTCGGCGACGAGTTCGGACCGTTCCTGCTGCACACAGACGCCCGAGGCAAGGTGCTGGAGGCGCCCATTCCCCTGCCCGACTTCGCCAATCCAGGACAGGAAATACGCTCGCCGCAAAGTCCGTTGAACGAGGAAGCCAGCGCGGTGCGCATCATGAACGCGGTACGGGCGCACGCCCGCAAGCACGGCAACGCGCGCACCCCGGTGTTCTCTCCCTACCACGTGATGCTCAAGTACGACGACTCGGCACTGGGCGTGAAGTCCGACCCCAATGCGCACTATGCCCGGGGCAAGAATTCGCCAGCCGACCTGAAGCCTGCCGCCAGCGACGTCTTCGACATCCGCTCGATCAAGAGTGCCGGTTATTCTGTCGTCACCTGGACGGTGAACGACAAGTTGCGCATGCTCGAGCTGATGAAGGCCGGCGTGTCGGGCATCATCTCCGATCGCCCGGATCTGCTGCTGGAAGCAGTGAAGGAATTCGACGCCAACGGCGACGGCAAGCCGGGCGACTATCTCACGACCGACGGCCTGATCGACAGCGGCAAATTCGACGCTCAAGGTCACCGCGGCGGGCGCAACCTGCGGCCGGAGAATACCCTGCCCGCCATGGAGGTGGCGCTGGATCATCTGATGACCACCCTGGAGTTCGACACCGGCATCACCAAGGACGGCATTGCCATCCTCAAGCATGATCCGTATGTCGAGGCGCAGAAGTGTCGCCGTGCCGACGGCAAGCCGTACACGTTCGACCAGGAGGTGCTGATCAAGGACCTGACACGCACCGAAATACAGAAGACGTTCATCTGCGACAATCTGTTCCGCGGTCCCAGCCAGGTGAAGGATCCGGCGCTCTCCCCCGTGTCGGTCGCGCTGGCGAAGAAGAAGGGCTACATCGATCCCTACGTCATGCCGACCACCCAGGACGTGTTCGATCTGGTCGCCGCCTACATCGACTACCATCGCAATGGCGCCGGAAAAAACCACGCGGACGCGGCGAAGCGGGTGAAGAATGCCGAGCAGGTGCGCTTCAACATCGAAACGAAGATAAATCCGCGCTCCGACAAGGACGGCCACGGCAACGCCTACAAGGAGCGCACGGCGGGACCGGCGCAGATGGCCGATACCCTTGCCGGCGTCATCGCCGCCAACGGACTCGAGGCGCGCGCCGACATCCAGAGCTTCGATTTCCGCACGCTGCTTCGGGTCCAGACGCGCTTCCCCAAGATCCGCACCGTTTATCTGTTCGGTGATTTCCCCATCTACAATGGCCCGGACAGCGACGACGGCACCAATCTGCAGGACGAGGACGGCGAAAACACGCCCTGGCTGGCCGGCCTGTACTGGCCCTACCGCGTCACCGTCGCAGAGCAGCCGTTCCGCGCCGAACGCAGCGGCGGCTTCGAAGGGATGGCGGTTTCGCCCAATGGCCGCAAGCTCTATCCGCTGCTGGAGCGTCCGCTCGCCGGCGATGACCCCAGAGCGCTGCTCATTCACGAGTTCGACGTCCGCCACCGGCACTACACCGGCCGCCAGTTCAGATATCCCCTGGACGCGCGCGGCACCAATATCGGCGACTTCATCCTGACCGATCGCTGGCATGGCCTGGTGATCGAACGCGACGGCACGCAAGGCGATCTCAACGGCTTCAAGCAGATCTTCCGCATCACGCTGCAAGGCGACGGCGAGGCGGTGGACAAGCAGCCGCTGGTCGATCTGATGAAGATCGCCGATCCTTACGGCATCAGCCAGCCCGCACAGCCAGGCGACGTCGGCGTAGGTCCGCAGTTCGCGTTCCCCTTCGTCACCATCGAGGATGTCGTACTTCTGGGCCGCAACACCATCGGCGTCATCAACGACAACAACTATCCCTTCAGCGTCGGTCGCCACGTCGGCTCCAAGCAGCCCGATGACAACGAGTTCATCGTGATCGAACTGCCCGAGCCACTGACGGGTGGAGGCGGCGGCAACTGACGCGCCTTGCCGCAACGATCTCTCTGTGGGTCTGCGAGGGCTTCGGCCCTCGTTTTTTTTCTTTGCGCTTGCCAGTGGGCGCCCCGGCGCTCACCCACCGCCGCGAGGGATTTCCAAAATTCTTCTTCATTTTGTCCACGGGCCTTCATCTTCGGCCCCTAGCATGAGCAGCGCCCCGGCAGCCCGTCCGGTCCTCGATCGTCGTCCTGGAGACCCGTCATGCACCTGCGTCATCCGCCTGCCCTCGGCGCGCTATTCATAGCCCTGTGCGCGTCGCCACTTGCACACGGCGAATCCGACAGTACTCTGACGAGAGGCGCTTTACAGCCCGATGACTTCCCGCGCCAGATCCATGGCCGGCTACCGCAGGTACCCAAGGTGATCCTCATCTCCCTGGATGGCGCCCGGCCGGATCTCATCAACAAGTATCTGCGCCAGGGCACGCTGCCGGCGGGCAGGGGTATCGGTCTTCTCAAGGCCACGGGCACGCATGCCGAGCAAAATGTCACCGCGACGCCCTCGGTAACCGCCGTTTCCCACATCGCGATCGCCACCGGCTCGACGGCAGTCCGCAACGACATACCGGCCAATACCTTCCATCCCGTGGCGGCCGCCATCGGCACGAGCATCAGCGGTTTCGCCGCACCCATCGGCGGTTACCAGCTGAGCCCCATCGGCCCGGCCGCGACGCCGACAGCCGAGCCGCTCTGGGTGCGGCTGCGCGCCGCCGGCAAGAAAGTCGTCACCGCGACCTGGCCGGGTGCAGACGGGGCAGACGTCCGCATCGGCGGCGCATCGGTGCAGGCACCGGACCCGACCCGCATCACCGACTACACCGTGCCCTTCGGTGCTTTCGGCGGGTTGAGTGCCACGGGTTTTCAGCTCAGTGCTGCCAGCTTTGCCGACGCCACTCCGGAACTCTTGGCTCAGCTCGCCGCCGCCGGCCGTCGCTCCTTCAGCCCGGTACGCGTCGCGCCGGTGGAGACCTTCCACTGCGCATCGTCCACCGCGGCCACCTGCGGCACCAGCGCGACCGCTACGCTCGATCGCCGCTTCGACATCCGCGTCGCGGCCCTCGATTCCACCGACGACCATGTCGTCAACTATGACACGCTGGTGTTCTCCGATGCGGCGCAGGGAATTTCCGCCGGTCCCTTCGCGCTGCCCGCCACGGGTCCGGCCTACCTCAAGGCGGGTCAGCGTTCGGCGCGCTTCTATCTGGAAGGAACCGGCAACCGGATCGGCACGGCCTATTTCGTCAGCCATCTGGCGCCCGACCTGTCGACGGTGCGCTTCGCCCGCTATGCGGCGAACTACATCCCGCGCAACGCCCCGGTACTCGCCAGCGTCGAGGACATCAACGAGAACGCCGGTTTCTGGGCGCCACAGCCGGACTACCGCATTCCAGAGCGGCTGAGCCCTGGCTTCACCGCGTTTCCGGACGCAGAGCTGGAGGCGATGTATTCCGATCAGGTTCGCACCTTTGTCGCTTACCAGACCGCAATCGCATTGCACGCGATCCGCCGCAACGCGGACGCAGACCTGGTGATGATCTACATCGAGCAGCCGGACGGCTCGGGACACCAGTTCACCTTGACCGATCCGCGCCAGGCGACCAATCCCCTCGATCCCACGAGCATCGGCTCTGCCGGCCGGCCGGCCGGCGCCACCGGGCAGGACCGCGCGAAGATACGTCGCTATGACCGATACCTGAGGTTTGCCTATCAGCAGGCAGACAAGGCCGTCCAGGCCATCATCGATGCGATCGGCTACGGTTGGCGGGGTGCGCCGCGCAGCAACGTCGTCGTTGTGTCCGATCACGGGATGGCGCCGTTCCACACCGCGGTCAGCCTGCGCAACCTGCTCGCCAACGCTGGCATCGACACAAGCAGGATCGGCATCCGCACCACCGGCCCCGCGGCTCATGTCTATGTGAACTTGCAAGGCCGCGAGGCCGGCGGCACGGTCAGCACCGCAGAGTATCCGGCCCTGGTGGCGCAAATCGCCGACATCCTGAGGAAAGCCGCCGACCCGAACCCGAACTTCAACTACTCGCACCCCGGCGGCAGGATATTCTCCCACGTCGCCACCCGCCCCCTCACATGTGCTGCAGGCCCGGGGCGATGCACGAGCGATGAGATCGGCCAGGACTCCGGCGATATCTTCGCCATGATGGCGGAAGGCTACAATTTCGACGGCATACAAAGTCCCGGCGTCGCCCGTCTCGGTGATCCTGCCTTCAGCACCGCCACGACGATATTCTCGGTGCCGAACTTCTACGGCGCTCACGGCCACGACTCGGAATTGCCGTCCATGAGTGCGAGCTTGTTCGCCGCCGGTCCCGACATCCGGCGCGGCGCGAAGCTGTCGCTGGTGCGCAACATCGACGTCGCGCCGACCATCATGTACCTGCTGGGTGTGGCGCCGGCGGGAACGGTGGATGGTGCGGTTGTCGGGGAAATGCTGAGGGACTGAGCGCCGGCGCGCGCGCCGCAGGCGTCACCTGAGAATCGGCACTGCCGATGTGGCGGGGCCGGATCACCCCGGCCGTTCACATTTCTGCAACACAAAGCTGCGAAAACGGGCAGGCCGAACCGTTTCCGACTGTGCATGCCAGTGCCAGCCCAGCCCGTGCCTGAGACATCACGCCTCGTCGAGGAATCCCCCATTCCCCAGGACGGGCTGATCTGCGCGTTCCAGATGGCACGCGGGACGGCGGCGAGGGAATTGCTCGCCCGCGAAGCCGCCGACGCTCTGGCCTCGCCCGACTCGGTGATGTGGCTGCATTTCAGCCGCAACAACGCGCATGTCCAGCGCTGGCTCGCCGCCACGCGCCTCATTCCGGATTCGCTGCGCGATGCGATCGCCGAGCGCGACACCCGTTGCCGGGTCGAGGCCACTGCAGAAGGCCTGGTGGTCGTGATTCACGACCTCACCTTCGACCACGAATCCGATCCGTCCGAGGTGGAAAGCCTGTGGGCCTACGTGACGCCGCGCCTGCTGCTCAGCGTACGGCGCCATGCCTTGAAGACTACCGATGAGCTACGCTCGGCGTTGCGCGCCGGACTGGGTGCCGACAGCGGCATCGCCCTCATGGTGTCGCTGTTCGAACTGCGCTCGAACGCCCTGCGCACGCTGCTGGGCGCGGTTGTCGAGGAGGTTAACGACATCGAGGATCAGATCCTCGGCGGCCGCGTCGCCAGACAGCGCGAGCACCTCGGCCGGATCCGGCGCCTGTGTGCGCGGGTTCGGCGGCACTTCACGCCCGAGTGCGCTGCCCTGCGCAAGCTAGTCGAGCGCCCGCCGGCGTGGATGCAGGCGCAGGACCGCGAGTTCCTCCGGGAGGTCTACGACTCCCTGGTCTTTCTCGTAGACGACATGCACGAGCTGCACGAACGGGCGAAGCTGCTGCAGGACGAACTTGCCGCCCGGCTGGCAGAGGCAACCAGCCGCAACCTCTATCTGCTCGCAGTCCTCACCGCGGTGTTCCTGCCCATGACGTTGATTACCGGAATTTTCGGCATGAACGTTGCCGGACTGCCCGGCACCGAGGGCGGCACCTCGTTCTGGTGGGTGATGACGCTGATCCTCGCCGCCGGAGCGGTGACGCTAGGGGTGCTGTTTCGCAAGAGGTTATTCTGAATTATCCGACCCGACCGCTTATCCTCCTGCCGGTTACGCCAGCCCGCGCACCGGCTCCGGCCGCTCGATCTGCCGCTCGTCAATGGGCCAGTTGGCGACGGCCGCGGCCACGCCCAACGCGATGGCGATAACCCACACCAGCTCGTAGGAGCCGGTGGTGTCGAACAGGTAACCGCCGAGCCAGACGCCGAGGAAGCTACCGATCTGGTGGCTGAAGAAGACGAACCCGGACAGCATGGACAGATGGCTCACACCGAAGATCTGCGCCACCAGCCCGTTGGTCAGCGGCACCGTGCCGAGCCACAACAGGCCCATGGTGGCGGCAAAGACGGCCGACGACAGCGGCGTTACGGGCAGTGCGAGGAAGACGACAATCGCCGCGCTGCGCAACAGGTAGAGCGCGGCAAGCAGATACTTCTTGCTGTAGCGCCCACCCAGCCAGCCGCAAGTGTAGGTCCCGACGATGTTGAACAGCCCGATCAGGGCCAGCGCCGTGACGCCGTCGTTGGCGCTCAGACCGCGATCGAGAAGGAAGGCAGGAAAGTGCACGCCGATGAACACCACCTGGAAACCGCAGACGAAGAATCCCAGAGTGAGGAGCACGAAGCTGCGGTGGGCGAATGCTTCGCGCATGGCTTCCAGAGCGGACTGGGAGTGACCGGCACCCCTTCCGCGCTTTTCCACGAGCGCTGAGGTCAGCGGGAGGATCAGCGTCAGCGTCGCGGCAAGCACGAGCAGCGCGTTGAGCCAGCCAATAGCGGAGATGAGTGCCTGGCCGTAGGGCAGCATGACGAACTGGCCGAAGGAGCCGGCAGCGCCGGCGATACCCAGTGCCTGGCTGCGCCGGGAGGCGTCGAAGGTGCGGCCGATTACCCCGTAGATGATGCTGAACGTCGTGCCGGACAGGCCCAATCCGATGAGCAGTCCGCCGCCAAGGCTCAGGCCCAGGCCGGTCGTCGACAAGGCCATCATCACCAGCCCGGCGATGTAGAGCAGCGCGCCGCCGAGCAGGACCCGCCCGGCGCCGTAGCGGTCAGCCACCATACCGGCGAACGGCTGCGCTGCGCCCCAGACGAGGTTCTGCACGGCCATGGCAAAGGCGAAGGTCTCCCGCCCCCAGCCGAGATCCATGCTCATCGGCTGGAGAAACAACCCGAAACCGTGCCGAGTCCCCATCGCCAAGATCAGGATGCATCCGCCGGCGATCAGGACGACAGTAGGCGTGCGCCAGTCGGGGGACGATGGGCTCATTGGCATTCTCGGCTGGACCACAAAGGGCGAGCGTCGCGGTACGCAACAAAAGCTAACAATAACATCTCGCGCCTGGGCGTAGAATGCGTGTCCCTGCTTCGTTACCCACGATACCTGCAAGCGGACGCACGCCGACGACGACGACCGACCACCGACATGAACGGCTTCGATGCTTGGAACGGCCACGAACCAGCTCCCGATTCGGAGCTGGTCCTGGCACGCCAGGAGATCGCCGCGTTGCGTGCGCAGGTGCAGCAGTTGCAGCGCAACAACGACGCACTGGCGCTAACGATCGAAGACCTGCAGCGCCAGGCGACAGCCACGGCCGCCGATGGCTCCGTGGAAACACATGCCACACTGCACCCCGCCGAAACGCTGCGCAACCTGATCATGGCCGCCGAGTACCGGGACCACGACACGGGCGCCCATCTCGTTCGCATCGGCTACCTGTGCGCCCTGCTCGCGCCCGTGTGTGGCTGCAACGCCGTCTTTTCCCGGCAGATGCTGATCGCCAGCCCAATGCATGACATCGGCAAGATCGGCATTCCCGACGGCATTCTCAAGAAGCGCGGCATGCTGGACGACGATGAGCGCCGCATCATGGAGCGGCACACCGAGTACGGCGCGCGCATCCTCGACGGCTCGCGCCTGCCGGTGCTGCGCCTGGCGTCGGAGATTGCACGGACGCATCACGAACGGTTCGACGGCAGCGGCTATCCGCACGGGCTGAAAGGCCGGCAGATACCGCTGTCAGGGCGCATTGTGGCGGTGGTAGACGTCTTCGACGCGCTAGCCATGGACCGCGCCTATCGCAATGCCATGCCCGTGGAACACGCACTGGAGACGATCCGGGTCGGGCGCGGCAATCAGTTCGACCCCGACGTGGTGGACGCATTCTTTAGCGTCGTCGACGACGTGTTGGCGCTACGCGAAATGATCAACCGCGGTGAGAGGCCCGATCTCGGCGCACAACTCGTCAGCGAGATCCACGGCAACCCCCTCAGCTTCTACGACTGGCCGCTGCACGCCTCGCCGGCGCCCTTCGGCGCGCCTGCCTACACATAGCACGCGGCAGCTGGTCAGCGCACGATACCGCGCCGGAGCAGCCATTCGCGCAGCGCCAGACCGGTGCCGAAATCCCATGGCCGCAATTT
Organism: Rhodocyclaceae bacterium; assembly: GCA_036824005.1. GTDB lineage: Bacteria > Pseudomonadota > Gammaproteobacteria > Burkholderiales > Rhodocyclaceae > DAITBA01. The sequence goes on from DAITBA010000012.1 coordinate 48,742, forward strand.
CTCCGGAGCGACCAGCCGGTACTCTGCGAGCTCTTCGTTCAGCCGCACCTCACCGGTGGCCACGACATGGTAGGCGATGATGACCTCGTTCTTGCGCTGGAAAGGATACACGCCGATCAGCGATACCTGCTGCGCATCGAGATCAAGCTCCTCCTTCACTTCGCGGGCAACGGCTTCCTCGGGCGTCTCATCGCGCTCCAGAAAGCCGGTGACCAGCCCAAACATCTTCTCCGGCCAGGCGTGGTTGCGCGCCAGCAGCACCAGACCTTCGCGTTCCACCAGCGCGGCGACGACCGGTGCCGGATTGTCCCAGTGGACGTAGCCGCAGTCCGTTCGCGCGCATGCCATCCGCATGCGTCCGCCGATTTCGCGCTGCGCGAGCGGCGCGGTGCACTTTGGGCAGAACTTCGGATCGGTCACCGCGGCTGCTCGCCGGCGAGCGCCGCGGCCATCCTCGCCACCGTGCCGGCATAGGTGTAACACTGGCAGCGCAGGTTCTTCATGCGAAACACGATCTGGCCGCTGACCGTGGCCGGGTTGCAGCCGAGCAACTCGGTACAGTGGGTCGCGCCGTGGGCCTGCTGGAACTGCTCGATCAAGCAGCGTACGACGCGGTAGTTCTCGTCCCGCGAGTCGTCGCTCTCGCACCGCCCATAAACGAGATTCAGCGCCAGGATGCCACCGGTCAGCGCGCCGCACATGCCGGCCGTGCCGGCCACCCCGGTGCAGAACCCGGTAGCGACAGAGGGAATAAGCGGCGATTCGATGCCGCGATGCTCGGCCACGGCCATGAGCACTGCCTCGGCGCAGCAATAACCGCTGCGGAACAGTTCTATGGCACGCGCCTCGACATGATCGAGGGATGTCGACGCTGACGAATCGCCAGCCGGACCGTTCATTCAGCCGCGGCTTTCCACCCAGGCCGGGACGGAAGCGAGCGCGCGCGGCAAGTGCTCCGGCTGGGTACCGCCGGCCTGGGCCATGTCGGGGCGCCCACCGCCCTTGCCGCCCACCTGCTGCGCAACCGCATTGACCAGGTCTCCGGCCTTGAGCCGTGCCGTCAGATCCGGCGTGACACCGGCGATCAGCGTCACCTTGCCATCGGCGACGCTGCCCAGCACCACGGCACAGGACTTCAGCTTGTCCTTCAGCTTGTCGATGGTCTCGCGCAGCGTCTTGGCATCCGCACCTTCCATGGTCGCCGCCAGCACCCGTATCGGCGTACCGTCGCGCCCCTTCACTTCCTGCACCTGGCTGACCAGATCGTCACCCTGACTCGAAGCAAGCTTCGACTTCAGCCGCGCGAGTTCCTTCTCCAGCACGCGTACGTTGTCCAGGATCTGTCCGACCTTCTGCGTGATCTCCTGCGGCTGCGCCTTGAGGCTCGTCGCCACCTCTGCCAAGCGCTGCTCCTGCTCCTGAACGTAGACCAGCGCTCCTTCGCCCGTTACTGCCTCGACGCGCCGGATGCCGGCGGCCACCCCGCCCTCGGCAATGATCTTGAACAGGCCGATGTCACCGGTGCGGCGCACGTGGGTGCCGCCGCACAGCTCGGTCGAGTACGCGCCCATGCCGATGACGCGCACTTCGTCGCCGTACTTCTCACCGAAAAGTGCCATGGCGCCGGCCTTGATGGCATCGTCGTAGCGCATGACGCGCGCCGAAACCTCGGCATTGCCCCGGATCTCGCGGTTGACCAATTCCTCGACCCGGGCGATCTCCTGGGCCGTCATCGGCTTGGGGTGCGAGAAGTCGAAGCGTGTGCGGCTGGCATCCACCAGCGAGCCCTTCTGCTGGACGTGGCTGCCGAGCACCTCGCGCAATGCCGAATGCATGAGATGGGTGGCCGAGTGGTTCCACATGGTGCGCCGCCGCGCGTGCTGGTCGACCCGCGCCTTCACCACGTCACCCACCGCCAGTCTGCCGACGGTCAGCGTGCCGCGATGACCGAATACGTCGGTCTGGATCTTCTGCGTGTCGGCGACGATGAAGGTCCCGCTCTTGCCAGCCAGTTCGCCGCAGTCACCGACCTGGCCGCCCGACTCGGCGTAGAACGGCGTGCGGTCGAGCACGACCACGCCGTTCTGCTCCGCGCCGAGACTTTGCACCTGCGTGCCCTCGTGGTAGAGCGCCAGCACGCGCGACTCCGTCTCCAGCGTGTCATAGCCGTGGAACGCCGTCGCCTGCCCGTCATACTCGACCATGCCCTTCATCTTGAAATGCGAGGCGGCACGCGCCAATTCACGTTGGCGCTCCATGGCACTCTCAAAACCGGCGTGGTCCACCTTGAAGCCGCGCTCGCGGGCGATGTCGGCGGTGAGATCGAGCGGGAAGCCGTAGGTGTCGTAGAGCTTGAACACCGTCTCGCCGTCGAGCATCTTGTCCTCGGACTCGAGCGCCACTTCGAGAATCTGCATGCCATGCTCGATGGTTTCGGCGAAGCGCTCCTCCTCCTGCCGGAGCACCGCGGCCACCCGCTCCTTCGCTGCCGGCAGCTCGGGATAGGCGGCGCCCATGACCCGCGACAGGTCCTCCACCAGCTTGTAGAAAAAGGGCTGCTTCTGTCCCAGTTTGTAGCCGTGGCGGATGGCACGGCGGATGATCCGGCGCAGCACGTAGCCGCGACCGTCCGAGCCAGGGATGACGCCGTCCACGATCAGGAAGGCGCAGGCGCGGATGTGATCGGCAATAACCTTGAGCGAGTTGTTCGTCAGGTCCATGGATCGGGTCTCGCGCGCGGCGGCGGTGATCAGGTCCTGGAACAGGTCGATCTCGTAGTTGCTGTGCACGCCCTGCAGCACGGCCGCGATGCGCTCCAGTCCCATGCCGGTGTCCACGCTCGGCTTGGGCAGGGGATGGAGCACGCCGTTCTCGTCGCGGTTGTACTGCATGAAGACAAGGTTCCAGATCTCGATGTAGCGGTCGCCGTCGGCCTCTGCCGTTCCCGGCGGTCCGCCCCAGATGGCCGGACCGTGATCGTAGAAAACCTCGCTGCACGGGCCACACGGGCCGGTGTCGGCCATCTGCCAGAAGTTATCGGAGTTGTACTTGTGGCCGCCGGGCCGGTCGCCAATTCGCACGATGCGCCCGGTCGGAACGCCGACATCATTCGCCCAGATGTCATAAGCCTCGTTATCGGTTTCATAGACCGTCACCCACAGCTTGTCCTTGGGCAGGCCGTAGACAGCTGTCAGCAGCTCCCAGGCATAGCGGATGGCGTCGCGCTTGAAGTAGTCGCCGAAGCTGAAGTTGCCGAGCATCTCGAAGAAGGTGTGGTGGCGGGCGGTGTAGCCGACGTTCTCGAGGTCGTTGTGCTTGCCGCCAGCGCGCACCGAGCGCTGTGCCGTGGTAGCGCGGGAGTAGGGCCGTTTGTCCTTGCCGAGGAAGACGTCCTTGAACTGCACCATGCCGGAGTTGGTGAACAGCAGCGTCGGATCGTTGCCAGGCACGAGCGGGCTCGAGGCAACGACTGCGTGTCCCTGGCTGGCGAAATAGTCGAGGAACTTCTGGCGGATTTCAGCGCTGTTCATATTCAATCCGATTGCGGTGCGGCGGTGGCGCGCCGGTGGCGAAACCGCGGCATGCCGCGCAGTTGCTGGGGTTGCGGTATTGTAGCAGCCATCGCCACCCGGAACGACCGCCGGAGGAACCTGCCATGCCCTGCCTGCTCGCCCTCGACCAAGGCACCACCAGTTCGCGCGCGATCGTCTTCAACGAGGAAGGCTCGCCGTTGGCCGTGGCGCAGCGCGAACTACCGCAGATATTCCCACAGCCCGGCTGGGTGGAGCACGATCCGCGCGAGATCTGGAACGGCCAGCTCGAGGTCGCTCAGGCCGTGTTGCTGGACGCCGGCCTGGTGGCCGCCGACGTCGCGGCCATCGGTATCACCAACCAGCGCGAAACCACCATTCTGTGGGATCGTGCCACCGGCGCGCCGCTCGCCAACGCCATCGTCTGGCAGGACCGGCGCACCGCGCCATGGTGCGCCCAGCTCAAGGCGGCAGGACACGAGCCCTTGGTGCGCGCGCGGACGGGCTTGGTGCTCGACCCCTACTTCTCCGCCACCAAGCTCAAGTGGCTGCTGGACACGCTGCCCGGCGCGCGGGCACGGGCCGAAGCAGGCGAATTGGCGTTCGGCACGGTGGATTGCTGGCTCGCCTGGAACCTGTCCGGCGGCACACTTCACGTCACCGACGTCAGCAATGCCTCGCGCACACTTCTGCTGGACATACAGCGAGGGGACTGGTCCGAGGAGTTGCTCGACCTGTTCGATATTCCCCGGGAGGTCCTGCCGCGCGTTCTGCCTTCGCGCGGCTACTACGGCGTGACGGCGCCGGCACTGTTCGGCGAGCCGATCGCCATCGGCGGCATCGCCGGCGACCAGCAAGCAGCGCTGTTCGGCCAGGCCTGCCATGCGCCTGGCATGGCGAAGAATACCTATGGCACCGGCTGCTTTCTCCTGTTGCACAGCGGCAGCGCGCCGGTGCGCTCCAGCAACGGGCTGATCACGACCTGCGCCGCCCAAACCGGTACCCGGCTGGAATATGCCCTGGAGGGCAGCGTGTTCGTCGGCGGCGCCGTGGTGCAGTGGCTGCGCGACGCACTGGGCATCATAGGCTCCTCCGCCGACGTCGAGCCGCTGGCGGCGAGCGTCGCCGACAGCGGCGGCGTGTACTTCGTCCCGGCCTTCACCGGCCTGGGTGCGCCGTACTGGGATGCCGATGTCCGGGGCACCCTGGTCGGCATGACGCGCGGCAGCACAGCCGCTCATATCGCCCGCGCTGCGCTTGAGGCGATCGCCTTCCAGTCGGCCGAGTTGGTACAGGCCATGGTGGCGGACTGCGGCACGCCGCTCGCCGACCTGCGCGTCGATGGCGGCGCCACCGCCAACGATCTGCTGATGCAATTTCAGGCTGATCTGCTCGGCGTGCCGGTGCTGCGGCCGCGGGTGCAGGAGACGACAGCGCTCGGCGCGGCGTACCTCGCAGGGCTGGCCGCCGGCATCTGGCAGGAAACCGACGAGATCGCCGCCCACTGGCAGATGGATCGGGTGTTTGAACCGCGCATCGGACGGGACGAAGCGCAGCAGCGCCTGGCCCGCTGGCGTCAGGCCGTGGCCTGCGCGCGCGCCTGGCGTTCGATGGACTTGTAAGTCGGAGTCAGCAGAAAACCCCGGACCAGAGCCGCGGGGTTTGCCGTGAGACGCCTGCCGAAAAACCGGCGCAATGGTCGATCAATGCACGCGCTGGCGATCGTGCTTTTGTTTCGCGATCCTGGCGCTTTGCACGTTCTGCGCCTTGTGGATGCGGGCGCGCTCCCGCTTGGTGACGGTGCCGTCGGCCTTCGCTTTGTTTTCGAGTTTATCCACCTTTCCCTGGCCTTTCTCCAGCCGCCGTTCTTCCCGCTTGTTCAGCTGGCCGGAGGCGACCCCCTTGTCGATGCGGTTATCCTGAATTGCCTGACGCTTGTCGATGCCGGGCGTCGCAGGTGTGGCCGGAATCGCCGGCGTGGCAGGCGCGACCGCCGGTGCCGCGGGCACAGCCGGGGTTGCCGGCACGGCAGGCGGCGCCGGTTGCGCCAGGACCGGCACGGTAACGGCGGAAATCATCAACGCGAAGATTGCTTTGTTCAACACGAAATCTCTCCTTGTTTGTTTGGTGTGGGAAGGCCCCATGCTGCCCATAACGGGCCAGGGAAACAAAACACTGACGCGCCCGGCAAATCGCTTCGCGATCATGAGGGTTGAAAGAGATCCAGGCGATCGGTAATGATGGCAGCGCCTGCTGCCATGAAGCTGGTGCCCAGAGCCACGTCGTTGACCGTGTAGCAGATTGCCGCGACGCCGGAGTCGACCACCGCCTTGATCTGCTCAGGCGAAACTGAAGCGGCATTGCAATGAATCGATACGCACTGCAATCGCCGCATCTGCTCGCGCCAGTCAGCCGGAATCGCCTCGACCAACAGGCCACGCGGCAGCTCCGGCGCTGTCTCGCGCGCCGCCGTCAGTGCCTCCGCAGAAAATGACGACAGCAAGGGCGGCCGATGACCGAGCCAGAGATTGCGCACGACGCGCGCGACGACGTCTCCGGTTCGCGCGTCGTGACCTGCGGCGGGCTTGATCTCCACGTTTGCCCACAGCCGCAGTTGATGGCACAGCGCCGCGGCCGCAGCCAACGTCGGAATGCGCTCGGCGGCGAAAGCAGGATCGAACCCCGAGCCGGCATCGAGCTCAAGTAGAACTGCATCGGGCGTCTCGGCCACGGACCCGCGGCCACTGGTGGTGCGGTCCAGCGTCTCGTCGTGGATGAGAACCGGCGTGCCGTCGGCCGAAAGCATGACGTCGAACTCGACGCCGCGATAGCCCAGGCGGGCAGCCGCCCGCAGGCCGGCGAGCGTGTTCTCCGGCGCCAGCGTACCGCCGCCGCGGTGTCCGATCAGCCGCGGAATGTCGAGCGAAGCGGCCAAGGGGCGCCGGTCTTCAACAACGGGCGCAACTGCTGCGCGAGCGGGACACTGCCGTATCGAGCACTTCTTTGGCGGGCTTGCGGTCCGCCCAAAGTGCCTCCAGTTCCTCGTCCAGTATCGACTGGACCGTCGTGCGTTCGGCAAGGCGCATCGCACCGGAAGTGGCGGTGACCGGTTTGTAGGTGAGCTGCTGGATGGCGATTCGGTTGTTCACCAGATCGTCCTTCAGCAACTGGCTGGATGCGGCCAGCAGGCCGGCGCGGTTGAGCGGCAGGTATCCCAGGTGCTGCTGCCATTCCACCTGGATTTCCGGGGTGAGCAGGAAGCTCACGAACTTGGCCACTGCCTTGTACTCGGCCGGCTTGTGACCGGCAGCGATCCACAGCGACGGCCCGTCGGCGAGCGTGTTCTGGGGCGCGCCGCGGATGTCGTCATGGTAGGGCAGGGAAGACACGCCGACGGCGAACTTGGCATCGCGCGCAAGCGTCGGATAGGCGGAGGAGGCGCTCGTCAGCACTGCGCACTCGCCGGCGAGGAAGCGCGCCTCCGCCTCGCTGTTGCGGCCGAAGATGTGCAGGTAGCGGCTCTTGTACCAGCTCGACATCATGGCCAGGTGTTTCACCTGCACCATGCCATTGACCGCGAGCGGCCCGACGCGCCCGGGCGCCGCGTTGGTAAACGGCTCGTTGTGCCAGGCACTCATGTTCTCCACGTGGATCCAGGACGGCCAGGCACTGGTGTACGGACAGCGCACGCCCTGGTCGTAGAGCTGGCCGAGCGCCTGCTGCAGGTTCCACCAGGTCTTGGGTGGATCGTCCGGATTGAGGCCCGCCTTCTTGAAGGCATCCTTGTTGTAGAACATCAGCGGCGTGGACATCGCCAAGGGCAGCGCCTGCAGCTTGCCGGTCGCATCCAGCGGCCGTGGATTCATCTGCGCCGGCGCCTTGCCGAAGGTCTCGATCTTTTCGCCCGCCTCACGCATGACCTGATGCAGCGGACGAATGCGCGACTTGCCCGCGAGCAGCTCATTCTCGTCGGCGTCCCGGAGGATAAGCATGTGCGGCGGCTCGCCCTTGCGCCAGTCGCGCTCGCTGACCGTCACCTTGTAGGCAGGGTTCTGGGCGTTGAAGCGGGCGACGAGCTTCTGCAATTCCTCGCCTTTGTCGGCGCCGAGCTGATGCATCAACTCGATCTCGCCCGCCGGCTGCGCCGGTTCCGCAGGCTGTTTTGTGGCCGCCGCCGGCTTCGCCTTGCCGGCCCGCGGCGCCGCCTGCGTCGTGAGCGGCAGAACAAGCAGCGCTGACAGGATCAACGATCCCGTAAACGTATTGGTACCCATAAATCCTCTGGGAATATGCGGCCGCTCTGTTCTCCGTGCAGCGAGGGCGACCTTCGTTCAGGCAGTTTCTTGTGGTGGGGCGATTATAGTCGAGCCACCGCGCTCATCGGACCTTGATTTGTCATACTCCCCATGGCTTACACCCTCTGGCGTAGTAATCGAGAATGAGTAGGGATCGTCCGATATCGAGCATATGCGCTTCCATCCTCCCCTGCTGTACGCCGATCCTTGCCGGAAGCCGAAGCGGCGTATATATTCAAATCTAAAATATCGCGGCGCGTGGTACTTTAGTTGTACCAGCGACCACGGGGAGACGGGCCATGCGTATCGCGTGCGTAGGGGGCGGACCGGGCGGACTGTACTTCGCCATTCTGATGAAGAAGGCGAAGCCCTCGTGCGAGATCACGGTCTTCGAGCGCAATCGCCCCAGCGATACCTTCGGCTGGGGTATCGTCTTTTCCGATGCAACGCTGGGTCATTTCGCCCAGGCCGACCCCGAGAGCCACGCCGAGATCACGCGCAATTTCCATCACTGGGATGACATCGATATCTTCTTCCGCGGCGGCAAACTGACCTCCGGCGGCCACGGTTTCTGCGGTCTGGGTCGGGTGACGCTGCTGAACATCCTTCAGGCGCGGGCGGCGGAGCTTGGCATCGAGCAACGCCACGACACCGAAGTGACAGACGACGCAAGCCTCGCCGGCTATGACTTGATCATCGGTTCCGACGGTGTGAACAGCGTAATGCGCAAGAAGTATGCGCAGTTCTTCCAGCCCGACATCGACGTGCGCAAGTGCCGCTACATCTGGCTCGGCACGCATCTGAAGCTGGATGCGTTCACGTTCATTTTCGAGGAAAGCGAGTGGGGCTGGTTCCAGGTCCATGCCTACCAGTTCGACCGGGACACGAGCACCTTCATCGTCGAGACCACCGAGGAGACCTGGCTCAAGGCGGGTCTGGACAAGCTGGACCAGGCGGCCTCCATCGCGTTCTGCGAGAAGATGTTCGCCAAATACCTCGCTGGCAATCGCCTGATGAGCAACGCCCGCCACCTGCGCGGCTCGGCTTGGCTCAACTTCAATCGCGTGCTGTGCCGCAAGTGGCACCACAACAATATCGTGCTGATCGGCGACGCGGCGCACACCGCCCATTTCAGCATCGGATCCGGCACCAAGCTGGCGATGGAAGACGCCATCGCCCTGGTGCAGGCGCTGGGCACGGAAGCCGATGTCGGTCGCGCACTGGAGCGCTACCAGAGCGAGCGGGAACTGGAAGCGTTGAAGCTGCAGAGCGCCGCGCGCAATCGCATGGAATGGTTCGAGAACGTGGCACGCTACGTCCATCTCGATCCGGTTCAGTTTTCTTACAGCCTGCTCACAGGCAGCCAGCGCATCGGCCACGAAAACCTCAGGCTGCGCGACCGGCGGTACGTGGAAAGCGTCGAGACCTGGCTGGCGGAAAGGAGCCACGCCGGCCACGCACCGATGCCGCCCATGTTCACGCCGTTTCGCGTTCGCGGGCTGGAGCTGAGCAATCGCGTCGTCATGTCGCCGATGGCGATGTATTCCTGCGCCAACGGCGTACCGGACGATTTTTATCTGGTGCACCTCGGTGCCCGGGCGCTGGGCGGCGCCGGCCTGATCTTCACCGAGATGACCGGCATCGCGCCGGAGGCTCGCATCACGCCCGGCTGCGCCGGCCTGTGGAACGACGATCAGGCCGCTGCTTGGCAGCGCATCGTGAATTGGGTCCACCGCCACAGCACGGCAAAGATCGGCCTGCAGCTCGGCCACGCCGGACCGAAGGGCTCGACCCAGCTCGGCTGGCAGGCAATGGACGAGCCGCTGGCCACCGGCAACTGGCCGTTGATCGCCGCCTCGGCCATCGCCTACGGCCCGCGCAACCAGGTGCCGCGGGCCATGACGCGCACGGACATGGACCGGGTGCGCGAGCAGTTCGTCGCCGCCGCGCGCCGCGGCGCCGGGATCGGATTCGACATGCTCGAATTCCACTGCGCCCACGGCTACCTGATGTCGAGCTTCATGTGTCCGCTCACCAACCGGCGCGAGGACGAGTACGGCGGCACGCTGGAAGGCCGCTGCCGCTATCCGCTCGAAGTATTCCAGGCTCTGCGCGCCGCGTGGCCGGCGGACCGGCCGATCTCGGTGCGCATCTCGGCCCACGACTGGGCGCCCGGGGGCAACACCCCCGACGATGCCGTGGTCATCGCCCGGCTGTTCAAGGAAGCGGGCGCGGACATGATCGACGTCTCCTCCGGCCAGACCACCCGCGCCGCCCAGCCGGTGTATGGGCGGATGTACCAGACACCTTTCTCGGACCGTATCCGCAACGAGGTCGGGATTCACACCATCGCCGTCGGCAACATCTTCGAGCCAGATCATGTCAATAGCATCATCGCCGCCGGCCGGGCGGATCTGTGCGCCATCGCCCGCCCCCATCTCGCTGATCCGTTCTGGACGCTGCATGCGGCCGCCCAGCTCGGCTACGCGGGCACCGAATGGCCGAAACAGTATCTGGCCGGCCGGGAGCAGCTGGAGCGCAATCTGGCGCGCGCAGCGCAGATGGCGATCCGCGTGTGAGAGAACAAATACTTCGAATGTTACAGAGAGGGAGCTCGCAACATGAACAATGACCAGAAGAGCGGAATCCAGCGCTCCGATCACGAGACCCGGGTCACGGACGAGACGCACCAAGCGCTGCGGCTATGGCTGCGCATGTTGGCATGCACCAACCTGATCGAGGCGCAGGTGCGCTCGCGGCTGCGGCTGAACTTCGACACCACGCTGCCGCGCTTCGATCTGATGGCTCAACTCGAGCGCAATCCGGATGGCCTGAAGATGGGCGAGCTGTCGCGGCGCATGATGGTCACCGGTGGCAATGTCACTGGCATTACAGACCAACTGGTCTCCGAGGGCTTGGTGGTGCGTGAGGACAACCCTAAGGATCGCCGCGCCTACATCGTCAAGCTCACCGAGCAGGGCCGGCAATTCTTCGGCCGCATGGCGGAGGCCCACGAAGGCTGGATCATCGAGCTGTTCGAGGGCCTCGACGACCCGCAGCGGCAGCACTTGTACGCGTTGCTCGCCGTGCTCAAGCAGCACGTGGCTGCCATCGACAGGGGCAAGAGCACCGGGACCACGGGATGAGCATGCCACCGCAAACGCGCCGAAGTGCCGCGGCGCCAACGTAGAACCGCACGACCATGAGTCATACCGGCCTTGCCGACACGTTCGCGCGCGATAACCTGCCGCCGCGGGGGCAGTGGCCAGAGCTGATCTTCGAGCTGCCCGAGCTGCACTATCCCGAGCGTCTCAATTGCGGTGCCGAACTTCTGGACAACATGGTCGCCGCCGGCCACGGAGAACGCCACGCCATCCTGTCGCCTCGGGGCAGCCACACCTACCGCCAGTTGCTCGCCACCGCCAACCGCATCGCCCGGGTGCTGACCGAGGATCTGCGGCTCGTTCCCGGCAATCGCGTACTCCTGCGCGGCCCGAACAATCCGATGATGGCAGCGTGCTGGTTCGCGGTAATCAAGGCAGGCGGAATCGCGGTAGCGACCATGCCGCTGCTGCGCGCCAAGGAGCTCATCGACATCGTCACCAAGGCCGAGGTGAGCCACGCCCTGTGCGATGCCGCCCTGAAGGAGGAACTGGCCCTGGCGCGCCGGCACTGTCCGACACTGACGCAGGTACTGCATTTCCACGATGCAGCGGACGGTCTGGAGGCGCGGATGCGCGAAAAGCCCGCGGAATTCGCGAATGCGGATACCGCCGCCGAGGACACCTGCATCATCGCCTTCACGTCTGGCACCACGGGCAAGCCGAAGGGAACCATGCACTTCCATCGCGATGTCATGGCCATCTGCGACTGCTTTCCGCGCTCGACGCTGCAGCCGTCCCGGGACGACATCTTCTGCGGCACGCCGCCGCTGGCGTTCACCTTCGGCCTCGGCGGACTGCTGCTGTTCCCGATGCGGGCGGGCGCAGCCACAGTGCTCATGGAGAAACTGACGCCGGAGCTGCTGCTGCAGACCATCCAGGACTACAAGGCCACCATCTGCTTCACGGCACCCACGTACTACCGGGCAATGGCGGGCCTGGCCGGCAAGTACGACATTCGCTCGCTCAGCAAGTGCGTGTCGGCGGGAGAGGCACTGCCGCCGGCCACCCGCAAGCTGTGGCAGGAGGCCACCGGCATCGTCGTCATCGACGGCATCGGCAGCACCGAGATGCTGCACATCTTCATCGCCGCCGCGGGTGACGACATACGACCCGGCGCCACGGGCAAGCCCATTCCCGGCTACCGGGCAATGGTCTGCGACGAGCGCGGCAATCCGCTGCCGCCCAACACCATCGGCCGGCTGGCGGTAAAAGGACCGACAGGCTGCCGCTACCTGGCCGACGCGCGGCAGACGGAATACGTGCGCAACGGCTGGAACTTCACCGGTGACGCCTACCTCGTCGATGACGACGGCTATTTCTGGTACCAGGCCCGGACCGACGACATGATCATATCCTCCGGTTACAACATCGCCGGACCGGAGGTGGAAGGCGCCCTGCTCGCCCACCCCCAGGTCGCCGAATGCGCTGTGGTCGGCGCGCCGGACGAGGAGCGCGGCCAGATCGTCAAGGCATTCGTCGTGCTGCGGCCCGGCGCCACCGCCGGCGCCAATCTCGCCGCCGAACTGCAGGACTGGGTCAAGCAGCGCATCGCTCCGTACAAGTATCCGCGCGTGATCGAGTTCCGCGATTCGTTGCCCCACACCGAAACAGGCAAGCTGCAGCGATTTCGCCTGCGTGAGGAAGAACGCTCCCGGGAGAGACAAGAAATGAACAACACGATCCATGACATCCTTCTGCCCGTCGGCTGGGTCCGCCCGTGCGGGTTCGCCAACGGCATCGCCGCCCGCGGCAGACTGGTCTTCACCGGCGGACTGATCGGCTGGGACGAGCAATGCCGCTTCCATGGCGACGACCTGGTGACGCAGGTGCGCCGCACCCTGCAGAACGTCGTCGCCATCGTCGCCGAGGCCGGCGGTCGACCGGAACATATCGTACGCATGACCTGGTACCTGACCGACAAGCGCGAATACCTCGCCCGCCGGAGGGAAATCGGCCTCGTCTACCGGGAGATCATGGGCGAGCACTACCCGGCGATGGCGGCGCTCCAGGTGGCCGGGCTGATGGAGGACGCAGCCAAAGTGGAGATCGAGGCCACCGCTGTCGTGCCGGATTGATCGCACCCTCGGCGCGTGGGCGCACCACGTGGCGCTCACGCCGCACCCACCCGCCCGCGCTGCACGGGGATCAAGGAATTCCTACGCCCGGTCGTTAATGACGGCAGACACTCACTCGCCGGGACACGCCATGCGCCGAATTCTTATCCTTGCACCGCTGCTCGCCCTCGGGCTCACGGCGTGTGAGCGCCTGGGCATCGAGGATCCCGCCAAGGTCGCCGCCACCAGGGAAGCGGAGGGCAAAGCCGTCGGCGCTGGATGCCGTCACTCGGGACGCAGCCTCGAAGACTGCTACGCCCAGAATCCCAAAGCCCAGAAGGCAGCCGTCTTCGCCGGCTGGCGGGAAATGAATGACTACATGGCTCAGAACAAGATCGAGGTGGTGCCCCTGCCCTCCGCCGGCCCGGCCGCGCCGTCCGACGCCAGCCATGCTCCCGCCGAGCCGGTTCGGAAGGGCGCCGAGGCGAAGGTGTCTGAGAAAGCCTCCGCCGATCACAAGGTAGGCGTCGCCTCGGCCGCCAAGAAGCCCGTCGAGCCTGGCGAGAAGCTGGCCGAAAAGCACTGACTGGGGGTTCCCCCTCTGGGCGCCGACGGGTCTCGGCGCTCCCTGCCCTACGATCCGGCCGTCACGGCGCCGGGTTGGTATAACGCAGGTAAATGGTCTCGATTTCCTTGAGCGCTGCCTCGCTCAACGTCACGTCGTAGGCGTCGAAGTTCTCCTTGAGCTGCGCCATGGTCGTGGCGCCGATGATGGTGCTGGATACACGCGGACGGCGGTACAGCCATGCCAGGGCGAGCATGGCCGGGCTCAGGCCGTGGCGACGGGCGAGCTCGGCATAGGCGCGCACCGCTGGCTGCACGTTTTCCTTGCTGTAACGCTGGCCGAAGCCCTCGAACAGGCTGACCCGGCCGCGCACATTCGGGTCGGCGAGATACTTGCCGCTCAGATGGCCGAAGGCAAGCGGCGAATAGGCGAGCAAGCCGACATTCTCCCGCTGGCAGACCTCGACCAATCCGAGGTCGAATACCCGGTTGAGCAGGTTGTAGGCGTTCTGGACGGAAACGACACGAGGCAGGCCATGCTCGTCGGCCGCGCGCAGAAACTGCATGACACCCCAGGGATACTCGTTAGACAGGCCGACGTAGCGTACCTTCCCTTCCCGCACCAGTTCGGCAAGGGCTTCGAGCTGCTGGCGGATGGGAACGGTGTCCCGCTCCCGACTCGGGTCGAAGTCGTACTGACCGAAGATCGGCACATAGCGGTCCGGCCAGTGCAGCTGGTAAAGATCCACGTACTCGGTCTGCAGGCGACGCAGGGACCCTTCGATGGCAGCGCGCAGGTTCTCGCGCGTGAACTGCGTGCGCCCATCGCGGATCCAGGCCATAGACCGGCCCGGCCCGGACGCTTTGGTCGCCAGGATCACCCGCTCCCGCGGCCCCCTACGCAGCCACTGGCCGATGATGGTTTCCGTCGTGCCGTAGCTTTGCGCCGTGGGTGGCACGGCGTACATTTCCGCCGTGTCCACGAAATTGACTCCCTGCTCCAGGGCGTAGTCGAGTTGGGCGTGCGCCTGCGCCTTGTCGTTCTGCACACCGAAGGTCATGGTGCCGAGACAGATTTCCGACACATCAAGCGCGCTCGTTCCCAGCTTGCGGTACCTCATCGCCACGGTCATACGCGTCCTTTCCTGACTCTGCCTTTCTATCCCCATTTTAGGCGAGCTATGGGTGCGCCTACGCCGGGTGTATAATCCGCCGCGGCAAGCGCCCCGCCGGTTGGCGCTGCGACCCTGTCCTGTCGGTTTCGACACCAGCCAATCCAACAGAGCTTCGTTGCCTGAACCGGTACCGCCGGAACTGTTCCGCGGCAGGCCGAATCAGGAGCACCCATGAAGTTCGACGAACTCGGGCTCATGCCCGAACTGCTCAGGGCCGTGGCCGATGCCAGCTACTCCGAGCCAACCCCCATCCAGGCCCAGGCCATTCCCGTTATTCTCGCCGGCAAGGACGTGCTGGGCGGCGCCCAGACCGGCACCGGCAAGACCGCCGGCTTCACCCTGCCGCTGCTGCAGCGCCTGGCGCGCCACGGCAATACCAGTCCCTCGCCTGCGCGCCACCCGGTGCGCGCGCTCATTCTGTGTCCGACGCGGGAACTGGCGATGCAGGTTCATGACAGCGTCAAGACCTATGGCAAACACCTGCCGCTGCGCAGCTGCGTCATCTACGGCGGCGTGGACATGAACGCGCAGCTGGCGGAGCTGCGTCAGGGCCGGGAGATCGTCGTCGCCACGCCCGGGAGGCTGCTCGATCACGTGCAGCAGAAAAGCGTCGCCTTCAATCAGGTCGAGGTGCTGGTGCTGGACGAAGCGGACCGCATGCTCGACATGGGTTTCATACCCGATGTCAAGCGCATACTGGCGCTGCTGCCCAAGGAGCGGCAGAGCCTGCTGTTCTCGGCCACGTTTTCCGAGGAGATCAAGAAACTCGCCGACAACATGCTGCGCGCGCCGCAGTTGATCGAGGTGGCGCGGCGCAACGCCGCCGCCGATACGGTCACCCACCGCGTGCACCCGGTGAAGCACGAAGACAAGCGCGCGCTGCTGGCGCACCTGATCCGCGCCCAGGACTTGCGTCAGGCGCTGGTGTTCGTCGGCACCAAGCACGGCGCCGGGCGCCTCGCCCACTACCTGGAGCGCCAGGGCATCGAGGCCCATTCCATCCACGGCGACAAGAGTCAGGCCCAGCGCACCGAGGCACTGGAGGCCTTCAAGGCGGGCAAGGTGCGGGTGCTCGTGGCCACCGACGTGGCGGCGCGCGGCCTGGACATCGACGACCTGCCGCACGTCATCAACTACGAATTGCCCCATACGCCCGAGGATTACATCCACCGTATCGGCCGTACCGGCCGGGCGGGCAACACGGGCGACGCCACCTCGCTCGTGGCGGCCGAGGAACGGCCACGGCTGGCGGAGATCGAGAAGCTGCTGAAGCGCCCGATCGAGCAGGTGGCAGTGCCCGGGTTCGAGCCGGCGAGCGTCTATCACGATCCACTGGACAAACGCCGGCGCGGCCGCGGTGGCGAGCGCAAGGCGGACACCGCTCCTTCGCGCCCCGCGCGTGCCCCCCACCCCAGCCGGGAAAAGGTGTCGGCGAGCGTCATCGCCAAGCTCGGTTTCGATCCGAGCAAACCCTACGAACCTTCACCGAGCGCGACGACCGCGGAGACGCCCGCGACACCGCCCACCCATCATCGCCATCGATCCCGGCGGCCTGTGCCGGCGCTTCTTGGGGGCGGCCCGAAGAAGGAGCCTTCGTCTTCTTAGGCGGCAGGCGCCTGTCCGTGCCGGCGCGCGAACCTGCGCCCGGGTCCGCGGTCACAGCCACTGGGTATCCGGCGGAGTAGCGAAGATGGCGCAGTGGAACGGCGGTCGCGTGGTGGAGAACAAGGCGTGGACGGAGCGCCTCCACTCGCTGCGGGTCGAGGCCGCCATCGAGCCTTTCAGCGCCGGGCAGTTTACCAAGCTGGGCCTGCGCATCGGCGGCGAAGTCATCGCTCGCCCCTATTCCCTGGTCAATGCGCCCGAGATGCGGCCGCTCGATTTCTACTTAATCGTCGTGCCCGGTGGTCCGCTGTCGGCGCGCCTGGCCGCACTGCAGCCTGGCGACGAAGTTCTCGTTGCACCACGCGCCGCGGGATTTCTCGTCCTCACCGAGGTACCGCCGGCGCGGCACCTCTGGCTGATGGCCACCGGCACCGGTATCGGACCGTTCCTGTCCATCCTGCGCACCACCGAACCGTGGCAGCGCTTCGAGCACGTGGTGTTGGTGCATGCGGTGCGCACGGTCGTTGAATTGAACTACGCCGAGGAGATCCGCGGCGTGGCCGCCGCGCACCCCGGGCAATTCGTCTTCATCCCCTTCGTCAGCCGCGAGTCCTGCGACTATGCGCTCGCCGGCCGCGTGCCGGCGGCAATCGCCGATGGCCGCCTGGAAGCGCGCGCGGGCATCGCCCTGGTCGCTGCCGACAGCCAGGTAATACTGTGCGGCAACCCGCAGATGGTGGCGGACACATCCGCCGCGCTGGCTGCCCGCGGACTGAAAAAGCACCGGCGCAAGGATCCGGGTCATATCACCGTCGAGAACTACTGGTAGGTGCGCGCGGGCCGCGACAGGCGCCGCAACCTATCACGCGCGACTGCGCGGCACGTCAGATATGCGTGCTGAACCGGCCGTGCTTGCAGCCGGACATCATGTCGATGAAATCGCGGCCGCAGACATGCATCAGGCATTCGTGGTCGCCAGCCTCGAAATAGATCTCCTCGCGTTCCATGAGACTGTCGTCCCAGATCGTATCCATGCCGTAGGCCATGCCTAGCGGCGGGATGGCACCGACGACGCAGTCGGGAAACATCGGGGCAAAGGCCATTTCGCTGGCCAGATGCAGATTGCGGCCGGTTTCCTCGCGCAAACGCCGCAGCCTTACCTGATGGGTCGCCGGCACGACGGCCATCACGTAACCCTGCTCGTCCGCCAGCATCACGGCTTTGGCGAGGCAGTCGGCGTTGATGTGGGCCGCCACGGCGGCGCGCATGGTGGTGGGTGTCGAGGGATGGGTCACCATGTCGTAGCGGACGTGGTGTTCATCCAGGTAGCGTTCCAGGGTTCGTGCGGCGGACATGATCGACCTCCTTTGCGGCAATGGCGCCGGGGCCGACGCCCCGGTCGCGGGCTCATGATTCAGCTTAGTCGCCGCGGCGCCCAATGCAAGGGCGCGGCCGGCGCCGCTTACCGGGATTGCTGCACCTCCTGGGCCGGCTTGCCCATCAGCCCCGACAGGCGAAACCTGCCGTCACCTTCCTGAATGACGATGACGCGCTCGTTGTATTTCCCGTTGGCGTAGGTATTCAGGTAGTCGAAGTAGTAGACCTTGCCCTTGTATCTCGACGCCGGGTCAGGATCCGAGGCGGCCGAATCGAGGAGCTTGCTCTCCTTCAATTTGCCCAGCTGAGCGCGCCCGATCATCATGTTGGTCAAGAATTTGTCCCTATCCACCTGATCTTTCAAAAACTTGCTTGCGCGGGCATCGTACAGCAGTTCGTACTGCTCCTTGCCCAGGGTGGCCATGATCTCCTGGGCGGCCTTGGCGGCGTCGTCGGCCTCGGCCGCAACCGCGACGACCGTCAGCGTGGCGGCGGCAGCCGACAGGAATGCCGCTATCAGAGTCCGAATCTGCATCGTCGCTATCCTCGTCATGATCGTGTGTTGTGCTCCCTGATTTGCCATTGCACTCTTCTCGCCAACTGCTGGCAATCCCTGAAAATAAACCGTGGCCATTCCGAAGCGAAAAAAACGCCCGCGATGCGGGCGTTGGCGATTCGGGAGCGGGCACGCAGAAGATCAGCCCAGCGTCTTGACGTTCTGAATGATCTGGTTGACGACGTTCTGCGCCGAGCCGTAGACCATGCGCGTGTTCTCGCCGTAGAAGAGCAGGTTTTCGATCCCCGAGTAGCCGGCGCCCTTGCCGCGCTTGATGACGAGCACGTTCTGGGCGTGATCGGCGTTGAGAATGGGCATGCCGTAGATCGGGCTCGACTTGTCGGTGCGCGCCGCCGGATTGACGACGTCGTTGGCGCCAATCACCAGCGCCACGTCGCACTGGTCGAACTCGGCGTTGATCTCCTCCAGATCGAAGATCTTGTCATAGGGCACGCCGGCTTCGGCAAGCAGCACGTTCATGTGGCCCGGCATGCGCCCGGCAACGGGGTGAATGGCGAATTTTACCTCCACGCCCGCGTCCTCAAGCAACTCCGTCATCTCCCACACCTTGTGCTGGGCCTGGGCCACGGCCATGCCGTAGCCCGGGACGATGAACACCCGCTGGGCGTAGCGCATCATGGCCGCCGCATCCAGGGGCGACACCTCCTTCATCGTGCCCTGCACCTCGCCGCCCGCCTGGGCCTCGCCGGTGATGGGCGTGAACAGCACGTTGGTGATGGGACGGTTCATGGCCTTGGCCATCAACTGGGTGAGCAGCGTGCCCGACGCGCCGACGACGATGCCCGCGATGATGAGCGCCGGGTTGTTGAGGACGAAACCTTCGAAACCGACGGCCAGACCGGTAAAGGCGTTGAGCAGCGAGATGACCACCGGCATGTCGGCGCCGCCGATCGGCGTGGTGAGGATCACGCCCAGCACCAGCGACAGGACGAAGAAGGCGAAGAGCTGAAGCGGCGTCGGATGGGCGCTCATGACGATGCCGACACCGACCAGCACGGTGAAGACGGCAAGGACGACGTTGACGCCGTTCTGCGCCGGCAGGCGAAACGCTTTCTGCATAATGCCCTGGAGTTTGGCGAAGGCCACGCAGGAGCCGGAGAATGCGATCGAGCCGATGAACCCGCCGAGCGTCGCGAGCGCGGTCGGTAGCAGGCCGTGGATCTCGCCGCGGGCAAACTCGAGCGCCGCGATGGCTGCCGCCGCGCCGCCGCCCATGCCGTTGTAGATCGCCACCATCTGGGGCATATCGGTCATCTTCACCACCTTGCCGCCCCACCAGGCCACGACACCACCGATGACCAGCGCTGCGATCATCAGACCGTAGATCAGCGGCACGTGCTGGATCTTGGGATGAACGAAGGTGACGAGGGTGGCCACGACCATGGCGACGCCGGCCCATTTGATGCCACGCTGCGCCGTCACGGGCGAACTCATCGCCTTGAGGCCGAGAATGAATAGCACCGCCACCACGAAGTACGACACATCAATAAGCAGCTGCACGCCAGTCATGACCGCGCCCTCACTTCTTCTCGGACTTGAACATGCCGAGCATGCGCTCGGTCACCACGTAGCCACCGGCCGCATTGGCGGCGCCAAGCAGCACGGCGAAGAAGCCGATGGCGAGTTGCAGCGGCGAGTTCGGATCGGCCGTGCCCAGCGCCACCATCGAGCCGACCAACACGACGCCATGCACGAAGTTCGAACCCGACATGAGCGGCGTGTGCAGGATCACCGGCACGCGGGAGATCACTTCGTAGCCGGTAAATGCCGCGAGCATGAAGATGTAGAGTGCGGCGAAGCCTTCCATGTTTTCTTCTCCTTGGACCGCCCGGTCAAAGCCCGAGCACTTTCCTGACGCCTTCGTGCCGCACCTGGCCAGCGTGGGTCAGGCACGCGCCGGCGACCACTTCGTCGTTCCAGTCAAGCGCCAACGCGCCGTCCTTGATGAACGGCGATATGAAGTTATAGAGGTTCTTGGCGTACATCTCCGAAGCATGCACCGGCATGCGGCTGGGCAGGTTGGTCGGTCCGATGATGGTTACGCCGCCCACCTGTACGGTCTCGCCGGCCTTCGTTCCGGCGACGTTGCCGCCGGTTTCCGCCGCCATGTCCACCACCACGGCGCCGTTCTTCATCGCCGCAACCATGGACTCACTGATGATCAGCGGTGCGCGCTTGCCGGGCACCGCCGCGGTCGTGATGAGGCAGTCGCACTGGGCAACCGCTTTCCCCAGCTTTTCCGCCTGAACCTTTTTCTCCTCCTCGGTCAGCTCGCGTGCATATCCGCCCGCGCCGGCGGCGCTTACGCCGGTGTCAACGAACTTGGCGCCCAGCGACTCGACCTGCTCCTTGGTTTCAGGCCGCACGTCGTAGCCGAATACGATGGCGCCCAGTCGCTTGGCCGTGGCAATGGCCTGCAGCCCAGCCACGCCGGCACCGATCACCAGCACCTGCGCCGGCCGCAGCGTCCCCGCGGCATAGGTCATCATCGGCAGGAATTTTGGACAATGATTCGCCGCGATCAGCACACACAGGTACCCCGAGGCCGCTGCCTGGGAGGATAATGCGTCCATGGACTGGGCGCGCGAAATGCGCGGGATGAGTTCGACCGCAAAGCTGGTGATGTTGCGCTCGCACAGCACCTTGACCCGCTCCGCGTCCTGATAGGGCTGGAGAAAGCCTATGAGCACCGTACCGGGCTGCAAACTGCGAATTTCGTCCAGCGCCGGCGTCTGAACCTTGAATATGACCTGCGCCTTTGCGTAGAGGTCGGCCGCGTTG
Source organism: Rhodocyclaceae bacterium (assembly GCA_036824005.1). Taxonomy (GTDB): domain Bacteria; phylum Pseudomonadota; class Gammaproteobacteria; order Burkholderiales; family Rhodocyclaceae; genus DAITBA01. Next base: position 69,864 of record DAITBA010000012.1, read on the forward strand.
GCAGCGATCGCGACATCGGCGAAATCCGCGTCGCGCAGGGAACTGCCGGCGCCGGCACCCGTTTCGAGACAGACGTCGGCGCCGAGCGATTTGTACTTCTTCACCACGTCGGGGACGACGGCGACGCGCCGCTCCCCCGGAACGCTTTCCTTCGGAACACCAATGATCAGAGCCATGCCCTCCCCCAAGATCCGACCTGCGCCGCCACCGCACGGCCCGCGCTCGGTTTGACGCAAAGCGGCAATGATACACTTAATTGTCGAGGCGACTCTTAGTTAGGAAAACGCTTATGAAAGGCGTGAGAATGCGTGTTTTCCGTACTTCCCGAAACGCACAAAGCCCGCCTGCCGCCCTATCTGCGACGCATGAAGTCGCCGGCTACGCCGCGCGTCGCCGCCACGTGTCGGGACCGCTCCGCACGCTGGCGTAAGGGCCTGTCCCACCATGACCTATGTACCTGATCCGGCCGCACTGAATGCCACCGGCACGATATCGGGCACGCGCCTGGCCGAAGTCCTGCAGTCGTCGAAATCGCTGATAGATTCGGTCACGCGACGGGCCGACGAGGGCGCGTTCCTACAGCAGGCCGTCGAGGTCATCACCGCCGCCATGCGCGCGCGCTACGGTGCAATCGGCATACTGGACGAGCAGGACAAGCTCAAGCAGTTCGTCCACACGGGCATGCCGACCGAATTGGCGGCGAAAATGCCGCACCCGCCGACCGGGCGCGGCCTGCTCGGCGTGGTCATCACGGACAAGACGGTCCTGCGCATCGACGACATCCAGGCCGACCCGCGCTCCGGCGGATTCCCGCCCCATCATCCAGCGATGAAGACCTTGCTTGCCGTGCCGGTGTTGAGCCTGGGCCATTACTACGGGCGGCTCTATTGCTGCGACCGGTCCGATGGCGAGCCGTTCGATCTAACAGACGAGTTGATCGCATCGCATTTCGCCCTCGTGCTGTCTGTCGCCCTGGACAAGCTGCACGACTTCGAGTTGCTGCGGCACAAGGACGAGGCGCGCTGGCGCAGCGAAGAGCGCTACCGCTTGCTGGTGGAAATGGCGCCGAATCCGATCTTCGTACTGCAAGACCACAAGGTAGCCTTTGCCAACAGCATTGCCCTAAAGCTTATCGGCGCCAAGAATCTTGAGCAGTTGAACAACCGCAACTACGCGGATTTCCTCATGCCCGATTGCCGGGAAGCGGCGCTTGAGCGCTTTGCCGACATGGCCGCCAACGGCGCGCGCGTTGCCCCCATGGAAGTCCGGTTGCGCGCGCTCGACGGGCGGATACTGAACGCCGAGATCGCCAGTGCCGCCATTACCTACAACGGCGCCCCGGCGGCCCTCAATGTCGCCCGCGACGTGACACAGCAGCGACGCGACGAGCGCGAGTTGCGCGCCTTGCACCACTTGTCGGAAGTGGTCAGCCGCAGCGAGGCCCTCGACGACGTCTTCCGCGAAGCGCTCCAGACCCTGCGCGTGTGCACGGATGCCGATCGCGCTTCGATACTGCTTTTCGACCACGACGGCGTCATGCGCTTTGCTGCATGGGACAGGCTGTCCGACGAATACCGGCGCGTCACCGAAGGGCATACTCCCTGGCCCGCCGATGCGCCGCAGGTGTTGCCCATATTGCTTCCCGACCCGCAGGCAGATGCGTCTCTGACGCCGTTCCTGTCTTCCTTGCGGGCCGAAGGAATAGTCTCTCTGGCATTTTTTCCTCTTACGCACCAGCGTCAGTTGCTCGGCAAGTTCGTCCTCTATTTCGACGCACGGCACGATTTTCGCGACCATGACACGCGGCTGGCGCTGACCATCGGCGAGCACATCGGCATCGCGGTCGCAAGGCATCGCGCCATCGAGCATATCCGCAGCCTGAACGCGGAGCTCGAGGAGCGCGTCCAGCGCCGCACCATGCAACTCACCGAGGCAAACCACGAGCTTGAGGCCTTCGCGTATTCCGTGTCCCACGACCTGCGCGCGCCGCTGCGCGCCCTGGATGGCTATAGTAAAATTCTGATCGAGGACTGTTCGGACAAACTTGACGATATAGGGCGCCACCACCTCGGGCGCATCGTCGCTGCGACGCAGCGCATGGGCAGGTTGATCGACGACCTGTTGCGTCTGTCGCGCGTCGGTCGCAGCGAGATCCGGCTGCAGGACGTCGATCTTTCAGATATCGCCCGGGAGATCGCGCATAAGCTACAGGAACGCGCGCCGGCACGCGCCGTGCGCTTCGCCATTGCCGAGTCCCTGCGCGTCGCGGCCGATCACGGCTTGATGCGCATTGCTCTCGACAACCTGCTCGACAACGCCTGGAAGTACACCGGCCGGTCGCGCCGCGCCGAGATCGAATTCGGCGCCACGAACCACTCCGGAGTCGCATGCTTCTTCGTGCGCGACAATGGGGCCGGATTCGACATGAGGTACGCGCGCAATCTGTTCGCACCCTTCCACCGCATGCATGCACCGGGGGACTTCGAGGGCATGGGCATCGGCTTGGCGCTGGTGCGGCGGATCGTCCAGCGTCATGGCGGGCGCATATGGGCCGAGGCCCGCCCGAACGAGGGCGCGACATTCTACTTCACGCTGTGGGAAAGCGGTGTGCCTGTCGAGCTGCGAAGTGCCCAACCCCCTGCGGAGGGATGAGACGCTACCCGGCGGCGGGCGCGAGCTTCGGACGCTTTGCCACCTTTTGCGTCAGCTTGATGATCGCCAGGGAAATGTTGTCGCCCGCGCCTTGAGCGCGCTTGCGCGCGCGCTCGACCAGGATCTCGGCCGCGTTGCGTGGCGGATGGGCGGCCAGCACGCCGCCCAGCTCGGCGGCGGAGAAATAGCCCCACAAACCGTCCGAACAAAGCAGAAAGATGTCATCGGCCACCAGGGGTGCGCTATCCCCGAAGTCCACCTGTGGCTCGCGCTCGGCACCGAGGCAGGACAACAGAATGTTGCGCTGAGGATGCGCCCCCGCCTGTTCCTCTGTGATATGACCCATGCGTACCAGCTCGGCCACCAGCGAGTGGTCCCCTGATCTCGTCACCAACTTGTCGCCGCGAAAGTGATAAAGGCGGGAATCTCCGCAGTGCGCCCAGTCCACCCGGCCCGGCTGCAGCATCAGAACCACGGCCGTACTGTGGGGATCGGCCTCACTGGTGAAGCGCGTCAGCTTGATGACGACGTGCGCATCGTGGACGATGCTGCGCAGGAGTTCCTGGGGCGTTTCCGACAGCGGAGCGTAGTTTTCAAAGCTCTGCTGTGCCTTGTGGATCACTTGCTCGGCGGCGATGGCGCCGCCGGTATGTCCGCCCATGCCGTCGGCGAGCACGGCCATGAGCAGACCGCGCCGCGTCGGATGCGGAATCAGGGCAACGCGGTCTTGCTGCTCCTTGCGATCGCCGATATGCTGGGCGACGCAGGTGTCTATGGTCAGGGACATGGCCTTAGGTGCTCAAAATTGCAGCAAATTTACCATGCTCGCGGCCGTTCGCGGCTGGCAATCCGTCACGGCACCCGCCGGACAACATCGACTGTAGGGGGAAGCCCATGTACTCCGGACGCGGTTACAACGAGGTCAAACCGGGCGACGAGTATCGGAATGTCATGACCATGACCGAGACACACATCGTCATCGGTGCAGGATTGTTCGGGGATTTCAATCCGCTGCATGTCAATCAGGAATTCGCGCAAGCTTCCCGCTACGAGGGCCGCATCGCCCACGGCTACCTGACGAGTTCCTGCATGGCAGCGGCGCTGGGCATGATATTTCACGGCACGGCGATCGCTTACCTTGAGCATACCTGCCGATTCACCGCGCCGGTCACGGCAGGCGACACGCTGAGCATCGTGTGGAAAATCACCCGCAAGGACGACAAGCTCAAGCACAACGGTGGTATCGTCAGCCTGACGGGCCGCTGTACGAATCAGAACGGCACGGAAGTAGCGAATGCCGAGGCAAAGATGCTGGTGGCCAACAACGTCTGATCCTTGTCAGTTCCCGCTTTCCCTGCGGGCAAGGAGTTTCTCCTCTTCCCGCAGCCGAAGCAGGCGCCGCTGCACCTTGCCGGTGGTGGTCATGGGCAGGGCGTCGATGAATTCGAAAGCCTTGGGATACTCGTAAGGCGCAAGTTTGCCGCGCACGTGCTCGGCCAGTTCCGACTCCAACCCGGACGTTGCCTTGACATCGGGTTGCAGGACGATAAATGCCTTGACGATGGTCCCGCGAGTTTCGTCCGGCGCCCCGATCACTGCCGCGTTGGCCACGGCCGGGTGCTTGAGCAGGCAGTTCTCCACCTCCGACGGACCGATGCGATAGCCGGCGCTCTTGATGACGTCGTCGCTGCGACCCTGGTACCAGAGGTAACCGTCGGTGTCCATTTTCGCCTGGTCGCCTGTACGCGCCCAGGCCTCGCCGCCGGTGCCGACATACTTTGCGGCGGTGGCACCCGGGTTCTTCCAGTACTCGATGAGAAACACCGGATCGGCCTCATCGCCCCAGGCGCGCCGCACCGCCACCTCGCCTACCTCGTCCGGCGGCAGGAGATTGCCCGCTTCGTCGATCACCGCCACGCGATGGCCCGGATAGGGCCGGCCCATCGAGCCCGGCTTGGGTGGATAGACGGCGGCACAGTTGCCAACGATGTAATTGATTTCCGTCTGGCCGAACATCTCGTTCACCGTCACATCCAGCGCTTCGCGCGCCCATGCCGTGACCGAGGTGCCGACGGCCTCGCCGGCGCTCATGATGCTGCGCAGATTAAGATCGTAGCGTGCGCGCGGTTCCGGCACCGTTTTCATCATCATCTTCAGCGCCGTGGGAAAGAGAAAAGCATTGCGGACGCCGTACTTCTCGATCAGGTGGAAGGCCTTTTCGGCATCGAAGCGACCGCGGTACCCCAGGATCGGCTGACCGCAAGCCCAGGCGGGCAGCAGAGCGTCGAACAGCCCGCCGGTCCACGCCCAGTCCGCCGGCGACCAGAACATATCGCCCGGCTGCGGATAAAAGTCATGGGAGCAAACAAAGCCCGGTATGTTGCCGAGCAGGGTGCGCTGGGCCATGAGCGCGCCCTTGGGATTGCCGGTGGTGCCGCTGGTGTAGATGATGAGCGCCGGATCGTCGGCGGCGGTCTCCAGCAGACGATAGCGGGTGGACGCGTGTTCGAGCAGTTTATCCCACTCATGGACGCCGGCCTCGCGCGCGCCGCCAACGCCGATGACATGCCTGAGCGCGGGTAGGCGCCCGCGGATCGACCACAGCTTGGGCAGCGTGGCGTCGTCGACAATAGCGACATTGGCGTCGGAATCGGCAAGCCGGAACTCAAGGGCGTCAGGGCCGAAAAGGTGCGACAAGGGCAGCGCGATGGCGCCCATCTGGTAACAGGCAACGTGCGCAATGCCAGTCTCCGGTCGCTGGGCGAGCATGATGGCCACCCGGTCGCCGCGTTGGGTGCCGAGCGCGGCCAGGGCGTTGGACAGGCGGTTCGCCTCACGCTGGATGTCCCAGAACGACCACGCCGATGTAAACCCCGATTCGTCCTCGTAGTACAGGGCGAAGCGGTCGCGCTGCGCCGCCCAGCGGCTGCAGCACTCCCAGGCGATGTTGTAGCGGGCCGGCACCTCCCAGCGAAAGGTGTCGTACAGATCCTCGTAGGTCTTCGCCTGGGCGTTCAGTCGCATCGCGTTCTCTCCCTTCATGCGCATATTCTGCGCAGCGGCCGCGAAGGCATCAACCCAGCCGTTCGTCGAGCACCTCGATCCAATGGCGCACCGGTATCTGCGTCCCCGCCTGCAGATGCGTCAAACAACCGATGTTGGCGGTGGCGATAACCTGCGGAGCGCCTGCGCACAGCGCCGCGATCTTGTTGTCGCGCAGCTGAAACGACAGCTCCGGCTGGAGGATGGAATACGTGCCGGCCGAACCGCAGCACAGGTGCCCGTCGGCAACGACGGTCAGCTCGAATCCGGCGGCGCGTAGCAGTTCCTCCACGACACCGCGGATCTTCTGCCCATGCTGGAGCGTGCACGGCGCATGGAAGGCGAGTCGGGCGGCGGCGGGTTCGCGCGCCGCCAGCAAGGATTCCAACGCCGCGCTCTCGGCGGCAACGACTTCGCTCACGTCGCGCGTCAGGAGACTGATGCGCGCCGCCTTCTCCGCATAGCGCGCATCGTCGCGCAACAGGTGGGCGTAGTCGCGTACCATCACGCCGCAGCCGGACGCGGTCATGACGATGGCCTCGGCGCCAGCTTCGATGTGCGGCCACCAGGCGTCGATGTTGCGCCTGGCGTCGATGCGCCCCGTTTCCTGATCGTTGAGATGGAAGCGCAGCGCCCCGCAGCAGCCGGCCCCAGGCACCTCGATCAACGCCACGCCCAGGCGATCCAGCACACGCGCGGCGGCGGCATTGATGTTCGGCGCCAGAGCCGGCTGCACACAGCCGGCCAGGGCGATCATCCTGCGCTTGTGGTCGCTGCGGGGCCACGGTCCGCGCGCCGCACCGGCCTCCGGCACTTTGGCCGCCAGCACTGATGGCAGGAAGGGCCGGAAGAGCTGGCCAAGCCTGATCGCCGGCGTGAACACCCACGGACGGGGCAAGGCTTCGCGCAATGCCAGACGCATCAGACGTTCCGTCCAGGCGCGCCGCACCTGTCGCTCCACCAGTTCGCGACCGATGTCCACGAGCCGGCCGTACTGCACGCCGGATGGGCACGTCGTCTCGCAGGCGCGGCAGGTCAGGCAGCGGTCGAGATGCGCCTGCGTCTTTGCACTGACCGGAGCACCCTCGAGCAACTGCTTGATGAGATAGATGCGCCCGCGCGGCCCGTCCAGCTCGTCGCCGAGCAGCTGATAGGTCGGACAGGTGGCGGTGCAGAAACCGCAATGCACACACGTGCGCAGAATGACGTCTGCCTCGCGCCCCTGCGGCGTGTTTCTGATGAAGTCAGCGAGATTGGTCTGCATGGTTCAGGGCCGCGCGTGGCGCGGTGGTCGCTGTTCTCCTCTACTCCTCACCATTCCAGAAACATCCTTCCCGGGTTGAGGATGCCTTGGGGGTCGAAGGCGTGTTTGAGCCGCCGGTGCAGATCCATCATCGCCTCGGGCAACGGCTGGAACACCGCGACGATACGGCGTGCCTGTGAGTCGCCGCCGCGAAACAGCGTAGCATGTCCGCCCGCCTCGACCGCGGACGCTCGCACCCGATCCGCCTCAGCGTTGGTGCCCAGCCAACGCAGGCTACCGTCCCATTCGATGAGCTGTTTTCCCGGCAGCGCAACGGGCGCGGCGACGGAGGGAACGGACAAGCGCCACAGCATGCCAACGTTCTGGAAAAAAGCGTCGGTCTGCTCGCGAATGCCGCGCCAGAATCGAAGCGCCTGGGCCGGTTCCACCTGCTCGCCGCCAAGTTTGCGGCAGGCCGCTTCGACGGCGGCTGTGGCGCCGGACAAACGCAGCCCCAGATCGCCCTCGGTGTAGGCGCTGGCGCTGATGGGCAGTGGCTGCGCGGCCCAGCGGTTCAACGCCTCCAGTGCGCGCTCCTCGGGCATTTCGAAGCGCAGGGTACGCTCGGCAGGCGGTATCGGCAGCACCTTGAGCGATATCTCAACGAGCAGCGCCAGCGTGCCCAGGGAGCCGGCCATGAGCCGCGAAACATCGTAGCCGGCGACGTTCTTCATCACCTGTCCGCCGAAGGACTGCAACTCGCCGCGGCCGTCGATGAGCTTCACGCCGAGCAGGTAGTCGCGCACCGCCCCTGCCCGGGCCCGGCGCGGTCCCGACAGACCGGCCGCAACGCAGCCGCCCAGCGTCGCGCCGTCGCCGAAATGGGGAGGTTCGAAGGGCAGCATCTGCCCTTCTTGCGCCAGCACCGCTTCGATCTCCGCAAGCGGCGTCCCCGCGCGGGCGGTGATCACCAGTTCGGTCGGCTCATAGGAAACGATCCCGGACAGCGAGCGCGTGTCGAGGATGTCACCGATCAACGACTGGCCATAAAAATCCTTCGTGCCGCCGCCGCGGATACATACCGGCCGGTTACGCGCGGCGGCATCGCGAATTCTCTGCTGGTACTCTTCAATCATGGCAGGCAACTGCATTGCAGCGGCACGTTGGGACGGACAGCACTCTGTGAATACCTCTGAGTCTCTGTGGTTCGCCGTTCAAAATCTTTCCAACTCCGGAAACGGCAGCTGCCCGCCGCGCACGTGCATTCGGCCATATTCGGCGCAGCGATGCAGCGAGGGGACGGCCTTGCCCGGGTTGAGCAGCCCATGCGCGTCGAACGCTTCCTTGACGCGGTGAAAGGCGGCAAGCTCCGCGTCGTCGAACTGAACGCACATCTGGTTGATCTTCTCGATGCCGACACCATGCTCGCCGGTGACGGTGCCGCCGAGCCTGACCGATAGTTCCAGGATCTCCGCGCCGAACTCTTCGGTGCGTGACAGCTCGCCTGGCTCATTGGCGTCATAGAGAATGAGCGGATGCAGGTTGCCGTCGCCGGCGTGGAAAACGTTGATGCAGCGTAGCCCGTACTTCTTCTCCATGCCGGAGATGGCATTGAGCATCTCGGCCAGGCGTTTGCGCGGGATCGTGCCGTCCATGCAATAGTAGTCTGGGGAAATGCGGCCGGCGGCGGGGAAGGCCGCCTTGCGTCCCGCCCAAAACCGGAGCCGTTCGGCTTCATTGCGCGAGACGCGGATCTGGGTGGCACCGTTGGCCTCCATCACCGCCTTCATGCGACCGATCTCTTCCGCCACTTCCTCCGGCGTGCCGTCGGATTCGCACAACAGGATGGCGGCGGCATCGAGAGGGTAGCCTGCCTTGACAAAGGGTTCCACGGCCGCGGTCGCCGGCTGATCCATCATCTCCAGTCCGGCGGGGATGATGCCAGCCGCGATCACCTCTGCCACCGCATTGCCCGCCTTGACCACGTCATCGAACGCCGCCAGCACCACCTGCGCCGTCTCCGGCTTCGGCACGAGCTTGACCGTCACCTCGGTAATCACGGCCAGCATCCCCTCCGAGCCGGTGATCAGGGCCAGCAGGTCGTAGCCCGGCGCATCCAGGGCATGATTGCCGATCTCCATCACCTCGCCTTCGATGGTCACGGCGCGCACGCGCAGGATGTTGTGCACCGTCAGCCCGTACTTCAGGCAATGCACGCCGCCAGCGTTTTCCGCGACATTGCCGCCGATGGTGCAGGCGATCTGCGACGAAGGATCGGGCGCGTAATACAGGCCGTAAGGTGCCGCGGCTTCGGAGATGGCCAGGTTGCGCACTCCCGGCTGGACGACCGCGCAGCGCGCCACCGGATCGAGCTTGAGGATACGCTTGAATTTCGCCAGGGAAAGCAGCACGCCATTTTCGTCCGGCAGCGCCCCGCCCGACAGGCCGGTGCCGGCGCCGCGCGCCACCACCGGCACGCGCCGACGGTGGCAGGCCTTGAGCAGATCGATCACCTGCGATTCGGTTTCCGGCAGCGCCACGGCCAGCGGCACCCGGCGGTAGGCGGACAGACCATCGCACTCGTAGGGTAGCAGGTCTTCGCGTTCGTACAGCAGCGCCGATGCCGGCAGCATTCGTCGCAGTTCGTCGATCAGTTGCCTGCGATCGGCGGTGTTCGCCGTGGATTCAACTTCGCCTTGGGCTCCCATACGCACCTCCCAGCCATGCCGCGGATTGCGCGGCTCGGAACACAGCGGACGCACCCCCGTTGCCCCTCGCGTGCGGTAGGCAAGTGAGGGCATTCGATCTCCGGCCCCTCTCCCCCATAACCGGGGAGTGCGTACAGTGTAGCGCGACGCCGGCGGAGCGCCCAATACGTCCCGCCGATACAGCAGACATGGCCGAACCGGCGCGGCCCCGCGCTGTCCACGTGCTTCACTCGATCAACGTTTGCTAATATTCAGCTTTGAACTGCTAACAGGCTGCTTCAAGACGCAGCGGGGGTATCCGGCTGCAAGTCGGCCGCAAACTCAAGTGCGCGCCAATACAAACAGGTACGGCGCGCGTTTTGGTGAGCGGTAACACCGCAGACGAGCTTCGCAGCAACCTTTCGCCAGCCTGCCGATCATACCGCCCGTGGCCATTTCTTCCTCAGGCACTGTCTGGCTCTCACGCCTGTTGCCATTTCTGCGCTGGTGGCCGCAGGTCGGCCGCAACACCCTCAAGGACGACGCGCTTGCGGGGCTGACCGGCGCGCTGATCGTGCTGCCCCAGGGGGTCGCCTTCGCCACCATCGCCGGATTGCCGCCGGAGTACGGTCTGTACGCTGCCATGATGCCGGCCATCGTCGCCGCGCTGTTCGGCTCGAGCCGGCATCTGGTATCGGGTCCGACCACCGCCATCTCCATCGCTGTCTTCGCCGCCATGAGCCACCTCGCCGAACCCGGCAGCCAGGAATACATCGGCATGGTGTTGACGCTTACCCTTCTGGTGGGCGTGTTCCAGCTTGCCCTCGGGTTGGCGCGCATGGGTGCGCTGGTGAACTTCATCTCGCATACCGTGGTGATCGGCTTCACCGCCGGTGCCGCCATGCTCATCGCCGCCAGCCAAGTGCGCAACTTCTTCGGCATCGTCATCGCCCGCGGCACGCCGTTCCACGAGATTCTGCACCAGCTGGTCGTGCAGTTCGGCGACATCAATCCCTACGTGACGGCGGTCGGCGCGGTGACGCTCGCATCGGGCATCGCCATGCGCCGCTTCGTGCCCAAGTTCCCGTACATGATCGCCGCCATGATCATCGGCAGCGTGGCCGCGCTCGTCCTCGACGCCGCATTTGGCAACAGCGTCACCGGCATCGCGACAGTAGGTGCGCTTCCGTCTCATCTGCCGCCGTTGTCGGCTCCGGACCTCTCGGGCGGCGCGTTGCGCAAGACGTTGGTGCCAGCCTTGGTCATCACCATGCTGGCGCTGACCGAGGCGGTGTCCATCGCCCGCGCCATCGCGGTTCGCTCCGAACAGCGCATCGACGGCAACCAAGAGTTCATCGGCCAGGGGCTGTCCAACATCGTCGGCGCCTTCTTCTCTGCCTACGCGTCGAGTGGCTCCTTCAACCGCAGCGGCGTGAACTTCGAAGCCGGCGCTCGCACGCCGTTGGCATCGGTGTTCGCCTCCGTCGCACTGGCCATGGTCGTGCTGCTAGTGGCGCCGCTCGCGGCGTATCTGCCGACGGCTGCCATGGCGGGCATCTTGTTTCTGGTCGCCTGGGGACTGATCGACTTCCACCACATTCGCTCGATCTGGCGCACCAGCAAACAGGAGACGGCGGTGCTATGGATCACGCTGATGGGCACGCTGATCAATCTCGAAGCGGGCATTCTGGCCGGCGTGCTGCTGTCGCTGGTGCTGTATCTCAACCGCACGTCGCGCCCGGCGCTGGAACCGCAAGTGCCGGACATCGAGGGCGGTACCTTTCGCTTCGTCCCGGCCATGGGCCGAGCGGAATGCCCGCAACTGCGCATCGTGCGTATCCACGGCTCGCTGTTCTTCGGCGCCGTGGACCACGTGCAGGCCGGGCTGCAGCAGATCGACGAAGATAATCCCCAGCACCGGTCGGTACTGGTGGTGGGCACGGGCATCAACTTCGTCGATGTCGCCGGCGCCGAGATGCTGGCCCAGGAAGCCCGGCGCCGGCGGCGCCTGGGTGGCGGCTTGTATTTCTATGGCATGAAGGACAACGTCCTTGGCTTCCTGCGCCAGGGCGAGTATCTCAAGGACATCGGCGAAGGTGCTTTCTTCCCTCTGGGCGCCAGGGCTACCGGCGCGCTGTACTGGACGCTGGACCCGGACATCTGCCGCACCTGCACCAAGCGCATTTTCGACGAGTGCAAGCGCGATGTGCTGCCTGACGGTCTGCGGCGGCAGCGGCTGATGCTCGCCAGCGACGGCACCGAATACAGCGCGGTGCCGGGCGCGATCGCTATCGAACTGGCGCGGCGCTTCGGCGTCACGCTGGACATCATGACCATGGTCGGCTCCGAAGCCGAAAGGCAGATCGGTTCCTTGCGGCTGGAAGAGATCAATCGTGCCGGGATGCGCGCGGGCGTCGTTTGTGAACCAGTGATCCGCAGCGGCACCGAGCCGGTACGCGAGGTGGTCGCTGCCGCCGAGAATGCCGATACCAACATCCTGATCATCGGGCGACGGCCGCCGCCCAAGGGCATTGCCGGACGCATGATCGGCCACATCGCCGCGCGCATCATCGCCAGCGCGCCTTGCCATGTACTCGTCGCCGGGCCCGCGGCGGCGATGTGGCAGCGTCGGATCCTGCTCGCCACGGACGGCTCGCGCTTCAGCGAAGCCGCCACAGAGATTGTCAGCCACATCGCCCGGGCGACCAAGGTGCCCGTGACAGTCATCTCCGTGGCGCGGGAAGGCGGACGCTCGCGCGAACAGGTTGAGCAGGAAGCCACCTTTACGGCGGGATTGCTCAAGACAGAGGGCGTTACCGCGGAGGCCGTAGTCGGGCAGGGCAAGCCGGCGGAGGTGATCGTGCAGCAGGCGCGCGAACTCGGGGCCGACTTGATCGTGCTCGGAAGCCACGGCCGCAAGGGCCTGAACCGCCTGCTGCTGGGCAGCGTATCGAGTCAGGTCCTCGGCCGGGTCGATTGTGCCGTGCTGATCGCCAAGCCGCCGTTTCCTTCCGAGGATATCATCAGCGCCATCGGACACGAGCTATGAGTTAAAGCCCGCGTTGCCGCCAGGCGGTTGCCGCAGGCGGTGTCAGTCGCTAGAATCCCATGACGTCGGGAATCGCGGACTCCCGGCCTGCCCAAGACGGTGTCCCGTCCAAGCTCCGCCGATCGTGATTGTTTGCGAGGTTAATTTATGGACACCGTCAGCACCGCCGCTACTGCCCCCGCTCCGGTTTCGTTCGGCGAAGCCTTCCTCTATTGGCTCAAGCTCGGCTTCATCAGCTTCGGCGGACCCGCCGGGCAGATCGCCATGATGCATCAGGAACTGGTGGAGCGCCGGCGCTGGATCTCCGAGCGGCGCTTCCTGCACGCGCTGAACTACTGCATGCTGCTGCCTGGGCCGGAGGCGACCCAGCTCGCCGTCTACATCGGCTGGCTCATGCACCGCACCTGGGGCGGCGTCGTCGCCGGCACGCTGTTCGTACTGCCCTCGGTGTTCATCCTGATCGCGCTGACCTGGGTCTACATGGCGGCCGGCCATCTGACCATGGTCGCCGGCATCCTCTACGGCATCAAGCCGGCGGTGACCGCCATCGTCGTTTTCGCCGCGTATCGCATCGGCTCCCGGGCACTGAAGAACGGCGTACTGTGGACCATGGCCACGGCGGCCTTCGTCGCCATCTTCGCCTTCGACGTGCCCTTTCCGGCGATTGTGCTGGCCGCGGCCATCCTCGGCTACATCGGTGGTCAGGTCGCCCCCGACAAGTTCAAAGCCGGCGGCGGCCACGGCGCGGCGGACAAAAGCTATGGCCCGGCGCTCATTGACGACCACACGCCGCCTCCGCCGTGGGTGCGCTTCTCCTGGGGCAAGCTTATCGGCTACAGCGTTGCAGGCCTGGCCATCTGGCTCAGTACCATGGCGCTGCTCATGATCTACGGCGGCTGGCAAGGGGTGCTGACGCAGATGGGCTGGTTCTTCACCAAAGCGGCACTGCTTACCTTCGGCGGCGCCTATGCCGTGCTGCCCTATGTCTATCAGGGCGGCGTCGAACACTACGGCTGGCTCACCGGCCCACAGATGATCGACGGGCTGGCGCTGGGAGAGACCACGCCCGGACCGCTGATCATGGTCGTGGCTTTCGTCGGCTTCCTCGGCGGCTGGACGAAGCAGGTGTTCGGGCCCGAGGCGCTCGCCTGGGCAGGTGTCGCCGGCGGCATGGTGGCGGCATTTTTTACTTTCCTGCCCAGCTTCCTGTTCATCCTCATCGGCGGCCCGCTGGTGGAAGCGACCCACGGCGATATCAAGTTCACGGCGCCACTCACCGGCATCACCGCCGCCGTGGTCGGCGTGGTCATCAATCTGGCGGTGTTCTTCGCCTGGCACGTGCTCTGGCCACAGGCGAGCGCACAGGCACCATTTGCCGGGACGTTCCAGTGGTTCTCTGCGCTCATCGGCCTCGCCGCCGCCGTCGCGCTGTTCCGCTACAAAGTCGGCATCATGCCGGTGATCGGCGCCTGTGCGGCGGTGGGGCTGGCATGGACGGTGGCCACGGCATGAATGCAGGGCGCGCCAATCCTTTCCCCGCGTTGCTCCTCGCTTGGGCCTGTCTGGCGGCGTCATACTCTGGCGCGGCGCGCGAGCCGATTGCCACGTCATCGGTGGTGCGCTTCAACACCCTGTGCGCAACCTGCCACGAAGGCGAATGCAGCACGCGCCTGAGTTTCAAGCTCGACGCCAGCGCCACGGACAGCCACATCCGCCGCTATACCGGCGACATTGCCCCGGACACGGCAAGGGAACTAAAGGTGCTGCTCGAACACATGAAGCTGCACTGCGGCTACTACGACATTCGCATCCCATCGCCGCAGGACGGTCGCTGGCGAGCGGAGTTGCTGCAACAGCTCCACGCGGCACAGGAGAAGGCTTACTTCGTGCCGCTGGGCAGGCTAATGGCCGGGCGCCATCGCTTCACGCTCACCTTCGAGCACGAGGTCTCGGTCTCGATTCAGCTCATCTCGGCATCGTTCGAGATCTCCGAGCAACCGGCGCTCAGAACCCAAGACAATCGTGCTGTTGCGGAACTCGAAGCCGAAAGGCCGGGGGAGTACTACCTGCGCCTGCAAACCGAGCGACCCGCTCGCCTGCTGACCCTGGATACGGAGTCCTTGCCGTAACGACCGGCCGCCAAGAGACCGAACGACTCCATGCTCCGCTCCAGCCTGATCGAGGAGGTTTCCTGCCCATGAAATGGATCACCCGCGAACGCCCCAAGATCGACCGCATCGCGTGCCCCTTGCTCGTCGCGCGCTTCATCGATCCGGCGCCGGAGTTCCTCTACGTGCCGGCCGGTGATGTCATGGGCATGGCAGCGGAAACCGGAGCGATCCCGTACGACGTACCCGGGGTGGAGCTTGGCCATCACGGCGAGCAGTGCAGCTTCGACGCCTTTCTTAGCAAGTACGGACTGACCAATCCGGCACTGGATAAACTCGCCTGCATCGTGCGTGCAGCGGACTGCGGCAAGCCCGAACAGTCGAAGGAAGCGCCGGGCCTGCTCGCCATTTCGAAAGGGCTGTCGTTCAACTTCGATGACGATCACGAGATGCTCGTTCACGGCATGGTGATCTACGACGCCCTCTACGCCTGGTGCGCAGACAAGCCCATCGGCGTACTTTCGCCCCCGGTCGAGTCCCGTTAGTGCGCCCCCCGGCACCGCCGCCCTTGGGCTATGCTGTGCGCCGACATCGACGACATCCGTAGGGATTCATGCGCGTTCGGCTGACGCCTCTGCAAATCTTCGCCGCCGTAAGCCTGCTGTTCATACTCGCGACGCTGGCGGCAACCAGCCAGACGCAGGCGCGCTTTTTCCGGGAGGCGGTGATCGGCCGGGAGTCGGTCATCGTGCGCGACATGGTGGCCGCGCTGGCACTGAAGGAACTCTCCGCCGAGGACATGGCGCGCTATGCCGACCCGGCGGCGCAGGCGCGCTTCGCGCAGACCTTCAGCATTCTGAAGAACCTCTCCGGCGTGGTGCGCATCAAGGTCTTCGACGGCGCCGGCACCATCGTCTGGTCCGACGAACCCAGGCTGGTCGGCAAGCGCGTCACCGCCCACGAGCACGACCTCGGCGGCGCCATCCACGGCGAGACGCGCGCGGTGGTGAACCCCGCTGATCGCCCGTCCCACGCCGAGGAAGGCCTGCCGCAGCAGGAGCTGATCGAGTTTTACGTACCCTTCCGCATCGCCCGTCCCGGCCACAGCGGCGAGTCCGCCGTCGGCGCAGTGTCGCTCTACCGATCGGCGAAGGAGCTCAACTTCACCATCCGCCGCGGCCTCGCCCTGCTCTGGCTGGTGAGCGGCCTCGGCGGCCTCCTGCTTTTCGCCGCGCTGTTCCTGCTGTTCCGTTCCGTCTACCACCGCCAGCGCCTCGCCGAAAGCCGCTTCGCCAAGCTCTCCGGCGAGCACGAGCGCATCGTGCAGATGGAGAAGCTCTCGGCCATGGGCCAGATGGTCGGCGAGATCGCCCATCAGTTCAACAACCCGCTGGTCGGCGTCATTAACCTGGCGCAGCGCGCCGAGAAGCAGACCGACAACCCGCAGCGCGTGAAGGAGCTGCTCGGCGAGATCCGCCAGGCCGGCGAGCACTGCAGCGGCTTCGTCCGCCGCATGCTGGAATTCACCCGCATGTCGCATTCCGAGCCGCAGGCGACCGACCTTGCTCTGCTCACGCGCGAGACCATCGCCTTATTCCGCCAGACCGTGGGCGACGAGCCGCCGATCGATTTCATCGCGCCGGAGGACGGCGAGGCATGCACCATTCAGGCCGACCCGGTGCTGCTGCGCCATGCCCTCTTCAACCTGATCCATAATGCCGCCCAGGCCGATCCAACGGGGCCGATCGCGGTCGAGCTCGCGCCGGCGCAACGCGAGGGCCTCGACGGCTGGGAACTGGCGGTGGCCGACCGGGGGCCAGGTCTCTCGCCGGAGGCGGCGAAGAAGCTGTTCACCCCCTTCTTCAGCACGCGGCCGGGCGGCACCGGCCTCGGCCTGTCGGTGGCGCAGCACATCGTCGTGCAGCACGGCGGCGTCATCCGCGCCGGCGACAACCCCGGCGGCGGCGCGCGCTTTTCCGTCTGGCTGCCGGCGAACAGGAAGGACAATGAAAGCGCGGATACTGCTGGTTGACGACGATCCCTTCACGCGCAGCCTGATCGACGATCTGCTGCGCGGGCGCGCCGTGGAGCTCGCCATCGCCGTCAACCTCGCCCAGGCGCGGGCGGCCTTCCGCCAGGCGGACTTCAACCTGGTCATCCTCGACCAGCGCCTGCCCGACGGCAACGGCCTCGACTTTTTCGCCGAGATGCGGCGCGAGCGCCCCAACCAGGTGGCGCTGCTGATCACCGGCTTCGCCGAAGTGAAGGACGCCGTGCGCGCCGTGCGCGAGGGCCTTTTCGACTACCTCACCAAGCCCTTCGAGGACCCCGAGGCGCTCGAGGCGGTGATCGTGAAGGCGCTGGAAATGGACCGCGCCTACCGCGAGATCGACGCCCTGCGCGAGGACCTCGACGCGCGCCGCGCCGGCCCGGTCATCGTCGGCCGCTCGGCGGTCATCGAGGGGCTGCTGACGCAGGCGCGCCAGGTGGCGCCGCTCGACACCACGGTGCTGATCGAGGGCGAGAGCGGCACCGGCAAGGAGCTCTTCGCCAAGCTGATCCATGCGCTCTCGGCGCGCGCGCGCGGCCCGCTGATGGAAGTGAACTGCGCGGCGCTGTCGGAAACGCTGCTGGAGAGCACCCTGTTCGGCTACGAGAAGGGCGCCTTCACCGGCGCCGTGAAGGCCACGCCGGGTTACTTCGAGGAGGCCGACGGCGGCACGCTGTTCCTCGACGAGATCGCCGACATGAGCGCCAAGCTGCAGGCGAGCCTGCTGCGCGTGCTGCAGGAGAAGAAGTTCGTGCGCCTCGGCAGCACGCGGCCGCGCGCGAGCGATTTCCGCCTCATCCTCGCCACCAACCGTTCGCTCGAGGCGGAAGTGAAGGCCGGGCGCTTCCGCGCCGACCTCTTCTACCGCATCAACGTGGTGGCGCTGCGCGTGCCGCCCCTGCGCGAGCGGACGGAGGACATCATGCCGCTGGCGCTGTACTTCCTCGACCACTTCAACGCCAGGTTCGGCAAGGCGGTCGGCCCGCTCTCGCCGGAGGCCTTCGCCGCGCTGGAGGCGGCGCCCTGGCCGGGCAACGTGCGCGAGCTGCAGCACGCCATCGAGCGCGCCGTGGCGGTGAGGGCCGCCGGGCCGGTCGTGCCGGCCGACCTCGGCCTGGGCGGCACCGCGCCCGCGGCGGCACGCGCGGCGGCGCCCTTCCGCGAGGCGCGCGAGGCCTTCGAGCGGGAATATTTCGCGGGGCTCCTCGCCGCCGCCGGCGGCAACGTCTCCGAAGCGGCGCGCCTGTCGGGCATCGCTCGGCAGAATTTCTACGCCCACATCAAGCGGCTGGGGTTCGCCAAGGATTGAATCAGAGCATTTCCGCCCCGCCCAGCCTGGCCATGCGGCGGTCGAAGCTGAGCACCCTCATGAGCGTCATGAACTCGTGACTATTGTCATGAATTCATGACGAGAAAGATGGCTTGCGAATGTCGAGGAAAACTCATAATAAATTGTTTTTAAATGATTCTTTTGCCCCTCCCGAATGGGCACGCCGCTTGCAATTCCGTTGTCACAGCCCGCCGCGGGCAAAAAACCAAAAGGAGGAGCAAGCATGCAGACCAAACACGCACTCTCGGCCATGACCGGCCTGGCGCTGGCCGCATCCGGCACGGCGCTGGCCGCCGACGCCACCAAGCTGAAGTGGGACGGCGTGCCGAAGACCGAGATCACCCTGTTCTATCCCGGCCAGGCCACGCAGAACTGGATGAAAAGCGCCGCGCACAAGGCCGGCGCCACCGGCGTGAACGAAGGCAAGCACTGCCTCGCCTGCCACGAGGGCGAGGAGGCCGACCTCGGCAAGAACGTCCTCGCCAAGAAGGCGCTGGAGCCGAATCCCGTCCCCGGCAAGCCCGGATCGGTCAAGCTGACCGTGCAGGCCGCCTACGACAAGGAATACATCTACCTTAAGGCGAGCTGGCCGACCCAGGCCAAGGAGGCGGGCGTCTTCCACGACTACAAGGGCTACAAGGACGGCAAGTGGGACACCTATGCCGTCGGCCGCACCTACAAGGCGGTGCGGGAAGGCAAGGCCAAGGTCTCCTACGAGGACCGCTTCAACATCATGCTCGGCGACAACAAGGGCAGCGTCGCCGGCTTCGAGGCGCAGGGCTGCTGGGTCACCTGCCACAACTCCATGCGCGACACGCCCAACGAGCCGAGCAAGGAGCAGGTGGAAGCCCATCCGGCGCTGGGCAAGGCCGGCATGAAGAAGAGCGACATCCGCAAGTACCTGCCCGAGACGCGCACCGCCATGGACGACGCCGGCGGCTGGGACAAGGTCAAGGACAAGGCGGCGCTCGACGCGCTGTTCGACAAGGGCGTCTTCCTCGACCTGTGGCAGGCGCGCGCCTACCGCTCCCTGCCGGTGGGCAAGGCCGACGACTCCCACGTCTTCCAGTGGCGCAACTTCGACAAGGGCAGGAAGCCCTTCGATTCGAACTGGGACGGCGAGAAGAAGCAGCCCAAGTTCATGTTCGACCCGGCCAAGAACGGCGGGAAGGTGGCGCTGACCGAGGCGCAGTTCCGCGACCCGAAGGCGCCGCGGCTCGACGACACCAACAGCATCCCCTACGACGCCGCGAAGATCAAGGAGGGCGACCTGCTGCCCGGCTTCATCCTCAACACCAAGCAGGACGGCTCGGCCGCCGACCTCGACGCCGGCGGCAAGTGGGAGAACGGCGTGTGGACCATGTACGTCTGGCGCAAGCTGAACACCGGCCAGAAGGACGATATCGCCCTCTCGCCCGGCCAGACCTATCCGGTCGGCTTCGCCGTGCATGACGACGCCGCCACCACGCGCTTCCACCACGTCAGCATGCCGCTCAAGCTCTCGCTCGGCAGGAAGGATGGGCACGTCAATGCCGTCGAACTCAAGTGAGGAAACCAAGGGCGGCGCGGCGCCGGCCGCCCCGCCCCACGCCAGGGCCGCGCGTCCCCGGGGCGCGCGCGCCATCGCACGGCGGCTGTGGCAGGACCTGCACGACTTCTTCGCCAGCCCGCTGCGCGGCGGGCTGGCGATGCTCGGCGTCGTCGTCGCCCTGGGGATCTCCTTCGTCGCGGCGGAGGAGCTCAACATCCGCGGCAACTCGACGAAGTTCTGCGTCTCCTGCCACTCGATGAACGCCTACGTCTACGAGGAGTTCAAGAAGTCGAAGCACTACACCAACGCCTCCGGCGTGCGGCCCGAGTGCGGCCAGTGCCACGTCGCCAAGCGCTTCTGGCCGGCGGTATGGGACCACATGATGGGCACGCACGACCTGATCTCCGAGTACAGCCACGACTGGACGCGGACCGAGGTGTTCGAGGCGCGGCGCACGCGCATGGCGGAAAAGGCGCGTCTGAAGATGCTCGACGAGGACAGCCACACCTGCCGCGAGTGCCACAAGATGGAGGCTATCGCGCCGACGCGCAAGCGCGGCGAGCGCGCCCACAACGACGCCATCAAGAAGGGCAGCACCAACTGCATCGCCTGCCACTACAACCTGGTGCACGCCGAGGCGCCGCTCACGCCGGCCTTCTCGCAAGCGATCAAGGCGGTGGCAGGAGCGCCGGACAAGACCGCGCTCAAGTAAAAGGGGGCATCGTGTTCGAACGGCTGCCTCGACTGCTCGCCGGCCTGCTCGCCGCCGCAACGCTGGCGGCGTGACAGCCGGCAGCGTTGCACGACTCTTCAGGAGGCACCGCTCACGGCGGGGTTCTCGCAGGCGATCAAGGGGTTCGGCGGCTGAAGCTTGTCGGCGCACCAAAGCTCTCGCATGACGCCGGTATCCTTCGCCGTATTGAAGGCCATACTGTTTCACGCCGAACTCGCAGCCTGGTTGCTGGCGTTGGGCGCCGCGCTGGCCGGACGGCTCGGATGGGCGGTCACGGCCGCGGCCGTCGCGCTAGGCGCCGACTTGGCGGGGCGACTATGGAGCCGGCACTCCCCGGTGCCAATGCCGTACTTCATGCGGTGGATTCTGGCGCTCCCCCGCGGCCCCCATTCCGCACGACGGCTGGGAGAAATCCTGGAGCCTCACCGCGCCGAGCGCATCCTGGAAATCGGGCCGGGTGTGGGCGGCCATGCGTTCCCCATCGCGGCCTGGCCGTCTTTCGACGGCGTACTGGCAGTTCTCGATATCCAGCAGGACATGCTCACCGACTTGATGCGGCGGGCTGCCCGCAGTTCCCAGTCGAACATTGTTCCCTGCCAGGCGGACGCGATGCACCTGCCTTATCGGGATGTGTCCTTCGACGCCGCCTATCTGGTCAGTGTGTTGGGCGAGATCCCGGATGCGCCTCGCGCGCTGCGTGAGCTGAGGCGCGTCCTGAAACCACAGGGGCGGCTCGTCGTGGGCGAGATAATCATCGACCCGGATTTCATCTCTCTTGCGGCGCTGGAGAAGATAGCCGCAAAGGCCGGTTTCGTGCTTGAACGTAGGCTTGGGCCGGGTTGGGCATATTTCGCCAGGTTCCGGGTAGAGCCAGAGCGAAGACACGACGTCCGTCCGACGACGCTGGGAGACGCCGAGGGTCATCGGCCCCGAGCAAGTGCAGCCGTCGGCCGCGTCTGCACGGCGGCCCCCACGCCCTAATAGTTTCTTGAGGATTTCCTGATCCCTCGTGGATGCCAACGGCGTTAGCGTAGGGCCTGGATGCAACCGATGACGAGATCCAATGACCGGCTGTCCCCACGCGTTTCTGCCGGCCTGTGATCGCGTCGGCCGCGGCGGCGCCGGTCCGTGGCGGGCTGGCGGCACCGGGCGTTCATGTTAGGCAGGCGGATGAAGAAGATCTTCCTCGGGTCAATGATGGCGTTGCTGGCCTGTGCCGCCTTCCTTGCTTGGCGGTTCCTCGGCCCCGCGGGTGAAGGCGCCTTGCCGGCCACCGTAGCGGTTGCGCGTGGCGACATCGAGGAAGCAGTCACCGCGCCGGCCGCGCTTCAGCCGCTGGAATATGTCGATGCCGGCGCCCAGGTTTCGGGGCAGATCAAGACACTGCGCGTGGCGCCGGGCGACCGTGTTACTCGCGGGGAGCTGCTGGCGGAAATAGATGGCCGCCTCCTCGAAGCCCGTCTCGTCGCGAATCGCGCGCAACTGGATAGCCTGCGCGCCCAGCTTGCGGAAAAGAGGATGCAGCAGCAACTCTTCGACCGACAACTCAAGCGCAACGAGAACCTCGTGGGGCGACGCGCCGCAAGCGAAGCCGAACTGGAGCGCAGCGCAAGCGCAGGGGATCTAGGACAGGGCACCCGTCAGCGAAACCGCAACGCCGTCTCCGGCGCATGCGTGGCGGAAAGGAAGATCTTCCAGCCTTCCGCGGCGCGCCACAGGCCGTAGGTGACGGCGACGCGCTCGAACACGCTGCCGTCGGCCCGGTAGCGCACGGAAGCGCCGCTGGCGAATGCCGTTTGCGGATCGAGCAGGCGCACCTCCAGGCTCTCCCATGTGCTGCGGGCGTAGCCGCGCGCCACCAAGCCGCGCAGGAAGCCGGCGAAGAAGGCTTCCTGATCGGCGCGGGTTGCGCGCACCGCCGGCCCGCCCTTGCTGAGGCGCATGGCCGGCTCGTGATAGAAGCCCGCGATGGCGCGTGCATCGTGGCGGCTCCAGGCGTCCTCGTAGGCATGCAGGGTCTCCTCAATCGCTTGCTCTTCGTGGGCGGCGAGCGCGGTTGCGCAGAAGCAGCCTGCGAGAATGGTGGCAACGATGCCTCGCATCAGCCCTGCTCCTCGAAACGCGTGCGCAGTGCATATCGAACACCCGGCGTGCTCACGCCCTGTCGCACAAATCGACGGTCCTCCCCCTTTTACACATAAATGCAGATGCAAACGCGTGCAAAGCTGCGGTCCGGGATTTCTTGCGCGGCGGCGGGGTTGGCGTAGCCACGGCGTGGAGTCTAGGCCGCAAGCTCGGCGAGCCAGCGGGCAGCCGGCTCCACCGCTACGGGGCCGCGCTGCTCCGGTTGCCGTAAATCGCGCACGAGGTGTACGGCGCCAGCGGCGGGGAAACGCTGCGCCACCGCCGCCAGGAAGGGCGTGACCGCCGCCGTGCCGAGCTTGCACTCGGCCAAGCCGATCGGCGCCCCGTTCTCGCAGACCACGAAATCTATCTCAACGACTGGAAGAAAGTCGCGACTATTTTTCAGTACTCTGTAATTTGGTCGGATCTCTTGCGGTCCGCTGCGCAGCAAGGCCGGGAACGCGGGGATGGGATGCCGTCGCGCGCTTGAAAACGGTGTAGCCGGTGGCGCACAGTCCCCCGTCTGTCCTCGCGCTACACCTTGATGCGCGATGCAAGCTCGCGCAGTGCCTCCAGCCCGGGATCCTTGCGCGGCCATGTAAGGGTGACACCGTCATCTGCATGACGAGGGAATACATGGAGGTGCAAGTGCGGTACTGTTTGCCACCCGGCTGCCTTGTTCGCCTGGAGGATGGTGAACCCGTCCGGATGGAAGGCGCTGTCGACTGCCTTCGCAATCCGCGCCGCCGCACGCATGAGCGCGGCGGCGGTGTCGGCGTCGGCCTCGAGAATCGTCTCGTAGGGTCGCTTCGATGCCACGATGACGTGACCGGGATTCACCTGGCCAGCATCCATGAATGCGAAGACATGTTCGTCCTCGTACACCTTCGCACAAGGCAATTCCCCAGCAATGATCCTCGTGAAAACGGTTTCCGCCACGTCGATACTCCTTTCACGCTGGAAAAGCTGTTGCCCCGGCCCGTGAATGCGTCCGGGAAATGCGGTGGCCACATTGTAACGACAGATCGGCGCTCCAAAGCAATCCCGATCGAGGTTTTCCGATGGTATTTGGCCGGCATGGAGCAGAGGAAAATCTTCCCGGCCCACTTGATCCGGCGCATTGCAGCCATCCCGGCTTCGGGTTAGCGTCCTCTCGCCTACCATGAGAAACCCGCAGCCTATCGCCATCCCCATCAACGAACCGCTGCTGCGCGGCGCGCGGCGCCCGCGCGTGGCGCTGGTCGGCCGCCCGCGCGCCGGCAAGAGCACCATCTTCGAAGCGGCTTCCAGCGTGGCGGTGCATCACGCGCGCCTGGCCGGCGAGGACTCCTTCTACGACGAATGCCTGGTCGGGCTTGGCCTCGAAGAGATCTCGCTGGTGGACCTGCCTTCCATCTGCTCCCTGCACCGCCTTCGCGCGGCCGACCGAATCGTGCTCATGTACCTGCTGTGGGGCGACCAGTGGCCTGCCATCGCCTGCCACGAGCCCGTGCAGCCGCTCGCCGCCTTCGCGCCTCCCGACGTGCTGGTACTGGTCGCGGATGCGACTTCGCTGGAGCGCGACCTGGAGCTGGCCTTCGAGCTATCGCTGCTGGGACGGCCGATGGTAATCGCGCTCAACCGCATGGACGAGGCGCGCGACAAGGGCCTGTTCATCAACGTCCGCCTGTTGTCGGAGAAACTGGGCGTGCCGGTGGTGCCCACCGTGGCGCACATGGGCAAGGGCATCGCCGATCTGTTCCGCACGGCCCTGGAGGCGGCGCGCAGCCATTGCTGCCCGCTGCCGCAGCCCGTCAGTCCCCACATCGCGCAACGCCTGCACGGGCTCAATGCCCTGGTGGCCCGTCCCGACGTGGAGGCGGCTTTTTGCGTGCCGCGCCCGTTGCTCGTGACGCAACTGGCGGAAAATGACGACTGGTTTCTGCAGGAGCTGGCGGCCCATTTCCCCGAGCTGCAGCAGGAGGCGGTCGCGCTGCGCGAAGACGCTCAGCGCGGCCTGCCGCGCCTCCTCTCCGACGAGCTGCACGCCGACCGTCACCACCGCGCCGCCCTCCTCTTCGAAGCCGTCACGGGCCGCGCCGGACCGGAAGAAGAAGGTTGGCGAGCCGTGCTCGACGAGCTGTTCCTGCATCCGCGCTGGGGGCTGATCGGCTCTTTGGCGGTGTTCGCGCTGGTCCTGTTCGTGGTCTTCGAAGTGAGCGCCGTTCTCGACCGGCTGACCGCCGCGCGACTGGTCGAATGGGCGCAGGACTGGCAGCCCGACACCACCGCCGGCGTGATCGGGCGCGGCGTCGCCGATGGGCTGATCGGCCTCGTCGGCATCGTCGTGCCCTACATGCTGCCGCTGGTGCTGCTGCTGGTGGCGCTGGAGCAGTCGGGCATCATGCACCGCGTCGCCTTCGTCGTCGATCGCGGCTTCCACCGCATCGGTCTGCACGGCGGCGTGGCCGTGCCGTTTCTGATGGGGCTGGGCTGCAACGTGCCGGCGATTTCCGCGGCGGCCTCCGCCACCTCGGGGCGCGACCGCGTCGTGGCTGCACTGCTCATCGCCTTCGTACCCTGCTCGGCGCGCTCGGCGATCATTCTCGCCCTCGGCGGCAAGTACCTCGGCGGGCCGGGCGTGTTCGCCGTCTTCGTGCTGACGCTGGTGGTCATCGCCCTGGTTGGTCGCCTGCTCGCGCGCCGCTACGCGCAAGCCGCGCCGCCCGGACTGATCCAGGAAATTCCGCCCTATGCCCTGCCCGAATTGCGGGCGCTCGCGCGCGACACCTGGGAACGCACGCGCGACATCGTCACCATCGTCATGCCGCTGCTAGTAGGCGGCAGCGTCGTGCTGGCCCTGCTCAACCACTGGGGCGCGGATGCGACGATCAACACGCTGCTCGTCCCGATCACCCACTGGTGGCTGGGACTGCCCGCGGCGCTGGGCGTGCCCATCCTGTTCGGCGTGCTGCGCAAGGAGCTGTCGCTGCTGATGGTGTTCCAGGCGCTGGGCACCCAGGACATCGCGCCGCTGCTCGACTGGGTGCAGATCATGACCTTTCTCGTCTTCCTCACCTTCTATGTACCCTGCATCTCCACCTTCGCCGTCATGCTGCGCGCCATCGGCCGGCGCGAGGCGCTGTTCTCCGTGGCGCTGTCGGTGGGAGCGGCGCTGGTGATTGCGGGGGTGGTTCGGGCGGGGATGGAGACGGTGCGGTTGGCGTTATAGGACGGCGGAGGGTCAACAACCGCTATGCTTCAACCGCGCGAAGGCCGACACTCTTGCATGCAACGAAACGGCGAAGCTGCGGATGCTCAGCTCGGGATTCGGTTCACGGAATACACCTCGTGCACCCGTGTCCGCACTTGATGTAAAGAAACAGGCGGCGTCGTAGAGTAGTTCGCGCACCAAGCGCTGGCACAGCATGTCATAGCGAGCGGTATAGCTCAATTCCTGGAATGCCTCATCGACACCGAATGGCTTCAGGTTGATGCGCCTGGTCGGTCTGATGGACGTTCCGCGCTCCTCAAGCATGAATAGATACCCGAGCCAAGGTTTCTGGGAGGGCCGAAAGATACCCCTCCTATATGCCGTCCAGAAGTCCGTAGCGTTGCCGAGCGCTTCCTCGACGCGATTGTTGAAGTTGTTGCCGAAACTGCCCACCTGCGACTTAACTTCCACGACAGCGACCAGATCCTGGTCCGACACGACAACCAAATCCCATTCCTTGGTCGGCCGGAAGAAGCCTGGAAGCGACCGGGCAAACTTCTCGTTCGCATGAATTGTCGCATCAGGTAGTCCAGCGTCTCGGACGATCGCGGCGATCAGCTTTACGAAACCGTCGGCGTGCTTGCCGCCTGTAACCGCTCCGCGGTTGCCTGCATCCTTTCGGCCGGTCCTTCCTCCCTGACGTTCCTGCTGGTGAGAGCGCGTCCTCCAGAAGTGCTTGACCGCCTTGCCCAGTTCCTTTTCGACGTCGAGCAACAGCAATCCCCTTCGCTACGGGTACAGTCGCACCGTGCGACTGGCGAACAGCTTCGGAATATCGTTTTCCATCCGCCTTGCTGCCATATCAAAGTATTGGGGGTCAACCTCCACTCCAATGCTATGGCGTCCCCACCTGGCAGCCGCCACGTTGGTCGTACCGGTTCCCATGAAAGGGTCAAGGACGGTATCGCCGACAAAACTGAACATGCGTACTAAGCGCTCGGCTAGCTCAAGGGGATAGGGCGCCGGATGGTGTTTGGTGGATGCCCCGGTAACGCCAGTCCAGATTTGTTGAGACCAAACCTTGTGACGTTCCACCGGGATGACGCTGAGGATGCGGGTCGCCAAAGATGGACTGCGATAACCGCCCGGCTTGCGCTCCATCAGAATGAACTCGATGTCGTTCTTGATGACGCTGTTCGGCTCGTAGGGCTTGCCTAAAAAGCCACCGCCATTGCCCGTGGCCTCGAACGCCGCATTGGCGATCTTGTGCCAGATGATCGGCGCCAGGTTGTTGTAACCAATGCGCCGACAGTGTTCCTGGATCGAGGCATGAAGCGGCATGACGACATGCTCGCCGCCGTTCTTCCGACGCGACAGGCAGACATCGCCGACCACGCATACCACCCGACCGCCCGGCACCAGCGCGTGAAAACAAGCCTGCCACACCTTGTCGAGTTCGGTCAGGAACAGCTCGTAGTCGTCGATGTAGCCCATCTGCCCGTCGTGCCGGTTGTAGTCCTTCAGCGTCCAATAGGGCGGCGACGTCACGACAAGGTGGACCGAGTCTGGGGCAAGGATATCGATGGCGCGGGAATCGTGCCGGTGCAGATCGTGCGACGTCGGAATCTGGGACAATCGGGCTTCGATCGCGGCTGTCAGCTTGGCGTCCTTGGCGATCCTGGGCAGGTCGGTCTGATGGTCGGTGATCTCCCCAATCTCGGGCGGTAGCCACTGCGCAGGATCGAACGCCAGTTCGGTAAGGTGCGCCGGTTTGTTCATGTCGCCATTATCCCAACCGTTCCTGGTTTTGGCTATCGTCTGCCCGTGGCCGGGGCTCCCGCTTGCCAGCTTCCCGCAAGCGCACTAGGCTGCCGGCACATCCGCACAAAAGGGAGGCGTGATGGACGTCCATGACAAGCCGATCCACGACCGGATCGAGTGGCTATTCGATCTTGCCCGGCGCCATTCGGCCGAGTTCTGCAGCCCGGAAGCCTATCTCGCCCGTCAGCGTTATATGGCGCGGCATCCGACGGCCATCGCGGTGATGAAGTGCATGGACGGGCGCATCAATCTGCCCGTCGCCACGCAGACACCCCTGGGCATCATCCAGCCCTTCCGCAACCTGGGCGGCATGTTCGATCTGGGCTGGCCGCATCTGGGCGAAGTGCTGGCAGGCTATGTGAATCGCATGGTTTCGGCAGGGCGGCAGGTGCTGGTATTGATCACCTACCACTTCTCCCGTGGCAATCCGCAGCGTGGCTGCGCCGGTTTCCGCTTCGACACCGATGCCGCCGTTGCGCACACCCGCGCGATCAAACGCCAAGTGGAGTACACATTCGGGTCGGGGCACGGCACCGTCTTTCCCATCGTCTGCGGCTTCGAGACCGACGAGGATGCCTTGATCCTTCATGGCAGCGGCGACCAGCGGCTGGACCTGTCGGTCGTCGCGCCGGGTGACACGTCGACGCTGGCGCCGCAACTGGCCGCCCTGTTTCCCGACATGCCGGCCCAGGTGCGTGAGGATCTGCTGCCCCTGCTCGATGGCAATCTAGCGCACATCGCCCAAGTGCGCGAGGCCGCGCGTACGTTGGATATCGAGCATCGCGAATGGATGATCTGCCTCGGCCGCGGCTTCGATTTTCTGCACACGCCCAATATGGCGTTGATCATCGGGCCCTACAGCCCCGACCTCGCCGATCCCATCCGCAAGGCCGCCGGCATCATCAAGGCCAACATGCATGCTCGACGCATCCCGGACGACGGCTTCCTGCTGCTGGCGTCGGTGCCCTACGACGAGCTCGGCATGGACCGCGCCCGGGCCGAGCTCAAGTCGCGTTTCCTGTCGCAGTTCGCTGCGGCCGTGGTGCGCGCGGACTATCCCGAACTGGCGGACACGATGTTCGTACGCACCGCCGTGCTCGACTGGCGGTCGCGGGCGCTGGAATCTCTCAGCGGACCGCTGCCGGCAGACGCGCCAGCAACGCCTCGGCCGACGGCCGGATGACGTCCAGCACCACGGACGGAAAGAAGCCGACGGCCAGGATGACAAGTCCGCAGGCGAGCGCCACGAGTAGCTCGCGCCGACGCAGATCCTCGGCTTCCGCGATGTGAGCGTGCGCGACGGGGCCGAAAAAGGCACGGCGATAGAGACCGAGAAAGTACGCCGCACCCACTACCATGCCCACCAGCGCGGCGATGCCGGCGCCCGTGTGGGTCTTGAGGGCCGAAAGCAGGATGAGAAAATCCGCGGGAAAACCGCTGGTGCCCGGAAGTCCCATGCCCGCCAGCCCGCAAAGTAGGAACGCGCTCGCCAGCAGCGGCATGCTGCGCGCCGCGCCGCCGAGGCTGAGCACGTCCGTTGAGCCGCTGCGGTGAAAGAGGAAACTCGTCAGGAGAAACAGTCCTCCCGCCGAAACGGTGAAATTCAGTAACTGCATCACCGCCCCCTCGAGCCCCTGTAGATCTAGCGAGGCAAGCCCAAGCACCACCAGTCCGACGTGGGACAGGCTGGCATATGCCAGCATACTGCGCAGGTTGGTCTGCGCCAGCGCCGCCAGCGCGCCGTAGAGTACACCCACCGTGCCCAGGCTCGCCAGCAGCCAGTGCATCTCTTGCGCCGCCGCCGGTGCCAGCGGCAGGGCGAAGCGGATCAATCCGTAGGCGCCGAGCTTCATGCCCACCAGCAGCGCAGTGATCGCCGCCGGACCTTCCATCGCCATGACCGGGAGCCAAGTGTGCAGCGGGAAGATCGGAACCTTTACGCCAAAGCCCGCCAGCAGGAGCAGAAACACCGCGTACTGCGTGCCCCTGGACAGCGGCGCGGCAAGCAGTGTCGGCAGATCGAAAGCGAGCCCCTCTGGCAGCCCCGCATTGCTGGCCGCGGCGTGATTGAACGCCAGCACCAGCAGGGCGAACAACAGCGGAATGCCTCCCGCCAGCATCACCAGGGTGTACTTGGTCGCCGCCTGACGACGATTCGGTCCGATGCCCCACAGGCTCACCAGAAAGTAGAACGGCACCAGCGTCAGTTCCCAGAAGAGGATGAACAGCACCATGTCCAGGGCGCACAAGACGCCCAGAATGGCGGCCTCCAGCAGCAACAGGAGGCTGTAGTACAGGCGCGGCAGCAGATGCACGCTGTTCCATGAAGCCAGGACGACGCCGGTGAAGAGCAACGCCGCCGCCGGCAGGAACAGCACCGAGATACCGTCGATCCCGACCAGGTAGTGCGCGTTGAGGCTCGGTAGCCAGGCGTGCTTCTCGACCAGCTGGAAGCCGGGCTCGTTCGCATCGAAGGCAGCCGTGACAGCGACGGCAGCGGCAAGGCCGGTCGATGCGCTCGCCAGCGCAATCGCCCGTGCCCAACCGGTCCGGGGAGCAACCCATACCAGCGCCGCGCCGACCGCGGGGACGAGGAGCAGCATGCTGAGCAGGGGCAGGCCGTGCATCGGATTATCTCTGCCCGAACTGTTGCGCCGCGGCCTGCAGGGCGACTTCCGTCAGCCTGAGCCAAGGCTCGACATAGAAGCCTGCCACCAGCAGCACCACCACTGCCAAGCCGCCAACGATGTACTCCATCGGCACGGTGCGCTCCACCGTCGCCTTCGCGCCGTCGGCACGCGGTGCCAGAAAAGCCCTCTGAAACGCCCACAGCAGGAAGCCGGCGGCAGCCACGTTGCCCAAGGCGGTGGCGATCGTCGGCAGGGCGCCGAACGCATCGATGGCTGCCTCCAGCACGAGATGCACGGCGTCGAACCCCGGCGTGCCAGGCATGCCGACGATGGACAGTCCGCCCACGAGAAATGCCACGGCAATAAACGGAATGCGGTCGAACAAGCCGCCGAGCCGATCGAGGTCCGTGGTGCGCGTGCGGCGGAAGACGAAGCCGACCATGAAGAGCATGACGGTCACGGCGAGTCCGAAGTTCACGGTCAGCAGGATGGCGCCCTGCAGGCCGATCGGGTGCAGACTGAACAGACCGATGACGATCAGGCCGGTATGACTGACGACGGCGAAGGCCAGCAGGCGACGCAGGTTAGTCTGCAGGAAAGCGAGCATGGCGGTGTAGAACACGCCCGCCATGGCGAAGGCAACGACGTATCCCTGCCAGGCCACGACGGCCTGGGGCGTAAGCGGCAGAACAAAGCGCACCATGGCATAGATGCCGACTTTGACCGCAAGCAGCAGGGCCGGCGCCACGGCCACCATGCCGCGATGGGCGACGTGGGGCAGCCAGCCGTGCAGCGGAAAGAGCGGCGTGCGCACGGCCAGTCCGTAGAACATGAGGAAGAAGGCCGCGGTCTGAAACTTGCCGCTCGGCGGCGTACGCGCCAGGTCGACGGCGTCGAAGCTCCACCGCTCAGTGACGTCGGCATGGTTCCAGGCAAGGATGATGATGCCGGCGAGAAACAGCGCCCAGCCGAATCCCTGGAACTGAACGAAGCGTGCCATCGCCAGGGCGCGGTTTTCTTCCGTCGAGGTGGACCACCGTCCGACGAGGTAGGCGACCAATCCCAGCTCGATGGCCGACGCCAGGGCAAACCACAGCACGTTCAGGGTGGTGAGCATGGACATCAGCGCCGCTTCCGCCGCCAATATGACGGCGGCGAGGCGGCCGGCCGATGCAAGCCCGCGCACCAGACCGTACAGTGTCAGCAGGACGATGACCAGCGCGGTAAGCAGCACGAACAGCGCCGTGACGCCGTCGCCGGCGGCGTGGTACATGGGAATACCGGCCAGATCGATACGCTCGCTCAACTGCAGTGCCGGCGAGGCGGCGTCGATATGACGATACAGAACCATCGCCAGCGCGAGCTCTGCGGCCGCCACCAGTCGGCTGAGCACCACGGTGCCACGCCGCTCCCGCAGAAAGAGCAACACCAGCGCGCCCGCAAGCGGCAGCAGCTGCAGGGCGCCGAGTATGGGGAACGCGGCTTGTTGGCTCCAGGCGACCTCTGTCATGACTTTGTCCTGGCCTTACCACCGGACGTGCCGGGAGCATCGCCGAAGGAGCGATACCCGTGCCAGCGTACAGTGCGCCTGGCGATTCACAGGATCACCGCAAAGGTAACCAGCACCAGCAGCAGCAGGTAGCGCGGCTGCTCGAGCAGTGCTTCGACCACCAGCAGGGCCGTGCCCATCCGGCGCAGGACGCGCACCGCTGCGCCGTCGCTACGCCGAAGCAGCAACCGGCTCTCGATATCGTGTAGATGGTCGGCGGCCCAGACCAATACCCGCCCCGCCAGTCCGCGCCCGAGAATGACATTCTCATCACTTGCGCCTTCCCCGCGCGACGGATCCGACATGCCGACCAGCCGGCTCAACACCTGATCGTCCAGCGCCCGGACATCGCGCCCCACTGTCTGCACCGGGCGCACGAGCAGCGCCTGTGCCAGATGGTCGAGCCAGAAGCGCTGCAACGCCGCCGTGTACAGCCACCGCCGGCCCGAAAGGAAGCGTGGTGCGCGGCGCGCCGGCTCTGATACCATGTGCATGTAGGAAGGTGCCATCAGGAACTGGTACGCGCGCCACGCGGCATGCAGCCCCAGATGCCAGCCGGCGAGTTCGAACCAGCCCATGCCGCAGGCAAAGAACATGAGTCCGACCTGTGTCGTCGTGCCGAAGACGAGCGCGGACTTCACGTCAGTCTGCACCAGTCCCACGACGTAGCCGTAGAGCGCGGTGACACCGCCCACGACCGCCACATAGAACATGATGTCCGGGACCTGGACCAGCGCAGGCTCAAGGCGGATCACGAGATAGACGCCGGCGTGCACCATCACGGCGCCGTAGAAGATCGCCGACGACGGCGTGGGGCCTTCCAGGGCGCGAGCGATCCAGGGCGAGAACGGCACTTGTGCCGACTTGGCGACGGCGGCGAGGATGAAACCGAACAGCATCAGGCGCGCTGTCACCTTGTCCAGGGCGCCGCCCACTCCCAGCGCCTGCCACTCCGTCGTCCCCAGCCACCATAGGCACAACGCGATGCTCAGGATGAATCCGGCATCGCCGATGCGGTTCGCCACGAAGGCGAACAGTGCGTTGCCGGTGGCGGTGGACCGCTCGTAGGCATAGCCGATGAGCAGATAAGAGCTGACGCCGGCGAGTTCCCAGCCGACGAAGGCGAGTACCGCGTTGCTTGCCAGGACGATTAGCTGCATGCCGGCAACGAACAGGCACATGGCAAGAAAGAAGCGGTGAAACCCTGACTCACGATGGAGATAGTTCACCGAAAAGCGCAGGGTGATCCAGGCAATCAGCGCCACCAGCGTTCCCATCGCAAGCCCCAGCCCATCGAGCATCAAGGACAGGGGAATACTCACCGCGCCGCTTTCGAACCAGGAGCCAAGCAGGATGCGGCCCGGCAGCGCGTGCACAAGCGCCAGCACGTCAAGGCAGAGCATGACCAGCAGCCCGCCTAGCGCCGCACCGCTGCCCAGGCGCGCCGTGGGCCGTTCGCCCTCGTCGCCGAGCGCCTTGCCGCTCAACACATGCAGCCCGATGCCGGCTGCGGCAAGCAGCGGCAGCACGGGCACCAGTCCGGCCAGATGCGGCAGCAGTGACACAAACCAGTCCGGCGGCGGCATCATGCGCCAGCCTCCAGGGGACGCAGGAGCAGCGCCGGGGCTAGCGGCTCCGTTTGCCCGGCAAACCAGTCGGCCGAGCGCTTGAACGTCGGCAGATCTGCCTTTCCCTGCCAAGGCTGCCAGCCCCGCTGCGGATCGAAAAGGTGCACTGCCGGCGAGTCTGGGTCCTTGGCGGCGAGCAGGATCCAGCCGTTGCCAATCAGTTCCTGCAGCGGCGGCTGGCGCTGGTAGATGGCGGTGAGGACCTTGGTCTTGTGTTCGACCACCACGAGCAGGCGCATCGCTTCGTGAATTTCGATCATCTGGCGAGGCAGACCGGTGCGCAGGTCGGAACTCGTACCTTCCATGACGCCGAAATAGCCGGCAACGTTGTGCACGATTTTCGTGCCGCAACCGAAGTGCTCGTTGTTTACCGTCGAGAAATAGTATTCCAGGCTGATGCCCGCCCCCACCGGGCCGTTGGCGAGCAGCAGGCGCTCCAGCACCGCACCGTCCGCGTCCTGGGTCGGATCATAGGAAATGAGGAAGGCGCGCCGATCGAAGAAGGCGCCGCGGCTTGCGGCACGCCGGCCGATGAAGGCGCAGGCATTGGTGGCGTGACCCAGTTCCGGCCGCGCCTGGGAGAAATCGTGCCGGCGGCCGGCCACGTGGCGCCAGGCGCGCGCCAGCGATGGATGCGCAGGCGCGGAGGCGAAGCGGCGGCAACGCTCCGCGGCGTGGGCGCACGCCGCTTGGGCAAGCTCGGCGTCGAGCGCGGCAAATGCCTGCCGCAATGCAGATGGTATGTCGTCGAGGTCGTACCAGGTAATGCCATCGTCACAGGTATTGTGCTCGGCACCGATGAACCACGTGCCCTCCGGAATGACAAGTCCATGGTCCGCCAGGATGGCGCGCACTTTCACCCGGTTAGCCATGGCGGCGAACAGCCGCGCATTAGGGCCGGAATGCCGTCCGGCGCAGGCGCCGCAGTCGTAGGCGGCGAGGTGCGGATTGTTCTGGCTGTTCGAGCCGTGGCCCATGATCACGACCAGAGGTGCGAAGTTGGCCGTCAGCCCCATGGCGCGCAGAAAGGCGAGCAATCGCTCGGCCTGCTCGACGTCGGTGAAGCCCAGACGCGGGTGCTCGGGCGTGGCAGGCGCGCTGTCGGGTGGCGCGGCCATGGCAAGCCGCGTCGGCACAGTGCGATCACAGGCGGCGCGCAAACGCCCGGCCCATGCGCCGGCACGCGCCGGCAGCAGCGATTTCATGGTCAGCGCCGCAAGGGCGAACGGGGCTGCGCCGACGGTCAGAGGGAGCGCAAAAAGAGAGCCGCGCCGCGTGTCCTGGAACAATCGCTCCTGCCAGCGCCGGCGCAGCGTCAGCTGACGACGGTGGCGCGCGAGCAGGCTGTCCGTGCCGGCCCGGGCAACCTCGCGCACCTCGTGAGCTGGCTTGACGACCACGGGCACCACCGGGCACAGCGGCGTCACGTCGCGATCGTCGAGTCCGCGGAAGTTCTGGAACACGCCAAAGTGCGCCGCCGCGCCAAGGGTCTCCAGGGCTGGATTGACCTCCTCGACGTGACGGCGCATACCCTCTTCCCGGTCGTCCATGCAGAAAACGATCTGCGCCTGCGGCCTGCCCGGGTGCCCGGGCCAGCGGCCATGATTGGCGACTAGGGCCTCGAACACCTGCTCGCGGTAGCGGCGTTCGTAGGCATTCAGCCAGACGAAGCCGGTAGCATTTTCGTCCAGTGTCCCCAAGCACAGCAACAGCTTCTCCACCCCTGACTGGCCGACGGCGCGGATATCGCCGCCGCACAATCCGAGGTGCTGGGCGAGCCGGAACAGCGGCCATGCCACACGCGTAACACCGTGCTCGGCGCCGCTGACGTTGGCCGGCGCGTCGTGCCAGGCGTCCAGTTGTCCCGCCAGCCAGCGCCAGGACGCCACGTCCGGTTCCGTTAGCGTGTCGCGCGTTTGCGCAAGCCGTCGCTCAATCAGGTTCAGCAGGTACTCGGGGAGCCGTGCCTGATGGTAGGCGTGGCGCACCCGCAACTCGGACGGGTGGTGCCGGAAATACTCGCCCAGCGCAGCCAGGCTCAACGGCAAGCCCCAGTGGCGGCGCAGCAGGTTCTGCGCCACGAGCCGTTCGGCATTCAGGCGCACCGCCAGGTAGTCCGTCATCGTCACCGCCACGTCGCGCAGGCCGGCGTAGCCGGGATGCCGGTCTCGCCACAGGAACATGCCGGACCAGCCCGGCAGTTCCAACGCCAGACGTTCCAGATAGCCCGGCCAGCGGTCATGCGCCAGGTCGAGGCTCTCGAGCGCCGCAATCACCGCCTCCAGCGGATCCGCCGGCAGTGTCTCGATATGCCGACGGACTTCGGACAGCTCATCCAGTTCCCACGCCAGATCGTCGCGCACGCTGCGTCGCCAGGCAGCGTAGAAGCCGCGCCCGCGCGCCGGGTTATGCCACGCCGCCAACCCTTGATCGAGGTGCGCGCCCAGATGCCGGATCAGGCTCGGGCGCACGGCGTCGAGGATGTCCTCGCCGGTAAGCGCGAGCAACAACGAGCGCAACGTCCAATCCCGGCCCAGGCGATCGGTCAGCGACTGCCACAGGTGCTGCGCCCTTTCGTGCCATTCGCTTTCGGCCGTCGCGGCAGCCTCGGCGGCTGGCATCGTGCGGGGCGGTTGCAATAGTTCTTCGGCATGGCGGAAGCCGGAGGCAACGCCCAGTGTCTCGAGCAGCGCAGACCACAAATCGGGGATCGCGCCTGCCTCGTGGACGATGCCGTGGCGCCCCGCAGCCGCCATCAACTTGGCGCGCGCCTCAGCAGACACGTCCGCCTGAAAGCGCGTCAGCGCCTCGTGCTCCTCGATCTGCCATTTGAGCTGCGCTGGCAAGATGGGCTGCACCGGATGCAGCAGCACGGCAAGGTGCACTTCCAGCCGGGTAATCGGGCCAGCCGCCGTTTCGATCAATACCTGCGCCGGGTCGATACCCGCGATTTCGCTGAGCACCGACTCCAGATCGACGCGGGCGATGCGCCCCTGCCGGTAGAACTCGCGGAATTGCACTTCGGGCAGGTAGGCGCGCACACCGGTGAGCTTGCGTGCCTGTGCCAGCGCCTCGGCAAACGGCAGGTGCTGAAACCCGTGCAGCGTATTGTGATGGACGAAATCGCGGATAGGCGCCTGTCCCGGCAGCACATGCTCCAGACGATGCACGGCGTCGTGCAGCTTCCGACGCAGCGAAGCGCGCTGCGCCCCTGCCTCGCCAGCGCTCGGCTCCGGGCTGGATGCACTGTCGGCGGCTGCAGCGTCCATGCTCATCCCCCGAACAGGCGGCCAAGTTCGCTCACCGACGCTCGCACCAGCGACACCGCCGGCGCCGGATAGAATCCCAGCACCAGGATGGCGGCCGAAAGTACGCAGGCAGCCGTCATTTCCGCCAGCGTGAGATCCGGAACATCGCGCATCGTTGCACCCACCGGTCCCGTGGTCAGCCGGCCGATCGTGCGTATGGCATAGGCGGCGCTGATGAGCACGCTCAGGGACAGCAGTGCAACCCAGCCACCCCAACGGGCAAAACTGCCGACGAGCGCGTGCAGCTCGGCGACGAATCCGGCCGTGCCCGGCAGTCCCACGGCGGCGAGAAACGCCAGCACGGTGAAAAAGGCAAAGCGCGGCATCGAGTGTGTGAGCGAACCGTAGTCGGCGATGTCGCGAGTATGGGTGCGCTCGTAGAGCAGCCCCACGAGCAGGAAGAGGGCGCCGGCCACGAGGCCGTGGGCGACCATCTGCAGCATCGCCCCGGTCATGCCGATGGTGTTGAGGGCGGCGATGCCGAGGAGCACGACGCCCATGTGCGAAATGGACGAGTAGGCGACCATGGCTTTGAGGTCGCGCTGGCGCCACGCCAGCACGCCGCCGTAGAGCAGATTGACGAACGCCAGCGCCGCCAGCCAGTCCTGCGCGGCGAGGACCGCCGCCGGCAGCGCCTCGGCCGCGCGGATCAGCCCGTACGAGCCCATCTTGAGCAGG
The DNA here is from genome assembly GCA_036824005.1 of Rhodocyclaceae bacterium. GTDB lineage: Bacteria > Pseudomonadota > Gammaproteobacteria > Burkholderiales > Rhodocyclaceae > DAITBA01. Next base: position 107,220 of record DAITBA010000012.1, read on the forward strand.
ATGCCGGAAAGGAGAATGGATACCGGACTGGGCGCCTCGACATGGGCCAGCGGCAGCCAGCCGTGCAACGGGAAGATGGGCATCTTGACACCGAAGCCCACCAGCAGGCCGAGGAAGATCAGGGTCTGGGTCTGCGCCGGAAGTGTGCGCGCGCCGGCCGCCATGTCGGTCATGGCGAAACTATGCCCCGGCGCGGCGTCGTACAGCAGCAGCAGCGCGACCAGCATGAACACCGAGCCCCCCATGGTGTAGAGAACGAAATTGAGCGCTGCGCGGTGGCGATTGGCACCACCCAGCCGATCGATCAGGAAGAACAGCGGGATGAGCGTCAGCTCCCAGAAGACGTAAAACAGCGACCAGTCCCGGGCCAGAAACACGCCCAGCATGGACGACTCGAGCAGCAAAAGCAGAATGAAATAGAGCTTGGCGCCGTGGCGCACGCTGCCCGAGGCGAGCACCGCCACCAGAGTCAGCAGGGCGCCGAGCAGCACCAGCGGCAGGGAGAAGCCATCCACCGCCAGCGCGAAACTCGTGCCAAGACGCACGTTCCAAGGGTGGGATTCGAGGAGCTGAATGCCGGCCTCGGATGGGTCGTAACGCGCCAGCAGCGCACAACTATGCGCCAGCGTGAATGCCGCGAACGCAAGCGCCATGCGCCGGATCAGCGCTACCTGCCGGGCCGGCAATACGCCGATGACCGCGGCGCCCACAACGGGTATGAGCAGTAGCAGCTTCAGCATGCTGCGCCGCCCCGTTTAGTCCCGATGCACGGGCCGCAGCGCGTCGCCCTCGCCCCTACCCTCGACCGCGGTGTAGATCGCCTCGAGCGCGCGGTCGGCGGTGGCGTAGAGATTTTGTTCGCCAAGATAGTCGAGCAGACCGGTGGCGCGCATCACGTCCACCACCTGTTTTTTCAGCCCCGAGAATACGACCGTGACGCCATTATCCCGCAGACGCTGGACCAGGTGGTGCATCACCTCTTCCCCGGAAGCATCCAGCTCGTTGATGGCGTCACCCACCACCAGCAGGTAGCGGGCCTTGGGATTGGCTGCGACCGCTTCGAGGATGGCATCCTCGAAGTAGGCGACATTGGCAAAGTACAGCCGGCCGTCGAAGCGCACCGCCGTGACGATGTCCGAGGCGGGCAGGTTATGCACCTTGGCGTCGCGCAGGGTGCCGTCATGGTAGCGGCCCAGTATGGCCACCCGCGGCGTCATGGTGCGCAGCAGGTACAGCATCACTGCCAGCCCGGCGCCCACCAGTATGCCGTTGTCCAGATGGGGGGCGAAGGCGAGCGTGGCGACGAAGGTGGCAACGGCGGCGATGCCGTCGTGGCGGCTCGCCAGCCAGGCATGCTTCATCGCCTTGAAGTTCACCAATCCCACCACCGCCATGATGATCACCGCCGCCAGCACCGCCTGGGGCAGGTGATAGAGCAAGGGGGTGAGAAACAGCAGGGTCAGCAGCACGAACAGCCCGGTGAATACCGATGACATGCCGGTCACCGCTCCGGCATTGATGTTCACCGCCGAGCGCGAGAAGGAGCCGGAAACCGGGAAGGACTGGCTGAAGGCGCCGACCAGGTTGGCCAGCCCCTGCCCGATCAGCTCCTGATTGGGGTCGATCTTCTGCTTGGTCTTGGCGGCCATGGCTTTGGCGATGGAAATTGCCTCCATGAAACCGACCAGGGATATGATGATCGCCGTGGTCAGCAGGCCGAGCATCGTTTGCCATGAGAACGCTGGCATGCCGAAGCCGGGCAGTCCTTCCGGAACCTTGCCCACGACCTCACCGCCGCCGACGAGCAGGAGTCCGTCCTTGCCCACTTTCTTGATTCGCCAGCGGGCACCGTCCGTCTTCTCACCCTCCGGCACACGGCCTTCGGCGAAAAGCCGCGCTCGCTGTCCGTCCGCGTCGGGCACGCGCTCGAAGACAAAGCTGCGGATGGCGCGGTTGCGGCCGCGGTTCTCGTTCTCCCGATCCTTGAGCTGCAGCTTGAGCAAGTCGAGCTCGTATTCCAAGGTGACGATCTCGTGGCTGAGTTCGGTGCCACCCTGCCGGGCCTTGTGCAGCTCGGCGGACTGGGCCGCGATCTGCGCGTTCAGTGCGCCGATGCGGCCCTCGATCCGGGCGTACTCCGCCAGCAGCGCACGCGCCTCGGGCTCGATGACCTCATCGATGCCGGCGCTGGCGTTGCGCTCGAAGCCTGTCGCCCAACTGACGACGGTCGTCAGTGCTACGGCGATCAGCACGCCTGGCAGCTTGGGCGCTTTCCTGCGCAGCACGCCGATGATGACGATGCCCGCCAGCCCCATGGCGAGAGTCGGCATATGGGTGTCGCCCACCTGCATGATCACGCCCCAGATATCCTGGGCAAAATGCTCCGAGCGGCCCATGGGCACGCCGATGATCTTGTTGACCTGGGACGCGGCGATGATCAGAGCAGCGGCATTGGTAAAGCCGATGATGACGGGATGCGAGAGGAAGTTCACCACGACGCCGAGCTTGAATACGCCCAAGGCAAACTGAATCACACCGACCAGGAAAGCCAGCAGAATGGCAAGGGTTACGAACTGCGCCGAGCCCGGCGCGGCGAACGCCGCCAGCGAGGATGCCGTGAGCAGCGACACCACCGCCACCGGCCCGGTGCCGAGCTGGTTGGACGAACCCCACAGCGCCGCCACCATCACGGGCAGGAACGCGGCGTACAGACCGTAGTACGCCGGCATGCCGGCCAGTTGCGCGTAGGCCATGGATTGCGGCACCAGCACGAGGGCGACGGTCAGCCCGGCGATGAAATCGGCGCGCAGGGTCGATGCCGGATAAGGGAGCCAGCGAAGAAAGGGAAGGTAACGCCGCAGTAGCGCAGGGATAGTCATGGTGCCAGGTTTTTCGTTTGATCGTCCGCTGCAGTGCCTTGCTCGTCGGCAGCGACGACACGTATCGCACGCGGGTGGGATACGATATATTAGCAAGCTGTAATACGGTGTGGCGCGAAGAGGATTTTTATCCTCGGATCAGCACCGCGTATCCCTTCCCGCCCGCGACCGGACAAAGCCATGGGACACCGCCTCTCGAAGATCTACACCCGCACCGGCGATTCCGGCACCACCGGCCTCGGCGATGGTTCGCGCACGACCAAAGACAGCCTGCGCATCACGGCCATCGGCGAGGTGGACGAGCTGAACTCCTCGCTCGGGGTGCTGCTGGTCGAGGAATTGCCGACCCAGGTGCGGGAGATGCTGACCGGCATCCAGCACGATCTGTTCGATCTCGGCGGCGAGTTGTCCATACCCGGCATGACACTGCTGCCGGCGCCGCGCGTGGCCGATCTGGAACAGCACATCGATGCCTTCAACGCCGAGCTGGAACCGCTCAAGGACTTCATCCTGCCCGGCGGCACCCGCGCCGCGGCGCTGACCCACTTGGCCCGTGCCATCTGTCGCCGCGCCGAGCGGGCGGTTGTTTCCCTGGCCGGCCAGGAGAATGTCTCCGAGGCAAGCCGCCAGTACCTGAACCGCCTGTCCGACCTGCTGTTCGTGCTCGGTCGCGCCCTCAACCGCGCTGCAGGGCGGGGCGACGTGCTGTGGCGGAAGGACAGGACACGGCAATAAACCCAGCGCCGGGTACGATGTGACGCAGATCAAAACGCGGCCCCTGCAGCGCGCCGAAGATGCCCTCCAATGGAGAGGACCAGCCTGGAGGCGAGCATGAAAGCAGTGACTAGACTGGCAGTAATCGCCGTGGCCTGGATCGTGTGCGGTCGCATGCAGGCGGCGGAGGAGATGACCCTGTCCGCAGTGAAGGCGGCCGGCGGCAAGGAGCTGGCGGGGGAGGAACTCAAGGCTCTGTTGCCCGGGAAGACGGGCCGGCGCAGCGTCGACCGATATGATCTGAACTGGCTGCACGATGCGGACGGAAAACTCCGCGCGTCATCCGTGGAGAAGACCGGGCGGATGGTGGCCTGGAACTACCCTGGCACCTGGCGGGTCAGCGACGACGGTAAGTATTGCCTGCGGATCGAGTGGTACTCGGGAACCGAGCAATGGTGCCGTTTCATAGCCAAGCTCGGCGACGATTATCTCGCCTTCGACAGCAGGGCCGACGATGCTGTCGCGAAACGCAAATTCACCCTGCGCTAAGCGACCAACAAACTGCGACTCACCGCCCCGCCGACTTCCGGTCGCGAAAGACGTCGATGTCGAAACCGTCGGGGTAAAACAGCAATCCCGGCTTGTGGCCGGTCTTGTCCGTCTCGCCGTACTGCCAGATGAATTCCTTGGTCTTGCGGTCGATGACGATCGGATAGGGTAGCGGCTTGCCCCAGGACGCCACCGGCGCGCTGCGGCTGCCGGTGACCTTGGGGATCGGCGGCAGCGCGACGCCGCTGGAGACGACGCCGTCGCCCTTCGGGTCGTCCGCGCCGCCCGTGGCCGCGACGCTGCGCTGGGCGCCGTCGCGCCCCCAGGCAGGCAGCAATGCCTCGCCGGTCGCGAACCCCAGCGCGGCGAGCAGGCCGAGCACCACCGTCCGGCGAAGCCGGACATTGCGATCCCCGCACGTATTCATTTCCTGTTCCTCCCGAGTCGCGCCGATGATGCGCGCGCTCCTAGTATCCCTCAGCGCAGGAGTCATTGGCCGCACCGGGACCCAGGCAGCGCGGCCGGCCATCGACACGCGCCGGCGTCGCCGGTCGAGCGCGCATCGAGCCGGCACGTGTTGCAGCAGATGCTATGCTGAAACGGTGTCGCCGATTTCCGGGGTGAATCCAAACGCCCACGTGCTGCGTAAACCAAGCAAAACAAGAAGGTTTTTATCGCCAGGGGAGATACGGACATAGCGACCCTTGACCAGAATGAAGTCTTGCAGCGTCTGCTCGCCGACAGCGGCCGGGGTGACGAGCGGGCGTTTGCGCGGCTGTACGAGCTCACCTGCGGACGGCTGCATGGCATGGCGCTGCGCATGTTGCGCCGCGCCGACTGGGCCGAGGAAGTCGTACAGGAGAGCTACGTGAGCATCTGGCATCATGCCGCCAACTACCAAGCAGGACTGAGCGCTCCCCTGACCTGGATGACCAGCATCGTGCGCAACCGTTGTCTCGACTGGCTGCGCCGTCCGAATCTGGAGGTCGCCGACGAGGACGATGCCTACGCGCTGGCACTGCCCGACGAAGGCCCCGGACCGCTCGAACGCCTGGAAGCGAGCACCGACGCCCGGGCACTGGCGGAGTGCTTGAAGCGGCTCGAGGAGAAGCAGCGCGATACCATCATGCTCGCCTTTTTCGAAGGCCTGTCCCATTCGGAACTGGCCGAGCGCCTGAAGCTGCCGCTGGGCACCGTCAAGTCCTGGGTGCGCCGCGGAATGGATAAACTCAAGACCTGCCTTTCGCCATGAAGCGCCTGCCTGCCAACGACAAGCTGCGCGACGCGCTCGCTGCCGAGTATGTACTCGGCACCCTGCGCGCCAGTGCGCGGCAGCGCTTTAAACGCTATCTGCGCGACGACGCCGAGCTGCGCCTGCGCGTCATCGCCTGGGAGGAGCGGCTGACGCCGCTCGTCAGCGCCCTGCCCGAGCGGCGCCCGCCGGAGCGCGTCTGGCACAACATCGCCACCCGGCTCAATTTTGGAAGAGCGCGCACCGACAAGGCCGGTTTCTGGAACAGCCTCGCCTTCTGGCGCGGCCTGGGTCTGGCGGCCAGCGGCTTTGCCGTGGCATTGCTGGCCGTCGTCATCACCCGGCCGCTGGTGCCCGAACCGACAGCACCCGTGGCGCGTGCGCCCGTCGGCGAAGCCGTACCCGCCTATGTCGCCGTGCTGAACGATGCCAAGACCCAGCAGCCGGTGTTGCTGGTGTCAGCGGGGCGCGACTCCAACGAACTGGTCGTTCGCATGATCGTCGACCAGACGCTGGCGGAGAATCAGGCGCTGGAGCTGTGGGCGCTGCCGCCCCAGGGCAACCCGCGCTCCCTCGGACTGGTGAACGCGGCGGGCCGCACCAGCATCCGGCTCGCAGCCAGCACGGGCGAGGCGCTCGGCGCGGTGCCGGCACTGGCGGTCAGTCTGGAGCCACGTGGCGGCTCCCCCACGGGCTTGCCCACCGGGCCGGTGCTGTATTCGGGTCCGTTCGTCAGAACGTTCTGACTTCAGCGCGAAAAACGCACATCTCCAACAACCTGCTATGCCCCTGTCCGCAGCAGCCACAGCGTCGTTCCGAGCCAACCGACCAGGGCCGCGATCAGGTGCGGGTCGCGCACCAGCTCGGAAGCGGGATCACCACCGCCGCCGCGCTTGTGCAGCAGGAACAGGTAGCGAAACATGCCATAGAGGACAAAGGGTACCGTGTAGATGAGGTGCGCCGTGCCGTGCAGCGCCACGGTCTCGGGACTGACGGTGTACAGACTGTAGGCGACCAAGGTACCGGTCGCGGCTACCGTGATCATCTGATCCAGCAGCTCCGCCGAATAGTGCTCGAGCACCTGCCGATGGCCGCTGCTGTCCTCGGCGAGCAGGTTCAGTTCGGCGCGCCGCTTGGCGAAGCCGAGGAACAGCGTCAGCAGCAAGCCGCACAGCAATAGCCAATGGGACGGCGCGATGCCGATGCCGAGCGTGCCGGCCAGGATGCGCAACATGAAGCCGGCGGCAATGATGAACACGTCCAATATGACCACGTGCTTGAGGCCGAAACTGTAGGCGGTGTTGAGCGCCAGGTAGCCGACGAAGATCAGCGGCTGCTCGCCGCCGCGGGTAAACGCCAGCGCCAGCCCGGCCACGCCGCAGAGCGCCATCAGCGCCACCGCGGCACCCACTCCGACTGCGCCGCTGGCGAGCGGCCGCGCCCGCTTGCGCGGATGCTGGCGGTCCTGCTCGCGGTCGAGGATGTCGTTCATGACATAGACACAGCTAGACAACAAGCAAAAGGCGACGAAGGCGGCACATGCCAGCATCACCTTGTCGGGATCGTTCCAGGCGTGGCCAAACAGCAAGCCAAGAAAGACGAAGCCGTTCTTGATCCACTGCTGCGGCCGCAGCAGGCGAAGGAGATCGCTCACCGGGCGCCCCTCAATCCCGGTGACGAGCTGGTTCTGGGCTCGGAATATTCCACCCGGTTCATGCTGAAAACCTCATTGCACCACCAAGGACACCAAGAACACGAAGAAGAACCGCCAGTCCGCAGAATGCGCCCGACACCGATGGGCGAACGGCACTGGCACGGCAGGCTTTCGGACACCCTTGGTGTCCTTCGTGTCCTTGGTGGTGAAGTGTTTCTTCCAGGTTCGTTGAGCATCGTCAGCGTAAAGGGCGACATGCTACCTGCGACACGGCCGGTTCGGAAAGTAGCGCTCGCAGAAGTAGCAGTGCCCCTGGGGCAGAAAGGCGGGCACGGCATACCAGCGCTTGCGCACTTTCTCCAGCACCCGGTCGCGGTAGCTGCCGTAGTCGAAGCCGCGTCCGAGCACAAGCCAGTAGCGGGCGCCACGCAGATCCACAGTCCTCACCTCGACCTCGCGGAAGTACGGCGCGTACTCGCCTGCCGCCGGCGCGCTCTTGCGCACCACCAGCACGTTCTTGCCGGCAAGCGTGCGGAAGTCGGTCAGGACGTCGTCGTGGCGGGCATGGCTCGATCCCTCGCCGAAGACGAAGAAGTAGCGCCGCGCGTTGTAGCCCATCGTCACCGCCGGCGAGTAACCATCGGCGGCAAAGACGTAGTCTTGCTCGTAGGGTTTGAGATGTGCCAGCAGCTCCTGCGGTTTGACCGTCATGACGATGCCGTCGTAGAAGCGGGTGCCCTTCCAGGTTTCCACGGGCAGCAATGCGATCGCCACGATCAGCGCCCCGTGCAATACCGCGAAGCCGGTGAAGAACCGCAGCGCCCGCCGCCGTTGCGTCGCGTCGGTGAGCTGCGCCACCGCGATCATCACGAATGGAACAAAGGAAAGCAGCCAGTGCATGCCGATGGTCTTGACCGGCGACAGCGCTGCGAACAGCATGAGCGGGACGAAGGCCACGCACGACAGGGCATGCCGATCGGGCCGCGCGGCGGCGCTGACCAGTTCGCCACGCCGTTTGGCAAGCTGCCACAGGACCACCGGCGTCAACAAGTATGCGATCGTCACAACATAGAGCAGCGGCGTTTTCCACGACCAACCGGCCTTGTCGTGCCGGTTGTAGAGGTTGAACATGATGTTGGCCCAGCAGTGGTCCGTGTTCCACCAGATGTTGAGCAGCGGGCCGGGCAGCGCCGCCAGTGCCACCCAGCCGAGGCCAGCCAGCTTGGCGCGTGTCGGGCGATGCAGCGCGTGGGCCGCGTAGGCGATCGCCAGGAGCGCCGCGAAATACTTGGACAGGAACGCGCCGCCAAGCAGCACGCCGGACAGCAAGTAGAAACGCCAATCGTCGTCGCGGGCAGCGCGGATGAAGGCCAACGCCGAGAAGAAGGAGAAATAGACCAGCGGCGTATCGGTGGTGATGGCGATGTTCCAGACGTTCGCCGGCGCCAGCAGTACCAGCAGCGCCGCGCCCCACGACACGACTTCGCCTTCGCGCCGCAGGGAAGCCAGGGTGGCCACGGACAGAATTGCGGGCTGCAGTACGCTTGGCAGGCGCAGCCACCACTCACTGTCGGCGACCTGAAGCAGCAGCGCCAGCCACCAGCCGACCATAGGCGGATGGTCGTAGAAGCCCCAATCGGGAGTTCTACCCCAGAAGATGAAGTACGCCTCGTCACCGGTGATCGGTGTCGCCGCCGCGAGCCAGAAACGAAACGCCAGCGTTAGCGCGAGCAGAATCGCGAACAGGCGCGGCAGCCTTTGCGTGTCGAACATATCGGGCAGCGGGATCGCGCGCGGCCGGACGGCCAGACGAGCGGTGGCAACGCTTCAATCGTCGGCGTCGGCAAGCACCAAGCGTCGCCTGCGCACCGCCTCGGCGAGTGTGTCCAGCACAACCAGGCTGTCCTCCCAGCCGAGGCAGGCGTCGGTGATGCTCTTGCCATACTCGAGGGGCTTGCCGGGCATGAGATCCTGTCGGCCCTCTTTGATATGGGACTCGACCATGGCACCGATTATGCGATCGTCGCCGGCAGCGATCTGCTCGCTCACCACCTTCGCCGCGTCGATCTGCAGCTTGTACTGCTTGCGGCTGTTGGCATGGCTCAGGTCGATCATCACCCGCGCCGCCAGTCCGGCGGCGGCAAGTTCCTTGCATGCTCTGCCGACGCTCTCGGCGTCGTAGTTGGTTTCCTTGCCGCCGCGCAGGATGACGTGGCAGTCCTCGTTGCCATTGGTCGATACGATGGCCGAGTGCCCGGCCTTGGTGACCGACAGAAAATGATGGGGCGTAGCCGCGGCGCGGATAGCGTCCACCGCGATCTTGATGTTGCCGTCGGTGCCGTTCTTGAAACCCACCGAGCAGGACAAACCGGAAGCCAGCTCGCGATGCACCTGGGACTCCGTGGTGCGGGCGCCGATCGCGCCCCAACTGATCAGGTCGGCGATGTACTGGGGCGTGATCATGTCGAGGAACTCCGTCCCCGCGGCAAGCCCCATCTCGTTGATCTCCCACAGCAGGTGGCGCGCCAGGCGCAGGCCCTCGTTGATCATGAAGCTGCCGTCCAGATGCGGATCGTTGATCAGTCCCTTCCAGCCGACCGTGGTACGCGGCTTCTCGAAGTACACCCGCATCACCAGCAGCAGGTCGTCCGCGAAGCGCTGCTGTTCGCCGTGCAGTCGCCGCGCGTACTCGATGGCTGCGTCATAGTCGTGAATCGAGCATGGACCGACGATCACCAGCAGCCGGTCGTCGGCGCCGTGCAGGATGCGGTGGATGGCCTGGCGCGTTTCGAATGTGGTCGCCACCGCCTTCGGCGTGGCCGGGAATTCGCGCAGCAGATGCGCCGGCGGCGAAAGCTCCTTGATCTCCCGTATGCGGACGTCGTCGATGGCCGGCTGGCGCGGGAATCCTTCTCGGTTGGCTCTGATCGGGGTAGTCATGAGGCTCTTCTCGGCAGCCGCGGCGCGGCCGGTTTCGACTTCAAAGACAGTATTTTAGCCGAAAAGCCCAGGCCGCCCGTGCGGCGCGCGCCGGTTCGGGTTGCAGCGCCGGCGCGGCAGGGCGACAATCGTCGCGGGCCCCCTGCATGCCTTCGTTCCGAATTGCGGTCCGCCGACGAGACAGATGGACACAGATTCGCCAGCTTCGAACAGGCCCTTGCCCCGCGGGCGTGGCGCCGTCGCCAACCCTGATCCGCGCTTCAACGAATTCGCCCGCGAGCCCAGCGATGACGGCTGGAGCGGTCGCGACGCACCGGCGGAAACACCGGCAACGATGCTCATCATCGACACGGCGAAGTCGGTCATCACCCGCAACCATTCACCCGACGTACCCTTCGAACTCTCGATCAACCCCTACCGGGGCTGCGAGCATGGCTGCTGCTATTGCTTTGCCCGCCCCTCGCACGCCTACCTCGGTCTCTCGCCAGGCCTCGACTTCGAGACGCAGATCGCCTGGAAGCCCGACGCCCCGGCACGGCTGCGCGAGGAACTGGCGCGGCCCGGCTATCGCTGCTCTCCCATCGCCCTCGGCATCAACACCGATGGCTGGCAGCCGGTCGAGCGGCGGTTGAAGCTCACGCGTGCCCTGCTCGAAGTGCTGTGCGAGTGTCGCCATCCCGTTTCCATCGTCACCAAGTCAGCCTTGATCGAACGCGACGTGGACCTGCTCGCCGACATGGCACGCGACGACCTGGTGACGGTCATGTTCTCCGTCACGACTCTGGATCCGAACCTGGCGCGGCGCATGGAGCCGCGCGCGGTGCAGCCGACGCGTAGGCTTCAGGCCATGCGCCGGCTCCACGACGCCGGCATACCAGTGGGCGTGCTGTTCGCGCCGCTCATTCCGGCGCTCAATGATCACGACATGGAAGGCGTGCTCGCCCGCGCCCGGGAGGCCGGGGCGGAGTCGGCCGGTTACGTGCTCGTGCGCCTGCCGCTGGAGGTAAGGGATCTGTTCGGCGACTGGCTGGCCCGCCACGAGCCGGGACGGGCGGCCCACGTCATGAGCCTGATGCGCCAACTGCATGGCGGAAAGGCGTACGAATCAGCCTTCGGCAACCGCATGCGCGGCCGCGGCGTGTTTGCCGATGTCATCGAGCAGCGCTTTCTCGCCGCCTGCCGACGCCTCAAATTGAACCAGACACGGCGCGAGCCGGACTCCAGCCGTTTCCGGCCGCCGCGCAAGGCGACAACCCAGCTGGATCTGTTCTAATGCCCGCGGTTTTGACGTAACACAACATCGAGCACGGCGCGAAACGCTAGAGTTCCGGCATCGGAGCTACCGCGCACCGTGCGGATGAACATCGCAACGCTCTCCGCCGACCAGGCACTCGCGAGCCTGAGCAGCGGCCCGGCCGGATTGTCCACCGCCGAGGCGGCACGGCGTCTCGGCGAGTTCGGCCCCAATCGCGTCGAGGAAGTAACCGGCGTGCCGCTGTGGTGGCGCCTCGGGCGCGAGTTCACCCACTTCTTTGCCCTCATACTCTGGCTCGCGGCGGGGCTTGCATTCGCCGCCGAGCACTACGATCCCGGCCAGGGCATGGCCGAACTCGGCGTCGCCATCATCGGCGTCATCGCCATCAACGGCCTGTTCTCCTTCTGGCAGGAGTACCGCGCCCAGCGTGCCGTGGAAGCCCTGCGCCGGCTGCTGCCACATCAAGCGAAGGTCGTTCGCGATGGTGTCGTGTCGCCGGTGGATGTGACAGTGCTCGTACCGGGCGATGTCGTCGTGCTCGAAGCGGGCGAGCTCATACCCGCCGACTGCCGGCTCATTGAAGCCTTCGCCGTACGCGTCAATCTCGCCACGCTCACCGGCGAAGCAGCGCCGAAAGCACGCCAGGCCGATGCGGTGCCAAACGGACCGGCCCTGGCAGCAAGGAATCTGGTGCTGGCCGGCACGACACTTGTATCGGGCCAGGCGCGCGGCGCGGTCTACGCTACCGGTATGCGCACGGAATTCGGCCGGATCGCGCACCTTACCCAGACCGCCGGTGAGACGACCTCCTCGCTGCAGCGCGAGATCGGCCGCCTGTCGCGCCTGGTGGCCATGCTCGCCACGGGGCTCGGTGTCGCCTTCTTTCTCATCGGCCGGGCGTTGGGCCTGCCTTTCTGGGACAACGTCATGTTTGCCATCGGCATCATCGTCGCCAACGTGCCGGAGGGCCTGCTGCCGACGGTGACGCTGTCGCTGGCCATGGCCACCCAGCGCATGGCCAGGCGCAACGCCCTCGTGCGCCACCTGCCGGCGGTCGAAACCCTCGGCTCGACGACGGTCATCTGCTCGGACAAGACGGGCACGCTGACGTTGAACCGCATGACGGTAAAGCGCCTCTACGCCGACGAGACTCACTCGGCGCCCGAGGATTGGCGGCGTTCGCCACACCAGCACGCCGCCACGCCGCACCTGCTGCGCGCCGCCGCGCTGTGCCACAACGTCCAGCCGGCGCGCCGCGATGGCAGGTTCGAGTACTTGGGCGACCCGTTGGAGGTAGCGCTGGTGGAGTTCGCCGCCGCACTGGGGCTGCCGGTGATCGAAGGGCTGCTCGGCGAAATCCCCTTCGACAGCGACCGCCGGCGCATGTCGGTCGTCGTCGCCGATGGCCGGCAGCGGGTGCTCTACTGCAAGGGCGCGCTGGAGGCCGTGCTGGAGGTCGCCGACGGTGCCGAGCGTCACGCCAGCGTCGAGCCGCTCGATGCGGCAGCACGCCAGCGCTTCCTCGAAGCCGAGGCGGCCATGGCCAGTGACGGTTTGCGCGTGCTCGCCTTCGCTTGGCGCGTGCTCGAGGAAGGCGAGCACGCGGCCGAAGAGAAGCTCATCGTTGCCGGCCTGATCGGACTGGAGGATCCGCCGCGGGCCGAAGTCCCCGCGGCGGTAGCGCGATGCCACGACGCCGGCATACGGGTGATCATGGTCACGGGCGACCACCCGCGCACGGCGCTCGCCATCGCGCGCGAGGTCGGCCTGGTGCGCAGCGTTGCGCCGGTCGTGCTGCGCGGCGAGGAGATCGGCCGCTTGTCCGCCGCCCAGCTGCAGCTTGCCCTCGATGCGCCGGAAGTGCTGTTCGCGCGTGTCAGCGCCGAGCAGAAAATGCTCATCGTCCAGGCACTCCAGCGCAAGGGCGAAGTGGTGGCGGTTACCGGCGACGGCGTCAATGACGCCCCGGCACTCAAGACTGCCGACATCGGCATCGCCATGGGCCTGACCGGCACCGACGTAGCGAAGGAAGCCGCCGACATGATCCTGCTCGACGACAACTTCGCCACGATCGTCAATGCCGTCGAGGAAGGGCGCGCGGTGTTCGAGAACCTGCGCAAGTTCCTCACCTACATCCTCACCTCCAACATTCCGGAGCTGGTGCCCTACCTCGCCTATGTCCTGTTCCGCATTCCCCTGCCGCTCACCATCATCCAGATCCTTGCCGTCGATCTCGGCACCGACATGCTGCCGGCACTGGCGCTGGGCGCCGAACGCCCCGATCCGGCCGTCATGCAGCGACCGCCGCGCCGGCGGGCGGAACGTCTGTTGAACCTGTCGCTGATCCTGCGCGCCTACCTGTTCCTGGGGGTCATGGAAGCGGCGGTCGCCCTGGCGGCGTTCTTCTTCGTCCTCGGGCAGGCGGGCTGGACGCTGGGCGACGCGCTTGCCCGCACCGACCCGCTCTACCTGCAGGCGACGACGGCCTGTCTGGCGGGAATTGTTGCCGCGCAGATGGTGAACGTCTTCCTTTGCCGCCACCCGCAGCAGCCGCTGTGGCGATTTCCCCTGGCGGGGAACCGGCTGCTGCTCTGGGGCATCGCCTTCGAGCTGGGCCTGATTCTGCTGATCGTCTATACGCCGCTGGGTAACCGTCTATTCGGCACGGCACCCTTGGCGATTGAAGTGTGGTTGTTCGCCCTGCCCTGCGTGCTGGCCATGGCGCTGCTGGAGGAGGCGCGCAAGGCGCTGGCGCGGGCGCTGGTGCCGCGCCCGTCCTAACGCCGCTGCCTGAGTCTTACGCGGTCCGGAAGCGATCGACCGCGCTGTGAAGGTTGGCCGCCAATCCTTCGAGCATGGCGGCGGCGCGCGAGGTTTCGTCCACCGCCGCGTGGTTGTTTTCCGTCATGCGGGCGATGCGCTCCACGTTGCGTGCGATGTCGGTGCTGGCGCTGCTTTGCTCCTTGACCGAAGCGGCGATGTCCACCACGCCGGCGGCCGCCTTGCTTACCGACTCCCTTGCCTGTGCCAGCGCGCCGACGACACTGTGCACATGCTGCTGGCTTGAACCCAGCGCCGCCAGCCCTTCGCTGATCACCTGCTCGACGCCGGCGGACTGCTGGCCCAGCGACTGCGTCACCGTGTCGATCTGGCTGGCGGAGGCGGCGGATTTCTCCGCCAGCTTGCGCACCTCGTCGGCGACGACGGCGAAGCCGCGACCCTGCTCACCCGCCCGGGCCGCCTCGATGGCAGCGTTGAGCGCCAGCAGGTTGGTCTGGTCGGCGATATCCTTCACCTCGTGGGTCAGTCCGGTGATGGCGCCGGTGCTGCGCACGAACTCGTTCACCGAGGAGGCGATCTGCCTGACCGCCTGCTCGACCTTCTCGATCTCGCCCACCAGCGCGGACATCTTCTGGTTGCCGTCGTCGGCCTGTTCCAGGCTGTGCTGGGAAAGCTTGCGCACTTCCTCCGCGCCGTCGGCTACGGAGGCGATGCTGACCGTAATCTGCTCGATCGACGCCGCCGTGGCGGCCGCCGCCTCGGACTGGTGGCGCGAGCTCTCGCTGACGTTGCCTGAGCTTGCCGTCAGTTCCGTGGCGGCGCTGGCGACCTGCTCGGAGTTGGCGCGTACGCTGGCCACGGTCTGGGCGAGACTGGTGTTCATGTCCTTCAAGGCAGTAAGGAGCTGGCCGGCCTCGTCGCGTGCCGTAACCTCGATGCGCGAGGTGAGATCGCCCGCGGCGACGCGCTTGGCCAGGGCCACCGCCTTGACGATGGGAACGGTCACGCTGCGGCATATCAGAACGCCCAGCAGCGCCGCCGCCGCGGCGAGCAGCGCCACGACGCCGACGAGGACGTACTTGGCGCGGTTGAGCGACGACACCCGCTGGTTGAGGATTTCCTCCAACTGCGCCGTCGCTGCGTCGATCAACTTGAACTGCTTGTCGATGGCCTGGGTCAGCGCGGCGTAGTAGTCGGCCGACGCGTAGCTCAGGGTTTCCGCCTTGACAAGCTGCTCGTGGGCGAGCAGCACGACGGCGGAGGTGGCCTGGGACGCGTCGTTGTAAGGCCCGGACAGGGTGCCCTTGAGGGATGGATTGGCGCCGATCGCCTTTTCGAACTCGCGGCGCACGTTGCCGCCGCGCTCGTTGACCTTCTCGATCAGCGCCACCATGGCGACGCGATCATCGATACTCATCTTCTTCAAGGCCAGGTAACCGGTGCCGCGGGCGCGTGTCTGGCCGGTGACTTCCGTCAGCGCCGGAAGCTGGATCAGGCTACCCATGACCAGGCGGTAGCTGTCGGCCTCCGGATCGAGAGACAGCCCATAGCGGTCAACCAGCAGATCGAGAACTGTCAGGACGTGGGCCAGGGTCGCCGTGTGCCTGGCAAAGCTCTCGGCCGGCGTAAAGCTGCGCTCCGCGACGCCCTTGCGGATGTCCTCCCAGCCGCCCATGACGCGCTTCCACTCGGCGGCGATTGCGTCGTTGGCAGCGCCCTGTATGAGGGTGTCGAGCGTCTGCAGGGCCTGCACGAGCTCCGCCTGTTTCGATTCGCGCTGGGGTTGAAGTGAAGCGTTGCCGCTGAGCATACCGCTGGACAGGCCGCGGTGCTGCTGCATGTACTGCAGCACCCTCAGCGTCGCCTGCGCGGGTTTCAGCCCCGCGGTTTCCTGCACTGCCGCATCGACGGCCTTATTGGCCTCGGCGACGTACAGATACAGTGGAATGCTTGCCAGGATCAGGCCGATCAGGCCGAGCATGGCGAACTTCTGCGGCAGCAGAAATCGGCCCAAGAACGAGTTCATCGCAGTTCCTCCTTGACGGGTCGGCACGCCGGGGGCGCGGGCGCGCGATCGGTGATTCGATTCCCCTCTATCGGTTATGACCTGGGAATCTTTAGGCCGTCCGTCGGAGCGCGCCGGCCCGGCGCAAACCGAGGAGGTAAGGACCTACTTCGCCAGCGCCTCGTACAGCGTCACGACGCGTTCCATCGCCTCGAGGATGCGCTCGCTGGTCGTGGCGACATCCTGCAGGGCGCGCCGCGCTTCGGCGCTGTCGTGGCTGGCGGTCAGGGCGGCATCGAAGAACAGCCATTGCTGATTGACCAGTTCCAATTCGGCCCTGATCTGGGGCGTGTTCTGCGGCGCGGCGTTGAGTGCCCCCAGACCGGCGACGAAATCCTTCCTGGCTTGTTCCAGTTCCACCTGAGACGGCTGCGGATTGATCGCCCAGGCGCGGAAGAGATAGAACTTGGCCATGCGCTGCGACAGCATGCGCTGACGCCCGGAAACGTTTACCAGATGGCCGGTCGGCGTACCCGCGCGCTTCTCGTATGCCAGGGTAAGCCGGTCGGCGGCAGCGAGCAGTGCATCGCTCAGCTTGTAGATGCTCTCCGCGCCGCTGCGATTCGTCGGACCGTTGAGCGCCGCAGCATAGGCCGGCCACTGGTCGTCCAGGGAAACCAGCGCGGCGTGGGCTTCGTGATCAGGAACCATCTCCCGCAACTCGACGAGCTGGGCTTCGAACAGCGCGGAGGATTCGGCGAGCACCTTCCGGGCGCGCTCCGGCACCACGCCCTGGCCGATCATCAGATAGGCCTTGGCCATGCGCTGGGACAGCATGCGCTGTCGGCCGGCCTTGTTGATCGCGGCGCCGAAGTTCAGAGACGATTTCGGTTCACGCGCGCGCTCGCGCACCTTCGGCGCGGCGCGGACCGGCGCTGCGGCACCGAGCATGGCAACTGCCAAAAGTCGGAGAAATCGGCGACGCATGCCGCACGCCCTCGTACGCGAGCGCAATGCACTAGGCCGTTCCGCCCACCGTCAGCCCGTCGATGCGCAGTGTCGGCTGGCCCACGCCCACAGGCACGCTCTGACCCTCCTTGCCGCAGGTGCCGACGCCGGAATCGAGCTTCATGTCGTTGCCGATCATGGACACGCGGGTGAGCACCTCCGGGCCATTGCCGATCAGGGTGGCACCCTTCACCGGCTGACCGAGCTTGCCGTCCTCGATCAGGTAAGCCTCGGCCGCGGTGAAGACGAATTTGCCACTGGTGATGTCCACCTGGCCGCCGCCGAAATTGGCGGCGTAAAGACCGCGCTTGACCGAAGCGATGATCTCGTCGTGGTCCCGGCCGCCGTTCAACATGTAGGTGTTTGTCATGCGCGGCATGGGCAGATGGGCGAAGGACTCGCGCCGTCCGTTGCCGGTCACCGGCACGCCCATGAGCCGGGCGTTGAGCGTGTCCTGCATGTAGCCGACCAGCACGCCGTCCTCGATGAGCACCGTACGCTGGGTCGGATTACCCTCGTCGTCGATGGACAGCGAGCCGCGGCGATTGGGCAGCGTGCCGTCGTCCACCACGGTGACGCCCGGCGCCGCGACGCGCTCGCCGATGCGCCCGGAAAAGGTGGAACTGCCCTTGCGATTGAAATCGCCCTCCAGCCCGTGGCCGATCGCCTCGTGCAACAGGATGCCGGGCCAGCCCGGGCCCAATACCACGGTCATGGTGCCGGCCGGCGTCGGGCGTGCTGCGAGGTTGGTCGTTGCCTGATGCACGGCCTCCCCGGCGTAGCGCTGCAGCACGTCGTCGTCGAAATAGCCGTAATCGAAACGGCCGCCGCCGCCCGAGGAGCCCTGCTCGCGCTTGCCCTTCTCTTCGGCGATGACGGTGATGGACACGCGTGTCAGCGGCCGGATGTCCGCCGCCATTCTGCCGTCGCCGCGGGCGACCAGCACGATTTCGTAGCTGCCGCTCAGGCTCGCCATCACCTCGACCACGCGCGGATCGAGCTTGCGCGCCATGCCCTCGATGCGTTCGAGCAACCTGACCTTCTCGGTGTCGCCGAGCGAGGCAAGCGGATCGACGGCGGCATAGAGTGGCTGCGCCGGGCTGCCGCGCAGCATGGGCACGAGCTTGCGGGCGCCCGCCGCCGCGATGGCCCGTGTCGCCTCCGCGGCGCTCTTCAGCGCCGGCAAGCTGATCTCGTCGGAGTAGGCGAAGGCAGTCTTCTCACCCGAGACTGCACGCACGCCGACGCCCTGGTCGATGTTGAAGCTGCCCGACTTGACGATGCCCTCCTCCAGGCTCCAGGACTCGGAGCGGTGATACTGGAAGTAGAGATCGGCGTAGTCGACGCGATGGCCGAAGAGCGTGCCGAAGATGTTCTCCAACTGCCGCGCGCTCAGGTCGTAGGGCGTCAGCAGGCTCCCCTTGGCGGTGTCGAGCAGGAATTCGGGCGCGACGTTGGGCAGGAGTATGTCGGTAGTCGTGGTCATGGCTGGAACGAGTGGCTGGGGTTTCAGGAAAGAATGCGATGCGCCAGCGCCGGCAGGCTTTCGCGCACCGCCGCCAGATGCTCTAGGTCGATCTCGGCCAGTACCACGCCGGGACCTCTTGCCAGGCGGTTGAGCACCATACCCCACGGGTCGACGATCATGCTGTCGCCATAGGTCAGGCGCCCGCTCGGATGCCGGCCGCCCTGGGCGGCGGCAATGACGTAGCACTGATTCTCCACCGCCCGGGTGCGCAGCAGCAGTTCCCAGTGCGCTTCGCCGGTGGGCTGGGTGAACGCAGCCGGCACCGTGATCAGCGCCGGCTTGCCCATGGCGCGGTACAGCTCTGGAAACCGCACGTCATAGCAGATGGACAGGCCGACGCGCCCGAACGGCGCCTCGAAGGACACCACCTTCGAACCCGGCTCGATGGTGGCGCGCTCGTTGTAGCGTTCCTCGCCGCGCTGGAAGCCGAAGAGATGGATCTTGTCGTAGCGGGCGACGCGTCGCCCTTCGTCGTCATAGACCAGGCAACTGTTGCGCACCTTGTCCGCCACGCTCGCTTCCAGCGGCACCGAGCCGCCGACGATCCACACGCCGTGGCCGCGCGCGGTGCGCGCCAGGAAATCCTGAATCGGACCGTCGCCGTCCTTCTCCCGTGCCTTCACCTTGGCCTGCTCGTCGCTGACCAGGGGGAAGTATTCGGGCAGCACCACGAGACGCGCGCCCTGGCGCACGGCCTCGCCGATCAGCCGCTCGGCATCGGCACAGTTGGCCGCGATCTCGGGCCCCGAAACCATCTGGATCGCCGCGACGCGGAAGGGAGACGACAATTCTGTTTGCATGGCGGGTCAAAACTTCACCACAGAGACACAGAGGCACAGAGAAAACCACGAAAAGACTTCTCTCTGTGCTCGCCTCTGTGCCTCTGTGTCGCTGTGGTTCAATTCGTTCCCTCCTCCTTCCTCGCCGTCGCCGCAGCCTGAACCTTCTCCACCTTGGGATCCTCCCAGTTGCCGGTCACGGCATACTCGTAGGAGAAAATCTGCTCCAGCGGATCGCGCAGCACCTTCTGCGCCACCAGCGTCGCCAGGCCCGCCACCGGGTTGGCCAGGGCGACGCCCACGGCAGCAGTCTCCGACAAGGTAGGCTGGACGCGCACGCGCAGGTTCTGGGTTTCGCCGGCGAGATCGACGTCACCGCTCATTCGAATCTTGGCCGATGGTCCCTGGATTTGCAAATTCTCCGTCGCCATGACGCCGCGCGCCACCTTCACTTCGCCGGCGATGGTGTCGAAGGCGAAACCTTCGCTGAACACGTCGCGGAAGTCGAGCGAGATGCGCCGCGGCAGCGATTGCAGGCTCATGATGCCAAGAAGGCGACCGACACCCGGCTCCAGCTTGGCGAACTGCCCCTGGCCGGCGTCCAGCGACATGGTGCCGCTCAGAGTCGGATAGTGGATGCTGGTGGGCGGGCCGTTCCACGACACGCTGCCCTCCAGTTTCGCCCGGCCGCGCCGCACCGCGTCCGGATAGCCCAGCCGTTCGAGGAGTTTGCCGGCGTTCGCCGTCTCGAGCTTGAAGTTGAGCCGGGTGTCGGGCGCCGCCGGCGAAGGTCGCCACTGTCCGTCGCCGGTCAGCGTACCGTCGGGGCTGCCCAGGGACAGCTTCTCGATCTGCCAGGTGTTGGCGCGATTGGTGGCGAGCAAGTCCAGACGGCCCAGCGCCTTGCCGCGCAGCACGAAGTTGTCCACGGTCACGTCCAGCCCCGGCAGCTCGCGCAGCGGCTCCTCGACGCTGCTGCTGTCGGCGCTCTTCGCCTCGACGAGCGAAAACTGCTTCAGCCGCGCCTGCAACCGGCCCGCACCCTGGCTGCGCCAGAGCACGTCGCCCGCCACCTCCTTGCCGCTCAGCTGCGCCTGCCAGGTGTCGTCGTGCTGCGTGGCTTTCAAGCTCAGATCGGTGAACTGGCGGCCGAAGGCGGTCAGCTCGTCCACATGCAGGGTCGCCGCCGTCACGGGCACCGGCGTGCCGGCCCCGTCGCCACGCAGCACCCGCCGCCACTGATCGTAGTCGAACTTGCGCAGGTTCGCGCCCAGCACAACGCCGCGCTCGGGTAGCGGCGGCGCATCGGGCAGGCCGATGGCGCCGCGCTCGATGCTCGTCCTCTGTCCCTGGTGGCGCCGAACCAGCTGCCCCGCAAGGATGCGGCCCAGACTGAAGCGCAGCACATCGCGCGCTTCGCCCTCGCGGAGCACCGTGCCCTCCGGTGCCGGCAGCTTCTCGATGCGCAGCGGCAGCGCGTCGGCGCCGGTCTTGTTCAGCGGCTCGGGCAGACTGGAGGCGATGCCCTGCAGGTTGGACTCGACGGTCAGCCCGGCGCTCTTGCCGCGCACCAGCAGCGTGCCGCGCCAGGACGTGCTGCCGCTCAGATGGTCGAGCAGCGCCACGTCATACTGGCGCCGCAGCGCGGCAATCGACGCGCCGCCCTGAGCAGTGATGGTGATGCCGCCCTCGGGCCGCGTGGCGACGTTGATGCTGGTCGGCGCGCCGAGCATGGACGCGCTGGCGTTGCGCACCGTCACTGCCTTCTCGGTGAAGCGCAGCTGGCCGTTCACGTCGGTGAGCGGCGGCGTCGCCTCGTCGATGACGATGCGGTTGTTGACGAACGCATAGTCCCCCTCCACCACCGACTTGTCGATGTGGCTGAGCGGGATGGTCAGCTGGATTTGCAGGTTGCCGTTGCCCTGCACCTGCAGACCCTCTGTGAAGCGTTCGATCCAGTCGGCGACGGGGCTGGTGTCCACGAAGCGCAGGAATTCCGCCGTCGGGCCGGCGGCCTTGCCCTTGACCTTGAGCACCGGCTCGTCGGCGCCGAGATCGGGGATCTCCGCCCGCGCCCCCGCCAGCGCGACGCCGTAGATGCTGCCGGTTTTCGCCTGGATCACCATGCGGCTCGCCTCGAACTGCAGATCGGCGTTGATTCCCGTGATCTCCGGCCAGCCGGGACCGTAGCGCAGCGTGGCGCCGTTCGCCCGGGTGGTCACCTGGAATATGCCGTCGCGATTACCTGGAAAGGGAAACTTCTTGAGATCGCCCTTGAGCTTAAGCCGCGCGTCGTCCGCCTTGCCACCAACGATGGCGGCGCGCAGCCAGTCGCGCGTTTCCGGATAGACAACGTGCGGCAGATAGCGCCAGACGGCGTTGGCTTCGGCGCGGGTCAGGCGCGCCGTGAGATCGATTTCGCCGGGCTCGCCGGCCTTGCCGCGGTAGCGGCCGGAGGCGGTGCCGGCGGCATCCTTGTTGTTGAAGGCAAGGTTCTGCAACTGCACCTCGGCGACGCCGCGCTCGATGCTCCAGCTCGCCTGGGCCGTGAGCTGGTCGAACGCGAGCTGGGGATCGTGCAGGATCTTCGGCAGATCGAGCTGGGCGTTGCGGCTGTTCAGGGTTAACGCGCCGAGCTTCTCGCTCGCCTCGATGTTGCCGCTCATGCCGGCGAAACCGGGCACGGTGCCGACCGCGCGCATGCCGAGATTCTCGAACCGGGCGCGCACGCTGTAGCCCTTGAGCATCGGCTCGTCACCGCCTTCCTCGACGCTCCAGCTCAGGCGCAGATCGGCGAGCCGGCCGCGCGGCGCGTAGTCGACGAGGCCCTTGCGCGTCGCCTCGGGCAGAGGCAGATGGGCTACAAGGCGGCTCAGCCCATCCAGGTCCAGAGCGTTCGCCGTCACCTCGCCGCGCGCCGGCTTGCGCCCCTGGCCCGGCGCGTAGCGCACGAACAGGTCGGTGGGCTCGACGCGCATGCCGTCGCGCGTTTCCAGTGTCAGCTTGCGGGCGCTCGCATCGATGCCGGCCGGCGGCAGGCGCAATGCCAGCCGGCCGTTGAGCTGCGCCAGTTCCAGCATCGGCAACTCGGGCTGCAGCCGCACGTGCACCTCGCGCAGGGCAAGATCGGCGGTCGCGGATTGCAGCCGCCCCTCGTCCACCTCCAGCCACAGGCGCAGCCCGCCGGAGCCTTGCGGCAACTCGACGGGATAGTCGATCCACGTGCGCCACACGGCAAGATCGGCATGGTCCAGCGCTAGATAGGCCTCGCCGCGCCAGTCCTGCAGATTGTCCAGATGGCGACCGCGGAAATCGCCGCGCACGTCCACGGGCGTGGCCATCTCGCGCGGCGGCTCCGCCGTCAGGCCGAAGCTGTGGCGTGCGCCCGAGTTCTCGAGAAGAAAGTTCAGATGCCTCAGCTCCAGCAGCGGCGCGCCGCGCTGCGCGTCCTGCCACTGAATGGTGGCATCGCGGATGACGACGCTGCCCTGGGCCAGCAGCCAGTCGGAGAAACCGCCGCCTTCCTGCTCGGCATTGAGCTGGATGCCGGCGACGAAGATGCGCCCGTCCGCCTCACGCCGGATGGCAAGCGTCGGGGCGTTGATCTCCAGCCGGTTCAGGCGCAGCTGCCCGTGCAGCAGCGTGCGCCATGACAATTCCGTATCCACGTTGTCGAAGGCGAGCGCCGGCCGGCCGGCGGCGTCGTGGACCTGCAACTGGTGCAACGCGAGCGTCGGCCGCAGCCCGTTCCACTGGGCGTCGATGCTGCCGATCGTCACCTTCAGGCCGATGCCGGTCGACATCATCTGCGCGATGGTCTCGCGGTAGCTCTCGATCTGCGGCAGGACGACGTAGCGCAGGCCGAGGATCGCCGCGGCGGCGATGAAATAGACGATGGTCACACCCCACAGCAGGGCGCGCCACAGGCGGCGGGGAACGTGGCCGATCAGGCGTCGCAGCGGCAGCGGTTCGGCCGTCGGCTCAGGCATCTGGTCTGGCTGCGGTTCGCGGATCGCGCATTGTTGCATCAACAAGAGACAGTT
This sequence comes from Rhodocyclaceae bacterium, assembly GCA_036824005.1. Classification (GTDB taxonomy): domain Bacteria; phylum Pseudomonadota; class Gammaproteobacteria; order Burkholderiales; family Rhodocyclaceae; genus DAITBA01. The sequence goes on from DAITBA010000012.1 coordinate 130,607, forward strand.
TCCGCCCCGCGGTGTTCCGGGCGGCGAAGCGTTTAGAATGAAGCCAACATTGGTCGGAGCGCAGACGGCGGTATGCGCCGCGCGCCGTCCCTGCAGGACCTAGGCACCCGCCATGATGGGGATTTGCATCATTTTACCCTTTAACTTTCCGCCGCCATGAATCACGCCGCGACGAAGGCTGACGATCCCCGGTCAACGCTCGACCAGGTGCAAGGGTTGAGCCGCTTTCTCCATCGTCTGCTGGAGAGCCGCCCCGGGCTGCGTGAGGAGGTCGAGGCGAGCCTGCACCAGCCGCTGTCGGCCGAGACCATGCGCGCCTGGCTGGCGTGCCAGGGCTGCGACGAGAACACCCTCAAGACGGCGCTGCGCCGCCTGCGCGCGCGCGTCATGGCCCAGGTCGCCGCGCGCGATCTGGCCGGGCTGGCGAGCCTGGCCGAGGTCACCGAAACCATGACGCTGCTCGCCGAGGTGGCGATGGATACGGCGCTGCCCATCCTGCGCGCCGGTCTCGTCGCCCGCCACGGCGAACCGCGCAACGCCCGTGGCGAGGCACAGGAGTTCATCGTCATCGGCATGGGCAAGCTGGGCGGGCGCGAACTCAACGTTTCCTCCGACATCGACCTGATCTTCGTCTATCCCGAAGAGGGCGACACCGACGGCGGCGCGCCCATCAGCAACTTCGAGTTCTTCACGCGCCTTGGCCGGCGGCTGATCGAAGCACTCGGCGAGCCGACCGGTGACGGCCAGGTGTTTCGCGTGGACATGCGCCTGCGCCCGAACGGCGATTCCGGTCCGCTGGCGGTGAGTCTCGATATGCTGGAAAACTACTTCATCACCCAGGGCCGGGAGTGGGAGCGCTATGCCTGGATCAAGGCGCGGGTGCTGACACCGGCGCTACCCGGCAGACATCTCGACGAGCTGACGCGCATCGCCCGGCCCTTCGTCTTCCGCAAGTACCTGGACTACGGCGCCTTCAATGCCATGCGCGAGCTGCACGCGCAGATCCGGCGCGAAGTGGCGCGGCGCGACATGGCCAACAATGTCAAGCTCGGTCCCGGCGGCATCCGCGAGATCGAGTTCATCGCCCAGGTGTTCCAGTTGATCCGCGGCGGCCGCGAGCCGGCCCTGCAGGTCAAGCCGACCCTGGGCGTGCTGAAGCTGCTCGACGGCCGCCATGTCATGCCCCACGGCGCGGTGGCCGAGCTGTCCGCCGCCTACGACTTCCTGCGCCGGCTGGAGCACCGCCTGCAGTATCTCGACGACGCCCAGACCCACACCCTGCCGGACAAACCCGGGGACCAGGCCATCATCGCCCGCAGCATGGGCTTCGGCGCCTACGAGGCGTTGCTGGAGGAACTGGACGATCACCGCGGCAACGTCGCGCGCCAGTTCGAAGCGGTGTTCGCCGACCCCAATGCGCCCCGCCACCAGCTCACCGCCGTGTGGAACGGCGCCGGCGGCGGCGAGCAGTCCGCTGCCGAGTTCGCCCGGCTCGGCTACCGCGAGCCCGCGGCGGCGGCCGAGCGTCTGGCGGCGGTGCGCGCCAGCGGCCGCTACCAGCAGATGCCGAGCGCCAGCCGCGCCCGCTTCGACGCGCTGGTGCCGCGGGTGATCGAGGCGGCGGCGGAAACGCCCACGCCCGACGCCACGCTCGCCCGCTATCTCGATCTGCTGGAGGCCATCAGCCGCCGCGCCGCCTACCTCGCCCTGCTCGAGCAGTATCCCGAGGCGCTGAAAAAGGTGGCGCAACTGGTCGGCTCGTCGAGCTGGGCGGCGCAGTACGTGACGCGCCATCCGCTGCTGCTGGACGAGCTGCTCGATACCCGCGTCCTGGAAGCAGCGCCGGACTGGCAGAGCTTCCGCGCCGAACTCCGCCATCAGCTCGACGACATCGAGCCGGACACCGAGCGTCAGATGGACATGCTGCGCGAGGCGCACCACGCCCAGGTATTCCGCCTGCTGACCCAGGACCTGTCCGGTTTGCTGACGGTGGAGAAGCTCGCCGACCATCTCTCCGAGCTTGCCGACATCATGCTCGATCTGGTCATCCGGCTCGCCTGGCGCAAGCTGCTCAAGCGCCACCGCGACGAGCCGCGCTTCGCCGTCATCAGCTACGGCAAGCTGGGCGGCAAGGAGCTGGGCTACGCCTCCGATCTGGACATCATCTTTCTCTACGACGACGACGCGCCCGAGGCGCCGGAGATCTACGCCCGGCTCGCCCAGCGCATCCTCACCTGGCTGTCCAGCCACACCCCGGCGGGCATCCTGTTCGAGACCGACACGCGCCTGCGGCCCAACGGCGAGGCCGGCCTGCTGGTGAGTTCCCTGGAGGCCTACCGCAAATACCAGAAGGAAGCGGCCTGGGTGTGGGAGCACCAGGCGCTCACCCGCGCCCGCTACAGCGCCGGCGACCAGGCCATCGGCGAGGAATTCGAGAAGGTGCGCATCGAGGTGCTGCGCCAACCGCGCGAGCTTGCCCGCCTGAAGGAGGAGGTGCTGTCCATGCGCCAGCGCATGCGCGACGCCCACGCCAACCGTGGCGAGCTGTTCGACCTCAAGCACGACCGCGGCGGCCTGATCGATGTCGAGTTCATCGTCCAGTACCTGGTGCTGGGCCACGCCCACGCCCACGCCGAACTCACCCGCAACCTCGGCAACATCGCCCTGCTGCGCATCGCCGCCACCCTGGGCCTGATCCCCGCCGACCTCGCCGAGCATGTGCGCGACGCCTACCGCGAATACCGCCGCCTGCAGCACGGCCTGCGATTGAACAACGCCCGCTATGCGCGCGTGGAGCCGGCGGAGGTGGCGGCGATGCGGGAGGCGGTGGAGCAGTTGTGGGGGGTGGTGTTTGGGGAGGGGTAGCGCGGGCAGGCCTGCGACTTGCCCTGCGCTCTATGCCAATGGATTGACACGCGCCAGCACACGCTTACAATGCCACTAACGGCCGCCGGATTGGGACGTTCACTCAACAAGGTTGGTCTGCGATCATGGCGTTACACACACGCCCAATGCTTTCCGGTAGGGGGACAGGCGCTAATCGGTAGCAACGGGAAGCTTCGGGAAAGAATATCGATGCCCACAGTCTTGCGCCTCGGAGCATATCGGTTTTTCTTCTACGCAAGTGATCGCGATGAGCCGCCGCACATTCACGTCGAGCGCGAGGACAGTATCGCCAAATTTTGGCTCGATCCGGTCCGGCTGCAGAGCAGCGGCGGTCTGTCGCGAGTGGAGATCGGCCGGATTGAGAAGCTCGTAAGCAAGCACCAGTCGGATTTGATGGAGGCCTGGAATGAGTACTTCCGCGGTTGAAATCGAGATCCCTCTCGCTCAAGCCGTGAGGGTCACCCAGGATACCCTGCACGTCGATCTGGCCGACGGACGAACGATCTCCGTGCCGCTCGCGTGGTATCCGCGGCTGCTGCACGCTACACCCGACGAACGAAAGAACTGGCGCCTGATTGGCATGGGCCGAGGCATCCACTGGGAAGCCATCGATGAAGACGTCAGCGTGGAAGGCCTCCTGGCCGGGAGAGCATCCGGAGAGAGTCAAACATCCTTCAAGAAGTGGCTGGACTCCCGGTCGCCCCGCCCTGCCCCGCGGCCTGCCCCCCGCTCGGCCGGGCGCGTGAAAGCCGCGGCGCGTCGGTCCACTTGAGTTTCGCTGGCCGATCAAGCCAAACGCCGAAGTTATGCGACTGTTGGCAGCGTCACAAAGTCTAGGGTTCGGCTTTCCTTATTACCGTAGAACACTCGACCTGGCCCCTTTCCCATGTCGAATTCATCGTCCAGTACTTGGTGCTGGGCCACGCCCACGCCGAACTCACCCGCAACCTCGGCAACATCATCGCCCTGCTGCGCATCGCCGCCACCCTGGGCCTGATCCCTGCCGACCTCGCCGAGCGCGTGCGCGACGCCTACCGCGAATACCGCCGCCTGCAACACGGCCTGCGATTGAACAACGCCCGCTATGCGCGCGTCGAGCCGGCGGAGGTGGCGGCGATGCGGGAGGCGGTGGAGCAGTTGTGGGGGGTGGTGTTTGGGGAGGGGTAGGGGGTAAGGGCTACGCGGTACGACTGCGCGTCGCCCTCGTCGGCCATGTGGCCGATTGCGTGCGTCTATGACAAGTGCTAGGTTTAGCATCGTCGATTTCGATGGCATGCGTGGAAGGATTGGCCTGGCATGCAAGCCGTGCCGGTGACAGACACCCCTGCAATGATTGGCGCCTGGCCCCATCTTGCCCTGCGAGGTGTTGGTGCGTAACGACGATCGGCACGCTCAACTACGCGCCAAGGCGAAGCAGGCCGGCGCCACCTGGGACCCGACGGCGAAACTGTGGCGCATGTCCCGCTCGGCAGCCAAGGCATGCGGACTCGCGGAACGGATAGTGAGCAAAAAGGGATAGATATGGATATATCCAGCTATGGACAGTTGTTTCCACTATTGGCAACAAATGGCTAGATGTAGGCATTTAGCCATGCAGTTCACTTCATGTTAGGCCAATGACATATGGGAATCCTCGGTCACCCTCAAGGCTTGTTTGAACTCCACAGCAGCGACTCATGCGTGGGCTCAATGTTGAGCAAAGGTGATGTCGTTGAAATTCTCGGCGTAACCGAGAGTGACGTTCAATCAGTTCCTTTCAAGAACTGGAACGGCATCGAGGCCATTGACGAACGGGAACTTCAAAAACTCTGGTACGCCAGCGCCATACCGAATTCACCACCTGCCAAGATTGGGAATGCGAGCATAAGCCTTGATGAAATGATTCTCGTGAAATTGATCGAGCTTGCGTATCCGAACGCCATCGTCGAGCATCAAGTGCCTTGGGGAAGGCGGCGCGTCGACCTAAAGGTTTCGGTTGATGGTGTTTCAAAACTCGTCGAATTTCATGGCCCAAGTCATTTCGCGCCGTCGCGCTACAACTCAAGCCCTGAACATCCCTCAATACGCAAGGCGGAAGTCGAAAACCACTTTGGTATGGAGTGCGTTCTCTGGCCGTACTGGATTCAACGCTGCATCTCGAATGTTCGCGCCATATTTGATAACGACGTGAATGGCCTCGGCGTTCTCTGGAGCACGAACGTCCATTTCGGGACTTTTGTTTTTCCTGACTCTGCACAGGTAATTGAGAGCATCAACAACAGATTTCGCGCTACGCGCGACGGTGGCTGCGGGTATTTCTACGGCCCAAATACAGAGGACAGGAACAACCCGGAGCATCCTGTAATTAGCCAAATTCAGCAGGGAAAGAAAAGCATCGAACTCTTGCTGCCTCGCGGCCACAACAACATTGAGCAGTGGGTTCCTCGATGCCTCGTGGCCTAACACTGCGCTCCAAGGGACGCTGCGCGATAAAGCCGCGCAGCGCCCCTGAGCTTGGACGTTGAACCTGTAGAAAAACCTCGAAGATTGGCTAGAATGGTTGTATAGGGTT
>DAITBA010000013.1:0-131376 GCA_036824005.1 Rhodocyclaceae bacterium
GATATTGCACCAGGCCCGATGCCGCATACACACCTACCATCGTGCCGACCGAGGTACGGTTGCGGCGCACGGGCACGTGTACCTCGAACAGGCTGGCGCCGCCGGCAGCCGAGGTGGGCTCGCCGTAGGCCGGGCCCTCAAGCTCGTGGGCGCGCTGGAAGACGAGGGTCTGCTCGACCTGGCTGAGCCGCTCGCCATTGTTCCACATCGTCGTTTCGAAAGGCGCCACCCAGCGCACGACCTGATCGGCATCGACCCAGACGACGTGAATCAGCTCCGGATTCAGCGCCACGTACTCGCCGGCACGGGCACGGAATTCCGCGAACGGCAGGTTGCCTTCGGCGAGCGCACGGGCAAGCTGGCCGAGGAAAACCTGATCGTCGAGCAGACGCTGGCGGATGGACTGCTCAGCCCAGCGGATGTCGCGCTGCAGCGTGCTGCGCTGGACGTCCTGTTCATGGCGCTGCAACACCCAAAACAGGGCGAACAGCGCGACAAGAAACAGCCCCAGCACGATGTGGGGCAGCGCCCACTGCCAGCCGCCGGGGTGCTTGTCGGGCGCGGTGTTCAATCCGATGATGTGTCCGCCGTGGCTCGGCGCGTGCATGGGTCGAGACGCTCCACCTTGTGTTCGTGCTGCGCCCGATTAATGCACCGAAGCGGTAACGGCGGGAATTGGCGTTTTCCCTAACGGGCCGTTTGCTCGTGGGGGCCGCAGCCACGGATCGCATTGCGCAGAGGACAAGCTTATCATTGCGCCCATGAAGACGTGCTTGTGGAAGGGCTTGCTCACGGCTGCGCTGCTGTTTGATGTCATGGCGAGCACGCCGGCGCTTGCCGGCCAACAGTGGCGCCTAGCCCACGTGATCGCCGCCGGCACGCCCATCGACGTTGCCGCGCGCCGCTTCGCCGAACTGGTCAAGATCCGGACCAAAGGCGAGATCGAGATGTCGGTGCATCCGGCCGGCCAGCTGGGCGGCGAGCGCGCCATCATCGAGGGCGTGCAGCTCGGCACCATCGCCATGTCATTGACTACGACCGGCGCCATCGGCAGCTTTGCGCCGGAGTTCCAGGTGCTCGACCTTCCTTACCTGTTCCCCACGGACGAGGCGGCTTATACCTTTCTCGACGGGAGTAACGGCCGCAAGCTGCTCGATCTGCTCGACCGGCGCGGCATGCACGGCCTCACCTACTTCGAAAACGGCTGGCGCAATTTCACCAGCTCCAAGGGGCCCCTGCGCCGCCCGGAGGATATCGAGGGCCAAACCATCCGTGTCATGGAGAGCCCCATGTACATGGGCCTGGTACGCTCCCTCGGCGCGCGAGCGGCGCCCATTCCGTACGACCAGTTGCCAGCCGCCCTGTCGCGGCGCCAGATCGACGGCCAAGAAAACCCCGCGGTCAATGTCTATTCCGCGCGCATGTACGAGTCCCAGCCCTACATGATCCGCGACCGCCACACCTACAACGTCTTCATACTCAAGATCAACGGCAAGCTCTGGCGTTCGCTGCCGGCGCCGCTGCGCGACGTGATCGCGACGACGGCGGCCGAGGTGCGCGATTTCCAGCGCAAGCTCAACCGCGAAGCGGACCAGCACTTCATCAACAAGCTGATCGGCCGGGGCGTGCGCGTCCATGAACCGACGCCCGATGAGTTGCAGGCATGGCAGGCTGCCACCGCGACGCTGTATGCCGATGCGCCAAAGATCGTCGGCCCCGACTGGGTCGGCCAAGCGACCCAGTTCCGCAAGGACTGGGACGCCGGCCGGTACGCCGCCGAAGCGCAACGCTACGTCGAGACCTACGACAGGATCCAAGTGCCCCTCGATACGGTGATACGCAACTTCCGCTAGTGCCGACAGACGCCTCCGGGACCTCGCCCGGGCACCTGCTCCCAGGCGGTCGCGAACAACTTTTCGCACTGCAACACACCGCAGCACGCGCCCTGCGTGTTTTCCACGATTTCCCTCCCTTTGCGCGGCCGGCTATCTTGAATACAGGCCACTTGGGCGTCTGTCGCCGAATCCACTGCATCCAGAGCCCAGGCCGGCGACGGAAATTCCATAATACAAAATGCTCTTGCGGAATACGGAAAATTTGTTTACACTGCTTCGCACGCGTATTACCCTATCCGGCGAGCATTCACGAGATGCGCGCCCGATCGAGACAGCCCTGACGAGAGGAGACTGACCATGTCCGCCGTGCCCGTTCCCCTGCCTCAGAACGATGTGGACTCCCAAGAAACCCGCGAGTGGATCGACGCGCTCGAAGCCGTGATCGAGCATGAGGGCCCGCAGCGCGCCCATTACCTGATCGAACGGCTGGTCGAGTTCAGCCGGCGCGCCGGCATCAATCTGCCCTACTCGGCGAACACTGCGTATGTCAATACCATCCCTTCCGAATTCGAGACCCCGGCCCCGGGCGATCACGAGCTGGAGGACCGCATCCGCTCCTACGTGCGCTGGAATGCGCTGGCTATGGTGTTGCGCGCCAACCGCGGCGATTCAAATCTGGGCGGCCACATTGCCAGCTTCGCCTCGGCGGCGACCCTGTTCGACGTCGGCTACAACCATTTCTGGCATGCCCCCTCCGAGAACCACGGCGGCGATCTGGTGTTCATACAGGGCCATTCGGCGCCCGGCGTCTATGCCCGCGCGTTCATGCTTGGCCGCCTCAAGCTGGAGCAGATGGATCACTTCCGCCAGGAGGTGGACGGCAAGGGCTTGTCTTCCTATCCCCACCCTTGGCTGATGCCGGACTTCTGGCAGTTCCCGACCGTGTCCATGGGCCTTGGGCCGCTGCAGGCGATCTACCAGGCCCGCTTCATGAAATATCTTCAGGACAGGGGCATGGCCAATACGGAAGGCCGCAAGGTCTGGGCCTTCATGGGCGACGGCGAGATGGACGAGCCGGAGTCGCTCGGCGCCATCTCGCTCGCCGGGCGCGAGAAGCTCGACAACCTGATCTTCGTCATCAACTGCAATCTTCAGCGTCTGGACGGTCCGGTGCGCGGCAACGGCAAGATCATCCAGGAGCTGGAAGGCGGCTTCCGCGGTGCCGGCTGGAACGTCGTCAAGGTCATCTGGGGTGGATACTGGGACCCGCTCTTTGCCCGCGACAAGGACGGCATCCTCGTCAAGCGCATGGAAGAGTGCGTGGACGGCGAGTACCAGACGTTCAAATCGCGCGACGGCGCCTACGTGCGCGAGCACTTCTTCGGCAAATACCCGGAGCTGCGCGCCATGGTCGCGAACATGTCCGACGAGGACATCTGGCGCCTGAACCGTGGCGGCCACGACCCGCACAAGATCTACGCCGCCTACCACGCGGCGATCAATCACAAGGGCCAACCCACCGTCATTCTCGCCAAGACCATCAAGGGCTACGGCATGGGCGAGGCGGGTGAAGCGCAGAACATCACCCATCAGCAGAAGAAGATGGGCACGACCGACCTCAAGGCGTTCCGCGACCGCTTCAAGCTGCCGCTCACCGACGAGCAGCTGGAGCGGCTGGAGTACATCGCACCGCCCCAGGACTCGCCGGAAATCACCTACATGCGCGAGCGGCGCGTGACGCTCGGGGGCTACCTGCCCTCGCGCCGGCGCACGGCGGCACCGTTGCAGACGCCGGTGCTGTCCGCCTTCGACGCACTGCTCAAGGCAAGCGGCGAGGGCCGCGAGTATTCGACGACCATGGCGTTCGTGCGCATCCTCAACATCATGGTGCGCGACAAGGCTATTGGCAAGCACGTCGTGCCGATCGTCCCGGACGAATCGCGCACCTTCGGCATGGAAGGGATGTTCCGCCAGCTCGGCATCTGGTCCCACGTCGGCCAGCTCTACAAACCCCAGGACGCCGACCAGCTCATGTTCTACAAGGAGGACAAGGGCGGGCAGATCCTGCAAGAAGGCATCAACGAGGCAGGCGCCATGGCCGATTGGATCGCTGCGGCCACGTCCTACTCCACCCATGGCGTGCCGATGATTCCGGTCTACATTTTCTACTCGATGTTCGGCTTCCAGCGCACCGGCGATCTGGCCTGGGCGGCCGGGGATTCGCGCGCGCGCGGCTTCCTGGTCGGCGGCACCGCGGGGCGCACGACACTCAACGGCGAGGGCCTGCAACACGAGGACGGCCACAGCCATCTGTGGTCCGGCGCCATCCCGAATTGCATTTCCTACGATCCGACCTTCGGCTACGAAGTCGCCGTCATTGTCCAGGACGGGCTGCGCCGCATGTACCAGGAACAGGAGGACGTTTTCTACTACCTGACGGTGATGAACGAGAATTACGAGCACCCGGAGATGCCCAAGGGCGTCGAGCAGGACATCCTCAAGGGCATGTACCTGTTCAAGCAGGGCGCCAAGTCCAACGGGCCGCGGGTGCAACTGCTCGGATCGGGCGCCATCTTGCGCGAGGTCATCGCCGCCGCGGAACTGCTGAAGAAGGACTGGGGGGTGGACGCCGATCTGTGGAGTTGCCCGAGCTTCACCGAACTGGCCCGGGATGGCAACGCCGTCGCACGCTGGAATCTGCTCAACCCGACGGTGAAGAAGGCGAAGCTGTCCCACGTCGAGCAATGCCTCAAGGACACGCGCGGGCCGGTCGTCGCATCGACCGATTACGTGCGCCTGGTGGCCGAGCAGATCCGGCCCTTTGTGCCGCGGCGCTTTACCGTGCTCGGCACCGACGGCTTCGGCCGCTCCGACACGCGCGATAAGCTGCGCCACTTCTTCGAGGTGGACCGGCATTGGGTAACCATCGCCGCGCTGAAGGCGCTTGCCGACGATGGCACCATCGAGCCGGCCAAGGTGGCCGAGGCAATCAAGAAGTACGGTATCGATCCCGCGAAGCCCAATCCGATGACGGTGTGACAAAAGCGCAAGGGGCGACGAGTGGGGGGCGAGGAACCCCGACGCGCCCTTTCCCTTCCCGCCACGCTGCGCACGAGGAGAACATGAGTCAACTTATCGAAGTGAAGGTCCCCGACATCGGCGACTTCAAGGACGTGCCGGTGATCGAAGTGCTGGTCAAGCCTGGCGATGCCGTGAAGGCGGAAGACCCCCTCATCACGCTGGAATCGGACAAAGCGACCATGGACGTGCCGGCACCGGCGGCGGGTGTCGTGCGGGAAATCAAAGTTAGCCTTGGCGACAAGCTGTCGCAGGGATCGCCGGTTGTGCTCATGGCCACCGGCGAGGCCGTCGCGGCCGCGGCGGCGCCATCGAAGGCGGTGGAGCCGAGCGAGGAATCCGTCGCCGCACCGCCGCCGAGCCAGATTCCCGTGCCCACGCCTGCCGAGCTGGCACCGGTGATTGCCGGCGGTCACAAGGCCCACGCCAGCCCCTCGGTCCGCCGCTTCGCTCGCGAACTGGGTGTGGACGTGAGCAAGGTCAGGGGGACGGGACCGAAGGGCCGGATCACCCAGCAGGACGTGCAGAATTTCGTCAAAGGCGTCATGAGCGAGGCCACAGCCGGCGTGGCAGCAGCGCCCGCCGCGGGCGGCGTCGCCGGCGGCGGCACGCTCAATCTGCTGCCCTGGCCCCAGGTGGATTTCGCCAAGTTCGGCGCGACCGAAACCAAGCCCCTGTCGCGCATCAAGAAGCTTTCGGCGGCCAACCTGGCGCGCAACTGGGTGATGATTCCGGCGGTGACCTTCCACGAGGACGCCGACATCACCGACCTGGAAGCCTTCCGGGTCAGCTTCAACAAGGAGAACGAGAAGGCCGGCATCAAGGTGACCATGCTCGCCTTCCTGATCAAGGCCTGCGTCGCGGCGCTGAAGAAATATCCCGAATTCAACAGCTCGCTCGACGGCGACAATCTCGTGCTCAAGCAGTACTACCACATCGGCTTTGCCGCCGACACGCCCAATGGCCTGGTGGTACCGGTGGTCAAGGACGCCGACAAGAAGGGCGTCGTCGAGATCGCCAACGAGACCGCGGCGCTGGCGAAGAAGGCGCGGGACGGCAAGCTCGGACCGGCGGAGATGCAGGGCGCCTGCTTCACCATCTCCAGCCTCGGCGGCATCGGCGGCACATATTTCGCACCGATCATCAACGCACCGGAGGTTGCCATCCTGGGGGTGAACAAGAGCGCCATGAAGCCGGTGTGGAACGGTCGGGAGTTCGTGCCCCGGCTGATCCTGCCCCTGTCGCTCACCGCCGATCACCGCGTTATCGACGGCGCCGCGGCGACGCGCTTCAACGTCCATGTCGCCGAGCTGCTCGCCGACATGCGGCGGGTGTTGATGTAGCCATGACTACCATCGTCGTCGTCAAGAAGGCAGGCTACGCCGCCATCGGCTCCGAATCGCTGACCACGTTCGGCGATACGCGCCTGGCCGCGGCCTACAAGGGCGAGCATGACAAGATCCTGCACCTGCACGATTCCTACATCGGCATCTGTGGCAGCTCCGCTCACCATCTGGTGCTGGCGAGCGCACTGGCGAAGATGGAGGACGTGCATCTGAACAGCCGCATGGAGGTGTTCGAGACGTTCCGCCGCCTGCATCCGATCCTGAAGGAGCACGCCTATCTCAACCCCAAGGAGGATGAGGACGATCCCTACGAATCGTCGCAGATCACAGCCCTCATCGCCAATGCCAGCGGGATTTACGGCGTCTATTCCTACCGGGAGGTGTTCGACTACGACCGCTTCTGGGCTGTCGGCTCGGGCCGCAATTTCGCCCTCGGTGCCATGTACGCCGCCTACGACCGCTGCAAAACGGCCAGGGAGATCGCCGAGATCGGGGTCGCCGCCGGCATCGAGTTCGACACCGCCTCCAGCGGACCAATCGTCGTCCAAGCTGTCAAACTAGCCAAGGACAGGAAATGAGTTCCATCGTCGAAGTGAAGGTCCCCGACATCGGCGACTTCAAGGACGTGCCGGTGATCGAAGTGCTGGTCAAGCCTGGCGATGCCGTGAAGGCGGAAGACCCCCTCATCACGCTGGAATCGGACAAAGCGACCATGGACGTGCCCAGCCCCGCGGCCGGCACGGTCAAGGAAGTCAAGGTCAAGGTCGGCCACAAGGTGTCCGAGGGCACCGTGGTGCTGACACTCGCGGCGGAAGAAGTCTCGGCCACCAAGGACGCAAAGGACACCAAGAAAGGCGAAGGATCGTCCTCCGAACCCCTTGGTGTTCTTGGTGGTGAAAAACTCTCCTTCACCGGCAGCGCCGACCTCGAGTGCGAGATGCTCGTCCTGGGCGCCGGACCGGGCGGCTATTCGGCGGCTTTCCGCAGCGCCGATCTGGGCATGAAGACGGTGCTGGTGGAGCGCTACGCCACGCTGGGCGGCGTCTGCCTCAATGTCGGCTGCATTCCCTCCAAGGCGCTGCTCCATGTCGCCCATATCATGGACGAGGCGGCCCACTTCGCGGCGCTGGGCGTGAGCTTCGGCAAGCCTGCCGTGGACATCGACAAGCTGCGCGCGCACAAGGCGAAGGTGGTGGGCAAGCTCACCGGCGGCCTCGCCAGCATGGCCCGGACGCGCAAGGTAGAGGTGGTGCGTGGTTACGGTAGCTTTCTCGACCCGCACCACCTGGAAGTCGAACTCACTACCGGCGATGGCCAAGACAAGACCGGTGCGAAGAAGATCGTTCGTTTCCAGAAATGCATTATCGCCGCCGGCAGCGCCGCCGTGCGCCTGCCGTTCATTCCCGACGATCCGCGCATCGTCGATTCCACCGGTGCGCTGGAACTGCGCCAAGTGCCCGGCCGCATGCTGGTGATCGGCGGCGGCATCATCGGGCTGGAGATGGCCACGGTTTACTCCACCCTGGGCGCCCGGATCGAGATCGTGGAAATGCTGGACGCGCTCATGCAAGGCCCGGACCGCGATTTGGTCAAGGTATGGGAGCGGCACAACGCGCACCGCTTCGACAAGATCATGCTCAAGACGAAAACGGTAGCGGTGGATGCCAAGCCCGACGGCCTGTGGGTGCGCTTCGAAGGCGAGAACGCCCCGGCCGAGCCGCAGCGCTACGACATGATTCTGCAGTCGGCCGGGCGCGGCCCCAACGGCCGCAAGATCGCCGCCGACAGGGCCGGCGTCACTATCACGGAGCGCGGCTTCATTCCCGTGGACAAGCAGATGCGCACCAGCGTGCCGCACATTTTCGCCATCGGCGACATCGTCGGCCAGCCCATGCTGGCGCACAAGGCGGTGCACGAGGCCCACGTTGCCGCCGAAGCTGCGGCCGGCGGCAAGAGCCATTTCGACGCCAGCGTCATCCCCGGCGTGGCCTACACCGACCCTGAGGTCGCCTGGGTCGGTCTGACCGAGGGCGAGGCGAAAGCTCAGGGACGCAAGGTAGGCGTGGGCAAGTTCCCCTGGTCGGCCAGCGGCCGCGCCATCGCCAACGGCGTCGACCACGGCGTCACCAAGCTCATCTTCGACGCGGAAACGCACCGCGTCGTCGGCGGCGGCATCGTCGGTCCCAACGCCGGCGACATGATTGGTGAGGTGGCGCTGGCCATCGAGATGGGTTGTGACCCGGTGGACATCGGCAAGACCATCCATCCCCATCCGACGCTGGGCGAATCCATCGGCATGGCCGCCGAGGTATTCGAGGGCGTCTGTACGGACCTGCCGCCGGCCAAAAAGAGGTAGTTGGCAGGTTGCTACCAGTCTTAAAGAAGCAGCATTAAACCCAAGGCCGCCCGAGAACGGCCTCGAGCCACCAGGCTCCATCCAATCGCAGTGGGGAATGTGTCAGGCGTTCCGATGGTGGGGTGTCGGAACGCCTACACTGGCGTCCGCGAGGCTTGCAATACTGAACTCGCTCTGCGAACTGAGCAATCAGCCGCCCTCCGGAGACTGCGCCGGTATGGCGTTGGCCTGCGCGAATCTGAGTCGTGGCAAGTCGCCGGTCAGCAGAACCAGCTCCTCGTTCTGTGCGACTGCCAGGAGCAAACGGTCGAACGAATCGCTATGCCCATCGGGAATGGAGATCGTGCCGATGGCGTGACCTTCGGTGATCGGTATGAGCGTCGTGCTTGCGTCGATTGACTCGTCCCGAAACCGGTGCGGCGGCACCGGTAGCTTGCCCGGCCGGTGATTCATGGCAACTTCCCAAAGGCTGGCAACGGAGACGCAGCTTGCAGCTCCGGCGATCAGGCTCCGCGACGATCGGCCAGGTCGAGGGCTCGCTACGAGCCACCACAACGCGCCCTGTGTATCGAGGAGAAGCCTCTTTCGCCGTCTTCGAGCAAGCGCGCAACCTCGGTATCGGCTTCTGGCCCGAGCGCGGCATCCGCGTCGGCAGCGTGTTCCTTCAACCGCCCCCACCCGCCCAGCTTGCGCTTTCTGCCCAAAGGAACGAGCCTAACCATCGGCACACCGTCGCGGGCGATGATTACCTCCTCACCCGCCACGGCGGCCTTCACGAGTCTAGAGCGCTGGCTCTTTGCCTCCAGAATGTTCGCCTGCATCTTGCCGTCCTCGAAGCCATCGGCAGCAAGTCTATGATGGCTGGCCAACCTGGCCATGGACGTCGAGACTCACGATACACCGGCGCTGCGGAATGCCGAACCATCTGATGTAACGCGCAGTGGCAGGTGTTTGACCTTCGCGTCTCAGCGGAACAACTTGCCCGCGAGTCCGCCGAGCGCTTCCTGCAGGGCGTCGCCTTCGGTCACCTTGCCTTCGGGCGTGAGCTGGTCGATGAGCTGCGGCAGCACGCTCGCGAGCGCACCGGAGGTCTGTTCCTGGGACAGACCGAGCTGACTGGCGATATTGCCGATGGCGCCGCCACCCAGTGCCTGCGATAGCTGATCGCCCGAAATCGGCATGTTCTCGCCGGTGCTGATCCACGAGGCTGCCTGATCGCCCATCCCGGCCCGCTGGAACTGCTGCAGCAGACCGCCCAGTCCGCCCTGCTGATTCTGGATGAGCGCCAAGGCCAACTGCAGCAGCTGGTTGCCCTGAGCACCCTGTCCGCCCTGCCCGCCGCCTAGAAGCCCACCGAGCACCTGTCCCGCTAGTCCGTCCAACAGTCCCATGGTTACCTCCGTCATGAACGATGCAACGCGTCATTATCGGCGAGCGGGACGCCGGTGCAAACCATCTGGCGGTAAATTTTCTTGTCCCTCGGCTGGCGCGAAGTGCCCATTCCCCATGACATGCGTGTCTTTCCGCGGGTAGAATGCTTTGCAGAGGGGAGGACGACGAGCATGACCCAGGACGAGTTGAAGCAGGCGGCGGCGCGCGCAGCCATCGAGTACGTCGTGCCGGATGCCTACATTGGCGTCGGCACCGGATCGACGGCCAATCACTTCATCGACGAGCTAGCGCGCATGCGCGAGCGCATCCGCGGCGCCGTGGCGAGCTCCGAGGTGACCGCGATGCGCCTGCGCAAGGCCGGTATCACGGTGCTCGACCTGAACGATGTGGACGAACTGCCGGTCTATGTGGACGGCGCCGACGAAGTGACCGAGCAATTGGCGATGATCAAGGGCGGCGGCGGCGCGCTGACGCGGGAGAAGATCGTCGCCGCGGTGTCCCACTCCTTCGTCTGCGTTGCCGATCAGACCAAGCTGGTGAGCGTGCTGGGCAAGTTCCCGCTGCCCGTGGAAGTGATCCCCATGGCGCGCGCCTGCGTCGCGCGCGAGCTGGCCAAGCTCGGCGGCATCCCGCAGTTGCGGGAGGGGTTCACCACGGACAACGGCAACATCATCCTCGACGTGCATAACCTGCTGATCGTCGATCCGGCGGAAACGGAGGCGCAGATCAACAACATTGCCGGTGTCGTCACCAACGGTTTGTTCGCCCGCCGCGGTGCCGACGTGCTGCTGCTCGCGACCACCGCCGGCATCAAGCGCTACGCGCGCGCCGACATGTAACATTCCTGTCATCACCGCGTGATACCTTTCGATGATCCCCACGCCGGGCGCCGGAGACGACCATGAGCGAACACACCTACAAGCAATACGACGCCGACCTAGAGGCGATCCGCTCGCGCGTGCTGCAGATGGGCGGACTGGTGGAGCAGCAGATCGTCAAGGCAATGGACGGGCTGGATTCCGGCGACCTGGTGCTGCTCGATCAGGTGATCAACAACGACAACCGCGTCAATGGCCTGGAGGTTCAGCTCGACGAATCCTGCAGTTACCTGATCGCCAAGCGGCAACCGGCGGCGAGCGACCTGCGCATGGTGATGACGGTGGTGAAGACGATCACCGACCTGGAGCGCATCGGCGACGAAGCGAAGAAGATCGCTAAACGCGCCAAGGCCCTGCACAGCGCTGAGAACCCCTTCATTCCCCGGGTGCGGCTGCGACCGGCGGCCGATCTGGCGATCGAGATGCTGCGCGCCTCGCTGGACTCCTTCGCCCGGGTGGACGTCAGCTCCGCCGTCAACGTCCATCGCCAGGACAAGGTGGTGGACAGCGAGTTCCGCGGCATCATGCGTGAGCTCATCACCTTCATGATGGAAGATCCGCGTACCATTTCCGCTGCCATCGAGACCCTGTGGATTGCCAAGGCCATCGAGCGCATCGGCGACCACGCCAAGAACATGTCGGAGTATGTCGTCTACATGGTCAAGGGCCGCGACGTGCGCCATGTGACCATGGAGGAGATGGAGCGGGAGGTCAGCAGCTGACCCGCGGCGGCCGAGTCCTGCGCCGCCTTCCCTGCGCCTGCCGGCGCGGTGACGATCAGCTCTTGGGCGGCACGTAGCCCGAAACCTGGTCGGCCCCTTCGCCGAAAAAGTGCTTCTCCAGTTGCTCGGCGAGATATTTCCGTGCCCGGGCATCCGCCAGGTTCAAGCGGTTTTCATTGACTAGCATCGTCTGGTAGCGCACCCACTGCTGCCAGGCCTCTTTCGAGACATTCTCGAAGATGCGCTTGCCGAGTTCGCCGGGCATCGGCGGAAAATCCAGACCTTCAGCCTCCCGGCCAAGCTTGATGCATTTCACCGTGCGCGCCATTTCCGATTCCTTTCGCCAATGCAGCCGGCGCTGCCTCAAATACCGCGACGCGCCGGACCAGTGGTCGGAATTGTAGCGGAAAAGCGGCGGTGCGCCGGGCGGTTCAGTGCAGTGTCGGGTCGCGATACACCTGCCAGCAGTTGCGCCCCCGCGCCTTGGCCTCGTACATGGCATGGTCCGCGCGAGCAACGATTTCCTGACCGCTGAAGGCATGCGTGGGATAGATGGCGATGCCCAAGCTCGCCGTCAGCTGCACTTCGCGTCCGCTGAATTGGAAGCGCAAGTCGGCAATGCGCGCGCTCACGCGCCGTGCCAGGCCGACCATATCCGATTCGCCGCTGTCCGGCGCGAGCACCGCGAACTCGTCGCCGCCAAGGCGGAAGAACAGCTCGTTGCGACGGATCGTGGCACCGACCGAGCGCGCCAGGGTGACGAGAACCTCGTCCCCGGCCTGGTGCCCGAACTCGTCGTTGATGGGTTTGAAGCCGTCCAGGTCGATCACCAGTAGCCCGAGCTGCGACTTGCGCCGGCCGGCGTCGGCCAGCATGCGCCCCAGCTCTTCATGAAAGCGGCGACGGTTGTACAAGTCCGTCAGCGGATCTCGCTCGGCAAGCTGAGTGAGCCGCTCCTGGGCGCGAATCTGTTCGGTGACGTCTTCGTAAATCCACACCCGTCCGATCGGACGCCCCGGCTCGGCTCCTGGCACAAGCGCCGTCATGTCGCTGATGACGCGACCATCTTTGAGCCGAAACTCGAAGGGCGCGCTCGTTCCGCTCAGTTGCAGAACCTCGGCCATGTGGCGGCGATAGGCGGCATCGTCGAGCCTCTGGTGCGCGGTGTGGTTGAGCAGCGCCTCGTCGCGCACGCCGGCCAGCGTCTCGTTCTCGTCGATCCCCCAGATGCGCAGCAGCACCTTGTTGCAGAACAGCACGCGGCGCTCCCGGTCGACGAACAGCACGCCCACCTTCATGACATTAAGCAGGGCCTCGAGGCGGCGGCGCTCCTCGTCGCTGCGCTGCAGGTAGTACTCCTTCTGCGCCTGGGCCCGGCGCAGCTCGGCGACCGTTTCCAGCAGCTTCAGCTCCGCTTCCTTGCGTGCCTGGATCTCGTCCGCCGACACGCGCACGCCCAAATGCTCGCCCTCGGCGTTGAAAATGGGCTGCCAGTTCACCGCCACCCAGATAACCGAGCCGTCCTTACGCTTCAGCCGAAGCTCCAGGTTCTCGCCGCTGCCGCCCTTGGCGGCGCGCTGTGCTTCTTCGACGGCGCGTTTCCGGTCCGTCGCGTCGACGAGCATCTCCGCCAGATTGGTGGCCAGGATGCACTCCAGCGAGGTGTAGCCGGTGACACGCTGCACCGAGCGATTGACCCAGATCAGCCGGCCACGTGGGTTGAACCACGCCTCGATGCCGTAGGTATAGTCGGCGATAGCGTGGAAGCGCGCCTCGCTGCGCTTGAGCGCGTCCAGGCGCTCGTCCAGGCGCTGCGCCATGGCATTGAAGGCAACCGTCAGGGCGCCGATTTCGTCTTGGCTGCGCACGGGCAGCTTGACGTGCATCTGCCCTTGTTCGATCGCGCCCGCGCCGCCTTCGAGCGCGCGCAGGTCGCGCGTCACCCAGCTCGCGATCAGCGCCAGCATGGCGATGCTGCCCAGGAACGCGGCCAGCGCCAGGCCGATTATCCGCCAGCCCAATTGCGATCGCGCCTTGCGCAGCACATCGGTGCCGGCACCGAACAGCACGTAGCCGACGGCACGGCCTTCGCTGCGCAGCGTCGTCATGCCATGAAACACCTCAGCGCCGCGCGACAAATCGGCAAGTTCCGCATCCCGCGGCGGCAACGGCGCGTTCACGTCCCAGCCATGCACGGCCAGCACCTGCTGCTCGGCATCGACCAGGACGACGTAACGGAGCTTAAGCTCCTCGGCCAGGTGTTTCACCGCCGTATCGAAGGCGCCGGGCTCGCGCTGCGCCATTGGGCGCGCCAGCGTGGCCGCGAATACCAGCTCGATCTCGTGCAGTCGCTGCGTTTCGCGCTCGACCAGATGGCGCTCGGTGAGCCACAGGCTGATGAACACCAGTGCCGCCAGCAGCACAAACAGCACGGCCCCCGCCGTTGCCACCAGGCGGAAGCGCAGCGAACGGCCGACGCGGTGCAACGGCACGGGCATTAGCGCTCCTCTCTGCATGGCTGTTGCCGCGCCGACGGCACGCCGCGTGCGCGCCGGTCACGGCCACGATCCGGCATGTGCATCTACACGTCCTTCACCAGCACCTTCGAGCGGCGCTGATAGTTGTACAGCTCGCGCTTGCGCCGCGGCAGCGCATCGACGCTCTTCTCCACGAAACCGCGTTCGATGAACCAGTGCGCCGTGCGTGTCGTCAGCACGAACAGGTGCCGCAGGCCGGCCTTGTGCGCGCGCGCCTCGATGTGCTGGAGCATGCGTTCGCCATAGCCGGTGCGCCGGTACTCCGGCATCACGGCCAGACAGGCCAGCTCCGCCGCCTTGTCGTCACGGAACGGATAGAGCGCCGCGCAACCCATGATCACGTTGTCGTGCTCGAGTACGGTGAAGCGCTCGATCTCCTTCTCCAGCAGCTCGCGCCCGCGCCGCACCAGCGTGCCGTCCGCCTCCAGCGGCGCAATCAGCCCGACGATGGCGGCAACATCCTCGGCCGTGGCCTCGCGGATGCGCGCCAGCGCGTCGCGCGTGACGACGGTGCCGATACCCTCGCGGGTGAAGAACTCGATCAGCAGCGCACCGTCCTCGCTCTCGCTCACCAGGTGGGCGCGGCCGACACCGCTGCGACAGGCGCGAATGGCGCAGGGCAGATACAGCTCCAGATCCTCGGACAGCTTGTGCTTGCCGTCCACGATGCGCTGCGCCTCGTCGGCGGTGAGCGCCTGCAGCAGCCGGCCGCGGGCGTCGGTCACGCCGGCGACATCGCACAGGAAGATCAGCTTCTCCGCCTGGAGGGAGATCGCCACGGCCTCGGTCACCTCCTCCATGCTCAGGTTGAAGATCTCGCCCGCCGGGCTCACCCCCAGGGGCGAGATCAGCACCACGTTCTGCTGATCCAGATCGGCGCTGATCTCCTCGGCGATGACCTTGCGTACGGCGCCGGTGAACTGGTAGTCGACGCCGTCCACCACGCCCACCGGCTTGGCGGTGATGAAATTGCCGCCGGTCACCCGCATCCATGCTCCCGCCATGGGCGTGTTCGGCAGCCCCTGGGAAAGCAGCGCCTCGATTTCGATGCGCGTCACGCCCATGGCGCTCTTGACACACTCCAGCGCCTCGGCATCGGTGACGCGCAGCCCGCGGTGGTACACCGGCTTGAGCTTGCGCCGCTTCAGTTCCTCTTCGATCTGCGGCCGCGCCCCATGCACCAGCACCAGGCGGATGCCCAGCGCCAGCAGCAGATTGCAGTCGTGGGCGAAGGCGTGGGCTGTCGCGCGGTTTGCCACGACTTCTCCGCCGAAGCCGATGACAAACGTCCGGCCGCGAAAGGCGTGAATGTACGGCGCTGCGTTGCGAACCCAGGATACGAACTGCCGCGTGGTGTCGGATGCTGCCGCCATCTTCATCGTGGAACAGGTTGATTTTTCGCGATTCTAGCCGACTGGGGCGGAGCCGGGGGTGATCTTTGCCCGGTCGTCATTCCAGCCTCGGCCATTGCGCCGGGAGCGCGGAATCAACATGGTTCGCATTCCACCGATGCGCCTGCGAACTATGCCCGCATTTCGTCACTGGGCGGACTACGCCACCCGGTTTGCATGTGACATATGCTGCATTGCATTATCCGCCCTTCGAACGACAATCCGCCGCCGCTGACACAGAGCCGAGCACTGTCCCGCACACGGCAAGCAGATCCAACCTGCTCCACAAATTCTGATTCGTCGATCGATGCAGCTTTACTACGAACTCTGCCGCCTCGCGGCCTGCGCGAACGGCATCAGGCGCATGCATTGGCCTTCGCTCGTGACCCGCTCCTT
Source organism: Rhodocyclaceae bacterium (assembly GCA_036824005.1). GTDB lineage: Bacteria > Pseudomonadota > Gammaproteobacteria > Burkholderiales > Rhodocyclaceae > DAITBA01. The sequence continues at coordinate 15,932 of DAITBA010000013.1, forward strand.
GCGGAGTCTGCCACCCCTGTTGCTGGCGGTGCATTGCTTCCCATGTGCGAGCGCTGCGGGTGTCGACCCCGACCCGTCGCCTCGCCTGCTCGAAGAGCAGCGCGCGCAAGCTCGCGAGCAGTTGCGCCGCCCGGGGGCGCATCAACTCCCGCGTCTGGTTGACCACGTGGACCTTGGAACCGACCCGCGCCAAGTCACGGAACCCGGGCCAACGTTGCTGGCTGCCAACGTCGATGTGCTGGACAACGGCCTGATGCCCAAATCTGAGGTGGAGAAGGTGCTGATACCTTTTCGCGGCATCCCGATCGGTGCCAAGCGGGCGGATCTCCTATTGCGGCGGCTGCGCGCTGTGCTGGTCCAGCGCGGACTGATTACGTCGCATGCACGGCTAATCCGGGCCGATGTCACGGCCAAGGTACTTGTCGTCGAGTTGTTACCCGGCCGTATCGAAACCTTGCAGGTCAACGGTGCCCCTGTAGCGGCCGGAACGCGCCATGCACTCGCGCTGCGCGAGGGTGACGTGCTTCAGTTGTCCGACCTGGAACAGGCAGTGGAACAGATCAACCGCCTGCGCGTGAACCAAGCCGAGGTGCACCTGCTGCCGGGGCAGACGCCGGGAAGCAGCGTGGTCGATGTTCGTCTGGAGCAAAGCCGTCCGTGGCAGTTGTCCCTCGGCATGGACAACCACGGCCAGCGCGGCATCGGCGCGGCCCGCGTGCGCACGGCGCTCGCCGTTGAAGACCGCCTGGGCTGGCAGGAAAGCCTGACGCTCGCCACCGTCAACAGCGAGCGCAGCCGCGCCTGGCTTTTCTCCGGTGCGCTACCACACGGTTACAGCACGTACTCGCTCACCCTATCAGGCTCGGCCTATCACAGTCCCGTCGATGCAGGTATCAGCCAAAGCGGCGGGAGCCGCGCCGTGGCAGCCGGCTGGAACAGGGTGTTGCAGCGCTCCGCGGCCGGCAAGGACAGTGTCGATCTGACGCTCACCCGCACCCATGCCGATCGCCGCGTGGACGATGTGCAGTTCGCACCGCAGATCTTGTCTGTGGCACGCGTCGGCTTCACTCGCCTGCACCGCAGCCCGGATTTGCAGACGGTGGCTGAGATCGCGTTTGCCCGAGGATTGCCGCTGCTCAGTGCCACGCGCGATGCCGTCGACGCGCCCGCCTCCGCGCCCCATGCCCAGTTCGAAAAGCTGGAAGCACATCTGCATCTCGCCGTTCCACTTGGCAACAGCGGGCTGACATACCTCGCCCAGGCCGACGCTCAGACGACGACCACGGCCCTTCACGGCCAGGAGCAACTGCGCCTGGGTGGTGCCAGCAGCATCAGGGGATTCGCCGAAGGCGCGCTGGCCGGAGACCGGGGATTCGCCCTGCGCCAGGAGTTGCGCCTCGCGCCCGCTGCGCCGCCAGGCGTCGTCTCCGCCCAGTGGGAACATTTCGTGCTGACCGATCTGGGCACCGCGGCTCAGGTAGGGGGTACGCGCGAGCACCTGGCAAGCATCGGCGCCGGCATGCGTTTGTACTGGCCGCAGCGGGGTCATGCCGAGTTGGTACTGGCCAAGCCGGTCGCCTGGACAGGCGCGGTATCCGAGCATGGCTGGCGCTTGCATGCCCAGTTACACATCGAATTCTAGTTCGCGAGGCGCACACCATGCCATCTCATTCCTTCCACGGTGCCCGTACGATTCTGCTCACCCTCGCTCTACTTGGCGCAGATGCCAGTGCGGCCGGCACGACGGAAGAACCCGTCACGCCCACCACCGCCGACGAAGCCTTGGCGCGGGTCAATGGCGTCACCATCCCGCGGCGAGTGTTCGACGAAAAGCTCGGCCAGGCCTTGGAAACAGGACGCGCCGATACCCCAGCGCTGCGTGCGTCGATCCGCGACCGCGTGATCGCCGAGGAGTTGTACTGGCAGGAGGCCAATAGGCGCCGGTCGGAACAGGCGCCGGAAGTCGTCCAGGCTATCGATACCGTGCGCCGTCAGGCAGCGATTCAGGCGTACCTGCATGCAACGCTCAAGGTGACGGAACCCGACGAACAGGAGGTGCGCCGGCGTTACGAGCAGACACTCGCCGCCCTCGGGCCGCAGGAGTTCAAGTTCAGCCTGATCCAAACCCGCGACGAGGCGACCATCCGCGAAGCCGAGGCAGCGCTGGCGCGCGGAGGCGATTTCGCCGCGCTGGTACAGCGGGTCCCTGTGGCACCCGCGGCGATGCGCGGTGGCAAACTGGACTGGGTGTCCTTCCCGCTGCCGGTCCGGGCAGGCCGAACCAACGGCGTGCCGCCGTCCGTCGCCGATGCCCTTGCCAAGCTCAAACCCAGCCAAGTGTCGGCACCGCTGCAGGTCGATGACGATTGGGTAATCGTGCGCCTGGATGCGGCGCGGGAAACCTTCCGTCCAAGCTACGACCAGGCGCGCCCTCTGATCGCCGCAGCCCTCAAGGAACAGGCCCGGAACAAGGCCATCCTGCTGCTCTCCGCCGAACTTCTGCAGAAGGCCAGCATCGAGGCAAGAACCGCGGCACCGCAAGCTCCCGTGCCACCCGCGCCGACGCTCACCGCAAAACCCTGACCCCGCCGCAGCACGACGAACAAGATCATGTCAGCGACCCGATCCCCCTACCGCCCGGCGTCTTCGTCCCCTCTTTCCGTCAGGTCATTGCGGCCGCACGACACGGCTACGCAACGACCTTCGCGCACCTCATGGTTGCAGCGCACCGTTGCCTGGCTGGTGCTGTTCACCTTCGGGTTGTCGCCTCAGGGCGTGATCGCCAACCCGGTCGCCGATGCCGCCGCCCCGGCGGCACAGCGCCCGAGCGTGCGTGCGGCCGCCAACGGCGTGCCCGTAGTGGATATCGCCGCGCCTACGGCCGGTGGTCTTTCCCACAACAAGTACCAAGCCTTCAACGTGCCGACCCAAGGCACGGTGCTCAACAACAGCGCCACCGGCGCCAACACGCGCCTTGCCGGCAGCATATCCGCCAACCCCAACCTGGCGGGCACCCCGGCACGCATCATCCTCAACGAAGTCACGGGAGGTCAGGCCAGCGCGTTGCAAGGTCTGGTGGAAGTCGCCGGCAGCCCCGCCAAACTTGTCGTTGCCAATCCTAACGGCATTACCTGCAACGGCTGCGGTTTCATCAACACGCCCCATGTCCAGCTCACCACCGGCCGCCCGGCAACGGACGGTGATGCGCTGCGCTTCAACGTTGCCGGCGGCACGGTCGCGCTGCAAGGCAGCGGGCTGACGGAACTGGCCGGGCAGCTCGACCTCATCGCTCAGTCCGTACGCGTCCAGAGCCGCGTCGACTTGCCCGATGCATTTCATGTCGTTGCGGGATTCCAGAAGGTCGACAGCGACACCCTGGCGCTCACCGAGTTCGACTTCTGGAAAACCCTGCAGGATGTGTGGCCGGATCGCGTCGCCATCGACATCAGCCAAAGTGTCAAGGCCGGCTCCATCAAACTGATTGCCACACCGCGCTGGATGGACGTGCGCGCCGCCGCGCCACTGACGGCGACGGCTGGAGACATCGCCGTGCATGGCGGCGGCGGGATCACCCTGTCCGGGCTGCGCGCCCCGGGCAATGTCGTGCTCGGCCACGGCGGCGCCCAGTACATCGGCAGCACGCTCGGCGACGTCGACGCCGGCCAGGATGTGGTGGTGCTGTCCGGCCATTTCTTCAGCGCTGCTGGAAAAACGATCCGCGCCGGCCGCGACGTGAAGCTGCTGTTCCACGGCGGCTACAACGGTGCTTTCCGTTTCGTAAACGAAGGCACGATCAGTGCCGGACGAGACGTGTTGGTCGAACACCTCGCCGGCCCCTGGGACTCGCGCAACGTCGGAATCATCCGCGCCGAGCAGGATGTGATGATCGGACGTGGCCGCGCAGAGCGCGCCGAAGTGGCCACGGCAGCCAACAGTCTGCCCTTCAAGGATGCCTGTGAATACCACGGATGGTGCGGCACCCTGATCAACGCGGATCCTGATTGGCAGGGCACAGCCGACCCTCGGCCGATACTGAGCAATTGGCCCATGGCCAACGCGGGGCTGCTGTCGGCCGGCCGCGACCTCGGCATTACGCTGAAGAAGAACACCGGGGGCCGCATCGAGGCCACCCGCGACCTCGATTTGCATTACATCCGCAGCCCCTGGGACAGCCCGCTCGAGCCGCTCGACCTGCCCGGCGAGGCATTCGCCGGGCGCGATGTGTTGGTGCGCGGCGGCGACAGTCTGAGTCCGGATCATGTCTTCGCGGGGCGCAACGCCCGCATCGAGCCGCCGACCGAGGACGGCATCAACACGCTCGATCTAAGCGCCGCCGGCGACGCCACTGTCGATGTCGCAGGTAAGTTCACCAATCGCAATCGCATCGACGCCGGCGGCGATCTGACCATCCGGGCGCGGGACGTGGAAAACAACTGGCTGGGGGTGAAGACGGAGCGGCGCTTCGCTGCGAACCAGGAACTGTTCCGGGGATGCACCGCGAACGGCGGCTACTGCGAGGCGGAGGTGGATATCGGCCCGACGCAGGTCGGCGTGCTTGCCGCCGATCGAAACCTGCGCATCGACGCCGGGCGCGTCGACAACGTCGGCAGCGCCATCCTGGCGGGGCAGGACCTGCTGCTGAATTCGCCCGAGATCAACAACACCTCCCGCGTCCTCGAAGCCCGATGGCATGGGCACTATCAAAAGCCCGCTCCGGCCCCGACCGGCCCAGGCGAACACGTGGCTGGCACCGGCGGTTCGACCGGCGTCGAGTCTCCCCACAGCGACCCGCCACCCCCCGAGTACGCGGACGTGTATGGCACGACACAGGTGGGCGAGTATGCCGGCGTGATTCAGGGCGGGCGCAACCTTGTGCTTGGCGCACCAACCGACGCCGGCGGCGGCAACAGCGGTCCTGACGTCCCATCGGGCACGGCGTCCGAAGGCACGCGGGTCACCAACACCGGTGCCATCCAAGGCAGGAACGTTGTCGTCTCGGCGGACACGGTGATCAACGGCATCGACTTCGACGCCATCGCCCGGCGCACGCCGCCGGCCAAGGCGCCGAAGCCGGTGATCGACATCGCCGCCTACGCCGCCCCGGGCGTGATGACATCGGCCGGTATCCAACCCCAGTCGCGCTGGATGGCGCCCGCCAGCGTCGGCGTGCAGGCGAACAACGGCATGCTTGCCTCCGCCGAACTGCTCGCGCTTCTGCCGCCGGAGCTGCGGCTCAATAGCGCGCTCCCCTTTGCCCTGAACGCCCGCGATGAGGAAGCGGCCCTGCGCCAGGCGGCCATCGATCAGACCGGCCGCGCCTGGTTTCTCTCCGGTCTGGCCTACGACGAAGCCGCAGGTCTGTCGGTCGACACCCAGCAGCGCGCCATCCTGTATGCCAATGCGGTTTCGTTCGCCCTGCGTTACGGCGTCGTTCTCGGTCAGCCCCTGAGCGAAACGCAGATGCAGAACCTCGACGCCCCGCTGCTGTGGTATGTGGAGCAGGCGGGCGTGCTGGTCCCACGTCTGTACCTGCCCCAATCCTGGAGCACCCAGCTCACGCGCATCGAGGGCGGGGTCATCCGCGGCCAGGAGATTGCGCTTTCCGGCAACCGCATCGACAACACCGGCTTCATCCTCGCCGAGGATTCTCTCGACATATCGGCGCAGTCGCTCGCCAACCGCAAGCGCAACGCCGAGATCGAGCCGTTCATCCAGTACGTGGACAAAGGCTACATCCGCTACACCGGCGATGCAGTGCAGCCCGGCGGATTCATGAGCGCGCTGCGCTGGCAGCTTGCCGCCGAGCACATCGACTCCGTCTCCGGCGAGTTCCGGGTGATGGGCCAGGACGAAGCCGACACGCAAGCGCTCAGCCAGGCCTTCGTCGATGAGCTGAAACAGCGCCTCGGCCCCGAGTTCGTCGAAGCCATCGCCGAGGATCACATCCGCGGCGAGTTCGTGTGCACCGCCTGCAAGAAGAAACGCGGCCTGCGCGGTCTGCTCGGGGCGATCGCCGCCGTCGCCATTTCCTTCTACGCCCCGGGCGCCTTCTCGGCGCTGATCGGCGAGGGCGCCGCCGCCGGCAGCACCTGGGCCGCGGCCACCGCCACAACGGCCGCCGGCAGCGCCAACGCCGTGACCAGCGCGGCGCTTGCCGGTGTGGCGAGCAGCAGCGCCAGCCAGTTGATCGCCACCGGCCGCCTGGACGGCAAGGGCCTGCTCTACGCCGGGCTCACCGGTGGCGTGGGTGGTTACACGTCGAATCTGGTAAGCACCGGCGAGCTCTCTCCGCTCGCCAAGTGGAGTATCGATACCGCCGCCGCGGCCGCGGCGGCACCTCTGGCCGGATCGAGTTTCGAGCAGGTGCTGGCCGCCAAGGCGCTCGGCAGTCTCGAAGCCCAAGGTGCGAACTGGATCGGCACCCAATTCCTGGGCGAGGCCGGCAGTGTCGGCCATGTCATCGCCCACGGCGCGCTCGGGGCACTCATGGCGAAGCTGCGCGACGCGGACCCGGTGGCCGGTGCGCTCGGCGGCGCCACCGAAGCCCTCCTTACCCCCGCGGCACATCAAGCCATCGGTCCGGATGCCAGCCCCGAACTGCTGGATCTCGTCGCCCGTCTGGCCGCCGGCCTCACCGCCCACGCCGCCGGGCGCGATCCCCTCACCGCCGCCAACGCCGCCGGCAACGCCTTCGAGAACAACTATCTGTCGACCTGGCAGGCGAACACCAAACGGGTCGAACTGGCGAGCTGCGAAAGCGCGGCGTGCCGGATCAAGGTCGAGACGCGCTGGCAACTCATCAGCGCCCTGCAGGATGCGGGCCTGGTGACCGGGCTCGGCGGCGGCCTGCTCCTGGGCCCGAAGGAACAGCTCGAAGGCCTGGCGGATCTGGTCACTCATTTGTCGGAGACGATCGGCGCTTTGCGCAGTTTTGTCGCCGACCCGGAGTTTCGCAGCCGAGTCGCAGACGAGGTGCTGGCGAGCTACGAGGGCCGGCTCAACCTACTCGCGCAAGCCTACGAGCAGGCCGGCTGGGACGGCAGCGTCACCGCCGGGGTGGAGGCCGGCCGGCTGGTGGTGGAGCTGGCGGGCCTGGCGAGTGGCGCCGGGGCCGTGGCAAAGCTTGGCACCAAACTGGCCGCGGTCTCCGTCAAGGCGGGAGCGAGGACGGTGGAGAAGCTGGCGGCAAGTGGAGCACGCACCGAAGCCGCCGCCCAAGGCCGCAACTTGGCAGGCGTCGCGAATGGCGAAGCCGGCGCATCCAGTGCCGTGCGCTCATACTCGTTTAACGCGGTGGAGAATCCTGGTCCGCTTGCCTTACTGCCGGGGCGTCCCGCAGCCAACTTTTTTGCAGGGCGGTACAACGCTGTGGTTCTTGAAGAGGACTTACTTCTGTTCCGAGGTGGAAAGGCCGGAGAACCCATGGGACAGTGGTTCGTCCGCGAAGCGCCTCAGTCGGTCGCACAAATTCGGATAGACTCAGCGGTAAGGGCACAGTGGATTGATCCCAAAACGGGGATCCTCACTGGATCGTCCCCGATTGATACGGTCTTCTCTGTAAAGATACCGAAAGGCACGACTATCTACGAAGGACCTGTCGGTAGTCAGGGAGGGGCGTATCTTGGTGGGCCGCAAATCAACCAAATTTACATTCATCAGCCTTGGAATCTCTTCGGCGTGGAAGTCTTGGGAGCAAGTCCGATTAGGTAGTTGCAATGATCGCTGATCAATCCGAATACGTTCGCACCTTGCTAATCGCTCTTCGAGCACTATTGAGAGAGCAAGGTGAGACAAATTGGATTCGAGGAGTCACCGCGGCCATTCAGGAGCTTGAAGACCCCGATGGTTGGGAACGCGCGCGGTCGATATACTCGACGATGAACCAAGGAAACGGTAGTTTTTCTGACTATCACGTATGGAAGGATAATTCCGACGAGCGCATTCGAACCAACGCGCAACTCGATGAGCTCCGACAGAGATTATGGAGTGCGTTCGATTTGTAATCCCAACCTTCTTTCCTGACATATGATATGCGAAAGGAGAGGAAGGATGAATGCTGAAGCAAAAGTGGCGAAGCAGAGATTGTCGGTGCTGGAACTGGCCGAAGTGCTGCGTGTGCAAGTACGGTATTTCCCCGACACTCGGGGTCTCCAGTCGAGTATTACTCTGACATAGCCGTGGCCACGTCGTCGAGTTCGATTTCCGGCACGATGGGCGGCAATTCAGAGCGCCCAAGCGCCTCCTTCAACGCCTGCGCCGGCGTCCTGCCTTTGAGCCGATAGCCCTGATGGCTGCGCTCCAGGTTGGAGTAGCGCATGAACCAATCCAGGTCCCGCCGGATCTCCTCGGGCTCGATGTACCAGGTCGTGCGCCCATTGACCCGGAAGCACTCGTCGAGCAGCGTCTTGTTCATGCGCTCGACGAAGCCGTTGGTACGCGGGGTACGCCCCCGCGTGTTGCGATGCTCGATGTCCTCCAAGGCGAGCAAGAGCTCATAGGGGTGGGATTGGCTCTTAATTATTGCATCCCATGACAGCGAACGAAGTGACTTGCCTTTCATCGCGCTGCGTCGCGGGCATCTCCCGCCCGCGCCTCAAACAGCCGCTTTAGCGGCTGTGTCTCTGCCTGCTCGCCGCCTCCACTTCGCCCAGGCGCAGGCGCTGTCGGGCCGCCTCCAATCCGGCGCCGTGCCTACTGCCGCGAGCCGCAGCATGCCCGATGTCGTGGGAACGAGTACACGCACCCACGCCACGATGCTTACCGCTGGGGGCGCGCATCAGGGCCGGGCGCGAAGCTCGCCGCCGTGGGCGGCGACCCGGGCGTGTGCGCGAAGACCAGCGGCGACAGCCGCCAGTTGCAAGGCTCGGCCCGCACGGCGCACCCGCGGGGTCGCTGATCTACAGTCACGCGGAGATGCGTGCCTTGCTCGCCTCGATCACGGTGGGGGTGTGGCAGAACGTGGCGCTGCCGCGTGAGCCGCAAATGTACGCAGCCAGTACGAGGAGCGCTGCTGGGGCGGCCGGTGCGGAAAACGCCGAGGCCGGCTTCGCGGCAACGGATGCCTCCGAGGTCGTGCGCCCGACGCTGGCCAGTAAGTCGCGGGGGGAGGAAGTGAACAACCAGCCGCACGTCTCGGAAACCTACGCTTCGCAAGAGTTCCCAACGCTGGCCGCCTGGACGGCAAGGGCCTGCTCTACGCCGGGCTCACCGGTGGCGTGGGTGGTTACACGTCGAATCTGGTAAGCACCGGCGAGCTCTCTCCGCTCGCCAAGTGGAGTATCGATACCGCCGCCGCGGCCGCGGCGGCACCTCTGGCCGGATCGAGTTTCGAGCAGGTGCTGGCCGCCAAGGCGCTCGGCAGTCTCGAAGCCCAAGGTGCGAACTGGATCGGCACCCAATTCCTGGGCGAGGCCGGCAGTGTCGGCCATGTCATCGCCCACGGCGCGCTCGGGGCACTCATGGCGAAGCTGCGCGACGCGGACCCGGTGGCCGGTGCGCTCGGCGGCGCCACCGAAGCCCTCCTTACCCCCGCGGCACATCAAGCCATCGGTCCGGATGCCAGCCCCGAACTGCTGGATCTCGTCGCCCGTCTGGCCGCCGGCCTCACCGCCCACGCCGCCGGGCGCGATCCCCTCACCGCCGCCAACGCCGCCGGCAACGCCTTCGAGAACAACTATCTCAAGCACCGCGAGATCGACGCCAAGCTGCAGGCGCTCGACCAATGCCGGGGCGCCGCCAATCCGGGTGCGTGCGCCGGCGAGCTGGAGCGGCACTACACCGCGTTGAGCCGCGCCAACACCGACCGGCTTATCAATTGCGCCACTACAGAAGCCTGCCGGGCGGCGCTCGCGGAAGTGGACACCGACCGCGCGCAGTTGCAGGCGCGCCGCGACGACCTGGAGCGCCGTCTTGCCTCCCTCGACGCCGCCGAGCGCCGCGAATACCAACTGCTCAACGACAATCTGGACAACGCGCTGGGTGGGCGCGTTTCCTTGGCCGCCACTGAGGAACGCCTGCTGCAGCGCTTCGCGAGCGTGGTCGGTCCCCTCGACTTCACCCCCCAGGAGAGCGAGCGCATGCTGCGCGCCGCCCTAATGAGCGGCGGCGGAGTCGCCAGCGCGGCGGCGTTGGCGCGGGGCAGGCCCTCCTCCAACGCGCCGATCAACGCGGGCGCATTGACACAGCGGGCAACCGCACTCAATGCACGCTTGGACAGGGAACTGGCGGCCAATCCGGGCACGGGAACACTATCAGTTGCAAACGCGGGAAGGGTTGCTTCCGAAACAAAACTCCTCGCCAAGTTTGCTGCGAACAGTGCAACTAGGATCTACAGAAATCTTGATCTGACAATTAACGAACGGGGTCTGTTATCGCAAGAACGCAACTTGGCAGAAGCAGCTGGGTGGCAACACCCTGACGGAAGCATTTGGTGGCCACCGTATGATGGCGCAATCCCGGGCTCTCAGAGAATGGTTTCGCTGGAGCCAAGTAGTACAGGATCGATCAATCTGATAGACCGATATGGGAGGACAAGCGGAACATTTGTTTCGCCAGCGGGCTTGTCGCTGGGATCGCGCGCGTTGAATTACACGCCTACATTTCCTCCATCGCTTTACTCCGTTGATGGGAGCATCGACGGAGTGGTACGGTCCACTATTGCGCCATGGTTTGGACAAAAAGGGCTAGGGGTTCAGTACAAATTGCCCAATAGTGTCCAATACTACTTGGATACCTTAAAACTCGGAGAAGCGAAATGAGCTGGACTATTCAAGAACTGATGGATTTCCTGGATAGGAAGAACATCCCTACTGATTCGTACTCATTCTACAAGGACAAAGATGATGCTTTTTCCATCGACAAGATCGGTAACTATTGGTTGGTTTATTACTCGGAGCGTGGAATCAGAAACGAATTGGGCTGGGCAAAGAATGAATCGCAGGCATTAAACCTGCTGAAGCTGTTCCTATTGGAAGCTCATAAGACGCTTTAAGGCCTGTTTGCAGCTAACGGACATACATGCTCTATCGCGGCAGGACGGCCGACCCACGCCAGTCCTCCGCCGCGGGATCGGGATCGGGGATATAGTTGGCAATGCTGGCAAGAGCCTTCATCTGACTGCGCTGGATATAGAGATCCGACGCCGTGAGCGGCTCGCCCTCACTCGAAGCACAAGCCATCAGAATGTCGGCATGACCCTCGAATACTTCCCGTGTATCAATGACGTCCGCACCAACTGAGCGGATCTGGCGCGCAGCGATCGCCGCTAACCCCTTATACATTCCTGATTACCAATGAGGCTCAGTTGGTGAGCCAGTAGGGTGCGCATACTGGCATCGCTTGATTTTCCAAGGAGATAAGCGATGCCGAAGAACAAGGTGCAATTTCAGCGGAGCATGAGTTTGCGCGAATTCATGGCGAGATACGGAACGGCCGAGCAGTGCGAGCAGGCGCTGTTTGCCTGGCGCTGGCCGCAGGGCTTCGTCTGCCCCGAGTGCGGCCACAGGGGCTACTGCGCGATCAACACCCGTCGCTTGTTCCAGTGCAACGCTTGCGGGCGGCAGACTTCCGTGAGCGCCGGCACCGTTTTCGCTGGCTCCAAGCTCGCGCTCAACGTCTGGTTCCTGGCCATGCATCTCATCACCCAGGCCAAGAACGGCATCTCGTCCTTGGAACTGTCGCGCCAATTGGGCATCTCCCAGAACAGCGCCTGGCTCATGAAGCACAAGCTCATGCAGGCGATGTTGGAACGCGAGAGCGCCCGGCAGTTGGCCGGCCTGGTGCAGATCGACGACGCCTACTGGGGCGGTCGGCGCCGCGGCTACAAGCGTGGGCGCGGCACGCGTGGCAAGACGCCGTTCGTGGCGGCGGTGCAAACCGACGACGAAGGGCGCCCGCACACGATGAGCCTCAATCGGATCAAGGGCTTTCGCTCGAAGGAGATCGCCCGCTGGAGCCGCGCCAAGCTTGCCGCCGGCACGGCGGTGCACTCTGACGGTCTGGCTTGCTTTAGCGCCGTAGCCGCAGCCGGTTGCCAGCACGCGCCCACCGTCATGAGCGGGCCGGGCATCGCCCGGCGCCGGCAGGTGCTCAACTGGGTCGATACCGTGCTCGGCAATGTGAAGAACGCGATCCACGGCACTTACCACGCGATCCAGGGGAAGCATCTGCCGCGCTACCTGGCTGAGTTCAGCTATCGCTTCAACCGACGATACGACCTGGCGGGCATGCTCGCGCGGCTGGCCACCGCCGCCGCGCACACCCCGCCTATGCCCTACCGGCTCGTAAAGTTGGCTGAGGTTCATTGGTAATCAGGTATACATTTTCTTTTCGTTTCCCAGCGACTTCGCCCGATTGCGACACGCTTCCACACCGATCCACTCTATCCGCATAACAGAAACGTCGTTGTGATGCGGCGGAGGCTTGAAAGCTTCGGGCTTTAGCTTTCCAGCACTGGACACGTGGAAAGGGCTGCAGATACCGCGTACGATCGTCTCCGCGTCGTCGATCTCACGCGGCCAGTCTGTCATCTACGCTGTAGCGACGCATGCGAAGATTTGCGAATACCGGCTGGCTCGCCAGGTTTCCGCGCTGGGCGACGAGACCCTGCGCGCGATCGCGCAGGAGCTGGTGCGCACGGCGCGCGCGAACGTCACCATCGACTGGACGCTGCGCGAAAACGTCCGCGCCCAACTGCGCGTGCTCGTCAAGCGCATCCTGCGCAAGTGCGGCTACCCACCGGACAAGCAAGAGAAGGCGACGCAGACGGTGCTGGAGCAGGCGGCGCTGCTGTCGGCGGAGTGGGCGGCGGCTTGACGCTTCAAAGCCCTCAACGCTTTCACCAAGTGATAGGTTTGAACAGATACAAGACTGTTGAACAGAAGGCCGCGCGATTTGCTTTTTCTAGGCGGATACCCTACGGTATTGATGTTGGCTCCCCGGCGATTTGGAGGCCGGCCAAGGGCGTGCATTCGCGCCACTGCACCTTGTTTCATTCTCGGCGACGTCAAGAGGAAACATGCACCCTTTGCTGAATCGCATCAGCATTGATCCGAACATCTGCTTCGGCAAGCCATGCATACGCGGACGCGCATCTGGGTATCGCTCTTGCTCGATCGTCTGGCCGATGGCGAAACGGAGGCCGCCTTGCTGGTCGATTATCCTCAGCTCACGCCGGATGACATCCGCGCAGCCTTGGCTTATGGGGCTGAAACGGCCCGCGAACGCGTGATTCCGGCCGAGGTTGCACGGGTGGCGTGAAGTCAAAATGACCTCCGGCTTGCTCGGCATGTTGCTGGATCAAATGATAGCTGCGCTACCCGGACAATCCATAGACGGTCGGCTGTGGATCGTCGAACCCGGCCGCATTCGTATTCACGCTGCAGATTCCGATTAATGTGATGCGCAGGAAGCCTGCGCCGGGTGCATGTGCGAATTCAAAAGCAATCCCCGGAGTGCGCCGCGTTTCGGCAACGCCTACACTTCAACCATCGAAACCGACGCCGGTTGAACACGCGCACCCATGATCTCGAACACCAAAGCCGAATCCCGCGCCGCAGCAACCCTGAGCGATCCGCGCTGGGCGGCAGTAGTCGCGCGCAACGCGGCGGCCGACGGCAAATTCTTCTACTCGGTCAGGACCACCGGTGTCTATTGCCGCCCGTCCTGCGGCGCGCGCACGCCGCGGCCGGAGAACGTCGCCTTCCACGCCAGCACCGATGAGGCCGAGCGAGCGGGCTTCCGGCCCTGCAAGCGCTGCAAGCCGAACCAGGCATCGACCGCCGCGCCGCATGCCGATCGGGTGGCGGCATTGTGCCGGCTGATCGAGTCCGCCGAGCGGGCGCCCAGCCTGGCGGAGCTGGCGCGGCATGCCGGGATGAGTGCATGGCATTTGCATCGCGTCTTCAAGTCCGTCACCGGCTTGACGCCGCGGGCCTATGCCGCGGCGCATCGCGCCCGGCGCGTGCGGGTGGCGCTGGAACGCAGCGGCACGGTAACTGAGGCGATCTACGGCGCCGGCTACAATTCCAGTGGCCGGTTCTACGAGGAATCGAATCATCTGTTTGGCATGGCGCCGAGCGACTACCGCGCTGGCGGCGCGAACACCGAGATACGCTTCGCCGTCGGCGAATGCTCCCTCGGGTCCATTCTGGTCGCTGCGAGCGCGCGTGGGGTGTGCGCGATTCTGCTCGGCGACGATCCCGACCGGCTGGTGCGCGATCTGCAGGCGCGCTTTGCCAACGCCGTGCTCGTGGGCGGCGACGCGACGTTCGAGCAAGTGGTGGCGCAGGTGGTGGGCTTCGTCGAAGCGCCGCGGCTGGGGCTGGACCTGCCGCTGGACGTGCGCGGCACCGCCTTTCAGCAGCGCGTGTGGCAGGCGCTGCGCGAGATCTCCCCCGGCGAGACGGCGAGCTACACGGAGATCGCGAAGCACATCGGAGCGCCCAAGGCGGTACGTGCCGTGGCCGGCGCCTGTGCCGCCAACACGCTGGCGGTGGCCATCCCCTGTCATCGCGTCGTGCGCAACGACGGCGGGCTGGCGGGCTATCGCTGGGGTGTGGCGCGCAAGCATGCGCTGCTCGAGCGCGAGGCGAAGTCGTAGGCGCCGGCCATGACGATGGACTTGTTCGAACTCAGCGACGAGGCCGGACTGTCGCCCACGCCTCGGCAGCAACAACTGGAAACCGGCGCCGTCGTGCTGCGCGGCTGGGCATTGCCGCAGGCGTCGGCGTTGCTGGGCGCGCTGCGGGCGGTGGTCGCCCGGGTGCCGTTCCGCCACATGATGACGCCCGGCGGCTTCCGCATGTCGGTGGCGATGACCAACTGCGGCGCGCTGGGCTGGGTGTCGGACACGAGCGGCTACCGTTACAGCGCCGTGGATCCGGACAGCGGCCAGCCTTGGGCGCCGATGCCGGAAACATTCTTCGTGCTGGCGCGTGAGGCGGCGGCGCAGGCGGGTTTCCCGGGCTTCGCGCCCGATGCATGTCTGGTCAATCGCTACGAGCCCGGCGCGCGGCTGTCGCTGCACCAGGACAGGAACGAGCGCGACCTCGACGCGCCCATCGTTTCCGTGTCCCTGGGCCTGCCGGCGGTGTTTGTCTTCGGCGGCCCGAAGCGCTCTGACCGGACGATGCGCGTGCCGCTCGCCCACGGCGACGTGATGGTGTGGGGCGGGCCGTCGCGCCTGCGCTACCACGGCGTGCTGGCGCTGAAGGCGGCGCAGCATCCGCTGCTGGGCGGATGCCGCATCAATCTCACCTTGCGCAAGGCGGGGTGACGGCGCGCTATTTCCTCGCCGCCGGTGCCGGCTGATCCTCGCAGTTCCACCAAGCCATCTGCTTGCCTACGTGCAGCAGCGAGCCGCGCATGCGCAGGTAGGCGTCCTGCACGCGGTAGGCCTGCATTTCGGTGGCGCGCGATGCCTGACAGTTCTCGAAGATGGCCGGGCCGCGCTGGGCGTACTGCAGGGCGTGCACGTATTCGTGGATGACGAAGCTCTCCCATTCGGTGCCCGTCCGGCTGCCCCAGTCGAGCACCAGGATGCGGTGGTTGTCGGTGTCGTAAATGGCTTGCAGCCCGTTGCATTGGCGCGTGTCCTCGCGGCACACGAGCGCGCGCATCTGCGTCTGCGTGACCGGCCATACCGCCGGTTCCGAACCGGGCGGCAGCGGCGGCAGGCCGCTCAGTTGGGTTGCGATGGCAAACAGGGCGGCGAGTTGATCCATGGCTGCGGCAGATGTGGCGAGCGCTCAGGCGCGCGCCGTTCGATGGTGTCCACCATTTCATGCTAGTTCGCGGCAGCCGCGCCGCAAGGTGACCTGAGGACTTAGCGTGCCGGGCGGCTGTTGTCCGGCGCCGGACATCCGGCTCGCAGAGTGTCGGGCATCATCCACCAGCGGCGCTGTCTCCGTCCTCCGCCGGCGACAACTCGAAATCCCGCGCAGGGATTTCTTCTCGCGTCTATTCAATAGCTTGCAGACTTCAGGCGACTTTTGCCGTGCCGCTGGCACGGCCTGTGCTGAATAGGTCGGCGAGCGCAACCAACAATGCTCACCAAACCACACCACTTAATTTTGAAAGGAGAACTACCATGACCACCCTGATGATCAAAGACCTCGCCCGCACCGAAGAACTCGACGGCAAAGCCATGGCCGACGTCAAAGGCGGCACGCTGTACTGGCCCTGGCCCGTGTATGGCTACAGCTCCTACGAGTCCAACGTGGCCTTCTCCGCCGAGCAGCTGATCGGCCAAAGCCAGACCACGATCAACAACAACGGCAACAACGCCGCCTTCGTCGAAGGCATCACCTCGACGGTAACGCCGACGCAAACGGCCGATAACAACATCAACTTCTTCCGCGTTTAATCGGAAATTCGTCGGCGAGGGAGACCCCCGGGTCTCCCTCCCGTCATTTCTCCCGAGGCAGAACAGCAATGTTCAACGCCCTGCTTCCCGGCCGCATTGCCGGCCATCCGGTGGTTCGTCGCCTGATAGCGCTTTGGCTACCGTGCCGGCTGGCCGTGCGCGGCGGTGCCATTGCCAACAACGTCGCGCTGCTCGTTCACGCCTATTTCGCCAATCTCCCCTCCTTGCTCCTGCTGTACGCCGTGTTGCTGCCGGTGAATACCTATCGCCTGGCGCGGTTGCTGCGTGCGCGCGAGCATGCCAACGACTAGGCGCCTGCCAAGCGCACCAACGACGACCACGCCGCATGCGCCGGCCGCGCACGACGACGCGCCGCGGCAGCGTGCCGCTACGCCCGATCACCCACCAGTACCACGACACGCGCGGCCACTCGGTCGCGCCCGGCTGCGCGCGCCGGCGAACCGCCTGCCGTGCCTGCCTGCGAGTGTCCAATTGCAGCCAACTCCTGCGGCGGATGTTGTTGGCGATGACCCAACTCCGCCAACGATCCGCCAATCGACCGGCATCCTGCCCATGCCCGCCAGCCCCGGCTTACTTACAAAGAATCATGCGGTTACGTCTGACACCGCGGCCTGCTCGATTCTTGGCACACCAGTTGCTAACGTATGGACAACCGAATCACCTACGTAACCCAACAGAACCTCAGGAGACAGACATGGCTGCAATCACGATCAACGACCTGCCCACCAACCGCGCCCTCGACCGCAAGGAGATGTCCTTCGTGCGCGGCGGCGGCGCCCCGTGGGTGTTTGGCTGGATCAGGCCCTTCGTGGCGACCGCGCCCAGCTTCGGCCCGGTGGTGAACTTCTTCAACATCACCAACAACTACACGGCCGATCAGATGATCAACCAGTTCCAGGTGGTGGACATCAACAACACCGGCTCGAACTCGAACATTACCGTCAATCTGTCCGAGATCAGCTCGAACGTGAAGTAACCGGTACCGCCGGAGCCGGGCCGCGCAAGCGTGACCGGCCTCTTCGCGGTTGCCGCCTGGGGACCTTGGTCTAGAATTTGAAGAGTGTCGCCGCCGGGGGCTGCCCGGCGGCGACGCGACGGCGACGAACCAAGAGGATTCGATGACCCCGAACCAGTTCTTGTGGACCTCCGCCTCGCGCACCCATGTCGGCCGGGTGCGGACGCTGAACGAGGACGCCTGCCTCGACCAGCCGGCACGGGGGCTGTGGGCCGTGGCCGACGGCATGGGCGGACACGCTGTCGGTGATTTCGCCAGCGCCTTGGCGGTGGACTCGCTGAACAAGCTGCCGGCGCCCCAGAGCCTTGCCGGCTTCGTCGCCGACGCGCGCCAGCGCCTGCAGGCGGTGAATCAGCAGCTTCGGGAGGAAGCGGCAGCGCGCAACGTCGGGCGCATCGGCTGCACCATCGCCGCCCTGCTCGCCTTCGACGCACAGTGCGCGTGCCTATGGGCCGGCGACAGCCGCGTCTACCTCTATCGCGACGGAGAACTGCGACAGCTCACTAGCGATCACAGCCAGGTGGAAATTCTCAGGTCGCTGGGACAGCTCAGCCCGGAGGAGGTCGCGCGACATCCGACGCGCAATCTGATCACGCGCGCGGTCGGGGCACTGGACACACTCGAGCTGGACGAAATGGTCATCGATGTCCTCGACGCCGACGTTCTTCTGCTGTGCAGCGACGGCCTGAGCAACGACCTGAGTTCAGAAGAAATCGGCCAGGCGCTGGGCAGCGGCAGCTGCCGGCAAGCGGCGGAGACACTGGTGGAGCTGGCACTCTCACGCGGCGGGCGGGACAACATCTCGGCCGTTGTGGTGCGCGCCGAGGATCTCTACAACTCCGACAAGACCATGCTCAATCCGGCCCTGTGACGGCGGGGCAACCCGAGAGGCTTTTGCATCACCAAGAACACCAAGAAGATTCGAAAGGCCCGGAAGAACTGCGTTCGCCCGCGAGGCGGCCGCGTCGGTACCGTTACGCTTGACTCTCTTGGTGTCCTTTGTGTCCTTGGTGGTGAATAGCAGTCTTTTGACGAGCCATGGACTCCAACCGGCCGTCAGGCGCTCTTGTCGCTCTCGGATGCGTTCTGCTTGCGGAAATCCTTGGACCGGATGCCGTGTTTCTTTAGCAGCATTTGCAGGTGAGAGCGGTTCATGTCGCAGCGCCGGGCGAGTTCCGCCACGGTCCCGCCCACTTCCTTAAGGCCGCGCTCCAGGAACAGCTTCTCCGCCTCGTCGCTGGCGGCACGTTTGGCATCGCTCAGCGAGATGGGGCCCGAGGTGGCGGCACCGTTGGTCGACGCGGCCTCGCGCGTCACCGGCGCCGAGGAAGCGGGCCGGATGTCGTCCGGCAGGTGCTCGACGTCGGCCGTGTCTCCCGCCAGGCACGACAGGCGATAGATGATGTTGCGCAGCTCCCGAATGTTGCCGGGATAGGCGTAGTGCAGCAGAAAGTCGCGCAACCGGGGCGTCATCTTGATCGGCCGCCGCTTGAGCATCTCCGCCGCTTCGTCGCCGAAGTAGGAAAACAGCAACGGAATCTCGTCGCTGCGCTCGCGCAGCGACGGCAATGTCACGTGGATGACGCTGAGGCGATAGAACAAATCCTCGCGGAACCGGCCCTGTTCGCTCAGCTTGCGCAGATCCCGGTTCGTGGCGGCGACGACGCGCGTGTCCACGGCAATGGGCTGATCCGATCCGACGCGCTGGATTTCGTGGGACTCCAGCACGCGCAGCAACTTCACCTGTCCGGACAGCGGCAGCTCGCCGATCTCGTCCAGGAAGATCGTGCCCCGGTGGGCGCTCTCGAACTTGCCCTTGCGGTCGCTGTCGGCACCGGTGAAGGCGCCCTTCCTGTGGCCGAACAGCTCGGACTCGAGGAGGTTGTCCGGAATCGCGCCGCAGTTAACCGAGATGAACGGTTTCTCGGAGCGCGATCCGTTGGCGTGCACCACCTTGGCCATGAGTTCCTTGCCGGTGCCGCTCTCGCCGGTGATCAAGACCGGCAAATCCGTGGGCGCCGCCTTCTCGGCGATCTCCAGGGACTCGAGCAGCTTCGGGTTGTCGCCGAACGCCCCTTCGAAAACGAAGCTGCGATCGAGCAACGCCTGCCGACGCTGCGCCGCCGACGTCCTTGCCACCGAGCGCACCGGCTCCACCGCCGCCGCCTCGACGAAGCGCTCCTTGTGCGAAAGCTGCATGACCTCGTCGCGCAGCGTCGTCGCCTGCCGCAGCAGCTTCTCGATCTCGGCGCGTTCTAGCTTCGACGCCCAGCGCAGGGTCGAGCGCAGGATCTCGATCTTCTCCAGCAGCCCCGCGTAGGAGATCGCCGAACTCGCGTGTTTGACCGGGCTGAACAGTTTCATGCGGCACTCAGTTGTTTCTGGACCAATTGGTAGTACATGCCCTTCCTGTCCACCAGCTCCTCGTGCCGGCCCTGCTCGACGATTGCACCGTCATAGAGCACGAGAATCTTGTCGGCGCGCATGATGGTGGACAGCCGGTGGGCGATGATCACGGCGGTGCGGCCGCGCAGGATCTCCTGCATGTTGGCCAGGATGTTGCTCTCGGACTGGGTGTCCAGCGCCGAGGTCGCCTCGTCGAACACCAGCAGGCGCGGGTCGTGATACAGCGCCCGGGCGATGCACAACCGCTGAATCTGGCCACCGGACAGGCCGACGCCGCGCTCGCCGACGATCTGCTCGTAGCCCAACGGCATTTTAGTGATAAAGGCGTGGGCATCGGCCATCTTCGCCACTTCCTCGATGCGCCGGCGATCCGGGCTCTCGTCGCCACTGGCGATGTTCTCGGCGATAGTGCCGGAGAACAGCAGGTTGCTCTGCATCACGTAGCCGACCTGGGCGCGATAGTATTCCTTGTCGATGGCGCCGATGTCGTAGCCGTCCACCGTCAGCTTGCCCTCCGTGGGCGGGTAAAAGCCGACCAGCATCTTGGCCAGCGTCGTTTTGCCCGAGCCGCTGCGGCCGACGATGGCGATGAGCTCTCCAGGCTTGATGTCGAAGCTGATGTTCTCCAGCACGTAGGGCGTGTCGTTGCCGCCATAACGGAAGTACACGCCGTTCAGGCTGATGTCGCCCTGCAGATCGGGTAGCACCACCCGTGAGGGCAGGTCCTGCGGCTTCTGCTCCGGCTCCATGTCGAGCACATCGCCCAGGCGCTCCATGGCCACGCCGGCGTCGTTGAGCAGACTCCACAATCCCACCAGCCCCATCAGCGGTGCCAGCACGCTGCCCATCAGCGCATTGAAGGCGATCAACTGGCCGATGGTCATCTCGTGGGCGAGCACCAGACTGGCACCAACCCAGAGAATGGCGATGGTCGTCGCAGCGTTGAGCAACTGGCTGCCCAGCCCGACCAGGATGTTGAAGGCCTGGGCGCGATACTGCGTTTCCAGCGCCTTGGCATATTTCTTCTCCCACTTCAGGCGCACCGGCCGCTCGATGCCCATGCCCTTGATCGTCTCCACGCCTCCCAACGCCTCCATGAGATAGGACTTGGCATCGGTGGCCTGCGCGAACACCTCGCGCGCGTAGTTCTTCACTTTCGGCGTCACCAGCACGGTCAGCGCCACGATGGGTATGACGAAGGCGATGAGCAGCAGCGTCAGCTTCACGTTGTACAGGAACATGATCGTGAAGTAGATGAAGACCATGAGCAGGTTGAGGACGGTGGTCACCGTCGACTCGGTGAGAAAGGCACGAATGGTCTGGTTTTCCTGGAAGCGGGCGAACACGTCGCCCGTCTTGCGCTTGGCGAAGAAGGAAAACGGCAGCGACATCGTGTGCTTGAAGAACTGCGACATCATGGCGAAGTCGAGATTGCGCACCATGAAGTTCGCCAGAAAGGCCCGGATCGTCGACATCAGGTGGGAGAAGAGATTGGAGACGATGAGGCCGACGATGAGCAGGTGCAGCAGATTTACGTTCTGATGCACGATGACGCCATCGAGAATGTTCTGAATGATGATCGGCGGCACAACGCCCAGCACCTGAATGACAAAGGTCGCCATGAACAAGTGGGCGAGGATCTTCTTGTAGGGACGCAGATAGGCGACGAAGCGCACCCAAGGCGAGCGCGACACCGACAACTGCACCATGTTCTGGGTCGGCGTGAACACCAGGCAGGTGCCGCTCCAACCGCGCTCGAACTCCTCGACGCTTAGCTTGCGGAAGCCGATGGCCGGATCGGCCAGCCACACCTGCCGCTTCGACACGCCGTACACCACGACGTAGTGGTAGCCCTCCCAATGGACGATGAACGGCAGCTCGAAGCCGAGCAACGCCTCGTAGGTGCACTGCACGCCACGCGTGGTGAAACCGAGCGACTCGCCGGCGCGCGCCAGGCTGTCCAGCGTCGCGCCCTGAGTGGTGACGTTGGCCAGCTCGCGCAGCTTGCCCAACGTCATGGGGATGCCGTAGTGGCGGCAGATCATAGCCAGGCAGGCGGCGCCGCAGTCCATCTCCTCGGCCTGCTCGACCAACGGGAAGCGCTTGATGACCTTCTCGCCCAGCTCAGGCGTGGAACTCAGATCGAGGGTGACCGGCAGCTTGCGCCGCTCCGCCAGCTTCTTCTGACGATTGAGCTCCCGCTCGGCGAAGCGGATGCGCTCCTCCAACACCTCGCGCAGCTTGGCGTTGCGCTCGAGGATGAAATGGACCGTTTTCTCCGGGATGACCAGCAGCGTCGTGTCGCTGTTGGCGAACACCGATGCCACCTGCTCCTGATGCAGCAGGCACGCCTTCTCGCCGAAGATCTCACCCTGGCGCAGCGTCGCCAGCGGATACTCTGTGCCCTCCTCGGTACGCACGACACGCACGTCGCCGTGGCGCACGACGTAGAGCCGGCGGTCCTCGCGCGAATCCTGCTTCAGTATCTCCTTGCCGGCCGCCACGCGCTTGACGCCGACACTGCGGATGAACTCGTTCAGCTCGGCTTTGTCCACCTTGCCGCGCAGGTCGAACAGGCGCGCCACGAAACCGCCGGCGGAGCTGATGGCGACGTAGCTGGCGACGAAGCCTTGGGCCGCCTGGTTGTGCGTGATGATCGGCTCGATGGCACGGCGCGGAATGAACAGCAGCTCGGTCTTGGCCGAGGCGCGCGCCGAGGATTCGTGCCGGTAGTCGCGCAGCATGGCGATCTCGGCGAAGACGTCGCGCTCCTTGCGCACGCCCATGCTGATTTCCTTGCCGTGCTCGTCGGTGAAGATGCGTACCGAGCCGGACTTGACGACGAACAGCCCGTCGGCGGGGTCGCCGGCATTGCACACCGTCTCGCCGAAGGAGAAGAAGCGCGACTCCGCCTGTTCGGCCATGCGCGCCAGCTCCTCGCGCGTGAACTGCGACAGGATCTCCACCGAGGACAGGAATTCGGCCAGGGACTGCGCTTTCGCTGATGCGTCCATTCGTTTTCCGATCCCGCGCGCCTACAGTGCCTGAATGACGTGCTCCTGCGCACGGGCCATCAGCCACTCTTCGCGCAGCAGGCGCCGCACCTCGGCGGCGACATCCTCGTCCAGCCTGGCCGGATGCTTGGCATTCACCGTGAAGATCTCGAAGAACGATCGATCGCCGGCCGGAAACGGCCCGAGCAGGTCGCCCACGCCCGCATTGAACACCTTGGCTTCGATGTCGGTCTTGAGCGAGCCGCGCAGGACCTTGCCGATCAGCCCGCCCTGCTCGCGCGTGTCGGCAACGGAGTGCTCGCGCGCCATGTCGGCAAAGCTTTCGGGATCGTCACGCAGAATGGACATGATCTCCTTCGCTTCACCCTCGCTGCCGACGACGATGTGACTCACCTCGATGCTGTCGAACTTGGGAGAATTGAGTTTGAAGTAGCCTTCCACGGCTTTATCGCTGCACACCTCGGCCATGATCTTTTCCTGGTACAGGCTGTCGGTGACGAAGGCCTCGAATTCGTCCAGGCTGACGCCCAGGGCGTTGAGGTAATTGTTCATGTCGGCGGCGCGGTGCAGGCCCTGGACACGCCGAAACTGGTCGGCCCGCTCCTGGATCTCCTCGGGTGCGATGGCGATGCGCCGCTTCTTCGCCGCGCGCACGGTGAGCTTGTCGCGCACGAGCTGTTCGACCAGACTCTCGAACTGCCCGGTGAGCTTCAGTATCCGTATAAACTCCTCGGTGCCGATGACTTCGTCATCGATTCGGACAATGCCGGCCATGTCTTGCGCTCCTAGGTTGAACCCATGTCTCAGCCCCCGACCTCGCGGAAGGGGTCCAGCGCGAGGTCGATCAGGCGCCGCTTGCGGACAACCGTCTCCGCCGTCGCGGTCATGCCGTAACGCAGCGGGTACTTCTCCTCGGCGATGAGGTAGTGGTCCCGTTCAAGGGTCACGCGCCCCTCGTAGACCGGCTGCTTGGATTGCGCCGACAGCTTGGTCGCGGGAGAAATGAATTCCAGCGTGCCCTTGATGAGGCCATAGCGCTGGTACGGGAAGGCGTTGAACTTCATCTGCACCGCCAGACCTTCCTTGAGGAAAGCGCGGTCGTGTTCGGCGATTTCAATCTTGAGCACCGGCCGGGCATCCTTGGGAGCGACGCCGCCAAGGGGCGTGTTGGCCTGGATCTTGTCCCCCGGCTGGGTGGACGTAACATCGGTGATGACGCCGCTCACCGGCGCCAGGATGAGCAGGAAGTTGTCCTTGTCGATATTTTCGAATCGGATGCGGTCCGCCGCCTCGGCCACCAGGCGCGCCGTCTGCACCTGCAGCCGCAGCTTGTCCTCCGCGCTGGTCAGCTCCCGCGCCGCCGCTTCGTACTGCAGACGCAGCTTGGTCAGTTCCTGGCCGCTGGTTTCCAGTTGCGACTTGGCTTGGCTGAACTCCTGGCTTTGGCGTGCGCCCAGTTCGGCCAGCTTCGACTGCGCCACGCGCAGCGCGTTTTCGGCCGCCTGCAGTGCATTCTTCTTCTGGTCCACCTGCAGCTGCGACACACCGCCGCCGCCGGGCAGGGCGAACAGGCGGCTGAACTTGTCCGCCTCCTCCTTGGCGGCGTCGCGGGCGCGGCGCGCGTCGTCGACGTTGGTGCGCGCTTCCGCGACCTGGGCCCGCTGCACCTCCGAGAGCTTCGAGGTGCCCTCGGCCACGCGCTTTTCATGCTGGTGTTCTTCCAGCTCCGTCTGCTGCTTGAGGGCGGCGACGCGGCGCTCCATGAGCGCCTTCTTCTCAGGGAACTGCTTCCACTCGCGCTCGGCGTCCTCGAGCTTCAGTTGCGCTTCCAGGGCATGCGTGGCGGCCTCGATGGCGCCGCGGGCGTTGAGCCGTGCCACGACGTCGCCTTTGGAAACGGGTTGGCCTTCCGAGATGTAGACGTTGGCCAGTTCGCCGTCGATCGGCGCATAGACGCGCCGCACTTCCGAATCGGGCGTGAGCGTGCCCGGTGCCGTGACGATGACATCGGCACGGCCGAAGAACGACCACACCAGCGCCGACAACACCAGCGCCAGCACCGTGACGATGACCGCCTGCGCCAGGCGCGAGGGCTCCGCCGTCAGGATGGCAATGCCCTCTGCGCTATGGTCGCCCAGTGCTTCTGTCAATGGTCTCAGCCGATTGGCCTCTTTCACCGCTCCGATCCCCCCAGCAGGGCCAGCTTGGCTTTCAGCAGCCCGGGCTCAAGCACCGTACGCAACTCCTGCAGCGCCCGCCGCTGCTGATCGGCCTCGGCGCCGATCTCGTCGTTGATCTTGCCCCATGGCGCAGGCTGATTCACCTTGAGCTGCTTGTAGATCTGCATCGCCTGCCGCGCGTTTTCCTGCGCTTCCGACAGCAGCTTCGCCTGGCTGCGGAACTGCCCCGATATCTCGCTTTCGAGCCGCTGCCGGCCCTCGATGCCGCCGTTGTCCTGGTACTGGCGCCACAGCGCCTGGGCGCGATTGAACTGCTCCTGCGCCTGCCTTAGCGCCTTGTCCTTATACGCGCCGACGTCGGCTTCGACGGCACGGATGAAGTATACGTCTTCGTCGGCATCGAGGGCGCCGTAGAACGCGAGCAGCCGGTCCTCGTAGCCCTTGGCGCCGCGAGACTTCTGCAATTCGCCGAACTGATCGACGATGGCTTTCTTGAGCTCGGTCTGCTTGGCAGCGGCGTCGGCCCAGGAACCGCCGGTCATTTTCTGCAACGCCGCGAACGCCTCCTTCGTGTCGCCGGCACGCCACGCCTTGGCCACCGCCTCGTATTGCTGCACCACGTCGGCAGGGGGCAGGCGTCCGCTCGCCGCCAGCGCGCGGTACTTGGCCTCGAAGGGCGGCGTCGACCAGCGCGCCTTGCCCATCACGGCGACGAGCCGGTCCAGTCGGCGCGCGCGCAGGTCGGCTTCCAGGCCCGTGTAGAGGCGCAAATCCTCGCGCACCTTGTCCAACCCGCCCAGGCGCGGATATTTTTCGGCGTATTCGTTCAGCACGGCCGTCAGCGCGTCCGCCCGGTCCTGATTCAGCTCGGTGAGGATGGTCGCCTTGAGGCGCTCGATAGCCGGGGCATAGACCGACTGATCGGTCTGCAGCTTGCGCAGGTGACTCAGCACGTCGGCATAGGCGTCGCGGAATTCCGGCACGATCGAGGCGACCTTGGAGAACGCCCGCTGACGCGCCTGGGTGTCCTCGTCCCAGCGCTTGAGCAGCGCCGTGAGCTTGTCCTCGTCGGTATAGATGCGAATGGGCGCCTCCACGCCACCACGGCCGATGACGAACTTCTCGATATCGCCGATCCACGCCAGCTCGCCGACAAGGCTCTGCGCATCGCTGATATACGCGCCCATGTCTTTCATGGCGGCGAGCGCCGTGCCGGCGCGATCGAACTCACCCGCCTGCAGCAGCTTGATCCACTCCGGCACCTTGGCCTTGAGCAGCGCCTCGGTGCCCAGGGCGATGACTTCGGCATCGTCGCGGTGCTTCTCGAGATACTGGTTGGCCACGGTCACGGCCCGGGCGTACTCGCCGCTGGCGAGCAGATCGGCCAGCGCCTTGTCCGGCGCGCCGACGGGGAAAAGGTACAGCAGCGACGCGGCAATGAGGGCGACGAGCGCGATAGCGCCGCCGGCAATCCAGAGCTTGCGCCGCGCGCCGCCGCGCTCGGTACCGGAGAATGCCTCGCCCAGTTCGGAAACGAACAGCGCCAGCCGGCCCCGTTCCCGGCCGCTTGCGGCTTCCTTCTTAACCTCCTCCGGGCGCTTCGCCTCCTCGCCCTTGGGTGCGTCGTCTGCCTTGGCACCGTCGTCCACGCAGAAGATGTCGAGGAACGAGTCGGGCGCGGCAACGAAAGTGGTCTTCTCGACGTCTCCTGCCTGGGCTGCCGCTTCCACGACCGGGCTGAGCTTGGTAGCCGTCGGATCGGGCTCGACTTCGCGCCGCACGCTGACCCTATACACGAAATGACTGCCGCCGAAGGCTACAATGTCGCCGTCATTGAGTGGTACGGCGTGCTCTTCAAGGCGCGTGGCGGCGACGAAGGTGCCGTTCTTGCTGCCCAGGTCCTCGATGAATGGCGCGCCGCCTTTCAGGAACACATGGGCGTGGCGACGTGACATGTAGTTGACTTGATGCGGGTACTTGTCTTTGTAGCGCGCAAAGGTTTCGTCGGCTTTGCTGATTAGAAAGGGAAAGTGGCCGATGACGATGGGCAGCAGGCCCAAATCGCGGTGTTCCGGCATCAGCGTCACGCTGACCAGCTTTGTCGCGGGCCCCGGCACCTTCAGGCGCGGACGCAACTGCACGCGATAGGAGAGCTTGCCGCCGAAGCAGATCTCGTCGCCCTGGTTGACCTGCGTCGGCTTCTCGCGCACGACGACACCATTTACGGCGGTGCCGTTCTTGCTGTCGAGATCGGCGATGTAAATGGCGCCGTTTTCGTAGAAGATGCGCGCGTGCCGGCGCGACAGATTGATGACGACGTCGCGCTCGTAGGTAACGAAAGGCGACTCGCCCCGGCCAATGGCGAACAGGCTGTCCTCGATGCGGATATCGTCCAGATCGGGATGGGATATCGGCTTGAGGACGATATCGACTTCCTGCTCTGCTTTCGCCGCCGTCGCGGCGATCACAGTTTCGTCAGACGCCATTTTCGACGCAGTACTCATTCACTCTCATTTTTCACCACCACGCCCGGCCAGCCGCCGCCGAGCACTTTGTAGAGCGTTACCGTGTCTGACAGAATCTGCTGGTGATTAGCCAGCACCGCAAGCTGTGCCGAGAGCAGCGAGCGCTCGTTCTCGAACACCTCGAGCTGCGAGATGACGCCTTCGCGCAGTTGCGCCTCGGTCTGCGCCGCCACGGTCTTCAGGTGCGCGACCTGCTCCAGCAACTCCGTGCGCTGCTGCTTGCGCGCATCGAGATTCACCAGCGCATTCTCCACTTCCTCGAACGCGGTGATCACCGTCTTGCGATACTGCTCCTCGGCCACCGTGGTTTGCGCCTCGGTCGTCTTGATCCGCGCCTTGACGCTCGGATCGAAGATCGGCAGGTTGATGCTGGGCAGAAACCCGAATGTGAAGCTCTTCAGCAAGTCGGTGAGCTGGAAGCTGGACGTCCCGCCCCGGGCCGTGAGGCTGATGGAAGGCAGTTGCGCGAGCTTGGCCTGTCCCACCAGATCGTAGGCCTCCAGCACCCGGTATTCTGCCGCAATAATGTCGGGTCTGCGCGAAAGCAGTTGCGACGGCAGCCCGGCCGGCACCGGCAGAAGAGCGACACGCTCCTGCAGCCGGCCGGGCGGTAGCTTGAACTCGCCCGCCGGCACGCCCATCAGCGTGGCCAGCGCGTTTTCCGAGACGTCGCGCAGGCGGCGCAGTTCCACCAGATCGTTGGTCAGTTTGTTGACCTCGGCGCGCTGGCGCAGCACCTGGGTCTTGGGCGCCACGCCGTTGGCCGACATGGCTTCGAAGATGGTCAGGATCTGCTTGTTCTTGGCAAGCGCCTGCTGCTGCTGGTTGATCTGCTCGTCGAACTGCAGGATCTGGAAATAGGTGCTCGAAACGCCGGCTACCAACGTCAGGTAACCTGCGCGCCAGTCGGCTTCCGTGGCGCGGAACTCGGCCGTCTGTGCCTGGACGCCCTTCTCGACCTTGCCCCAGATGTCCAGTTCCCAGTTCACCTGGGTCGCGAGGTTGAACTGCTTCACCACATCCTGCTTGGTGCTCTTCTCGAAGCTGGCGCCGCCGCCCACGTCTACGAATGGCTGCGCCCCGGCGCGCGCTTCGCCGATGCCGGCCTTGGCAACCTGGGTGCGTGCAGCGAGGATCTTGACGTCGAAGTTGCCGGCGATTGCCTTGCTGACGAGCGAATCCAGTTGCGGATCCTTGAACCCCTTCCACCAATCCGGGGTGATGGTCTCCGATGCCGATACCGAAGCCGCCTGCTGCCGCGACCAGGTGGATTTCGCCGGACTCTCCGGCCGTTCATAAGGCCGCATGCTGACGTCGGCACATCCGGCCAGAATTGCCGCGCACAACCCGGCGGCCAGCGCTGGCCGCAGAACAGTAGCGCGTTCGCAGCTACGCGCGGCGCCGCCGGACCGGGGCGCGAAAGAACGAATCGGATTTTCCACAACCTCCTCCTGCTGTGAATTCGAACGAAGAAACTTGCTCATCGGCGTCGGCCCTCAAGCAGATCGCGTGCCATGCGATGGCCTGAGGTTCCGTGTGCGCCGAGCGCGCTGCCTTCTTCGCTGCGGATGATCCACAAGGGGCGTTGCCGAGTATGCGATATGCTTCCGGTGCGCGCAGCACGTCGCGCGCCGCCGCCGATCGCCGCGTGGCCTCGGCCGGATGCGCCGCGCCGCTACGCACGGGCGTTTGCGCCCGGCAGGAAACACCCTCGCCCTCGGTCTGTTCGTTACACCACTTCCTGCGACTAAACGGAAATATAGTACAAAGCTGGGCGCTTGGCCGGGCGCACCTGCCCCGTAGCAACTGCCTTGCCCCAGGCCGCGGGAAATCTTGCCCCGAGCGTCTGGCCAGGGATACCTGTTGTGACACAGCCAACATTTTCGCCGCAAGTGTCGGTGAGTGACCACCATCTCCCGGCCACCACGATTCGGTGCCGCGCCGTCGACTCCTCGCGTCGACCGGGATTAACTCGCTACGTCAGGTAGTTATGAACTTTGCTGCGCGTTGGAGAAACGCTGGCACGCCGCCTGCTAACTAGTCATCGAGCGCAACGAAATGCCTCAACCACACCAACCAACTTTTACTTTTTAGGAGAACGACCATGAGCACCCTGATGATCAAAGACCTCGCCCGTACCGAAGAACTCGACCGCAGCGCCATGGCGCAAGTCAAGGGCGGCACCTTCTACTTCCCCTGGCTGCCGGTCTACGGCTACGAGTACAGCGCGGTGGAGAACGTCTCCTTTGCCGCCTCCCAGTCCATCGGCCAGGTGCAGAACGTGCTGAACAACAACGGCAACAATGTTGCCTTCGCCAGCGGCATCAGCTCCTTCGTCACCCCGGTGCAGAGCGCCAGCAACAACATCAACTTCGTGCGCTAAGCGCCTCGGCGGGGCGGCTGCCGGCCGCCCCGTCGCTCAACCGAGAGGAGAATCCATCATGTCGAGTATCGCCATTCGTGACCTGGCCCCGAGCCGGGAGTTGGATGCGGCGGCGCGCGCGGAAATCCGCGGCGGCAATTCCTGGTTGGCGGGTCTGGGCCCGGTGGCCAATGTCAATGTGGCCATCGACCAGGACATCGTTCAGGTGCAGAACATCGCAGTCAATGCCCTGAACAACGTCGGTGTCATCGGTGCCGGCTTCGTGCTGCCGAGCCTGGCCATCGCCCCGAGCCAGTTCGCCTTCACCAGCGTGGCGTTCTGAGTTGCGCGACGTGCAGAAACGGCGACGGCGGCCTGCGGGCCGCCGTCGCCGTTTGTGGTCACATGCTTTGCGCATAAATGGTGCACTCCAATAACAAGATCGGGGATGGCCCTGACCTTTGGGTCTTGATGGCCGATGGCTTGCCAGGCGTGGAAGTGGCGTCCAACCTCATGAAATCCGCTGCACGCTACGGCGGGTTCAGGCGCCAAGAAGCCTGCGCGCCAGCACCGACTGCATATCACACCGCCATGTACTATCACGATCTGATTGCCGGTGTGAGCGTCATTACCCTCAACGTAGTCGCTGAGGCGACCGGCATCAACCGGATGACGCTGTCGAAGATCGCGAATCATCCCGGTTCGACGACAGTCAGCGATCACCTCGACAAGCTTTGCCGGTACTTCAACTGCCAAGTCGGCGATCTGGCCGTTTATGTGCCGGACGAAAAGCCCACGAAGAACTGACCAGCCACCCGTGCCGGCAAGTCGCCCGAAGGTCTGTCAGGGGCAATACGCCAAGCTCGCGCGGCGGGCACAACTTGGCACAGGAATTGTGCGATCGCCCTGAATCCGGCGACCAGAGCGGTTGAAGCGAGTAGTTGTCGGATTGGAAGCCGTGCGAGGGTCGCGATTGGCGATGACCATGCGCGCTCGGGTTTTGCTTGGCTCAGACTGCGAAGGTCAAATCCGCCAAATTTGGAGGTCCGCCGCAGGCTGCGTTGGCACAGATTTGGCACAAACTTGGCACAGAATTGGCACAGCGCCAAAAGACAAGGGCCTGCGTCTCTACAGGCCCTTGATTTGATTGGTGGTGGGAAGGCGACCGCACAAACCCATACGCTGCGGCTGTCGTAGCGCGTGGTCGAGCACGGTAGTAAAGCAGTCCATATTCAAGCAGTTGCGCAGCACTTCACCTTCGGCCGAGAAGGCCATTTGGTCTGCGGAGGCTACCTGCTCGATCCCGTTGCTTGCAATCGAACCAGGAGACAATGCGGCTGCATTGACACGGCAATGCAGCCGCATTACCATGATGAGCATCCTTCGCCTCAGCCGGAGAGTGCCATGCCCGCCACCCTCGAAGTCGAATCCACGCTCACCGACCGCTACCAGACCACGGTCCCGGAGACGGTGCGCCGCGCCCTCAAGCTCGGCAAGCGCGACAAGATCCATTACACCATCCGTCCCGACGGCGAGGTAGTGCTTCGCCGTGCCGAGCCCGCCGAGGGCGACGATCCGCTGCTCGGGCAGTTCCTTGGCTTTCTGGCCCAAGACATTGCGGCACATCCCGATCGCCTCCAGTCGGTGGACGCCGGCCTCATACAGCGCATCCAGTCACTCGTCGGCGGCGTCGAAGTGGATCTCGACGCCCCGCTGTCGGTAGACGATGAATGAGCGGGGGCAAACCAACGCCCCTGGTCGTCAACGGCTGGACGATCTTCGCCCATCCCCTGTTCCTTGATCAGCTTGAGGATCTGACCCGCCAAGTCGAGACTCTGAAGCAGAAGGACCCCGCCGGCTACATCAAGAAGAACGCCGCCAAGCGCCTGGCAGCCATCGCCAAGCTGGCGTTCGAGGTGATTCCGCAAGACCCGTCCCGCCCTGAATATCGCCAGGGCAGTACCCTCGGCGACGCGCACAAACACTGGTTCCGCGCCAAGTTCTTCCAACAGTACCGGCTGTTCTTTCGCTATCACGGGCCGAGCAGGGTGATCGTCTACGCCTGGGTGAATGACGAAAACACCAAACGGGCCTACGAGAACGGCGACGACGCCTATCGCGTCTTCCGCAGAATGCTGGACAGCGGCCATCCACCGGATGACTGGGATCGCTTGCTGGCCGAGGCCGGGGTAGAGTCCGACCGATTGCGGCAAGTGGTCGCCAATTCTGTGACCGCGAGATCCTGAGGAGAGTGGAAGGCATAGCGCTTCAGCGGCCAGACGCGAAGTCCCGGAAGGTCGAGTTCGTGGGCGCAGCGCGGCGAGTTGGTCGTCGGATGGCGCCGGTGGGGCGGTAGGCCTGGGCCAAGGCATCGATGAAGCCGAGCACCGCCTGCGCCGAGCCTTCGGCCAGGTAGTGTTCGACGGCCTCGACCACGTCCCGATGGGCCGCTTCGCGGGATGACCGGCCTGGTCTTCAACCGCCGGCCCGCCGGCGAACGCGCTCACGCAAGGCGTCGAAGTAGGCCGTGTCGGCGGGGGCTCCGGGAGCAGATCCTCCCCCTTCAAGGAGCAGGGCGCGCAGCTGCTGCCGATCCTGATCATTGCGGATCAGCTCGCGCACGTACTCGCTGCTGGTGCCGTAGCCGCGGCTGGCGACCTGCTCGTCCACGAAGGACTTGAGGGAATCGGGCAGGGAGATGTTCATCGTACTCATAGGATAAGGCTGGGCGGTTTGGCAAAATTTGGCAAGCCAGACTCGCGATCGGCCAATTGGACGCCCCCCCGCTGCGGCGAATAGTCTTGGCAATCTCCGCATCGAATGCGGTGAATTGGTTGCACCCGCGGAGAATGGGGGTCATAATCGCCGCATGAGCAGCGGCGATTACTCCTACATCTGGCAGGCCAGCGACTGGCCGGACTGGCGCTACGACCTGGCGGTCCTTGCCGCCCCTCTGGCTGCGGTGAGCCGCATCCAGGGGTTGTTGCTGGGGCGCCTGACGGACGTAGGCATGGCCTTGCGCGACCAGGCCAGCCTGTCGGCGCTCACCGAGGACGTGGTCAAGACCAGCGAGATCGAGGGCGAGCAGCTCGACGTGGCGTCCGTGCGCTCGTCCATCGCCCGCCGCCTGGGCGTGGACATCGGGGCGCTGGCGCCGGCGGATCGGCATGTGGAAGGCGTGGTCGACATGGTGCTCGACGCCACGGCCAATTGCCATGCGCCGCTCTCGCGGGAGCGCCTGTTCGGCTGGCACGCGGCGCTCTTTCCCACCGGCTACTCCGGCCTTGCGAAGATCAGGGTCGGCGCCTGGCGCGACGATGCCGGCGGTCCGATGCAGGTGGTGTCCGGCCCGCTCGGTCGCCAGCGGGTGCATTTCGAAGCGCCGCCGGCCGATCGCCTGGAGACCGGGACGAGGCGTTTTCTCGACTGGATCAATACCGAGTCGGGCGAGCCGCCGCTCATCAAGGCCGGCCTCGCCCATCTGTGGTTCGTGACCCTGCATCCCTTCGACGACGGCAATGGCCGCATTGCCCGCGCCGTTGGCGATCTGTTGCTCGCGCGCGCCGATGGCAGCAGGCAACGCTTCTACAGCCTCTCAGCCCAGATCCAGCGGGAGCGCAAGGCCTACTACGACATCCTGGAGCGCACCCAGAAAGGCACGCTCGACGTCACCGAGTGGCTCGCCTGGTTCCTCGACGCCCTGCACCGCGCCCTCGATCAGGCGCAGCACACCCTCGACGCCGTGCTCGCCAAGGCGCGCTTCTGGCAACGCTTCGCCGGTACGCCGCTGAACGAGCGCCAGGTGAAGCTGCTCAATCGAATGCTCGATGGCTTCGAAGGCAACCTCACCACGAGCAAGTGGGCGGCGATGGCCAAGTGCTCGCCGGACACGGCGCTGCGCGACATCAACGAGCTGCTCGCGCATGGCGTGCTGCGCAAGGCCGCAGCGGGCGGGCGCAGCACCCACTACGAGTTGAATGAACCGTCGGCGGATCCAGTCGTTGTATCTGCCGCCCCTGGCGCGGTTTGAAGGAGATGAGCGTAGGCATGGAACTGCGATTTGAAGTGCTGGACGATGCGTCCGGCGTGTTCGTGTACCCGGAGGAGAGGTTCGACGGTCTCGTCGAGAAATTCGACGAATTGCTGGATGCCCACCAGGCCGGCGGCCTCGCGGACAAGCCTTACGTGACCGCGCTGGAGAAGCTCGTCGTCCGCGAACCGGAATTCATCGACGGCCACGCCCATCTCGCCTTCGCCTGGTACGAGCAAGGCAAGCCGAAGAAAGCGCTCGAGGCCGCCCTGACCGGCCTGGGCGTAGCCAACCGCCTGCTCCCCGAAGGTTTCGCCGGCCACATCGAACGGGGCCATCTGGAAAACCGCCCCTTCCTGCGCGCCCTGCATGGCGCCGTGCTGGCCCACATGCGGCTGCGCCGCCACCGCGAGGCGGTCGTGCTAATCAAAAAAATGCTGGCGTACAACCCGAACGACAATCAGGGGATGCGCTACCTGCTCGGCTCGGAAGCGCTGCGCGCCGGCAATCACGATGAGGCACAAAAGGTCTTCGCCGCCGAAGCCGAGGGCTACCCGCCCTATTTCTACGAACTTGCCCTGACCCACATCCTCAAGGGGGAATGGATTCCGGCCGCTACGGCATTGCGCCGCGGTTTCTGTGCCAACCCCTACATCGCCGAAATCCTGGGCGGCAATCCTCGGCCGCAGCCGCTGGCGATCTGGCATGGCAGCAATCTCGCAGAGCCGGAGACGGCCGTCCACTATGTCGAGATGTACGGGGACCTGTGGCGGCGCCGCCCGGATGGCCTGGCGTTCGTGCGCTGGCTGTTCAATCACCCCAAAGTCATGACTGAGCGGGCTGCGTTCATGGATTGCCGCGAAGCGCTACTGTGGGAACAGGAATACCAGGCGCGCACCACGATCCTGGATCGCGAGCGTAAGGTCCTAGCCGGCATCGACGACCGGCTTTCGGCCACCCTTGTCGTCAAACGCCAGGATCGCCGGGGCCGGGCGCTTTACCCCTGGATGATAGCGTTCGGTGTCTGAATCTCGCCTTCCGGGAAGGCTTTCCCCTCACAACGGAAATGCAATCATGGAATCGATGGCACCAACACAGGCCACACCTTCGGACTGGTTACGGCGACTCGGCTCGCTGAACGTCGCCGTGACATCAACCCGCGGTTTCGCCCCGCACAAGCCGCTATTGCTGCTCTGTGTAATGGACATGATCGAGGAAGGGGCATTGATCACCCCGTGGATTACGTACACGCCGGAACTGTTCTTCCGTTTTCAGTGCTACTGGCAGATTGTGTTCGATCGCCAACAAAACCGCCCGGACATGCGTATGCCGTTTCATGCCCTCGGCGGCGAGAAAGATCGCATATGGGAGCGATTCACCGAAGACGGGAGTCTTTCGCTGTCAAAGGAAACGACTCGACGATGCCGAATGGATGGCGGGCTCTGGCAGGCACTGCATGACAGCAACTTCCGGCGCGATGCGCGACTCACCCTCATCGCAAGCTACTTCACGCCGGAAGAGCAGGTCGCGCTGTGCGCCCGGCTAAGCCTGCCCGAACCGACCACGTCCGAGATCGATGCCATTCGCCGCAGTGCCGAAACCTATCAGGCCAGCAAGAAGAAAGGTCGAGACGTTCGTTTTCGCAGCCAAGTGCTGCTGAATTACCGCTTCACCTGCGCACTGACCGGCTACTCGCTCAACACCGCGAAGGAAAACATGGTGGAAGCAGCGCACATCCACCAGCATGCTGTGAGTGGGAACGATGACCCCCGCAACGGCTTGGCATTGACTCCTGACGCGCACTGGATGTTCGACCGCGGGCTGTGGACCGCAATTCCTGCTGAGGATGCCTTCATCGTCATCGTGGCGAAGGATCAATTCACCGATACATCGCCAACCGGTCGCTCGCTGGCCGAATACCACGAAAAACCCCTGGTGTTCCCGCCGAGTTGCACGTTTCGGCCTGATCCGAAGCACTTCGCATGGCACCGCGCGCATCGATTTCTGGGTACTACATGCAGCGTATAACAGCAGCCTGAGTTTTCGGCGATGACATATGCGTGCCCCATGAAGGCAGGAGGGGCGTAAGTTCGATGACTGGCATTTCGGCCAGCCCAGGCTTCGCGGCGGCGAAGTGCGACACCAGCCCATGCGCATCGGCGAGGCGCAGTCGAGAATCAAGCAGCGCATCGTCCGCGAGATCAGCATCGTGCCGGGCACGGTGCTGGTCCGCGAGTACGGCGACCGCGAGCACCGGGTCACGGCCCTCGCCGACGGCGGCTTCGAGTACGAGGGGCGGCGCTTCAAGAGCCTGTCGGCGGCGGCCCGCCACATCACCGGCAGCCAGTGGTCCGGGCCGGTGTTCTTCGGCCTGGTCAAGTCGCAGCGGGAGAAGAAATGAACGCCATTGTCACGAAGAAGCGCTGCGCGGTCTATACCCGCGTCTCTACCGACGAGCGGCTCGACCAGTCCTTCAATTCGCTCGATGCGCAGCGCGAGGCCGGGCATGCCTATGTGGCAAGCCAGCGCGCGGAGGGCTGGCTTCCGGTCGCCGACGACTACGACGACGGCGGGTACTCCGGCGGCAACATGGAGCGCCCGGCCTTAAAGCGCCTGCTCGACGACATCATGGCGGACCAGATCGACATCGTGGTGGTCTACAAGATCGACCGGCTGACCCGCTCGCTCATGGATTTCGCCCGGCTGATCGAGCTCTTCGAGCGCCACAAGGTGTCCTTCGTCTCGGTCACCCAGCAGTTCAACACCACGACCTCGATGGGCCGGTTGATGTTGAACATCCTGCTCTCCTTCGCCCAGTTCGAGCGTGAGGTCACGGGCGAGCGCATCCGCGACAAGATCGCAGCCTCCAAACGCAAGGGCATCTGGATGGGCGGCTACGTTCCGCTGGGCTACGAGGTCAAGGAGCGCAAGTTGCTGGTGGTCGAGAGCGATGCCGCGATCGTGCGACGCATCTTCCAGCGCTTCGCCGAGCTGCGCTCGGTGACCGAGCTCTCGCGCGAGCTGGTGGCCGACGGCGTCACCACGAAGCCCACCCGGCTCAAGGACGGCGGCACCCGCAACGGCACGCCGATGGACAAGAAGTACCTCTCCAAGATGCTGCGCAACCCGATCTACGTCGGCGAGATTCGGCACAAGGGCACGAGCTACGCCGGCCAGCATGAGCCCATCATCAGCCGGCAGCTATGGGACTTGGTGCAGGAGATCCTGGCCGAGAACGCATACGCCCGGATGGGAGTGACCCAGACGCGCGGCAAGACCGATGCGCTGCTGCGCGGGCTCCTCTACGACATGAACGGGGTGAAGTACCACGTCACCTTCTCCACCAAGGCCTCCGGCAAGCGCTACCGCTACTACATCCCGAAGGTGGACAAGCGCTATGGCTACCGAACCAGCGCCACCGGCGCGATCCCGGCCGACCAGATCGAGGAGGTGGTGGTGAACCTGGTGCTCCAGGCGCTGCAGTCGCCCGAGTCCATGCAGGTGGTCTGGAACCACGTTCGGGCGCAATACCCCGAGGTTGCCGAGCCAACGGTGGCACTGGCCATGCGCCGGCTGGCCGAAGTGTGGAAAGCATTGTTCCCGGCCGAGCAGGCGGGGCTCGTGAATCTCCTCATCGAGCGCGTCGTGCTGCTCGCGGATGGCGTCGACATCGTATGGCGGGAGGTCGGCTGGAAGGAACTGGCCGGTGAACTCGCGCCCGAGACGCTCGGCGGCGAGATGCTGGAAGCGGAGGGAGCCCAATGAACCGCACGCGAAAGGAGGTCGTTCCGGCTGGGAAACCCTTTGATCGCCGGCACCCGCTGGAGACGGGCGAGGTGCGCATCACCACCTTCGTGCCCCTGCAGTTCAAGCGGCGCGGCATCAAGAAGGTGGTTGTCGGTCCCGCCGGCGTCGACGAGCCGGTCAAAGTCAGCGACCCGAACCCGGCGATCTCGCCGAACCAGGATCCGGCTTTGCTGCGGGCGCTGGGCCGCGCCCTCCACTGGCGGCACCTCCTGGATACGGGTGCGGTTGCCGACACGGCCGAGATCGCCGAGCGGGAGGGGCTGCACAGGACCTTCGTCAACGACCACCTGCGCCTGGCGCTGCTCGCGCCCGACCTCGTGGAGGCCGCCCTCCGCGGGGCCTTGCCGCGAACGGTGACGCTGTTGGGCCTGCTACGAGACGGCATCCCGTTGTGCTGGCAGACGCAGCGGATGCGCATCTTCAGCTGAATTTCCGCACGGGATCGCCCGCGCGGACCGGCTCACGACTCAAACTGCCGGGCCGAAACCCGCGCCGTTGCTGGACCTCGTGCGAAGAGCGCTCTTCGCAGAAACAAAGAACGGAGAGCGCAGAGAGGGCGAAAACGGCGGGAAACCCGGCGAACCGGCCAGCGGCACTCTTCGCACCACCTGCCGAAACCGCGCCAGTGCTGGCGCACCGGCAGACATGAAAAAGGCCAGAGCAACGTCTGGCCTTTGGAAAATGGTGGAGCAGAGGAGGATCGAACTCCCGACCTTCGCATTGCGAACGCGACGCTCTCCCAGCTGAGCTACTGCCCCGAAACGAGCGGCGAAGTATACCAAAAAGCACGCTTCGCTAGGTTTCCTCGTCCTCGGCCGTTCCCGCGGCGGCGCGGCCCAGGCGGTCGTTCACCGCCAGCCACTCGTCACTCTGCGGTGGCGCTTCCACCAGGATGAGATTCACCTCCACGGCATCCAGCGCGCGCAGGTGGGCGTACAGATCGTGGGCGTAGCCAGCCACATCGGGGACAATGGCCTGCCACGTGACGCGATTGTGGAAGACGCGCCGCGCCTGTCGCGCCAGGACGGCGACATGCAGCCCCTGATCGAGGCGGGATGCGATTTCTTCCGGCAGATCCGCCGCCGCCACCAGCCGCAGCGGGGTGTGTGGCGCGTAATGCGAGGGCAGGCTGCCGGACACGCGCGGCCCGGTGCCGTCGTCGACGGGCTGCATGAGTCGCGGCAGCCCCAGCACGTCGGCGATCTCCTGCGCCGTGATGGCGCCCGGGCGCAGCAGCGCCGGTACCGGCCGGGTCAGGTCGACGATGGTGGATTCGATGCCCACCGGGCAGGGTCCGCCGTCGAGAATAAGCGCGACACGATCGCCCAGCTCCTGGCGCACGTGGGCGGCGGTAGTTGGGCTGATGCGCCCGAAGCGGTTGGCTGAGGGCGCGGCGATGCCGCTGCCGAAGGCAACGAGCAGCTCGCGCGCCAGCGGATGGGCTGGCACGCGCAGCCCGACGGTATCCTGCCCGCCGGTGACGAGGTCGGACACGCGCGGCGAGCGCTTCAGAATCATGGTCAGCGGGCCGGGCCAGAACACCTCGGCAAGAAGAGCGGCCGCCGCGGGCACTTCGCGCGCCCAAATGTCGAAAGGCGTGTGCAGCGGCAAATGAACGATCAGAGGATGGTCGGCCGGCCGGCCCTTGGCGGCGAAGATCTTTGCCACGGCCGCCGCGTTCGCCGCGTCGGCGCCCAGGCCATAGACCGTCTCGGTGGGAAAGGCGACCAGCTCGCCGGCACGCAGAAGGGCGACCGCGCGCTCGATGTCGACCGAGCCAGCACCCCGGGATTGCTGCGAGGACATGGTGAGCCCCGGGGAGCCGCGTCGCGGCTAGAGCGACCGGCCGGTGAGCAGCCGGTACGCTTCCCGGTACTTCTCGGTCGTCTTCGCCAGCACGTCGGCGGGCAGATGCGGCGCCGGCGGCTTCTTGTCCCAGCCCTGACGCTCCAGCCAGTCGCGCACGAACTGCTTGTCGAAGCTCGGCGGGCTCATGCCCGGCGCATACTGGTCAGCCGGCCAGAAGCGCGACGAATCCGGCGTCAGCGCCTCGTCGATGAGATAGAGCTTGCCGGCGGCGTCGGTGCCGAATTCGAACTTGGTGTCGGCAATGATGATGCCATGGCCGGCGGCGAAGTTTGCCGCCTCGGTGTACAGGCGCAGCGTCGCATCGCGCACCTGCGCCGCCACGCTGGCGCCGACCAGCTTCTCGGCCTCGGCGTAGGAGATGTTTTCGTCATGGGCGCCGATGGCTGCCTTGGTCGAGGGCGTGAACAACGCCTGCGGCAGCTTGTCGGCCTCGCGCAGGCCGGCCGGCAGCGGGATGCTGCACACGGCGCCAGTCTTCTGGTAGTCCTTCCAGCCCGAGCCGATGATATAGCCGCGGGCGATGGCCTCGATGGACAGCGGCTTCAGGCGCCGCACGACCATGGCTCGGCCGGCCACCTGGCCGCGCTCCGCTTCCGTGGCAACGACCGACTCGGGCGCGATGCCGGTGAGATGGTTGGCGATGACATGGCCGAGCTTCTCGAACCAGAAGAACGACAGCGCAGTGAGCACTTGCCCCTTGCCCGGCACCGGGTCCGGCAGCACGACGTCGAAGGCGGACAGCCGGTCGCTCTGGATGACCAGCAGCTTGTCGTCGCCCACGGCGTAGATATCGCGCACCTTGCCGCGATGCAGCAGCGGCAGGCTGGTGAGACTCGATTCGAACAGTACCGACGCGCTCATGGTCCGTCTCACTCCGGCAGCACCGTCGCCGCCACGGCGTCGGCCTGGGCCTTGCGGAAGTCCTTGAGGCGCTGGGCAAGCCCGGCGTCCTCGCGCGCCAGCATAGCCACCGCGAACAACGCCGCGTTGCCGGCTCCGGCTTCGCCGATGGCGAAAGTGGCGACGGGGATGCCCTTGGGCATCTGGACGATGGACAGCAGCGAGTCCAGCCCCTGGAGATGCTTCGAGGGCATGGGTACGCCCAGCACCGGCAGCGTCGTCTTGGCCGCAACGACGCCGGCGAGGTGGGCCGCGCCCCCGGCACCGGCGATGAAGCAACAGGCGCCGCGCGCCTCCATGTCCGCCACCCAGCGCTCCAGCAGCTCCGGCGTGCGATGGGCCGAGAGCGCCCGCGCCTCGCAGGCGACGCCGAAGTCCTTGAGCTGCTTGGCCGCCTCGCGCATCACCTCCCAGTCGCTCTTGCTGCCCATCACGATTCCCACCAGTGCCTGCTTGCTCATTGCATACCTCGCTGAACCATCCCTTACAAATCAACTCACCACCAAGGACACCAAGAACACCAAGGAATTTCGAATCTTCCGGTTACGAGTCGGGGCTTCTTCGTATCCTTGGTGGTGCAGACGGGTTTTCGTGACCACTCGGCGGCCGCGTTACCGTCCCCGCGCCACCCGCTCGGCGCTTTCGATGGTGTTGGCCAACAGCATGGTGATGGTCATCGGTCCGACGCCGCCGGGCACCGGCGTAATCAGTGATGCCACCTCCTTCGCCGCCTCGAAGTCCACGTCGCCCACCAGCTTGCCGCCCTCCTCCGGCGGCAGACGGTTGATGCCGACATCGATCACCACTGCACCGGGCTTGATCATGTCGCCGCCGATCATGCGCGCCTTGCCCACCGCCGCCACGAGGATGTCGGCGCGGCGCGTGTGAAAGGCCAAATCGCGCGTTTGCGAATGGCATACCGTGACCGTGGCGCTCGCCGCGACGAGCAGCATGGCCATCGGCTTGCCGACGATGTTGCTGCGACCGACGATCACCGCCTCGGCACCCTTCAGCGGCACCTGCTCGCTCCTGAGCATCTCCATCACGCCGTAGGGCGTGCATGGGATGAAGCGCGGATGGCCCTGCATCAGTGCACCGACGTTTTGAGCGTGGAAGCCGTCCACATCCTTCTCCGGCGCGATGGCTTCGAGCACGGCGTCGCTGTCGAACTGCGGCGGCAGCGGCAACTGCACGAGAATGCCATGCACACCCGGATCGGCGTTCAGGGCGGCGATGCGCTCGAACACTTCCGATGGTTTCACATCCGCAGGATAGTCGAAGCGCAGGGAACGCAGGCCCGCGGTCTCGCAGGCCTTGACCTTGTTGCGGACGTAGACCGTGGACGCCGGATTCTCGCCCACCAGCACGACCGCGAGACAGGGAGTGAAACCGCCCACCGTCAGCACCTGAGCGCGTTCAGCCAGGCGGCTGCGGATAGTGGCGGAAAGGGCGTTGCCGTCGAGAATGCGGGCAGACATGGCGGCACCTGTTGCGGAAAACGCGCGATTCTACCACCGGCCGCGACGCCGGCCCATGGCCGGCAACGTCATCAGACGTCGGAGGCCTGGGGCTCGTGCCGCGATCTTGCCTCGGCGGCGCGGCCGGCCTCGAAGGCGCGGCGATTTAGCTCGGCCAGTTGCGGTTTGCGCGTTTGGAAGCGTTGCATGACCGACTCGAGCAGCACCTCGGGCGCGAACGGCAGGTGATCGGCGATGGCGCCGAGCATGACCGTGTTTCCCAGGCGCAGGTCGCCCAACTCCAGGGCGATGGCATTGGCATCGAAGGCATGGACTTCGACACCCAGTGCGCGCATCTGGGCCACCGGGTCGGCCGGGTACTCGAACAGCCCACCCGTGACCACCGGCGGCACGAAGCGGGCAGAGTTCACCAATGCCAGCCCGCCCGGCTTGAGATAGTTCGCCCAACGCAGCGCCTCGGCGGCTTCGAATCCAACCAGCAGGTCAGCGGTGCCCGGCGCAATCTGGGGGCTGAGCACGCGCGGGCCGAAGCGCAGGTGAGAGGAGACGACGCCGCCGCGTTGGGCCATGCCGGCGACCTCGGTCTTCTTCACGTCGTGGCCGAGGGCGATGGCCGCCTGGGCAAGGATTTCGGTCGCCGTCATGACGCCCTGGCCGCCGATGCCGACGACGAGGATGTTGGTGATCTGGTTGTTGGTCACGAGAAAACCTCACCACAGAGGCACAGCGGCACAGAGGAAGTCACAGAGAAGAAAGCCTCTGTGTCTTCGTGTCCGTGCGTCGCCCCGCATTTTCAAATCGGCTTCACGAACGCCACCGCCTTGAACGGCTCAGCGTGCACGATGGCTTCCGGTGCGCAGGGCTGGACGCACAGGCCGCAGCCGGTGCAGGCGGCGGTCTCGATACGCACGAAAGCCAGCTCCACCTCCTTGCCGCTCGCCTTCACCACCTTGTCGCGCCGGGTGACGTGGATCGCCGGGCAGCCCACCTCAAGGCAATTGCCGCAGCCGGTGCACTTGTCGTCGATGACGCGGTAAGGCGCCTGCTTCTCGTAGTCGTCGATGAGCACGCACGGCCGGTCGGTGATGATGACCGACGGCTCCTCGATCTTGGTTTCCTCGCGCAGCGCCTTGAACAGCACCGGCAACTGGTAGGGATCGACGACACGGATGCGCTCCGGTTTCACGCCTAGCGCCTCGCACAGCTTGGGAAAATCCACCCGCGGCGCCGGGTCGCCGTAGATGTCGCGGCCAGTGCCGGGATTGTCCTGTCCGCCGGTCATGCCGACGGCACGGTTGTCGAGGATGAGTACGGTGACGTTGCCGCGGTTGTAGGTGATGTCCAGCAGGCCCTGCATGCCCATGTGCATGAAGGTGGAATCGCCGATGACGGCGACGATCTTCTTGTTCGCGTCCGCGGCGCCCCGTCCCTTGTCCATGCCCAACGCGATGCCCATGGACGCGCCCATGCAAATGGTGGAATCGAGCGCGTTCCAGGGATGCCCCGCCCCCAGTGTGTAGCAGCCGATGTCGCCGGAAATCTGGATGTTCCTGAACTGCGACAGCGTGTAATAGACGCCCAGGTGGGGACAGGCGACGCACATGGTGGGCGGGCGCGGGAACACCTGCTGCGCGGGGACCTTCGCCACCTCGGGCAGCGACTCACCGAGCAGCCGGGCCACGGCCGGACGCAGCAATTCAGGTGCCAGCTCGCCCACCCGCGGCAAGGCATCCTTGCCATGCACGGCGATGCCAGCGGCGCGCAGCTCAATCTCCAGCAGCGGCTCGGTTTCCTCAACCACCACCACCTGCTCCGCTTGGCCGGCGAGCCGACGCGCCAGCTCCAGCGGCGCCGGATAACTGAAGCCGAGCTTGAGCACCGGCGCGTCGGGGAAGGATTCGCGCACATGCATGTAGGCCGGCCCAGAGGTGATGAAGCCGATGCGCCGGTCGCTGCCGGCTTCCAGAACGTTGAAGAGCGAGGATTCGGCCAGCTCACGCAGCTTCGCCTCGCGCTCGTACATCATGGCCAGCCGAGGCTTGGCGTTGCCCGGCACCATGACCCAGCGGCGCGGATCGCGGGCGAAGCCGGCCACCGCATGAGCCTCGCGC
The DNA here is from genome assembly GCA_036824005.1 of Rhodocyclaceae bacterium. Classification (GTDB taxonomy): domain Bacteria; phylum Pseudomonadota; class Gammaproteobacteria; order Burkholderiales; family Rhodocyclaceae; genus DAITBA01. Next base: position 60,013 of record DAITBA010000013.1, read on the forward strand.
TCGCCCACGGTGACCAGCGCCTTGACGTGGCAGATACGCGTGGTCAGGCGCAGGATCACCGGCACCTGAAACTGCTCCGACAGCTCGAAGGCGTAGCGCGCCATGGCATACGCTTCCTGCGAGTCCGCAGGCTCGAGCAGCGGAACATGGGCGAAGCGCCCCCAGAAGCGCGAGTCCTGCTCGTTCTGGGAGGAGGACATGCCGACGTCGTCGGCGATGGCGATCACCAGGCCGCCGGATACGCCGGTCAATGTCAACGTCATGAGCGCGTCGGAGGCGACATTCATGCCCACGTGCTTCATGGCGCAGAACGCCCGCGAGCCGGCCATGGAGGCGCCGATCGCCACTTCCAGCGACACCTTCTCGTTGACCGACCACTCTGTGTACAGGTCGGGATAGGCAGACAGCGCCTCGAGGATCTCGGTGGAGGGCGTGCCCGGATAGGCCGCAGCCACCCGCGTGCCCGCCTCCCACGCGGCGCGCGCGACGGCTTCGTTGCCCGACAGTAGCAGCCGGCTTTGGGCCGGCGCCGGCATTACGGCTGCCATTTGTCCTCCCGAGGTTCTCTGTCCAAAGACAGCAAAATTAGTGCGCGCGCACCTGCGGACCCTTGATACAGGTCAACAGGAGCCGCCCGACTTGCCCCCGCCCGCTCCTACGCATCCGGATACGCCCTCGGCGCGTACTACGTCGGTTCGCAGTGGACAGCCAGCGCGGCTCTATTCGCCCCCGCCTGTTCTAAAACAGAGGAATCGCACCTCTAAAGGCCGCTCTTGCAAAGGCATGAGGGTTTTGCAGTAAACGCGTATCATCACGCATCATCCCAGCCGGGCGCAATGCGCTGGCGGCCGGTCGCCCGAGCGGCTCGCGCAACGGTGACGCGGACAGGTAGGGCTGCATCGACTTGACGAGCGGGTATTGCGATTTCTGACTACTATTTGAGCATGGTTAAACAGATCTCGTTCGTGTGGTTAGCAGGCCAATGCAAAATCGTTGCGGAACCCGTCTGCGGCGTTCCTACTCGGCAAAATGCTTGCCGTACTCGCCTGTACTGTCTCGCATTTTGGCGCGCTGCGGCCTCGGTGCTAGGCTTCCGCGCGAGGTCTTGCATCAGCCTGCTAGGTGCGGTACTGGCGCTGCTCTTGCCGAGCGTGGTAGCGAGCGCGCCGCCGCCGGCGCCCCAGGAGATCGGCGTCGTAACGATCCTCGAAGGCAAGGCATGGCTGACCCGGGGAACCTCGGTCTACGCTCTGGCCGAGGGCACGAGGCTGGAAGCCGGGGACATCCTCAACACCATCGAACGCACCTACCTGCAGATCGAAGGCGAAGGCCGGCCGACGCTCAGCGTTGGGCCGCAGGCGCAGTTGCTCGTCCCGGCCGGCGCGGATGCCACCGTCTCTCTGATACTCACCAAGGGCTGGCTCAAGGTGACGCTGCCAAAAAATGCCAAGCCGTACGCCGTCGTCGTCGGTCCGCGCACCTACAACTCCGCCCCCGGCGGCGCCTTGGTGCTGAACGCCGCCGACCCCGTCGAGGTGTTTGTCGAGACGGGAGCCCTCAAGGCCAGCGCCCCGGGGCGCAGCGGCCCGGACAGCACCGTCGGCTCGGGGCAGTACGTGATGGCACGCGGCGCCGAGCCGCTGCGCACCGAAGCGCGCCCCACCCAAGCATTCCTCGCGGCATTGCCGATCCCGTTCCGCGACCGGCCGCCGGAACTACTGGCTCGTTACAAGGAAAAGCGCGTCGCGCCCAAACGGGATCGGGATGTCGAATTCGCCGAGGTGGACCAGTGGCTGCGCATCGTGCCGTCCTGGCGCCGCGAGCTGCTCAGGCGCTTCCAACCGCGATTGAAGGACACCGCCTTCCGCCAGGGAGTCGAGTCACGCATCAAGGACTACCCGGAGTGGGACCGCATCCTGCATCCGGAGAAGTACGAACCCAAGCCGCCGGTACCTGCGCCCGCTTCGGCAGCGCCGGCGGAGGTCAGCAAGCAAGCGCCTGCGCGCTGGTGAGGCACCAACAGAGACTGGAGGAGACATGAAGCTAATCATCAAATTCAACCTCGCATTCCTGTTTATTTTCGGTCTGGGATTGGCCGTCGTCGGCTACATCTCCAATGACCTGCTCCAGCGCAATGCCCGCGACGAGATCGTCCAGAATGCGCGCATCATGATGGAGTCTGCCCTGGCGGCGCGCAGCTATACCAGTACTCAGGTGCGGCCACTGCTGGAAACGCAGATGAAGTACACCTTCCTGCCCCAGTCCGTTCCGGCCTATAGCGCCACCGAGCAGTTCAACGCCCTGCGCAAGACCTACCCCGATTACGCCTACAAGGAAGCCACGCTCAATCCGACCAATCCGCGCGACCGCGCCACGGATTGGGAAGCGGACATCGTCAACCAATTTCGCCTTGGCAGCAGCGCCAAGGAAATCATCGGCACGCGCGACACCCCGACCGGCCCGGCGCTGTACCTGGCGCGGCCGATCGAGATCAAGGATCCGGCCTGTATCTATTGCCACGACACACCCGAAACCGCGCCCAAGACGCTCATCGAGCGTTATGGTCCGGCGAACGGCTTCGGCTGGAAGGTCAATGAAATCGTCGGCGCACAGATCGTCTCCGTGCCAACCACCGTGCCGATCCGCAAGGCCGAGGAGGCGTTCAGGGTGTTCATGATTTCCCTGGCGAGCGTGCTCGGCGTGTTGTTCGTGCTGCTCAATCTGATGCTGATGGCGATGGTCGTGCGTCCGGTTACCCGCTTGGCGAAGCTCGCCGACGAGGTCAGCCTGGGCAAGCTCGACGCCCCGGATTTCGCCGCGAAGGGAAAAGACGAGATCAGCCTGCTCGGCCAGTCGCTCAACCGTATGAAGAAGAGCCTGACCGAGGCGATGCGGCTGCTCGAAACCTAATGGGCCGACAGAAACCCCTTGAACCGGCACGTCCACGACAAACACTCATGGCACGGCGCCCGCAACCACTCGGTGAGTGGCTGTGGGTTTGGCGTTTTGTGCAGCTAGCGGGACCCGGTCGCCGCGCGTGAACTCCCTCGGCAAATACCAGATCGTCGGCACCCTCGGCAAGGGTGCGATGGGCATCGTCTACAAAGGGTTCGACCCCGTGATCGAGCGCCATGTGGCGCTGAAGACGATCCTCAAGGAGCGACTCGCCGAGGGCGACGGCCGGGATCTGTTGACGCGCTTCAAGGCCGAGGCCCAGGCCGCCGGTCGCTTGGTACACCCCAATATCGTGCAGGTCTATGACTACGGCGAAGATGCCGAAACGGCCTTCATCGTCATGGAGTACGTGGAGGGGCGCGGGCTGCGGGAATTCCTGCGGGTGCGCCAGTCGATCAGCCTGATCGAGGCGGGCCGGCTCATGGATCAGCTGCTCGACGCCCTGGCCTACGCCCACGTCCGCGGCGTGGTACATCGCGACATCAAGCCGCCTAACCTGCTGATCACCAACGCCAACCAGCTCAAGGTAACGGATTTCGGTATCGCCCGCCTGGGAGACATGCACCTGACGCAGGTCGGCTCGGTCATGGGCACACCGTCGTACATGGCACCGGAGCAGATTGAAGGGTTCGCGGTGGACGGACGGGCCGACCTGTTTTCGGCCGGGGTCGTGCTCTACGAGTTGCTCACCGGACGCAAACCCTTCGAGGGGGCCACGGAGAGCATCGCCTACCAGATCCTGCATACGCCGCATCAGCCGCCGAGCATGCTCAATCCGACGCTGCACGAGCGTTTCGATAACGTCATCGCACGCGCACTGGCGAAACGGCGCGATGACCGGTATCCCGATGCCAAGACCTTTGGCCGCGAACTGGTCGAGGCCATCGCGGTGCACGAGGCCAGTGCCCAGGAGCCGACCATCCTGAGCACCATCACCGTCGAGGTGGGCAGCGACCGCGGCTCCAGTGCCGGTGGCGGCGGTGCCGGTGGCAGCAGCGCCGGCCGCGAGCCCCAGTCCCAGTCCCGCTCCACGACCTGGGACCGCACCGACCTGAAGCCCATCACGGAGATGCTGCTGCGCTCCGTGGGGCCCGTGGCGCACGTGCTGGTGCGCAAGACCGCGGCGTCGACCACCGATCCGACGCATTTCGCCGCGAAGCTGGCCGAGCATATCGATAACGAGGCGGACCGCACGCGCTTCCTCGAAAAGGCGCGCACGGTCTTGCCCCAGGTGCCTTTGGGGACGATGGCGCCGACAACAAAAATCTCCCAGACCATGCCGCCCACCGGCACGCTGGATGCAGCCACCATCGAGAAGGCCGCTGCGAGGCTGGCGAATCACATCGGTCCGATCGCCAAGGTGCTGGCCAAGAAGGCGGCGGCACAAACGCAACAGCGCACGGAATTCCTGAACTTGTTGTCGGAGCGCATCGAGTCGCCCGCCGATCGGGCGGGCTTCCTCAAGTACTTCGGCCTTTGAGGCCGGTGCGCGCGGCGCGCCCGCACGTGACCGTTTCCGGGAAACGCTCAGATGCTCTCCGGCACCATCTTGATCGCTCCGCACGGGCACTCGGCGACGCAGATGCCGCAGCCCTTGCAGTAGTCGTAGTTGAACTGAAAGCGCTTGCCCGGCCCGAGTTTGACGACTGCGTTGTCCGGACATACGCCGTAGCAGTTGTCGCACTCGAAGCAGTTGCCGCACGACAGACAGCGTCGCGCCTCGTAGAGCGCGTTGTGGTCGTCCAGTCCGCCCTGCACCTCCTCGAACGTCGACTGGCGGCGAATGATGTCCAGCATCGGCCGCATGGTCTTGGGCGCATCGGCGTAGTACCAGGTGTTCAAGCGCTCGAAAGTGGCCAGTTCGTGTTTGGTCGGCGCGGTGTACTCGCTGCCGCGCAGCCAGGCGTCGATGTGGCGCGCCGCCTTCTTGCCGTGGCCGATGCCGACCGTGACCGTGCGCTCCGAGGGCACCATGTCGCCGCCGGCGAAAATGCCCGGATGGCCGGTCATCAGGTTCTTGCCCACCTGCACCACGCCGTCGCGGATCTCCAGCCCCGGAACGCCATTCAGGAGCGACAGGTCCACATCCTGGCCGAGCGCGAGCACGAGCGCGTCGGCCTCGAGGGTCTCCAGCTCGCCAGTCGGCTGCGGGAAGCCTTTCTCGTCCAGCTCCATCTTTTCCACGGTGATGGTCGAGTCGCCCGCCTGTTTGATGGTGGACAGCCATTTGATCATCACGCCTTCCTGCAGGGCCTCGTGCACCTCCGAATCGTGGGCGGGCATTTTCTCGCGCGTGCGGCGATAGACGACGATGGCCTCCTCGGCGCCCAGCCGCTTGGCGGTGCGCGCCACATCCATCGCCGTGTTGCCGCCGCCATAGACGACGACCCGGCGGCCGAGCATGGGCTTGTCCTCCCCTTCCATCTCACGCAGTACCGATACCGCGTCGAGGATCTTCGAGGCGCTGCCGGCCGGAATGTACGTGCGCTTGCCGATGTGGGCACCGACCGCCAGAAACGCTGCGTCGAAGCGCCCCTCGCTCTTCGTGTAGAGCAGGTCGGCCACTTTGGTGTTGAGCTTGATCTCGACACCCAGGTCCACGATGCGCTTCACTTCGGCGTCCAGAACCTCGCGCGGCAGCCGGTATTTCGGGATGCCGAAGCGCATCATGCCGCCGGCGTAAGGCCCGGCCTCGAATATCGTCACGGCATGACCCATTCGGCGCAGATGGTAGGCAGCCGACAGGCCGGAGGGTCCTGCCCCGACGATCATCACCCGCTTGCCGGTTTCCCCCGCCGGCGGGTCGAACGTCCAGCCCTGCTTGATCGCTTCATCGCCGAGGAAGCGCTCCACCGAATTAATGCCCACGGCGGCATCGAGTTGGCCTCGGTTGCAGGCGCCCTCGCAGGGGTGATAGCACACCCGGCCCATCACGGCGGGCAGCGGGTTATCGCGCGTCAGCGTGCGCCAGGCCTGTTCGTAATCGCCCGATTCCGCATGGAACAGCCAGCCTTGGATATTCTCGCCCGCCGGACAGGCGTTGTTGCAGGGCGGCAGGCGGTCCAGATACACCGGCCGCGCCGTACGCCAGGAGCCGGTGCGGTTGGCGAGCGAAGAGCCGGGATCGAGCGTGATTGCGAATGGCTTGTCCATTGGATACCCCAAAAAACCCAACCACAGAGACACAACGTCATCGCGGTTGCACAGAGAAATCCCTCAGGATGTCTCTCTGTGCGCCGTTCTCGGCATCGCTGCGCCGCCGTGGTTCATTCGTGTTCAAGTAGTCAGTACGGTGGTGTGCCTTGCGCGCCACGTCGCCGATCGGTGCGCAAGGCGAACCCTGCCTGGTTGTGATTCAATCCTTCACTCGCTACTTTCCAACAGGCCGAACTGGCGGATATTGCGGTCGGCGATGGCCTGGAGCCGGGCGATCACCTCGTAGCGTGGCTGTTTGCCGAACAGGTGAGCAAAGCGCCGCTGTGGCTTGAGGTACTCCTCCACCGGCAACTGGCGCCTGATCCTGGACACGCTCACCACCTCGCCATGCTCCGCCTCGAACACCGGGAAAATGCCGGTGTCCTTGGCCAGGCGGGCGATTTTGATCGTCTCATTCGAGGCAGTGCCCCAGCCGAGCGGGCACGGCACGAAAATGTGGATGTAGCGTGCGCCGCGGAAACTCATGGCGCGCCTGACCTTGTATTCCAGGTCGCGCAGCTCGGAAACGATGGCCGTGGCTACGTAGGGAATGCCATGCGCCATGGCAATCCGCGGCACGTTCTTTCCCTGGCCGAAGACGTTGCCCGGCTCAGGGCCGACCGGCATCGTCGTGGCGGTGCGCGCCGCCGGCGGCGTGGCCGAGGAACGCTGCACGCCGGTGTTCATGTACGCCTCGTTGTCGTAGCAGATATAGAGCACGTCGTCGTTGCGCTCGAACATGCCGGACAGACAGCCGAAGCCGATGTCGGTGGTGCCGCCGTCGCCGCCCTGGGCGATCACCCGCACGTCCCCGCGGCCCTTGACTCGCATCGCCGCGGCGATGCCCGTGGCTACCGCCGCGGTGTTGCCGAACAGCGAGTGAATCCAGGGTATCTGCCAGGAGGTCTCGGGATAGGGAGTCGAGAACACCTCCAGGCAGCCGGTGGCGTTCGCCGCGATCAACTGGTTGTTCGTGGCATGCATCGCCGCGTCAATGGCGTAGCGCGCGCCGAGCGCCTCGCCGCAGCCCTGGCAGGCGCGGTGGCCGGAGTTGAGCGAGTTGGTGCGCTCCATGTTCGCCTGCACGCTGCGCTGATCCGCAGCCAGCAGGCGGTTGCCGACGGTGAAGGTGCCGGTCTGGTAGAACTTGACGGGTTGCTGTTGGTCCATCGCTGTGCTCCTCAGACCATCTTGGCGGCGACCACGCCGATGTCGCGCAGCACGCTCTCGGCGATTGGGCCCGAGCGCCGTTTCGCTTTCTCGCGTTCGAGCTGCTTGTTGACGATGTTCCAGTCCAGATCGAGGAAGGTGAGTTGGTCGAGCTTGTCGGCCACGGCGTCGCGCACCAGCCGCTCCAGCGATGCCTTGGTGACGGCGCGCCCGCCCAACCCGGCAACGACGGTAAACACCGGCTGCGGCCGGTTGCGCAGCGCCATCCGCACATCACGCGACACGATGCCGCCGATGCCGACGGCAAAGCACTTCTCGACGACGACGATGCGCTGCGCATTGGCAAGGGCGGCGCGGATGTCGGGAATGGGAAACGGCCGGAAGGAGGAGATGCCGAGCACGCCGATCTTGTGTCCCTCGTCGCGCAACTCGTCCACCGTGTCCTTGATCGTGCCGAGCAGGGAGCCGAGTGCGACGATCACGGTGTCGGCGTCCTCGATGCGGTAGGGCTTGACCAGGCCGCCGGAGTCGCGACCGAAGATCTGCTTGAACTCCTCCGCGATGTGCGGGATCAGATCGAGTGCCTGCATCTGCGTGGCATGCGCCAGATAACGCACCTCGGTAAAGGCCTCCGGCCCGACCATGGCGCCGATGGACACGGGTTCGCTCGGATCGAGCACCTGGCGCGGCTCGTAGCGTGGCAGGAAGGCATCGACCTGCTCCTGGGTGGGCACGTCCACACGCTCATAGGCGTGGGTGAGGATGAAGCCGTCCATGCAGACCATCACCGGCAGCGACAGCTCCTCGCCGAGCTTGAAGGCCTGGATGTGCAGGTCGAGCGCTTCCTGGTTGTTTTCGGCGAAGAGCTGGATCCAGCCGGCATCGCGCATCGACATGCTGTCGGTATGGTCGTTCCAGATGTTGATCGGCGCACCGATGGCGCGGTTGGCGACGGTCATCACGATGGGCAGGCCGAGGCCGGAGGCGTTGTACACCGCCTCGGCCATGTAGAGCAGACCCTGGCTTGCCGTCGCGGTGTAGGCACGGGCACCGGCGGCCGAGGCACCGATTGCCACAGACATCGCCGCGAACTCGCTCTCGACGTTGATGAATTCGCAATTGCTCAGCTCGCCGGATTTGACCATCTCGCCGAGCCCCTCGACGATGTGGGTCTGCGGCGAGATCGGATAGGCGCAGATGACTTCTGGGCGGCACAGGGCGACCGCTTCGGCGACGCCGCGCGAGCCTTCGATCTGCTTATGCATGGGTGCTCTCCTTCTTCTCTTGCTCGCGCACGTAACCGTAGGCCTCGCGTGCTGCGGCGATGTTCGTATCCGCCAGCCTGCCCGAAAACTTCTGCCGTATAGCCTCCGCCACTGAATCGATGCCAATCATGCCGCTGATTGCGGCGAAACCGCCGAGCAGCACGGCGTTTGGCACCGGGCGGCCGACGTGCTTGTAGGCAAGTTCGGTCGCCGGCACAGTAAGCAGGCGTTCGTAGCGAAAGTCTTTCACGAAATCACCTAGGCCCAACTCGTCGAAGCTCTTGTGCGTGTTGATCAGGATGTAGCCCTCCTTCTTTAAGCCGGAAAAGACGTCCACCTGGTAGAGCAGGGTCGGATCCTGAATGATCAGCGCGTCTGGCTGCATGATCGGTTCGCGCAGTCGAATCTCCTTGTCGTCCATGCGGCAGAAGGCGACCACCGGCGCGCCGGTGCGCTCCGAACCGAAACTCGGGAACGCCTGGGCGTACTTGCCTTGCTGGAACGCGGCAATCGACAGCATCTCGGCTGCCGTCACGACGCCCTGGCCGCCCCGGCCGTGAATGCGAACCTGGAACATCCCTGCCTCCCTTAGGTGAGTGCCACGACCGCTGCACGGCGTTGCATTCTATCCTGCTTCGCACCGGCGCCTATCGTGGAAAACCCGAACGCCGCTGTGCCCGGCGCACCCCGGACAGCGGGAACCTTGGGGCACCACGAAGGGAAACCGCAGTTGACAATTGACGCCTCAGCGTCGGTCTGTTTGCGGCAGAGTGGAAGATTTTAGCGCCATGTCGTCTCACGCGCATCCATCAGGTCACCGGGTGCCCGCTTTCTTTTTTTTTGCGGCGATTGGTTCTATGCTCTTAGTTGCAGGTAATCGTCAATCATTTCGTAGTTCCGGGACAACGCAGATAACTCACTGGGACTGGGGAGGCCGAGAGTGAGACAAACATCGCAGCAATTGCGGGACAAATCCGAGGGTGATCAGTCGCTTTCCAAGACCGGCGCATCAGAGGGAAAAGGAGGACCGGGCGTGAAGTATCCCGGCGTCAGCACCGTCATCCACGGCAATGGCGCGGTGGCCTACGTCATGGGCCATGTCTGCGGCGGCGTGATCGGCTATCCGATCACGCCCTCCACGGAGATCTCCGAACTTTACGAAGCCTTCCGCGCGCAGGGCGGCTGCAACGTCTGGGGCAAGCACCCCTTCTTCTTCGAACCGGAAGGCGAACATTCGGCCCAGAGCGGCGCCCTCGGGGCAGCGCTCACGGGCGGCAAGTTCATGTCGAATGCATCATCCAGCCAGGGCATCCTCTACGGGCTGGAATCGCACTACGTCACCGTGGGCAAGAAGGTCGGTGGCTTCGTGTTGCAGGTCGCCGCGCGGGTTGTATCCAGGCATTCGCTCAACGTCATGGCCGGACACGACGACGTCTATGCCCTGCTGCCCTCCGGTTACACCGTGCTCTTCGGAAGCAATCCGCAGGAAGCAGCTGATCTCGCCGCCATCGCCTACAAGGTGAGCGCGATGTCGCTCATTCCGGTAGCGAACTGTATGGACGGCTTTGCCACCAGCCACATCCAGAGCGAAGCCAACCTGCCGGAACCCGAGCTGCTCAAGGAATTTCTCGGCGACCCCGAAGGCCGCATCAACTGTCCGACGCTGGCGCAGGAAATGCTGTACGGCGCCAAGGGCCGCGTTTTCCAGCTTGCGGAATACCTGAAGAGGCGCGAAGGCGACTTCATGCCGGCGCACCGGGAACAGTTGCTCGCATACCTGCACGGCAGCGCCGAAGCGGTGGAGCGCGACAATGCCGGAGAGATGGTCGCCGCCACCTTCGAGTGGGTGCCTGAGGAGCTGCGGGAGCAGTGGCGCCGCCAGTGGCTGAACGCGGCGGAGAAGGGTACGCGTCAGCTCGTTCCGGCGTTGATGGATGTAAACAATCCGGGCCTCACCGGCGGCGTGCAGAACCAGCCGGACTTCCAGGCCGGCACGGTCGATCATCAGACCCATTTCGCCAACGAGGTACCGCGCTTCGTCAAGGAAGCGATGCGCGAGTACTCCGCGCTCACCGGCCGCCAATACGATGTCATCAAGACTTTCATGACCGAGGACGCCGAGCACGTTGTCATCGGCCTGGGTTCGGTCACCGATGATGCCGAGGCGGTGGCCGCCTATCTGCGCGGCCAGGGCAAGAAGGTCGGCGTCGTGTCGGTCAAGATGCTGCAGCCTTTCCCCGAGGCCGAAGTGGTTGCCGCGCTCGCCGGCAAGAAAGCCGTCACTGTGCTCGAACGCTGCGAGGTTACCTCGCTCACCGGTCTGGTCACCCGCGCCCTGTTCAAGGGCCTGGAAAACGGCGCCCGCATGCGCCACAAGGACATCCCGGCGCTGAGCGGCCTGCCGCAGGTGAACACCGGCATCTTTGGTCTCGGCGCCCATGACCTGCAACCGCGGCATCTCGTCGCTGCCTTCCGCAACATGGAGACGCCCGACGGCGTGCCCTTCTTCTACCTCGGCTCGCAGTTCTTTGCCAAGAACCCGACGCGGGAGATCGCCGAGCTGCAGGCACGCCTCAAGGCGGCTTATCCGGAAACCGAGTTGATGGCACTGGAGACCGGAGACAATCCGCGCCTTCTGCCGCAAGATGCGTTCCGTATCCGCTTCCACTCCGTTGGCGGCTACGGCACGATCGCCACCGGTAAGCTGCTCACCGACATCCTCGCCGGGGCGCTCAAGCTGCACTCCAAATCCTCGCCCAAATATGGCTCGGAGAAAAGCGGCGCGCCCACCAACTTCTACATTTCGCTGAGCCCGGAGCCGATCAAGATCACCAACGCCGAATTGGAGGAGGTCGAAGTCGTCGTATCGCCCGACCATAAGGCGTTTAGCCACACCAATCCACTGCGCGGACTGGTACCCGGCGGCACTCTGATCATGCAGTCGAGCCTGGATCCACTGACCCAGTGGAAGGAGTTGCCGCCGCCGGCGCGCCGGCTGATCCGCGAACGCAAGGCCCATTTCTACATCGTGGACGCGTTCAGCGTCGCCAAGAAGCACGCGCCAGCGCCCGATCTGGAAATCCGCATGATGGGCATCGCCTTCATCGGCGCGGTCTGCGGTCATCTCGACCGCGTCGCCGCCGGCGCCTCCGAGGAGAAGGTGCTGGAGAAGATCCGCCAGCAGATCAAGAAGAAGTTCGGCGCCAAGGGCTCGACGGTGGTCGACAGCAACATGGCGGTGATCAAGGAAGGGCTGGAAGCCACCATCAAGGTGGACTACGACGATGCGGCCTTCATCGAAGCCGACAAGCACGTCAGCGCGCTGAGCACGATCGGCGTGGCAGTGTCGGCCTCCATGTCCCGGCCGACGCGTAGCGCGCCCACCGCCGGCTTCTTCGACCGCGGATATTTCCAGGAGGTGGTCGCCGAGCGCTTCAAGGACGGCACCATTGCCGAAGCGCCCGTCATTCCTGGAGCCGGCATGTTCATGCCCATCGCCAGCGCCGCCTGGAAGGACAAGGGACTGTTCCGGCTGAGCGTGCCGCAATACCATCCGCATCTTTGCACCGGCTGCATGGAATGCGCCATGGCTTGCCCCGATGCGGCAATCCCGAACACGGTGCACGACATCCACGACCTGCTGCTGGGTGCGATCAAAAAGGTCGAGGCCACCGAGCAACACAAGGAGGTGATGCGGGCGCAGGTCTTCCCCCTCACCAAGGTGATCCGCGACGCCTACCGCAAACTGCCGGCAAAGGATTCGAAGCGCTTGCACGAGATCGTCGCCGAAGCGGTGGCAAGCACCGTCGAGGTGGACAATGCGACACTGCGCCACGACTTCGAGCGCATGGTTCAGGTGCTGAAGCGCTTCGAGGTAGCCAAGACCCGGCCATTCTTCGACGCCATGGAGAAGACCATGCCGGGCACCGGCGGGCTTTATTCCGTCGCCGTCGATCCTTGGAAGTGCACCGGCTGCCTGGAATGCGTGGATGTCTGCGGACCGGGAGCGCTCACCGCGCGCGTGCAGACGGCCGAAGTCAATACCGAACTGGGCGCCACCTTCGAGTTCCTGAGTGCGCTGCCGAACACGCCGAACCGCTTCTTCGGCAACTCCACCCAGCCTGACGGCGACACCAAGCGCCTGATCCTGGATCACAACAATTACTACGCCATGACCGGCGGCCACGGCGCTTGTCGCGGCTGCGGCGAGACGACGGCGGTGCGCCTCATCACCGCCACGAACCGCGCCATCCATCAGGACCGGCGCCGGCGCCATATCGCCGAGTTGGAGAACCTGATTGAACGCGTGCGCGTCAAGATGGGCGAGGTCCGCCCCGATCCGCAGGATCCAAAGCGCCAACAACGCATGGCCGAAGCGATCCGGCAGCTCGAGCAACGGCTCTACCGCTTCGAGAGCGGCCCGACGGGAGACGGACCGGCGAGCGCGATGATCGCCAACGCCACCGGCTGCAGCAGCGTGTACGCCTCGACTTTTCCGTTCAACCCGTACACCGATCCGTGGGTGAACAGCCTGTTCCAAGACACCCCGGCTGTGGCCAAAGGTCTGTTCGAGGGTCTGTCCGCCACTGCGGTGGAGGACTTCCGGGCACTGCGCATCGCCAAGCTGGATCTCGAGGATCACTACGATCCGGAGACCCACGACAACTTCTTCAAGTACTTTCACTGGAGCCAGTTCTCCGACGAAGAGCTGGCATTGATGCCTGCCGTCATCAGCATGGGCGGCGACGGCGCCACCTATGACATCGGCTTCGGTGCGCTGTCAAGGCTGCTGATCACCGACACGCCGGTCAAGATCGTCGTGCTCAACACCGGCTGCTACTCGAACACCGGCGGTCAGGCGTCCACGGCCAGTTTCACGGCCCAGGATTCGGATCTCAGCCGCTTCGGCATCGCCCACATCGGCAAGCAGGAAGACCGGAAGGAGATGGGCCTGATCGCCGCCTTCCATCCCAATGTCCTGGTGGTGCAGACAACCGCGGCGCTGCAGGGACACTTCATGAAGAACCTCATGGAGTTCCTGAACTACAACGCCTCGCCGGCGCTGCTCGATGTCTATACGCCTTGCATGTCAGAGCAGGGTATCGCGGATGACGCCGCCAACCGCCGCGCCCGTCTCGCGGTGCTCAGCCGCATGAGCCCGGTGTTCGTGCACGACCCGCGCCGCGGCGACACGCTGGCCGAGCGTTTTGTGCTGGACGGCAACCCGGACATCGGCAAGGACTGGACGATGACCACGCTGAGCTACGTCGATAACGAAGGCAAGACGCAGCTCATGGACGTGCCGCTGACGCCGGCCGACTTCGCGCTGCAGGAAGGACGCTTCAAGAAGCACTTCCACACCCTCAACGGCGAGGGCGAACCGGTGCCGGTCCATGAGTATGTCGAACTGTGCGCAGAGGATCGCTACGGCAAAGTGCCCTTCGTCTATTCGACCGACGACGACAAACGCCTCATCAAGCTCGCGGTATCGCCCGCGATCATCGACCTGGTCGAGGAACGGCGGCGCAACTGGCGCATGCTGGAGTACCTCGGCGGACTGCACATCGAGCGCATGCACGCTTCCCACCGCGCCCAGCTCGATGAGTGGCGCGAGCGCTACGATCAGTCGGTCAAGGCGCGCGAGAGCTCCATCGACGACATTGCCCGCGGCATGTCCGAGCTGGCGGCGGCGTCGAGCGCGCCGGCCGGCCCGGCCATCGCCACTGTGCCCGTGTCGGCGATCACGACCACGGTGCACAAGGAAGCGCCGGGCGCCGCGGCCGGAGCCGGGGGGCCGCTGGTCGAGATCACCGATATGGCCAAGTGCACCAACTGTAAGACCTGTTATCAGGACGTGAGCGAGCTGTTCGAGAAGACAACCATTGTCGTCGCCGGCGAAGCGAAAGAAGTCAGCCGCGTGATTCCCGGCATCTTCGACAAGGTCAAGCTGACGCCCGACCTGATCCGCCGCGCCTCGCGCGTGGCCGCCGACTGCGACGCGGAGATCATCCGCTTCAACCAACCTGAGTGAGAGGGTTAACGCCATGTCCGATCCCGTGCAAGGGCAAACACCGGGCGGCTACGACCGTCAGGACCTGCAACGCTATTACCAGGCACACGCCGAGATCGAGTCGAGCCGGCATCGCATCGAGGATATGGATCGTGAGCGCCGCGCCCTCGAGCAGAGCGAGGCGGTAGCGCTGTTCCAGAGGCAGATCGAACTGCTGCAGCGGAGGCTCGTCAGCGATCCGAAATACTTCCGCGACGCTTTCGTCGCCGAGGGCACCAATGCCATTTCCTGGGAATTCCAGCAGGAGGAACTCGGCGAGACGTTCACCAGGGCGTTGTGGAAGCTTCTGCTACGCGGCGACGACATGAGCTCGGTGCTGCTGCGCTTCATCTGGAGCATTCCGCTCAAGTACAAGCGCAAGTTCATCCATGCGATCGACAAGCATCTATCCGACCGTTATCCGATGTTCAAGGGGCTGTCCGAGGGCTGGCCCGGGCAGAATGCCATCCCGCCGTACATCCGGCCGGCGGAGGAGCGCGCCACCGACTTCGAACTGGTAACGCAAGGCTACCTCGGCTACATGAGCCTCGGCTACAGTTTCCGCGAAGTCGAGATGTTCGTATGGCTGGAAGTGCTGCGCGACAAGCAGTGCGACGACCGTCCCTGCGAGATCGGCGTGCCCATCGAAGGCAAGCACGAGCCGAAAGGCGGCTGCCCGGTGAAGATCCACATCCCCGACATGCTCAACCTGATGGGCCAGGGCAAGTTCAAGGATGCGCTCAATCTAATCAAGCACTCGAATCCGCTGCCCAACGTCACCGGCCGGGTGTGCCCGCAGGAGATCCAGTGCCAGGGCGTGTGCACCCACACCGGCAGGCCGATCGAAATCGGCCAGATCGAGTGGTATCTGCCCCAGAGCGAGAAGGTCGCGCGCGGCGGCGCGCCCGAGCCCACGCAGGGCCTCGTCAATCCCTGGGCCAAGGCGGACAAACCGCCAATTGCCGTGGTCGGTTCCGGTCCGGCGGGGCTGATCAACGCCTACCTGCTGTCGAAGGAAGGCTTTCCGGTGACGGTGTTCGAGGCCTTTCACGAACTGGGCGGCGTGCTGCGCTATGGCATCCCCGAGTTCCGCCTGCCGAACGAGCTGATCGATGACGTCGTCGCGCGCATTCGCCAGCTTGGCGGCCAGTTCATCACCAACTTCGTCGTCGGCAAGACGGCAACGCTGGAGGGACTGAAGCGCGCCGGGTTCTGGAAGATCTTCATCGGCACCGGCGCCGGGCTGCCGCGCTTCATGAACGTGCCCGGCGAGCACCTGCTCGGGGTGATGTCGGCGAACGAGTTCCTCACCCGTGTGAACCTGATGCAAGGCCACCGCGGCGGCTACGAAACGCCATTGCCGGAAACCAAGGGCAAGCGGGTGATCGTGATCGGCGGCGGCAACACGGCCATGGACGCGGCACGTACCGCGCGGCGTCTGGGCGGCAATGTCACGATCGTTTATCGCCGCACGCAGGCGGAAATGCCGGTACGCAAAGAGGAGCTGCACCATGCCCTGGAGGAAGGCATTCAGCTCATGGTGCTGCGGGCACCGCGCGAGTTCGTCGGCGACAAGGAGACCCACTTCGTCAAGACCGCCGTGCTCGACGTGATCGAACTGGGCCCGCCCGACGCCTCCGGCCGGCGCAGCCCGGTGGTCAGCGGCAAGACCGAAGACATGGCGGTGGACCTGGTGATCATGGCGCTGGGCAACACCTCCAACCCGATCGTAAAGGACGCAGAGCCGGATCTGAAGACGACCAAATGGGGCACGATCGAGATCAAGGAGGGGACCCAGGAAACCTCCATCGACGGTGTCTTCACCGGCGGCGACGCCGCGCGCGGCGGCTCGACCGCGATTCGCGCCGCCGGCGACGGCCAGGCGGCAGCGCGGCAGATCGTCGGCGAGATTCCGTTCACGCCGAGCGAGATCAGAGCCCTGGTCGCCAATGCCGAGCGCTACACCAAGCTCGGGCAGACGAAGGCGAGAATCGAGGAGAAGATCGAACTGGGCCATGGCATCGTCGAGTTCGTCGTGCGCTCGCCGCTGGTAGCCAAGGCAGCCAAGGCGGGCCAGTTCGTGCGCGTGCTCGGCTGGGACAAGGGCGAGCTGATTCCACTCACGCTCGCCGACTGGGACTCCGGCAAAGGCACGATCACGCTGGTGATCCAGGGGCTGGGCAGCAGCACCCTGATCATGAACATGATGCAGGTGGGCGAAGCGTTCGCCGGCATTGCCGGTCCACTTGGGCTACCGAGCCAGCTGCATCGCTACGAGAACGGCGAGACGGTGGTATTCACCGCCGGTGGCGTCGGCCTGCCGCCGGTCTATCCGATCCTGCGCGAGCATCTGCGCATGGGCAACCACGTCACCTTGATCGCCGGTTTCCGCAGTGCGGATCTGGTGTTCTGGACGAAGCCGGACGAGCGCATCGGCCTGCTGCAGACCCAGTACCCGGACCGGCTCGAGGTGATCTACACCACCAACGACGGCAGCTTCGGCGTCAAGGGTTTCGTCACCGGGCCGCTGGAGGAACTGCTGAACAAGGCCAAGTCGGGCGATGGCCGGCAGATCGGCGAAGTGGTGGCCATTGGCCCGCCGATCATGATGCGTGCGGTCAGCGACCTGACCAAGTCCTACGGCGTGAAGACGATTGCCAGCCTGAACTCGATCATGGTGGATTGCACGGGCATGTGCGGCGCCTGCATGGTGCCCGTGACCATCGACGGCAAACCGGTGCGCAAGCACGCCTGCATCGACGGCCCCGAGATCGACTCCCACATCATCGAGTGGGACAAGTTCCTGCCGCGCTTCAATCAGTTCCGCGCGCAGGAGCAGCGCAACAAGGCGAGCCACGGACTTGAGTGAGCGGCGAGTCCGTCGCTGCGCTGACTACTGTAAAACGTACAGGTCCACGTACTCCTGGACGGGCATCGCGTCCAGGCGCGCCTGATCGAGCGACACATCGAGAATCGCCTGCTGCTGGGCGCCATCGAAGCGCCGGGCCAGGTTTTCCTTGAACTTTTGCATCAGCAGCGGCAGCGCTTCGGCCCGCCGGCGACGATGGCCGAGCGGGTATTCGATCGCGATCTCCTCGCTGCACGAGCCGTCGCCGAAGAACACTTGAACGGCGTTGGCGATGGAACGCTTGTCGGGATCGAGGTAGTCGGCGCTGAAGCGCGGCTCCTCGATGCACACCATCTTCGCCCGCAGAGCGTCGATACGCGGGTCCGCGGCCACAGCGTCCTCGTAATCGTCCGCGGTCAGGCGCCCGAACAGCAAGGCAACGGCGAGCATGTATTGCATGCAGTGGTCGCGGTCGGCCGGATTGCAAAGCGGACCCTGCTTGTCGATGATGCGCAGTGCCGGCTCCTGGGTCCGGATGACGATCCGCTCGATCTCGTCGAGCCGGTCGGCGACCTGCGGGCGCAACGCCAGTGCGCACTCGATGGCTGTCTGGGCATGGAACTCGGCCGGGAAGCTGACCTTGAACAGCACGTTCTCCATCACGTAGCTTCCGTAGGGGCGCGGTATGCTGAACGACTGGCCCCGGAACAGCGCATCGTAGAATCCCCACGTCCTGGCGGTGAGCACCTGCGGATAGCCCATCTCGCCGCGCACGGAAAACAGCGCCAGCAGCACGCCGCGCGAGGTGGCATCGCCCGCTGCCCAGCTCTTGCGGCTGCCCGTGTTGGGCGCGTGGCGGTAGGCACGCAGAGGCTGCCCATCGACGAAGGCCTGGGATACGGCGTTGATGATTTCCACGCGCTTGCCGCCCATCAGCCAGGCGCACACCGCGGCGCTCGCCACCTTGACCAGCACGACATGATCCAGACCGACGCGGTTGAAGCTGTTCTCCAGACTCAGCACGCCTTGGACTTCGTGCGCTTTGATCATCGCCTCGAGAACCCGGCGCATGGTAAGCGGTGGCTCGCCGTCTGCGACGCGGGCGCGCGAGAGGCAATCGGCTACGGCGAGGATGCCGCCCAGGTTGTCGGAGGGATGGCCCCATTCCGCCGCCAGCCAGGTATCGTTGAAATCCAGCCAGCGAACCATCGCGCCGATGTCGAACGAAGCCTGCACCGGATCGAGCTGGTAGCGCGTGCCCGGGACGCGGGCGCCATTAGGCACCACCGTGCCGGGAAGCATGGGGCCGAGCAGCTTGGCGCAGGCCGGATAGTCGAGCGCCGCCAGGCCGCAGCCGAGTGTATCGAGCAAGCACAGATGCGCGGTTTCGAATGCCTCCGCCGAGGCGATGCGGTAGCCCAGCACGTAGTCGGCAATGTCCGCCAGAACCTGGTCGGGTTCCGGGCGGGCAGTAGTCAACGTCGGCGACATCGGTTCCTCCCTGCCGATTGCGCGTTCCCGGGACATTGGCGGCGCTGCCTCCCCAAGCAGGCGCTGCCGATGCCGTGCGATGATTCTAGGTTCTTTGCTCCAGCGGCACGAACGTCCTGCTCTCCGGCCCGACGTAGTGGGCCGACGGCCGGATGATCTTGCCGTCGATCCGCTGCTCGATGACGTGCGCCGACCAGCCGCAAGTGCGCGCCACGACGAACAACGGTGTGAACATCGGCGTCGGCACCCCCAGCATGTGGTAGGCGACGGCCGAGTACCAGTCCACGTTGGCGAAGATGTGCTTCTCGGCGCCCATCGTCTTCTCGATGCGGTCGGCGACGTCGAACAGCATCATGTTGTCCCCGTCCTGGCACAGCTGCCGCGCGATGTTTTTGATTACGGCATGGCGCGGATCGGCGATGGTGTAGACCGGGTGGCCGAAGCCGATGATGATCTCCCGATTGGCGAGACGCCGGCGGATGTCCTCCTCGGCCTGGTCGGGATTTTGGTAACGGCTCTGAATCTCGAAGGCGGCCTCGTTGGCGCCGCCGTGCAAGGGGCCGCGCAGGGCGCCGATGGCGCCGGTTATCGCCGAATAGATGTCCGAGCCGGTACCGGTAATCGTGCGTGCGGCGAAGGCGGAGGCGTTGAACTCGTGTTCCGCGTAGAGCACCAGCGAGCAATCGAGGGACCGGGCATGAAGCTCGCTCGGCTTCTTGCCGTGCAACAGATGGAGGAAGTGAGCGGCGACGGACTCGTCGTCGGTTTCGGTCTCGATGCGCCGGCCGTTGTGCGACCAGTGGTACCAGTACAGGAGCATGGAGGCGAAGGACGCGATCAGCCGGTCGGCGATATCGCGCGCCCCGCCGACGTTATGGTCCTGCGCCTCGGGCAGTATGGTGCCAAGTGCCGAACAGCCGCTGCGTAGCACATCCATCGGGTGGGCCGAGGCCGGCAGATTCTCCAGTACCGGCTTGAGCATGACCGGCAGCCCACGCAGCCGCTTCAACTTTTTCCGATACTGGTTGAGTTGGGTGATCGTGGGCAGACGCTCGTAGAGCAGCAGATAGGCGACCTCCTCGAATGTCGCCTGATCGGCAAGTTCGATGACGTCGTAGCCGCGATAGTGCAGGTCGTTGCCGCTGCGCCCTACCGAGCAGATGCCGGTATTGCCCGCAACCACGCCGGTCAGCGCGACCGACTTCTTCTGTCTGGGCGGCACCGCCGTGGCGAGCCTGCTCATGCCTGTACGCCTCCCTGCGCTCGAACATCCACGATCGGATTCCGCAGGCTGCCGGTTCGTCCCGCCATCGTGTCGCGGGCTATATTACCATCGCGCATGGGCGCGGTCGTTGCTGCTGCGCGCAGCGGGTGCAGGCGCGTTTGCGTCCGTCGGGCGCCGGGTGCAAAATGCTGCCAGAAGCGCCGCCGGAAACACCTTGTTTTCGGCCATGGCGTCAATCCTTCCTAACCCGGGATATCACATGGCGTATCGATTCGTTTCGTCGGGCGCGGCTGCGTTCCTACTCTCGTCGGCTTTAGCGTGCGGCGGTGCCATCGCCGGCACCGTGTCCTGCCCCGATCTGTCCGCTGCGGTGCAGGCGGGCACCTGCCCTACGGAAGAGGAGCTTAGGTACACCTTCACCGGCTATTGCAGCGACAATGCGCGAATGTACGACAAGGACACGGACAACGAGTGCTCCAACTTCGAGCGCTATCGCCGCCTGAAGAACATCGTGCTCTGGGAGTCCGCCGACGGCAGCTTTCACGGCTATCTCTCATGCGACCTGCCGGCCGCCTCGATCAAGGGCACCAAGGCAAACAAGATGGCCGCGTCCCGGCAGGGCAAGCTGACGCGGCTCGTGTGCAGCTATGGCGGCGGCCTGACTATGGTGCACCGGACCAAGGGGGAATGCCGGGTGGATGGCGACGGCAATTGCGCGGCGGACCCTGCCGCGTGCAGGGCGATCTGCGACTAAACAAGCCGCGGCGGGATGCGACGAACCGGATCCGTCGCCGCCGCGCATAGATCACGTTCCGGATCAGGGAGTGGATGACAATGCAGACGATTGTTGGCAACGGTGCCGATGACGGCAAACTTCATGCTGCGGTTCTGATTCAGTCGGATCGCATAACCCCCGCCGCCTCGCGGGAGGAAGTCCGGCAACTCATCTTCCGGATCGACGATCTTTCCTTTGACGGCAGGCCTGGCAACTGCGTTCGCGTCATGGCGCCGGGCCAGTTCGGCAACAAGTTTCATATGCGCCTGTACTCGATCGCGGACGTCGATCAGGACAACCAGGACAGCACGCGCTTCAGCCTGTGCGTGCGCCGCTGTTTCTATATCGACGAGTTCAACGGCGAAGAATACGCCGGCGTCGCATCCAACTACCTGTGCGATCTCGCGCCGGGTGCAACCATCCAGTTCGCCGGCCCGATTGGTTACCCCTTCCCGGTGCCGGACGACAACAGTGCCGGCATCATCATGATCGGCATGGGTACCGGCATCGCGCCGTTCCGGGCGCTGATCCGGCAGATCTATGACAAGGCCGGCGGCTGGCGCGGCAAAGTGCGCCTCTACTACGGCGCCCGCACTGGCCTGGAAATGCTGTACATGAACGACGAGAACAACGACCTTGCGAACTACTTCGACCAGGCGACCTTCAAGGCGTATCAGGCCATCAGCCCGCGCCCCCATTTCGACGTGCCGATCGAACTCGACAAGGCGATCGAAAGCAACGCTGCGGAAGTCTGGGAAATGATGAACGGCCCGGACACACACGTCTACTTGGCGGGAACGACTGCGATGGCGGGCGCGGTAGAAAAGGCGATGGTGCGCATCGCCGGTTCCGTCGAAAACTGGAACGAAACGCGCAACGCGCTGATGGCGAGCGGACGCTGGCGCGAAGTGCTGTATTGAAACGACGAGCGGACCGGCTGCGCGTTGGCCGGCTCAGACCCGGCGCAGCCGCTCCCCTGCCGCCGCCAACGTGTTCTCCGACTTTGCAAAGCAGAAGCGGATGACCTTGTGGTCCACCGGTTCGCGGTAGAACACGGATACGGGAATCGCCGCCACGCCAACCTCGCGCGTCAGGCGCTCGGCAAAGGCAACGTCCGGCTCGTCGGCAATGGCCTCGAAACCCGCGAGTTGAAAATAGGTTCCGGCACAGGCAAGCAGGCGGAAGCGAGAACCTTCGAGCTGGGCACGGAAGAAGTCGCGCTTCGCCTGGTAGAAATCGGCCAGGCCGAGATAGCGCTCCCGCTGCGCCACGAACTCGGCCAGGGCAAGCTGCACCGGGTGGTTGACGGCAAAGACGATGTACTGATGGGCCTTGCGGAATTCGGTCGTCAGCTCGCGCGGCGCCAGCACATAACCGATCTTCCAGCCGGTAACGTGGTAGGTCTTGCCGAAGGACGAGACGATGAACGTCCGCTCGGCCAATGCCGGGTAGCGTGCCGCGCTTTCATGACGGCACTGGCGTGTATTCCGGTCGAAGACAATGTGCTCATAGACCTCGTCGGCGACGACGACGATGCCGGTGTCGCGCGTTATGCGCTCCAGCTCTTCCATGTCCGCGGCACTCCACACCGTGCCGCTGGGATTGTGGGGCGTGTTGACGATGATCATGCGCGTGCGTGGGCTCACCAGGGCACGCACCTCGCTCCAGTCAGGGCGGTAGTCCGGAAAGCGCAGTCGCGCGTAGCGCGCCGTGCCGCCGTTAAGTTCGATGGACGGCACGTAAGAGTCATAGACCGGCTCGAACACAATCACCTCGTCGCCCGGGTGCACCATCGCCGCCACCGCCGTGAAAATGGCCTGGGTCGCCCCGGCCGTGACGGTAATCTCTGCCTCCGGGTCGTACCGGGCGCCGTAGAGCTCTTCGACCTTCGCCGCGATGGCCTCGCGCAACGGCGCTGCGCCGGCCATGGGCGCATATTGGTTGTGGCCGGCACGCATGTGCCTGGCCACCAGTTCGAATAGCGCGTCCGCGGCGGAGAAATCGGGAAAGCCTTGGGAGAGGTTGATGGCGCCGCACTCGTTGGCCAGCCGGGACATCACCGTGAAGATGGTCGTCCCCACCTGCGGCAGGCGGGATGAAATGGTCGCAGGATAGCGGGGCACTGGCACGAAATCGGAGATGCTGGCGCCGCCGATTGTGGCAGAACCCGCGCCACAAGCCAATCGCGGCACGCTTAGCGGCCCGGCGCCGCACGACCGGCCCGGCCCCGGGGCAATCGGTGGAAACGAATCGTCGCGGCGCCGCCGACCCCCTACCCGTGCCTCTGCCAAAAGGGTTGCATTCTCTATCAAGGCGCTGCGCGCCATGAACTAGAATGCAAGGAAGGGATTCGGCCGTGGATACCAGGTTCGGGCTTCTGCATGCGTTGCGCACCATCCGGGACGAAGGCGATGTAGTCATCGTCATCGACCAGACGCAGCTGCCCCATCGACTGGTCGAGCGCCGTCTGTCCAGTCTGGACGACGCCGCCCATGCCATCCGCTCGATGCAGGTGCGCGGCGCACCCCTGATCGGCGCCACGGCCGCCTACGGCGTCGCCCTGGCCCTGCGCGAGGACGCAGGCGACGAAGCCCTCGATCAGGCCCTGGTCACCCTGGCCGGGACGCGTCCTACTGCCGTGAACCTGCACTGGGCAATCGCCCGCATGCGCGCGCGCCTCGCGCCGCTCGCGCCGGCCGAACGTGCCCATGCCGCGCTGAACGAGGCGCGCGCGCTATGTGCCGAGGATGCGGCCACCAATCATGCCATCGGCGAGCACGGCCTGACGCTGATCGAAACCCTCGCCCGCGAGAAACACCGCTGTATCAACGTCATGACTCACTGCAATGCCGGCTGGCTGGCAACAGTGGCTTACGGAACGGCACTGGCGCCGATCTATGCCGCCCAGGCCTCCGGCGTCGGGGTACGCGTTCTCGTCTCCGAGACCAGGCCGCGCAACCAAGGCTTGCTGACCGCGTGGGAGCTGCGTCAGGCGGGACTGCCGCATACCCTGCTTGCCGACAATGCCGCCGGTCACCTCATGCGGCGCGGCGCGGTAGATCTGGTTATCGTTGGCGCCGATCGCATCGCCGCCAACGGTGATGCCGCGAACAAGATCGGCACCTACATGAAGGCGCTCGCCGCCGATGACAACAGCGTGCCGTTCTACGTCGCCGCTCCAGGCTCCACCATCGACTGGAACTGCCCGACGGGCGACGCGATTCCGATCGAGAGCCGCAGCGGCGACGAGCTACGGGCGATCGTCGGGCTCGACAGCCACGGACGGCCGATGCGCGTCATGCTCTCGCCTGGCGACACGAGCGTCGACAATCCGGCTTTCGATGTCACCCCGGCGCGGCTGATTACGGGCATCATCTGCGAGCGCGGCGTGCTGTCCCCGGACGCGCTGCGCGCCGCGTTCGACCGTGCGCACATCTGACGCTGCTGCTCGTCGCACAGCGCGCACCGTAACCCAATTTCACATTCCGGTACGGGCAGCGCGGCATGTCCGTCACCGTAGTGTGGTAGGGTATGCGCTGTCGGGTGGCATCATGGCGCAAGGCGCAGCACCCCGTCATCAGGCCAGTCGAGAACCACGGCCGCAACCAAGTTCTTTCGGGAGGTACGCAATGGGACTGTTCAGCTTTATCAAGGAAGCAGGCGAGAAGCTTTTCGGCAAGGGAGAGGCGAAGGCCGCCCAGGACGCGGCGGCACAGAGCCCGACGTCGGAGAACGTGCAGCGCCTGAACGATGCTGCCGGCAACGCCATCAAGA
Source organism: Rhodocyclaceae bacterium (assembly GCA_036824005.1). Taxonomy (GTDB): domain Bacteria; phylum Pseudomonadota; class Gammaproteobacteria; order Burkholderiales; family Rhodocyclaceae; genus DAITBA01. The sequence goes on from DAITBA010000013.1 coordinate 84,760, forward strand.
CGTACATCGAAGCGCTGGGATTGAAGGCAACGGGTTTGACCGTGACCTTTGCCGACTCCGTGGCAACGGTGTATGGCGTTGCGCCGGATCAGCAGACCAAGGAAAAGATCATCCTCTCGGCCGGCAACGTCGATGGCGTGAGTTCGGTCAACGACATGATGACCGTGGATCGCAGCGAGCCGGAGGCGCAGTTCTACACGGTCGTCAAGGGCGACACGCTGTCGAAGATCGCCAAGGAATACTACGGCAATGCCAACAAGTACATGACAATCTTCGAGGCAAACAAGCCGATGCTGTCGCACCCCGACAAGATCTACCCTGGGCAGGTGCTGCGCATCCCGCCTCAGGCGTAAGCAAGGCCGTGCCGGTGCAGCGAAGGTCTCGCGGCGCCGGCTGCCCCCACGGCGGCACGCGCTTCGCATAGCATGTCGCCTGACGAACTCCATGTCCGGCAGGCGGTGGTCGATACCGCGCGGGCCATGTGCGCCGCCGGATTGAACCGCGGCAGCGCGGGCAATGTCAGCGCGCGCATCGACGCACCCGGACTGCCGCCGGCATTCCTCATCACACCGACCGGACTGGCCTACGACGAGATGGCCACGCAGGACATCGTCGCCGTCGATCTCGGTGGACGCTCGCATGGTGGACGCCAGCCATCGTCGGAGTGGCGCTTCCATCGCGACATCTACGCCAGCCGTGCCGATGCTGGGGCCATCATCCACGCCCACTCGCCTTTTGCCACCGCGCTTGCCTGTCTGCGCCGCGACATTCCGGCGTTTCACTACATGATCGCCCGCTTCGGCGGTGCTTCCGTGCGCTGCGCCGCCTATGCCACGTTCGGCACCCAGGCACTGTCCGATCATGCTCTGGATGCCTTGCACGGGCGCTGCGCCTGCCTTCTGGCCAATCACGGCATGATCGTCTTCGGCTATGACCTGAAGCATGCGCTGGCCCTGGCCATCGAGTTCGAAGCACTGTGCGAGCAGTATTGGCGGGTGCTGCAGGCAGGGGAACCGGTGATACTCCCGGACGAGGAGATGGCGACAGTGCTGGAGAAGTTCAAATCCTACGGCCGGCAGGACGGCCTGGTGTAGGACAAACACCGGCAAAAAATTACCAGTTCGTCCGCTTTTCACGGATGCCGCGTTGGCGCATTATTCGTCCTGAGTTCCCGTTGTTCAGGCGCGCACTGCAGCCTCCCCACAGCACACCGGACAACCGGCTTGAGCCTCCCCCGCACCCCCAGCCCCTTGTCGGCGAGCGCTCAACGTTAGCGGACTCCGGCAGCGCCGGCGAAGTTGTTCGCGGCGCTCGCCAGACAAACATCGGCCCGACGCGGCCACTCCCTTCCCGACGGAGGAGATCAGACCAACCGTGGCGCCAACGGGCGCCGATTAACGAGGTCGACGCCAACTCAGCTTGGGAGCTTTTCAGGTGACATTCACAGCTTTGGCAGACAGGGCATTGCTCGTCGTCGACGACGATCCGGACGACCGCATGCTCTTGTGCGGCCCCCTGTATAAGGCGGGATTTGACGTTACCGAGGCCGGATCGGGCGAAGCCGCACTGCAGCTGTGCCGGAACAACCGCTACTCGGCAGTCATCACAGATGGCTCGATGCCCGGCATCGACGGTTTCCGCCTGACTCGCACGTTGCGCGCCGATCCGGCCTGGGCGCACCTGCCGATCATCATGGTCAGCGGACTCGAAGGACAGGCTTGGCAGGACATGGCGTTCGAATCCGGCGTCACCGCGTTCCTCGCCAAGCGCAGCGGGCGGCAACTGCTCGTCGAGCAGCTCTGCGGCGTACTCGATTCGACCCTCTGACCGTCGCGGCAAGCGGCGCCACCCATGCGCCACCGCGAAAACGTCCATGCAATCACATCCCCGACGGCGCGGTCGCGCTGCCGGCGCCTCGCAACAGTTCCGCTAACGCCACCTCGCCTTTGCGATCAAAGGGTAGGACGATTCCCAATTGACCGGCATGTATCTGCCCATGCACGCGGTAGGCAACGGATTTCCGGCCTTCTCTGCGGGACTCGCCCAACTTGCGCATCAGGCCGCGGAGATCACTCACGGCACTCACCTCCAGCACGGCTTCGCCATGACGGGGAATGGTCACCGTCTGATCGCTGGCCCCGCTGGCAAGCGGCGATTCGTTGACCTCGACCACGTAGTTGAGGCCGTTCAGGGGGATGTCCACGTCATTGGGATTACTTACGTGCAGCAGCAGGGTGAAGCGCTGCTCGGTTCGACCCAGATCGAGCACACGGATACCCGCCAGCGCCACCGTCGGCCGCTCGCGGATCGTGCCCAGCCCGACGCATCCCCACAGCAGCGCGGAAAGACAGCACGCCAGGGCCAAGCGATGCCACGTCTGGAGTTCTTTTCGCGGCATGCGCGCGGCGACCTGGAGCAGGATTGCGCAGATCAATTGCCGGCGCCGGATGCCCGTTCCAGCACGAGCAGCAGGCTGGAGGTGTCCTCACGGCCCCAGCCGCAAGCCACGAGGGCGTTGAGCTGCTGCCACACCTGGGCCGCTATGGGCAGCGGTGTGCCCAGCCGAACCGCGTCGCCAAATAGCAATCCGAAGTCCTTGTGATGCAACCGCGCTTGGACCAGTGCCTTGAAATCGCGCGCAGCCATCTTCATGCCAAACAAATCGAGCACCCGGCTGCCGGCGGAACCTCCCGCCAGAGCCTCGCGCACCTTGCCCGGATCGACGTCGCTGCTGCGCGCCAGTGCCAGAGCTTCGGCGGCAGCTTCGATGGCAGCGACCATGATCAACTGATTGCACGCCTTGGCTACCTGCCCGGCGCCGCTCGCGCCGATATGCACGATGGTCCGGCCCAAGGCTTGCAGAAGCGGGCGAACCCGCTCCAGCACCGCCTCGTCACCACCGACCATGATCGCCAGGGTGGCGTTGATCGCTCCCTGCTCGCCGCCGGAAACCGGCGCGTCGAGCATGTGCAGGCCACGTGCCGCCAGCTCTGCTGCGATATGCCGCGCGGCCGAAGGCGCGATGGTGCTCATGTCGACCAGGACCGTTCCGGGCGCGGCGCCCTCGACGATGCCGTTTTCGCCCAGGGCAAGGTCGATCACGTCCTCGCTCGACGTCACCATGGTGAATACCACTCCCGCACGACGGGCGACATCGGCCGCACTGGCACAGGCGCACGCGCCGGCGGCGAGCAGCGGCTGCATCGCGTCCGGCCGGCGCGCAAACACCGCCATGTCATGCCCGGCGCGCATGAGATGCAACGCCATCGGCCGGCCCATGACGCCGAGACCAATGAAACCGAGCTTCATGTCATGCGCGCCCCGCTGTCTTCACCACAGAGGACGCAGAGGAAAGGCTGAAGTCTTCGTCGCTCCGCGCCCTGCGCGCGGTCCGCGCTGACTATTCATTCACGCCACTCATGCGCTCGAGCAGCTTGAGCATGGCGATGGAATCTTCCTCGCCCAGCCCGCTGCCGACCATGGCGTTGAACATCTGCGCCGTGGCCGCCGCGCCAGGCAGCATCAGGCCCAGGCGATGGGCTTCCTCCATCACGATGCGCAGATCCTTCTGATGCATCCACGCCTTGAAGCCGGGCTTAAAGTTGCGGTCCAGCATGCGCTGGCCGTGGTTCTCCAGGATCTTGCTGTAGGCGAATCCGCCCAGTAGCGCTTCGCGCACGCGGGCCGGATCCACGCCGCTCTTCCGGGCGAAATTCAGTGCCTCGGCCACTGCCGCCACGCCCATGCCGGTGACGATCTGGTTGCACGCCTTGGCCACCTGCCCGGCGCCGCAGGCGCCTACATGCACGATGTTCCTTCCCATGCATTCGAGGATAGGCTTGACGCGGCCAAACGCTTCGGCGCTGCCGCCGACCATGATGGACAGCGTGGCGTTGATTGCCCCCACCTCGCCGCCGGAGACGGGGGCATCGAGCATGGCTACGCCCGACTCGTTCAGGTTCGCGGCGATGCGCGCGGCCGCAGCCGGAGCGATGGTGCTCATGTCGATCACGATCAGCCCGGGCTTGGCGCCTTCGGCAATGCCGCCGGCGCCAACAGTCACCTGTTCCACGTCGGGTGCATCGGCAACCATCGTGATCACGACCTGCGAATGGCGCGCAACGTCTGCGGCGCTGCCGTACGCGCGGGCACCGACGGCAGTCAGCGGCTCGAGCGCCTCGGGACGACGCGCCCAGACGTGAAGGGAATGGCCGCCCCGGGCGACGTTGATGGCCATGGGACGCCCCATGATGCCGAGTCCGATGAATCCGACCTGCACGTCGCTGCCTCCTTTGGCTTACGGTACTCCGACCGCGACGATGCAGTGGTCTTCACACGCGCATCGGCACGCCCCGGCGCGCAGATGTGTAGGTGCTTCGCTGTGGTCAGGCTGAAGAGCTTGTCGCCGCTCGAGTATTCGAGCGTCAGAGATTACACGCTTCGCAGCCTGCGCAAAAGGGGCAATCAGGCGGCAACGGCACAGCTGGCTTCGGTGCGCACCACAGTCTCGCGCGCGGCGATGATGCCGAGGTAGGCAGCGCCGGTTTTGAGTCGCTCCGCCACCGAGCGCTCGGAAAACGGCCCGAAGTAGCGGGCCTGCCGCGCAGCATCGCGACACGGCCGTGCCATCGGCCACAGAACAAGATAGAAGCCCGGCGCAAGCCGGTAGCCCTGCGGCCCCGTCCCGGCCGGCAGTGCGCCCGCCGCACGTTTGCCGACCACTTCTACGATTTCGCTGGTTATCGCTTTCAATACCTGTCTCCTCCGTTTCCGGTCACCCCCGTTCCCACGACCGACGCGCGGGGTCGGAGGCAGACCTGGCGCTCGCTATGCCGCGAGCTTGTGCGACGACTTACGCTCGACGTGCGCCGGCTCGCGACGACGCTCGCCAGCGGCCCGTCCTTCCCGCATGCCGGCAAAATCGACGAACTCTTCCACGCTTTCGACAAGATGCCGGTTGAACGCGTGCTCTTGCTCCTGCAGGATCCCATTGAATTCGGCCAGCCAATGTTTGGCCGCGTCGGAGTAAGAACGCACCAGATCTACCGTGTGCTGCGTGGTTTCCTGCACCGTCGAGTCCCAGCGCGGCAACGGTGCGTACAACGCACCTTTCGGCAAGCTCGCCTGCGCGGCCTTGCCTGTTTCCGCGCACAACGTTTCAAAAGTATCGAGTTGCAGTTTGACGACGCGCTCGACGCCGTCAAGCACCCAGATGGCGTAACGCCGCGTTGCATCGACATTGCACTTGAACAACGTGCCGAACGAATCCGCTGCATGAATCATGATAAGTACCTCCAATCCTGGGTTGGAAAAGTGAGTTTGCGCCCCCGCATTTCGTGCCGCTCCGCCCGGGTGCCGACGGACCGAACGGCTTTTGTCTGCGTCGGGCGTCGTCAGGGGCAGCGCGCGCAGTGTGGTACCGCAACGTTACAGCAGTTCGTATGCCTGGCCGGAAATCACGACCCGCAGCAAGGCAGACCCGGGTTCTTCCGGAAAGTTCACGCTGTTTCCGCAATGAAGGCGCAATGGTCCTTGATTCGTGCCACGAAGGCTATCAGCCCCTTCTGAATGTGTGTAGGAATTGCGCCCCACGGTCGTAAGATTCTTCCTACAAAGCGCCGTCCCGGGCGATGCGTTTCGGCGCCCGCCCCTATTCGTCGAGGCGATGCTTTACGACATAGCGCGTCAGCTCGGCATTGCTGCCCATGGCCAGCTTTTCCAGAATTCGCTTGCGATAGGTGCCGATAGTCTTGACGCTCAGATGCAGGTCCTCGCCGATCTGGGTCAGGGAGCGCCCTCCGGCAATGCGAATGAGTATGTCAAACTCGCGACGGCTCAATCGCTCGTGCGCTGCCTGCTCCTGCTTCGGAATGCTGTCGGAAAGCAGCTTCTCCGCCAGACCGGGACCAACGTAACGGCCGCCCTGCACTACGCGGCGGATGGCCTCGCGCAATTGCTCGGGCGTGCTGTCCTTGCTCAGGTAGCCCGCGGCACCAGCCTTCAGGCTGGACAACGCGTACTCGTCCTCGGAGAAGTTGCTGAAGATCAGCACCGGCAGTCCGGGCTTTTCCCGCTTGATACGCTTGAGCGCGGCGAGCCCGTTCTGATCCGGCATGGCTATGTCGAGCAGAACCAGGTCCCATTGCCCGCTCTTGATCATGGCCAGCGCCTCGCGCGCGCAACTCGCCTCGCCGGCGATGGTCATGTCGGGTGTTTCGGCAAGGAACTGCTTGAGCCCTTCGCGCACCACCACATGGTCATCGACGATCAGTATCCGCACCATGGGCGGCCTCCCGTCGTTGCTTTGAATGACCGGGGTCCTCCAGGGGCAGGTGGAGCGTTACCGTCGTTCCGCCAGCCGCCGCGGCCTCGATGATCACCTCACCGCCGAGATAGAGGGCGCGTTCGCGCATGCCCAGAAGACCGAAGGTACCCGTGCCGGACTGGCTGTCACCGCCCATGCCGACGCCGTCGTCGGCGATCCTGACCACCAACTCGCCGCGGCTCTTGCGCGCGTGGATGGCAACTGTCTTCGCTTGAGAGTGGCGCGCGACATTGGTCAGCGCCTCCTGAATGATGCGAAATACCGCGGTGGCGCGCTGCGATGACAAGCGGATGTACTCGGGCAGGCGCAACTCGGCCCGAATGCCTGTCAGCCGCGTGAACTCCTCTGCGTGCCACTTGACTGTCGCCACCAGGCCGAGCGTGTCGAGCATGGCCGGCCGCAGTGCCGAGGAGATCTTCTTCACCGTCTGCAGGGCGCCTTCCGTAAGCCCAAGAAGGGACGTTAGCCGCTCGTGCAGGGGCTGCCCGGCCTCGATCTTCTCCAGCGCCGTTGCCAGCCCCAGCTTCACCATCGTCAGCGTGCTGCCCAGCTGATCATGCACTTCCCGTGCCATGCGTGCACTCTCCTCCTCACGCACGGATTCGATGTGTGCGGTGAGCCGGCGCAGGCGGCGCGACGTGTCTTCGAGCTCCAGTTCGGTGCGCTTGCGCTCGGTGATGTCGCTCAGCGTTCCGATCCAGCCGGCAATGCTGCCCTGCTCATCAACCTCTGGCACCGCCTGAACCAACACCCACACCGCCGCACCATCGTCTCGGACGAGGCGGTGCTCGGAGCGAAACGGCACGCTCTGCGCCAACGCCGAGCGCCACGCCGCCACGACGCGATCCCGATCGTCATCGTGCAGGGGCGCGAGCAACGCATCCTCCAGCGCTTCCCTCGGTGCGATGCCGGCGATTTCGAATGCCCGACGATTGGCGAAAGCAAGCGTCCCCTGCGGGTCGGTGCCGAAGATGCCCACCGGCGCCGCCGCCAGCGCGCGGAAACGCTTTGCGTTGATCAGCCGGGTGCGGTTGGTCGGCCGGCTTTGATTGCCACGGGTCATGTGTCCTGACTTGCCGGCCATCCTCCGGCAGCACAACGGAAGTAAACGAAATCCATGCAGTGTATGGTCGCCGAGGCCGGCCATTGTATACCTTCATGGCCCTGCGGCCTGATGCCCCTCTGCACCACTGTGATGCACGCCGGCCACTCATGCACCAGGATCGGCGGCAATCAGTACCATCCGGCAAGGCTCCCGCTAACGTAACGCCGGCACTGGGTCTGTGCGCGTACCCCATGGCACGCACGTTGCTAGCCCAAACCGTCATGCGCAGCAACCAACTCCTATGCGGGCGTCACGCCCGCGCTTCCGAGATGGCAGTCTGTTACCGCGGCAGCACGAGACGGCCCGTTGCCGCCCACAATAACGTCGGAGACAACGTTGAATCTGCCGCAACTAATACGCGAACTATGCAACTCAGATAGTCCGTCGGCGCTTTCATCAGACGAGGCCGAGCAAGTATTCGCGGCCATGCTCGATCAGGCGGTTCCCGACATCCAGCTCGGCGCGCTGTTGGCAGCACTGCGCCTAAAGGGAACCACGGTTGCCGAACTGCAGGGGTTCCATAGCGCGCTAGCGCGCCGCACCTGCCAGCTCCTGCCCTCCCATGATCGTGTCCTGCCAGTGGTGATACCGAGCTACCACGGCGCCCACGTGCATCCCAATCTGATGCCACTGGTTGCGCTGCTGCTGGCGCGTCTGGAGGTGCCGGTGCTGGTGCATTGCACGCTCGAGGCTTACGGCGGGGTAAGCAGCGCAGCGGTATTTCGCGAACTTGGCGTGCTGCCCTGCTCGTCTTTGGCCGAAGCGCAAAACGAGCTGCAGCGCGCCAACCTCGCGCTCGTGCCACTGAGCGCGCTGGCGCCCGGTCTGGCGAGTCTGCTCAGCCTGCGCGGAATGCTCGGCATGCGCAACTGCGCGCACGCGGCTGCGAAGACCCTCGATCCGTTCGCAGGACACAGCCTGCGGCTGATCCCCGCTTCGCGCGACGCCGACTGCGCGACGCTGCGCGAATTCGTTGCTCTATCCGGGACGCGTGCGCTCGTCATGCGCGCGACCGAAGGCGAAGCCTATGCCGACCCGCAGTGCCGCCCGACGCTGGAGCTTGTGACCGACGGCATGGTGGTTTCGTTGTTCGCGGCGGAGCACACGCCGGTCAGCCACACCCGGAATCTGCCGCAAGGCGTCGACGCACGGGCAACCGCAGCTTGGATTCGCGGTGTTCTGGACGGCCGCACGCCGCTGCCGCCGCCGCTCGCCAATCAGCTCGCATGCTGTGTGTACGGCGCCGGCAAGACAGACGATTTCAATCAGGCGAAAGCCATTATCGCCCTCGGCGCCCACGCGCGGGCAGCCTGATCAGTCGCAATCACGCACCAGAGTTCAGCACGCCGCACCAGCACAGTGCAAGGCGATGGCGCAACGCCGCGCCACAACGTGACCTGCCGCACGATAACGCCTGTCATTGCCGGCATGGCACAGCGCTTGCTCGTTGGTTCTTATCTGCCTTGTGTGTGCAGGGCACTCCCCTTCGGAAGAGAGACATTGCAAGATGAAGAAGATGAAGCTGGTTCTCGTCGGCAACGGCATGGCGGGCGTGCGGTCCATCGAGGAACTGCTCAAGATCGCCCCGGACATGTACGACATCACCGTTTTCGGCGCCGAGCCCCACGCCAACTACAACCGCATTCTTCTCTCGCCGGTGCTGGCCGGTGAGATGACGATCCGCGACATCATGCTCAACGATGTGGACTGGTATGGCCAGCACGGCATCACGCTGCACCTGAACAAGAAGATTTCACGTATCGATCGCCGGGCACGAAAGGTCATCGCCGCCGACGGCACAGAAGCCCAGTACGACCGGCTGCTGCTCGCCACCGGTTCCAATCCCGTAATGCTGCCCGTGCCGGGTGGCGATCTCCCGGGTGTCATTTCCTATCGCGACATCCGCGACACGGACGAGATGATCGACGCCGCTTCCCGCTATAGGCACGCCGTCGTCATCGGCGGCGGACTGCTCGGTCTGGAGGCCGCCAACGGGTTGAAGCTGCGTGGCATGGACGTCACCGTGGTGCATCTCATGCCGTGGCTGATGGAGCGCCAGCTTGACCGCGCCGCCGCCGGCATGCTGCAAAAGTCGCTGGAGGCGAAGGGACTCAAGTTCCTGCTGGAAAGGCAGACCGAGGCGTTGATCAAGGGCGAGTCGGGGCGCGTATGCGCCATCAAGTTCAAGCCCGGCCCCGGCGACGAGCGGGGGGACGGCGACTCCATTCCCGCCGATCTGGTGGTGATGGCCGTCGGCATCCGGCCCAACACCGAGTTGGCCGAGGCCTCGGGCATTCACTGCAACCGCGGCATCGTGGTGAACGACACCATGCAGACCTTCGACCCGCGCATCTATGCCGTGGGCGAGTGCGTCTCCCACCGCGGCATCGCTTACGGACTGGTAGCGCCGCTGTTCGAGCAGGCGAAAGTGGCGGCCAATCACCTCGCCCACTACGGCATCGGCCGCTATACCGGCTCGGTCACCTCCACGAAGCTCAAAGTCACCGGTATCGATCTGTTTTCTGCCGGTGATTTCATGGGCGGGGGCAACACCGAGGAAATCGTGCTGCACGATCCGGCGGGCGGCGTGTACAAGAAACTCGTGCTCAGGGACAACAGGATCGTCGGCGCCGTCATGTACGGCGACACGGTGGACGGTGCCTGGTATTTCCAGCTGCTCAAGGACGGCCAGGACATTCACGAGATGCGCGACCACCTGATGTTCGGCCAGCACCACCTGGGCGACGTCGGACACAAGGGGGCCAGCAGCGCCGCTGCGCTGTCCGACGACGCCGAGATCTGCGGCTGCAACGGCGTGTGCAAGGGCACCATTGTCAAGGCCATCAAGGAAAACGGCCTGTTCACCCTTGAGGACGTGCGCAAGCACACCAAAGCATCGAGCTCCTGCGGTTCCTGCACCGGTCTGGTGGAACAGATTCTCGCCTCCTGCGTCGGCGGCGCCTACCAACCAGCGGACAGCAAAGACAAGCCGGTGTGCGCCTGCACCGATCTTTCCCACGGCGAGGTGCGCAAGGCCATCCGCGAGAACAAACTGCTCACTATTGCCGAGGCCATGCAGTTCATGGACTGGAAGACGCCCAACGGCTGCGCCACCTGCCGCCCGGCCCTCAACTACTATCTGGTGTCCACCTGGCCCCACGAGGCCCACGACGATCCCCAGTCGCGCTTCATCAACGAGCGCGCCCACGCCAATATCCAGAAGGACGGCACCTTCTCCGTCGTGCCACGCATGTGGGGCGGCCTTACCACGCCGGCCGAGCTGCGCGTCATCGCCGACGTCGCCGAGAAGTACAACGTGCCCACCGTCAAGATGACCGGCGGCGCACGCGTCGACCTTCTCGGCATCAAGAAGGAAGACCTGCCCAGGGTATGGGCCGACCTCAACAAGGCCGGCATGGTTTCCGGCCATGCCTATGGCAAGTCCATTCGCACGGTGAAGACTTGCGTCGGCGCCGAGCACTGCCGCTTCGGCACGCAACTGTCCATGAGCATGGGCGTCAAGCTGGAGAAGATGCTGTTCGGCATGTGGTCGCCCCACAAAGTGAAGCTGGCCGTGTCGGGCTGCCCGCGCAACTGCGCCGAGGCCGGCATCAAGGACGTGGGCGTCATCGGCGTCGATTCCGGCTACGAGATCTATATCGCCGGCAACGGCGGCATCAAGACCGAGGTGGCCCAGTTCCTGTGCAAGGTGAAGAGCGACGAGGAGGTGCTGGAGTACTCCGGCGCCTTCCTACAGCTCTACCGCGAGGAAGGCTACTACCTGGAGCGCACGGTGCACTACGTCACCCGCGTCGGCCTCGACTACGTCAAGAGCAAGGTGGTGGACGACGCCGCCAACCGCAAGGCGCTCTATGAGCGGCTGCTCTACGCGCTGCGCGACTACAAGGATCCCTGGGCGGAGCGCGCCGTGAAGAGCGAGCTGTCGCGCGAGTTCGAAATGCTGGAAGCCTGAGCGGGGGACTGAAAGATGCTGTTCGGCCGTCGCAAAAAGAACCCGATCAAGATCGCCGACAAGGGCGTGGTCGAGTGGAAGTATGCCGCCTGCGGCTACTGCTCCACCGGCTGCTCCATCGAAGTCGGACTGAATGCCGAGGGCAAGCCGGTGGCCTCGCGGGGTGTCGCCGATGCCGACGTGAACCGTGGCAAGCTCTGCCTCAAGGGTATCTTCGAGCACGAACTGTTCACCTCCGCCGGCCGCGGCACGAAGCCGCTGATGCGCGCGCGCTGGCACGACGAATGGCGGCCCGCCACTTGGGACGCAGCCCTCGACACGCTGCACGACGAGATCGTGCGCATCCAGGCGGCGTACGGGCGGGACTCGTTCGCCATCATCTCCACCGGCCAGATGCTCACCGAGGAGTTCTACACCCTGGGCAAGCTGACGCGGGGGCTCATAGGCACCAACAACTACGACGGCAACACCACGCTGTGCATGTCCTCGGCCGTGTCCGGCTACAAGCGCTCCTTCGGGTCCGACGGCCCGCCCGGATGCTACGAAGACTTCGAGCACACCGACTGTCTGATCGCCTGGGGCTCCAACCTGCCCGAGCAACACCCCATCATCTACTGGCGCCTGAAGGAGGCCCAGGAGAAGCGTAACTTCCCGTTGATCGTGGTGGACCCGCGCGTCACCATGCTGGCGCAGAACGCCCACATGCATCTGCCCATCCGGCCCGGCACCGACGTGGTGCTGCAAAACGCCCTGATGCATGTCATCTTCAAGGAGGGCCTGCACGACCAGCGCTACATCGACGCCAACACCATCGGCGTCGACGCCCTGCGCGCCGAAGTGGAGAAATACGATCCGGTCACCGCGTCGAAGATCTGCGGCATCGACGAAGACACGATCCGCGTCGTGGCGCGCACCTTCGCCAAGGCCGAGGCGGCCATGCAGATCTGGACCATGGGCATCAACCAATCCACCCACGGCTCCGATGGCGTGGTGGGCATCAACAACCTGGCGCTGATCACCGGCAACATCGGCAAGCCGGGCGGCACCTCCCTGTCCATCACCGGCCAGTGCAACGCCATGGGCACGCGGGAATGGTCGTCCTGCTCCGGTCTGCCCAACTACCGGCTCCTGGAAGTGCCCGAGCATCGCGAGGAAGTGGCCAGGTTCTGGAACGTGGACCCGGAATTCTTCCCCAAGAAGCGGGGCATGTTGCAGACCGACATCTACCAGGCCATGGAGGCCGGTCAAATCAAGGGCATATGGCTGATCGCCACCAACCCGCTCTCCTCGCTGCCCAACACGGCGCGCATCCGCAGGGCCATGGAGAAGCTGGAGTTCTGCTGCGTGCAGGACTGCTATCAGGACAGCGAAAGCGCCCAGTATGCCCATGTCTTTCTGCCCGCCGGCACCTGGGCGGAAAAGGATGGTGTCATGACCAACACCGAGCGGCGCATCAACCGCGTCAAGCCGGTGACGCTGCCCCCCGGCGAGGCGAAGCCGGACCTGTGGATCTTCAACCGGGTGGCGGAGCGGTTCAACAGGGAAGGCCGGGTGAAGTTTCCCGAGAACGCTGCTGACATATTCCTGGAGATGCGCGAGATCTCGCGCGGACGGCTGGCCGACATCTCCGGCATGGACCACGAGCTGATCGAGCGCAACCGCGGCATCCAGTGGCCCTACACCGCCGAGCAGCGGCAACGCGGCGAGACACCGCCCAAGGGCGGCAAGCGGCTGTACACCGCGGACGGCACGTTCAGCTTTCCGGATGGCCGGGCCAAGCTCATCCCCCTGCCGTTCATCGACAACAACGAAGTGCCCGATGAGATGTTCCCCTTCTGGCTCAATACCGGCCGCCTCATCGAGCATTGGCACGGCCGCACCAAGACCGGCAAGATCGGCAACAACAACAAGTTCAGCCCGATCCCGTTCATCGAGATCAATCCGGATGCGGCGGCGGAGCTGGGCATTCGCCGCGGCGAGTACGTGCGCCTGGTGTCGCGCCGCTCGGACGCCGTGGCCATGGCCATGCCCACCCAGCGGGTGCCGAAGAACATGGTCTTCCTGCCCTTCCACTTCCACGACTGCGCCAACCGCCTGACCCTGGGCTTGCTCGATCCCTACTCGCGCCAGCCGGCATACAAGCAGTCTGCCGTGCGCATCGAGCGCATCGCCGATCAGGCGGCGGCGGCGAAGCTCTCCATGGAGATGAGGACGTTCTGATCATGAACACCGCCACGACAACGATTCGTCATTTCGGCGAAAGCGGACAAGCTGAACTGTCGCACCCATCGACCGGCGTTGCCCTGGAGAACGTCGGCGCCCGCCCCTCTGGTTCGAAGGAGCACGACAGCACACCAACGAACGCCAAAGAGCGGCGCAGCATCTTTCCGGCACGCCCCGACGAACCGGATTACGCGCGTCTCAACGATCCTTCCAGCCAGCCGCTCAACCGTTACGGCAAACCGATCGAGACCGTGCCGGAGGGCGATCCCCTGCGCGGTGCCAGCCTGCGCATCAACGGCAACCCCGATATCGGCGCCAATCCCAACCGCTACAAGCAGCACGGGTTCTTCTTCAACGCCGACAATTGCATCGCCTGCCACGCCTGCGAAGCGGCCTGTTCGGAGAAGAACGACAACCCGGCGCACATCGCATTCCGCTCGGTGGGCTTCGTCGAGGGCGGCACGTACCCGAACTACCAGCGCATCAATATTTCCATGGCCTGCAACCACTGCGACAACCCGGTCTGTCTCAAGGGTTGCCCGACGCGCGCCTACACCAAGTTCGCGGAATACGGCGCCGTGTTGCAGGACCCGGACATCTGCTTCGGCTGCGGCTACTGCACCTGGGTGTGCCCCTACAACGCGCCGCAGTTGGACCCCGTGAAAGGTCAGGTGTCCAAGTGCAACATGTGCGTGGACCGGCTCGAGGTCGGACTGAAGCCCGCCTGCGTCGCGGCCTGCCTGGGCAAAGCGCTGGACTTCGGCGTCATCGAGAACATTCCCGAAGGACGCAGCCAGGCCAAGGCGGAGATCCCCGGCTTCCCGCGCACCGACATCACCCATCCCAACATCCGCTTCCAGCAGACGCGCACCACCCAGCGCGACATGGTTCGGGTGGACAGCCAGCCGCTCAAATACCATCGCGACGACGGCACCGGGAAGTTCACGCCGGTGCTGGATCCCAAATACGGTTTCGAGCGCCAGTGGAACCTGAAGAAGCTGCTCGGTTCCCACGAGAATGCCCACATTGCGTTCACGCTGAGCGTGCAGACCGTGATGGGCGCCTTCGTCATGCTCATGCTGCCGGGATTGGAAGCGCTGAACAGCCTGACGACGCTGTTGGTCATGCTCGCCCTGATGGCCTACGGTCTGTTCAGGCTCAACATGCACCTGGGCAAACCGCTGCGCTTCTACCGCGGCTTCAACAACTTGCGCCTGTCACCCGTGAGCCGCGAGATCGCCGGCGTGTCGCTGTTCTTTGGCGGTCTGGCCGGTTACACGTTGTTCACGCTACTGCCTGGTTTGCCTGTCGCTGATGTCCTGAAGCCAGCCAGCGCCGTCATGGCCTTGCTTGGTCTGGCGTTCGGCGGCTATTACATGATCAAGCTCTATCGCATACCAGCGCGCCCGTTCTGGGACCACTGGCACACGGCGGCGGCCTTCGTCGGCACCGCGCTCACGTTCGGCGGCCTGCTGCTGGCACTGATCGGCACTGCCACAGGCGCGATCACCCCGGCACTCGCCGCAGTACTCGGCAGCGCCATCGCCGCGGGCGTCGCCCTGGAGGGGCTCGGACTGCTGGCCCATGCCCGCGATCTGAAGGCGCGCGGCGACGAAGGTGCAGCCTCCCATTACGAGCAGACGACACGCTACGGCTGGCCCTATCTGCTGCGCAACGGCCTGCTCGGGCTCGCCTTCGCGCTGGCGCTCGCCATGGCCGTCACGGGTCAACTGTCGCTGCTCGCGCCGCTGGCAGCTGTCGCATTGCCTGCCGCCGTCCTCGGCCGCGCCCTGTTCTACGTCCTGGTCATTCCGACCACCATGCCGGGCGCATTCTTCTGGCGCAACAAGGGATTCGTCGAACACGCGCGCGAGGTCGGCCTGGCGCGGATGCCGCAGCTCGGCGTTCTGCCCGATGGCCATTGACCGCGGCAATGCATACCGATTTCTCCCATTGAACGATTCACGATTCGAGAGGCAACCCCGTGGAAGCAACCGCCAGAAGAACCAAGCCCGTTACCGCGCAATGGAAGCGGATCTGTTCCCTGCAGGACATCCCGATGCTGGGCGCGCGCGTGGTGAGAAGCAAGTCCGGCGATATCGCCGTTTTCCGCACGGCCGCAGACGAGGTGTTTGCGCTGCATGACAAGTGCCCGCACAAAGGCGGCCCCCTTTCCCAGGGCATCGTCCATGGCCGCCAGGTCACCTGTCCCCTACATGGCTGGAAGATCTCGCTCGAGGATGGCGAGGCCGTGGCCCCGGACGTGGGCTGCGCGGGGCGCATCGAGGTCAAGGTCGAGCAGGGCAACGTGTACCTGCTGGCGTAGCGGAACATGACAAAGGTATCGATATTGGTCTAACGCAATCATGGACAAGAAGTCATTTCTCAAGGCCGGTCACCCGCCCACGCTGCTGGCGGCATTTCTCTACTTCGACCTCGCCTTCATGGTGTGGGTCATGCTCGGTCCGCTCGGGGTGCAGATCGCCAAGGATCTCAACCTCAGCCATGCCGAAAAGGGGCTGATGGTAGCGACCCCCGTGCTGGCCGGCGCGCTGCTGCGCATGGTGATGGGCGTGCTGGTGGATCACCTCAAGCCGAGGTTGGCCGGCGCCATCGGCCAGGTCATCGTCATGGGCGCGCTGCTGGCGGCGTGGAAGTACGGCATCCACTCCTACGAGCAGACGCTGCTGCTCGGCCTGTTCCTGGGTGTAGCCGGCGCATCGTTCGCGGTGGCGCTGCCGCTCGCCTCGCGCTGGTATCCGCCCGAGCATCAGGGCACGGCGCTGGGCATCGCCGGCGCGGGCAACTCGGGAACCGCGCTGGCGGCACTCTTCGCCCCCGGTCTGGCGGCCGCCTATGGCTGGACGAACGTGTTCGGGCTGGCCCTGATTCCCCTCGGCGCCGTGTTCGTGCTCTACGTCGTCCTGGCCAAGGATGCCCCCGATTGCCCGCCGGCCAAGCACCTGACCGACTACTTCAAGGTGCTCCGGGACCGCGACGCCTGGTGGTTCATGTTCTTCTACTCGGTCACCTTCGGCGGCTTCGTCGGTCTCGCGTCGTCCCTGACCATCTATTTCAATACCCAGTACGGACTCGATCCAAAGACCGCAGGCTTCTTCACCGCCGCCTGCGTGTTCGCCGGCTCGCTGGTGCGCCCCATCGGCGGCAATGTGGCCGACCGCGTCGGCGGCATCAAGAGCCTGTCGGTCATGTACGTACTCGCGGCGGCGTTCCTCGCCATCGTCAGCTTCAACCTGCCGAACGCCTGGCTTGCCCTGGGCGCCTTCGTCTGCGCCATGCTGGCGCTGGGTATGGGCAACGGCGCCGTGTTCCAGTTGGTGCCCCAGCGCTTCCGCAAAGAGATCGGCGTCATGACGGGACTGGTCGGCATGGCTGGTGGCATCGGCGGTTTCTATCTCGCCTCCAGCCTCGGTTACTCGAAGCAGATCACCGGCAGCTATCAGGTGGGCTTTCTCGTTTTCGCCGCTCTCGCCCTGCTGGCGCTCGCCGGCCTCACCGGCGTGAAGACGCGCTGGCGCACGACCTGGGGCGCAGCGCACCTGACCACGGCGAAGATCTGATTCGCACCGCTTAGGACGCGGAGGACACAGAGGAAGGCTTCTTCTATGAAGCGCCCTCTGCCGAACTCTGCGTCGTCTGTGTCCTGTGCGGTTAAACTTTGTGCATGACCCTCCAAGTATCCCTCGGCCATTGCTCGCTCACCGGCCCGCGCCCGCGCAACGAAGATTTCTGCGGCGCCGTGACGCCCGAGGGCGCGGAGCTGGAGTCGAAAGGCCTTGTGGCGGCGGTGGCCGACGGCGTCGGCGGTCACGCCAACGGACGCGAAGCCGCTGAGTTCACGGTACGCGGGCTGTTGTCCGACTACTACGCGACGCCGGACACGTGGAGCGTCCCCCACGCCCTGGACACGATCCTCGGCGCGCTCAATCGCTGGCTGATCGCCCACGCAGCCAAGTCGCGCGAGGCCGCCGGCATGGCAACCACACTGTCGGCCCTCGTCCTGCGCGGTACGCGGTACACGACGGCCCACGTCGGCGATTCCCGTATCTACCTCATGCGCGGCGGGCGTCTCACGCGACTCACGGAAGATCACGTCTGGGATCATCCGGAGCTGCACAATGTGCTGCGCCGGGCAATCGGCCTCGACCCGCACCTGGCGGTGGATTACGGCGACGGCGAACTCGAGCAGGGCGACGCTTTTGCCCTCATGAGCGATGGTGTCTGGCACACGCTGGGCGATGCGCGTATCGCTGAATTGCTGCATGTTCATGCCGACCCCGCGGAATGTGCCAATGCGTTCGTCCAGGAAGCGCTGCGCTACGGTGCCCAGGACAACTGCACCGCCCTCGTCCTGCACGTCCTCGCGCTGCCGAAGCTGAACCTGCGCGACTCGCTCGCCGGCGCACGCAAGCTGCCGCTGCCGCCGCGGCTGAAGCCCGGCCAGGAGATCGACGGTCTGACGGTGCAGGATCTGTTGCACGAATCGCGCGTCACCCTGCTATATCGCGTCCGCAATGCCGCCACCGGCGAGCAGATGGTGATGAAGACATTGCGCCCGGACGCGGCCGACGACGAGTCCACGGCAGCGCTGGTGTACGAGGAGTGGCTCGCCCGGCGCGCGACATCCGAGTACTTCCCGCGCGTGATCGGGCACGATCTGCGCGCGCACCTGTACTACCTGATGAGCTGGCACGAGGGGGTGACGCTCAAGGCCATGCTCGAACGCGGCCACCGGTTTGCGCCGCCGGAAGCCGCGCAGCTCGCCATGCGTACCCTCAAGGGTGTCGCCGCCCTGCATCGGCAGGGTATCGTTCATCGCGACATCAAGCCCGACAATCTGCATCTGGGCAGCGACGGTCGGCTGCGCATCCTGGATCTCGGCGTCGCCGCCTCCGACGGCGTCGAGTTCAACGAGATCAACAATCCGGGCACGCCGAGCTACATGGCGCCGGAGCTGCTTGCCGGCGCGACAGCCAACGAACGCAGCGATCTCTATGCCACGGGGGTGACGCTCTACCACCTGCTGACGCGCAAATATCCCTACGGAGAGATCGAGCCGTTTCAACACCCGAAGTTCGGCAATCCGCTGCCGCCGACGCGCTATCGGCCGGACATACCGGCGTGGCTGGAAGCGGTGATTCTGAAAGCGGTGGCGCGCGATCAGCCGGACCGCTTCGAGACCGCCGAGGAGTTCCTGCTCGCCATCGAGCGCGGCGCCAACCGCCCCCTGCGCGCGCCGCGCCGCATGCCGCTCGCCCAGCGCGCGCCGCTGCGCCTGTTGGCGGTGCTACTGGCTCTGTCGCTGCTCGGCAACCTCGTACTCGCCTACCTGCTTATGACACCGCGCTAAGTCCCGCGCTCGGCATGCTCAGGCCGCCACTTTTAGCTGCTTGCGGTAGAGGAACTCCAGCAGCGAAGCGCGGTACTCAGCGAACCGAGCATCGTGGGCCAGCTTCAGCCGCTCCCGCGGCCAGGGCAGCTCGACGTTCAGAATCTCGCCGATGGTTGCCGCCGGGCCGTTGGTCATCATGACGATGCGATCGGAGAGCAGCACCGCTTCGTCCACGTCGTGGGTGACCATGACTACGGTCGCGCCGGTCTGTTCCATGACTTCCATCAGTTCGTCCTGGAGCCGGGCGCGTGTGAGCGCATCCAAGGCGCCAAACGGCTCGTCCAACAGCAGGATCTTCGGCTGCATGGACAGGGCCCGGGCGATGCCGACGCGCTGCTTCATGCCGCCGGAGATCTCGTGGGGATACTTGGTCTCGGCGTGGGTGAGGCCCACCATGGCCAGCGCATCGTGGCTGCGCTGCTTGAGCTTCGCCTTGCCTTCCTTCGCGCCGAAGACCCGCTCCACCGCCAGATAGACATTGTCGAAGCAGGTGAGCCAGGGCAGCAGCGAGTGGTTCTGGAACACCACGGCACGCTCCGGTCCCGGCCCGCCGATCTCCCGTCCGGCGCAGAAGAGATAGCCGGAGGTGGGCTTGAGCAGGCCGGCGATGAGATTGAGCAGGGTGGACTTGCCGCAGCCGGAGTGACCGATCAGGGAAACGAACTCGCCCTCCTCGATATTGAGGTTGATGTTGCGTAACGCGACGAACCGACCCTTCTTGGTTTCGAACGCCATGCCGGCGTTCTCGACTTGCACGATCCTTGCCATGATGGATTCCTTCACTCGTAGGAGAAACGCTTGGCGATGAACAGCAGAGCCTGTTCCAGCAGCAGGCCGACGCCGCCGATGACGAAGATGGCGATGACGATGTGCTCGACCTTGAGGTTGTTCCACTCGTCCCACACCCAGAAGCCGATGCCCACGCCGCCGGTCAGCATCTCTGCCGCGACGATCACCAGCCAGGCGGTGCCGATGGACAGCCGGATGCCGGTCAACATGTAGGGCAGCACCGCCGGGAAGAGGATCTTGGTGACGATCTTCCACTCGGAAAGATTGAGCACCCGCGCCACGTTCATGTAATCCTCGGGCACGCGCTGCACGCCCACGGCGGTGTTGATGATCATGGGCCAGATGGAGCAGATGAAGATGGTCCAGGTGGCCGCCGGATCCGCCGCCTTGAACACCATCAGGCCGATGGGCAGCCAGGCCAGCGGCGAGACCGGGCGCAGCAGGCTGATGATGGGCTCAAGCATCTTGTTCATGAAGGCGAAGCGGCCGATGATGAAGCCGAGTGGAATGCCCACCAGGGCGGCGAAGCCGAAGCCGATGCCGACGCGTTTCAGCGAGGTCAGCACGTTCCAGCCGATGCCCTGGTCATTCGGCCCGTTCTGATAGAACGGATCGGCGAATACCTTGACGGCGGCATCCCAGGTTTGCGCGGGTCCGGGAAATCCGCTGCTTTTGCTCGCCACCAGCGCCCAGATGCCGACCAGCAGCAGCAGGCCAAGCAGCGGCGGTACGACGCGCTGAACCGCCGCGCCAGAGGCGAAGCGACGCGCCGGCCCGGCTGTCGGCGCTTCGGCAACGGTCGCGGGCGTCTCGTTGGCGGCCTCAGCGAGGGCAAGTGCCTTTGCCGCGCTCGCCCTGGCCGAATCCCTGTTCGGTTCGACGTCTAACATCGTCGCCACCTTGTCGTGGCCGATTGTTGCAGCTGTCATTTTCTGACTCTCCTTCGTGGGCAGAGGGGAAATCGCGACGTGCGGCGGGGTCGCCACCGCACGCCACACTTCACGCCTGGACCTTGAACGATCCGGCGTACTTCTTCGGGTCCTTGCCGTCCCAGACGACGCCGTCGATGAGCTTGGACGTGCGCATGTCGGACTTGGGCACGTTCGCGCCTGCGGCGGTCGCCGCCTGCTTGTAGACGTCGATGCGGTTCACCGCCTTGGCCACGGCCAGGTAATCCGGATCGCTCTTGAGCAGACCCCAGCGCCTGTGCTGGGTGAGGAACCACATGCCGTCGGACAGATAGGGAAAGTTCACCGCTCCGTCGTTGAAGAATTTCATGTGATTCTTGTCGTCCCATGCCTTACCCAGCCCGTTCTGGTAGCGGCCCAGCATGCGTTCGAGGATCACGTCCATGTCGGTGTTGACGTAGGATTTTTGCGCGATGGTCTCGGCCGTGGTACGGCGATTGGTCAGCGATGCGTCGATCCAGCGACCTGCTTCGAGAACGGCCGCCGTCATGGCACGCGCTGTATTCGGGTTCTTTTGTACGAACTCGGCGGTGGTGCCTAGCACCTTCTCGGGGTGGTCCGCCCAGATGTCCTGGGTCGTCACCGCGGTGAAGCCGATCTTGTCCATGATCGCACGGTTGTTCCACGGTTCGCCGACACAGAAGCCGTCCATGTTGCCGACGCGCATGTTGGCCACCATTTGCGGCGGCGGCACGGTGATGACTTTGACATCCCTCATGGGATTGATGTCGTTGGCCGCCAGCCAGTAGTAGAGCCACATGGCGTGGGTGCCGGTGGGGAAGGTCTGGGCGAAGGTGTATTCACCCGGCTTGGCGGTGATGAGCTTTTTCAGACCAGCGCCGTCGGTCACGCCCTGGTCCTTGAGCTTGTTGGAAAGGGTGATGGCCTGGCCGTTGTTGTTGAGCGTCATCAACACCGCCATGTCCTTCTTCGGCCCGCCGACACCCAGATGCACGCCATAGACAAGGCCGTACAGTACGTGGGCGGCATCCAGTTCGCCGTTGACCAGCTTGTCGCGCACGGCTGCCCAGGACGCCTCCTTGCTGGGAATGATCTTGATGCCGTACTTTTCGTCGAACTTCTGCCCGGCAGCCATCACCACCGACGCACAATCGGTGAGGGGGATGAAGCCGATCCGCACTTCCTTCTTCTCCGGCGCGTCGGAGCCTGCGGCCCAGGCGCCTGCACGGATGCCCGGCGGAACCATGCTCATGAGCGCGGCCCCGGAGCCGAGCGCCGCTGCATGCTTGAGAAAACGGCGGCGCCTAGCGGTGCCCGCGTAGTCGTGCTTGTCCATGAATCGCTCCTGTATGTCAAAGTCAGAAACCCAAAAGAAAGTGGGCGTACCCCGGCAGGAAAACCGCTTCCCTGCAGGAGGACGCCCTTGTCCTGTGATCCTGTCGATCCGCCGGACCGCCGTTGGTCCGACACTTACCTTCTGTCTAGCATGGCCCGTGCCAGCTCTCACCCCCCTTGGAGACTCCTTTGCTGGCGCGGATCTCCGGGCTGTTGCGACGTTTGCTGCGGCGGCTAGCCGGAGGCGTCGACGCTCCGATTGGCGCACTAACGCAGTGCAGCCGACGCGACGTTCGCACTAAGGATGTGAGATCAGAGCAGCACTTTCGCCACGTCGATGACCTCGCGCGCGACGGTGGCGAGTCTCTGCCCGCGTTCCATCGCCAGCTTGCGTAGACTATGGAAGGCCTCGTCTTCGTCGATGCCGCGCGTCTTCATGAGCAAGCCCTTGGCGCGCTCGATGACAACGCGATCGGCAAGCTTCTTCGCCGCCTCGTCGCGTTCGCGGCGCAGTGCCTGGTACTCCTCGAAGCGCGCCATCGCCACTTCGACCACGGACTTCACCCGTTCCGGCGCCAGGCCGTCGACGACATAGGCAGCCACACCGGCACGCATCGCCCGCCGGATCGCGGCGCTGTCGCTGTCGCGCGCGAACACCACCACCGGCCGCGGCAGATTCCGGCCGATGAGGCTGAGATGCTCCAGAGTATCCCGGCTCGGGCTCTCCGTTTCGATCAGTATGACATCGGGCTTGATCGTCTCGACCTGTTCGACCAGGTCGAGAGCGGACGGCAGCACCGCCGCCACCTGATAGCCGGCGAGCACCAGTCCGGCACAGATGTCGGCGGCGCGGGTACGCGCCTCGTCGATAACCAGCACACGCAACATCGCAACACAGAAATGAGTTCGATACAGCAGACGGTGCAACATCCGTGCCATGGAATGTCGTCATCCCCGTGGGCAGCGACGGGAACGCCGGTTACAATCGCGCGTCAAACGCTGGCAACTCCACGACTGCGAACCTATGCATACGCTTTTCGACAATCCTCGCCGCCTCTTCCTCGGTGTGTTCCTGCTGTGCACGGGACTGATTGTGTTCGGGCTTTACCTGCAGCACGGCAAGGGGCTGGAACCTTGCCCCATGTGCATTCTGCAACGCTATGCGTTCGTCGTTGCTGGCGTGCTGGGTTTGCTGGCCGCGCTGCACCGCCCCGGCATTCTGGGGCAGCGGCTTTACGCTCTGGCGATGATGGTGGCGGCGCTCGCCGGTGCAGTAGTGGCGGCCCGTCAGTCGTGGTTGCAGCACAACCCGCCGAAGATCGTGGAATGCGGGCCGGACTTGGGATTCATGTTCGGCAGTTTTTCGCTGGGCGATGCCCTGCCAATGTTGTTCAAGGGCACCGGTGACTGCTCCAAGGTGCTGTGGCGCTTCCTCGGACTGTCCATCCCCGAGTGGGCGCTGGTGTTCTTCGCCGTGATCGCCGTCGCTGCCTTGCTGCTGCTCAGGCGACCAAGGGTGCCGGCTCGTTCTCCTGGCTGACCGGGGCTGCCACGCAGTCTATGAGCACCAGGGAGGCGTCGTCCTGCGCCGGCTGACCGTCGAGGTGATTGCGCAGCGCGGCACGTATCGCCTCATGGCGTGTACCCGGTTCGGCATCGCATGCCGCTGCCCGCAGACGATCGCTGCCGAAGGCCTGACCCTGCCTGCTCTCCGCTTCGAGGACGCCGTCGGAGCACAACACGAGTTGGACCGGATCGGACCAGACAAAGCGCGTCGTCTCGGTCATTTCCACGGTCGTGCTATCTATACCCAGCGGCAGGTGCTGGGAGCCGAACCGCCGCAATATCCGGCCCTGACGGTCGATCAGCAGCGCTTGCGGCATTCCGCCTAACCAGATCTCGCCTTGGCAGCGCTGCTCGTCCAGGCAGACCAGTGCTGCCGCGATGAATCGTCCCGTGGGCATCACCTCGCGTAGCTTGGTGTTCATCTCGCCGACGATCATGCGCAGCGGCAAACCCCCGTTCACCATGCCGTAGAAGACACTCACTGCCGGCAACACACTGATGGCCGCCCCCAGGCCGTGGCCGGTGGCATCGCCCAACATGACATAGAGCCGGCCGTCCGGCGACCGCCCCGCCGCCACTACGTCGCCGCTGAAGTTGCGCGCGGCGTCGACGCTATAGTGCAGACGGGTATCGGCAAGCACGCCGCGTTGTCCGATGTTGTCGAGAATCTCCCGGGCGAGGATGTTCTCCTGCTCCTGGGCGTCGTGGTAGCGCTGCAGGCGCGCGAGGTTCGCTTCGATTTGCTGCTCGGCCTGCCTGCGCTCGCTGACGTCGCGCATGATGCCAACGAACAGGCGCTGTCCATTCAATTCGAGATTGCTCACACCCAACTCGACCGGAAAGAGCGAACCGTCGCTGCGTCGCGCGAGAACCTCGCGCCCGATGCCGAGCACTTTCGGTGCCATGCCGCGCAGATAAGAGGACACGTAGCCATGATGGGCTGCGCCGTCGTGCGGCGGCATCAGCACGCTCACGTCGCGTCCGATCAGCGTGCCGTGCTCGTAACCGAACATCTTCCCGGTGGCCGGATTGCACGACTGGATGATGCCTCTCTCATCGATGGTAACGATGGCATCGATGATATGGTCCGAGATCGCCTCGGCGCGTCGGCGCGACTCGTCGAGCCGGCGCTGCAGCGCGAGCGTGCGGCCAAACGCGCGCAGTTTCGCCTCGAGCACGGCAAGGTTGACGGGCTTGGCGAGATAGTCGTCGCCCCCGGCCTGCAAACCCCGGATCAAATCGTCATCGTGCTCGAGTGCCGTGATGAAGATGATCGGCACCCACTGATCGCCGCAGCGCGCCCGGATGCGACGGGTCGCATCCAGGCCATCGACGCCCGGCATCATGACGTCCATGAGCACCAGGTCGGGGCGTTCGCTTTCGAACACCGCCACCGCTTCCTCGCCGTCGCACGCCTTGACTGCAGTGTGGCCCAGCTTGGCAAGGAAGCTGCACAACAGCAGCCGATTGGCGGCCGTGTCATCCACGACCAGCACCTTCAGAGCATGCTGGAACTCGACCGTGGTCTCGTGTTCAGACATGGGCTGCCTCCGGCAGAGCCTTCGTGGCGACGATTGGCTGTCCTTCGTCTCTCAGCGCCACGGCCGCCTCGACGACATTGCCGGGGTCCCGGTATTCCATGCGCGAGAAGCTCAGCTGCCGCGCGAGTGCGATGCCGCGCCCGTTGGGGTCATAGGCACGACTCGGATCGAAGTCGAGGTAACGCCGCCAGTCGAAACCGGCCCCGTCGTCGGCGATGACGAAGCGCACCTCTGCCGCATCGCGCTCGACGCTCACGCGTACGTGCTTGCCCATGTTCTCCCGTAGCGCCAGGCGCCGGGCGACCTCGTCGTCCCAGCTTCCGTCGCGGCGCAGTTGCGACTTCTCAGCATAGGTGATGCCGAGGTTGCCGTGCTCGACGGCATTGACCAGAAGCTCCGCCAGGCCAATGACCGTGGCGTCGGGAGACGGGCAAAGGGTGCTGAGCATGACGGCAAGGTGCTGCGCCTCTTCCACGGTACGCACGGCGAAGCTCGCCTGACGCATGAGCCGCAGGACATTGCTCTGCCGCCGGGCATAGTCGCGCAATTCGCGCCGGGCGTCGGCATCGTTGAGCGCGGCACGCACGATGGCAAGCAGCGCCTCCGGCTCGAAGGGCTTGGTGAGATAGTAGTAGGCGCCGGCGGCCAGGCCCTCGCGCACCTGCTCGGGCGAGGCAGCCGCCGTCTGAAAGATGACAGGCAACTGGAGCATGCGCGCGTCCGCCTTGACCCGTTGCAGCAGCTCGACGCCGCTCATGCCCGGCATCATGCGGTCGAGTATCACCAGGTCGTATTCGTCGGCCTCGGCATCGAGCAGTTCCCACGCCTGCTCGCCGCTCTCGGCGAATCCGAGATCGAGATGCAGCTCATCGAGAAACTCGCCGATGATGTCGAGGTTCAGCGGATCGTCGTCGACAACAAGGACTTTTGGCTGGGACATGGGTTACTCCTGGTCGGCGAGACAGGCCTCGCCCTTGTCTGCCTGATAGGCGTGTGCCGCCAAGGGCAGTACGATGTGGAAGGTCGCGCCGGCGGCCGCGTTGTTGCGGGCGAAGATCCTGCCGCCGTGGGCGTCGACGATCTCGCGGCATATCGCCAGGCCCAGACCGGTACCGCCGGCGTTGGTGCGCGTCTTGCGGCTCTGGACGAACTTGTCGAAGATCGCCTCGAGCTCGTCCTCCGGAATGCCAACGCCCTCGTCGGCGACTGCGATCTCGACGGCATCGGCGGCCGAACTCTCCCCGGTCACGGCGGGAAGCTGCCCCGCGCCGCAGGTAATTCGAATTCGACCGCCCTCCGGCGAGAAGCGTATGGCATTGGCAAGCACGTTGCGCAACACCTGCGCCAGTCGATCCGGGTCGGCGGCAACGACGCTGCGGGTGCAGCGCACATCAAACTCCGCCTGCAGGCGCTTGGCTGCAAACAGCGGCTCCAGTTCCGCGACGACCTCCTGCAGCGTGATCTGCACGTCATGGGGTCGCAAGTTGAAGTGCGTCTTGCCGGCTTCCAGCTTGGATAGATCGAGCAAGTCGTTGAGCAGGTTCAGCAGCCGGTCGCCGCTGGCGCGAATGCGCTGGAAGTAGTCGCGCAATTTTGCCTCCTCGCCGCGGGCCGCGCGGTCCAGACCCAGGCGCGCGTAGCTCAGAATGGCGTGCATCGGCGTGCGCAGTTCGTGGGACATGTTGGCGAGGAATTCCGATTTGGCATGGTTGGCACGCTCGGCAACATCGCGGGCGCGAACCAGGTCTGCGGTTTGCTGGCGCACCTGCTCACGCAGCAACTCGCGGTGCCGCATCAGCTCGCCTTCCGCCGCCTTGCGTGTGGTGATGTCGGCGCCCGATCCGATGTAGCCGACGAACTCCCCTTGGGCGTCGAACCTGGGCACACCGATATCGAGAATCCAGCGGTACTCGCCGTCGCGGTGGCGGACCCGGTATTCGCCGCGGTAGGGCACGCGTGCCTCGAAGGCGGCACTGAATGTGGCAACGCTCGACGCCACGTCGTCCGGATGCATGCTGCCGGCCCAAGCGGATCGGTAGTTGCGCACGTCCACCATGCCGACGAATTCCATCCACGTCTTGTTGGCGTACGTGCAGTTCATCTGTGCATCGGAAACCCAGATGAAGACCGGGGCCGAGTCCGCCATGAGCCGGAAGCGCTGTTCGCTTTCCACAAGCGTGCGCTCGAGTTTGCGGCGCTCGGTGATATCGGTGGCCGCGGCGAGCAGGCAGGGTTCGCCGTCGACGACCGTGGGACAAGCCGTCAGCATGGTATCGAGCGTCTGTCCGTCCTTACGGCGCAACAGCACGTCCATCTGAACCGGCTCCGGGCCGTTCTTCAGCTCCTGCACGAATCGTGCGCGATCCTCCGGACGTACCCAGACGCCAAGTTCGGCGGACGTGCGCCCGATGACCTCCTCGGCTGTCCAGCCAAAGATTCGGTTCCACGCCGGACTGGCAAAGAGGTAGCGTCCTTCGCGCATCGTCGAGATGGTAATGGCGCTGGGGCTCGCCCGAAGGATGCTGGCCAGGCGCTCTTCCGACGCCTCAAGGGCATCGAGCGCCCGCTTGTGCTCGGTGATGTCCTCGGCGATTCCGAGCAGAAAGCCCGGCCGCCCGTCCGTTCCGGGTATTCCCACTTTGCGCGTATGCAAAATGCGTGGACCGTGGGGTGTGTCGAGTGGCTCTTCCGGAATGTCCAGCACGCCACCCGATGCAAGAACCTGCCGGTCTTTGTCGACGAAGAACTGGGCCTGCTCGGGCGGAAAGAAGTCGAAGTCGTTGTGGCCCAGCAGTTCTACCGGGGATAGGCCGAAGAGCTCCTGACCGGCGCGATTGACCCGGACAAAGCGCAGGTGTTCTGCGTCTTTCACGAAGACCGTGAGCGGCAGGTTTTCCACGATCGCATCCAGTTCCCGCTCACGCTCGGCGAGCGCCTGCTCCGCCCGCTTACGCTCGGTGATGTCTACGTCCATGCGGAAGACCTCTGCCACCTTGCCCTTCTCGAACACCGGAAACATCGTCGTCAGCACCCACACATCACGTCCATCGTGCAGACCGGCCCGCCACTCCTTGAGCTCCGTCGCCGTTCCGGTCTGATATACCCGTTCCACTTCGGCGATGACCTCTCGCGCCGCCTCGGGCGTGTACAGAAGTTCGTACAGCCGAGCGCCCAGGGCGCGGTCCTGGCCGTAGCGGTAGAGCCGGGCGCTGGCGGCGTTCCAGTGGGTCACCGTCCCAAACCGGTCGAACCCCTGAATGGCCACGGCCGGAGCCCGCTCGATGACGAATTCGAAGCGGGCCAGGGCGTCGCGCAGCTCGGTGGTCATTTCCCGCGCCCGGCCCTCGGCGATGCCGCGCAGCGCAACCAGCCACCCTGTGAGAAGCCCCAGCGCGAGGCTCAAGAACACACCGCCGGTCATGACAAAGCGCGAGCGCGAATGCGTGGCGGCAGCGTCGAATGCCGGCGTACTGGACAGTGCGAGGCGCAACTGCCGGCCGCCAAAGTCAACCGTGGTGTCCGTGCGGACGTGTGCCGTCGCTGGCAAGACGTTGGGGTGAGAGTCGAAGAGAAGTGCCGCGGCCTCTTCCGCGGCAACGCTCGCGTCAATGACCTGAACGGCGACGCGATCACCGAGGCGCGCGGTCAGGTCGGCGAACAGTCCGCTGATTCGGACCAGCGCGGCAACCTCGCCGATGTACGCCGCGCGCCGCGCCTCGACCGCGAAGGTGTCCGCGCCAAAGGCGTACACCGGGAAGTACATGAGCAAACACGGCTGGTTGCGTATGCCGTCACCGTTCTTGACGCGCAGCAGCCCTGACAGGGCGATCTCGTCCCGGTCTCGCGCGCGTTGCACAGCAGCCCAGCGTTCGGGCTCCATTGCAACGTCGAATCCAAGGACGGGGCGATTGTCCGGGGTGGCCGGGGCGACGTAGGTCGCGAGGTGGTATTCACTGCGCGCGCCGGCAGGGTGTGGCGCGAACTCCGATGCACCTTCGGCTCGCCTTCTTTCCACGAACCTGTCAAGATCTGCGGCCGCCACCTTGCGGTAAAGCACCAGACGCACTAGTCCGGGGTAGCTCTCCTCCAGGTCGATACGCTCGGCGTAGGCCTGCCAGGCCTGGTCGTCGACGCTCGCCATGGCGCTGGCGAACCCTGCGGCGCCCCGCACCAGTTGGCCGAAACTATACAAACGCGATTCGACTTGCTTCGCGTACTGACTCGCGACGTCCTGGAAAACAGCGACGTGCTCCGCTTCCTCCGCCTCATGCACGCCCTGGAATACCAGCAAGGTCACAAGCAGGCCGGTCACCAGGACGGTAAGCGCGACGAGCACTGCGTGCGCGCGCGAAGGCGCCGCGGCGTGAGTCGATTCGTCGTGGGACAGCGTGCGAACCATGGCAATGCCGAACGGAGGATGGACGCAAACAAAGGGCCTCCGAGGTTATCGGCATCCCCCGAGCATGCTTGAGATGCTTGCCGCCGGCGCCGGTCCCCTGCGCGGCGCGAGCACGCCCCGCACGGGCAAGAAAAAGGCCGGAACAGGTCCGGCCGAATGGAGGAAAGACGTGGTCGGGACGGGCAGCCGCAGTCGCCCGCCGCAAGCGTTCAGGCGCAACTGCCGGGCAGGGATTCCTTGACGCCAAGTTTTTTCAGTACGGTTTCGAGCGGGCAAAACTTCGTGAAGCCGCTCTGGAACAGGTTGGCACCGACGAAGGCGGTGAACCACAACCAGTTGTTGCTCACGAACACGGGGCTGCCTTCGACGCCCAAAGCCAGAGACAGCAACACGAAGGCACCGGCGAAAATGCGAATGAGTTGGTTGAGAGTCATGGATACGGCTCCGAATAAGCTTGCCAGTATATTAGCAATTACTGATCAACTATGCAAGTACAGGGGCGAATTGCGGTGCCGTGCGGCGGGCATAGCGCTCCGCGCACGACCGCGCCTAGACTAGGAACTGGTCGGCGCTAGGCGCATCCGCCGGCCCATCACCGCGAAGTAGAGCACCGGAATCACCACCAGCGTCAGCAGGGTGGATACGAGCACCCCGAAGATGAGGCTGATGGCCAGGCCGTTGAAGATCGGATCATCCAGGATGAACAGCGCGCCGAGCATGGCCGCCAGGCCGGTCAGCACGATGGGTTTGGCGCGCACCACAGCCGACTGGATCACCGCCTCGGCGAACGGCATGCCCTGGGATGCCTGTTCGTTGATGAAGTCCACCAGCAGGATGGAGTTGCGCACGATGATGCCGGCAAGCGCGATCATGCCGATCATGGACGTGGCGGTGAACTGGGACCCGAACAGCGCATGGCCGGGCATGACGCCGATGATGGTGAGCGGAATCGGCGCCATGATGATCAGCGGTACCAGATAGGATTTGAACTGCGCCACGACGAGCAGGTAGATCAGTATCAGGCCCACCGCATAGGCAATGCCCATGTCGCGGAAGGTTTCGTACGTAACCTTCCATTCGCCGTCCCACTTGACGCTGAAGCCGGCGTAGGGATCGCTCGGCTGCCGGATGAAGTACTCGTCCAGGCGGCCGCCCTGTTCCAGCGCCAGATTGCGGATGCGCGAACGGATGTCGAACATGCCGTAGAGCGGCGAGTCCAGCGCACCGCCCATGTCGCCGACGACATAGACCACCGGCAGCAGATCCTTGTGGTAGATCACCTGCTCGCGCTTGGTCAGGCGCGCCTCGACCAGTTCCGAAATGGGCACGAGCTGGCCGTCCCGCGAACGCACGCGCAGCTTGAGCAAGTGGTCCAGCTCGTCCTGCTGCTCCGCCGGCAGAGTGATGCGCACCGGGATTTCGTATTTCGAATCGCCGGTGTGGGCCGGCGTCACGTCCTCGCCGGCCAGGCCCAGGCGCACCACTTCGACGATGTCTTTCTGCGCCACGCCCAGCAGCGCTGCCTTGCTCTGCGATACGCGCAGCAGGATTTTCGGCGCGTCCTCGTCCACGCTGTCGTCGATGCTGATGATCTCGGCCGTCTGCTCGAAGTGGCCGCGCACGGTTTTCGCCACCGCCATCTGGGCGGGATAGTCCGGTCCGTACACCTCGGCGACGATGGGCGAGAGCACCGGCGGGCCCGGCGGCACTTCCACGACCTTGGCATTGCCGCCATGCTTCGCCGCGATGGCGTGAATGCGCTCGCGCACCGCCACGGCGATCTCGTGGCTCTGGCGGTCGCGGTGCTTTTTGTCCACCAGATTGACCTGGATGTCGCCCAGCTCCGGCGCCGCGCGCAAATAGTATTGGCGCACCAGGCCGTTGAAGTTGATGGGGCTGGCGGTACCGGCGTAAGCCTGGTAGTCCGTCACCTCCGGCACGGTGGCGAGATGGGCGGTCAGCTCACGCAGCACCTTGGCCGTCTCCTCGACCGGCGTGCCGACCGGCATGTCCAGCACGACTTGGAATTCCGACTTGTTGTCGAACGGCAGCATCTTCAGTACCACCAGCTTGAAGCCGGCCAGCGACACGGAAACCAGGATGGCGGCGAACACGCCAAGCCACAGCGTGCGCCGTGCGCGTTTGCCGGTGCGCTCGTCGAGCAGCGGGGTCATGATGCGGCGGAAGAGCTTATCCACCGCAGAGGACGCGGAGGACGCGGAGGAATGCGGCTCCTGTTTTTGGTCTGTGCCCTCTGCGTCCTCTGTGGTGAGATGTTTTTGCCGGTGCATCACCAGATACAGCCAGGGCGTCACAACGAAGGCGATGGCGAGCGAGATGAACATGCCCATGGAGGCATTGATGGGGATCGGGCTCATGTAGGGCCCCATCAGCCCGGTGACGAAAGCCATGGGCAGCAGCGCGGCAATCACCGTCAAGGTCGCCAGGATCGTCGGCCCGCCGACTTCGTCCACCGCCTTGGGGATGATTTCCAGCAGGGGCCTTTCGGGCGCCAGATTCTGCCAGCGATGGATGTTCTCCACCACGACGATGGCATCGTCCACGAGAATGCCGATGGAGAAGATGAGCGCGAACAGCGACACACGGTTGAGCGTGAAGCCCCAGGCCCAGGAGGCGAACAGCGTTGCCGCCAGGGTGAGCGTGACGGCGGCGCCGACGATCACCGCCTCGCGCCGGCCCAGCGCCAGCAGCACCAGCAGCACGACAAAGGCGGTGGCGAAGATCAGCTTGCCGATCAGCTTCTGCGCTTTCTCGGTCGCCGTCTCACCGTAGTTGCGGGTGACGGTGAATTCCACCCCCTGCGGGATGACGGTTCCCCTTAGCGCGTTGGCGCGGGCGATGACGGCGTCGGCCACGTCGGCGGCGTTGACGCCGGGTTTCTTCGATACCGCGAGCGTTACCGCCGGAAACTCGCCGCCGCCCTCGATGCCGTGCGACTTGGCCGCCGCGCCGGTGCCGAACCACACGTACTGGGAAGGCTGGTCGGCACCGTCCTCGACACGTGCAATGTCCGACACGAACACCGGCTTGCCTTCGGTAACGCCGACCACCAGCTTTCTCACGTCGGCCGCAGACTCGATGTAGGTGCCGGTCTGCACCAGAACTTCCTTGTTGCCGGAGACGAGGCTGCCGGCGGGTTGCGAGGCGTTGGACACCTGCAGCGCGGCACGCACGTCCTGCGCCGTCACGCCGTGGGCGTTCATCCGCTCGACGTCCATCAGCACCCGAATGACGTGCCCGGGGCCGCCGACGGTGGCGACGTCGCGCGTGCCCTTGATCCGCTTCAGCTCGATTTCCGCCGCCCGCGCCACCTGTTGCATCTCGAAGCCGCTGCGCGCCGGGTCGGCAGTCCAGAACGTCAGGGTGACGATGGGCACGTCGTCGATGCCCTTCGGCTTGATGATCGGCTCGCCCACGCCGAGGTTGGGCGAGAGCCAGTCCCTGTTTGAGTTGACCGTGTCGTACAGGCGCACCAGCGCCTGAATGGGATCTTCGCCGACTTCGTACTGCACTGTCACCACCGCCATCCCCGGCCGGGAAACGGAATAGACGTGCTCGATGCCGGCGATGCGCGCCAGCACCTGCTCGGCAGGCCGCGCGACGAGGTTCTCCACGTCCCGGGCGGAGGCACCCGGAAAGGGGACGAAGACATTGGCCATGGTAACGTTGATCTGCGGCTCCTCCTCGCGCGGCGTGACGAGCACGGCAAACAGGCCGAGCAGAAACGCGATCAGCGCAATCAACGGCGTGAGCTGATTGCGCTGGAAGAAAGCGGCGATACGTCCGGAGACCCCCATGGGAATTCGTGCCCGTCCGTGGCGGCTAGCGCCCGGCGGCCTGCTTGAGCCGGATGCCGGCCTGAACGGGATCGAGCGCCACCTGCTCGCCCGGCGCGAGTCCGGCCAGGATCTCCGTCGAACCCGCATCGGCGGTTTCACCCAGCCGCACTTGGCGCAGCTGTGGCATACCCTGGCCGTCGAGGACATAGACCGCGCTGATCTCGCCCCGGCGCACGATCGCCTGTGTCGGCACCAGGAGCTTCTTGGCCTTGCCGACGACAAAATGCGCACGCGCAAACATGCCGGGCAGCACTCCCTGGGTGTTGTCAGGCAGCGTGATGCGCACACGCACGACATGGGTGCGGGCATCGGCCACGGGCAACACCGTCACTGCAGCGGCGTCGATCCAGCGGCCCGTTTCGGGCAGTTCGACCTTGGCGCGTGAGGACTTGCTTACCTCGGCAAGCTTGTATTGCGGGACATTAGCCACGACCCGCAGGCCTTTGGGGTCGTAGAGGGTGAGCAGCGGCTTGCCCGGCGCGGCCATTTCACCCAGCTCGGTATGGCGCTGGGCGACGACGCCGGTCAACGGGGCGTTGATCGCTGTAAAGCTGCGGGTGGTGGAGGTCTGTCCGCGGTTCGCCAAGGCTGCCTCGAGCTGTGCCTGGGCGGCTTTGTAACTTGCCTCGGCCTGATCCAGCGCCGCCGAGCTGACGAACTTCTGAGCGTAGAGGTTTTTGGTGCGCTCGTACGTGGATTTGGCGTTGGTCAGTTGCGCCTGGGCCTGCGCCACGTGCGCCTCCGAGCCGGCAACCGCCTGGGTCGCTTCGCGCTCGTCGATGCGCATCAGCAGATCGCCGCGCTTGACGCGGTCGCCGACATCGACCCGAACCTGAACGACCCGGCCCTGCACCTGCGCCGCGACCGTGGCCTGACTGACAGCCTCCACAACGGCCTCGGCGGGGTAGGTCAGATCAACCTCCCTGTATTCGACAACACCTACCGCCTCGGCCGGCGACGCGCTGCGCGCCGCGAACGCCAATATAAGCGGCAGCATTGCCCGCACGGAAACGCACGTCAGACGCATCACAAGACCCATGGTACATTAGTATATGCTGATATACATTGGGTATCAAGTGTACTGCCCCAACTCTTGGCCTAAGTTGATGTAGCGCAACAGAAACTACGGTAGGAGCGTGGGCGCGAGTATCCCGGCCACGCAAGGAAGAAGGAAAAGGCGGTGATCGACGGCGGATCAGCTCGGGCGCCGGGCAGCCGGAAGATCCCGACCACCCGTCCCGTTGGGGGTTTGCACGCTATGCTGCGTGCTCATGCGAGCCGCTCTTGCTTGGCGCGGGGTGAGCCATGCGCATGAACAAACGCGGCGAGGCGTTTGACGCAATCACGGATGACGCGAGCCACCTTCGCCTCGGCACCGTCGATCAGCTCGTTCAATGCCTCGGCGCGCATTCGTTTAGCACGTTCGATGTGAACCTGGATTTCATAATAGTCGTACATTGCGGTTCTCCTGTTTCACGTTAAATTGCTTACTTGCTTCGTAATCCTCAGCGCCAATTTACTGCGCCTGGTGAAGATAATAACGGTACTTTGTTGCAATGCAACAAACGATAATTTATACTGGCATGGATTAGAAAATCTTGGCTATTACCCTATGGCCTATCGCTTGCCGCCGCTCAATGCGCTGCGCATGTTCGAGGCAGCGGCCCGCCACCTGAGCTTCAAGAAGGCGGCGTCAGAGTTGCATGTGACGCCGGCGGCCGTCAGTCATCAGGTCAAGGCCCTCGAGGACTACCTTGGCATCCAGCTTTTCCGCCGGTTCGTCCGGGCGCTGGAGCTGACGGACGAGGCTCGCGCGGCACTACCCAAGATCACGGAGGGATTCGACTGCCTTGCCGCGGCCGTCGAGCATATCCGCAAGGAAACGGCGGGAGGATCGCTGACGGTGAGCACGCCACCTTCCTTCGCCACGCGCTGGCTGGTGCCCCGGCTGCAGGCGTTTGCCGCCGCACACCCGGCGATCGATCTGCGTATCGACACCGATATGCGCACCATCGATAGCCGCAACGAAGAAGCGGTCGCCGGCGCCGAAGGCGACTTGGCCGACGTGACGATCCGCTTTGGATCCGGTATGTATCCGGGATACCGCGTAGACAAGCTGTTCGCCGTCTCCTACGTAGCGGTATGCAGCCCGCGCCTGCTGACGGGTAAACACCCGCTGCGCGTGCCCGCCGATCTCCGCCACCACACGCTGTTGCACGACGACACGATTCCCGACTTGATGGAACGGCCATCCTGGGAGGAGTGGCTCAAGGTGGCTGGGGTGACCGTGGTCGACCCCTCCCGTGGTCCGCACTTCAACAACTCCGTCCTGACCTTGGCGGCGGCGCTGGACGGATTAGGCGTGGCCCTGGGCATGTTGCCGCTAGTCGGACCAGATCTGGCGGCCGGGCGCCTGGTCGCACCGTTCGATGTGCGCAAGCAGTCGAATTTCGCCTATTACCTGGTATGCACCGAGAGCGTGGCCGACCGGCCGAACGTGGTGGCCTTCCGTGAGTGGCTCTTGGCACAGGCAGCGGAGGATGCGCAATCTGCGGGCGGCCCACCGCAAGACCACGCACCGACCCCGACACAGCCCCCGCCCGCGTAGCGCCGCAGCGGCACGCCGCGCCAGCCTGCGGCACCACAAAATCAGGAATAGACCACCTCCGCGCCGGTAACGTTCAGAAGACGAGGCAGCCACGGCCACGGATGGGCAGACAGAATGTGGCCCATCTCTTCGGACGGAACCGGTTTGCCGATGAGGAATCCCTGCGCCTCGTGGCAGCCTTCCCGGCGTAGAAACTCTGCCTGCTCAGCCGTTTCGACACCCTCGGCAACCGTTCGCAGCTTCAGGCTGCGCGCCATCTGAATCACCGCGCGGGCGATCGCCGCCTCGTCGGCGCCGGCGCTCACATCGCGTACGAAGGCGCGGTCGATCTTCAGCTTGTCCACCGGGAAACGCTTCAGATAGGCCAGACTCGAATAGCCGGTGCCGAAGTCGTCGATGGACAGGCGCACGCCCAGCGTCTTCAGACGGGTGAAGGTCTCCAGGATACCTTCGGCATCGTGGATGAGGATGGACTCGGTGATTTCGAGTTCCAGCAGCGAGGCGGGCAGCCCGGACTCGGCAAGCGCCGTTTCAACCGTGGCGTACAGGTCGGCGCGGTTGACCTGCAGGGCCGACAGGTTCACCGCCACTGGCACGCACGGTAACCCGGCGAGCTGCCATGCCCGGTTCTGCCGGCACACTTCATTGAGAACCCAACGACCGATGGGCACAATCAGCCCGCTCTCCTCGGCCATGGGAATGAACGTCGCGGGCGGCACCAGCCCGACCTCGGGGTTGACCCAGCGGATCAGCGCCTCGATGCCGACCAGCCGTCCGCTGCCCAGCGCAACCTGAGGCTGGTAGTGGAGCAGGAACTCGCCGCGCTCCAGGGCAAGACGCAACCGTTGTTGCAGTTTCAGCTTTTCAAGGGCATTGGCGTTCATCTCGCTCGAGAAGAAGCGCACCATGCCGCGCCCGCCGGCCTTGGCGCGATACATGGCGGTATCGGCGCGCTGCAGCAGAACGTCGAAGCTGTCGCCGTCGTCGGGATAGAGGCAGATACCGATGCTGGAACTGGTGCTCAGGCAATGGCCTTCGATTTCGACCGGCTCGCGCAAGGCGGCCAGCACCTTCTCGGCGACGGTGGAGGCGGCGTGGGCAGACTCGATATCGGTCAGCAGGATCACGAACTCGTCGCCGCCCTGACGACAGACGGTATCGGCGCTGCGCACGCACCGGCGCAACCGGTCCGCCAGCTGGCGCAAAAGGGCGTCGCCTGCGGGGTGCCCGAGCGAGTCGTTGATGGCCTTGAACTGATCCACATCGAGAAACAGCAACGCCACCTGGGTATGGGCGCGCGCGGCATGGGCCACTGCGATGTCGAAGCGGTCTCGCAGCAGCACGCGATTGGGTAGTCCTGTCAGCGCATCGTGATGGGCGAGGAATTCGATGCGGTCCTCGGCGCGCTTGCGGTCGCCGATGTCGGAGAAGATCGCCACGAAGTGGCTCGGCCGCCCGTCCGGCGTGCGCACTGCCGACACGGCCGTCCAGGCCGGGAAGATCTCGCCCGATTTGCGCCGTTGCCAGATCTCGCCGCGCCAGGCACCGTCGTGGACGATGCTTTGCCACATGTGCCGATAGAAGACGCGATCATGGGCGCCCGAGCGGAGGAAGCGCGGACTGCGCCCAATCACGTCTTCCTCCCGGTAGCCGGTTATTTCGCAGAACGCCCGGTTTACGGAAACCAGCCGCCCATGGGCATCCGCGATCACGATGCCTTCGACGCTGCCCTCGAATACCTTGGCGGCAAGCCGCAGTTGCTCCTCGGCGCCGGCGCGCACTGCAATCTCGTATTGCAGTTCCCGGTTGGTGTGACCCAACTGCTCGGCCGTGTCGGTCAGCGAATCCACGAGCCGCTGATTCGCCAGGCGCAGCATGACGTCGCGGTGGAACAGTTCGCTCACGCGCCGCGCCCCGCCCAGTATTGTCAGCATGAAAATCAGTGTCAGGGCCGCCATGCTGAGCGACAGGGTATCGCCGTGGGCGGCAAAACCGACCACCAACGGCAGCATGACAGGCAGCGCGAAGCTGACGTAGGCCGCGCGCACGACGCCCACCGTGGCAACGGCACCGGCGGCAAGCCCACCAAGCAGGAAACCGGAAAACCCCCTTTGCAGGTCACCGCCGTAGCCGAACAGGAGCAGCGCACTCGCGCCCCAGCACAGCCCGGCCGCCAACGTGCCAGCCACGAAACGGCGGCGCCACCTTTCGCTCTGCGTCGCCGTGTCGGACGCGCGACGGTAGCGGCCCAGCAGCAGCCAGCGCGCCGCGGTGACGCCCACTACACAGCCAAGCCACAAGAGCACTTCCCAGTGGGGCGCCACCGGCCAGACCAGCGTACATACGAGGAGCGCGGTGACGAGAGTGGCGCCCAGACCGAGGGGCAGATTGGCGTAAAGCAACTCGACCAGTTCGGCGCGGGCTTGGTGCGCCAGTTCCCCGGCGGCTTCCGGGACTTCGGCAACGACCTGCTCCCCCTGTCCAGCAGACGGCGGGCGCACGGATTTGGCGAGGAATGAGGGAATCGGGAACATCAGGTGCACTACGGCCGCGCGCGCGCCGTCTTGAGACGGCGGCGCGGAGCAGGCGACAGAAACGGATCACCCGGGACGAGGAAACTGTCGGCTAGTCCGCGGCACAGTTCAGCGCATAGGCGGCGATCGCCTCCACGACCGGCCCGGCTTCGCCGATCGGCGTCGCCACCCGGATCGACAGGCCGGGATGGCGCGTGCGCGCCGCGTCCAGCAATGCCGGCAGGTCGCGTTTGGTATGCCCGCTCTGGGCCATGAATATCGGTACGATCACAATGGCGGCGTGGCCGTCGGCTACGAGCAGGTCGATGGCCTCGGCAAGAGTCGGCGGCAGGAATTCCAGGAAGGCGAGTGACACGCGCGTCGACGGCGCGCGCGCCAGCATGGCATCGCGGATCGCTTCTAGCGGTCGCGCCCAGTCGGGATTGCGGGCACCGTGGGCAAACAGAACGATGGCTTGCGATAGCGGATGGGGCGGCATGGTTTCGGCACTAGCAGTGGCCGCGATGCGTGTCCGGCGGTTGCCGACATCCGGCCCGCGGCCCTCGTTTGCCATCCTAACCCGATTCGCGCGCGCGCCAAATGTTGCGGCAACCGGTTTCGCGCACCAGCAGCGTCGCCAGCATCCCGAGTGCGGCGGCCGCGAACATGAGCAGCAAGCCGGTCCGGTAGTCGTCCACTCCGCCAAGTACATCGCAACGACGCCCCTTTCTGGGCGTTTTTGCTTGCTTACCCACATTTCTACCCACGCCGCTTTTTTGGGCTGGATTGCCGTCCTGTCAGGACTGACTTTCGGTGGGAATTGCTCTCTGACCGCTCCGTCACGGGGCTTGCAACAAACCCCGCAAGCCCCGCGCCGTCGCTACCGCGTCGCGTACTCGACCACCGCCGTCGCGCGATAGAGCCGCGCCACGGCTCAGTGCCTCCGATCACCGCCTGACCTCCTGCCCCGCCGCCGCTGCGCCACTGCGCTGGCCAGCAAAAGGCCGCTCGCCAACTTGCGGCTTGCCGGCGGCTACCGTGTCGGGTGCTCCACCACGCCAGAGGCTGCGCCACTGGCTTTGTCTCTCCTGCTATCGCCGTCCCGCCAGCGCCGACTTTTGCCCTTGGCGAACGTTCGCGCGGTCTGCCCGCCGTCTGCGCCGTCAGCTTCGCTCACGGCTCCGTCGGCTACGTTGGGGAAAGACTCAATCGGTTCGCTGTGCTCAACTGCACACCGGCCGCTCCGGGGTAAATGCTCCGCTGCGCTGCGCATTCAACATAACAGCCTCTTACGCAAAGTCGGGCCAGTCGCTGCGCTGGCGCTCTGCTTGGTGGCCCGACCGCTGCGTGCCCTGCGGGTTCGCGTAAGTGCAGTTATGTCTTGCGCCCCTGCACGGCCAACAGCGTCATTCGGCGCTGCACGTCGGTTCAGTCAGCGCTGCGCGGTGGGTGGCTTACGCACAACCTCAGGGCCGCGCTTCCGCGCCTGCCGGCGCGCTCGCTGACCGGCCTTGCCGGGCAGTCAGTTGATGGATACCGTGCCACCAGCGTCGACTTTTCGATGTCAGCCGATACCGAGATCGCCGGCAAACTTTCCGAAGCGCATCATCATGCTGGCGAGCGAGGCATCGACACACGCATCGTGCTCTTCTTGCAAGCGCTCGAAAGTACGCCAGTGCATGCCCTTCGGTTTTCCGCCATCACCGTTGAGAATGCCCAGCTCCCACCCCAGTCGTTGCCGAATCTTGTCGGCCCGTCGGGTCAGTCGATCATCCCGCTGTTCCCGTTGACTGTCATAGGCCAGCCGATGGCAATGCCGGCAGGCGAAGATGGTTCCACCGTAAAGAACTGCCACGCGCCGCCCGCATCCCCGTGCCGGACAGCGGAACCACGCGCGCTGGCCACCAAGGCCGCAGGGCGTCCAGTCCAGATAAACCGGATAGTCGAACTGCTGCCAGTCCTCGCCATTGCTTCGGGCGCGGTAGTTGAGCGTGATGCGGTCGTCGCCCGCGCGAATCTGGATCGAGGCGACTTCCTCGCCATCAATCGACCACCTCCACATGAACCAGCGTCCTGCCGTCAGCAGACCGTCCCGTTGCAAGCGCCGCACATCGAGCGACCGCATGTCGCTGGTCGTGCTCTTGCCCCCTTGCCATCGACCGCTACCCCATCCACCCATCGCAACACCTCCGAAATTTTTGCCGAAATCATTTGGCAAGTTCGATGTGCATTACTCGCCCCGGCTGGCGCGCAGATATGCTGCTGTGTCGTCGACAGATTCGCTCACCGCCCCAGCAGAAACCGATGAAACCGGCGAAACCGCATCAACAACCTCGATCTTCCAACGCTCGGCCGAGCCGTTGCCCGTGGCGCGCACGATACGCAGACCATCGACGATGCGGCCAGCGTGGCGACGAATCCACCAGCCCAGCTTGCGGCGGTTGATCTCGCCGCGTTCTGCGGCGATGTCGTGCAGCACCTCGCGCAATTCGGATGCCTGGTCGTACATGCCGACCGTGCGATTCACTGCCTCACGCACCATCGCGGGCGTCTTGCCGAAGGTGGCGAACCAGGCTTGCAGCAGGCGCGACAAGGTTTCGCGGTCGGGGTCTTCGGCCATCGCCTCGAATACCGAGGCCGTTGGATCGGGGCAACCGAGCCACAGCAGCGGCTGACGACATAACTCTGACCAGTCGCCATAGCTCGCCAGCGACTTGCATTCGGTCTTCGGTCGGCCAGCGACGATCCAGGCGCGGATGATGGTCAGCGCTGCCGAGACATAGCGCCCACGCTCGCGCAACACATCGCGCACCAGATCGGGCCGGGTGAAAGTGCGCGCGGCAGGTACTTCGCATTGCGGCGAGAGGCGAATCGTCAAGCAGCGCCGCGTCATGTCCTGCACCGGGCCGACGTTGTTGCCGCTCGACAGGAACAGGGCGCGCGTGCCGACGGTGGCGGTTTTCGAGACACCGAGAATGCGCCCGCTCATGAACTCCGAAGTCAGCGCCGTGCACAAGCTCTTGTGCGCGACCAGATCACCGGTCAGGTTGTCGAACTCGACCACGGCCGGGGCGCGCAGCAATTCGGCAAGCAGCAGCTTGCGGCATTCTTCGTCGTCGGCCGGAAAGCTGGTCGGCGTGCCGCGCTGGGGTGTAGCGAAAGCGGTAATCAGTTCGCACAGGTAGGACTTGCCCGAGCCCACCATGTGGGCGCGCACATGGAACATCGGCGCGACCGGCAGGCTGGGGCGCACGGCAGCCGTAAGCATCGCCGTGAGTGCCGCCGCGCGATCCACTACGCCGGCAAAGCTGAACTCGGCCAGCAGATCATTGAGCAGCGCCAGCGCGGCCTCGGCCTCGATACGGCTGGGCGCATCGGGAACCGCAAAATCCCGCGCATTGAAGACGCCGAACATGCCCGTGGCGGCATCATAGCCGGGGGCCGTCATCAGACTGCCGTCGGGGCGCAGGTAGGGCTGGCGCGTCAGGCCGGCCAGCACAGGCAGATGCGGATAGCTGGTCGAATCGAAGAGCACGCCGGCATGACGCGCGGGCGGGTCGGTGCGTACCCAATCCTGCGCGCGGGCGTCGTAGCGTTCCCATAGCGCCGCGCCGGCCAGCGAACGCACCAGCGATTGCTGCGTCACGTCCTGAATTCGCGTCTCGCGCGTGCCAGGGTCGGTCACCACGGTGACGATCAGGCCGCCGCGCTGGTAATGCCGGCGCGACTGCGCCAGCTCGCGCTCGGCGGCATCGACAACGCGGTGAATCTCTCCGGCCACGATGCGGATGGTCGGCTTCATCCGGGCCGCATTGATCTCGATGCCCAGATGGGCCAGCAGATCGCGGATATGCCGCTCGGCGCAATGGCCGTGCAGGCACTTGAAGCCGCCGATGGGCCAGTTGTCGTCGGGCTCGAAATAGGCCGTGCCGCCATCGACCGCGCCGGTGTGTTCATCGACCCAGGGGCAGGTGATGTCGTGCTTGCCATCGCCCAGCGGCAGTTTGTAGAGGCCGCGTTCGCGCAGGGCAGCGAGCACGGCGTTTTCATCGGGGCGCGGGATCAAGACCGGATCGCCGTCATCGGGGCGGGTTGAGTGGCTGCGCGATGCTGCTTTCTTAGCGCGTTCCGTTTGCCCCATCTCCAGTTGCAGGCCGGCCACCAGATCGGCGACCGAGTAGCGCAGATCGGGTGCCCACGTCACCATGCGGCAGATGAAGGGCGGCGCGTGCTTGCCATTCACGGCCACCGGCAGCCGGGCAAGTCGTGCGCGCGGGCCGTTTGCGCCAGGGTCGCACAGGCCAGCGGCGACGATGGCGTTCATCAGCCGGTCGGCGAGCAGGCCATCGGTGAGCGGTTCGGTCAGCAGATAGCCGGCCTGATGGTTGCCCGGCGAGGTTTCCAGCAGCCAGGTCGGCGGCAGCGTCAGCCGTTCCATCGGCACCTTGCCGCCCACATCGTCGAGCATCACCACATGCAGCGCCACGAACTGCGCCTTGCGGCGGCGGTACTCGCCCGCGTCGGCGGGGCGGAAGGTGGCGAGGGAAAAATAGTTGTTGGCATCGGCTGGCAGTCCGGTAACGCCGTCCTGCCAGCGCCGACTTTGCCAAGCACCTTTTGCCACGGTTGCCGGGTTGCCCTTGAAGCTGGTCACCACCGGGGCGTTGTCATCGGTCAGGCCGACGAACAGCGTGCGCAGGAACTCGTCATTGCCGACAACTACGGTTTCGCCGGTTTTATCGGTTTTCGGTGGATCGGGCGGAAAATCTGTCGCACCTCATGATCGCCCCCTATGCAGCAGACTTGCGGGCGGTTTCGAGCTTGGCGACTAGCTCGCGAATCTCGGCTTCGGTCTTGCCGGCGATGCGGGCCGCGTTGAGCGCGGCGACTTCTGAGGCCGGCCAGCCCACGGCGCGCAGGCCGATCTGCACCGGGTGTGTGAATAGTCCTTGCTGGATGTCGAGATAGTGGGCGCTGCGCGAGCGGGCACGTTCGCGGAGCACGGCGGGAAGGCGGAGGATGGTAGTCGTCATGTTTGTTGACGACCATCTCGAATTGACCCGTCTGACGGGGTAATTTGCATCGAAAACTGACCCACATTTGATTGGCTACCCTGCCGGATTTTTGGCGGGGGTAAGAAGGGGTGATCGAAGTGGGCATGTTGGCCAAGATCAGGCGGATGCATTTCCGCGACCACATACCGCTGCGCGAGATTGCGCGGCGAACGGGGCTGGCAAGGAACACCTTGCGGCACTGGCTGCGACAGAAGGACGTTGTCGAGCCGCAGTACAAGAAACGGGAAGTGAAGAGTGTCGTTGATCCCTGGGTGGAGCAACTGGCGCAATGGTTGAAGACCGACAGCCACCGGCCGAAGCGGGACCGGCGCACGGCCATGGCCATGTTCAAGGCCATCCAGGCCCAAGGCTACCCCGGAGGCTACGGGCGTGTCTGCGCCTACATCAAGCGCTGGCGGAAACAAGAGGCAGAGAAACCGGGACCGGCCTTTGTTCCGCTGACCTTTGCCCAGGGCGAAGCC
The DNA here is from genome assembly GCA_036824005.1 of Rhodocyclaceae bacterium. Taxonomy (GTDB): domain Bacteria; phylum Pseudomonadota; class Gammaproteobacteria; order Burkholderiales; family Rhodocyclaceae; genus DAITBA01. The sequence continues at coordinate 128,875 of DAITBA010000013.1, forward strand.
TTCCAGTTCGACTGGAGCACCGAATATGCCTTCGTAGGCGGCCTGCGCCGAAAGCTTGAAGTGGCGCATACGAAGCTGTGTGCCAGCCGTGCCTTCTGGCTGACCGCCTACTACAGCCAAAGCCACGAAATGCTCTTCGATGCGCATGCCCGGGCCTTTGCCGCCTTCGGCGGGGTTCCACGGCGAGGGATATACGACAACATGAAGACGGCGGTGGACAAGGTCGGGCGTGGGAAGGAGCGCGACATCAACCCGCGCTTCTATGCCATGTGCGGACACTACTTGTTCGATCCGGAATTCTGCAATGTCGCCTCGGGCTGGGAGAAGGGTCGCGTCGAGAAGAACGTCCAGGACCGACGCCGGCAGATCTGGCACCAGGCCAGCGAGCGTCGCTGGCGCGATCTCGACGAACTCAACGCGTGGCTCGGCGAGCAATGCCTGCAAGCCTGGGCGGATACCGCCAATCCGGAATGGCCGGCGCTGACCATTGCCGAATTGCTGCAAGACGAACTGATGCAGATGCTGCCGGCCCCGCTGCCGTTCGATGGTTATATCGAGAAACCGGTGCGGGTGACCAGCACGGCGCTGATCCACTTCCAGCGCAACCGCTACAGCGTGCCGGCCGAACATGCCCATGCCGTCCTGAGCCTGCGCATCTACCCGGCGGAACTGCGGCTGGTGGCCGATGGCAAGGAGGTCGCCCGCCATGTGCGCAGCTTCGAGCGTGACCAGACCTTCTACGACTTCACCCACTACATCGGGATCATCGACAGGAAACCTGGGGCACTCAGGAACGGCGCCCCGTTTGCCGAGATGCCGGAGCCATTGCTGCGACTCCAGCGCATCCTGCTCAAGCAGACCGGCGGCGATCGCGTCATGGCCGATGTGCTCGGCGCCATCCCGAAGCATGGCCTCGACGCGGTGCTGGTGGCGGTCGAACTGGCCTTGGAATCCGGGCGCCCGAGTGGTGAGCATGTCATGAACGTGCTCGCGCGGCTGAAAGCAGGCATTCCTGCCCCGACCAGGATCGAGACAGCACTCACGCTGGCCGAGGAACCGAAGCCGGACGTGGACCGCTACGACCAACTGCGCCAGGAGGTGAGCCATGTCGATTGAGCTCATCGGCCGCCTCAAGGCCCTGAAACTCCATGGCATGGCGCAGTGCTGGCCGGAGCTGGTCGCCAAGGCACGCCACAGCGACCTGGATCCCGAGCAGTGGATGGCGGAACTCCTGGCCGCCGAAACCGCCGAGCGCGAGGTGCGTTCGATTGCCTATCAGATGACGGCTGCCCGCTTCCCGGCCCACCGCGATCTGCCTGGCTTTGACTTCGCCCAGGCGAAGGTGGATGAGGCGCTGGTGCGGCGGCTGCACGGCGGCGACTTCATCGAGGCCGCCCACAATGTGGTGTTCATCGGTGGGCCGGGTACCGGCAAGACGCATCTGGCGACCGCCATCGGCGTCGAGGCTGTCCGGCATCTGGGCAAGCGCGTGCGCTTCTTCTCGACGGTGGAACTGGTCAACGCGCTGGAGCAGGAGAAGGCGAATGGCAAGCCAGGGCAATTGGCCTACCGGCTGCTCTACGTCGATCTGGTGATTCTCGACGAGCTCGGCTATTTGCCCTTCAGCCAGACCGGCGGCGCCTTGTTGTTCCACCTGCTGTCGAAGCTCTACGAGCACACCAGCGTGATGATCACGACCAACCTGTCGTTCGCCGAGTGGGGCAATGTCTTTGGCGATGCCAAGATGACCACCGCCATGCTCGACCGCCTGACCCATCATTGCCACATCGTCGAGACCGGCAACGAGTCCTGGCGCTTCAAGACGAGTACGGCCCGGCTGCAGCCGGGCCGTACTCGAACAACCAGACCAAAAGGAGATCAACCACCCGAAACCGCAACCCTACCCATACCCGCGTAGCTATACTGCGCGCACATAACCGTGGGTCAGTTCCAGATGAAAACCCCGGGTCAATTCGGCGTGGAAATCAACAAATTCAGTCCGGATGAGATTTATATCCCCCACTTAGGTGATGTGCACACGGATCATCAAATCGTTCATAAAGCCATCATGAGCTGCACCAAGGCGTTTCGTTATCCGTGTGTCAAGCGTGTATTGGTATACGAGACGCTTTCTGAGACCGACTTTGGACTGGAGTTGGGGGCCCAGTTCGTTCCCAATGTGTTTGTGGATATTTCGGAGTTTCTCGAGAAAAAACTGCAGGCGATGGAAATATATGCTTCAGAAATGGGGACGTTTCCTTTTCCGCGTAGCGTGTTATCCATCCGGTCGCTTGCCCATTATCGGGGGTCCTCATCGGGCTTTGCCGCAGCGGAGGCATTCCAACTGCTGCGAGAGAGACGTTGAGGCGGGTATTTCGGAGATGTGTTCCCACCTTGTAGATGCTACTGGTATGAATGGGAAACTGAGAAAGTTGCCGCTGGAGGGGCGTAACCGGTAACTGCGCGGTGTTCTTGCCGGCTATTTCGTCAGGCTGTAGAGAT
>DAITBA010000032.1:0-26074 GCA_036824005.1 Rhodocyclaceae bacterium
GGGTCTCGTCGAGGATGGCGGCGACGATGTCCGGCGCCAGGGTGGTGAGGTTCACCATCCGGCTCACATAGGCCCGATCCATCCCCTCGCGCTCGGCCACCTCGGATAGCGTGCGCGCCTCGCCGGACTCCACCATCGCCAGCCAGCGGTGGCCGCGGGCGAGCGCGAGCTGGATCGGCGTCGGCGTGTCGTCCCAGGGGCGCGGCTTCACGGGTTCGCCATCCGGCAGGGTCACGGCCTTCCGGCTGCCCCGCCGTTTGATCCGGATCGGCACGGAGACGGTGATACTACCGTCGCTCGCGGTGATCAACTCACCCTGACCGGTCTTGTTGATCAGGATTTCGTTCATGCCAGGGCCTCTTCACTTGATTCCGGGGCCGGCTCAGGACGCAGCTCCATGGCCAGCGCCTCGATGCCGTTGGGCCGGAACCTCACCTCGATCTCGTTCGGCGAGACGATCACCTTGTCGATGAGGAGCCGCACGATGCGCTGCTGCTCGGCAGGGAAGAGTTGCTCCCAGATTGCATCCATGCGGGTCATGGCCACGGTGACCTGCGCCTCGTCCAGGGAAGGATCGAGCCGCGCGGCACGCTCCGCCACGCCGGCGACCATGTCCGGGGCGCGCAGTATGCGGCGCATCTGTTCCAGCACGGCGGCTTCGATCTCTGCTGTTGATTTCCACGCCGAATTGACCCGGGGTTTTCATCTGGAACTGACCCACGGTTATGTGCGCGTTAGACGGCGCGCTCATGGTCCGCGCCCCGTATCGGCTCGATGTTCCGCGACATAGAGCGAAGCATAGAGCCGACCCCAGGGACCGACACCAAGTGCGCTCAAGAGGCCGGCCAGGAAGACGAGGAAGCCAACGTAGACGAACCAGGGCGGAAGCAGAGCGAACGGCGCGACACCCCAGATTGGACCAGCGAAGAGAGCAAACCCCACAACTGCGACAAGTCGCTGCAGCAGGGCGTGTTTCGTGCTTCGACGCATGCGCCGTCTAACCGGTTTTTGTTCATCGCCCCGCAGTTTCGGATTGGGCTTCCTTCAGACCCCGCCTCACGACGACGCCCTTGCCCTTCTCCTTGCCTTCGGCTCTGCGAAAACCTGGCCATAGGACTTGCACCTATGAAGTAACGCGCCATGCCCGGCGCACACGTCAAGCGTGTCTATGTGGAGAGCCCCTTGCGGGGGCCGTCCACTAACATCCGGGGACGGTGGGGGTATTCCCCGGGGTATGCGGACGTTGCGCGGCTGTCTAATGGCAAACTGGGTGTCTACGCGGTATTCCCCGGGGTATGCGGACGTTGCGGACTTGCAAACGTGAACTGCAACGCTTTGCTTTCCCGTTCTGAATGCAAATTCGGTTCGATTCCCGCCGCCCGACCATTTCCGGTCGGGGCTTTTCTTGCCCGCCGGCACGCCACAGTAGGACTATCTGACTGATTTTTCGCGATATTTGTGCATTGCGAGGACACTGGCTGCGCAGCGCGTCGATTCATCAAACTCGTGTAAACGCTTTTCGAATCTCTGCGTTATTTCGGAAAGATGAATGACCTGCCGGAGTGAGGAGTGTCAAATGGGTAGTTTCTGTGGTGAGTCGTACGAAGAATTCCTGAATTCGCTGAAGGAGGCCGGGATCGCGATCAGCAACGAGCCCGAGCTTCGCGAAAGGCTGGCCGAAGCGCGTGGCTGGCGCTACGCGTTCATGACCTTGGCGGCCAATGGCCGTTCCATCGGCATCTGTTTCAGCGAGCGCGAGACTGGCAGCGACAAGGCCTCGATCTGCAACATGCTTGCCCACTACCGCTTTCCGGCGGAATTCGATTCCGTCTTTGTCTCCGGGCTGCAGGCGGACCACTGAACGAACCAAAGCTCAATCGGCGGCAGCGATCGCGCTGAATTTCCGCCGTTGAGGTTCGCCCGGCTTACCGGCCGCGGCCTCCCGGCCCGCTCCGCCGCGGGGGCGTTGGCGGGAGAGCCGCCATCACCCCCCGCCTTCCCCTTCATGCAGTCGCACAGGGCGCGCGCGAGAATCAGCGCCACCGCGCTTTCCCATCGACGCGCCGCTACAGAAAACGGTCCAGCAGTCTGCGGCTGTGCCGGTCCAGTGCCTGCAAGTCGCGAATAAGAAACTGGATGCCGTGGCTGTCGGCGACGAGCAGCGTCGCCGGGCCGAGTCGGCGGATGTCCTCCTCGCCCTTGAGCACGAACGCGGTGTCGCCACGGTCGGTTTCCACGTCCCAGGTGCTGGGTGTTGCAAAGCTGGAAACGCTGCGCAAGCGTCTAATTTCTGGCACAAATTCACGGCTGGCGAGCTCCTCTGCCACCAGCTGGCGCATCTGCGGCGGTAGATCGCTTAACCGGTCCGCCCACGCCACTTCGTGCCCGTCGGCGCTTTGCAGCGATATGCCCTCACCGGGCGCAGCGATCGGGAAGGCACGCACCGGCACGACCCCCTCCCAGCGCCCGCCTTCGGCATCGGTGAGCACGAGCCGGCCGAAGGGATCGCGCATGAGTTCGAAAGCGACACCAGTCATGGCATTACTACCTTCACTTGACGAGGGTTGCGGCGCGCTCTTGAGGCTCCGCGCGCCAGATGCCGCTGCCGAACTGCTCGACGTCGACATTGCGCGCCTGCGCCTGGTAGAGACGGAAATAGGCGCCTTCGCGCGCCATCAGGCTGTCATGATCGCCGACCTCGACGATCTGGCCGCGGTCCATCACCACCAGGCGGTCCGCGCGGCGCAGCGTGCTCAGGCGGTGGGCGATGGCAATGGTCGTGCGCCCGCGCACGAGGTTGTCGAGCGCCTTCTGGATTTCCTTCTCCGTCTCGGTATCCACCGATGACGTGGCCTCGTCGAGGATGAGAATGCGCGGATCGATGAGCAGCGCGCGCGCGATCGAGATGCGCTGGCGCTCGCCGCCCGACAGCCCCTGGCCGCGCTCGCCAACTAGCGAGTCATAGCCGTGGGGCAGCCGCAAGATGAAATCGTGGGCGTGGGCAGCGCGGGCAGCGGCGATGATTTCCTCACGGGTCGCCTCGGGCTTGCCGTAGGCGATGTTCTCCGCGATGGTGCCGAAGAAGAGGAAGGGTTCCTGCAACACCAGACCGATGTTGCGGCGGAACTCGGCCACAGGCAGGGAGCGCAGGTCGATGCCATCGACCCGGATCGAGCCCTCGCTGACATCGTAAAAGCGGCAGATCAGATTGACCAGAGTGCTCTTGCCCGAGCCACTGTGGCCGACCAAGCCGATCATCTCGCCGGGCGCCACGGTCAGGCTAACGCCCCGGATGACAGCGCGATTGCCGTAGCGGAAGCCGACGTCGGCAAGCTCGATGCGGCCCGTGATGCGCTCGATGTGCATCGGCCGTTCCGGTTCCGGCACGCTGGAGACATGATCGAGGATGTCGAAGATGCGCTTGGCACCGGCGGCCGCCTTCTGGGTCACGGATACGATGCGGCTCATGGAATCTAGGCGCGTGTAGAAGCGGCTGATGTAGGCCAGGAAAGCGGTAAGTACGCCCACCGTGATCGCGTCCTGCGATACCTGCCAGATGCCGAATGCCCAAACGACCAGCAGGCCGACTTCGGTGAGCAGCGTCACCGTCGGCGAGAATAGTGACCAGGTCCGGTTCAGACGGTCGTTCAGGGCGAGGTTATGCCGGTTGGCCTCCTGGAAGCGCGCTGCCTCTCGCTTTTCCTGGGCGAAGGCCTTGACGACGCGGATTCCCGGTATGACGTCGGCAAGAACGTTGGTCACCTCGGCCCAGATGCGATCCACCTTTTCGAAGCCCGTGCGCAGTCGATCGCGTACGACGTGGATCATCCAGGCAATGATCGGCAGCGGCAGCAGCGTCACCAGCGCCAGCCACGGATTGATGGACACCAGGATTGCCGACGTCATGACGATCATGAGCACGTCGTTGGCGAAATCCAGCAGGTGCAGCGAGAGAAAGACATTGATGCGGTCGGTCTCCGAGCCGATGCGCGCCATGAGATCGCCGGTGCGCTTGCCGCCGAAATATTCCAGCGACAACTGCAACAGGTGTTCGAAGGTGGCAGTGCGCAAATCGCGCCCGATGCGCTCGGACACCAGCGCTAGAATGTATGTTCGAGCCCAGCCCAAGCCCCATGCCAACAGCGCCGCAGCGAGTAGGCCGCCGAGGTAGAGCAGCACCAGGTTCCAATCGATGGGCTTGCCGTTCTGGTAGGGAATCAGCACGTTGTCCATCAACGGCATGGTCAGATAGGGCGGCACCAGCGTGGCGGCAGTCGAGGCGAGCGTCAGCACGAAGCCGCCAAGCAGTTGTCTGCTGTAGGGCCTGGCAAAGCGCCACAGCCGGAACAGGGTCCAGGTCGACGGTGGCGTGTGCAGTTCGCGTGTGCACACCGGGCACTCGTCCTGGCCCGCTTCCAGCGGCGCCTTGCAATTCGGACAGACCGACTCCATCTCTCGTGCAACGGGACGCCCGGACAAATGGCTGGCGAGCTGCCGCTCGAAGTGATCGAGCAGGCGAAGCGCAGCAACGTTTTGACCCAAGGTGTAACGCCAGCATGCCAGACGCTGCCTGTCGTCATGCAGTTCGAGAGTGCCGACGCCGGCATGATCATGATGGCGAAGCACCAGGCCCCTCCGGTAAGGCCAGTCGCGCCACACCGTGTCACCTGGCGCTCGCGCCAGAACGCGACGGTCGGTCACCAATACCGCACCCGAGGAAAATTCCAGGCGGGCGTTGAGATCCGGCTCCAGCCAGCCGAGGATGTGCTCCTTCTCGGCAAGCATTGGCTGGATTTCGGCGCGCCGCTCCGCGGGCAGGCTACCGAGCGACGGATGCGTCGTCGCGACGAGGGCCGGGGTCTGAGTTGTCATCGTGAATGAAGTGCCAGCCGTTTATGTCGATGCCTGCGTTGCGATGCTTCGCCAGGTTGGCAAAGCCGCCTGCGCGCCGCGTCCGTTGCTACTCGGATTGGATATGGCCCGTGATGCCGGCGTTTGCTGTATTCTCGCCCCTACTCAACGCAGCAGGCAGCAAAAAGGCAGACGAGTATATCGCACCGGACCGCAGGGCAGCGGCACCGTCGGTGCGTGGCCGGATGGTCGAACCTGGGAACCCACTCCGGCGCCAAGTGCCAGCGGTCCTGCCGTAAGCCCTGCAACAGAGGCTCACCGAGCCATGATTTGAACATGGGAAAGAACATCGAATTTTTGCGCGTCACCTACCTGCGCGGCCCGAACATCTGGACCTATCGGCCCATCATCGAGGCCTGGGTCGACATCGGCGATCTGGAAGACCACCCCTCGAACACCCTGCCCGGCCTCTACGAGCGCCTGACGGCCTGGCTGCCTGGCCTGGTCGAGCACCGATGCGGGGTCGGCGAGCGCGGCGGCTTTCTGCAGCGGCTGCGCGAGGGTACGTGGACCGCACATATTCTGGAACACGTTACCCTGGAGCTGCAGAATCTCGCTGCCCAACGCACCGGCTTCGGCAAGGCGCGCAGCACCTCGGTGCGCGGCGTCTACAAATTAGTGGTGCGCTCGCGCCAGGAGGACGTCACGCGCGCCTGTCTGGAGGCCGGGCGCCGATTGCTGCTGGCGGCGATCGAGGACACACCATTCGATATCGCCGCCACCGTCGCCGAGCTGCGTGCGCTCGCCGACAAGCATTGCCTCGGCCCGAGCACGGCTTCCATCGTCGATGCCGCCGCGGAGCGGCGCATTCCCTCGATCCGGCTCACCGAGGGCAACCTCGTTCAACTGGGGTACGGCGCTCGCAGCCGGCGCATCTGGACCGCGGAGAGCGATCGAACCAGCGCCATCGCCGAGGGCATCGCCAGCGACAAGGATCTCACCAAGCGGCTGCTTGCTTCCTGCGGCGTGCCGATTCCCGAGGGGCGCGCGGTGGACAGCGCGGCCGACGCCTGGGCGGCGGCGGAGAGCGTCGGTCTGCCGGTCGTCGTCAAACCCACCGATGCCAACCACGGCCGGGGCGTGTTCACCGATCTCAACACCCGCCCCGAGGTCGAGCGGGCCTTTGCCGCCGCGCTGGAGGAAGGCAGCGGCGTCATGGTCGAGCGTTTCGTGCGCGGCAACGCCCATCGCCTGCTGGTGGTGGGCAACCGGGTTGTAGCGGCGACGCGGGGCAAGATGGTGGCGGTCGTCGGTGATGGCCGCTCGACCATCGCGGATTTGGTGGAAAGCCAGGTCAACAGCGATCCCCGCTGCGGCGTCGAGGAGGAATTTCCCCTCGAGCCGCTGGTACTGAGCAAGGAGCCGATCGCCTTGCTGGAGCTGGAGCGACAGGGCTATACGCCGCAATCCGTGCCGCCGGCCGGCCAGCAGGTGCTGCTCAAGCGCCAGGGCGACCTCGCCTATGACGAAACCGACGATGCGCACCCCGACGTCGCCGCCGCCGCCACGCTCGCCGCACGCGTCGTCGGCCTCGATATTGCAGGCATCGACCTGGTGGCGGAGGACATCTCCCGCCCCCTCGACGCACAACGCGGCGCCATCGTCGAAGTCAATGCCGGTCCGGGGCTGCTCATGCATCTCAAACCCGCTGAAGGCAAACCGCGCCCGGTGGGCGAGGCAATCGTCGAGCACCTCTTTCCCGAGGGCGAGAGCGCCCGCATCCCCATCGTCGGCGTCGCGGGCAGCAAAGCGACACCAGCGCTTGCGCGCCTGATCGCCTGGATGATCCACCTGAGCGGCAAACACGTCGGCCTTGCCTGCCGCGACGGCCTTTTCCTGGACCGCCGGCAGGTGGAGAAGGCGGACTCTGCGACTTGGACCGCCGGCCAGCGCCTGCTCGTCAACCGAGTCCTGGAAGCCGCAGTCTTCGAAAATGGCGCCAAGAGCATTCTCAGCGAGGGCCTGGCTTACGATCGCTGCCAGCTCGGCGTCGTCACGGACGTCACCTACGGCGAGGAACTCGCCGAGTACTACATCCACGAGCCGGACCAGGTGTTCAACGTCCTGCGCACCCAGGTGGACGTCGTGCTTCCCGACGGCGTGGCGGTTCTCAATGCCGACGATCCGCTGGTGGTCGATATGGCGCCGCTGTGCGACGGCGAGGTAGTGTTTTATGGTCGCGACGGCGAGTGCCCGGCCATTACCGAACATCGCCGGCGGGGCGGACGGGCCGTCTATCTCCGCGACGGTGAGATCGCCTTGGTCAAGGGTGACGACGAAACACCGCTGGCCGAGCTCGCGGCATTTGCCTTGGCCCAGCCGGGACAACCGTCAGACCGTGCAGACTTGGTTCTGGCCGGCGTTGCGGCAGGTTGGGCGCTGGGCATTGCGCCGGAAATCATCACCGCCGGGCTAGCCACCTTCGACCCGCTGCAGCCTACCCAGGCAAGCGTCGGCGCCCGCGCGCCGGGTGCGAAAACCCACAAATCCCCGGCCACACCGACGGCCGCCTGACAACTGGAAGATATTAGATAGATGGAAGTTTCACGCATTCGGGCACTGCGCGGCCCCAACCTCTGGAGCAGGCGTACCGCCATCGAGGCGATCGCCACCTGCAACGAAACCGAGCGTTCGATCGGCGATATGCCGGGCTTTGAATCCCGGCTGCGCGAACGCTTCCCCGCGATAAGCGCACTGGAGCCGGCCAGTCATGCCGAAGTCGTATCCATGGCGCATGCGCTGGAGTTCGCCACGCTCGGCCTGCAGTCCCAGGCAGGATGCCCGGTGACCTTTAGCCGCACCACGCCTACCGTCGAGCCAGGCGTCTATCAGGTCGTGATCGAATATAGCGAGGAAGCCGTCGGCCGGCTCGCCCTGGAACTGGCGCAGGAGCTGTGTCGCGCCGCGGCCGAGGGCAAAAACTTCGACATCGATGCGGCGCTGGCGCGCCTACGCGAACTGGACGAGGACCTGCGCCTCGGACCGAGCACAGCCTCGATCGTAAAGGCCGCCATGGCGCGTCGGATTCCCTATCGGCGGCTCACGGACGGCAGCCTGGTCCAGTTCGGCTGGGGCAGCCGCCAGCGACGCATCCAGGCGGCCGAGACCGATCGCTCGAGCGCCATCGCCGAAGCCATCGCCCAGGACAAGAACCTCACCAAGAACCTGCTGCGCGCCGCTGGTGTTCCCGTGCCATTCGGCCGTCCGGTGACCAATGCCGAGGATGCCTGGGCCGCGGCCTGCGAAATCGGCGGGCCGGTGGTGGTCAAGCCGCTGGACGGCAACCAAGGCAAGGGCGTGGCAGTAAACATCGAAACGCGCGAGCAGGTGACGGCCGCCTATGCCGCCGCATCCGAGTATCGCTCGCGCATCCTGGTCGAGCGCTATCTATCGGGCAACGACTTCCGTCTGCTGGTGGTAGGCGACAGCGTCGCCGCGGCGGCAAGGCGCGACCCGCCGCAGGTCATCGGCGACGACGTCCGCACCGTCCGCGAGCTGATTCAGGAAGTGAATCGCGACCCGCGTCGCGGCGAAGGTCATGCCACCTCGCTGACCAAGATACGCCTGGACGACATCGCGCTCGCCGTGCTCGCCAAGCAGGGCTATGACGCCGACTCGGTGCCGCCCAAGGGCAAGCGGGTCATCCTGCGCAACAACGCCAATCTCAGCACGGGCGGTACCGCCACCGATGTCACCGACGATGTGCACCCCGAGGTCGCCGCCCGCGCCGTGGCCGCGGCACAGATGGTGGGGCTCGACATCTGCGGTGTCGACGTGGTGTGCGACACGGTGCTCAAGCCGCTCGAGGAACAGAACGGCGGCATCGTCGAGGTCAATGCCGCGCCGGGGCTGCGCATGCACCTCAGCCCGTCCTACGGCAAGGGACGCGCCGTGGGCGAGGCGATCGTCTCCAGCATGTTCGCTCCTGGCGAGGACGGGCGCATACCGGTGGTCGCGGTCACCGGCACCAACGGCAAGACCACCACCGTGCGCCTGATCGCTCATCTGCTTGCCGAAAGCGGGCTGCGCGTGGGCATGACCAATACCGACGGCGTGTACATCGGCGGCCGGCGCACCGACACGGGCGATTGCAGCGGCCCGCGCAGCGCCCGCAACGTGCTCATGCACCCGGACGTGGATGCGGCGGTGTTCGAAACGGCGCGCGGCGGCATGCTGCGCGAGGGGCTGGCCTTCGACCGCTGCAAGGTGGCAGTGGTGACCAACATCGGCGCCGGCGATCACCTGGGACTCAACTACATCACCACCGTCGAAGATCTCGCGGTGCTCAAGCGCGTCATCGTCCAGAACGTCGCGCCCGATGGCATGGCGGTGCTCAACGCCGCGGACCCGATCACAGCGGCCATGGCCGAAAACTGCCCGGGCAGCGTCACCTTCTTTACCCGCAACCGCCATCACCCTGTCATGGCCACGCACCGCGCCCAGGGCAAGCGCGTGGTGTTCGTGGAGGGCGACGCCATCGTTGCCGCCCAGGGCGCCGAAAGCCATCGCCTACCGCTGGCGCAGGTTCCGGTCACACGCAACGGCACCATCGGCTTCCAGGTCGAGAACGTAATGGCCGCCACCGCCGCAGCCTGGGCAGTCGGTCTGGACTGGGACACCATCGCCGCGGGTCTGCGCAGCTTCGACACCGATGCCGACAACGCGCCCGGGCGCTTTAATGTCTTCGACTACCGCGGCGCGACGTTGATCGCCGACTACGGCCACAATCCCGATGCCATGCTGGCGCTGGTGCGCGCCGTGGAAAATATGGCGTCCAACAGCCGGTCCGTGGTGATCAGTGCCGCCGGCGACCGGCGCGACGAGGACATCCGGCAGCAAACCGAAATCCTCGGCAACGCCTTCGACGATGTCATTCTGTACCAGGACGCCTGCCAGCGCGGCCGCGCCGATGGCGAGGTACTGGCGCTGCTGCGTCAGGGGCTGGAGCACGGCGTGCGGGTCGCGAGAGTCGAGGAAATCCGAGGCGAGTTCCTGGCCATCGACACGGCGCTCGCCCGCCTCGCACCGGGCGATCTGTGCCTGATTCTGGTGGACCAGGTCGAGGAGGCGCTGGCACATATCGCCAAACGCATAGCGGAGTCGCGGGAGAGCGTCGCCGCCTGAGACGGTCGGCGGGCGCGGCTTGCCTCAGCGGTCCCGGCCGTGGGCCTGCGGGGCGGGGTCGCGCAACAACAGCTCCGGTGCCGCGAAGGGTGCGAGCCGCTCGAGAAAATCGAGCGCCTCGAACACCGGCGAGTTGCGGAAGAACTTCGCCATCGGAAACTCCATCCAGATGCGATCGGCGAAGGCATTAATTTCGTAGGGCGTATCGCCGACGCCATCGTCGTTGCGATCGAACCCCTGGTAATCGTCCCAGTAGTTGCCCTGCCAGTCATTGCCGTGGGGATCGCCGCCGGGCGACAGCGTCACCTGTGCCAGGTTGTTTTCGAAGCGATTGTTGCGCACGATGTGCCCGCCCTTCTCGCCATAGAAGGCCACACCGGTGATGTTGTGGGCGAAGCGGTTGCCGATCAGCGTGATACGGTTGATGGGATGCATGGGCGAGTCGGCAAGAACGCCGGCGGTGCAATGCACCAAATCGTTGCCTTCCGCCAAGCCGGCGCTGCTACTCTTGAACACGATGCCCGCCCCGCCTCCGTCGAGCACATGCTGAATCCGGTTGCGGCGCACGATGAGCCCTTCCGAGTTGATGCCGATAATCCCCGTCGCGGTGCCGCTGATGCGGTTATCTTCGATCAGATTGCGTGGCGAGAAGATAAAGTGCATGGCATAGCGACCGTCGCGAATGTCATTGCCGACGAGGCGGTTGTGCGGCGAGTTAGCCAAGGTAAGATCGCGCGCCTGCGCAATATCGTTCGCCTCGATGACATTGCGCCGGCTGTACCACAGGCGCACGGCATCACCGCGCTCTGCCAGTTCGCCGCGGCGCGAACGGATGCGATTGGCGCGTATGCGATTGTCGTTGGCCTGGCGCAGGAAGATCCCGAACAGAACGTTGTCGATGACGTTGTTCTCGATGAGATTGGCGTCGCCCTCGACGAGAATCGCGGCATCGACGCGGTCATGGGAATTGCCGGAGTTGGTGATGCGCATGCCGCGCACGATGATGGCCCCGCCGCGTATCGCCAGAACCGTCGCCCGGCCCGCGCCGTCGAGGGTGACTTCGCCACGACCGTCGAGCACTATCGGTTTCGCGATCAGCACTGGGCCCGCGTAAACGCCCGGCGGTGGCTGCAGCGTGCCGCCCACGGGCGTTGCGTCGATCATCGCCTGCAGGCTAGGTAGCGCCGAGCCGCCCTCGCCGACGGAAATCAGCAACAGCGCCAGTACCAGGAAACGCACCACAGCCATGGGCATGGAGTGTCCCGCCCGCCGCGCCGGCCATGAATGACCCAGGTCAAGCCCCGCCACTGGCCGCGTCGCCCTTGGGCGGGACAATCCGGTTCAGCCTTTGCCAGTCTTGCCGGCACGGCCCGGGCGCGGCTTGTCGCCGTGAGCACGCAAGCTCATCGCCGCCTCGAAGGCCGACTTCGTGAAGGCGAGAACAGCCGCAAACTCGTCGTCGGTCAGGCGGCGTGCCTCATCGTCTGAGCGGTAAATGTTGGCGAACTCGCGCTCGCGGCCGGCCTGCAGCACCAGCCGGCCGATGCCGAGGTTTTCCAGTGTCTTCCAGAGATCGGGATTGTAGGTGCGCGTCAGCCGCATGACGAATGAGATGGGATCGTTTCTGCCCAGCACCGCCGCCAGACGCAGAATGATCTCGAAGGGGAGCGCCGCCTTGCCGCCCTCCACCGCTTCGAGCAGCGCCGGGTCCCTGAGATTGACCGCCTCGCCCAACTCCTTGAGACTGAGGCCGGCGGCTTCGCGCATGCCGCGCAGCAACGAGCCGGTCTTCTCCAGCGCGGCGCGGTGCTCGCGCTTCGGCAGGATGGACTTTGCTACGTTCAGTGACAGATCGGCAGCCGTGCCGGCGATGCCGAGCACGGAATCAGCCCACGAGCGCAGTTCCCGGGCGAGCGACAACAACGTGAACTCGTCCGTTGTCTCCTGTGTCGTCCCTTGCTTGCTCGGCTCGGCATGTGCCTGCGCGGGTCTCGCCGCCTTGCCGCGCCGCCCCGCCCTGCGTCCCGATTCGCCTGCTTCCGCCATGCCGACCTCCCGTCGCCGTAACGACGCCATTCTACCCGCGGGCGGTCGGAATGCAGGGGTGGGGAGACACTGCATCAGACGGGAAAAGACAGCGGGCCGCCGAGGACACGGAGGGCCTCAACGCCGCCGCGGTGCGAGCGCTCAGCGCGCGCCGGTCTTGACCTGCTTGTCCTTGCCGCTGGCGCCCGCTGCGGCGACCGTCGAGTCGGCGATCACGCATTCGCCATTGGCGGCGGATCGGAAGCAGAAGTCGCCGCGCAAGCTGCTCGTCTCCCACGGAATCTGCGCCTGCTGGGTTTCCTCCGACACGGCAATGCGCACGCGTTTGAACAGTTGCTCCACCGGCAAACCGGGGATCTGCATGTTGGCCAGCAGGTGCCTGGTGAATGCACTGTTGTTCCCCGGGCCGTCGAGGGCTATCGACCCGGGTGCGGTGGAGTAGGCGATCAACGTTCCTTTGGCTCCCAGCGGCGCCGATATCGGTGCCAGGCCCGGCGCCAGGCTGCGCGCGGGATTCAACCCGCGGGTGGTGGTCGCAAGGGGAAACGGCGTGTTTCGGCAGGCGTCGAGTATGACGATATTGACGCCGTCCTTGGCCTGTCCGAGGCGGTCGATCAGCTCGGAGACATTGGCCGTCTTGAGCGGCACCTCCTCCTCTTCCTTGAACGCGGCGTCCACCGGAATGAGGTAGTTCTTGCCCTTGAGCTGCGCGCCGTGACCGGCATAGAAAACGATGCGCACCTGGCTGTTGGCAGACCTCAAAGCGAACTCGCGCATGGCGTCGATCATGTCTCCCTGCGCGGCGTTCTCGCGATAGATGACGCCATAACCCAGCTCACGCAGGGTCGCCGCGACGGCCCTGGCGTCGTTGACGGGATTCCTGAGTGCCGCCCGGGTATAACCGGCATTGCCGATCACCAGGGCCATCCGCTCGTCCGCCCCGCCCGAGAAAGGCTGCGCTCCCGCGCCGGCGCCAAGCAGGCCCAGCAGACAGGTTACAGCCAATGCGCGACCGAGCATGGCCGCCAGGGCGATGGTTCTGCCACGAATGAGATTTGCTCCTGTCATCGATGCACCCACGCTCACCGGCTCAGGCGAGATCCGTCACTCGCGCACCGGTCGTTTGTCCAGCACCGTCACCACCTCCACCAGCCCGCTTTTCTCCATTTCCTGCTTCGCCAATTCCAGATGCTTGGGGGACACGGCGACGATGTAATCGCCCAGTTGGCCCGGACCGTCCACCACCCGCCCGGACACTTGAACCAGCAGCAGGCGCATGGCACGTTCGGTTGCTTCGGCCTTGAACGTCACGCGCAGCACCGGCGTCTCCGCCAAAGGCTGTGGCGCCATGGTGCGCGTTTCGGCGTATTGCGGCTCCACCGCAGACTTCGACAACAGGGCGCCGATGATTCCCGCCTGGGCGACGATCACGGCCATCCCCAATGCATATGCCGGACGCGCCGCCAGCGAGGCGAAAAAGTCCGCCAAGCGGCTCGACCATGACGGGCGCACCGCGGCCGGTTTCTTCTCCTCGCGTACCCGTGCCATCAGCCGCGTCAGACCGACTTCCTCGGGGATCGTGGCGTATTTGGACCGGATGTCCTCGTGCAACCTCCTGTGCCATTCCAGCTCCGCCCGCGCCTGAGGATGCTCGGCGGCCACCTTCTCCACCCAGACCCGGTCGATATCACCGATCTTGCCAGTCACATACCAGGGAACCAGTTCGTCGAAGCGTCGTTTCGTTGCGGCGTCAAGAGTATTCACGTGCTACGTCCTTCAGGGCGACTCGCGTTTCAGAAATCGTTCGAGGCAATTCTTGATCTTCAGCCGAGCATGGAACAAGCGCGTCTTCACCGTGTTCTCCGGGCAATCCTGGATCTGGGCGATCTCGGCCAGGGACAGCTCCTCATAAAACACCAGATGCAAACATTCCCGATGCACCTCGCTCAATCGCTCCATGCAGTGCAGGATGCCTTCGCGGCGCTCCTTGTCGGCCAGAACATCGAAGGAGCCCAGGTCGTCCGACGGCATTTGCTCGTCCAGTTCCTCGTACTCCGGCGTGCGTGAGCGCAGGTTCGTAAGGATCTTGTACCGGGCGATTCCCAGCACCCAGGTGCTGAACCGGGACTCACCGCGAAACCGCGTCGGATGCTTCCAGATTTCATAGAGCGTGTCGCTGACGATGGCCTCCGATTCGTCCGGATCGTGGAGCCTGTTCAGGGCGAAGGCGTAGATGCGGCGCCCGAGCAAGCGGTGCAACTCACGCAGGGCCTTTTCCTCCCCCTGAGCGATCCTGCGCAGATACTCCTGAGCCTGCTCGTTGGTCAGCTCCATGGTCTCGGCTTGTTATTAGTCGGTAGCGAGGGCTGCTAGGTTCATGCTATTTTGCCACGCTCGGGCGGCGGGTTCGAGTTGGGCGCCCTGCCCGGGGCGCGTGAGCGCGCGGCACGGCCGCGCAAGGATCAGTGCTAGTCCCTGCGGGCCCCGAACAACGCCGAGTCTTCCAGCACCTTGGGAGCGAGTAGCTGCGGCGTCTGCGGCCCGATGCTGCGGTCGCGCAGCTTCTCGACGATGGGCGTGGCGGAATCGAACATCTCCTTCAGGGTCACCAGCCCGTCGCGGTCCGCGTCGGATTTCAGATCCATGGCGTTCAGCAGAGCGTAGGTGAACAGCCCGTGCCGGGCCGGCGCGTACTCCTGGGATTCCTCGTCGCCCTTGGCCGCCACGACGAGGGAGAAGCGCGACGCCGCCGAGCGCTTCATCAGGGAGTGCACCTCGAACCTGCCCTCGATGTTCTTCGCCTGGCAGGTATCGACGATGAGCACGCGGCGGCCCGCCGCCTCGCGCAAGGCATCGAAAAACACCGACCACGAGAGTAACGTCTCCACCCGGCCGCCGTTGGCCACCGCCTCGAGGTCGGCAGGAATGGCATCGCGCGGCACGAAATAGTAGTTGCCGGCCTTGTCGCTGATGCCGTGCGAAGCCAGGAAGATGACCACCGTGTCTCGCGCCTGGGCCTGCTGCACGAACTGCACCGCCTCCAGAATGTTTGCGCGGTCCGGCTTGGTCGCCGTCTCGTCGGACACCACCTTCGTGTGCAGCTTGCGGAAGTGGCCGGCACCGATGGCCGCGAATTTGTTCGCCACCTCCTCGGCATCGCGCGCCGCGTAGGCGAGATAAACGCTCGGCGGCAGCTTCGGGAACATGTTGGCGCCAATGGCCAGCACATAGAGATCGCCGGGCTCCACGGCTGGACGGATGGCCGCCGGCAGCGCGAGCTGCGTTTCCGCGACGCCCATGGAAATGCCGTTGAAGGACTCGACACGGATCTCGTTGTCCTGTCCGGGCAATTCCACCTCGATATCGCGCCGGAAGCGCCCGCTCTCCGCCTCGCCCAGCCGGCGCTCCCGGGCCGGGGTCACCGGGATGCCATTGACGAATACCGTGTATTCGCGCATCGGCGGCCCGCCCTTTTCGCCCGTGAGCTGCAACGCCGCGCGCGGGCGGCCGGATGCAGCGTCGGCAATATTCTTTACCTGCAACTTGAGGCGCGGCGGCGCAATTTCCCGCAGCCTGGCGATGTCGAACGTGGCGCCCGGCGATGCCGCCGCCAGCGACCGCGTCGCGCCCTGCACCGCCCCCCGGAACGAGTCCACCACCACGTCGGGACGGTAGAGCACGCGCTCGAACTGGATGGCATGAAAGAAATCCGGCGTCACCTCCCGCCCGCGGTTGAGATGCCAGCCGACGTAGTTGTCACCATGGACCGACGACATGTAGTAGCCCTCCGGCACCCAGGCGATCCAGTCCTCGCCGTTGCTATGCGGAAAATAGGCGAGCACCTCCCGGCCGTCGCTCATTCGGTACCAGCGGATGGTACCGTCGGAGAGCGCCGCCACGGCGAGCCGCCCATTGCCGCTGACATTGACCGACCAGGCCAGCGCCGGCAGTTGTACCCGCCAAAGCGGCCGCGCTTCCCGGTCGAACAGGCGCAGGGCCCACTCCGTGCCCAGCAGCAGCGACTTCCCGTCGTGGGCGATGGCGTAGCAACGCGAGCGTTCGTAGTCGTCCAGCATCAGTTGCCGGCCGTTGATCGATGGGCTGAAGCTGTCTTTCCAGTCATCGATGCGAATTTCTGCCGCCTGCATGACCGGCGCATGCACAGTGCGTTCCCGACCCGGCACCGCCTGCCCGCCGTCGCGCTCGACGACGAAGGTGCGCAGACTGCCCCCGCCCGGCGCCGCGGGGAAGCGCACGACATCGGCATCGGCGGACACGGCCAGCGATCCGTGGCTGCCGCCGAAGTCCACGATGTCGGGTCCGCGATAGGCGATGCGCTGGCGTGCCGGGCCGAGCACGCCGATGGCCGGATCCTCCGCCGCAAAGGCGATCGCGCCCCCCGGTAGCTGCTGGATCTCGCCGATGCGCTGCGCGGCGAGAGGGATGCGCTCCAGCACGCCACGGCCGCGATTGCCCCAGCGATAGAGCGGATTCATGCCTCTG
Source organism: Rhodocyclaceae bacterium (assembly GCA_036824005.1). Taxonomy (GTDB): domain Bacteria; phylum Pseudomonadota; class Gammaproteobacteria; order Burkholderiales; family Rhodocyclaceae; genus DAITBA01. The sequence goes on from DAITBA010000032.1 coordinate 16,585, forward strand.
CCGCGGTACTCCCCGCCGGCATAGAGATATTCGCCGTCGCTGGACCACACGGCGGTATTGAAACTCGTCTGGTCGGCGAGCGTGGCGGTGTCCGCCTTGAACTGCAGCGTCAGATCGCGCGCCGAGGCGACCGAGACCACCGCCGCATCGGCATGACCGATGGCGAGCAGGCTGCCGTCGGGCGAGAAGCGCACCGAGGCGGGCTTGGCCGCGCCGGCAATGGCCACGCGCCCGACGATGCGCAAGTCCCGGCCGTACAACCGTGTCATGCCGTCGAGCGCCACCACCGCCATGTTGCCCGCGCGATCGAAGTCGATGTCCATGATCTTGTCGTTGTACTCGAGGTCGCTGGCAACGGTACGGAAATCGCCGGCGCGCAGCACATGCAAACCGGCGCGCGCCTGCAGGCCGACGGCGAGATGCCGCCCGTCCGGCGACCAGGCCAGCGCGCCGATGGCGTCCTTGAAGCCGCTGACGCGGCGCACCAATTCCCCGCTGTGCACGTCGAAGAGATAGACGCAGGCGCTCCCGTCCCAGTCCCACCCGGTCCAGCCGCCGGCCGCGACCATCCGGCCGTCCGGCGACACGGCCAGCGCGAACAGCTGCCCTTCGTGGCCGGCGCCGATGGGCACGCGCAACGTCTTCAGCAGGCGCGCCTCCGGCAGTTGCCAAACACGCACCGTCTTGTCATCGGAAGCGGTGATCAGGCGATTGCGCGGCGCATCCACGACGAGCCTGCGTATCAGGCTCATGTGCATGCCGGTTTCGATGCGGAGGATGGGGGTGGGGGTTGGATCAGCTGCGAACGATGCAGGCACGACAAGACAGTTGCAGGCCGCGCCAAACACGCAAAGCGCCCGAGCTATGCACGGCCATATCCATTGATGAAATGCACGCATCTGACGACCAACTTGTAGACAGCCAATGTGGAAGCATGGTCAAAGCTCGCTACCGCAAGCTCTTCGTCCGTCACTACGTCCGTCCGCGATATGGAATGCCGCCGCCTTGGTGTCGAATCCAGTCACGCAATGCCGCCGCGCCACTACGCGCACCACCAATTCCAATCTTCCGTGGGACGGCTCAATATTCCAGCAAGGTTCGGCATCGTTCCGACCACTGCGCTTGGTGCCAGGGGATCGGTGATCGGCGTGCCCGGGTACGTGGGCGTGCCACCGTCCTTGAGAAACTGCACCACGCGCTCCGGCCTGAGCCGCTTGTGACCACCGTTTTCCACTTGATTCATGGCGGCACACTGAATCAGCGCTGCGGTAGCCGCAACGATTGCCGACGCAGCTGAAGTCCTGGCAATGCCCGGATCGGGATTGAAATCGCTCCCCCACGCGTAGCAGTCGACGCGACCGCCATAGTTGACCGTATGCAGCCGCTCGTGGGCTCCATTCTTGGTCGCACCCTCGGCGGCACTTACCACTACCGCACCGGAGGACCTGAAGGTGGATACGCCCGGGTTAAGGCTTCGCCCGTCCACGCCATCGACAACTCCCTCGATCGAATTCAGTTCATCGCCAAGATTGCGCCATTCGAGCACTGGCGACTCGTCTGGGCCGATGAATGTTCCATCGTAGTTGCCGGCCGATTCGACCACGACCGCCCCTGCGCCCGTCGCCGTGCGGATGTACTCGAACGCGGAAGCCTTCTGCTCCATCGGCACGTACAGGCCGGTTAGACTGTTCACCGTCTGTTCCTCGATGAGGACGACGTCACCGCAGCGCAGCTGGGCACCATTGAGTGCCGTAACGACATCCGCGATCGCCTGCATGACGTTCAGCTCGAACCGGGGCGCAGAAGATCCATCCGGCGGAGCAGGCGTCACCGGAAACGACGAGCTGAAAAGCATGATCTTGGCACTCGGCGCTAGGGTGTGAATCAGGCTCAGAACGCCCATGCAATGAGATTTCTGAGAGGGATCAGGCGTGCCGGAACCGGCCTGTTCAGCACTCGGGAACAACCCCTGCACTTCGCTCAACACCCATCCTCGCTCAACCAGGGCGATGGCGACGCCTGCTCCCGAAATGGGCGACACGCTACTCCTCGCCGCGGGCCCGCCCACACCATCTGGGGCCGGACTGTCGAAAGGCGGTGTCGGCTGGTACGCGGCATGTTCAACATGGATCGAGCGCGGCTCCAGCGCGTCCCAGGCCGTGAGCGACTTGCGCAGTTCCTCGATGCGAGGGTCAGCGGGCGGAAGCAGAATCGAGAAGTACAAAAGCGCATCCACGGTCTGGCGATATGTACAGTCGCGCGAGCGCGCCAGCTCGACCAGGCCTCCAATCGCCTGCTCGTCGCTGTTCGGCAACGCCCGGCGCAAAACGATGCCGGGGAACTGGCGACGAAGCCCCTCGAAGAACGCTTGGTCGTCCTTGTTGGGAAAGCTCTCAACCTGATTTGCGTAGGGCGGTCGTCGCTCCGGCTTGAAACGGAACAGGATGCGTGCCGCATAGCGCCGGTCGATCAGCTTGTCCCGGTCGGGAATCCCGGGCGCCCCGCCACCATCAGATGTCCCGCATTGAGAGTGCCCGAAGATCCCGCATAGCCATCGGCACACGCAACGAAGCACACCGCGACCGAACACACATCTTCCCATGGCATTTCCCCTTCTTCCCATCACTGCTCACAAATCGTGCGTTCCTGCTCTGCCCGCGACTACCTCACGTCGACGAGTCTGCGCGGCGGGCGGGGCCGGGCAGAGCCGATCAGAGGCTCCGCCGGGGCGCTACTGACATGCAACGCTGAATGCCACGCCGAATGCGCTGTGGCCGAAGTAGCTGTGGGCGCCGGACCCGCCGCTCTCACAAACCGGCCCCTCCACCACGTGACTATCGCGGTCGAATATGTCGGATGCACCGCTGCGGTCCGACCCGCGACCAAGGTCCGCGCTGCTCGCCACACCCCGCCCCTCGCTGTCGACTGACGCGCTTCCACCGCCCGAGTTCGCCAATGGGGCATTGGGCGAGTTCGTGAGATTGAGCGCCGCGAGAACCAGGTTGTCGTTCCGCCCTCCCTCCGGTGTAGTGCTCGGCGGGACAATCGGCAGCAATTCCACGATCTTTGGCAAGCTCAAGGCCGGACTCGGCGGGACGATTCCCGGTTGCGCCGCGTCCACATCATTGCCGAGCAGCGTGCTCCACTTGCCGTCCGAGCCGGGCCCCGTGAAGTAACGCGTAGTATTGATCAGATACAGGAAGTTCTTCTGGAGATCCTTCCCGAGAAGGGCGGAGTTGAGCGTGACAGCATTCTTGGCCATTGCCGCCTTGAGGCCCGGAGTGCCTTGAGTCGGGCCGGCCGGAAAGATCCGGATGTTCCGATACGCATCGACCACGATGCCGCCACCCTGTGCGATCTTCGACTCGTCGAGCACGACATCGGCCAACGACACCTCGCCTGGCGACGCCGCGTCGCTTGACGTCGCCTGTACCCTGAGGCCCTTCAGCGGCATGCCCGGATAGTAGCCTAGATTCGCTTTGAGCGAAACGCTGCCGTGGGACGAGCTGACCGCAACGATGTCCTTCGTGATCAATTCGTAGAGGACAACATTGCCGGCCGCGGTGATCGTGATCGGTGCATTCCCCGCATAGACGAGCGGCGTCTTTCGTCCGGACGCCGGATCAAGCGCGAGGCCCTGCTGCTTCATCTCCACCGCCCCGTTTCGCGCCCAGATGACTACCGCACCGTCCGCGGTAATGATGTCCTGGTTCAGATTGACGCTTCTAGTCGCATCGAGTGTAAGCCCCCCTCCTGCTGTACCGCCGCGGCCGTCGATCGGGGAGTTGACGTCGATGTCCGTCGACGAGGTCACGGTGGTGGACGTGCCGGTGCGCAGCGTTCTGTTTATCGAATCCGCCTCGACTGTGCCGATAACCGCGTACTCTGGGTCGAGCAGCAGGCTGCCCGCTTTGCCGTTCTTCGCCCCCGCATCCACCAGGCCCTCGAATGCAAGTGTCTTCTTCCCGGAGACCTCGACCAGGCCACCATTGCCGCCCGCGTCGGCGCCCCGCGCCGCGATGGTGCCGCGATAGGTCGAGTCGCCATCGGCCCACACCACGACCTTGCCACCATCGCCCAGCTCACGCGCGCTGGCATCGATGTGTGCACCCTCGTCCACCGAAGTTCCCTGCGCGCGGTAGGTGTCGCCCTGCCCCTGGTAGTCGCCACCGACGAGAACCGTGCCGCCTCCAGCCGCGCCACTTGCATCCAGATCGGCGCTGGCGCTTAGAGAGACATGGTCGCCCAATACCTGGATCGTGCCACCTGTCTCGCCGGACACCGCACCCCTTGCATTGAGCTGCCCGGAAACGGCGACGCTGCCGCCCTTGCCAAGCAGGATGATCTGGCCATTGCGCGAGTCGACGGTCTCGGCTTTTATGGTTCCGCTCATATTGATGACATCGTCGACCACCGCCTTGGCAACTCCTGCCGTCGCCAGCACCACCTTGCCGCCTGCGACGTCGATCGTTCCGGCCTGGTTGATGAGCGCGTTGACCGGCCTGCCTTCGGCATCGAACAACTGCCCGACATGCTTGTCGCTTAGCGCGAGACTGACCAACTGATCGCCGAAGAGGTCGATGGCGAACGTATCGCCCGAACCGAGCACCACCTTGCCCAGCCTCGCCTGGATCAATCCGTCGTTGCGCACATGCGGCGCCACCAGAGCAACGAGCCCGCCCTCCGCCACGGTGATCGTGCCGCTTTGCACGATTCCTGCGCCGGACGCACCCGGCTCGTCGAACACGAGCTTTCCGGCCATGAAGTTCGCATTGCTGATGTTGGCGGTGCTGGCGATCAGGCTGCCGACGTCGACGCGGGAGCCGGCGCCGAAGACGATGCCATTCGGATTGACCAGGATCACCTGACCGTTGGCGGTGAGGGTACCGAGTATGGCAGAAGCCTGCCCGCCGGTGACGCGGTTCAGGGCCGAAGACGTCGCGCTCGGTTGCTTGAAATGCACCCAGTCGTTCGCGTCGATATTGAAGGTGCGCCAGTCGATGACCGCGCGGTCGGTCTTCTGGTCGACATAGGTGAGGTTCTTGCCGGTGGAGACGTCCTTGCCGGCGGAAATCTTGGCATCGCCGGCGGCGATATTCGGGTCCTGTGGTGCGGCGAGCGCCAGCGGCGAGGCAAAACCGGCCGCCAGCAGACAGGCACCGATCGTGCGCAATCTCGGACTTGCTCTGCCGTCCGCGGAACTGGGTCTACGGCGCTTGCTCATTGCTGATCTCCATCATCGCCCGTCCTGCACTTGCATCCGTCGCGTCGGGCCGAAGAAAGGTTCACGCTTTTCGCGTTCCGGCGCCACGCCCGGCTCAAGCGACACCAGACACCGAGCCACGGTTCAAGGTAGTCGCTTCCACGCCGCAGTGCAATACGAATCACGCCCTAGGCCGAACGCCCGATTGCGAACGCAGCACGCAAGGCACGTGCCGCACCGGCGGCTCGGAAGCTCAATACCGCGCCGACAACCCGAAATACCCGCGCACATCCCGATCCCCCTCGGCGGCCACCTCGCGGGTGAGCGGCTTGGCCAGTTCGAAGTAACCCGAGACGTGACGGCCGAGGCTGAAGCGCAGGCCCACGCCCGCCGACGCGGCGGATTCGCTCGCCTGCTGGTTCGCAGGCGTGCGCTGGCGCACTGTGCCGACGTCGTAGAAGCCGTACGCCGTGTAGCCTGTCAGCGCCTCGCTCGCCACCGGCGCCGTGTAGCGCAGCTCCAGCTTCAACCCGGCACCCGAATCGCCGACGATCTCGGAGGGATCGTAGCCGCGCCCGAACTGTTCGCCGCCGAAGCCGAACAGTTCAGGGGCGAGCAGGTCGCTGAAGGCATACTGGGCGCTGACCGCACCCAGGATGGACCAACGGCTGGCGACGGACTGCAGCCGCGCGGCATAGGCCGTAAGCTTGGTAAAGTCGCTGCGCCCATGCGTACGGGACAGCCCGGGCGTGCCGCTGCGCGTCGCACCCAGACCGTCAATGCCCTGGCTGAATTCCACATCGAGCAGATTGATGCCGCGCAGTTCGTCGGCACGGTCGTAGGTGATGCCGAGCCGCAACGCCCGGATGCGATCCTCGGAATTGCGGATGCCGTTGATGTCGGTGCGGCCGTCATGGCCGGTGAGCGCGACACGCGCGTAGATGTTGCGGCTGCGGCTGCGCGCCAGCGGGTGGGTGTAACTCAGGCTGGCCGCCTCCGAGGAGGTCTCAAGCGTCACGGGGAGCCCGGCCCCGACTTCCGGCTGCGAGCGCACCACCGACAAGCCGAGCCCAATCCGCCCGCCTTCGTCGCCGACCGGCTGGTCGTGGTCCAGGGAGACATAGCGCAGCTCGCTGTTCGGTGCCACTCCGAACTTTAGCCCCGTGCGCTCGTAGGCGCCGAACACCGACTGCAGATCCAGGTCCGCGGTGAGCCGCAGCGGGCCGATCGCCTTGCTGCCGCGGTTGTCCACCGACACGCCCGCGCTCACCTTTCTGTGGCTGATCTGCACCACGAGATCGGAGGCGCCGGGCTGGGTCGGCGAGGGCACCAACGTCGCCCGCGCACTAACACCGGGCAGATCGTTCATCAGCAGCAGGTAGCGCTCCAGGGCGTCGGCGCGCAGCGGGCGGGCATCCTTGAGCTTCGCGGCGTAGCCGTCCACAAGATCGCGCCGGCCCTCGATATCACCTTCGAGCCGTACCTGATCGACGAATCCCTCGACCGCCTGAAGGCGCACGGCGCCGTCCTCGATGGCCTGGGCCGGTACGACCACCTGGGACAGCACGTAGCCGTCGTTGCGATACTTTGCCGTCAGCGCATCGGCGATGCCGTACAGATTGCCCAGCGCCACCTCGCGATTGACGTAGGGTTCGTAGATCGGGCGCAGCGCTTCGTCCGGGTAGACGGTCACGCCGTCGATGAACAGCGATTTGAGGGTGAAGCGGACCTTGTCGGCGTCCGGCGGGCGCCCTTGCTGAGGCGCGGGGACTTCCACGGCGGGCGGCTGTGCGCGCGGCTCCGGCGGCGCCTGGAACTGGCGCTCGATCTGGCCGGGCTGCACGGTTCCCGGCACCGGCTGTGCCGGCGCCTGCGCCCGTGCCATGCCGATGGCAATGAACCATGCCGCGCCCGCCAACGCGAGTGCTCGTGCGCGCACACCTCCTCCTTGTTTCTGTTTTATGGGCATCATCGCTTGCCGGTGTGTCCTCCGCCGCAGCGTTTGGGCGGTCGGAAAACGGACAAGCCAACACGTGCGAAGGTGCGCACTGCACATTCGACCGGTCCGGCAATACGAAAGAGCTGGTTCATTATAGTCAACTTCAAAAAATTCTTGCAACCTCTTGAACGATCATCTAAATAGGAAACAACACGGTGGCAATGCCGATTTTGGTCCGGGCGGAGGCGAACTCACACCCCCCGTACGCCCACCGCCGCGCAGGCAACGGAGGCATGACAATGAACCGAGGATTGAGCCCATCCACGCTGCAGCGGGAGAACGCACGCTTCCGCGGCGGCGGCGGCGTCAGTGCCGGGAATGCCGCGACCGGCCTGTGCCCGGCGTTCCTGGACATAACAACGCGTCGGGTCTACCTGTCCCGCTTCGCGGACGGCCGCCCTGCGCCCTGTCACTTGCTCGACGGCCTGCCGGCGCGCTTGATCGCCGCCCGCGACGCCGCCGGCCGCGTCCTCAGAATCAAGGCAACGGTGGTGTCCGGTTTCGCATGCGATGGCCGGTTTTACAGTCGCGACGAGGCCGCCGCCCTCGTCCCAGCCACCCGCTGATCGCAGCGAGTTCGGCTAGCGCCCGGCGGCGCGGGAAACCCGGCCGGCGCCGGCGATGGACTGCACGACCTGCGGATCGCCGAAGTAGCGCACCTGCCCGGCGCCCGATACCTGGGCGTAGAGCTTGTGCGTCGCCCACAGCTCGGCAACGCCGCTGCCGCCGATTTCCACCGACGCATCGCTACTCGACAGCCCGCCCGCCGCATAGCGTCCGGCGCCGTCGATGCGGATCTTCTGCTCGTCGGCACTGCCGCCGGCGATGCGCAACTCCCCGGCGCCCGCCAGCGTCGCATTGAGCACGCCGGTGCGCAGGTAATCGACGCGGGCGTTGCTGCTGCCGCCCAGCCGGAGGTCAAGGCGAGGTGTGTCGAAGGCACGCATCTGCACGTTGCCGCTCCCCTGCACATCGAGCGAGCGCAGGCTTTTCACGGCGAGGCGAAAGCGGATCGGCTTTTGCGTGCTGAACGCCTCGCGAAAGCCGATACCGAGCACGCCGTATGCCACCTCGGTCGTGATTCTGGCGAGGACCTCCCGCTCCGCCTCGATGACCAGCGACTCGCGCTCGTCCTGTGTGATGCTCAGTTCGCCGACGCCGCGAAACACGACCCGGTCGAAATCCGCGACCGCCCGCTGCTCCTCGGCAATCTCGCCCGCCATGACCGCCCCCGTCGATTCCGTTGCCAGCATCGCGGCAAAGCTCAAAAGAAGTGCTTCCGTGCGCATGCGTGCCTCCCTGTTTTGCACCATCGCCACCCTGCCCCAACCGCGACTCGCTTCGCGCCTCAAGGCCGCAGTGGCCCCTTTGTCGGATCACCCGAGGTCTTGATCAAGCAGGTGGCGCTGCCACTCTGGACCAGATAGACCGGCGCCCGGTTCCTGTCCGTCATGCGCAACGCGAAGGCTGGTGAGTCGGCGGGAATCCCCAGGTAGTTTTCCTCGAACATCAACTGCCCGTATTGCCAGCAGCGCAGTTGGTAGTTTCCGGCGTTCGCGGCTGATTTTGCCGAGTTGTCCCGCGCCTTGCCGTCCGCCGCCGCGACGCGCACCGGAGGCTCGCTCACCACCTCGGAGAAGACCACCGGCGCCGCCAGCACCGCGCAACCAACAATGATCCAGTGCCAGGGGCGCAACCGGCGCACGGCGTCCCCGCAACGATTACCGAATATCAACATGGAATACTCCCGTCGCCAAGTTGTTGCCTGCGGCCTGGGCGAACGCTTCCTTCACGCGCGCCAAGGATGTCACCTGCAGATGTTCGAAGTCGATTCCCGCCACCACGCCCGGCACCTTGCCACCGATCTCCCGCTCGGCGGCGAAGCAGGCCACCGTTTCGCGCACGCCTTTGTCATTGGCAACGAGCTGGTAGCGCCCGCTGCCCGGCAGTTGTAGAGGTGCACCGGCGCGTACCAGCGTGTCTTTCTGGAAGCGGTTCGGGAAGAAGCGCTGAATGCGCCGCGTCTCGTCCTGCAGGTAGCAATAGACGTGGGCATCGCGGTTGGACGTAATCGTCAGGCTGATCGGCTCCCCCCGCTTGAAGCCCTGCCCCTTGTCCTTCTTCGCCGAAACGGCGAGCGCAAGCGGCTCCCTGGCAGGCTGCGCGACGGGCGCGGTGAGCGCGACCGGCTGCGCTGTCGCCATTGCCGGCGTGGGTGCCGGCGCCACTGCCTTCGCCGGCGCGGCCGCAGGTGCCGGCAATGCGGCCGGCACGGCGTTCGACACGGG
>DAITBA010000014.1:0-129345 GCA_036824005.1 Rhodocyclaceae bacterium
GAGTTGCGCGACGTGCAGAAACGGCGACGGCGGCCTGCGGGCCGCCGTCGCCGTTCGTCTACCTGCCGCCCACGGTCACCGATGCACGCGTGGGCGTGACGAACGCATCCTCACGACTACTCGGGATTGGAGGCGTGCTCGCCGCCGGTGCCGAGCCTGAGCAGATAAACTGCCACCACGAGGCCCACTGCCAGGTAGGCTCCGATGTAAAGCATGCCGAGAGGGCGGTTGACGAAGTCGAACAATCGCAGATTCAGTAGCGCTGCGGCTGTGATGAACACGATCAAGCCAAACGACGCGTAACCGGTATGCTGAAGGGGCGCAAGTCCCTTGGCGACGATCAACGGAGCAGCGCTCAGGGCGAGCGCCAGATATAGCGCACCGAAGCTGCGAAGTGTGAACAGCGATATGACTTCGGGGAATACCCGGCCGCCGCGCCCCCCGGCGGTGCTCAGAGTGCCGTACAGGCCGAGAAACAGCACGAACACGACATAGGCCACGGTAAACACGCGCGCGGTCATCGTCATCGGTGCGCCAACCAGCCGCAGCGCCGGACGGTGCAGCACCCACTCAGAGATACCGATTCCCGCCGCAGTGCAGTTGACGGCCAGCGCCCCCAAGTACAACCACGCAAGGCCGTTGCTGAGGAGAAGCTTATCCCGGAAGGCGATCACCACGATTGCCTGGAACAAACCGAAAAGCCACAGGTACAGCAGCGGCGCGTAGGTCAGCGACCAGTCCCAGCGCCGGGTGCATACCCACGCCAACCAGGCGTTGCCCAGACACCACCCGCCGATGGTCATGGCGACGAAGGGCGATACCTTCCAGGCGAACATGGTCGCCGCTGCCTCGGGCATGAAGAATAGGATGGTGCCGAGCAGCGCATACAACGCCGCGAGCGTGTAGGTCAGATACCAGGAAACGGAGGAAAGCACGGCCGCTCGATCCCTCGTCACGCGGCTTCGGCTGCCGGCTCGATGCAGTCGGGCTCGTCGACTCGCGCGTTGTTCACCTTCTTCGAAACCGGGTAGGCCAGCATGTGCGCGGCGCAGCACGGCCGCAACATTGCGGCCGCGTCTGCGGCATCCGCAGTCAGCCATTTGCCATACTCTCCGGGCGCCAGGATGGCCGGCATGCGCGTATGCAAGGTGCGTAGCAGTTCATTGGCCTCGGTCGTAATGATGCTGAAGCTCTCGACCGGTTCGCCGCCAGGAGATCGCCAGACCTCCCACAGCCCGGCAAAACCGAACAACGGTGTGTCGGCGGGTTTGATGCGGTAGGGCTGCTTGCCGTGCACAAGCGTCTTCCACTCGAAGAAACCGCTCGCCGGCACGATGCAGCGGCGCCTCTTGAAACCCGCGCGAAACGCCGGTGCCGTGGCCACCGTCTCGGCGCGGGCGTTGATCGTCCGGTAGCCGATCTTCTCGTCCTTCGCCCAGAAGGGAATGAGCCCCCAGCGCAGCATGGCCAAGGCGCGCCCGCCATCCTCGGCCAGCCGGACGACGGGAGCCGACTGGCCCGGCGCGATGTTGTAACGCGGACGCAGCGCGGGCAGGATGCCCAGCTCGAAGCAGAGCTGAATTACGGCAGGATTTTCATTGAGATCGTAGCGCCCGCACATCGGACAATGCTACGAAGGCGGCGTCGCTCTGGCAAGTGCCGTGGCGGAAACCTCTGCCGACGCGGCACTGAAATCGAATCTCAGGCCAGGGCGTTGGCGCCGACCATGTAGTCCCCGAGAACACCGACGACCCGCTGCAGTTCATTGCGCAGGTTTTGCGCGCCCGGCCGCGCCTGGGCCTGATGGCCCTCGCGCGCCGCGCGTTCCAAGCGCGCTGCAGCCTCCAGTGCGGGCACGGCATTGAACACTCCGACCGAGCCCTTGATGCGGTGCGCAATGCGCCCGAGTTGTTCGAGATCGCCCGAGGCGACGGCCGCATCCATTTCCGCCAAGGTTCGGTCGTAGTCGCCGAGAAAGGTCTCAACCAGCACCCGCAACGTGGCATCGTCACCGTCGAGAACCTCCAGCGTGCGGCGCAGATCGCAGAATTCCGCCGCCGGCGCAAGGCAGGAATCCCCCGAGGCCGGGTTGATCGCTTCGCAGGCAGCGCACACCCGATCGAGCGCCGCATAGAGTTCCACCGGCTTGATCGGTTTGGTCAGGTAGTCGTCCATGCCGGCGTCCAGACACTGCTCGCGGTCCCCCGCCATGGCGTGAGCCGTCATCGCGATGATAGGCGTGGTGCGCCAGTTGCCGCCGTTGACCCAGGTCCGGCGCTGCTCCCGGGCGCGGATCGCTGCCGTTGCCTGCAGCCCACCCATCACCGGCATCTGCACGTCCATGAAGATGACGTCATAGCGTCCCTGCTCAAAATACTCCACGGCCTCCTTGCCGTTGTGGGCGACCGTCACGCGATGACCGACCTTCTCCAGGAGCCGCGTCGCGAGCATTTGATTCACCGGATTATCCTCGACCAGCAGCACCTGGAGAGACGCTGGTTGCACGCCCGACACACCTGCGTCCTCGCCGATGCGGAATTCATCGAGGAAGAAATCGTCGTTCGCCGTCACCTTCAGCGCCAATAGCATGGCATCGAGCAGGTCGGACTGGGAGAACGGTTTGACGAGGTGGGAGTGGATACCCATCTTCTTGCAACGGGCGGCATCGATGCGCTGCATGTTCGACGGCAGCAGCATGATGATTCGCTCCAAATCAGGCGATCCGGCGGGCAGCGTCTTGGCGACGTCGAAGCCGTCCGGCTTGGGCATGTTCGAATCCAGTAGGATCAGCCCGAACGGCCGGCCCGACGCCCGCGCCCCCTCGATCTCTGCAATTGCCTGCTTGCCGCCCAGCGCCAGCCGCGGTCGCATGCCCCACGAAACGAGCATCCTGCCGAGCAGTTTGGCGTGGCTCAGGCTGTCCTCTGCTACGAGCACCCGCGTGCCCGCCAGCCTCGCCACGTCCTTGGGCGTCTCAGCAGCCACGAGGCCCGCCCGCTCGGCATAGCCGACCCGCGCCGTGAAGTGAAACGTGCTCCCTTCGCCTTCCCTGCTTTCCACCCAGATCCGCCCGCCCATCAGGCGCACCAGACGGCTGCAGATCGCCAGCCCCAGGCCCGTGCCGCCGAAGCGACGCGTGATCGACGCGTCCGCCTGGGAGAATGCGTCGAATATCTCCCGCTGCTTGTCAGCGGAGATGCCCATGCCGGTGTCACGGACCGAGAAGTGAAGTCTGAGCCCCGCATCGTCCTGCTCTTCGGCCGCTACGCAAACCTCCACCTCTCCCTTGGTGGTGAACTTGATGGCATTGCCGACCAGGTTCATCACCACTTGGCGGATGCGACCCGGGTCGCCGCGCAGGCACTCCGGGATCTCGTTGGTCATCGAGTAGAAGAGCTCGATGCCCTTCTGATGCGCGTGCAGGGCGAGCGCCTTGATCGTTTCGCCCACCGCGGACTGGAGCGAGAAGTCGATGGTGTCGATCTCCAGCTTGCCGGCCTCGATTTTGGAGAAGTCGAGGATATCGTTGATGATCGTCAGCAGCGCGTCGGCCGAGGACTTGACCATGGTCAGATAGTCCCGTTGCTCGGCGGACAGATCCGTATCCAAAGCCAAGTCCGTCATGCCGATGATGCCGTTCATCGGCGTGCGGATCTCGTGGCTCATGTTGGCCAGGAACTCGCTCTTGGCGCGGCTCGCAGCCTCTGCCGCTTCCTTGGCCTGCAGCAGCTCCTGCTTCCAGCCCCGGCGCTCGTCCAGCAGCCGGGCGATAAGAACCGACAACTCGCCGACATCGCCCTCCTCCGCGATCCGGTTTTGTCCATCGCCGGATTCGGCCAGCAGCTGCCGGGCAGTAGCGCGCAGGGCGTCAACCGCGCGCGCCTCCTGTGCCTGCTCTCGAGCAGGCAAAGTGTCGTTCATCTGATGGCTGTCTGTCATTGCAATGTCGGGCCGCTGCGATACTCCGTTACGTCGATCCGCCGCGTCGGCGTACCACCGCCCGCGCAGCGCTCTCCCCCAGGTTCCAGCCGCTCACGGAGAATCACGGACAAACCGGGCGGCATCGATCCACCGCAGGAATAACGGATGAAAGACGAGGCAACTTTAAGCGATGGCAACCGGAACAACAGGCCCGCGCCGCGGCGCCATGCCGGGTTGCACCGCCTCGGCGGCACTACCGTCGGCGATAGACAGCTGCCGGGTCCCTCTCGGGAGGGGTGTCCGGAGGCTGGGCGCGGCGCGCCTCCGCGGCCAGTCGGTCCGCGTTGTCGCCGGTAAGCGCCCGGAGAAACGCCACCAATTGCCGCTTCTCTGCGCCGCTCAAACCCAAGGGCTTGACCAACGGGTCGAGGTGGGGATTGGCGATGCCGCCGCGGTCGTAGAACTCCACCACGTCCTCCAGCGTGGCAAGCGAACCGTCGTGCATGTAAGGCGAGGTCAGCGCCACGTTGCGCAGGCCGGGGGTGCGGTACTTCCACGAATCCGCTGGATCGAGGGTGACTTCATAGCGACCTACGTCGGGAATGGGTGGCTCGAAGGCTTCCAGATCCTTGTCTGTCACCTCCGTGTGTACGCCTGGGGCCAGCTGCACCTTGTGCCGGCGCACGAGCTGCATGCTGTTGGCGTACCCTATGCCGGTGTTGTGAAAGTCCTGGTCCGAAAACAGCGCGTGCCGCGGGCCGATGGTGTGGCAGGCGGCGCAACCGCCCTTGCCGGCGAACAGCCGGAAGCCCGCCTGCTCCTCTGCGTTCAGCGCGTCCTTGCGCTTGCCGTAGTACCAGCGGTCGAAGCGCGAATTGGCCGAGAGCACGGTGCGCTGGTATGCGGCGAGCGCCTGCCCGACATTCGCGGCGTTCGGGCCGCGGCCGAACGTCCGCTCAAACCGGCCCTTGTACTCGGGCAGCAGCCGGATCTTCTCGACGACATAGCCCATTGACGGATTGGCCATCTCGTTGCCTGCAAGCAGGGGCCCCCACACCTGATTCTCCAGGGAGAACTCGCGCCCGTCATGAAACAGTTGCTCGACGTAGGCAACGTTGAAGATCGTCGGCGAATTGCGCCGTACGCTCTGCCCTTCCAGACCAACCGCGGTACCCAGCTCGTTGGAGGTGAAGCCCTGCTCCGGCACATGACACATGCCGCACGACAGCGTGTTGTTGTGGGACAGGCGCCGGTCCATGAACAGCATGCGGCCAAGTTCCACCTTGGCGCTGGTGATGGGATTCTCCGGCGGCACCGGCACCGGCGGCAGGCCAAGGGACGCTTTCGGCGGCGGCGCGATGGGGCCGGCGGCCGCAAGCGACGCAAGGCCCATGAGCAGAATCGCTCCGGCGTATGCGCCGACCACCTTCAATGCAGTCGCACTCCCTGCTCCATCAGCAGCGTCTTGACATCGTTGATCACTACCTCAGGCAACAGATAGTCGGCGGCATAGATCTCCCGCACAATCCCTTTGGCATCGACGAGAAACACCTTGAGCACGTGAGCGAAGCGGCCGGATGGTCTGCCCGTAGCCGCATCGATGCTTTGTGCGACGTCCTGCCCGAAGCCATCGACGAGCGGCAACAGTTGCCGGACCGAGGCCGTGGTGAGGAAGTCCCAGCGCACGCCACGATAGTCTTGCCCGTGATCGCCGCTGTACAGCGCCATCATCTGCGGCGTATCCCGTTCCGGATCGAAGGAAAGACTGACGATGCGCACCCGCCCGTGGGCCGCGGGCAACGATTCCAACGCGCCCTTCACCTGATGCAGGACGAGGAAGGCATAGGGGCAGCCGCCCGCGTCGCTGCAGTTCGTGTACATGAACGACAGAAGTGTCACCGTGCCGCGCGTGAACTGTGCCAGACGCCGTCGCTTTCCGGTTGCGTCCAATACGTCACCATCCGTCGCCGGCTGGATGCGTTGCAGGGTGTAGGTGCCGGGCGCCGGGGGAACGAAATCCATCACTGGCCTGCCATCTTTCGCCGCCGTGGCCGCGGCGAAAAGAAGGAAGACCCCACATGCGACCCGAATCGGGCCGGGCAGTTGCCTCGGGAGGAGCAGATCAAACATCCATCATCGCGCGTGGGCCAGCGTGGCGGACACGTCGCCGCGGGCGGCATCCAGTGGCTTAAGGGTGGAAAGATCCCGCGCCTGGAACTTCATGTGGTGAGCGCGCCCCAACTTCTCCTTGTAGAAATCGATGTACACCTTCTCCTTCAGCTCCTTCCCGTCCCAGTCGTAGATCTTCAGGAACTGCTCGTCGTCCTTGCCTTTCTTGTCCCAGTTGCCCAGCAGCGACGAGGTTACATACACGCGCTTGCCGTCGAAGCTCTGGGACACCATGTTTACCTGAGACCCCACCTTCTTCTGGTAGACCTCCTTGACATTGGTGTGGTCGGACAGGTCGAAGTAGCGCACCGTGCCATCCATGAAGGTGGACACCCATAGCGCCTTGCCATCGGCGGTGATTGAGATGTCCACCGGCAGCGGGATCTTCGCCGGGTCGCCGATGGTGGCGATTTCCTTCACCTGCCACTCGCCCTTGGCGTCTTGTTTGTACATCCACATCTTCGAAGTCAGCGCTGACGTGGTGAGCGCCCAGTTCTCGCCCGCCTTCCATGACCAGCGCACCTCTAGCGGCGCGCCAGGCGTCTGGAATACCTTGATCGGCTTGAACGTTTTCAGGTCCCACATGACGGAGGTGTTGCCGAAGCGCTTCATAGCCTCGCCGTCCTTGACCAGCTTGCCCAGGTCCATCATGTAGTTGTTCCAGCCGGTGAAGGAGGTCGTGAGAAACACGTTCTTCTGCGGATTGACGCCAGCATCGTAGCCATAGCCGTCGCCGCCGTCCTTGGGGATGGGATAACTGGCAACGTGATCACCCTTGTTGTTGTACACGACGATGCCTGTCTCGCCGCCGTGGTCGCGGTTGTTGGACAAGGGCGTAATCAGCATGCGCCCAGGCAACGCGATGAAGGAGTGCGGACCCACGTAGCCGCCGCTCTTCTGGACGAAGTCGGTGATCGTCCTGATCAGTTTCGGCTTTCCAGGGTTCGTGCCGATGTCGAAGATGTAGATCTTGTTCGAGTCCAGCGCCCCACCCCAGAGGTAGCGCCGATCGTCGGATAGTCCGACGTGGTGCACCTCGCCTCTGCCGCCCAGGGACAGCCTGTGGATGATCTTGCCGTAGGTCTTGGAGGCGGGATTGACGTCGATGGTGACCAGCTTGTCCGAGCCGTCACCCACACCCTTCACGCCTAGCGTCCAGACATAGACCAGATCCTCCTGCCCCTTGATCAGGGGCGTGAACGGCGAGCAGCTGGTCTCATCGGCAAACGATGACGGCGACGCCAGGGCGATACCGGCCGCGCCCGTCGCCAGCGCGGTCCTGAGACTCCGGCCTGCGATCGATCCTGCATTCCTAGTCTGCATCATGGTCTCCTCCTTTGGCTCACAAGGGTGCCGTACCAGTGCGCGCGGATTCCTTACCGCGCCGGTCGCGGCGAATGTCATCGGGTAGCACGTCTAAACTATAGTGGCCTGCCGGCATGACGTCACGAAAAAAATACTTCTCGCATCACCGCCGCTTGGCGCAATCAGGATGCCGCGCGCCGACGGTCGGTGAATCAAACGGGACCGACATACCGATGCCAGTGTTGTCAGCGCGCCGTCGTCCCTCCATACTTCAGCCGGTCGGGATTGGGAGGCGTCCGTCCGTACGTCCGGAAGGAGGCGCCCCACGATCGTGCCAGCGCTGTCCGAGAGCCATGCCATGTTCGGCCGTTTTCTTGCCTGCGTCGCGCTGCGCCAGGCGCTGCTGTTACTGTCGATCGCCATGCCGCTGTACGGAAGTGCCGGCAAGGCTGAGAGTGTCGCCTTGGGCGGTGACTTCATCCTCGCCGATGCGGCCGGCGGCAGTTTCCGCCTCGCAGCATATCGGGGCCGGGTGGTGCTCGTATACTTCGGCTACACCGGCTGCCCCGACCTGTGCCCTACGCAACTGAGTACCATGCGTGCCGTGCTCAGACAACTGGGAGGGCTGCGGAACCAAGTAACACCTGTGTTCATCTCCGTCGATCCGGCGCGGGATACGCCGCCGGTCCTGCGCGAATACGTGCGCACCTTCGACCCGGCCATTGTTCCGCTCACTGGCAGCAAAGGTGAGCTGCAGCGCGTCGCGCGCGCCTACGGTGCGGATTTCCGCTACGCTACGGGAAACGGCCGCAGCTACACGGTGGATCACTCCACCCATTTGTTCGTCGTGGACAGACAGGGGCGTCTGGTGCGCGTTCTGCCTCACGGCACCCCGGTCGAGGAAATCGTGAAAGTGGTCAATGAGCTGATCGGACGATGAAGCACTGCCCCTGTCCTTGCGGCGACGCCGCCCTGCCTGTCTGAGAAGAGCGATGCCCGCGACAAGACCGATCCGCACTGCCACGGCCATTCTCTCCGCCTCCGTTCTGATCGGCTGGGCAGTCCGCCCGGCACAAGCGGACGAAACCCGTCACTCGCCCTACGTTGCAAGCATGATCAAGGGCCAGGAAGACTACGTGCACGTCTGGACGGCTGGCGTCCAGGGGGTGGGCGACGAAGCGGACAAGCTGGTAACGGTCGATGTCAACCCGACGTCGAAGACTTACGGTAAGGTCGTGCATTCGCTGACGGTCGGCGGGCGCGGCGAAGCAAATCATCTGGGCTTCGGCGACGACCGCAAGCACTTGTGGGCCGGCCGACTCGATGACAGCAAGATGTTCGTGTTCGACGTCGGCAGCAATCCGGCGCGGCCGCGGATCGTCAAGACCATCATCGACCTGCCGAAGAAGACCGGCTACGTCGGCCCCCGCGCGTTCTGCGCCGTGCCCGGGCGCATGCTGGTTCAGTCCCTCTCCAATTCCAAGGATCACGGCGGCATGACCGGCATCGCAGTCTACAGCAACAAAGGCGATTTCCTCGCCAAGTACGATATGCCGTTAGAAGTGCTCGGCACGAAGGGCGACGGTTTCGGCTATGACCTTGCCATCAGCCCGGCGAAGACCGTTCTGCTCAGCTCGAGCTTCGGCGGCCGCAACCTCTACATGGCGAACCCGGATCGTCTGCTCAAGGAGAGCGATGCCACGAGGAAGTTCGGCAACACCTTGATCGTCTGGGAGCTCAAGTCCATGAGGCCGGTGAGAATCCTCAACGTGCCGGGCAGCCCGATGGAAATCCGCTGGTCACCACGGGTAAGCGACGGTTGGGCAATCGCTGCCTCGGCGCTGACTGCGGCGCTTTCCCTCGTTCGGCAGGACGCCCAGGGCCTCTGGCAGGCGCGGGAGGTGGCGCGGATCGGCGGGCCCGGAACGTCGCCGCTGCCGGCTGACATGAGCATCACCGCCGACGGCAAGGGCCTGTGGCTGGGCACGTTCATGGACGGCATGGTGCGCTACTTTGACCTGTCCGATCCCGAGCACCCGAAGCAGGTCTATGCGAAGAGAGTAGGCTCCCAGGTAGGCACTGTTGCCCAGAGCGTCGATGGCAAGCGCATTTACGTCAGCTCGTCGCTGTTCTCTAACTGGGACAAGCGGGGCGCCGACGACCAGCAGTTCCTCGCCCTATACCACTGGGACGGCAGCGAGTTGAAGGAACAGTGGCGCATCGACTTTTACCGCGAAAAACTCGGCCGCGCCGGCCACATGCAATTCAGCGCCAGGCCGGCGAGGGTCGCCACGCCCGGCTTCGGCGAGCCGCCGCCCGCTTCTCCGTCGCGGCCGACGCCCGAGTAGCGCGAGAACAGCTCAACGAAGACCGAGCACGTCCTGCATGTCGAACAGGCCGCTGCGCTTCACGGCCATGAATCGCGCCGCACGCAGCGCGCCCAGTGCGTAGGGGATGCGACTGGCGGCCTTATGGGTGATCTCGACGCGCTCGCCCGTGCCGGCGAAAAGGACGGTGTGATCGCCGACGATGTCGCCGCCGCGCACCGTGGCAAAGCCGATGGTGGATGGATCGCGCTCGCCCGTGACCCCTTCGCGACCGTAGACGGCGACCTTCGACAGGTCGCGCCCAAGCGCCTCGGCCACCACCTCGCCCATGCGCAGCGCCGTGCCGGACGGCGCATCCACCTTGTGCCGATGATGGGCCTCGATGACCTCGATGTCATAGCCGTGGCTGAGAACACGGGCGGCGACGTCAAGCAATTTGAATACGAGATTGACACCCACGCTCATGTTCGGCGCGAAAGTGATGGCGATATCCCGCGCCGCCTCCTGGATCTCAAGCTTCTGCGCTGCGCTGAAACCCGTCGTGCCAATCACCATAGACACGCCAAGCCGCCGGCACAGGGACAGATGCGCCAGCGTGCCCTCGGGCCGGGTGAAATCGATCAGGCAATCCGCCTGCTTCAACCCGGCATGCACGTCGTCGCTGATCGCAACGCCGCAGGGCACGCCGCAGAACTCGCCCGCGTCCTTGCCCAGCGCCGGCACCCCCGCCTGCTCGAGGGCCGCCGCAAGCTGCATGTCCTGTGCCTTGAGCACGGTCTCGATCAGCATCCGGCCCATGCGGCCAGAACTGCCGGCAATAGCGATACGCAGTCTGGTCATCGGTCTGGCATCCGCAACACAATTGTAACGACGAACGGCTACTTCGCCTCGGACGGGCCGCTCCCCGCCTGCGCAGCAGGCGACTGCGTGCCGGCCGGGCCGCCGATATCGATTTCACGGGCACGGCCGGCCATAGCCGGCTCACCGGCTGCCGAAGTCGCCCCGCCCGGTTCTGCCGCAGTCACATCGCCGGCGACCCGGGCCAGCTTGCCATCATCGAAAAAGACCGAAAGCCGGCGCTGTTGTGCCTCGCCACGCCCCGGTTTGAACCGATAGACATAGTCCCAGCGCTCGGCGTGAAACATGTCCGTCAGCAGCGGCGTCCCAAGGACGAATCGCACCTGGTCCTTGGTCATGCCGGGCTTCAACTGGGCGACCATCTCCTGAGTCACATAGTTGCCCTGGCGCACGTCGATCTTGTAAGGCGTGATGGCCGAAGTGACATTCGGCAGGCCGGAACAGGCAGGCAGGGCCAAGGCCGCAAGCACGGGGAAGAGGCAGCGGAATTGCATCGTAACAGGGGCGGGAATTCTCACCGGGCGCAGAAAGCTATATTATAAACGCGTTCCCGGCCCCGCCGCCTTTCGCTCACGTCGTCTTTCTGCAACCGAATCGCCATGACCAACTCGCAAAATCTGAAAAGCATGGGACTGAAGGCGACGTTCCCGCGCCTGAAGATCCTCGACCTGTTTCAGAAGACCGATCTGCGTCATATGACGGCGGAAGACGTCTATCGCCAGCTAATCAACGAAGGTATGGATATCGGTCTCGCGACCGTCTATCGCGTGCTTACGCAGTTCGAGCAGGCGGGGCTTCTGACGCGCCACTATTTCGAATCCGGCAAGGCGGTCTTCGAACTGAACGAAGGACGGCATCACGATCATCTGGTCTGCCTGCAGTGCGGCAAGGTGGAAGAGTTCTACGATGCGGAAATCGAGGCGCGCCAGATGAGTGTCGCCAAGGAACGGGGCTTCGCCGTACATGAGCATGCCCTCTACCTGTACGCCGACTGCGTCAAGCCTGATTGCCCGAACAAGAAGCACGGCCAGCAAGAATAGGTCCCTGCCCGCCGCGTCGAGGCCCGGCGGCATGTTGCGTCGCTGCCGCCCAGCGAGCGATGTCATGCAGCGCGCAAGCGCACGACATCATCCCGCCCCCGCCAATTGTATGCTCACGCCCCCCGCCCGTGGTAAGTCTCGGCAGCACAAAGCGCCCGCGCGCCGCTGACCACGCGCAATCGCCCGGTCCATTACAACAACCAATGGAAGCATTGCTGACCTCGACCGCGCTCGTCGCCATCGCGGAAATCGGCGACAAGACCCAGCTCCTCTCCTTCGTCCTCGCCGCCCGATTGCGCAAGCCGCTCGCCATCATCCTCGGCATATTCACCGCAACAGTCGCAAATCATGCCCTGGCGGGATCCCTCGGCGTCTGGCTGGCGCAGTTGCTGCCCCAAAACTGGCTCGTGTGGCTGACCGGCCTCACCTTCATCGCATTCGGCCTGTGGGCGCTGGTGCCCGACAGTCTCGACGGTGAGCCGCGCGCATACCCGGCCGGCGCCTTCGTCACGACCACCATTGCCTTCTTCCTCGCCGAGATGGGGGACAAAACCCAGCTGGCAACGGTGGCCCTGGGCGCGCGCTTCGACGCGCTCGCGGCCGTGGTGCTCGGGACGACGCTGGGCATGCTGCTGGCAAACATCCCGGCGGTGCTGGTGGGCGAGGCCCTTGCGCACAAGCTGCCGATGAGGGCAATCCGCTACCTCGCCGCGCTGTCCTTCATGGTCACCGGCCTCGTGTCCTTCCTCGGCGCCAGCTCGTCGGCCTGATCCCGTTCCGCCCGCATCCCCGCGCCGACGCGGGCAGCCCGACGCGCGGCCGCCGTGCCTTCCTCGGCAGGCCGCCGACGGGGGGCGCGCCGAGCAGCACTCGCCTCGTTGCCGGCAGGCCGTCGCCATGTTCCGCCACGAGTTCGACAGGCTTTGCTCCAGCGGCGCCACAGTCTGGCGTTCAAATAGGGACAACTGTCGAATCCGGAGAAGAACAATGGCATCCCCCACTTCCATCACGACCTGGCTGCGCCATGCTCACCTCGCACGCATGCTCCTGCTGGGCGGGCTGGTGCTGCTGCTGGGCATTCCGGCGGGCATGGTGCAGCGCCTGGTCTACGAGCGCTCCGCGTCCCGCGACCAGGCAGCGGCAGACGTCACGAGCGCTTGGGGCGGCGTGCAGAACGTCATCGGACCGCGTTTGGTTGTGCCATTCGTCGAACGCGAAACGGTCAAGGACGCAGACGGCCGGACGGTTAGTCGCGAGCGCCGGCGCAACGCTGTTTTTCTGCCGGAGTTCCTGAACGTCGAGGGCAATGTCGAGTCGGCGACGCGCTACCGCGGCATCTTCGAAGTACCCGTGTTCCGTGCGCGGCTGAAGCTTGCCGGTCGTTTCGCAGCGCCGGACTTCACTGCACTCGGCGCCATCGCGGCCGCGGATATTCGCTGGGATGAGGCTCAGCTCGCGCTCCTGTTAGCCGACCCGCGGGCGATCCAGCGACACACGGTGGTGGCATGGAACGGCGCGAGCGTGGCCTTCATTCCCGGCGCAGGAGTGCTCGGTCAGAGCACGGGCGGTAGCACCGGAATACACGCGCCGCTCGCGGCAGTGATCGGCCACGGCCGCGCCGCAGAGTTTTCCATCGAGATCGAACTGAACGGCAGCCAGTCGCTGTCGCTGGCACCGCTATCCAAGGAAACGGCTGTTCGCCTCAGCTCCGACTGGCCGCATCCGAGCTTCCAGGGGCCGTGGTTGCCCGTCGAGCGGGAAATCGGCCCGCGCGGTTTCACGGCAGCCTGGACCATTGCCTACCTCGGACGGAACTATCCCCAGCAGTGGGTCGCCGACGTGCAGGCGGAAGACCGAGTTAGGCAATCGCTGTTCGGCGTGTCCTTCAAGGCCCCCGTCGACGCCTACGCCATGAGCGAACGCAGCGTCAAGTACGCAGCCTTGTTCCTGACCCTTACCTTCGTCACGCTTTGGCTATTCGAAACGGTCGTCGGACTGCGCATACACTCGGTCCAGTACCTGCTGGTCGGCGCCGCGATGGTGATGTTTTATCTGCTCGAGCTGTCACTCGCCGAGCATCTTGGATTCCTGGCCGCCTATGCCATTGCCACGGCCTTGGTCACCGCGCTGGTCAGCGCTTATGCCTTTACGCTGCTCAAGCAAGTAAGACGCTGCGCCATCGTCACCGGCGTGCTCATCGCCATGTACGGCTATCTTTACCTGCTTCTGCAGGCACAAGACCATGCCCTGGTGGCAGGAACGATCGGGTTATTTGTAGCTCTGGCGGCAGTCATGTACCTGACACGCCGACTCGATTGGTTCGCGCTGGGTGCGACGGAAACGGCAACGTCGTTGCCGCTGAATGATGCCGGTCAATAGCCCAGCATTTCGCGGGCGTGCTTCCGTGTAGTGTCCGTGATGTTGACGCCGCCGAGCATGCGGGCGATCTCCTCGATGCGGCCATTTCGGTCGAGGACGGTGACGCGGCTCACCACGCCGCCCTCGGCGCCGTCCTTTGCGACGGACCATTGCCAGTCGGCCTGGGCCGCCACCTGCGGCAGGTGGGTGACGCACAGTACCTGCCGATGGCACCCGAGCTCCTTGAGCAGCCGGCCGACGATTTCGGCCACGCGACCGCCGATGCCCACGTCCACCTCGTCGAATACCAGCGTCGGTGTCGCGCCGCTCTTGCTCGTGATGACCTGGATCCCCAGGCCGATGCGCGACAGCTCGCCGCCGGAGGCCACCCGCGCCAGCGGTCGTAGCGGCTGGCCGGAATTGGCGGTGACCAGACACTCGACACGCTCCAGTCCGTAGGCAGCGCCCTCCTCGACACGTTCCAGCGCCACCTCAAATCGACCATCGGGCATGGAAAGCTGCTGCATCGCCTCGCTCACCGCCCGCGACAACTGGCCCGCGGCCTGGGTGCGCTGCGCGCTCAGTTGAGTCGCCACCTCCAGATAGATCTCGTGCGCCTGCCGTTCGCGCTCGGCGAGCACGGCAGGATCACCCCACGACTGCACCTGCCCCAGCCGCGTCTGCAAGCGATCCAGCAGATCTGGCAGCGCCTCGGCGGTGACATGGTGCTTCCGGGCGATTGCGTCCACGGCCGCGATACGCCGTTCCAGCTCCGCCAGTCGCTGCGGGTCCAGATCCAGATGCTCGCGATAGCGGCGCAAGGCATGCACCGTCTCGCCGATCTGGATCTGCGCGCCTTCAAGCAGCTCGCGCACATCCGTGAGCCGTGCATCATATTCTGCCAGCGCGGCAAAGCGCACGGCCAGGCTCTCCACCTGCGCAGCGAGCGCCATGTCGCCTTCATCGAGCACAGCGAGCGCCTCCTCGGCGCCGTTGAGCAGGCTCGCCGCGTGGCCGAGCCGCCGGTGCTCGAGCACGGTCTCCTGCCACTGCTGGAGATCGAACCCCAGGGCTTCCAACTCCCGCACCTGCCATTCCAGCAACTCGCGCTCGCGGGCGTTGCTGGCCGCGTTCTCTTCTGCAGCAAGGCGCGCCTGCCGCGCCTGCTGCCAGGCTCGGAATCGCTCGCCTGTACGTCGCGCCAGATCCTCCAGTCCAGCGTGAGCATCAAGCAGCATGCGCTGAGTGTCAGTGCGCAGCAGCGCGTGATGCGCGTGTTGACCGTGGATGTCCACCAGGTGTTCGCCCAGCTCGCGCAGCTGGGTTGCCGTCGCGGGCGCACCATTGACGTAGGCGCGCGAGCGGCCACCGGCTTCGATCACCCGCCGCACAAGGCAGGCGTCGGTATCGAAATCGTGATCGCGCAACCATCCAACCGCGGGCGCGGTTTCGGCAAGATCAAACTCGGCGCTGATTTCCGCGCGCTCTGCCCCCTGGCGCACCACCGATGCGTCGGCACGCTCGCCCAGCACCAGCGACAGGGCGTCCACCAGGATGGACTTGCCGGCGCCGGTTTCGCCGGTGAGCGCACCAAAGCCGGATTCGAATTCCAGCGCGAGGCGCTCGATGATGACGAAGTCGCGGATATGCAATCGGCGAAGCATGCAACGCGGCGCCAACGGCGCGTCAGGGCGTGTGGTTCCTCGGCGCCTCGCTCCAGCGCAGCTTTTCCCGAAGCATGGCGAAATAGCTGTAGCCGGGCGGATGCAGAAGGGTCACCGAATGCGCAGAGCGGGCAATGCGCACGCAATCACCCGCTCTGGCATCGAAGCTGGTCTGGCCGTCGAAATGCACGCGTGCGTCATGGGGCGCGACAAGTGTGATCTCAATGGTGCTACCATCGCTGACCGTGATCGGCCGGTTGGACAACGCATGGGGACACAGCGGCACCAGCGCGATGCCCGGCACCGCCGGATGCAGGATCGGCCCGTTAGCCGACAGGGCGTAGGCGGTGGAGCCGGTAGGCGTGCACACGATCATGCCGTCCGAGCGCTGGTTGTAGATGAACTCCGAGTCGATCTTGACCTCGAACTCGATCATTCGGCCCAGTTCGCCCTTGTTCACCACGACATCGTTGAGCGCCAGCGCACGCAGCGCACATTCGCCACCGCGCAGGATGGTCGCCTCGAGCAGGAAGCGGCGGTCGGTGGTGTAGTGGCCCTGGAGTAGTTCGGCGAAGCGCTCCAGCATGTCATGCCGCGAGATATCGGTCATGAATCCGAGCCGCCCCTGATTGATGCCGACCAGAGGTACGCCGTATTCGACCATGCGCCGTGCCGTATTGAGCATGGTACCGTCCCCGCCCAGGATGACGGCTAAGTCCGCGCGTGCGCCGATTTCCTCGTAGTTGGCGATGGGAAACCCGCTCGTTCCCGTGGAACTCGCCGTTCCCTGCTCGATGAGTACCGTGCCGCCATAGCCGCGCAGGAAGTTCGCCAGGGTGCGCAGGGTCTCCCCGATCTCCGGGCTCTGGTACTTGCCGATCAAGGCGATGGTTCGAAAGGTCATGGCGGAATTAAACCATACTTCGCGCATTAAGAACGCGGGCGGCAGCCGCGCCGCGGAATGTCGTAAGCGTCGCATTTTTTTGTAGAATGGACGCACTTCAAGCCGCTTCGCACCGCCGACACCGATGCTGGACCAGCGCGCCCAGATCCTGCTCAAGACCTTGATCGAACGCTACATTGCCGAAGGGCAACCGGTCGGTTCGCGGGCATTGTCCAAGCATTCCGGCCTTGAGTTGTCGCCGGCCACCGTGCGCAACGTCATGTCGGATCTGGAGGATCTGGGATTCATTGTCAGCCCGCACACCTCCGCGGGGCGGGTGCCGACCACGCGCGGCTATCGCTTCTTCGTCGATACGCTGCTCACCGTGCGCCCCATGGCGATGGCGCAGGTGCACGAACTGGAGGACCAACTGCAGCGCGACCACCCCCAGCGCCTCATCAGCTCCGCCTCGCAGTTGCTCTCCCATCTGACGCATTTCGCCGGGGTCGTGATGGCGCCCCGGCGCAGCTCACCCAGGATCCGGCAGATCGAGTTTCTCAGCCTCGGCGACAAGCGGATTCTGCTCATCATCGTCACCCATGATGGCGATGTTCAGAATCGGATTTTGTTCACGCAACGCAACTACACCGCCAGCGAGCTGACCGCCGCCGCCAATTATCTGACCCAGAACTTCGCCGGGTTCGACTTCGCAGAAATCCGCCTCCGCCTCAACGAGGAGTTGCGGCAACTGCGCACCGAGATGACTGAGCTGATGACCGCGGCCATCGAGGCAGGCAACGAGGCCGTCACCGAGACGACGACACCGTATGTGATCTCGGGCGAGAAGAACCTGCTCGATATCGAGGACCTGGCCTCGAACATGCAGCGGTTGCGGGAGCTGTTCGCCCTGTTCGAACAGCGCACCGCCATTGCGCAGTTGCTGGACATCGGCAACCGGGCCGCTGGCGTGCAGATCTTCATCGGCGGCGAGTCGGGCATCGCGCCGCTCGACGAATGCAGCGTCGTTGCTGCTCCCTACGAGGTGGATGGTCAGGTGGTGGGGTCCGTAGGCGTCATCGGGCCGACGCGAATGGCCTACGAGCGGGTGATCCCCATCGTGGAGATCACCGCCAAGCTGGTCTCGAGCGCGCTTTCGTCCCACTGATTCGGCTGGGTCAATGCCCCGTTTCTGGCCCGAACCGGAATACGAGCACGGCACGCCGGCCCGGACTGCCGTTGTGCTGGTCAATCTCGGCACACCCGAGGCGCCGACCAAAGCCGCATTGCGCACCTATCTCAAGGAGTTTCTGAGTGATCCCCGCGTCGTCGATGTCCCCCGGCTGGTATGGCGGCCTATTCTGCACGGCGTGATCCTCAATACCCGGCCAGCACGCTCGGCGGAGAAGTACGCGCGCATCTGGACCGCCGACGGCTCACCGCTGAAGGTGCACACCGCCCTGCAGGCAAAGCTGCTGCGCGGGTTCCTGGGCCACGGCGGCAACCCGGAAATCGTGGTCGCGTGGGCAATGCGCTACGGCAACCCATCCATTGCGGAAACCCTGCAGCAGCTGAAGCGCGACAACTGCACCCGAATCCTCGTCCTGCCTCTGTACCCGCAGTATGCTGCCAGCACCACCGCAAGCGTTTTCGACGAGGTTGCGCGTTGCATGCGCAGTTGGCGCAACGTGCCCGAACTGCGCTTTGTCCGTAGCTTCGCCGACGATCCCGATTACATCGCCGCGCTCGATGCCACCGTGCGCGAGCACTGGATGCACCACGGCAAGCCCGACAAGCTCGTCATGAGCTTTCACGGCGTTCCCCGGTTCGCCCTGACCATGGGCGATCCCTATCACTGCGAGTGCCAGAAGACCGCGCGGCTGCTTGCCGAGAACCTGGGGCTGGCGCCTGGGCAATACGACGTTACGTTTCAATCGCGATTCGGGCGGGCCGAGTGGCTGCAGCCCTACACGCAACCGACGCTGGAGAGTTATGCGCGTGAGGGTGTGCGCCGGGTCGCGGTCATCTGTCCCGGCTTCGTCGCCGATTGCTTGGAGACCCTCGAGGAGATCGCGATCGAGTGCAAGACCGCTTTCCTGCGCGCTGGCGGCACCGAGTTTCACTTCATCGCAGGTCTGAACGAGCGCGACGACTGGATCTCGGCCCTCGCGTCATTGGCGCGCGCGCACATGCGCGATTGGCTTGAATCGCGCAAACCCGACGGGAAGGAACTGATGAGATGTCGCGAGCGCGCGCTGGCACTGGGCGCCACGAAGTAGGCGGCACTTGCTAGCGCGATTGCCGTGGCTAAGGTGCAGCCACGGCCCTACGAACCTTACGCAGCACGCGCGGAGCCATTGGCATCGCCGCGGCGGCGCGTCTGCTTGCGCCGGGCAGCGCCCGGATCGAATGCTCCTTCGATCATCCTCATCGCATCGCGGCGCGCCTTCAAGGCCATCCTGAATGCGACATCTTCGCCGTACTTCTTGACTGAGAACTTGACGCGCTTGCGCTTGCCGCTGGGCAGCGGCCACGAGGCAACCCAGAACCAGCGCTGCTTGGCGGGCGACAGCTTGCGCGTCTCAGACGAGCAGTAGCGGCACACACCGACGACGCCGGAGCGGTTGTTGCTTTTCACGATGTTCGAATACTCACGCATCGAAAGGGGCGGATGTTTCTCGATGATCTTGTCGCGGAACTCCTTCGCCGCGACAAACGACTTCTGCTTGCCGCCATGGGTCCCATCGCTGAAGTGGCGACGATAGATGATACCGCGCCGCTGAATCGTAACGAGCCAGCCGTGTGTTCGGCTGGAATCGTTATCGACGCGACTGATGCCGTAGACCGACTTCCCTTGGTTCATTTTCTACCCTCCTGCTGCCGCGTTGCGGCGATTTGATGCGTTCGGCCACCTCTAGCAAACCGCATCTCGACTATCGAACATCGCCTTGGCGAGCACGCGCGCGCTTGAATTGTGAGCACAGGCGCCTCATCTGAAGGCAATCCAAACTGGAGAGAAACGATGGACGAGACCTGCGTCGTGGTATGCCCGCACTGCCACGCGGCAAATCGCGTCCCAAGCGCACGACTCGGCGAATCTCCGAACTGCGGCAAGTGCAAGCGGCCCTTGTTTCCTGGCCACCCAATCGAGCTCGACGCCGCTCACTTCGACGAGCACGCTGCCCGCAGCGAGATACCTCTCGTCGTGGACTTCTGGGCACCCTGGTGCGCGCCCTGCCGGGCGATGGCACCAGCCTTTGCCGCAGCCGCCCGTACTCTCGAACCACAATTCCGCCTGGTCAAAGTCAACACCGACGACCAGCAGCAACTCGCTCATCGGTTTGGAATACGAAGCATCCCGACGCTGGCGATACTGCACGGCGGACGCGAGATTGCGCGCCGATCAGGAGCTCTGGACGCCGGCAGCTTGATACGGTGGATCACCGCACACGCCTGACTGGACGTGCCCAACGTTCTCTCAGATGGCGCCGATTATGCGCACCGTAGGCTGTTGAGTCCGCGAACTTTTTCTCGCGCCATCAGGGGCAACGTCATCCTTCCGAGAACTAATTCTCAAAGCCCCCGGGAAAACTGTCGGCACGTCAGTCAGTGTTGCGAACGATTGGAAAACGAGGTGGTGATGCCCCCCGTACGAAGTTGGTCTTGCGCGGACATGGATGCGCGCTGGAGTCGTAACGACGATGCATCCAGAGCGGCGCAGCGACGCGTTATGCACGAAAGGTAACCACGTCGGGGGGCCTCAGTCGTGCATCGAGGAAATGGATTGTGCCCAGTCGGAACACATGGGCAGCGCCAATGGAATGCAGAGGATCGGCGGCCCAATACACCCGCCGTCCGGTCGGCGCTGCTACAACTTTCCGGAAACGTTCGACGTCGCGCTTCGCGTTCCGATCCTGCTCGACGTCGCCGACTGTATGCTTGCGTTGGCCGATTTGTCTCCAGGCAGCGGGTCATCAACGAGGGCCAGCTCGAATCCGAGCGTATCCACGGAAGTCGCCTGCTGCGCGGCATCACCGTGCTTGGCAAGGACGTGACTAAGCTGTATGAGCCGGCGCGCGACGGCCGATTGCAGCCGCTGCTGCATGTGCTCAAGGCACTCTTCCGAGGACAGTGCCAGCGCCGCCGGGTTCACCTCGAGATATGTCACGGGGGTAAGGGTGACGACTGTCATGCTGTTCTTGCCGGGTTCGGCGTCGGGGCAGGCATCGAGATAGGCTAGTTCGCCCATTGGCTCGCCAGGACCGAGGACGTAGATCTTCTTCCCCTCCAGGGAGACCTCGACGTGTCCCTCGACAAGGATGCCGAACTTCCGTTCGTCCTCTCCCTCGCGCAGGATCATCGTATTCTCCGCCACCTGCCGCCACACGCTGATCCTGAGCACCTCCCACAATTCGACATCCTCAAATTCGATGAAGAAGCTGATCTTGCGCAGGATATTGAACCGCGTCATATCCATCGGTACGTAGTCTTCTTCGAGGATCTGATAACGAACCGCCGACAGATCCTTGGCCAGCTCGGCGCCATTGCGGTAGCGCGAGTACAGGTCCTTCTCCAGCGCCTTGCGCATGATGTCGTCCATCTTCACCGGCACGTCCGGATTCAGCAGACTTACCTGCGGCGGGTCGGCATTGATGATTTTGTAGATGAGCTGCGCCGGGTTCCTGGCGCGGAACGGCAGGCGCCCGGTAAGCAAATGGAACAGCACGACACCGAGCGAATAAAGATCGGTCTTCTGGTTCAGCGGATAGCCCTTGATCTGCTCTGGTGACATGTAGGACGGCGAGCCGACTCCCATGATAAACGTGGAGTCCGTCTCCATTTTCTTGGACACGTTCAACGCCAAGCCGAAATCCGTGATCTTCACGTTATCGTTGTCGTCGATCATGATGTTGGCCGGCTTGATGTCGCGATGGACCACGCCCATCCGATACGCATAGTCCAGGGCCATGGCGCACTTGAAGATGATACCGACCGTGCGATGCAGCGGCAACAGGCGGTCGAAACTGCAGTAGGGCTCGAGCGTCGTGCCGTCGATAAACTCCATGACGAGGTAGGCTTGATTCTCCTCGATCACGGTTTCGAAGATCTTGATGATGTTTGGGTGATCGAGCTTCTGCACGACCTGCCATTCGGTGCGCATGAGCTTCATAAGCCGGCGCGTCCATTTGCCTTCGTCCTTTTCCTTGTCGCCGAAGGGGATGAGCTTGACGGCAAGGCGCTCGCCCGGGCGTGCCGGATCCTCGGCCAGGTAAACAGTCGCAGTGGCGCCCTTGCCAACCTCGCGGATGACACGGTATTTGCCAATGGACTCGATCATGCTGTCTCGAAGGAAGAGATGCTGCGGTGCAATAAACCACGTAACGTATTATGTTACAACAGGTGCAGATCGCTTGACGAAGCAAAGGCCGTCAGGAGGACGAGCCGCGCGGCGGATTCGCATGCCCCGCGACATGGCGGGCAGGCACGAACAGGGTTAGGTTTGCCGCAACGACACGTCACATGAAGCTTTCGCGCCAACAATGCACGCACACCAACCACATCGTCCGGTACCTGCCGACGTGATTTCTGCCCTCGGCCGTGGCGACGTCGCCAGGTATATTAGCACCGACTGATTTTTCATCCTCCCGAGGGGTTGAAAGTCCGATGTGCGCCCCCATATCCCTTTCGTTTTGTATGGGAGAACCTCTGCATGCACGACACGAACACGAAACCGGGTGGAAACGAGCCTACGGACGACGGCGATACACCTTCAGGCC
This sequence comes from Rhodocyclaceae bacterium, assembly GCA_036824005.1. Taxonomy (GTDB): domain Bacteria; phylum Pseudomonadota; class Gammaproteobacteria; order Burkholderiales; family Rhodocyclaceae; genus DAITBA01. The sequence continues at coordinate 22,300 of DAITBA010000014.1, forward strand.
GGCCGCCCGCCGACGCGCCGGAAACCCGCGTCGAGGGCCAAGTCGACGTGATGCCAAGCGTGGACGATCTGCTCCGTGAGGCTGAGCTAAAGGTCGCGGAACACCACGATGCCTGGCTGCGCGCGAAGGCGGAGACCGAAAACCTTCGCCGTCGCGCCCAGGAAGACGTAGCCAAAGCACACAAGTTCGCCGTCGAAAAATTCGCTCAGGCGATGCTGCCGATCAAGGACAGCCTGGAGGCGACGCTGCTGGCCGAAAGTGCCACATTGGAAAGCCTGAAAGCCGGTGTCGAACTGACGCTCAAGCAATTGAGCTCGGCATTCACCAGTGCTCACATCACCGAAACAAACCCTGTCGGCGAGAAATTCGATCCCCACCTTCATCAAGCCATCAGCACCGTCGAAAGCGACGGCGAGGCGAACCGGGTCGTGACGGTGCTGCAGAAGGGTTACGTACTGCACGAGCGCGTTCTGCGTCCGGCGCTGGTGGTCGTTTCCAAAGCCAGGGGAGGCGGCGCTTCAGCTTGAAAGGCGCGCGGCTAACCCCATATCAGGATTAAGCAATTTGCCGAAACAGCGGCGCAAGGACTGACAGAGGACACCACCATGGGAAAGATCATTGGAATTGACTTGGGAACGACCAACTCCTGCGTCGCCATAATGGAAGGCGGTAAGCCCAAGGTCATCGAGAACTCCGAGGGCACGCGCACGACGCCATCCGTCGTTGCCTACACCGACGATAGCGAGATTCTGGTCGGCGCCTCGGCCAAGCGCCAGGCCGTCACTAACGCCAGGAACACCCTGTTCGCGGTCAAGCGTCTCATCGGCCGCCGCTTCGAGGAAAAGGAAGTCCAGAAGGACATTCATCTGATGCCCTACAGGATCGTCAAGGCCGACAACAGCGACGCGTGGGTCGAGGTGCGCGACAAGAAGATCGCGCCGCCAGAAGTTTCCGCGCAGGTGCTGCGCAAGATGAAGAAGACCGCCGAGGACTATCTCGGTGAGGAAGTCACCGAGGCGGTGATCACCGTGCCTGCTTACTTCAACGACAGCCAGCGCCAGGCGACCAAGGACGCCGGCCGTATCGCCGGTCTGGAGGTCAAGCGCATCATCAACGAACCGACTGCTGCGGCGCTCGCCTTCGGTCTGGACAAGAAGGCAGGGGATCGCAAGATCGCGGTCTATGATCTGGGCGGCGGCACATTCGACATCTCCATCATCGAGATCGCCGAAATCGAAGGCGAGCACCAATTCGAAGTGTTGTCCACGAACGGCGACACCTTCCTCGGCGGCGAGGACTTCGACCAGCGCGTCATCGACTACATCGTCACCGAGTTTAAGAAGGATCAGGGTGTTGATTTGAAGAACGACGTGCTGGCGCTGCAGCGGCTGAAGGAAGCGGCGGAGAAGGCCAAGATCGAGTTGTCCTCCAGCCAGCAGACCGAGATCAATCTGCCCTACATCACCGCAGATGCCTCGGGGCCGAAACACCTGACGATGAAGATCACGCGCGCCAAGTTCGAGAGCCTAGTGGAAGATCTGATCGAGCGAACCATCGAGCCCTGCCGGATTGCCATCAAGGATGCCGGCGTGAAGACAGGCGATATCGAGGACGTCATCCTTGTTGGCGGCATGACCCGCATGCCTAAGGTTCAGGAGAAGGTCAGGGAATTCTTCGGCAAGGACCCGCGCAAGGACGTGAACCCGGACGAAGCAGTGGCCGTCGGCGCCGCCATCCAGGGCGGTGTGCTGCAGGGCGAGGTAAAGGACGTGCTGTTGCTGGATGTCACGCCCCTGTCCCTGGGCATTGAAACGCTGGGCGGCGTCATGACCAAGCTGATCCAGAAGAACACCACTATTCCGACCAAGGCAACGCAGGTGTTCTCCACCGCCGACGATAACCAGACGGCGGTGACGATTCATGTGCTGCAGGGTGAGCGCGAAATGGCGGCAGGCAACAAGAGTCTGGGCCAGTTCAACCTGACGGACATCCCGCCGGCGCCGCGCGGCATGCCCCAGATCGAGGTCACCTTCGACATCGACGCCAACGGCATCCTGCACGTCTCGGCCAAGGACAAGGCTACCGGCCGCGAGAACAAGATCAAGATCCAAGCCAGTTCCGGTCTCTCGGAAGAGGAAGTTCAGCGCATGGTCAGGGATGCCGAGGCCCATGCCGAGGAGGACAAGAAGGCCCATGCTCTGGTGGACGCACGCAACCACTGCGATGCCATGATCCATTCGGTGAAGAAGGCGCTCACGGACTACGGCGACAAAATCGGCGGCGACGAGAAAGCCACGATTGAGTCCGCGCTCAAGGAAGCCGAAGAAGCGTTGAAGAGCAATGACAAGGACGCGATCGAGTCCAAGACCGCTGCGCTGGCGCAGGCATCGCAGAAGCTCGGCGAGCGTCTGTATGCCGAACAGCAGGCCGGCGCTGCGGGCGAAGCTGGCAGCTCATCGGGAGCTGGAGCAGGCATGGGCGGCACGTCTGCCGGTGCATCGGCGGGGTCGGCCAAGAAGGACGACGGTGACGTGGTAGACGCCGAGTTCACCGAGGTCAAAGACAGGAAGTAAGGAGTAAGGGGTGAGGAGTGAGGGGACGCCCCCCGCTCCTCGCCCTTTTTTGCGTTACACGCTCCTCACATCCAACCCCGCACTCATTTCTATGGCCAAACGCGACTACTACGAGGTCCTCGGCGTCAACCGGGATGCCTCGGACGAGGAAATCAAGAAGGCTTATCGCCGTTTGGCGATGAAGCACCATCCCGATCGCAACCCGGACAACCCGAAAGCAGAGGAGCAGTTCAAAGAAGCCAAAGAGGCCTACGAGATCCTCTCGGACTCGCAGAAGCGCGCCGCCTATGACAGCTATGGCCACGCTGGCGTCGATCCGCAGGCGGGAATGGGCGGCGGTTTCGGCGCAGGCCAGGGATTCGGTGGCTTTGCCGATGCCTTCGGCGACATATTCGGCGACATATTCGGCGGAGGTCGGACTGGCCGCTCGAATGTCTACCGTGGCGCGGATCTGCGTTACAACCTGGAAATCCCATTGGAAGACGCAGCGCGCGGCACCGAGACGCGCATCCGCATTCCCACCATGGAGGAATGCGGAGCCTGTCGTGGCAGTGGCGCACGCAAGGGCACGGAACCCAAGGTATGCCCGACCTGCGGAGGCGCCGGGCAGGTGCGCATGCAGCAGGGGTTCTTCTCGATCCAGCAGACCTGCCCGAAGTGCCACGGCACCGGGCGAGTCATACCGGATCCCTGCCCAAGCTGCCACGGCTCGGGGCGGGTCAAGCAGCACAAGACACTCCAGGTCAAGATACCGGCCGGCATTGACGAAGGCGACCGCATCCGCCTCTCAGGCGAAGGTGAACATGGAGTCAACGGCGGGCCGCCCGGCGACCTCTACGTACAGATCCACATCAAGGCCCACCCGGTGTTCCAGCGCGACCACGACGACTTGCACTGCGAGATGCCGATCAGCTTCACAACTGCGGCCTTAGGTGGGGAAATCGAAATTCCGACCCTGGACGGCGCGGCGAAAATCAAGATCCCGGCCGAAACCCAGAGCGGCAAGGTGTTCCGTCTGCGGGGCAAAGGCATCAAGGGCGTGCGTAGCCACGCCTATGGCGACCTCCTCTGCCACGTGGTCGTGGAAACGCCCGTCAGCCTGACCGAGCGCCAGAAGGAGCTCCTGCGCGAGCTCGAGGCGATCAACATCAAGGATCACAGCCGCCACAATCCTCGTGCCAAGTCCTGGATGGACAAGGTCAAGGAGTTCTTCGCCGGATAGCCGAGCTGTCGCAGCCGCGATGCTTAGGCGCGGCGCCAGATGGTTCCTGTCGGCGTATCCTCAAGGATAATTCCAGCCACCAGCAATTCCGCCCGGATGCGGTCGGCTTCGACGTAATTCTTTGCTTTCTTCGCCGCCGCCCTGGCGACGATTTGTTCTTCAATCCGCTCGGGATCAAGCGCTGCTGCGCCGCGCATAATGCGCTCGGGTTCATCCTGAAGCAGGCCGAGCACCGCCCCCAACGCCTTGAGCAGACCCGCCTTCTGTGCCGATGCGGTCCTGTTCGCCTCTCCCGCCAGCTCGTGCAGGACCGTGATGGCGCCGTGAGTATCGAAGTCGTCGTCCATCGCCTGCTTGAAGCGCTTCGCGTAAGGCTCGCTCCAGTCGATGTCGACCGTCGCCGGCACCACCCGCCAGAGCGTGTTGTAAAGGCCACGCCAGGCGTTGCGCGCATCTTCGAGGTGCGCATCGGAGTAGTTGAGCGGGCTGCGGTAGTGGGCGCGCAGGATGAAAAAGCGCACGACTTCGGCCTCGTACTTCTTCAGCACCTCGCGGATGGTGAAGAAGTTGCCCAGCGACTTCGACATCTTCTCGTCATCGACACGGACAAAGCCGTTGTGCATCCAAAAATTGACGAAAGTCGTGCCGTGCGCGCCCTCGCTTTGGGCGATCTCGTTCTCATGATGGGGGAACTGAAGGTCTTGCCCGCCGCCGTGGATATCGAAGTGCGGCCCGAGCAGCTCCGTGCTCATGGCGGAGCATTCAATGTGCCAGCCAGGCCGGCCACGCCCCCATGGTGACTCCCATTTCGCCTCTTCCGGCTCGCCTTCCTTGGCGTGTTTCCACAAGACGAAGTCGAGCGGGTCGCGCTTGGCCGCGTCGGCTTCGACGCGCTCGCCGGCACGCAGATCATCGAGCGACTTGCCGGAAAGCCGGCCATAGCCGGGAAATCCCCGCACGCTGAAGCACACATCCTGGTCGTCGGCGACATAGGCCAGACCGTTGCGTTGCAGCTTGCCGATCATGGCCAGCATCTGATCGACGTGCCCGGTGGCACGCGGCTCGTAGTCCGGCGCGAGCACGCCCAATTGCTGCGCGTCCTCGTGCATGTAGCCGATGAAGCGTTCGGTGAGAGCGTGAATCGATTCCCCGGCTTCGTTGGCCCGCTTGATGATCTTGTCGTCGATGTCGGTGATGTTGCGCACATAGGTCACTTGGTAACCGCTAGCGCGCAGCCAGCGCGCAACCATGTCGAACACCACTAGAACGCGAGCGTGACCAAGATGACAGTAGTCGTAGACCGTCATGCCGCACACGTACATGCGGACGCAGCCGGGCTCTATCGATACGAACGGCTGCTTGGCGCGAGCGAGGGTGTTGTAGATCTTGAGCATGGCGGGGGCGGCAGACCGCGGTGCGCACTCGAAAACGCATCAACCACCCGCGAGTTGCCCGAATCGGCAGCCGGTAGATTTCTTGATAAGATTGCGGCTCGTGACAAGAGACTGGCAGCGCAGTATAGCATGAGCCTTTCGCCCCACTTTTCCGCTCGCCGGCCGCGTCTGGCTGCGCTTCTTGCGTGTCTTTTCCTGACTGCAGGGCCATCGCTGCAGGTACCCGCCTGCGCGCAAACGCCTAGCGACGGCCGTCCGCAAGCACGCACCCTTCAGCAGGATGTGGACGAACTCATCAGACAGGGCCAACAGCCCCAGGCGCTGGCGCGTGTAGACCGCGTACTTGCGGCTCAGCCGGAGAATCCCAGGGCGCGGTTCCTGAAGGCAGTGATACTCACCGAGATGAATCGAGCCGACGAAGCGCTCGCCGTCCTCTCCAAGCTGACGGAGGATTACCCGGAACTGCCAGAACCGTACAACAACCTCGCCGTCATTTTCGCCCAACAGCGCCAGTACGACCGTGCGAAGAGCGCCCTCGAACATGCCATCCGAGCCAACCCCGGATTTGCCGTCGCCCACGAAAACCTTGGTGACGTATACCTGCGCCTGGCAAGCCAGTCCTACGACCACGCGCTGCAACAGGACAAGGCCAATGCCTCGGCGCAGCGCAAGCTCGCCGCCGTGCGAGACCTGCTGGCTTCGCCAGCGCCGATGCCCGCGAAGTAGCACGCCGGCCCCCCCAGTTGTCTATCTGATTGGCATTCTGACCCATCCGCTTCCCCACACTGTTCGACCTGACACCATGAACAAATTCGCTCTCGCACTTCTGGCTTCGCTGACCAGCTTCGCCGCATTCGCCGCCAATCCGATGGTGGAAATGAAGACGTCCCTGGGCACGCTTTCGATCGAGCTCTATCCCGACAAGGCGCCGAAGACAGTCGAGAATTTCCTGCAATACGTGAACGGCGGCTTCTACAACGGCACCGTCTTCCACCGCGTCGTGCCCGGCTTCGTCGTGCAGGGCGGCGGCTTCGACAAGTCGGACACTCAGAAGTCGACGCGCCCACCGATTCCCAACGAAGCATCCAATGGGCTGAAAAACACGCGCGGGACATTGTCCATGGCGCGCACCATGGATCCCAACTCCGCCACCTCCCAGTTCTTCATCAACCTGTCGGACAACGTCATGCTCGACTTCCGCGATCCAAGCCCGCGCGGCATCGGCTACGCCGTCTTCGGCAAGGTGGTTCAGGGCATGGACGTCGTGGACAAGATGGCGCTCGTCGAACGCGCGCCCAAGCCTTACGCCCCGGACGGATCGCCCGTCACACCCATCGTCATCGAGTCGGCGCGCGCCGTCGCCACGTCGACGAAGTAGCCCTCTTTCGATCAGAACAGGAGCCGTACCATGGCTGTCAAACTGCATACCAACTTGGGCACGATCGCCCTAGAACTAAACGCCGACAAAGCGCCGGAGACCGTCAAGAACTTCCTCTCGTACGTGGAATCCGGGCATTATGACAATACTATTTTTCATCGCGTCATCGACGGCTTCATGATCCAGGGTGGCGGTTTCGATCCGCACATGAACCAGAAACCCACCAATGCACCGGTCAAGAACGAGGCGGACAACGGCTTGAAGAACGACCGCTACACGATCGCCATGGCCCGCACGCAGGCGCCCCACTCCGCCACGGCCCAGTTCTTCATCAACGTCAAAGACAACGACTTCCTCAATTTCAGCGCGCCGACACCGCAAGGCTGGGGCTACTGCGTGTTCGGCAAGGTGGTCGAAGGGACCGACGTGGTTGACAAGATCAAGGCCGTCTCGACCGGGACCCGCGGTTTTCATCAGGATGTTCCGACGCAGAACGTCGTGATCGAGCGCGCCGAAGTGGTCTGACACATTCCGTCGCCTATCCGCGCCGTCAGCCGGGATGGCTGATCTTCTCGTTTCCGACCTGCACCTGTGCAGCTCGCGACCCGAAACTGACAACATCTTCGCGCGTCTGCTTGCTGGACCGGCACGGCAGGCGCGCGCGCTCTACATCCTCGGCGACCTGTTCGAATACTGGGCTGGGGACGATGATCTTGCTAGCTCCCCGGGCAGCGAAACCTGTTCCCGGCTGAGGCGGTTAGCCGACAGCGGGGTTCAGATCTTCTTCATGCCGGGCAATCGCGACTTCCTGATCGGCGATGATTTCTGCCGGGCGGCCGGCGTGACGTTGCTGGCTGACCCGACGCTAGCGCGCATCGGCGGGCAGCCGACGGTTCTCATGCACGGTGACACGCTTTGCACCGACGATCATGCCTACGTGGCGTTCCGCGCCATGGTGCGCGACGACGTCTGGCGTCGGGACTTCCTCGCCAAACCACTCGCCGAGCGCAAGGCCCGCATCGAGGCCGTGCGGCAAACGAGCGAGGCCGAAAAGCAGCGAAAACCCGAAGCGATCATGGATGCCAATGCCGACGCCATCGCCAGTGCCTTTCGCCGCCATGGCTACGCACGCCTCATCCACGGTCACACACACCGGCCGGCACGACACTGGCATGACGTAGACGGCCGCCGTTGCGAACGTTGGGTACTCGCCGCCTGGTTCGACGGCGGCAGCTATCTCCATTGCGACGGACACGGCTGCCGGGCCGTCACGCTTGCCTGACAGGCATGGACGGGACTTCAACACGGTTGGCGAACGAGCGGCGGCAGTGCCATGGCGCATGCGCCGGCCCATTCTACTTCACTGGCATATGAGGTGTACTGTTAGATCTGCGCCAGGCCGCGCCACAGGTCCGCCTGAAGGTCGCTCGCCGCCTCCAGGCCCACGGCGATGCGCAGGAGATTCTCGCCGATACCTGACGCCGCACGCGCTTCCGGGGAGATCCTGCCATGAGTGGTGCTTGCCGGATGGGTGATGGTGGTCTTCGTGTCGCCGAGATTGGCAGTGATAGAGAGCAGTCGCGTGGCATCGACTACGCGCCACGCCTCTTCGCGGCTGCCGCGCACCTCGAAGGACACTATCGCCCCGCCGCCGTGCTGCTGGCGCATCGCCAGCGCGTGCTGGGGATGCGACGGTAGCCCCGGATAGTACACGCGCGCCACTTGTGGCAGTGACTCCAACCAGCGCGCCAGTGTCAATGCGTTGGCGGATTGCGCCTGCATCCGAACCTTCAGCGTCTCCAACCCTTTGAGGATCACCCAGGCATTGAATGGCGAGAGCGTCGGCCCCGCGGTGCGCAGGAACTTGAACAATTCCTCGGTAACCGTCTTGTTGCCGAGCACCGCCCCGCCCAGCACCCGGCCCTGGCCGTCGAGGTACTTCGTCGCCGAGTGGATGATGATGTCCGCGCCAAGCTCAATCGGGCGCTGCAGCGCAGGCGTGCAGAAACAATTGTCTACCGCGAGCAGGGCGCCAGCGCCATGGGCGACTTCGGCGACGGCGGCGATGTCGATCACTTCCATCAATGGATTGGACGGCGTTTCGATGAAGATCAGCTTAGTCTGCGGTCGCAGGGCAGCGCGGTATCCCTCAACATCGGTGGCGGCGACGAACGTCGTTTCCACGCCGAATCTGGGGAGGATGTTGCCGAAGAGCTGCTGGGTGGCGCCGAAAATGCTGCGCGAGGCGATAATGTGATCACCGCCGCTGAGCAATGCCATTACCATGGAGAGTATGGCCGACATGCCTGACGCAGTCGCGATGCAACCCTGCGCACCCTCCAGCGCCGCCAGTCGCTCCTGCAGCGTCGCAACCGTGGGATTGGTGAATCGGGCGTACACCATCCCCTCTTCGGCGCCGGAGAAGCGCGCCGCCGCCTGGGCAGCACTATCGAATACGAAACTGGAAGTCAGGTACAGCGCTTCGCTGTGCTCGTTGAACTGGCTGCGGTTCTGCCCGGCGCGAACCGCGAGCGTATCGAAGTCGAAGTCAGGCATTGGTCGATCCCGAAAAGACGAAAACCCGCCCAGCCAGAGCTGAAACGGGTTCGTTTCGCTTTAGCTGAACTTTTTACGCGCCCGCAAGCTGAATTCAAATCGGCGCCAAACCGGATGAGAAGTTACACCCGGACGAGCAAATGCGTCAACCGCCGGCGATCCGCTCTCGGCTACTCCTGCAGCACCAGATTCAGGTCCAGTTGTCCGCCGTCTGCCTCGTCGCCCAACAGCTTGGGCGCGTCACCGCGCAGCGACTCAACACGGTCGAGGTACTCCGCAGTAACGTCGCCTGTAATGTAGTAGCCGGAGAAGCAGGACGTCTCGAAACTGGAAATCGCGGGGTTCACCGCCCGCACCGACGCGATGAGCGCCTCGAGATCCTGATAGATCAACTCGTCCGCCCCGATCTCGGCCCGGATTTCGTCCTCTGTGCGATTGGCGGCGATGAGTTCTGTGCGCGTCGGCATGTCGATGCCATAGACATTGGGGTAGCGCACCGGCGGTGCGGCAGAGGCGAACAGCACCTTGCGCGCGCCGGCATCGCGGGCCATCTGCACGATTTCGCGGCTCGTGTTGCCGCGCACGATGGAATCGTCGACGAGCAACACGTTCTTGCCGCGGAACTCCTGGTTGATGGCGTTCAGCTTCTGCCGCACCGACTTTCGGCGCACCGACTGGCCGGGCATGATGAACGTGCGGCCGATATAGCGATTCTTCACGAACCCTTCCCGATAGGACAGATCCAGGCGGGCGGCAAGTTCCATCGCCGCCGGCCGGCTGGAATCCGGAATCGGAATCACCGTGTCGATGTCCACGTGCGGCAGGGTGTGGCGGATCTTGTCGGCGAGAAACTCGCCCATCTTGACCCGGGACTCATACACGGAAATGCCATCCATCAGCGAGTCCGGCCGTGCGAGATAGACGTACTCGAACAAGCAAGGTGCAAGCACGGTATGCTCGGCGCACTCGCGGCTGTGAAACGCACCGTCCACGGTGATCAGCACCGCCTCCCCGGGCATTACGTCACGCAGCATCTGGAAGCCGAGCGTGTCCAGCGCCACACTCTCCGAGGCAACGAGATATTCCGGGCCCTCGTCCGTAATGTTCCGGCCGATGACCAGCGGTCGTATGCCGTACGGGTCACGAAAAGCGAGCAGCCCGTAGCCCGCGATCATCGCCACGACCGCATAGGCGCCGCGGCAACGCCGATGCACACCGGCGACGGCCTTGAATATGGTGTCCTCGTCGAGTTGGTACTTGGTCGCAGCCGCCTGCAACTCGTGGGCGAGCACGTTCAGCAGCACCTCGGAGTCCGAGTTGGTATTAATGTGGCGCAGATCCTGCATGAACATGTCGCGCGTCAGTTGCGCGGCATTGGTCAAGTTGCCGTTGTGCGCCAGCATGATCCCGAACGGCGAGTTGACGTAGAAAGGCTGAGCCTCAGCAGAATTGAAGGCGGAGCCTGCCGTCGGATACCGGCAGTGGGCGATGCCCCAGGTGCCCTGGAGACTGCGCATGTTGCGCGTGCGGAAGACGTCGCGCACATACCCCGGGCCCTTGTGCAGGTGAAAGGTGCTGTGCTCTGCCGTGGCTATGCCTGCAGCATCCTGTCCGCGATGCTGCAACACCAGCAGCCCATCGTAGAGCAGCTGATTCACCGGCGTCTTGGCCACCACTCCGAGGATCCCACACATGGCATGCCTACCTGTATCGAATACGCTTCGCGACCGCCTGAGGCAGCCACGGTTTCAAAGCGATCACCGCCGTTTCCAGCGGCGGTGACAGCGTCGCCTGACGCCACCAGTCCTGCTGCGGCGCCGCGGTCAGTCCCCCGGCCAGCACCAGCGCGACCACGATCGCCGCCGCGCGGGCGAGCCCGAACACGCCGCCCAGCACCCGATCGGCAGGCCCCAGCCCCACAACGCGCAGCAGCGTCTTCAGCGCCAGGCGCAATACCGCGAACGCGATCAGGACGCCGAGAAATACAACGGCAAATCCTGCCACATACTGCAGCCCCGGGTCCGCGACCCATGCCTGCAGCGCGGTGCCCACCTGTGTCGCGATCGCCCGTGCCGCGATGAAAGCGACCACCCAGGCGACGAGCGCCAGAATCTCACTGACCACGCCACGCCACAAGCCAATCAGCAGCGAGGCCGCCGCAATCGCTAACACGACGTAGTCGAATGCCGTCATGCAGCGGCGTGTTCACGACTTTGGCATGACAATGCCGTTAGGCGCCAGGTGTTTGAGCTTCTCGCGCGCTTTCTCCGCCGAATCGCGGTTGGAAAACGGTCCGACGCGCACCCGCGTCCGAGTCCCTTCCTGGGTCTGCAATGCTTCCGTGTAGGAATTGTAGCCCTCTGCCTTGGCGCGCTCGCGCAGTTTGCTGGCGTTGGCGGCGTCGGCAAGCACGGCAAGCTGGACGATGTATTGATCACCCCCGTCCAGAATCGCCTGGGCGCGGCTCTTTTCGCCCTTGGCATCCGCCTTCCCCTCCGGCTTGTCTTCGCCTTTCGTGGGCTTCTCGGCAGTCTTCTGTTCCGGCTTGGGCACTGCCTTCTCGACCGCCTTCTCGGCAGGCTTCGTCGGCGCCTTCTCCGCCGTCTTGTCGGGGGCCTTCTCGCCGGCTGCAGGCGCCGCGGCAGCCACGGACGATGCGGCCACCCCTTGCCCAGTTTCCTTCGCGCCGGTGCCGGTAACCTTGTCGCCGCTGCCCGGACTCGGCGACGCGTCCGCCGGCGCGGTGGCGGACGCGACACCGCCCAATTGCGATTGCGACTTGCTGTCGGCGGCAGGCGCCGAGGGTTTCACAGGAAGAATACGGGAGGTGAAGGTTCCGCTATCCTGGCTCGGGACGCGGATTTGGATGTCCTGGCTAAGCGGCTTTGGCTCCTGCTCCATCACCATGGGCAGGACGACGGCCGCCGCCGTAGCCAAAGCAATGGCGCCCACCAGACGGCGCCGGGCACGCTTCTTCAGCTCCGTCTGTGCTTCCTTGTCTGCCATGGCCGACGTTACTTCGCCATTGCGTGCATGACGCCCGCTACGGTGAGAAATGATCCGAACACTAAAATTCTATCACTTTCGCCTGCCTGCTCCCGCGCAGCCGCATACGCCCGTGCAGGAGTATCGAACGAGCTTGTCGCCGCGGCGAGGCCCGAGTCCGCCAGCACCCGTCTGAGCTGATCGGCACTCGCGCCGCGCGGGCCATCGAGGGACGCCAGCATCCAGCGGTCGACGCGGGCGCGCAACTGACCCACGACGCCGGCGATGTCCTTGTCGCGCAGCATGCCGAAGACCGCCCAAGTACGCGGAAAGAATCCCATGTCGCCGAGATTCGCTGCCAACGCCTGGGCTGCATGGGGATTGTGGGCGACGTCGAGAACGACCGCCGGACGTCCGGGAAGCACCTGGAAGCGGCCCGGCAGTTCCACCTCGGCAAGGCCGCGGCGGATGGCATTCATCGACACCGGCAGCACGCTCGTCAGCGCATCGAGTGCCGCCAGCGCGACCGCGGCATTGGTCAGTTGATTGGCCCCCCGCAGCGCCGGAATGGCCAGTCCGCCCTTGCGCATGCGATGACGTCTGCCGCCCTCGTCGCGGTCAGCATAGAACAACCACTGAACGCGATCCGCCGCCTCGACACCGAAGTCGCAGCCGAACAGCGCTAGCTTCGCGCCGATTGCCTGCGCTTGGTCGATCAGGCTTTGTGGCGGGCACGGATCACCGACGATGGCTGGTACACCGGCACGGAATATCCCCGCCTTCTCGTATCCGATCTGCTCGCGCGTCTCACCCAGGAACTCGGTGTGATCGATGTCTACGCTCGTGACGATGGCGCAATCGGCGTCGAAGATATTTACGGCGTCGAGCCGACCACCGAGGCCCACCTCCAGGATCACGACTTCGAGCGCCTGGGACTCGAATACCTGCCATGCCGCCAGCGTGCCGAACTCGAAGTATGTGAGCCGGGTATCGCCCCGCGCCCGCTCCACCTTCGCGAACGCATCGCACAGCATTGCGTCGCTGACCGGCTCGCCGTTGGTGCGCACGCGTTCGTTGTAGCGCAGCAGATGCGGCGAGGTGTACAGGCCCACCCGGTACCCGGCCGCCAGGAGTATGCGCTCGAGCATGGCACACACCGAACCCTTGCCGTTGGTGCCGCCGACAACGATCACCGGCACCGCCTGCCGGCATCCGAGCGCGCGCTTCACACCGCGCACGCGCTCCAGGCCCAGCGCGATCGGCTTGGCGTGCAGGCGCTCGATGCGCGCCAGCCAGTCGTCCAGCGAATCAGGGGTAGGCAACAAACCTGACGACGCCAGCGCAGCTACGCAGCCGGCATGCGCTGGAGAAGCGTCAGCAGCGAGGCAATCCGGTCGCGCAACTGGCGTCGGTCCACGATCATATCGACGGCGCCCTTTTCGAGCAGGAACTCGGCACGCTGAAAGCCTTGGGGAAGCTTCTCTCGCACGGTCTGCTCAATGACCCGCGGACCGGCGAACCCGATCAAGGCACCCGGCTCGGCAATCACGATGTCGGCAATCATGGCGAAACTTGCCGAAACACCGCCCATGGTGGGGTCGGTCAGCACCGTGACAAAGGGCAGCCGTTGCTGTCCAAGCAGCGTAATGGCCGCGGTGGTCTTTGCCATCTGCATAAGCGAGAACAATCCCTCCTGCATCCGGGCGCCACCCGTGGCGGTAATGCAGATGAAAGGCAAATTTTGGTCGAGCGCACAGCGCACACCACGCACGAAACGCTCGCCGACGACGGAGCCCATCGACCCGCCCATGAAATCGAACTCGAACGCCGCCACCACCGCCGGAACTGTTTTAATGGCGCCCTGAATAACCACCAGGGCATCCGCCTCGTTGGTTTCGTCCGCCGCGGCGTTGAGACGCTCGGGATAGCGTTTGCTGTCCTTGAACTTCAGCGGATCGACCGGGACCACCTCGGCGCCAATCTCGAACCGCCCCTCGGGGTCGAGCAGCAGTTCGAGCCGCGCCCGCGCGCGCAGCCGGTGATGATGACCGCATTTCGGGCAAACGCTGTGATTGCTCTCCAGGTCTGAGCTGTAGAGCACGGACTCGCACGCCGGGCACTTGCACCATAGTCCTTCGGGAACCGATTTGCGTGCGCCTTCACCACGCTTGATCTTGGGCGGCAGAAGCTTCTGCAACCAGCTCATGACGATACCCCCACGGAGACTTCAGCGTTGTCCATCGCCTGGCGGATGCCGCGCAGGAACACACTGACTCGCGCCGCGATTTCCGGCTGCGGCGAACGCTCGATTTCCTCGATGATCCGGCTTCCGATGACCACGGCATCGGCCACGGCGGCGATACGCCGCGCACTTTCCGCGTCGCGGATGCCGAAGCCGACACCGACCGGCAGGCCGACGCCCGCCCGGATGCGCGGTATGCGCTCGGCCACCTCGGCCAAGTCGAGGTTCCCGGCGCCGGTGACGCCTTTGAGCGAAACGTAATAGATGTAACCAGCACCTACGCGCCCGACGCTGCGCCAGCGCTGCTCGTCCGAGGTGGGCGCCAGCAGAAAAATCGGATCGAGCCCATTGCTCCTGAGCAGCGCCGAGAATTCCGCGCACTCCTCTGGCGGATAGTCCACCACCAGCACCCCGTCCGCACCGGCGTCGGCCGTGGCGGCGGCAAACTGCGCCGCGCCCATCGCTTCGATAGGATTGGCGTAGCCCATGAGCACGACGGGTGTCGCGGCGTCGTGCTTGCGGAATTCATGAACCATGGCGAGCGCAGTGCGCAGGCTAGTACCATAGCTCAGCGCCTGCTCCGAGGCGCGTTGGATTGTCGGTCCGTCGGCCATTGGATCGGAGAAGGGCACGCCGAGTTCGATGATGTCGGCTCCGCCTTCGACCAGCGCGCGCATGAGCGGCAACGTCGCCGCCGGCTCCGGGAAGCCGGCGGTGATGAAGGGGATGAGCGCCTTGCGGCCCTGTTTCTTCAGCGCGGCAAAGACGCCTTCAATGCGCGACATCGTGTTCCTTCGATCCGGTTGAACACGCGCACACGTCGGTTTTCCCGCCTGCGTCGCCGAGCATGCGATCTATCTCGTCCATCAAAATTGGATGCCGGAGCGCTCGGCAACGGTGTGCATGTCCTTGTCGCCCCGGCCAGAGAGATTGACCAGCAGCACGGCGTCCTTTGCCAGCGTCGGCGCGAGGCTCGCCGCATGGGCGAGCGCGTGGGAGGACTCGAGCGCCGGGATAATACCCTCGTAGTGACAGAGTGCGTGGAAGGCAGCGAGCGCCTCCTCGTCGCTCACCGTCACATACTCGGCACGCCCGCTGTCCTTGAGCCAGGCGTGCTCGGGACCAACGCCCGGATAGTCGAGACCGGCGGAGATCGAATGCGTGTCCCTGATCTGACCGTTCTCGTCCTGCAGCAGGTAGGTGCGATTGCCGTGCAGCACGCCCGGCCGACCGGCGGTCAGCGATGCCGCGTGCTGTCCCGTATTCAAACCATGCCCCGCCGCCTCGACACCGATCAGGCGCACGTCCGCCTGCTCGAGATAGGGATAGAAAATACCCATGGCATTGGACCCGCCGCCGACGCAGGCGATCACCGCATCCGGCTGGCGACCGACCAGTTCCGGCATCTGGCGCAGGCACTCGACGCCGATGACCGCCTGGAAGTCGCGAACCATCATCGGATAAGGGTGCGGGCCGGCAACGGTGCCGATGATGTAGAACGTGTTCTCGACGTTGGTGACCCAGTCGCGCATGGCCTCGTTCAACGCGTCCTTCAGCGTGCGCGAACCGCTGTGCACCGGCACGACCTCTGCGCCCAGCAGCTTCATGCGGTAGACGTTGGCGGCCTGGCGCTTGACGTCTTCCGAGCCCATGTAGACCACGCATTCCGTGCCGTAGCGGGCGGCCACCGTCGCCGTGGCCACGCCGTGCTGGCCGGCACCGGTTTCAGCTATGACACGCGGCTTGCCCATGCGCCGCGCCAGCAGCGCCTGACCGATACAGTTGTTGATCTTGTGGGCGCCGGTATGGTTGAGGTCCTCGCGCTTGAGGTAGATCTGGGCACCGCCGAGCTGCTGCGACCAGCGCTGGGCGTGATAGATGGGACTAGGACGGCCGACGTAGTGTTTCAGCTCACGATCGAATTCCGCCTGAAAAGCGGCGTCGGCGCGCGCAGCGTCATACGCGCCACGCAACTGATCGAGGGCGAAAACCAGCGTCTCGGCTACAAAGACGCCGCCGTACGGGCCGAAATGCCCGTGCGCGTCCGGCAGATTGTAGGGCAACTCAGGTTTCCCCATCTCTTACCTGGGCAATGAATTCGGCCATCTTGCGCGCATCCTTTCTTCCCTTGGCGCTCTCGACCCCGCTGCTGCAGTCCACCGCCCAAGGGCGAACGCGCCGGACCGCGTCGGCAACGTTGGCGGAGTCGAGTCCGCCGGACAGCACCACCGGCAGCGGCAGCTCATGCGGAATCAGTGACCAATCGAAGGTTTTGCCTGCCCCGCCATAACCTTCCACGTAGGCATCCAGAAGCAGGCCACGAGCCGAGGCGAACGCGCGGGCGTATTCTACCAAATCAAGCCCCGATCTGACCCGGGCGGCTTTGATGTAAGGCAGGCCGAAAGCATTGCACTCGCCCTCGCTCTCCTCGCCGTGGAATTGCAGCAGCTGCAGGGGCACGCGGGCGAGTGTCTGGCGGATCGTGGCGGGATCTTCATTGACAAACAGCCCTACCAGGGTCACGAAAGGCGGAATCGCCTGGGCGACCGCCGCCGCCGCCGCAAGCGACAGGAAGCGCGGACTGGGTGGATAGAACACGAGCCCCAGAGCATCAACGCCGAGAGCCACTGCGGCAAGGGCGTCATCGACGCGCGTGATGCCGCAGATTTTGATGCGCGTGCGGTGCAAGATCAGCCCGGGGGAAGAAGCAACGGCGCGATGATACGGCCATTCTGGGGCAACTGCCAGCGTGGTTCGTACTCGACGCCGGTCAGGTAGAGCCCTGCCGGAGAAAAGGTAGGCGCCGCCCGGCTGCGATCGCGACCGCGCAAAACATCCCCGACCCAGGCAGGTGGATGGGCGCCCTTGCCGACATCTACGAGCGCACCGACCAAGTTGCGCACCATGTGATGCAGGAAGGCATTGGCGCGGAACTCGAACACGATCAGATCACCCCGGCGCTGCAACTGCACGCCATAGAGCGTACGCACCGGCGTCCTCGCCTGGCATTCGGTGCTGCGGAAAGCCGAGAAGTCGTGTTTGCCGCACAGCAGCGCGGCTGCGCAGCGCATCGCGTCGAGGTCGAGGGGCAGGTGAAACCAGCCCACGCGTCTGTGGTCGAGGCCCGGCCTGACCGGACGATTGCACAGAAGGTAGCGGTACTCGCGGACGATCGCCGCGTAGCGGGCGTGGAAATCATCGGCCACCGGTTGCGCCCAACGGACGGCGACAGCCTCGGGGAGGTGTGCATTGACACCGCGGATCCAGGCGCTCGTCGGACGCTCGACAGCGGTATCGAAGTGCGCCACCTGCACCACCGCATGCACACCGGCGTCGGTGCGCCCGGCGCAGGCGACCCTGAGGGGCACTCCAGCGATTGCGCCCAGCGCCTGCTCGAGCACATCCTGGACGGTGTTGCCGTGGGGCTGAGACTGCCAGCCGTTGAACGACGAGCCGTCGTACTCCAGCCCGAGGGCCCACCTCACGATGGGACGCTCAGCGCGAAAGCGCGAACAGGCTCGCCGCCAGCAAGCCGGTCAGCACTGCAATATCCGCAGAGCGCAAGACATGGACGCGGATCGACATCGGCGCGTCGCTCACCTCGGCCGGCGGGGACAACCATTGCCGCCAGGATGTGCGCCGTTGCAACCCTGCCTGTTCGTCGACATAGCGCAGGACAAGCATCAGGCGCAGGGCAATACGGTCCCGGGGAAGGCCGAGGACCGCCAGCGGTCGCAACAACCCATGCAATGCGCTGACCAGTTCCTCCGGTTGGGTGAATCGCAGCAGCGCCGCGAGCAATGCCAGGACGACAGCAAGCCGGCCAAGATGGGTGCCGGCGAGTTGCACGCCTTCGTATGTCGGCGCGGCAGGCCCCAACGCGGCTATGAGCGCCTCGCCCGGCGTGGCGCACGCGAAAAGCAGGCCAATGGACAGTAGCAGCCAGCGCGCACGCCTGAGCAGTTCGTACAGACGTCGTGGCGCCACCACCGCAGTAACGGCCAGCACGACGGCGGCAACCGTCGCAAGGGGAATGCCGTCCAGCGCTTGTGCATAGACCGTCGCGGCGCCCCAGAGAATCAGGCGGACGGACGGATGGAACATCGGGGAAAACTGTGGTCAGGAGCAGCCAGGGGCGTGCGCGACGCCCCTGGCGCCCCGATTCAAGCGAGCTTGGCGAGCATGGCGCGTGCCTGCTCCTGCTGGGCAGCGTCGCCTTCCTTGAGCACTTCCTGCAGCAGTTCGCGCGCACCTTCCTTGTCACCCATCTCCTCGTAGGCATGGGCGAGTTCAAGTTTGGTCGCGGTTTCCTGCGCGATTTCCGCCGCTTCCGGTGCGGCTGGCGCTTCCGCCGGCGCGGCAGGCTGCACTTCGTTCAGGTCAAGGTTAATGCCCGCCAGGTCGATTACCGGTGTTGCTCCGGTTTTGGCCTTGGCAGGCTCGCCGAGATCGAAATCGAAGTCGAGCAAATTGCCCCCGACGTCGGTCTTTTCCAGGTCGAGCGCCGCACCGGATGGGCCTGTCGGCGGCGCCGCCCGGACCGGCTCCGGCTCCATTCCGGTGAGACTCTGGAGCAGATTGCCACCGAAGTCGGTTGCCTCCAAATCCACCACACCGGGCGCACCTGAGGGTTTGATTCCGGCAATCGACGTGGTGAAGTCGATATCCACGTCGGAGTCGGCGGTCTGAAGCGCCGCCGCATCGGCGATGCGGTCTGCCTCCGTTTCGGGAAGCTTGAAGTCGAGGTCGACCGCGGCGGTCAGAGGTTTCGTCGCCTCTTGCGGCGCCTGCGCCATCAATGTGGCAGTCTCCTCCTGGACAGGTGCCGGCTCTTTCACAGGCTCGGAGATTTCCGGCGCTGCGCCGCCAAGATCGAAGTCCAGGGAAGCAACCTCTGCCGGTTCCTGCGCGGCCTCCGCCGCGGGCGCCGGTGCCTCGCCGCCGAGATCGAAGTCCAGCGTCGCAGTCGCATCCTCCGCCTTCGCCTCTGCTGTCCCGGGAAGCACAACCGTGGACGTTTCGCCGTAGGTGCCGCCTTCGGCGGCGCTGGCAATCTGGCCCAGTTCCCCGGGCATCGTCCAGGTATCCTTCAGCCCTGCCGCTGCGGCGGCGCCGGCAGGGATGACGAGCGTCGTGTCCATTTCCGCGGCCTTCTGGGCATCCGCCGGGCTGCCGCCGTACAACGGGTTGGCCGGATCGAGCTTGTGGCCAAGGGCCGCCGCCTTTTCCCATTCGGTTCCGACACCGCCGGTCTGCGCGTACAACTCGCTTGCCAGAGTTTCGAACTGCTGCAGGTTCTTGCGCTGGGCATAGATCTCGAGCAGCTTGACGTGGATCGCGTGGCGGGTCGGGTCGGTCTTGAGCGCGTCGAGGAGAATCTCCTCCGCCTGGGCGTCACGGCCGTAGGCCATGTAGACGTCCGCTTCGGCCACCGGGTCGACACCCTCGTCGGCATCGATGGCACCAATGCCCGACTGGCTGAAATCGGTCTGGATGGAGCTGCTGCTGGTGTCGACGCTCTGGCCGCCGGTCGCGCCGAAGACCGAACTGGCCGCGCCGGTCGACATGCCCGGTTCCGTGGTCGACAACCCTTCGGTCGGACGCTCCTCGCCACGCCGGCGAGTGAACTTGTAGCCTAGGTAACCGAGCAAAAGAACCAGGGCGCCACCGCCGCCAAAAAGTGTCAATGGGTCGCTCATGAGACTCTCGAGGAAACTCGGCTCGGTGGATTCCGGGGTCGGGACAGGCTTCTTCGGCACCTCAGCCACTACCTTCGGCTGCGGTTTGGGTTCTTCGGGTTTGGGTTCTTCGGGTTTGGCCTCGGCAGGCGGTTGCGGAGCGGGCACAGGCACAGCTGCGGGCTCCGCTGGTTTCTCGACAGGTTTTTCGGCCGGCTTCTCCTCCGGCTTGGCCGCTTCGGGCGCAGGAGCCGGCGCAGGGGCCGGTGTCGGCGCGGCGGCTACCGGCGCAGCCGGAGCCGGAGTAGCCGGCGCCGGTGCCAGCTCGGCAGGTTTCGGCTCCGCTTTCGGTTCAGGTTTCGCCGCGGCCTGCTTCTGCAGCTCAGCAAGGCTCTTGTTCTTGAGCTCGATGAGCTTCTGCATTTCTTTGATGTTCTGCTCGACCTGCACCAAGCGGCTGGTCGCTTCCTTGAGCGCCTTGTCCTTGGCGATCAGATCTTCTTCCAGAACGGCGATACGGTTCTGCGCCGCCTTGTCGGCCTTGGCTGCCGCCTTTTCATCCTTTGCCGCCTCGGCCTTCGAAACTTTGAGCTGGTCCTTCGAGTCAGCCGATTTCGGCGCCGTGTCCTCGACGCGTGCCGCGACCTTGCCGGTCGCTTCCTGCTGCACGGCCTGCTCTTTTGGCGCAGGTGCCGCCGCGACGGCGCCGGCGAGCCTCTGCCGATAGGCATTGAAATCGGCCGTCTGGGCAATGATCGTGCGCCGCGCTTCGTCGGGGGCCACGGCTGCCACCGCCTCGCGATTGGGGATGTTGAGTATCTTGCCGGCGCGCAGGCGGTGCATGTTATTGCCGTCGAACGCGTCTTTGTTGTTGCGGAACAATGCCACCAGCATCTGATCGAGCGTCACTCCGTCGGGCTTGGTCGCCGACGCAATGCGGCTCAGCGTGTCGCCGCGATTGACCGTTCGCGTCGTCGCAGCGTCGCCGGCAGGTGCTGCGGCCGGCGCCGCAGAGGTTTGCTGACGAGCGCGCGCACGGGTTTCGTCGTCGACGCGCGAAGGACGCGCTTCGGGTCTCGCCGCAACCGGGGGTGCAACGGGAGCGGCCGCTTGCCGCGCCACCACGGCTTCGGGCGGATCGAGGAGAAATGTATATTCGCGAACGATGCGGCCCGTGGCCCAGTTAAGCTCGATCAGCAGGTCGACGAACGGTTCGTTGATCGCGCGGTCGCTTGTCATGCGCACGACGGAACGGCCGTCCGGCCGCTTGGCGATGGCAAATTTGATGCCGGCCAGGGATGGATTGAATTCCATGCCGGCGTTCTTGAATGCCTCTGGCGAGGCGAGCTTGGCACTCAGCGACGACAGCTCTTCATTGGTCGCGGAAACGTCGACCTCTGCACGCAACGGCTGCCCAAGTCCGCTGAGGACGTTCAACTTCCCGAGGCCGGCCGGAAACGCCACGGCCGGCACCAAGGCAAGCGCCGCCGCAAGGACAGTGGTCTTGATTGGATTGAACTTGGTATGACTGGTGCGCACCGGGTCCCCCTCGCTCGTGGCGGACAAAATCCACATTACTACATTAACATCAAACAATTAGCGACGCAAGCTAAACTTCCTTGTCACATCGCCCGAAAGTCTATCAGCTCTTCGTCATGCAAACGCCAAATTTTGCACGCTTTTTAGGCGTAATCCTACTCAGTCGTCGCGCTCGTCAAGCATCGAGCAAGATGCGCAGCATGCGCCGTAATGGCTCGGCCGCACCCCAAAGAAGCTGGTCGCCGACGGTGAACGCCGCAAGATACTGGCTACCCATGGAAAGCTTGCGCAGACGGCCGACGGGCACGGTGAGGGTTCCCGTGACGGCCGCGGGTGTCAGTTCGCGCATTGTCACGTCCCGCTCGTTGGCAATTACGCGCACCCAGTCGTTGGCGGTCGCGAGCATGCCTTGGATTTCGTCTAACGGCACATCCTTCGTTAACTTGACCGTGAGTGCCTGGCTGTGGCAGCGCATGGCACCGATGCGCACGCAAATGCCGTCGACCGGAATCGGGTTGTTTTCGCGCCCGAGGATCTTGTTCGTTTCAGCCTGCCCTTTCCATTCCTCGCGGCTCTGCCCGTTGCCGAGATCTTTGTCGATCCACGGAATAAGGCTGCCCGCCAGCGGCACGCCGAAACTGGCCGTTGGAAAATTCTCGTCGCGCAGCGTGCCCGCGACCTCGCGGTCAATGTCGAGGATGGCCGAGGCCGGGTCGTCGAGCAGCGACTTCGCCACGCGGTGAGCCTCGCCCATCTGCTGCAGCAGCTCGCGCATGTTCTGGGCGCCGGCGCCCGAGGCCGCCTGGTAGGTCATGGCCGTCATCCATTCCACGAGTCCATTGCGAAACAGCCCGCCGAGCGCCATCAGCATCAGACTCACCGTGCAATTGCCGCCGATGAAGTTGCGTATCCCCTTCCCCAACGCGCCGCGAATGACGTTCTCGTTGACCGGATCAAGGATGATGACGGCGTCGTTCTTCATGCGCAGGGTCGAGGCGGCGTCGATCCAGTAGCCCTTCCAACCGTCGTTGCGCAGTTTTGGAAATATCTCGCTGGTATAGTCGCCGCCTTGGCAGGTAATGATGACGTCCATCGCCTTGAGCGCGTCAACGTCCTTCGCATTCATGAGTGCTGGCACCTCGCGCCCGATGTCAGGGCCGCGACCGCCGACCTGCGACGTGCTGAAGAACACCGGCTCGACATGTTCGAGATCGCGCTCCTCGTGCATGCGCTGCATCAGCACCGAGCCCACCATACCGCGCCAACCGACCAATCCCACCCGCTTCATCGTCACCTCTCTTGCAATCCACCGCGCCTTGTCCGGCCGGTACCGGCCGGACGCCTGACCCCTTTTTTGTCCTGCCTAAAGTCCCGCGATCACGGCATCCCCCATCTCCGCCGTGCCGAGCTTCCGCGTGCCGGGCTCGTGGATGTCGGCCGTACGGCAGCCGGCGGCAAGCGCCTTCTTGACTGCTTCCTCGATGCGCCGCGCCTGCTCATCCATATTGAATGTATAGCGCAACATCATCGCCGCGGAAAGTATCGTCGCCAGCGGGTTAGCCACGCCCTTGCCGGCAATGTCCGGCGCCGAGCCGTGGATCGGCTCGTACAGCCCCTTGTTTTCGGCATCGAGCGAGGCCGAAGGCAGCATACCGATCGAACCCGTCAGCATCGACGCCTCGTCGGAAAGGATGTCGCCGAACATGTTGCCGGTCACCATGACGTCGAACTGGCGCGGGTTGCGTACCAGCTGCATGGCGGCATTGTCCACCAGCATGTGGGACAGCTCGACATCGGAATACGCTGCGCCGACTTCGGTCACCACGTCGCGCCACAGCTGGGTTGTTTCCAGCACGTTCATCTTGTCCACGGAGCACAGCCGACGCTGGCGCTTGCGCGCCGCCCGGAACGCCACATGGGCGATGCGCCGGATCTCCGACTCCGAGTAGATCATGGTGTTAAAACCGACCCGCTCGCCGCCGCGCATTTCGATGCCGCGGGGCTCGCCGAAGTAAATATCGCCGGTCAGTTCGCGCACGATCATGATGTCGAGCCCGGCCACGGCCTCCGGCTTCAGCGTCGAGGCGTTGGCAAGCTCGGCATGTAGCAGCGCCGGCCGCAAATTGGCGAATAGGTTCAGATCCTTGCGGATCGCCAGCAGCCCGCGCTCGGGACGCTTGTCGCGCGGCAACGTGTCGTACTGCGGACCGCCGACGGCCCCGAGCAGCACCGCGTCCGCCTCGCGCGCCAGCCGGCGCGTCGCGTCGGGGTAAGGCTCGCCCGCGGCATCCACGGCGCAGCCGCCGAGCAGGCCATGCTCCAGCTCGAATCGGATGCCATCGCGGCCCAGGGCTTCGAGCACACGTACCGCCTGGGCAACGATTTCGGGCCCTATGCCATCACCGGGCAACACACAGATCTTCATTCTTCGTCACCAAAAAACCGGGCAGGGCGCATAACGCCCGGGGTCGATCTGCCAGCAAAGGCGCTCGATGCCGCAGACACCCCATCATCCGAACAGCCACGGCTGTTCGATGCGCCGCCGGGCCTCGAACGCGCGGATTTTGTCGGCGTGACGCAGCGTCAGGCCGATGTCGTCGAATCCGTTCAGCAGGCAGTACTTGCGGAATGGATCGATTTCGAAGCGCAACACCTTTCCGTCGGGGCGCGTGACGCTCTGGGCTTCCAGGTCGATGCGCAGACGGTAGCCGGGCTGTGCGCTTACCAGCCGAAACAACTCCTCCACCTCCGACGCCGGCAAGCGAATGGGCAGCAGTCCATTCTTGAAGCAGTTGTTGAAGAAAATATCGGCGAAACTGGTCCCCACGATCGCCCGGAAGCCAAAGTCCTGCAAGGCCCATGGCGCGTGTTCGCGCGAGGAACCGCAGCCGAAGTTCTCACGCGTAAGCAGGATCGAGGCGCGGTGATAGCGCGGCTGGTTGAGCACGAACTCCGGGTTGAGCGGGCGCGACGCGCAGTCCTGGCCCGGCTCGCCGTGGTCGAGATAGCGCCATTCGTCGAACAGGTTGGGACCGAAGCCGCTGCGCTTGATCGACTTCAGGAACTGCTTCGGGATGATGGCATCGGTATCGACATTGGCGCGATCCAGCGGCGCCACAAGGCCATCCAGCGTGGTGAGCTTGTCCATCAGCGGTGCTTCGCCTCCGCCTCGAATTTCACGCCGAGCTTGTCCGCCTCCGGCCCGCTAGCTGCCGCGGTGTCGGAGGCAGGCCACACCGTCGCCGCAAGCGCCAGGAAGATCATGTTCCGCTTCTGCATGCACCACTCCTAAACCAGATCGCGGACATCGACGAAGTGTCCGGCAATGCCCGCCGCCGCCGCCATTTGCGGGCTGACCAGATGGGTGCGCCCACCGGCGCCCTGGCGCCCCTCGAAATTGCGGTTCGAGGTCGACGCGCAACGCTCCCCCGGCTCGAGACGATCGGCATTCATCGCCAGACACATCGAACAGCCCGGCTCGCGCCACTCGAAACCGGCGGCGCGAAACACCTTGTCCAGACCTTCGCGCTCGGCCTGCTGCTTGACCAGCCCCGAGCCCGGCACCACCAACGCCTGCTTGACATTGGCGGCCACTCGGCGCCCCTTGATCACCGCCGCCGCCGCGCGCAAGTCCTCGATGCGCGAGTTGGTGCACGATCCGATGAAGATCCTGTCCAGCCTGATCTCACGCATCGGCGTGCGCGGTTTGAGCCCCATGTACTGCAAGGCACGCTCCATGCTGTCGCGCCTCACGGGGTCGTCCTCCCGGGCCGGATCCGGCACGTCGTCGTCGATGGCAACGACCATCTCGGGCGAGGTTCCCCACGTCACCTGCGGCCGGATCTTCGTCGCGTCCAGCTCGACGACGCGATCAAAGGGGGCCCCGGCGTCGCTGCGCAAGGTGCGCCAATGGGCAACGGCCCGCTCCCACATCTCTCCCGCGGGAGCCAAGGGACGCCCGCGGATGTAGTCGATGGTCGCATCGTCTACGGCGACCAGACCGCAACGCGCGCCGGCCTCGATCGCCATGTTGCAGATCGTCATGCGCCCTTCCATCGACAGCATTCGGATGGTGCTGCCGGCAAACTCGATGGCATACCCCGTGCCGCCGGCGGTACCGATACGGCCGATAACGGCAAGCGCGACGTCTTTCGCCGACACACCCTTGCCCAGGCGGCCCTCGACGCGCACCAGCATGTTCTTCGACTTCTTCTGCAGCAGACATTGGGTCGCCAACACATGCTCGACTTCCGACGTACCGATGCCCTGGGCGAGACAGGCGAATGCGCCGTGGGTGCTGGTGTGCGAATCGCCGCAGACCACTGTCATACCGGGCAGCGTGGCCCCCTGCTCCGGGCCGATGACATGCACGATTCCCTGGCGGATGTCGTCCATGCGGAATTCGAGGATGCCGAACTCCGCGCAGTTGTTGTCAAGGGTATCCACCTGCAGGCGCGACACGGGATCGTCGATGCCGCGACGGCGATTGATGGTCGGCACGTTGTGGTCGGCCACCGCGAGATTGGCGTCGCGCCGCCAGGGCGCCCGCCCGGCCAATCTCAGTCCTTCGAACGCCTGCGGGCTGGTGACTTCGTGGACAAGATGGCGATCGATGTAGAGCAAGGCCGTGCCATCGTCCTCAGTATGGACGACGTGGCTGATCCAGAGTTTGTCGTAGAGCGTCTGCAGCATTGCACGCGCCGCGGCGGGCGGATCCTGAAACATTGAATTATTTCACAGTCGCTGCCCGCTGTCAGGGGCGCCGACGGCGACATGCCTACCTGCCGACGCGGGCCTGCTCGTACAGCGGCAGCACGCGGGCCGCGTAGGCCTCGAGGTCGCGCACGCGCGTGTCATGGGAAGGATGGGTCGACAGCCACTGAGGCGGCTGCCCGCCGCTGGAGGCTCCCATCTTGCGCCACAGGCTGATAGCCGCGCGCGGATCGTAACCACCGCGGGCAGCAAGCTCAACGCCCATGCGATCCGCCTCGGTTTCATGCAATCGCGAGTTCGGCCGCACCAGAGTAAGATCGGCAACCATTCCGACCAGATCCGTGCCGCCTTGGCCGAGGCCGGCGATCGCGCCGATGATGGAAACACCGATGCCGGCGGCCATCGCCTGCGATGCCCGCTCACGCGCGTGCTCGCGCAACGCGTGGGCCATTTCGTGCCCCATGATCGCCGCCGCCTCATCGTCGGTAAGATTCAAGCGGTCGAACAATCCGGTATAGAAGGCGATCTTGCCACCCGGCATACACCAGGCGTTCAGTTCATTGGAGGTGACGACATTGACCTCCCACTGCCAAGCCGGCGCGTCACCGCGGAATGCCCGGGTGTGGGGTACGAGGCGCTGCGCGATGGCGCGCACCCGCTGCACGGTTGCCGCATCGCGGTTCAGCACCCCCTTCTGCTGTGCCTGCTGCAGAACCTGGCGATAGGACTGGCTCGCCGCCTGGTTGATCTGCTCGCTCGACACAAGCATCGATTGACGCCGCTCGACGCCGATGGCGCCTGCTTGCGTCGTCTGCACGCTCTGGCAGGCCGACGCCAGCATCGCCGCGATCGCCAACGGCGCAAGCAACCGGAACCAACCGCTCATGCCCGCCATGTTTCCAACGCCAATTCTCTCTGCTAACGCTCCACCGGCGGCAGCGATGACACTCGGCTCCTGCCGCCAAGAACCAGGTATCCCGATAGCGCGAACAACGAGCCGACAGTATAAGTGAGTGCCGGACCAAGCAGCTCCCAGGTGTAGCCACTGACCAAGCCGCCGACCATGCCGCCGCCGCCGAACGAGACGCCTGCGTACAGCGCCTGCCCGCGCGCCTGATGCCGGCCGCCGAACCACTGGCTGACCGCCGCCACGGCCGCCGCGTGATAGGCGCCGAAGGTCGCGCCATGCATCATCTGCGCGACGACGACGGCGCCGGGCACTTCCACCGCCCAACCAATCAGGAGAAAGCGCACCACAGCGCAAAGGAAGCTAAATCGGAGAATGTCATGCAGGGAAAAGGATCGCAGCAGCCGCGGCATGTACATGAACACGCCGATCTCGACCACGACGCCGAGAGTCCACAGCGAACCCACCGCCGCCTTGCTGTAGGCATGGTCGACGAGATAGATGGACAGAAACACGTACAGCGGTCCGTGTGCCGCTGCCATGAGGAAGCAGGCGCCGAGCAGGCGCAGCACTTCGGTGCGGCGCAGTATGGCGCGCAACGACACGTGATCGGCGTCGTGACGCAGCGGCGGCGCCTCCGGCACCAGCAGCGAGCACAGCATAATGCCGCCCAACAGCATCTGGCATACCCACAGTATCGTGCCGATGGGCATGCGGTCCAGCAGGTAACCCACGCCCAGCACCGCCGCGATGAAGCCGATCGACCCCCAGAGGCGGATCCTGCCGTAGCGAGTGACGGCGGTACCGAGGTGGCCGAGGGTCAGCGCCTCCACCAGCGGCAGCGCGGCGCTCCAGAAGAAGGCCAGGGCCGCCATGGCCGCGAACACGCCGGCGAAACTCCGCGTGGCGAAGAAGCCGGCAAATCCGACCACGCTCAGTACGGCGGCGGCGCGCACCACTGGCGTCTTGGCGCCGACGCGATCGGCGAGCCAGCCCCAGACGGCGGGCGCGACGATGCGCGTCACCTGCATCAGCGACATCAGCACACCAATGTCCCATGCAGAGAATTGCAGCGACTGGAGGTAGAGACTGAAGTACGGCGCGAATGCGCCTATGAAGGCGAAATAGAAGAAATAATACGCGGCGAGGCGCCAGTGAGGCAGCATCGGTCAACCGCCGGCGACCCGCCGGCGGGCAACGGGCAGCTGCGGTCAGCCGCGCTGTTCGCGCAGGACCGCGTACAACTCGTCCTTGATTTTGAGGCGCCGCTTTTTCATGTCCTCGAGATCGAAGTCGGTCACCGGCGCGTTCTCCTCCTCGATCCGGCTGACCTCGCTGTCGATCCGCTTGTACTCATCGCACAGCCGCGAAAAATGGGTATCGGCAGAACGCAGTCGATAAATTGTGTCCTTCAGGTCAGGAAACTCCTGCTCCAGCTCATGGGAAAGAAATGGCATCTTTGTTCTCGGCTTGAAAACTCCGCCCCGTGCGGCAGCGGACATCGGTTGGCAACAACGGTAAATCTAACCTGCCCACCCCTGCCCGATCAAGCCTCGTCGGGGTCGGGATCGTCGATGGCCGGGGCGGCGCCTGCGGCCGGCCCGACGGGGGCCTGCGCAGCAATCCTCGGCGTATCGCTCACCACGTCGCCGCACTGGGCGCGGTGGCGCAGGGCGTGGTCCATCAGTACGAGCGCCAACATCGCCTCGGCGATGGGCGTGGCGCGGATCCCGACACAAGGATCGTGCCGACCGTGGGTCTCGAGCGTCACCGGCGCACCGTGGCGGTCGATGGAGCGGCGCGGCAGCCGGATGCTCGAAGTTGGTTTCACCGCCAGATGCACGAGAATGTCCTGGCCGGTGGCAATGCCGCCGAGTATGCCGCCGGCGTTGTTGCTGAGAAACCCCTGCGGCGTCATTTCGTCGGCGTGTTCGCTGCCCTTTTGCGTCACGCTGCCGAAACCGGCGCCGATTTCTACGCCCTTGACCGCATTGATACCCATCATGGCAAAGGCAATGTCGGCATCCAGCCGGTCGTATACCGGCTCTCCCCACCCGACCGGCACGTTCTCGGCGACGACGGTGATCTTCGCGCCGCAGGAGTCGCCCGACTTGCGCAGTGCATCCATGAATTCCTCCAACTGCGGCACGATCCCCGGGTCCGGCGCAAAGAAGGGATTTTGCGCGATTGCCTGCCTGCTCTTGAACTCGATGCGAATGGACCCAAGCTGGGACATCCAGCCGCGCACGACAACGCCATGACGCTCGCCCAGCCATTTCTTCGCGATGGCGCCAGCGGCAACGCGCACCGCCGTCTCGCGGGCGGACGAACGCCCGCCGCCACGGTAGTCGCGCAGACCGTACTTCTGCAGATAGGTGTAATCGGCATGTCCGGGCCGGAACGTATCCATGATATTCGCGTAGTCCTTGCTGCGCTGGTCCTGGTTGCGAATGAGCAGGGCGATCGGGGTACCGGTGGTGAGACCTTCGAATACGCCGGACAGAATTTCTACCGTATCGGGCTCGCGTCGCTGTGTGACGTGGCGTGAGGTACCCGGCTTGCGCCTGTCCAACTCGACCTGGATATCGGCTTCGGACAATGTCAGTCCGGGAGGGCAGCCGTCCACTACGCAGCCGATGGCCGGACCGTGGGATTCGCCGAAGGACGTGACGCAGAACAGCTTGCCGAAGGTGTTACCGGACATCGTCGGTGCGGGCAGGGTGGCGTTAGGAACGTTCGACGAACCGAGTTTATCATAGCGCATATCTATCGACGGGAGCCGCAGTTGAACGGCAAATCCGCAAAGCGTCCGCTGCCTGCCCAATTGGAGCTGCTTGTGCAGCAGCGCCGGGCACGACAAGGCGCCGCCCCGAACCGCCTGCTCCAGCAGGACGCGCGCTGGCAGCGCTTCCAGCGCTACGTTTGGGACAAGAAGCGCTGACGCCGCGCTGAAAGGCAGCGTCGACATGTACGCCATCGTCATCCACGGCGGTGCCGGTGACTGGCCCGCCCAGGAATGGCCGGCGGCGTTGACCGGTGTGCGCAATGCCGCCGAAGCAGGAATCGGAATTCTGGCCGCGCGCGGCAGCGCACTCGATGCCGTCGTCGCGGCAGTCGTGATGCTGGAGGAAGACCCGACATTCAACGCCGGCACCGGCGCCTGTCTCAACATCGATGGCGAGGTCGAACTGGATGCCTCGGTGATGGTGGGCGATGGGCTGCGCGCCGGCGGCGTCGCCGCGTTGCAGAGGGTGCGCAATCCCGTCCTGGTCGCACGCAAGGTGATGGAAGAGACGGACCACGTCCTGCTCGCTGGCCAAGGTGCACAGGATTTTGCCCGCACCATGGGCTTCGCCGACTACGACCCCGTCACGGCACAGGCGCGGGCACGGCATGAGGAGCGGCGCGCCAAGCTGCTCAGTGGCCAATTGCACACCCTGCCGCGTCTGCGCCGAAGACTGCTGTTCGACTGCGAGCCGCGCGGCGGCACGGTGGGTGCGCTGGCTCTGGACAAGGGCGGCATCCTGGCGGCCGCCACCTCCACCGGTGGCGTCACCCTCAAGCTGCGCGGTCGGGTCGGCGATAGTCCGATCCCCGGCGCGGGCAACTACGCCTCGGACTGTGCGGCGGCATCGGCCACGGGACATGGCGAACTGGTCTTGCGCGCGCTGGCAACGAAGGTCCTCTGCGACCGCATCGCCGGCGGCCTGTCCGCGAAGCAAGCGGCACACAGCGTGTTGCGCGAGCTCGCCAAGGACACGCCGGCCGGGGTTGGGCTCATCGCCCTGGCGCGCAGCGGCGATATCGGCATCATCCACGACACACCCGCCATGCCTCATGCATGGTTTCGCGCCGGCTCAGATGTAATCACGGTTGCGATGCACGCCACGTCATCGGCTGGAGACTGAAATTGCCGAAGTTCGCCGCCAACCTGTCCACGCTTTTCACCGAGTTGGAGTTCCCGGATCGATTCAAGGCTGCGGCGGATGCCGGCTTCAAGGCCGTGGAGTGTCAGTTTCCCTATGCCTGGGATCGGCACGACCTCGCCGATCGGCTTGCCGCACACCATCTCGAGCTTGTCCTGCACAACCTTCCGGCCGGTGACTGGGAGCAGGGCGAGCGCGGTATCGCCTGCCTGCCCAATCGCATTGGCGAGTTTCAGCAGGCCGTCGCGACGGCGATCGAATACGCCACAACGCTCGGCTGCACACGATTGAACTGCCTGGCGGGCATCCCGCCCCCGGAGGCCGATCCGCGGCAGGTGCGGGACACCTTCGCGGCAAACCTCCGGTTCGCGGCAGACAGGTTAAAGCGGGCGGGTATCAGACTGCTGATCGAGCCGATCAACAATCGCGATATACCCGGCTTCTTTCTGAGTGCGACGCAACAGGCGCTCGACGTTATCGCGCGCACGGGCAGCGAGAACGTGCATCTGCAATACGACGTCTATCACATGCAGCGCACGGAAGGCGAGCTCGCGGCGACGATCAAGCGTCACCTGCCGCGCATCGCCCACATCCAGATCGCAGACAATCCCGGGCGCGGTGAACCGGGCACTGGCGAGATCAACTACCCATTCCTGTTCCGCTGGCTGGACAACATCGGCTATGCTGGCTGGGTTGGCTGTGAGTATCGGCCCCGGAGCACGACTGGCGAGAGCCTCGGCTGGTTCGAACCCTACCGGCAGACACAACCCTAGAAGGAGAAACATGGAACCGCAGCGCATCGCCGTTATCCCGGGTGACGGCATCGGCAAGGAGGTCGTCCCTGAAGGACTGCGCGTGCTGCAGGCAGCGGCGAGCCGTTTCGGTCTGGCCTTCAGGTGGGACGGGTTCGACTGGAGCTGCGACTACTACCTCAAGCACGGCGTCATGATGCCCGAGGACTGGAAGGAGCAGATCGGCGGCCACGACGCCATCTTCTTCGGCGCCGTCGGCTGGCCGGCCAAGGTGCCAGACCACGTATCCCTTTGGGGCTCCCTGCTCAAGTTCCGGCGCGGGTTCGATCAGTACGTCAACCTGCGCCCGGTGCGCCTGATGCCCGGCGTGCCGACGCCGCTCGCCAATCGCAAGGTGGGCGAAATCGATTTCTATGTCGTGCGCGAGAACACCGAAGGCGAGTACTCCAGCATTGGCGGCCGCATGTTCGACGGCACCGAGCAGGAAACCGTGGTGCAGGAGAGCGTCTTCACCCGCCGCGGCGTAGACCGCATCATGCGCTTCGCCTTCGAGCTGGCGGTCAGACGCCCGAAGAAGCATGTCACCTCCGCCACCAAGTCGAATGGCATTTCCATCTCCATGCCCTACTGGGACGAGCGCTTCGCCGCCATGGCCGCACGCTATCCCGACGTCCGCACCGATAGGTACCACATCGACATCCTGACCGCCCATTTCGTGCGCAACCCAGACTGGTTCGATGTGGTCGTTGCATCCAACCTGTTCGGCGACATCCTGTCCGACCTCGGGCCGGCGTGCACCGGCACGATCGGTATCGCACCCTCAGCCAACCTCAACCCGGAACGCCGGCATCCGTCACTGTTCGAGCCCGTACATGGTTCGGCGCCGGACATCTATGGCAAGGGCATCGCCAATCCGATCGGCCAGATCTGGTGCGGGGCCATGATGCTCGAACACCTCGGTCATCAGGACGCTGCCGCCGCAGTGATGCATGCCATCGAAACCGTGCTTGCCGAAGGCCCGCGCACACCGGACATGGGTGGCGAAGCAAGAACCGAAGACGTCGGCAAGGCAGTCGCTGCGGTCGTCGAGACTACAGCACGCTAAGCCGGCAAGAGCTCGCCCTCCTGCTGCCGATGCAAAGACCAATGTCCCGCGTGCAGACTTCCCGCGACGAAGCGATCACACTTCTGCGGCGCATGTTCGAGGCCGCTATCGCCTCCGCCCAGCCAGCCGTATGCCTGCCGCCGCACCTGCCCGCGCTGCCGCACGGGCGCCTGATCGTCATCGGCGCCGGCAAGGCCTCGGCCGCCATGGCCCGGGCGGTGGAGGATCACTGGCCGGGCGAATTGGCCGGCCTGGTGGTGACGCGCTATGGCTACGGCGTACCGTGCCGGCAGGTCGAGATCGTCGAGGCGGCGCACCCGGTGCCGGACGAGGCGGGACTCGCCGCCGCCCGAGGCATGCTGGAAATGGCAAGCCGGCTCACGGCCCGGGACGTAGTGCTCTGCCTGATCTCCGGCGGCGGCTCGGCACTTCTGCCGCTGCCAGCGGCGGGTCTGACCCTCGAGGACAAGCAACAGGTCAATCGCGCGCTGCTGCAATCGGGTGCCACCATCAGCGAGACGAACTGCGTGCGCCGCCACCTCTCCGTCATCAAGGGAGGGCGGCTGGCCGCGGCCTGTCATCCGGCACGCGTGGTTAACCTGCTGATCTCCGACGTTCCCGGCGACAATCCCATCGACATTGCATCCGGTCCGACCGTTCCGGACCCAAGCACCTGCGCCGATGCGCTGGCAATCGTCCGCCGCTATGGCCTCGCGTTGCCGGCGGCCGTACTCGAATTGCTCGAATCCGGCCGTGGCGAATCGGTCAAGCCCGATGACCCGCGCATGGCCGGGATCGACACGCGCATCATCGCCGCACCGCAAATGGCGCTCGAGTCTGCCGCCGAAGTCGCCCGGGCCGCCGGCATCCCGGCCCACATCCTGGGTGATGCCATCGAAGGCGAAGCACGCGACGTCGGCAAGGCCATGGCAGGCATCGCATTGCAGGTGGCGCGCCGTGGCCAGCCCTTCGCGGCGCCCTGCGTGCTGCTATCCGGTGGCGAAACCACGGTCACGGTGCGCGGCAGCGGCCGGGGCGGGCGAAATGTCGAATTTCTTCTCTCCCTGGGCATTGCCCTGGCTGGTCATCCGGGCATCCATGCCCTGGCCGGCGACACAGACGGCGTCGACGGCCAGGAGGAGGTTGCCGGCGCCGTGCTCGCACCGGACAGCCTGGCGCGCGCATGGAGCCTGGGCCTGCGCCCCCAGGAAAGCCTCGCCGCCAACGACGGCCACGGCTTCTTCGGCGCGCTGGGCGACGCCGTGATCACGGGGCCGACGCTCACCAACGTCAACGACTTCCGCGCCATCCTTATCACGGACGACGCATCGGCATGACCCGCCACATCCGACCGTCAATGACGATCGTTGCCGCTCATATGTATGACGGCATCGATGTCGCGTCGTTGTCCACCGAGGCAACCTCGGAAAGCCATGCCCGTCTCGGCAACGTCATTGCTCAATGTGCCATCGGCAACGCGGTGAGCGCCGTACACGCTTCCGCGCAACGACAATGAAGCGCATGCGAATCACATGGCCGAAGGGCAGCCTGACAGCGGTCCTCGACGACACGCCCACGTCGCGCGCCTTGTTCGACGCACTGCCACTCGCAGCGAGCGCCAATACCTGGGGCGACGAGGTCTATTTCGGCGTGCCGGTCCGCTCTACCCTGGAAGCCGACGCCCGCGAGGTCGTCGAACCCGGCACGGTGTGCTTCTGGGTCGAGGGCAGCGCCCTGGCGCTGCCCTTCGGGCCGACGCCGGTCGCCAAGGCGGGCGAGTGCCGACTCGTCACCCGGGTGAATGTATTGGGAAAACTGGAGTGCAACCCGCGCATGCTCGCCAGTGTGCGCGACGGCGATGACATGCGGATCGAAGAGGTCTGAACCGGGGCGGCGCCGATTGCCGCCGATTGCGCCCGGCCCGCCGGATCAACGCCCCACTGTTCAGGCCACCTTCTTCAGCTCCTCGTCGCGCAGCGCACGGCGCAGGATCTTGCCGACATTGGTCTTGGGCAGCTCGGTCCGGAACTCGATCAGCCTGGGCACCTTGTAACCGGTGAGATGTTCGCGGCAGTACTTGATGACTTCATCGGCGGTGAGATTGGGATCCTTCCTGACGACGAAGACCTTCACCGCCTCGCCCGACTTCTCGTCCGGCACGCCGATGGCAGCGCATTCCAACACCCCGGGGCAGGCGGCGACCACCCCCTCGACCTCGTTGGGATAGACGTTGAAGCCTGACACCAGGATCATGTCCTTCTTGCGGTCTACAATACGCACGAAGCCCTGCTCGTCCACCACCGCCACGTCACCGGTGCGCAGAAAGCCGTCCGCCATGATTACCTTGGCCGTTTCGTCGGGCCGGTTGTAGTAGCCCTTCATCACCTGCGGGCCGCGCACGCACAGCTCGCCAGGCTGTCCCATGGGCTGGTCCCTGCCATCGTCATCGCGGATGGCGATGTCGGTGGACGGCACGGGCAGGCCGATGGCGCCGTTGTACTGCTTGAGGTCGAGCGGATTGATACACACCGCCGGCGAGGTCTCAGTCAGGCCGTAGGCCTCCACCAGCGGCTTGCCTGTCGCTTTCTGCCACTTCTCCGCCACCGCCTGCTGTACCGCCATGCCGCCGCCCAGCGCGATGCGTAACTGGCTGAAATCGAGCTTGCCGAAATCCGGGTCGTTGAGCAGGGCATTGAACAGGGTATTCACTCCGGTGATCGCAGTGAACTTGTGCTTGGCCAGTTCCTTGACGAAGCCCGGTATATCGCGCGGATTGGTGATGAGCACGTTGGTCGCGCCGATCTTCATGAAGGTCAGGCAGTTCGCAGTCAGCGAGAAGATGTGATAGAGCGGCAGCGCGGTGATGATGACCTCGGTGCCCTCCGACAGAAAAGGCTTGAGCCAGGCATGCGCCTGCTGAAGATTGCCGATGATGTTGCGGTGGGTCAGCATGGCCCCCTTGGCCACGCCGGTCGTACCACCCGTGTATTGCAGGAAAGCGAGGTCGTCATGGCCCACTTCCACCGGCTTCAGGGCATGGCGCGCGCCGCGGGCGAGGGCATCGTTGAACCGCACGAAACCCGGCAGATTCCAGGTCGGCACCATCTTCTTGACATGCTTGACGACGAAATTGACGATGGCGCCCTTCGGGAAGCCAAGCATATCACCCAGCCCCGTAACGACGATGTGTTTCACCGGAGTGTTGCCCACCACCTCCTGCAGCACGCTGGCGAAATTTTCGACGATGACGATGGCCTCTGCGCCGGAATCCCTGAGCTGGTGCTCCAGCTCGCGCGGCGTGTACAGCGGATTGGTATTCACCACCGTCAGGCCTGCGCGCAGGATGCCGAAAATGGATATTGGATACTGCAGGGCGTTGGGCATCATCACGGCGACGCGCGCCCCCTTCTTCAACCCCAGCTCGGACTGCAGGTAGCCGGCAAACTGCGCCGTCATGCGGTCCAGCTCGGCATAGGTAATCCCCTTGCCCATGTTGACGTAGGCGACGCGATCGGCGAACTTGCGGCAGCTGCGCTCGAACAAATCGCCCAACGAGCGGAACTCATCGACGTCGATTTCGGCAGGAACCCCTTTCGGATAACTCTTGAGCCAGACCTTTTCCATACATCCTCCTCCGCGTTCAATCCTTTGGATCCGTTGTCGTACCTCGTCCGGTCACCTTCCAAGAACCGTACTCAAGACTGTTGAGATGTTATGCCATCGCCTCTGCACCGAAAAGGGGCAAGGCTAGAGCCTGTGTACTAAACTTCGACCAGCCGCGCATCGCCGAAGATCAGCGCGCACCGAACCACCCGATCCGGATAGATCGCCCGCAGCGCCTGCCGGTAACCGTCGAGCTGGGCGCGGTATTCCGCGAAGCGTTGGGCGCCGGCCGCCCCGCTCTTGTAGTCCAGTACCCACAGCTCGCCCTCCGTTTCTACAAGCCGGTCGATGCGCCCGACAGTGCCGTCGGGCAGCGCGAACTCGACCTCGTTCATGGCGCGCCGATACTGTCCAGCGGTGAAGAAACGATGCAAATGCGGCGCGTTCAGGATTGCCTCGGCCATGTTGCGGACCGGGACCCATTCGTCATGCACAAGTCCGGGCGGCGGCAGCGGTGTCGCGGCCGTGGTCAGCCGCTCCAGAAGACTGTGCAGGCGGGTTCCGAACTCGGCCCCCGCCCCCGCCGGCTCCCGACGGGTGCCGACGGGCTGCACCGGGGTTGTTGCATTCATGTCGGTTTCCACCGGCGCCATCGCCGACGGTGGGGCAGAGTCCGATTCGGTACCGAACGACTGGCCATAGGCGTTGTCCGCCGCGCCCAGCTGCGCCAAGGCATGCGCGATGCGCTGGTACGCACTTGGCTGGGAGGAATTCCTGCCGGGCACGATACCGCTGGCAATGAACAACTGCTTCGCCCGCGTCAGCGCCACGTACAGCAGGTTCAGTTCCTCGCGCTCGGCCTGGTGATCCTCGGCATCGAACAGCGTGCGCCGCGCCTCGCCGCGCAGCGGGCGTGTGTGCGTCAGGGAGAAATGACACGGTCGCGGCTGCGCCGCCGGCCAGTCGAGCAGCACGTGGTAGGTATCCGCAACGCGGTGCGTGTTGTGGGCATCCACCAGCCAGACGATGGGCGCCTCCAACCCCTTAGCGCCGTGGATGGTCATGATGCGGATGCGATCAGTGCCGTCGCCGCCGGCGCTGCTCAGCCCCTCGTCGGGGGCTTCGTCGTCGGCGGCCCGGCCCAGGCGCACCAACTCGTCGACGAACCGGGGCAGGCTGGGAAACCGCCCGGCATCCAGTTCCAGCGCCAGAGAGATGAAGGCCTCCAGATTCCCCCGCACCCCCGGCCAGGCCGCGGCGGGCACGACAGACCGGTAGCGGGCGAGCGCCTCGCCCTCGTGATAAATGCGATCGAGCAGATCGTGCACCGGCAGCTGCGAGGCCTGCACGAGCCATGACTCGAGCAGTGCGTGGGCACGCTGCAAGGGAGGCGAGGCCGTCGCCTCGGTGGCAAGCCGGCGCAGCCGCTGCCACCAGTCCTGCTCGCCGGCAGCCGCCAGCGCGAGCAGATCTGCGTCATCGACATCGAACAGCGGCGTCCGCAGCGTGTGCGCGAGGCACAGGTCAGCGGAGGGGGTGGCGAGAAAGCGCAGCAGCGCCTGCAGGTCCAGCGCCTCTAGCGTGGCGAGCAGCCCGCCGCGGCTCACGCTCAGGTAGGGTATGCCGGCGGCACGCAGCGCCCGCTCGAACTCCGGCAGCACGCTTCGCCGCCGGGTCAGGATCAGAATGTCGCCATAGCGCGCGGGGCGCGCCCCGTCTTTACCCGCGATCTGCCAGCGGCCGACCACCTGGCGCACTTTTGCAACGAGGAGCTGCGCTTCGTCGCGCCGGCGCAGGTCCTCGACCATCGTTCGCGCTTCGCGCAACGGATCGCGCAGGGGTGCGTCGTCGTCGGCCGAAACCGCCGCCGCTGCGGCGCCTTGGCATAGCGGCAGCAGCTCGACCCGCCCCGGCAGCGCCGCCTCGTGCGTGGCGTGCTCCGCGAAGGGCGCGAACAGCTCCTCAGCACCGAACACGCGGTTGACCACATCGACAATGCTCCGGGCATTGCGCCGCGTCGTGTTGTTGGTCACGAACTCAGCGCCGAAGCGCTCGCCCAGTACCCTGGCTGCGGCGCCGAAAATGCGCGGTTCGGCACGGCGGAATCGGTAGATCGACTGCTTGGGGTCGCCGACGACGAAGATGCCCGGACACGCCATGTCTGGGCCATAGGCGTCGAGCCATGCCATCAGAATCCGCCACTGCAGGGGATTGGTGTCCTGAAATTCGTCGAGCAGGATTTGCCGGTACCTGGCGTCCAGGCGCGCCTGCAGGAACGCCGCCGTCGCCTCGTCGCTCAGCAGCTGGTCGGCATGCCATTCGAGATCGGCGAAATCCATGATGCGCCGCTCGCGTTTGTAATGCTCGAGGCAGGCGAGCAGCGCGCATCCCGCCGTCAGGCCATGGAAATTAAATTGATAGATCCGCTCCTCCCGTCGTCGCGCATCGGCCCGGTGCACTTGCTCACCGAGCTCGGCGTGGAGCTGTAGGTAGCGCTGCTGCCCAGTCGCGCCGAGCCGTTTCTCCTGCACCGCGCCGGCATTGCGGCTGCGCAACTCGCCTGCGACGGTGAAGAAAGCGTCGCGCACGCCCTCGAAAGCGCATTCCTCGTCGCTTTGCGACAGCGCGTCCCGTAACGCTGCAGCCAGCGCCTGATCCCTGGTCGTGTTCCTTTGCAGCAGGTCGGCAAATTCGGCGAGCAGTTTGCGCACGTCAGGCAGCTCGAAGAATTCTTTCACCGCCGCGCCTGCTTCGCCGACGTCCAGTTGCGTGCGCAGACGCGCCAGTGCCTGCTCCAGACTGCCATCGCCGCCGGCAAGGAAGGCATGCCACTCGGCACGCCGCTCGATAAAACGCAAAAGCAGCGCCCGCGTGTTGTCGGCACCGATCTCGCCGAACAGCCAAAGCAGCGACCGGGTCGGTGCGCCCTCGGGTTCGC
This sequence comes from Rhodocyclaceae bacterium, assembly GCA_036824005.1. Taxonomy (GTDB): domain Bacteria; phylum Pseudomonadota; class Gammaproteobacteria; order Burkholderiales; family Rhodocyclaceae; genus DAITBA01. The sequence continues at coordinate 61,811 of DAITBA010000014.1, forward strand.
GGGCGCATTGCTGGGCGAACAACTGCCACGCCTCGGCGAGAACGGGCGCAGCGGCGTCGACCAGCGTCAGCCCCGACACGCCGCTCGCCAGGGGCGCGCTGCGGAGCAGGCCGGCGAACCAGCCGTGAAAGGTGCTCACCGTCACCGGCGGCGAGGCGGTGAGCAGACGCTCGTACAGTCCGCGCGCTCTCGGCAACAGTGCTCCGGCACCTACCTCGTCGACGCCGCGCTCCACGAGCATCGCGCATGCCTTCACGTCCTCGGCCAGGGCAAGCTCGCGCAGCACCTCGCGCAGCCGGCTCTCGATCTCCCGTGCCGCCTTGCGCGTGTAGGTGATGGCCAGGATTTCCCCGGGGGCGTAGTCGTCCAGTAGCAGGCGCACGATGCGCGACACCAGCAGCCAGGTCTTGCCGCTGCCGGCGCAAGCCTCGACGACGACGCTGCGGCGCGGGTCCAAGGCGGTGTCGATGAGATTGCGACCGGTCATTGCCGCCAATAATCCCTGCGGCATAGGCCGCGCATTTCGCACCAGGCGCACACGGCGTCGACGCCGTTGGCGGGCAGGGGCACGCCCGCACCCATCTCGTCGAACAGCGTCGCCAGGCGTTGCCGATGGCGCAGCGCCTGCTTCTGCGCATGCTCGAGTGGCAGCGCCTCGATCTGCTCGTCATCGACAGCGACATAGGCCGCCTGCGCCACGGCGCCGCCCTGCAGCAGCGTGTAGAGGGCAAGCTGCACGTCGCTGTCGGGGTCGCGCAGCTTCTCCTTCAGATACCGGCGATCTTGCGTCTTGTAGTCGAGCACGGCGATGCGCGCGCCGCCCGCGCCACCGTCGTCGTCCTGGCGGTCGAGGCGGTCGATACGCCCGTGCACCCGCAGATGCGTACCGTCGCTGAGCGGTAGCTCAGTTTCCACTCGGACCTCGCCGTCGGCGTAGCGCCAGCCCTCCGCCTCGCGCGCGCGCTGCCACGCCACGTAAGCCGGGATCTGTCGCCACCAGCGCAACTGCCAGGCCGTTTCGAGGAAATTGCGCTCGACCGCGGCCGCGAATTCTTCCTCGCTGATCGCCCGGAGGCTGGCGGTGAGTTCATCGTCGCTGCGCTCGCCCAGCCGCGCGCAGGCGTCGTGATAGCGCCGCAGAATACGATGAAGCACATCGCCGTAGTCGCGCTTCTCCAGCGTCTCGGTCACCTCCTCCTGCTCGCCCAGGCCCAGGACATGGCGCGAGAAGTACTGGTACGGGCACGCCACCAGGCTGGCATAGCCACTCGCCGAGATGGCCGTGGGACGCCGCCCGGCCGGCACGGCAGGCACCGGCGCGGCGCGCGACGACGGGCGGCCGGCGCGCGCTTCAGCGGTGCGCGGGATGACAGCAAGGAGGTCGTCGCCCCAGGCCGCCTGGTGCAGGAGTGATAGGCGGGCCAGACTCGGGCTGAGCAGGTTGTCCTCGCCATCGCGCAGCCGCTGCCACGTCGCCGCCACTTCACCGCAGCAGGCGATCAGCAGCGCCAGATCGTGCTCGTGGCACCGCAGGGCGTCGCGCGGCGTGCCCAGCCCAAGCTCCGCGCGCACGGCCGCGTTACTGAAGATCGCGACGGCCGGCTCCGGGCGCAGGTGCTCGCCGTCGGCGCCGATGATGACCGCGGCATCGAAGGGCCGCAGGCGGGCCGCCGAGATGTGGGTCATGATCACGGGGCTGGCGATAGACCGATCGCGGAACATGGCCGTCTCCAATTCCCGGTTCAGCCATTCGCGCCACTCCGAAAAGTCTACGGCGAGCGTCGCTTCCCCCAGTTCCTCCCGTCGCAGCGCCAGCAGCTCCAGCAGGCTGCGCCCGGCGGCATCTTGCGCGAGCAGCGGCAGCGCCCCGATGCCTTCCAGGCTGTCCAGGAGTCGCGCCAGCCACTGGGCGAGCGGAAGTTTGCGCCGCGGCAACGCTTCCAGGGCGGTTCGCAGCCGGTCGATCAGCTCGCGCGCCACCATGCCGGCGCCATGACGAACGAGCGAGCGGGCGCAGCCAAGCATACCGCCGATGAGGTTGTCCGCCGTCACGCAGGCTTCGATCTCCAGCACTGCCCGGCGCCGTGCCTCCAGATCGACGTCGGCGAAGATGAAGGGGGACTTCAACAGATCGAGCAGGTCGCGGTGGTACGCGCCTGCTGCCGCCACCTCCAGCCAAGCATCGACGAGGGCGGCGGCGCGGGTAGTGGACAGCTTCCAGCCGGTTTCGTCCTCCACCAGGATGCCGTCGCGCTCCAGCAGTGCCCGCGTGCGCCGCGCGGTGCTGCGGTCGGCGGCAAGCAGCGCGATCGCGCCCTTGCCCTGTGCCAGCCAGCGCCGGACCAACTCGGCGACGCCGCCGGCTTCCTCCTCCAGGGAGTCGGCGGCAAGCAGCCGCAGGCGCCCCCGCACAGGACTTGCTCCGCCGCGCTCGCCCAGCGCCGCGGCGCGCGCGCCCACCGGCGCCAAGGCGACATCCTCGTCCGACGACGGCCATGCCGCCTGCAAGAACTGAATCAGCGGCTTGTCCGGCTGCTCGTCCTCGCGCCGGATCTCGAAAACGTGGACCGGCGCGCGCGCGGCCCAGGCGCAAACGAACGCCTGGTCGGCCGGCGTCCAAGTGCCGTCGTCGACGGCGAACAGAGGCTGGTCGGCGGCCCTGGCGATGTTCGCCAGGGCGAGCGCCTGCGCTGCCGCCCGGCCGGGCTGTCCTTGGGCCTCGGCCCACCACAGCTCATGGACGACGCGCGCCTCGAAGCGCAACGGCGCAGACCCATGCAGCCGGTAGGCTCGCTCGAGCTGGGCGACGAACTGTTGCGAGGATTCCGGCAAGCGCACGGCGCACCGGGTCAGCTCGTCGAACAAGGTCAGCAGTTCGGCGCAAATCTCCCAACGCGAACCTTCGTCGAACCAGCCGCGCCGACCCAACTCCTGGTACAAGGCGACCAGGCGCGCCGCGTCGGGGCGGACGTCGGGCGACAAATGCGCCTCTGCCAGGCCCGACAACGTGGTCATGCGCGGCAGGATCAGTGCGCAGCCGGCGGCCCGGGCCAGCGCCGTGCGCAGCCGGGGCGCCAGCGCAAGACTGGGCACGATCAGCGTGCAGCCGGAAAGATCGGGCAGGCGCTCCTGGCAGGCATACAGGAGCTGTTGCGCGACATGATCAAGGAGGCCCGGGCCCGGGGTCAGCCGGATGACGTCGGCCTTGCCGCAGGCTTCGGACATGGGCCGACGCGGGAAGTTCGGCAGGGGTGGAAGGAAGGCCTCCGCTTCGGGAGGTTCAGCGTTCGAGCTTGTCCAGCTTGTCTTTCACCTTGGCCCAGTCGTCCGCATCGGGTAGCGCGTCCTTGCGCTCGATGATCGGCTTCCAAAGCTTCGCCAGCTCGGCATTGAGCGCGGTGAAGTGCCTCTGGTCCGCCGGCACATCGTCTTCGGCGAAAATCGCTTCGACCGGACATTCGGCAACGCACAGGGTGCAGTCGATGCACTCGTCCGGATCGATTACGAGGAAGTTGGGGCCTTCGCGAAAGCAGTCCACCGGGCACACATCCACGCAATCAGTGTATTTGCACTTGATGCATGGTTCGGTGACGACATAGGTCATGCTCTTGTTACCTCCAGGATTCTTGTGGGCCGCCGGCGGCGGTGCATTGTCAAATATAGCGGAATTGGCGTCGGACGGCGACAGGACCAGCGGCGAGCGGCATTCGGAGCCACCGCGCCGGCTGCCCTGCCGGCTTCCCTAACAGCCGTTTTTTCGCTAGCATGCCGGGAAACTCCAGTTATTCCGAGTCGATCCGCTTCGACCGTCCCTTGTTCTCCCCATCCTCGGCGGCGTCATCGTCCGTCGCCTTTCGTAACCCATTCAGCGAGGAGCCAATGAGCGCGCATATTCACTATGTAACCGATGCCAACTTCGAAGCCGAGGTGCTGCAGTCGCCGACGCCGGTCCTCGTGGACTACTGGGCCGAATGGTGCGGTCCGTGCAAGATGATCGCCCCGATCCTGGACGACGCCGCCAAGGAATATGCCGGCAAGCTCAAGGTCGCCAAACTCAACATCGATGACAATCAGCAGACGCCGGCAAAGTACGGCATTCGCGGCATCCCCACCCTTATGCTGTTCAAGAACGGCAACGTCGAGGCAACCAAGGTCGGCGCCCTGTCGAAGTCCCAGCTCTCCGCCTTTATTGACAGCAACCTCTGATCTGGCTACAGTCCGCGTTAAGCTGCTGCAGTGCCGCGCATAAAACAACCAGAGCCGGCCGCTGCAGTCAGGGGGCAGGCTAGCACCCTTTGGCTTTTTCCAACCTTTCCCTCCCTTCGGTTTCTGTTGTTCCACCTCCTCTGTTGACCCGCCATGCACCTATCGGAGCTTAAATCTCTCCACGTCAGCCAGTTGCTCGAGATGGCCACCGCCAACGAGATCGACGGCGCCAACCGCCTGCGCAAGCAGGAATTGATCTTCGCCCTGCTAAAGAACCGCGCCAAGAAAGGCGAGAGCATCTATGGCGAGGGCACGCTCGAGGTGCTGCCGGACGGCTTCGGCTTCCTGCGCTCGCCCGACACCTCCTACCTGGCGAGCACCGACGACATCTACGTCTCGCCATCGCAGATCCGGCGCTTCAACCTGCACACAGGCGACTCGATCGAGGGCGAGATCCGCACGCCCAAGGACGGCGAGCGCTATTTCGCGCTGGTCAAGGTGGATAAGGTCAACAGCGAACCGCCGGAGGCGTCGAAGCACAAGATATTGTTCGAGAACCTGACGCCGCTGCATCCCACGGTGCATCTGCGCCTGGAGCGCGAGATCCGTGCCGAAGAGAACATCACCTCCCGCGTCATCGACATGATCGCGCCCATCGGCAAGGGTCAGCGCGGCCTGCTGGTGTCCAGCCCGAAGTCGGGCAAAACCGTGATGATGCAGCACGTCGCCCACGCCATCACCGCCAACTACCCGGATGTCGTGTTGATTGTACTGCTCATCGACGAGCGCCCCGAGGAAGTCACCGAGATGACGCGCTCGGTCAAGGGCGAGGTCGTCGCCTCGACCTTCGACGAGCCGGCTACGCGCCATGTCCAGGTCGCCGAAATGGTAATCGAGAAGGCGAAGCGCCTGGTCGAGCACAAGAAGGACGTCGTCATCCTGCTCGACTCGATAACGCGCCTGGCGCGCGCCTACAACACGGTGGTGCCGGCCTCGGGCAAGGTGCTCACCGGCGGCGTCGATGCCAATGCGCTGCAAAAGCCGAAGCGCTTCTTCGGTGCCGCCCGCAACGTCGAAGAAGGCGGCTCGCTGACCATCATCGCCACGGCGCTGATCGACACCGGAAGCCGCATGGACGACGTGATCTACGAGGAGTTCAAGGGCACTGGCAACATGGAGATCCATCTGGATCGCCGCATGGCCGAGAAGCGCGTTTATCCTTCCATCAACGTCAATCGCTCCGGCACCCGTCGCGAGGAACTCCTGCTCAAGCCCGACGTGCTGCAGAAGATCTGGATCCTGCGCAAGCTGCTCTACAACATGGACGACCTCGAGGCGATGGAATTCCTCCTGGACAAGATAAAGGCAACGAAGACCAACGCCGAGTTCTTCGACGCCATGCGCAGGGGCTGACGCCGTTCGTATTCATCGTGCGGGCGGGCACCAACCTTCTTTCAGGAAAGCCCGCGCCACGGCAGCAGTGCGCGTCTCCACCCCGAGTTTGACGTAAATCCGCTCCAGGTGCTTCTGCGCCGTGCGATGGCTCATGCCGAGTATCTGAGCGATCTCGGCATTGGTCTTGCCTGCCGCGACCCAGGTAAGGACCTCCCGCTCCCGCGGTGTCAGGAAAGCGTTCCAAGCGTCTTCGCAATGCGTGCCGGATCGCCTTCCCTGGAGCAGGAGCACGAACTCGTTTCGACTCTCGTCGGGCAGCACGCTCAAAGTCACCGACCGGCCGCCATGCTCCACCGAAAGCGGTGTCGCCACGCCCGGCATCGCGCCATCGACCATCGCCACACGCTGTGCTTCGTACCATCGCTCGATGCGGTCCGGCAACCGGCCGCCGACACGGATCAGGCTGCCCGGACACACCGACTCGAATTGTGCCGCGGCAGCATCGTCTGCGCCGACGATGTATCCGTCATAATCGAGGACGACCACAGTACAACCCGCACGCGGCGCCATCTCGCGCAACCTCGCCAGCATGCAGGCCGCCTGTTGCCTGCTGACGGCGCTCAGATACAGGTTCGCCAGAACCGGCCGCAGTGCGTCAAGAAGTTGCCGTTCGTGTTCACCGAAATCGCGGTGCTCCCGATTGAGCACGAAGCTCACGACCAGGTTCTTCTCGGCAATCAGCGGCACGGCGATGACGTGATTGATGCCGATGCCACGGTAGTAATCCTGATACAGCCCGAGGTTTCGGAAGGCGGGAAGCGTGTGGGAGTCAGAGATTCTGCGCGCGCCGCCCCGGGGATGGCGGGTATGGAACTCGACCAGCGGATGTTGATGGATGTGGTGGTCGAAGGCAGCGATTTCCCCGGCCGATAGCACCCCCTCGGGGTTGCTGACGACTCGTCGCGTTCCTGCTTCCAGATCGCAGATGCTGAGCGTCGTGAGTTCCGATCCCACCAGGGCCGGCAGTTCCGCCACGACGCGGCGCACGAAACCATCCGGCTCGCGCTCCGCGCTCAAGGCACTGGCAAAGGCCAGGGCCTGGGAATACTCGCGCCGTGTCAGCCCGCCCATGGACAATCGCTCCCGATGCGGCCTCGTACGCCAAAGTACGTATTTTCCTCTGCCGTGTCCTGATATTCAATTCAAACCATAGGAAACCCGCAGCGCAAACAAGGCGGGGTTTGCGTCTGCGCCCCGACCGAACCCGCCCTCCCTCACCGAATCGCGAGGTGTCAATCATGGGACGCAAATACATCGATTGCCGGGAATTCCCCAGCGAAATGAACTGCACTCTGGCGCTGGCCGCCGACAGCGAGAAGGAACTGCTGGAGGCTGCCGTGCAGCACGCCGTTTCGGTGCACGGCCATAAAGATACGCCCGAGTTCCGCGAACAACTGAAGAGCTGTTTCAAGGACGGCACGCCGCCGGCCTGACCAACCCCATGCAAGGAGAGTACAGATGATCCGAGACAGAGACACATTGAAGCACTGCATTGCGCCGGCCCTCGCCACGCTGGTGCTCATCACCGGCCCGGGCACGGCACTGGCGCAAACCAATCCGCTCGACGGTAAGGTCTATCTCGGCGAAGCCGGAGAAAAAGGCAAGCCGGCCGACGAAAAGGACGATGTCATCAGCTTCGCCAACGGCCAGTTCCATTCCAGCGCCTGCGACAAGTGGGGCTTCGGCAAGGGTGTCTACAGCGCGACGGCCAACGGCGAGGCCATCGCCTTCGAAGCGGAGACCACCAGCGAGAAGCACGGCCGACTGGCCTGGAAGGGTATCGCCAAGGGAGACACTCTGGAAGGGACCTTCATCCATTACCGCAAGCCATCGTTCTTCCGCCCCAGTCCAGATCCCATCGAGCACTGGTTCAAGGCGACTCTGAAAAAGTAGTCGCCAATTGTCGGCCGGATCAACGCAACCAGCAGGAGACAATCATGAACAAGGAACAAGCCATTGCCAAAGTCATGGAGCGAGTCGAGCTGAAAAACTTCGGCAAACCGGACGAAACGCGGGAGTTTCCCAAGGGCAGACTGGAGCTGGTCAACGTCGGCGGGGTAACGATCGGCCGTGCGGTGTTCGAGCCCGGCTGGCGCTGGCTGACCTCGGTACAACCCATCGCCATGACCAAAAGCTGCGAAGCGCCCCACTTCCAATACCATGTCTCCGGCGTGCTCCGAATCCGCATGGACGACGGCTCCGAGTTCGATTGCCGGCCCGGCGATGTCTCCCTGCTGCCGTCCGGCCACGATGCCTGGGTCGTGGGCGACGAGCCGGCTGTGGTGGTAGATTTCCAGGGCATGCTCGACTACGCCCGTTCCTTGTAGGCCGCGGCAGGGGGCGCGACGACCCGGCTTCGGGTGCTCGGCTCGTTTGCGTCGGGGTCGGATTTCAGGGATAATGCCGGGCTTTCCGGCAGCCACAACCGCTGCCCGTCCGTAGAGGAAGGCCATGAAAGAAGGAATTCACCCCAAATACGTCGAAGTCGACGTCACCTGTAGCTGCGGCAATCATTTCAAGACCCGCTCCACCGTCGGCAAGCCGATCACCGTGGAAGTGTGCGCCGCCTGCCATCCGTTTTACACCGGCAAACAGAAGATCGTCGACACCGCGGGCCGCGTCGAGCGCTTCCGCCAAAAGTACGGCAGCCGACAGCGCAGCGCCTGACCCTCCCCTTCCGCGATAAAAGGCAGCCGCGCGGCTGCTTTTTTTTGTTGCCCGCCAGTCAAGAGCGCGATTCGATCACCGCGCACAGCCTTGGCCGGGTTCCGGCGGACGATCGGCATGTCATTGCAGCACCGGACGCCGCGCCTGTGCCCCAGGATTCAGCTACAATCGGTCGCGCCACCAAGAGCCTTCGGGCAAAACCAAGAACGCGCACGCTCCACCCATGGCCGCCACCCTGCTGCGCTACCCGTTTCCCTTTCCGCCCGTGGGCGCCTCACTGGTCGTCCTGTGCGCGCTGTATTTGTTGCCGGGACTGATCGGCCATGATCCCTGGAAGCCGGACGATGCCACCCAGTTCGGCGTGGTCTATGCGCTGCTCAATGACACCGACTGGCTGACGCTGCGCCTGGCGGGCGAGGCCTATTTCGACAATCAGCCGCTTTATTACTGGGTTGCCGCGCTGTGCGCGAAGTTGCTCGGCTGGCTGCTGCCGCTGCACGATGCGGCGCGACTCGCAACGGGGCTTTTCGGCGCGCTGCTGCTGGTGGCAATGGCGGGCGCTGCGCGCGAGTACTACGGCACGAACACCTCCAGCGCCGGCGCCCTGCTGACCATCGGCTGCCTCGGGCTGCTGGTGCACATCCACGAGGTGCAGCCGCAGATCGCCGTGCTGGCGGCGAGCACAGGCGTGTTCTACGGACTGGCGGCGATCGAGCGGCGCTTCTTCGCCGGCGGCGTCATTGCCGGCGCATCCATGGGATTCGGCTTTCTCGCCGGCGGCCTGTATGCCCTAGCGCTGATGCTGCCGCTGGTCGTGATCGCGCCGCTGGCCTGCCGCGAGCTGCGCACCCGAGAACGGCTCGCCGGCATCGCCCTTGCGCTCCTGCTCGGCGCCGCCATCATCGCGGGCTGGCTCGGGTTGCTCAACCAGTTGCGGCCCAGGGCCTACGCGCTGTGGTGGGCGCAGGAGTTGGCCAGCTTCAAGCCGAACGCCGACAGCCGACGGGCGCTGACGGGCTTTCTGGCGCTGCTGCCCTGGTTCGCCTGGCCCGCCCTGCCCCTCGTTTTCTGGACGATCTGGCGCCGGCGCAAGGCCTTGAACGTTCCCGGCGTGGTTCTGCCGGTCATCGGCTTCGGCGTCGCCTTGACCCTGGTTAGCTCGACCCAGGAGCCGCGCAGCGTCAATGCCCTGCCGTTGCTCCCGCCCTTGGTGCTGCTGGCGACGCCAGCGGTGGCGACATTGCGCCGGGGCGCCGCAAACGCCTACGACTGGTTCGCCATGATGACCTTCACCTTGTTCGCCGCACTCATCTGGCTGGGCTGGGTCGCCATGCTGACGGGTTGGCCGCCGCGGATTGCCCGCCAGTTCGTCAAGCTCGAGCCGGGCTTCACATTGCAGTTCTCGCTGCCGGCCTTCGTCCCCGCGCTCGTGCTCACCCTAGCGTGGCTCTGGTTGATATTTGCCAGCCCGCGTTCGCCGGAACGCGGTAATGTGCACTGGGCCGCCGGCGTAACGCTGATGTGGTGTCTGGTGATGGCGTTGTGGTTGCCCTGGATCGAGTATGGCAAGAGCTATCGCGCACTGTCGCAATCGTTGGCGCAGACCGTGACCAAGGAAGGCAGCGCCTGCGTACTCGGACGCGACATCGGCGAGGCCCAGCGCGCTTCGTTCCAATATTTCTCTGGCATCGTCACGCGGCGCGAATCGGCCGCAAATCGCGCCGGCTGCCCCCTGCTGCTGGTGCAGAGTTCGGGCCGCGGCCCAGAGCGGCACCCCGGCGCAGGCTGGCGCAAGATCTGGGAAGAGCGCCGACCCGGCGATCGAAACGAGAGCTTCCGCCTTTATCGCAAGGAGTGAAGGCATGACCGGACTGACCCAATCGCCCGCCTGGCGGGCCCTCGCGAGCCACCAAGAAACCCTCGCCCGAACGCACCTGACCCAGTTGTTCGCCGCCGATCCGCAGCGTTTCGAGCGTTTTTCGCTGCGCCTCGGCGATCTGCTGTTCGATTTCTCCAAGCAGCGCGTCACAGGGGAGACGCTCGAACTGCTGGTCCGCCTAGCCGACGCCCGCGAGCTGCGCGCCGGCATCACGCGCATGGCGGCCGGCGAAGAGATCAACTTCACCGAGAAGCGGGCGGCGCTGCATATCGCATTGCGCGCCGACCGGCCCTACCATGTCAATGGCATCGAGGTGACCGCAGAAGTGCGGGCGACGCGCGAGCGTGTCGGCAGGCTGTGCGATGACATTCGCAATGGCCGGCTGCTCGGAGCACGCGGCAAGCCGATCCGCCACGTGGTGAACCTCGGCATCGGCGGCTCGGACCTGGGTCCGCGCATGGCCACGCGGGCACTGGCCGACCACGCCGGCTCGGCCGTCAAGGTGGATTTCGTCGCCAACGTTGATCCGCGCGAACTAAACGACGTACTGCGCGGCGCCAACCCGGACGAGACGTTGTTCATCCTGTCCTCGAAGAGCTTCAGCACCATCGAGACGCTGTCCAACGCGGAGGCGGCAAAGGCGTGGCTGATCGACGCGCTGGGCTCGCCCGAGGCGGTGCAGGCGCACTTCGTCGCCGTATCGAACAACGTCGCCGCGGCGCAGAAATTCGGCATGGCGGCGCAGCGCTGCTTCGCCCTTCCCGAGTGGGTGGGGGGCCGGTATTCCATGTGGTCGGCGATCGGCATGCCGCTCGCCTGCGCCATCGGCACGGAGCGCTTCGACGAGTTGCTGGCCGGCGCGCGGGAGATGGACGATCATTTCCTCAATGCGCCCCTGCGGGAGAACATGCCCGTCATAATGGCGTTGCTGGGCATCTGGAATATCGACTTCGTCGGCGCCGGATCACTCGCCGTCCTGCCCTATGCCCACGCCCTGGCCGACCTGCCCGCCTATCTGCAGCAGCTCGAGATGGAGAGCAACGGCAAGCGCGTGCATGGCGACGGCTCGGCGGTCGACTGCGCGACTGCGCCCATCCTCTGGGGCGGTGCCGGCACGGTCGGCCAGCACGCTTACCATCAGTTGCTCTATCAAGGCACGCGCGTCGTGCCGGCCGATTTCATCGTCATCGTCGGGGAAGACCATCCGCAGCAGCGCACGCTTGTCGCCAATGCCCTGGCCCAGAGCGCGGCGCTGATGACCGGCAAGACCGAAGCGGCGGCGCGCGCGGAGCTCGCGGCGCGCGGTGTCGCCGAGGCGGAGGCGCAGCGGCTCGCGCCGCACATCGCCTGTCCCGGCAATCAGCCCAGCTCGACGTTGCTCATGCCGCGACTCACGCCGCGCACACTCGGCCAATTGATCGCACTCTACGAACACAAGGTCTTCGCCCAGGGCTGGATCTGGGGCATCAACAGCTTCGATCAGTATGGCGTCGAACTGGGCAAGCAGATGGCGCGTGCGGTGGCTGCCGGCGACGGTCAGGGCGATCTAGATGGCTCGACCGCCGGCCTCATGAAGGCGATCAGCGATATCCGCGCGCGCGGCGGGCGCTGATTGCACCACGGCCGGCGCACAGGACACGGAGGGAAGGCGACAGCGGGCCGGCCGGAACGTGGTCAACCGAGGATCGGTGTGCTACGTTGAAATCGCAAGCACCGATCTCGAAGGGAAACCACACCATGAAGCCAGTCGTCACCGTCGTCGGCGCAGCGATTGCCGTCGTCCTGAACGCCTGCGGCACACCCGCGCAGCCGCCGATTGCCCCAGCGCCTGTGCCATCCGCCCCAGCCGCGAAGGCACCGGCCAATCCGCAGTTGCAGCTCAAGCTGGCGAGCGGCTTGTACCGCTGCGAGCTGGGCCGTTCGGTCGGTGTGCAGCGCGACTCACGCGATGCAAACCGCATTGAAGTTGCCTGGGCAGGCAGTCGTTACGCCATGCAGCGCTTCGACTCCCATTCAGGATTGCCGCGCTTCGAAGACCGCAAGACCGGCTTGGTGTGGATCGACCTGCCGTGGAAAGGCATGCTGCTCGACGGAACCAGCGGTCAGCCGCTCGCCAACGAGTGCAAACCTTCGTAGGCCCGGCACAACGCTGCCTTTGAACCTGGAAAATTCGTTTGCACTGCCAAGGACAGCAAGGAAGTCCAAAGATTCGCAGAGAACATCGCTTGTACCCGAAGGATGAGCAACGGTTGCGCTATGCAACCTCGAATCTCCTTGTGTCCTTCCTGTTCTTGGTGGTGAGTCGCCCCTGATTCAACCCTGCCGCACGCCACCGGGCGCAGGCCGCACGTGTTCCAGGACCCGCCATAGCAGCCCGAGTGTGCACAGGATCACGATCCCGAACTTCATGCCGGTGATGACGCCGAAGCGCATAAGTAGCTTGAGGATCTCCATCGTCGTCGTGTCGTCGGCATAACGCATGTACGTGACCAATGCCCGCGCCACGGCAGCCGCGGGCACCATGGCAATCGCCACCAATGCCGCCCCGCGCAGGCGCGGCGACGGTCGCCAGATCGTTGCCGCGGAAGTGGGCGGCGTAGCGCGATACCAGCGAACCGTCCAGTAAGCGAGCAGCGCCAACCCGGCGGCAGTGCTGCAATGCTGGAGCACGCTGTATACGGCGACCGGATGGCCCGCGATCTCGAAGGCCGTGGCGCTCAACACCGGCAGCCGCGATACGAAGAACGCACCCTGGTGGGTAAACGAATCCCACACGACGTGCGTCGTCGCGCCGAGCAGGATCGACAACGCCACCCAGGCCACAGACGCCCACGGCAACCACGATGTCGCGCCTGCGGATGCCAGCCGTAGCCGGATCTGCCGCGGCAACAGGGATACGACCACCGGTTTGATGAGGGCGTGATAGGCCAGATAGATAGCGAGCCCCATGGGCAGGCAGTAGAGCAGCAGTCCCGGCAGACTGTGAGTGAAACCGCGTCCGAGCCCCAGCGCCACGACGTAGTCGAAGTCCGGCACCATGCTGCCAACGACCAGAGCGGATAGGACCGTGGCGCCTCCGGTTCGTCGGTGGATCGGGATCACGGCCGCAGGATGGGCGAAAGTGAAAGGCATCGAGAACGCTGCAAGCACTGGGCAACGCCACGAATTCTACGTTACCCCGGCCGGCAAAGCCTTCCACCGGAAGGAGGATGCGGTGGACAACGCCCGTTACGCTTCGGGCGGCAAAGCGATCTGCCGATCGGTGCTGAACTGGTAGTCGCGGAACACGTGCTCTGCCGTGAGCAGCTGATAGTCACCGCTGGGCAGCCGCCGCGTCGTATCCTTGAGCCGATAGGTGTAGTGGCCGCACGTCCAGCAATCGAAATTGCGCATGTGGGTGCACAGACAAGTCTTGTCGATAACGGAGATCTTCTTGGCGCCAGGATGGGCCGCCACCTCGCGGTTGTAGGCGCTGATGTAGGCGCAGTTGCCCGAGCCATCGAGCAGGTAGCCATAGGCCTCGCAGTTGGGTCGGATGCCGGCGCCGATCGCGGGGCTGCCCTTCAGCATGCGCATGGGATAGCCGGTGGGCGAGATGGTATTGACCTCGATGTCATGCTCGCCGGCCTTGAAGTATTCCTGCTGCACCTTCTCCGGCAGCCCGCACTCGTGGGTCACCGTGAAGCGCGTGGCAACCTGCACGGCCGCTGCGCCCTGATCAAGAAAGGTCACGGCATCGCTGCCCGTGAAGATGCCGCCGGCCGGGATCACGGGAATGTCCAGCTGCTCGGCGCGCAGGTAGCGCAGGATCTCGTCGACGATGGTATGCAGGTCGTACTTGGCCCAGTCGAGGCCGAAACCCAGGTGCCCACCGGCCAGCGGTCCCTCGACGACGATGTAATCCGGCAGCCGACCGAGCTTGGCGTTCTTGCGCAGGAACAGTTGCAGCGCCCGCAGCGACGAGACGATGATGCCCAGCTTGGCATCACGAAATCGGGGATGATCGGCGATCAGCGCGAAGGAGCCCAGGTGCAGTCCCGCCGACAGCGTGATGCCGTCGATGCCGGCGTCAAGGGCCGCGGACAGACGCATGCGCAGCGTCTCCTTCGGCGCGTTCATGGTCAGTTTCTCCATGCAGTTGATGAAGATCAGCCCGCTGCCGCGCTTGGCCTCCATCGTCCGGCCTACGTGCAGGCGCGTCGCCTCCTCGAGCTGGGCGAGGTCGAACTGGACCTTCGACTTGTCCGAGCTGGCGACGTTGTACTTGTACAGTTGCAGCTTGTCCTTGACGAATTTGGTCTGGAAACGCCGGTCCGAGACCGTCGGCACCATGGCATCGGAGATGTGGCCGATGCCGCCCAGCCGTGCCGCCTCTAGCGCCAGTTCCGCGGTCGAAATGTCCACACCCATGCCGCCAATGACGATCGGCACCAGTTCCAGAGCGCCGAAGTGCAGGCGGAAGTCATCCACGCGTTTCATCTTTGTCCTTTGCCGACCATCAACGGGTGTGATCGACGGTATGTCCAATTGCCCCGAACGACGCTATCCGCAGATGCGGATCGCTACCGATGAGTCGAAACATTCTGTTCCACATCGCCCGATGGTAAGAGCGAACACCTAGCCGACACCTTAATCTGGCGCGCTGGAACGCCTGCGGCATGTGCGCCGTTCGCGGATCTGGCATCGATCGGCGGTCCGGGCCGCAAGCGGCTACAGCCGCAGGAAGTTGTCCCGGTAGTACTTCAGCTCCTCGATCGACTCGTAGATGTCGGCCAGGGCCTCGTGCTTGCCGTTCTTCACGACACCTTTGGCAAGATCCGGTTTCCACCGTCGCACCAGCTCCTTGAGCGTGCTCACGTCGAGATTGCGGTAATGGAAGTAGGCTTCGAGCTGGGGCATGTAGCGCGCCAGGAAGCGCCTGTCCTGACAGATGGAGTTGCCGCACATGGGCGACGTGCGCGCCGGCACGTGCTGCTTGAGGAAATCCAGCATCTGCGCCTGCACCGGCGCTTCGTCGAGCGCAGACGCCTTGACCTTGGCGATCAAGCCGGAGCGTCCGTGGGTGCCCTTGTTCCACTCGTCCATGGCATCGAGGACCGCATCGGACTGATGCACAACCAGCACGGGCGCCTCGGCGACCGTTCTCAGCCCGGAATCGGTCACCACGAGGGCAATCTCGATGATCCGGTCCCGGTCGGGATCGAGGCCGGTCATCTCCATGTCCAGCCATATCAGATTGTTCTGATCCTGTGCCATAATTTTCGGAACGCAAAGGTGCTCATTCTGTCATAGATTCACTACCTTATAGCTTCCAGCCGCGAAATGACCCCGGTGCTCTTCACGACGATCTTCGTTGCGTTCCTCATGGCGACGACGCTGCTGCGTCTGACCTTGGCCCGACGCCAGTTCCGCCACGTCAGCGCCCATCGCGGTGCCGTGCCAGCGGAATTCAGCGCCGCCATCCCCATCGAGGCGCACCAGAAGGCCGCCGACTATACCGTAGCCCGGGTGCGATTGGGCATGATCGACCTTATCGTCGGCGCACTCTACGTGCTGATCCTGACGCTCGGCGGCGTGCTGCAGGCTCTCCACGAATTCTGGCAGGGCTGGTTTGCCGTGGGCGGCTACGCTCATGGCATCGCCTTCATCGCCAGTATCGGCGTTCTGGGTTTCGCGATCGAATTACCGTTCGGCATCTATCGCACCTTCATCATTGAGGAGCGATTCGGCTTCAACAAGATGAACTGGCGCCTCTACGTCGCTGACATCATCAAGGAGGCGCTGCTGACCGCGGTCATCGGCGTGCCGGTGTTGCTGGCCGTGCTCTGGCTGATGAACTCCATGGGCGAGCGCTGGTGGCTGTACGTATGGCTGTTCTGGCTGGTGTTCAATCTGCTGGTTCTGTTGATCTACCCGACCTTCATCGCGCCGCTGTTCAACAAGTTCTCGCCCCTTTCCGACGAGAGCCTGGCGCAGCGCATCGAGGCGCTGCTCGGACGCTGCGGCTTCCGCTCCAGCGGCCTGTACGTCATGGACGGCTCGCGCCGTTCAGCCCACGGCAATGCCTATTTCACCGGTTTCGGCAGTGCCAAGCGGATCGTCTTTTTCGACACATTGCTCGGCCGGCTGCAGGCCGAGGAGATCGAGGCGGTGATCGCCCATGAGCTGGGGCACTACAAGCTGCACCACATCTGGAAACGGCTGGCGCTGATGGCTCTGGGCAGCCTCGCCTTCCTCTGGCTGCTGGGCTATCTCATCGACCAGCCGTGGTTCTATCAGGGGCTGGGCGTGACGAGCAGCGGCACCGCGGTTGCTCTGGTGCTGTTCTCGCTTGTCATCCCGGTGTTCGCCTTTCCGCTGGCGCCGGTCACCAGCGCCCTGTCGCGCCGCCATGAATTCGAGGCGGACGCCTACGCCGCCGGCCACACGCGTGCCGCCGATCTCATTAGCGCCCTGGTCAAGCTCTACCGGGAGAACGCCGCCACGCTCACGCCCGATCCCGTATACTCGACTTTCTACGATTCACACCCGCCCGCGGCCGTGCGCATCGCGCGGCTGAGGACCTGCCAGGAGGCACCGTGCACCTGAGACGTCTACTGCTGGTGTTTTTGTTGCCGTGCACCGCCGCGCTCGCCGGTCCCCTCGACAAAGGCGACGCCAAGGCCGGCAAACCGCTCCACGACAAAAACTGCATCGCCTGTCACGTGAAGCTGCAAGGCGGTGACGGTTCGAAGATATACACGCGCAATCCGCGACTGATTAACACGCCAGAAGCGCTGGTGCAGCGCGTGGCCGCGTGCAACGCCCAGACCAACTCCGGCTGGTTCCCCGAGGAGGAAGTGCATGTCGCCACCTACCTCAACCAGCAATACTACAAGTTCAAGTAGACCGGTCATGGCATTGGAATTGCGGCCCGCCGCTCTGCTCGCCGGACTCGCCCGGACAGCACGGATCGTTTGGGCGCAACGCTGACCGGTGTCGTCGTGGCCGCCTACGGGCGGCAATACCGGGTCGAACTCGACGACCGGAGCAGCATTCTCTGTCATCCCCGCGGCAAGAAAAGCCTCCTCGCCTGCGGTGACCGGGTCAGCGTCGCGCCCGCCGCGCCCGGCCAGGGGATCATCACCGGCTTCGAGCCCCGGCACACACTGCTCTACCGCTCCGACGCCTATCGGCAAAAGCTCATCGCCGCCAACGCCACGCAGATCGTCGTCGTCGTCGCCGTCGAGCCAAGTTTTGGCACCGAGCTGATCAGCCGTTGCCTGGCGGCGGCTGCGCAGCAGTCGATGGCGGCCGTTGTCGTGCTGAACAAGATCGACATCGCGGACGGACTCGAGCAGGCGCGCGCGCAGTTGCGTGTGTTTGCCAACGCCGGCTACCCGGTCGTCGAACTGAGCGCGCGCGACGACGTCCAGGCTCTGCGGCCCCACCTGGCGGGTAGGTTGAGCGTGCTGGTCGGGCAGTCGGGCATGGGCAAGTCGACCCTTATCAATGCCCTGGCGCCAGGCGCGAACGCGGAGACGCGGGAGATCTCCACGGCGCTGGACACAGGCAAGCACACCACCACGCTGTCACGGCTTTACCGCCTGGACGACACCAGCGGCATCATCGACAGTCCCGGGCTCCAGGAGTTCGGCTTGGCCCATCTGACCACGGCCGATCTAGAGGCTGCGTTCGTCGAATTCCTACCCTATCTTGGCCACTGCCGTTTCAGGGATTGCCGCCACGACAGTGAACCCGATTGCGCCATCATTCATGCCGCCGAGGCTGGCGCCATCACGCGTCTGCGGTTGCAGCACTATCAGAACATCCGCCGCGCGGTGAGCGACTCGGCGCGCCGGTGATTCGAAAACGCTCTCCACCGCAGAGGACACAGCGGACGCAGACATAGATCGATTACCGGCGGCACGTCGACCGCTCGCTGCGCTTATGCCGATCGGGTCGATTCTTCCTTGATTTCCTCCGTGCCCGCTGCGTTCTGTGTGGTGACCAGCCGCCTCACCCCTTCTCGATCCACTCGGGATTGGGAAGCTCGCTGAACGCCTGGCGCAAGCTGGCGCCCCAGCGCGAGCGGATCATCTTGAAGTAGTCGTTGTCGGCGTCGATGCTGACGTGCGAGAGCACGCACAGCGCGTCGCGGCGAATGCACACGAGGTCCAGCGGCAGGCCCACGGAAAGATTGCTGCGGATGGTGGAATCCATGGAGATCAGCGCGCACTTGGCCGCCTCGTCCAGGGTGGTGCGGCTGTTTACGACGCGGTCGATGATGGGCTTGCCGTACTTCGACTCGCCGATCTGGAAGTAGGGTGTGTCGGGCGTGGCCTCGATGAAATTGCCGGCGGCATAGACGTTGAACAGTCGAGGCGCCTCGCCACGAATCTGGCCGCCGAGGATGAACGCGGCGTTGAACTCGATGCCGAACTCGCGCAGCGCCTCGGCGTCGCGCCGATGGACTTCGCGCAACACATCGCCGACGTGGCGCGCCGCTTCGAACAGATTGGGCACGTTCCACAGATTGCCGCTGCCATCCTCGGCCGCCAGGCGCTCGTCGAGAATATTGACCAGCGACTGGGTGATCGCCAGATTGCCGGAACTCATGAGCACCAGAACGCGGTCGCCGGGTCGCTCGTAGATGCTCATCTTGCGAAAGGTGTTGATGTGATCGACCCCGGCGTTGGTGCGGGAGTCGGACAGGAACACTAGTCCGGCGTCGAGCAGCGTGGCAACACAATAGGTCATCGCGGCGGAGCAATCGAAGGACAGGCAGGCATGATAACGTGCCGCCCGCCAGCCGGTGAAGCAGCGTGCTATTGCTGTTGCTGCGAGGCGGCCGAGACGCGCACCCGCAAGTGCTCCTCGCTGCCGGCTGGGCGCGTGCCGCGCACCGGACAGGCATCGAGATAGTCGCGCCCGATGGCGAGCCGGCAGTATCGCGCATCGGTCAAGCGTTGGTGCGTGACATCGAAGCTCACCCAGCCGAGGCCATTGGCCCAGGCATCGGCCCAGACATGGCTGCCGGTTTGTCCGTCCGCGCCGGCGTAGAGGTAGCCGCTGACGCAGCGCGCCGGAATGCCGCAGGCGCGACAGCAGGCGATGAACAGGTGTGCCTGATCCTTGCTGGTGCCGCGTCCGAGGTCGAGCACCTGGGAAGAGCTCCGATCGTGCTCGTCCGCCCCGGGCTCCCAGGCGACACGGGCGCAGATGGCGGCATTGAGATCGCTCAGCGCCTGGAGCGGATCGCCGTGCCGGCACAGGTACTCGCGCGCGAAAGCGCGCAGATCGGCTTCGGCCGTCGTGTGCGGCGTCTCGGCCAGAAAGGCCAGCGGCGATATGTCTCCGGCATCGCGCAGGACGTGCCCGTCGTCTTCGCAGGTGTGCACCCTGCCGTCGACGACGATCTTCAGCATCTCCTGCGGCGCATTGAGCGTGAGGACGGTGACGACATTGCCGTAGGCGTCCTCATGGCAGCGCTGCCTGCCGGGCGCAACGATGCGCCAGCCGAGGATCTCCTGCAGGTCGCGCTGACGCGGCGTCAGGCGCAGGTAGCGGATGTCGTGCCCCGCCGGATTGGTGGAGCGAAAGGCAGTCTCGTGGTGGATGTCGAGCAGCATGGCGGACTCAGCTTGCGGCGATCGGAATCAGGAAGTCCTCGCCGATGCGGTTGCCCAGGTCGTTGGTGCGGACGAGGAAGTTGTCCAGATACTCGTGCAGGCCGGCGCGGAATATGTCCTCGATGCGGCCATAGTGTAGCTCGGCGTGCAGCTCACCGGCACGCCTTTCGGTTTCCCGGGAATGACCGTTGGCCACGGTCCTGAGGATCGAATAGACCTCGTTCATGCAGCGATGCAGGGAACGCGGCATGTCGTCGCGCAGGATGAGCAGCTCCGCCACGCGCGATGGCGTGATTAGGTCGCGATAGACCTTTCGATAGACTTCGAAGGCCGACACAGAACGCAACAGCGCGCCCCACTGGTAGTAGTCCGCGGCGCCGCCCACCTCGTCAGTGCTGGGCAGCAGCACGTGGTACTTCACATCCAGTATGCGGGCAGTGTTGTCGGCCCGCTCCAGAAAGGTGCCGAGGCGTATGAAATGGAAGGCCTCGTCGTGCAGCATCGTACCGAAGGTGACGCCCCGGGTCAGATGGGAGCGGTACTTCACCCACTCGAAGAAACCGCCGATCTCGCTACCGGCCAGGCGCTTGCTCGGAAAATCGCGCATCCTGAGCCAGGTGGCGTTGATCGTTTCCCACAGCTCCGAGGTAAGCGTGCCGCGCACGGCGTGCGCGTTCTCGCGCGCCGCTTTGAGGCAACTGTATATGCTGCTGGGATTCGAGGCGTCGAAGACGAGGAAGTCGAGCACGTCATCGGCATTGGCTGCCGGCGAGCGTTTGCGGAAGGGTTCGTGCAGATCGGTGATGCTGAGCACGGCCATCCAGTTCTGGTCCGCCTTGCCGTCCGCCTGCGGCTGCAGGGACATGCGGTAGGTGACGTCGAGCATGCGCGCCATGTTCTCGGCCCGCTCCGTATAGCGCGACAGCCAGTACAGGTGATCGGCGGTGCGACTCAGCATGGGACCTCCTCAGCGCTCCAGCACCCAGGTGTCCTTGGTTCCGCCGCCCTGGGACGAATTGACCACGAGCGAGCCCTCCCGCAGCGCCACGCGCGTCAGCCCGCCGGGGACGATGTTGATGTCCCGCCCCGAAAGCACGAACGGCCGCAGGTCGATGTGGCGCGGTGACGCGGTGGCACCCTGCTCCGAGTCGATGAGCGTCGGGCAGGCGGACAGGGCCAGTGTCGGCTGTGCGATGTATTTCTCCGGCGTGGCCAGGATGCGCTCGCGAAAGGCCTCGATCTGCGCCTTGGTGGACGCGGGCCCGACCAGCATGCCGTAGCCGCCGGCGCCATGCACCTCCTTGACCACCAACTCCGGCAGATGCGCCAGAACGTAGTCCCGATCCTCGGGTTTGCGCAGCATCCAGGTCGGTACGTTTTCGATCAACGGCTCCTCGCCCAGGTAAAAGCGGATCATCTCCGGCACATAGGGATAGACGGATTTGTCGTCGGCCACGCCGGTACCGATGGCGTTGGCGAGCGTGACGCGGCCGGCGCGATAGACGGCCAGCAGCCCCGGCACGCCGAGCATGGAATCCGGGCGGAAGGCGAGCGGATCGAGGAAGTCGTCGTCGATGCGCCGGTAGATGACGTCCACGCGCTGCGGGCCGCGCGTGGTGCGCATATAGACCGCCTCGTCGCTGACGAACAGGTCGCGCCCTTCGACCAGCTCGATGCCCATCTGCTGGGCGAGGAAGGCGTGCTCGAAGTAGGCGCTGTTGCAGGCGCCCGGCGTGAGCAGGACCACCGTCGGATCGCTCACGCCGTGTGGCGCCACGGCGCGCAGGTTTTCCAGCAGCAGGTCCGGATAGTGGTCGACCGGCGCTACCGCGTAGCGGGCGAACAGTTCCGGGAATAGCCGCATCATCATCTTGCGGTCCTCCAGCATGTAGGACACGCCGGACGGCACGCGCAGATTGTCCTCGAGGACGTAGAACTCGCCCTGGCCGGCGCGCACCACGTCGATTCCTGCGATGTGGGCGTAGATGCCGCCGGGCACATCCACACCCTGCATCTCCGGCCGGTACTGGGCATTGCACAGCACCTGTTCGGAGGGAATGCGTCCCGCCTTGAGGATGTCCTGATCGTGGTAGACATCTTGGAGGAAGGCATTCAAGGCCTTGACGCGCTGACGTAGCCCGGCGGCGAGCCGCTGCCACTGGGCGGCGGGAATGATGCGCGGCACGATGTCGAAGGGAATCAGGCGCTCCGTGCCCGCTTCCTCGCCATAGACAGCGAAGGTGATGCCCACCCGGTGGAACAGCATGTCCGCTTCGGCGCGCTTCTTGGCAATGCGCTCGGCAGGCATGGCGGCCAGCCATTGGGCATACGGCGCATAGTGTTCGCGCACCGCGCCATCGGCGGTGTGCATCTCGTCGTAGAAAGCGATAGGCATGTCTCGCGGACTTCGAGCGTTACGAGGTCTTTACTGCTCCGTGAGCTAGAAGCGTGCCACCTGAAAAGTCGGACTCACCACGAGGCATCGCGCCGCATTCCCCAAGGGAAAAGCGGTTCAGCCCCCGTGCCCGCCGCACTGGCAGCGGGCACGGACTGCTCAAAATGGTGCGGGCCCGGCCTGAGGCCGAGCCCGCGTGGTGCAGCTAGCGCCTAACTGGAACTACACGCCAGCGCTTACAGGCGCTCGATCACCCCGGCGATGCCCTGGCCGCCGCCGATGCACATGGTGATGAGAGCATAGCGTTTGCCGCTGCGCTGCAGTTCGTAGATCGCCTTCACCGTCAGAATTGTGCCGGTGGCGCCGATCGGATGGCCGAGCGCGATGGCCCCGCCGTTCGGGTTGGTCCGGGCCGAATCGAAGTCCAGGTTCTTGGACACGGCCAGCGCTTGCGCCGCAAAGGCCTCGTTGGATTCGATCAGGTCGATGTCCGACAGCTTCAGCCCGGCGCGATCGAGCACCTTGCGCACCGCCGGAATCGGACCCTCACCCATGTAGGCCGGCTCGACACCCGCGTAGGCGTAGGCCACGAGCCGTGCAAGGGGCTTGGCGCCCGCCTTGGCAGCGGCGCCGGCCTCCATCAGCACCACCGCGGCCGCCGCGTCATTGATGCCCGAGGCATTGCCGGCGGTCACCCCGCCGTCCTTCTTGAACACCGCCTTGAGCTTGCCCAGCCCCTCGACCGTGACGTCGCCCCGAACGTGCTCGTCGGCGGCAAACTGGATCGTGCCTTTCTTGCTCTGAATTTCGATGGGCAGGATCTGATCCTTGAAGCGGCCTGCGGCCGCAGCTGCGGCGGCGCGCTTGTGACTTTCGACGGCAAAGGCATCCTGCATCTCGCGCGTGATGCCGTGACGGGCCGCCACGTTCTCCGCAGTGACGCCCATGTGGACGGTGTCGAACGGATCGGTGAGCGCGCCGACCATCATGTCGATCAGTTTCGTATCATTCATGCGTGCGCCCCAGCGGCCCGCCGGCAGGCTGTAGAGCGCGCGGCTCATCGATTCGGCGCCGCCGGCGACGGCACAATCAGCGTCGCCGAGGGTGATCACGTTGGCAGCCGTAACGATGGATTGGAAGCCGCTGCCGCACAAGCGGTTCAGGGTCAGCGCGGGCGTTTCCTTGGGTATGCCGGCGTTGATCATCGCCACCCGCGACAGGTACATGTCCTTCGCTTCGGTGTGGATGATATTGCCCATCACGACATGGCCCACCTGGGCGGGATCCACATTTGCACGCGCCAACGCTTCCTTGATGACACGCGCACCGAGATCGGTTGGTGCGAAATCCTTCAATGTACCGCCGTAATCCCCGATGCCCGTCCGGACCGCACCGACAAATACGATTTCCCTTTTTTCCGCCATGCTCTTTCCTCCTGTCGTAAGTGCCTATCTTTAGGATAGTCGCGTGAAACGCCGCCGGAAACATCCTCCCCCGTGATCTGGCGGCGAACTCTGATTATTCATGATTCGAGCGCCGTTGCACGCCGCACAAAATTGGACTCAGGCGCGTGCGTGTCCACCCGGACCTCAACTTCCAACCCAACTGGCGATGCCGAGCAAAGTGAGCAGCATCAGGCCGAGGATGAGTGTGCGCCAGACGAGCCCGATCGTGCTCTGCATGAAATCGGCGTCTGCGTCATCGCCCAGCCCAAGTTCGGGTCGCTGCGTGATTTCCCCTGACTCATACACCGGCATTCCCAATCGAACACCGAGGGCGCCAGCCCCGCTCGCAAGCAGTATACCCGAAGCCGGGTCGTGCCACCGGGCGGCCTGGGTTCGCCAGCAATACACCGCGTCCTCGAAATCGCCCACGACGGCAAAGGCGAGCGCCGTCAGTCGCAGCGGCAGCCAGTCCATGGCAACGAATGCCGATCGGGCAAACTGACCGAAGGCGCTGAACTCCGTTGCGCTGCGCTGCCCCCAGCGCTGCGCCAGGAATTCCGCCATCCGATACGCGATAGCGCCGACCGGTCCGGGCAGGACAACGAACCAGAAAGCAACGCCGAAAACATGCCGATGCGAGGCAACCAACGCCTCTTCGATGGCAAGCCGCGCCACGTCGCTGGAACTGAGATGCTCCGCGCCACGGCCACGCCATTCGGCGATCAGTGCACGCGCGCGGTCCAGTTCGCCCTTACGTAGCGCCTCATGCACATCGGTGAAATAGTGGCTGACATGACGAAAGCCCATCGTCAGGTACAGAACGCCAACATTGAGCACCAGCGCGAACAGGGGGTGAATGCGGTCGAGAACGTGGTAGAGCGCGCCGACGGCGAGCGCCGGCGGTGCCACTGCCAGAATCCAGGCAATCATGCCGTGGCGCGCCTGCCCGTCGTTGAATCGCGCCTCGAAGTACTCGGCAACGCGTCCGAGCGGGGCACGTACCCATTTCGCGACGTCGAGCGGCTGCACCTGTTCGATCAAAAAGGCTGCAATCAGCGAAATCAACGTCATCGGCAGCGAAAACAGCGCGGGTGTCCGCCATGCTCCCGGCGCGAACAAAAATTCAACATACCACAAAATCTGTCGTTAACAGGCCTCTGGAGCCCGCACCGGCGACGCCGGCGGGCACAACAGTCCGCGAGGCCTCGCTACCTGCCACGCACTGCAGCCGATCGCCAACGCGATACCGCGATCGACGCTCGAAGAACAAGCTAAGATACAAGTGTGAGGCAGTGAAACGGCATGGACAAGCAAGCGGTATTTCACAAGACCGACAAAGGACTGCAGGAGGTCGCTACCCGTGCCCACAAATTGCCAGCGCGCGAGAGATCGGTCCTTATCCTCGTCGACGGCAAGAGCACGGTTCAGCAGATCATCGAGAAGACGCGGCACTTCGGCGACGCCGAGCAGTTCCTGAGCGATCTGTTGGGACAGGGGTTCATCGAGCGGCTGGTGCTCACGCCCGCAAGCGAGGTGCTGCCAGCCAGCGCGTCGGCAGAGGCCAAGGCGCCGGCCGAAGCCGCTCCCGAGGTCTCCCTCGCCTCGGCCAAGCACTTCGCAGCGCATTTCCTTCTCGACGAGATCGGACCGGACGCCGAACCCATGGCCGAGCGCATCGAGGCGTGCTTGGACATCGAACAATTGGTGGCGCAGTTGGAACGATACCGCACGGTCGTCGAGGCGACCCGAGGCAAGCGCAAGGCCGATCAATTCTGGCAGGGTGTGGAAGCGCGCGTTCCGGAGTTCTGATCGGAGCCGGCCGGCGCGCCGTGGGCGAACCGGCCGTCAGAGCGAATGCAGGTGCCGGTAGAGGCTGACGATCATCCCGGCCGTCGCACCCCAGATGAAGTGGCCATCGTAGGGCATGGCGTAGTATTCGCGCAGAGCACCGCGGACATGGATGCTCTGGCGCTTGTGGTTGGCCGGATCGAGCAGGAAATCCAGCGGCGCCTCAAACACCTGCGCCACCTCGAACTCGTCCAGCCGCAGTGACAGGGGCAGACTGACCAGACCGACGACCGGCGTGACACTGAACCCCGTGCCA
The DNA here is from genome assembly GCA_036824005.1 of Rhodocyclaceae bacterium. GTDB lineage: Bacteria > Pseudomonadota > Gammaproteobacteria > Burkholderiales > Rhodocyclaceae > DAITBA01. Next base: position 87,573 of record DAITBA010000014.1, read on the forward strand.
GTGCGGTACTCTGGGAGCACGCCGATCACCTCGACCTGCGCCGGATCGAGCCCGATTTCCTCTTCCGCTTCACGCAGCGCAGTCGCCAGCGGAGAGGCGTCCGTATCGTCCCGTCGTCCACCCGGAAACGCCACCTGCCCCGGATGATCGTGCAGGTGATCCGTGCGCTGTGTCAGCAGCAATGTCAGGCCGTAATCCCGCGCCACGACCGGCATCAGCACGGCCGCCGGTGTCAACCGATCGACTGCCGCGCCACTCTCGGTGACCGGCGTCAGCGCGCCGCCGTCCGCCAGGCGCTGCCGCAGCCAGTCCGCCGTGTAGGGCGGCACTTCGAGATCGTCCGGGCGCCAGGAAAGCACAGCCATGATCGTCAGAACCGCTTGCGCAGCGTCATGGTGCTGCCGTCGCGATTCATCTCCATGCGATTGAGGTAACTCATGCCCAGCAGGGCCACCGGCAGGTCGATGGCATGGACGGCAGCCTCGACGTTATTCAGTGTCGTCTCGCCGACGCGCACCACATTAAGCTTGACGCGCCAAACCTGGGTCGGTCCGTTCGCCGTCATGGTCATGCTCGGCTCGCCTTTGCGGTACTCGACCCCGGCTCGTACTGCGTCCGAAGCGCCGAGGGAAACCAGCGTGGCGCCGGTATCGACCAGGAAACGCACCGGCACGCCATTGACTGCGCCGGTCGTCACGAAATGACCGCGGCCGTCGGCTGTCAGCGTCGTGATCTCTGATCGCGAACCGCCGCCATCGCCCGAGCCGAAACCCTGGCCCATGGCCAGGCGGTGACGCTTGCCGTCGATCTCCAGTGTCGCGCTATCGCCCTCGACGCCGAGCAATTTGACGCCCTCGGCGGACTTGGCGCCCACAGCAAGGGTACGCGGCGCGCCACCGTTGATGATCAGCACCGCCTTGCCGGGAAACACGCCGACGACATTGACGTCGATCGCGCCGGCTATGGGCGATGCCAATGCCGCGCAGATGGCGAGCACGCCGGCTGCGCTACAATGCACCCTGCGTCTCATTCGAACTTCTTGATTCAGCGCCCGATTTGCGCCAATGAAACCTGTAGCCATATTTCGTCACAGTCCCGGCGAAGGGCCGGGTTATTTTGCCACATTCCTCGATGAACGATCGATTCCCTGGCGTCTTATAACGGTCGACGAAGGTGAATCTGTACCCTCGGACGCCCGGCAGTTTTCCGGCCTGGCATTCATGGGCGGTCCCATGAGCGTCAATGACCCGCTGCCGTGGGTCGAACAGGAATGCGCGCTGATTAGAGCGGCGGCGGCGGCCGACGTTCCCGTCATCGGCCACTGCCTCGGCGGCCAACTCATGGCCAAAGCCTTCGGGGGCGTCGTCATGCGCAATCCGATAAAGGAAATCGGCTGGGGCCGGGTCACCCTCCCGGACGATCCGCTGGCGCGGGAATGGTTCGGCGCGACGCGTGAATTCGAATCCTTCCACTGGCACGGTGAGACCTTCAGTTTGCCGAAGGACGCCCGACTGCTCATGTCCAGCGCCCACTGCGCCAATCAGTGTTTCGTCCTCGGTAAGAATCTGGCCATGCAGTGCCATGTGGAGATGACCGAGGCCATGATCCGCCTCTGGAACCGGCAGTGGACGGAGGAAGTGGCGGGCACGCGCGGCCCGGGGATACAGACTCCCGAGGAGATGTATGCCGACATCGACGCGCGCCTTGCCGCCCTGCAGGAGGTCGCCGCCCGCGTCTATACAAAGTGGTCGGCCGGATTGTCCCGGACATAGCACCTGGACACGAGCGCGCGCGCGTTTAGTCGCGGAAGTTGCCGAACTGCAGCGGATAGTCGGTCACCGACTTGCGCACCAGCGCGATCGCATCCTGAAGCAAATCCTTCTTGGCGCCGGAGACGCGCACGGCATCGCCCTGGATGCTCGCCTGAACCTTCAGTTTCGCATCCTTGATCAGCTTGACGATCTTCTTTGCCAGGTCGGCGTCCACCCCGACCCGCACTTTGACTTCCTGTTTGACCTTGTTGCCGCTGACCTTTTCCGTCCTGCCCCGCTCCAGGCTGCGCACGTCGACGCCGCGCTTGCCGAGCTTGCCGGTGAGGATGTCGTAGACCTGGCCGAGCTTGAACTCATCGTCGGCGAACAGCGTAAGCAGGTTCTGGGCATGCTCGACGCGTGCGTCCGACCCCTTGAAGTCGAAGCGGTTGCCAATCTCCTTGTTGGCCTGATCCACCGCGTTGCGCAGTTCGACCTGGTTCACCTCTGAGACGATGTCAAAGGAAGGCATGGCAGCGGACTCCCGATTCCGTTCGATCGACTAGGCGAAATGGCAGACGTAGTCGAGCAGCTCCAGGGTTTCGATATCGAAGCTGCTGTTGCCCGGCACGCTGAAGCGCTCCCCGGCGCCGTAGGTCCGCCATTCGCTCTCGCCTTTGAGACGGACACGGCATTTGCCGGCGTTAAGCTCCATCACCTCCGGCGCGCCCGTGTTGAAAGTCAGCGACGACGGAAAGATGACACCGATGGTCTTCTTCGTGCCGTCTGGAAAAAGTACCGCGTGGCTGACGCACTTGCCGTCGAAATAGACGTTCGCCTTCTTGACGACGCTGACATTGTCGAACTGGGACATGAATGACTCCTGGAGTAACACCGAGATCGTCCGGCACCGGGTCAGGCACCTCGGGCGCATGGCCTCCCGGCCAATCGCCGCCTGTGCGGCCCTGCCGGCTGCGCTCAGGATTTCTTGTTGCGCAGATTGGCGGCGATGCGCATGCGCAGCGCGTTGAGCCGGATGAAGCCGGCGGCATCGGCCTGGTTGTAGGCGCCGGCATCGTCCTCGAAGGTCGCGATCGCAGGATCGAACAGCGAATCGGTCTTCGAGTCGCGCCCGGCGACGATGACGTTGCCCTTATAGAGCCTGACCCGCACCCAGCCGTTGACGCCCTGCTGGGTGTGATCGATCAGTACCTGCAGCGCCTGGCGCTCGGGACTCCACCAATAACCGTTGTAGATCAGGTTGGCGTAGCGCGGCATGAGATCGTCCTTGAGGTGCGCGACCTCCCGGTCGAGGCAGACTGACTCGATGGCGCGATGCGCCTTGAGCATGATCGTGCCCCCGGGCGTCTCGTAGCAGCCGCGCGATTTCATGCCGACATAGCGGTTCTCCACCAGATCCAACCGGCCGACGCCGTGCTTGCCGCCCAAGCGGTTCAGTTCGGTCAGCACTTCGGCGGCGCTCAGGCGCTTGCCGTTGATGGCGACGATGTCACCGCGCTCGTATTCCAGATCAACGTATTCCGCCGCATCCGGCGCCTTTTCCGGCGACACGGTCCAGCGCCACATATCCTCATCCGCCTCACGCGCCGGGTCTTCGAGAATGCGGCCTTCATAGGAGATATGCAGGAGATTGGCGTCCATTGAGTAGGGGCTACCGCCGCTCTTGTGCTTCATCTCCACCGGAATGCCGTGACTCTCGGCGTAGGCGAGCAACTTCTCCCGCGACAGCAGGTCCCACTCGCGCCATGGCGCGATGATGCGGATGTTCGGCTCGATCGCGTAGTAGCCGAGTTCGAAGCGCACCTGGTCGTTGCCCTTGCCGGTGGCGCCATGGGAGACCGCATCGGCGCCGGTCAGCCGGGCGATCTCGATCTGGCGCTTGGCGATCAGGGGGCGCGCGATGGAAGTCCCGAGCAGGTACTCCCCCTCGTAGATTGCATTGGCCCGGAACATGGGGAAGACGAAATCGCGCACGAACTCCTCGCGCAGATCGTCGATGAAGATGTGCTCCGGCTTGATGCCGAACTGCAGCGCCTTCTGCCGGGCCGGCTCCAGTTCCTCGCCCTGGCCGATGTCGGCGGTGAACGTGACGACCTCGCAATGGTAGGTATCCTGCAGCCACTTGAGGATCACCGAGGTGTCCAGTCCGCCGGAATAGGCGAGCACGGCTTTTTTCACTTCGCTCATGTCGGTTCCCGAATAACGATCGAACTACTGCGTTCGGTAGGTGCGGTGACAGGTGACGCAGGCGCCGGTCACCGGCTGCAGTGCCGCCAGCGCCTTGCTCGGCTCGCCGCTCCTCGCAGCCTTGGCAAAATCGCTGGCGGAGGCGTGCATGCCTCGGGCGATGGCGTGCATTTCGTTGGGCATGTACATGCCGGGACGGGCATTGGCCGGAGCATTGCGGTGGCGGCCCATCGCGGAGAGGCCGATCTGGCTCTCGGCCGTGTCCGCCGCTTCGCCCAGTTTTCCTTCGCCCAGGGCGGTGACGATGAGATGCAGCGCCGTCTGGAAATCCAGCATCTCGGCACGCATCTCCGCTCGCGCCTCCGGGGACATCTTCACCAGCTGGCGCGCGTCGTCTACCGCCGATGCGGCCGCGGCGAACAAGCCGGCAGCGAGGCACAGGCCAAGGCGACCCGGCTTCATGGCGCCACCCGCCCGAGCAGCAGAAACTCCATCAGCGCCTTTTGCGTGTGCAGGCGATTCTCCGCCTCGTCCCAGACGACACTCTGGGGTCCGTCGATTACCTCTGCCGCCACCTCCTCGCCCCGGTGGGCCGGCAGGCAGTGCATGAACAGCGCGTCTGCTCTGGCCAGCTTCATCATCTCGGCATCCACCTGCCAGTCGTGGAAAGCCTTCATCCGGGTTTCGTTTTCCGCCTCGAAACCCATGCTGGTCCACACGTCGGTGGTGACGAGATCGGCGCCGCGGGCGGCATCCATCGGATCGGCGAACTCCTCGTAGTGGTCGGTGCCGTACAACCCGGCGCGCTCCGGTTCCACTTCGTAGCCGGGCGGGGTGGACACATGCACATTGAAATCGAGCACTTCGGCCGCTTGCAGCCACGTGTTGCAGACGTTGTTCGAATCGCCGATCCAGGCCACCGTCTTGCCCGCGATCGGCCCGCGATGCTCGATGAAGGTATAGATGTCCGCAAGAATCTGGCAGGGATGGTACTCGTTGGTCAGACCGTTGATCACCGGCACCCGGGAGTGGGCCGCGAAACGTTCGATGACGCTTTGCTCGAAGGTGCGGATCATGACGATGTCCACCATGCGCGACATGACCACCGCCGCATCCTCCACCGGCTCGCCGCGGCCAAGCTGCATGTCGCGCGTGTTGAGAAAGATCGCGGCGCCGCCAAGCTGATGCATGCCGGCCTCGAAGGACAGCCGCGTGCGCGTGCTCGGTTTGTCGAAGATCATGGCCAGGGTGCGATCGCCGAGCGGCCAATACTGCTTATAGGATTTGAACTGATTCTTGATCCACTGCGTGCGCGCGAAGACATGCTCGAATTCATCGCGCGTGAAATCGTTGAACTGCAGGAAGTGTCTTGCAGATGCCATGGCGAAACGGATCGTCAGCCGGCGACGAATTCCCGGATGAGCGGGCTCAGAGTGTCCACGAGCTGCGCGGCATGCTCATCGTTGAAGGTCAGCGGCGGAAGCAGCCGTATCACGCTTTCCACGGTGACGTTGATGAGCAGCCCCCGGTCGAGCGCGCGGCGAACCAACTCAGCGCACGGCCGGTCGAGCTCGATGCCTATCATCAGGCCATCGCCGCGTATGGCGCGCACGGCGCCGAGCCCGGCGAGCTGATCGCGGAAACTGCCGCGAATCGTCTCCCCAAGCCGGGCGGCGGAGGCCATCAGAGCGTCGTCCTCGATGACCTGCAGGGTGGTCAGCGCCGCAGCGCAGGCCAGCGGATTGCCGCCGAAGGTTGAACCGTGGCTGCCCGGCTTGAACACGCCGGCGGCCTTACCTGCCGCTAGGCAGGCACCGATCGGCACACCGGAGCCCAAGCCCTTCGCCAGCGTGACGACATCGGGACGAACTCGGGAGTGCTGAAACGCGAACCACGTACCGGTGCGTCCCGTGCCGCACTGGACCTCGTCCAGCATGAGCAGCCAGCCGCGCTCGTCGCAGATGCGCTGCAGCCCCTGCAGATAGCCGGCGTGCGCGACGTTGACGCCGCCCTCGCCTTGAATCGGCTCGACCAGCACGGCAACGATGTTCTGGTTCTTCTCCGCCACCTGGGCCACCGCATCCAGGTCGTCGAAGGGCACGCGTGCGAATCCGCCCACCAGCGGCTCGAATCCCGCCTGCACCTTGCGGTTGCCGGTGGCCGATAGCGTCGCCAGCGTGCGCCCGTGGAAGGCCTTTTCCATGACCAGGATGGCCGGCACCTCGACGCCGCGCGCGTGCCCGTAGAGCCGCGCGAGCTTGATCGCCGCTTCGTTCGCTTCGCAGCCGGAGTTGCAGAAGAACACTTCGTCCATACCCGACAACGCAGCCAGCCTGTCGGAGAGCAGCTCCTGCTGAGTAATACGATAGATATTGGAGGTGTGGATGACCCGCTGCGCCTGCTCCGTCAGCGCCCGGACCAGACGCGGATGCGCATGCCCGAGCGTGGACACGGCAATGCCGGCAAGGGCATCGAGGTAGCGCTTGCCGTTTTCGTCGAACAGCCAGACGCCTTCGCCGTGGCTGAAAGCCACGGGTAGCCTCGAATAGGTGTTCATCAAGTGCGGCATGGATTGGGCACGCAAGAACGGGTCGGGCAAAACAACACGGCGGCTCTCGCCGCCGTGTCGATGTGTTGCCTGCTCAAGCATCTTAAGTCAAAAATACTGCCTTGTATATATCGTCCCCGGGCCGCGAACGCCATGACACGCATCGCCGTATTCAATCAGAAGGGTGGGGTCGGCAAGACGACCACGGCCCTCAATTTGGGCGCCGCACTGGGCCGCTGGAAGGTACCGCCGCTGCTCGTCGACCTCGACCCGCAGGCGCACCTGTCGACGATCGTCGGGGCGGCACCGAGCGACTATCGCAGAAGCGTGTTTTCCTTCTACCAGGACAACACTCCCCTGCGCGATCTGCGCTTGCCGGTGACAGGCGCGGGCGGATTGATTCCCGCCCATGCCGAGCTGATTAAGGTGGATTCGGTGTTCGGCAAGGGTCCGAACATCCTGAACCGGCTGAATCATGGTCTCGACGAGCTGGAATCCGACGCCGATACCGAGACCGTTATCATCGATTGCTGCCCTTTCCTCGGCGTGCTCTCGCTCAACGCGGTCTTCGCCGCCGACGCCCTGCTCATTCCCGTGTCATCGGACTACCTATCGCTGCGCGGTGCCCTGCAGGTGGAGCGGACGTTGAGCGCCCTGGCGCCGGTGCTCAAGCGACGCATCAGTCGCATCTATCTGCTGACGCGCTTCGATCGCCGGCGCAACATGAGCTTCGAGATCGAACGGCGTATGCGCGAGCACTTCGGCGACGAGGTGTGCCGGACGGTAATTTCGGAGAACGTCGCGATCGCGGAGAGCCCGGCTTACAGTCGCGACATCTTCAGTCACGCCGCGTCGAGCCGGGGGGCACAGGACTACGCTGCGCTGCTGGATGAATTAACGGCCAGCGGACTTCTTTGACGAGGAGCCGGCCTTCAGGCGCACCACGTTCTCAAACGTGCGCGGCTGCAGGCTCGATTGGAGGCGGGCTGCCATGTCCGGCGGTGGGTCGCGGTCGAGAATCTCGCATCCCTTGTAGATCTGACGCAGCTTGCGCTCCGCCTCTCCGGGGTCGCGGCCGGGGATGGTCAGATTGTCGATGATCGCCCCTGCGCGGGTGCGAATGCGAAATCGATACTTGGTCGAGGCAGGGGGACGCATAGTTAACCCCTTTCAGCCGAAAGCATTACTCCTTCTGGAGCGCCGAGTATATCCGTCAAATGCCAGAATATCAAGATAACACCTTATTTTACAGAGATTTTTACAATTCGTGGGCGACGTTTGCTTTCTAGGCCCGCGATTGCTTCATTCATGCTTGAGTTTGCGCAGCCGCTTTTCTTCCATCGCCGAGAGCACGCGCACGCAGGGTAAATAGCCTTCATGCACGATGCCGTGCAATTCGACGCGTTTCTGGGAACGCAGGAGCGTCACTAGGTACTGAATGACGTCGGCCGTGATGAGCTGTCCGGGCACGAGGACGGGGATCCCCGGCGGATAGGGGGTGATCTGGTCAGCCGAGACGCGGCCATCGAGGCGCGAATTGACTTGGTCGCTCTCGTCCACCAGAGGCACCAGCTCGCCGCCGCAGTAGTAGGCGTCCCGGGGAAGGAAACGCAGCTCCGTAAACCCGGGGATTTCCGGCGCCCGGTAAAGCCGCCGCGGCGCATGCTTGTCCAGCGCGATGCGCATCAGCGCGTCGTAGAGCCGCGAGCACTTGCTGCGCGTGGTGCCGATGGTGAGCAACAGCGTCAGCGTGTTGAAGGTGGACTTCTCGACTTGAATGTTGAAACGCTCGAACAGTTCCCGCTGCAAGTCCTCGACCGTCAGTCCGCAGGAGGAGATATCCACCGTCACCTTCGTCGGATCGAGCTGGATGCCGTCGTTGCGCACCTCCTCCGGTAACAGATCCTCCAGCGCCAGCACGCGGAACACGCCGGTCGAGTTGATCTGCTGGCGCAGTTCGTGGGCGAGCTGCAGCGTCCGCGCCAGGAGTTTATAGCCCTCCATCACCGCCTGCCGTCGTGCCACGTCCAGACTCGCGATCATGGCGTACTGCGGGCTGGTGGACGTGTGCATGTTGAAGTTCTCGCGGAACAGGTGCGCGTTGAACGTCGGGTCATTCACATGAATCATCGACGCCTGCGAGAACGCCGACAGGACCTTGTGCGTGCTCTGCGTCGCGTAATCGGCACCGGCTTCCAGCGCCGTGGGCCGAAACGCCGGATGGAAGCGGGCGAAGCCGTACCATGCCTCGTCGATGATCACCTTGATGCCGCGGCGGTGAGCCGCCTCGATGATCGGTGGCAGGTCGTAGCGCAAGCCGTCGTAGGTGCAGGACGTCAGGATCAGCGCCTCGGCATCGGCATGCTCGTCGAAGGCCTCGAACAGCCTTGCCTTGGGCACCGGACCATAGACGCCGTACTTGCGATTCAGGGCCGAATCGAGGTAGATCGGATGGGCACCGGAGAGCACGACTCCGTGATGCACCGATTTGTGGCAGTTGCGGTCCAGCAGCAGCTTCTCGCCCGGCGCCAGCAAGGTCTGGAAGATCACCTTGTTAGCGGTGGACGTGCCGTTGGTGGCGAAAAACGTGCGTCGCGCGCCGAAGGCATCCGCCGCCATCTGCTGCGCCTGAGCGATCACGCCGACGGGATCCATGAGGGAATCGAGCATGGGCACCGACACCGACAAGTCGGCGTCGAAGATGTGCTCGCCCATGAATTCGTAGAAGTCGTTGATCCACGGACTGCCGCGCAGGCTGTCGCCGCTGGAATGGCCCGGGGTGTGCCAGGCGTCCTTGGCCATGAGCACGTAACTCTTGAGCTGATCGTAGAAAGGGGTGCGCGCCTTTTCCTGGATCTGGGCGTTCACGATGCGATAGATGCCGCGGTAGTCGCGCTCCTCGCGGTAGAAGTATCCGTCCACTGCCTCGGTGAACAGGGCATCGACGATCTCGTCCTCCTGCTCCTGAGCGATCAGGACGTAGACGTTCAGCTCCGGGCGTAGGCGCGTGATCGCCTGTACCAGCTCCAGGGCGGACATCTGCTTCAGATGCTTGGCATGGCGGCTGCCGTTCTTGAGCGAGTAGAGCGAGTCGTCGACGATCACGGCCTGGATGTCGCCGTCCTCCTCGATCGCGGTGAGCGCCTCGCGTGCCGTCGTCACGCCGCCGAAGGAAATGCCGTTCGGGTTGTCCATGGAGCGTGCGGCAGCGTTCAGACCGCGCGTCAGCTCCTTCAGGACCAGGGCTTCGTCGTTGACGACCAGGATGCGGCTGGTGGGCTTCTTCATTGCGCAGCGGGCGCGTCGCCGACACCCCCTACCATGCACGAGGGGCGAGTCGCAGCCGCACTTCGGTCAGCCTGATACAACAGGAAAGACATCGAGGACAGGCCGGGCCCTGGCAGAAAAGGCGGGCCGGAGAGCCCGCCGGCGGGGGACTTACAATGCCTTGATGGCTGCGGCAAGACGGCTCTTGTGCCGCGCCGCCTTGTTCTTGTGGATGATGTTCTTGTCCGCAATGCGGTCGATGGCACTGACCGACTCACTATAGACCGCTTGTGCGGCCACCTTGTCGCCGGCAGCGATGGCCTTCTTGACGCGCTTGATCGCCGTGCGCAGCTCCGAGCGCTGGCTGAAATTGTGGGCGCGGCGCTTGGTCGCCTGGCGCGCACGTTTGCGAGCTTGTGCCGTGTTGGCCATAGGTCCGGTTTGTCAGGGGGCGAAAAGCCGCGCAGTATAGGGAATTTCCGCTTTCCTTGCAAGCGTCTGCGACTGGCGCCAGCGGGGCGAAGCCGATAACATTCGCCTTTTTTCGCGCGCCGGCATGAACCTGCTCAGAGCCCTTGCCACCGTCAGCAGCATGACGTTGCTGTCACGCATCCTGGGCTTCGTTCGCGATTTCGTCATCGCCCGTGCGTTCGGCGCCGGTATGGCAACCGACGCATTCTTCGTCGCCTTCCGCCTGCCGAACCTGCTGCGGCGCATGTTCGCCGAGGGCGCGTTCTCCCAGGCGTTCGTGCCCATCCTGGCCGAATACAAGAACCGGCGCGGCGAAGACGAGACTCGCCGGCTCGTCAACCACGTTGCGACCTTGCTCACTCTGGCATTGTTCGTCGTCACCCTGCTCGGCATCGCCGTCACGCCCCTGCTGATTTACGTCTCGGCACCGGGATTCGCGGCCGAGCCGGCAAAGTTCGATCTCACCGTCGAGCTCACGCGCATCACCTTCCCTTACATCCTGTTCATCTCGCTGGTGTCACTGGCCGGCGGAGTACTCAACACCTGGAGCCGCTTCGCGATTCCGGCCTTCACGCCGGTGCTGCTCAATCTCAGCTTCATCGCCATGGCGCTGTTTGCAGCGCCCTATTTCGATCCGCCGGTGCTGGCGCTGGCCTGGGCGGTGTTCCTCGGGGGAATACTGCAATTGGCATTCCAACTGCCTCATCTGGCGCGAATCGGCATGCTGCCGCGCTTTGCATTCACGCTTCAGGATCCGGGCGTCAACCGCATCCTGAAACTCATGCTGCCGGCGATGCTGGGGGTGTCCGTGAGCCAGATCAGCCTGCTCATCAATACCATATTCGCCTCGTTCCTGCCGGACGGCAGCGTGTCGTGGCTCTATTATGCCGATCGACTGATGGAATTCCCGTCCGGGCTGCTCGGCGTTGCCTTGGGTACCATCCTGCTGCCCAGCCTGTCGAAGTACCACGCCGACGCCAACAGCACCGAGTTCAGCGCACTGCTCGACTGGGGTTTGCGCCTGACGCTGCTGCTGACACTGCCGGCGGCGTTGGCGCTGGGCATCCTTGCCGTGCCCTTGATCGCGACGCTGTTCTACCACGGCGCCTTCGCGGTGCGCGATGTGATGCAGACGCGCCTTGCCCTGGTCGCCTACAGCGTCGGGCTGACCGGACTCATCCTTGTCAAGGTACTCGCACCGGGCTATTACGCACGCCAGGATATTCGCACGCCGGTCAGGTTCGGCCTGATCACACTGGCGCTGACGCAGATCATGAACCTCGCGTTCATCGTGCCCCTCAAGCACGCCGGGCTGGCGCTGGCCATCGGTCTGGCCTCGTGCATCAATGCCGGACTTCTTTACCGCGGACTGCGCAAGCGCGACATCTACTCGCCGCAGCCAGGCTGGCAACGCTTCGCCGCAAAGCTGTGCGTCGCCCTGCTGACCATGGCGCTCGCGCTGTGGTTCGGGATGGGGGCCGAATCGTTCTGGCTCGAAAGCGATGGCATCGAGCGCGTCGGGCGCCTTGCGTTGGTCGTGGCGCTGGGCGCGGGTGCGTATTTCGGTTGTCTTGCGCTGCTCGGCTTTCGCGTCGGCGATTTTAGACGCCGCAGCGCCACGTGAGCGCCGCCGGTCGCGGACTGATGGCAGCGCTGCGAGTAGAATGACAGAAACGCACCGGCCGCGGCGCCCGTCCCGTACCGGTTTCAATACATCATCGGGAGGACTGCCATGAAACTCACCAGCACCAGCTTTGCCGACGGCGCCAAGATTTCCGGCACCTATGCCTTTTGCATTGCGAACGATCCGGGTCACGTCGCCCTGTCGAGCAACCGCAATCCGCAGCTCGCCTGGAGCGACCTGCCGCCGGGAACGAAGTCGCTGGCCCTGATCTGCCACGATCCGGATGTCCCCAGCCGCGGCGATGATGTGAACAAGGAAGGGCGCACTGTGCCGGCGTCGTTGCCGCGGGTGGATTTTTTCCACTGGGTGCTGGTGGACCTAGCCCCCGAACCGGCCGAAATCGCCGCTGGCGAATTCTCGGAAAAGGTCACTGCCCACGGCAAATCCGGCCCGACGGCGCCGCGCAGCACGCGCCAGGGCATCAACGACTACACCGGCTGGTTCGCATCGGACAAGGACATGAGCGGCGACTACTACGGCTACGACGGTCCCTGCCCGCCCTGGAACGACGAAATCCCGCACCGCTACGTGTTCACGCTCTATGCGCTCGACATCGCGCGTGTACCCGTCGAGGGCCGGTTCACCGGCCAGCAGGTGCGCGAAGCGATCAAGGGCCACATCCTGGCCGAGGCGGCCCTCACGGGCGTCTACACGCTTAACCCGGCGATCAAGTTGTAGGCGACGCTGAAGGGAGTCAGTCGCCGCCGGCGCTGCCTTCCCGGCGCGGATCCGCCGCGCCTACCCACCCCGTGGGCGCGCGCTGCAGGACGTGCAGTCCGCTGGTCATGTCCTGCGCCTTGACCTCGTGGCCCATGGCCTCGAGCGTTGCGCGCAGTGCCTCGGCGGCGCTACCTTCTTCGATCTCCGTCGGCCCGTTGCGGCTGCCGAAGTGCGGCAGGGCCACGGCCACCTCCGGCGACAGTTGCCAGTCGATCAGCGCAACGAGTGTCTTCGCCACGTAGTTGATGATCTGACTGCCGCCGGGCGAGCCGAGCACGAGCACGACCCTGCCCGCAGCGTCGAAAACGATCATCGGTGCCATCGAGCTGCGCGGGCGCTTGCCCGGCTCGATGCGGTTGGCGACCGGCTCGCCCTGCTGCGTCGGCGCGAACGAGAAATCGGTCATCTCGTTGTTGAGCAGGAACCCATGCACCATGACGCGGCTGCCGAATCCGCTCTCGATGGTGGTGGTCATCGCCGCCGCATTGCCGTAGCGATCCACAATGGAGAGATGGCTCGTGGCCGGCAGTTCGCTGGTAATGTCATCGGCGCGTCGTGCAGCGTTCGCCGGCAGTGCGCGCGGCACGCCGGCGTTCGCCCGGCCCATGCTCTGATGATGACGGATCAATGACGCGCGACCGGTCAGGTAGTGGCGCTCGAGCAGCCCGCGCAGCGGCACATCGACGAAATCCGGGTCGGCCACGTAGCGGTTGCGGTCGGCGTAGGCAAGCCGGCCGGCCTCGGCGAACAGATGTGCAGCGAAGGCGGAATCAGGCCGGATCTGACCCAGTTCGAAACGCTCCAGCATACCCAGCATGGCGAGCACCGTACTCGTCCCCGAACTTGGCGGTGGCATGCCGCACAGCCGATAGCCGCGGTAGCGGGCGCACAGCGGCGCGCGCGCCTTCGGGGTGTAGCCGGCGAGGTCGGCCTCGGTCAACATGCCGGGGTTCGTCGGATGTCCGCGTACGGCGGCGACGATGTCTCGCGCAATGCTGCCGCCATAGAAGGCATCAGCGCCCTCGGCGGCGATGCGCCTGAGGGTCGCGGCGAACTGCGGGTTCTTGAGCCGATAGCCAGCCGGACGCGGCGCGCCGTCGGCGTCATAAAAATACGCGCGCGCGGATGCCTGCTGCGAGAGGTGTTTTTCCGCCGCCAACGCAGCATGCAACCGCGGCGAAACCAGGAACCCCTGCTCCGCCAGACGAATCGCCGGCTCGAAAAGCATCGCCCACGGCAGCCGGCCGTGGCGCCGGTGTGCCAACTCAAGCATGCGCAGGGTTCCCGGAACGCCGACGGATTTGCCGCCGACGACAGCGTCCAGAAAGGGAATCGGAACCCCAGAAGAATCCACGAACATGTCCGGGGACGATGCGGCGGGCGCGGTCTCGCGGCCGTCGTAGGCATGCAACCGCCGTCGCGCCACGTCGTGAAAGAGAAGAAATGCGCCGCCGCCGATGCCCGACGATTGGGGTTCCACAAGATTAAGCACCATCTGGGCGGCAATGGCGGCGTCCACGGCCGTCCCGCCGCGGCGCAGGATAGCCACGGCAGCGTGGGTCGCCTGGTCGTGGGCCGTGACGGCGGCGTAATGGCGCGCCTGCACCGCCGGCTTGGCCTGGAAGCCGCTCGCCCCTTCCGGCGCCGGCTCCTGCGCGTAGGCCGGCGCGAAGCCGAGCAGCAACACGCATCCCACTGCCCGCGCAAACCGGCGAACGGCTGTTTTTCGTCGTCGCATCGCTATCCCAGCGTGAATTCGGCAGGCGCTGCATGCGCGCCAGGTTGCTGCTGCAGGAACCGGCGCTTCCTGGCCTGCACCTAGGACTAATTCTCCGTCCGACAGCAGCGGACATTGCCCGAGGGGAAGTCGCACTTCAGGCGGCCTGACGCCGCGTCGATAAGGTTGGTAGAAGCGGAAGGATACTGCGGTCTGGCTTTTTCATGCAGTAGTCGGGCGGAACGATGGCCTCGTCACTGTGTGCGGAAGCTCCCCGAGGGCGCGCCTTGCCGCCTCCCCTGGAGGTCGAGATGGAAGAGCTATACGCAGTCCTGATGTCGTGGGCGATCACCCTTACCGGATACCAGGTGCCGACCCAGCCGCCGGAAGTGGTCACGGTGCCTTCCAGCTACCTCGTCCAGGCCGCCTGCGGCGGCGAACAATGCAAAGTTCTCGCCTGGTTCCCGCCCGGCCGGCGCATCTATCTCGACGAACGCCTCGACCCCAAGGACAACCTGTTCGCCAGTTCCGTGGTCGTGCATGAGATGGTGCACTATCTGCAACAGGAGTCGGGCAAGTTCGGCGACGCCCGCTCCTGCGAGAACGCTCTCGCGATGGAGCGGGAAGCCTACGCCGCCCAGCGCGAATTTCTGCTTCGCTATGGCGTGTATCGACCGGTCGGTGCCAGCATGCACATGGTCGGCTGCGAGCTTGCAGCGCAGGGGCCCGACACGCCGCGGTAGCGCTTGTAGACGGTCAAAACAAAAAAGGCAGTGCCCGCGGGCACTGCCTTTTTCATTGCCGGTTGCGCCGAGTTAATTCACGCTCACCTCGACACGGCGCGCCTCGTCGGCGCTGCCGGAGCCGGTGGTGACCTCGGGCTTGCGCATCTCGATGCGATCCTCGGCAACGCCGGCGCTCTTCAGCGCCTCGCGCACCGACTTGGCCCGGTTCTTGGCCAACTCTTCGTTGATCGCCGCATCGCCGGTTGTGTCGTGGAAGCCGGAGATCGCGAGCTTCGCCCCGGCGTTGGCCTTGGCATAGGCGATCGTTGCTTCCAGCGTCTTGGCCGCATCGGCAGGCAGATCCGCCGAGCCGGTGGCGAAGTACAGCTTGGCCACCGCCGGCGCAGCAGGCGCGGGGGCTGCAGCCGGTGCCGGTGCAGCAGCCTGGGGCGCCGGCTTGGCCGCCTCGCCACCGCCCACACCTGCCACCAGCGGTACGATCAGCAGCGCAACGATGTTGATGATCTTGATCAACGGGTTGACCGCCGGGCCGGCCGTGTCCTTGTAGGGATCGCCCACGGTGTCGCCGGTCACCGCCGCCTTGTGCGCGTCGGAGCCCTTGCCGCCGTAGTTGCCGTCCTCGATGTACTTCTTCGCATTGTCCCAGGCGCCGCCGCCGGTGGTCATGGAGATGGCCACGAACAGGCCGGTGACGATCGTGCCCATGAGTACGCCGCCCAGGGCCTGCACGCCGGCATCCTTGCCCATCAGCACGCCGATGCCCAGCGCCACCGCGATCGGCACGACCACGGGCAGCAGTGATGGAATCATCATCTCCTTGATTGCTGCCTTGGTCAGCAAGTCCACCGCGCGTGAATAATCGGGCTTGCCCGTGCCCTCCATAATGCCCTTGATCTCCTTGAACTGGCGGCGCACTTCGGCCACGACGGAGCTGGCCGCGCGGCCCACGGCTTCCATGGCCATGGCGCCGAAGAGGTACGGCACCAAGCCGCCGATGAACAGGCCGATAATGACAGCGGGGTTGGAGAGATCGAACGCGACGACGCGACCCGCGGCTTCCAGCGCGTGGGTGTAGTCGGCGAAGAGCACCAGCGCGGCAAGGCCCGCAGAGCCGATCGCGTAGCCCTTGGTCACTGCCTTCGTCGTGTTGCCCACGGCATCCAGCGGATCGGTAATGTTGCGCACTTCCTTCGGCAGCTCGGCCATCTCGGCAATGCCGCCGGCATTGTCCGTGATCGGGCCGTAGGCGTCGAGCGCGACGATGATGCCGGCCATCGACAGCATGGAGGTAGCGGCAATGGCGATGCCATACAGGCCGCCGGCCGTGTAGGCGAGGTAGATCGAGGCGCACACCGCAAGCACCGGCCAGGCGCAGGCCTTCATGGACACGCCGAGTCCGGCGATGATGTTGGTCGCGTGGCCGAACTGCGAGGCATCGGCGACATGCTTGACCGGCTTGAAGTCGGTGCCCGTGTAGTACTCCGTGATGTAGACCAGCACCCCGGTAAGGGCCAGGCCGATCACGGCGCACGCATACAGGCGCATTTGCGCACCGCCGCTGATGCCCATGATCTGATTGAGCGCGTCGTCCGGCATCATCATCTTGGTGATCGGGAAGTAGGCGATGAGCGCAAGCGCGCCGGCGACGGCCAGGCCGCGGTAGAGGGCGTTCATGATCTTGCCGCCTTCCTTGGCCTTGACAAAGAATGCGCCGATAATCGAGGCGATGATCGAGAAGCCGCCCAGCGCCAGAGGATAGACCACCGCGACTTCGGCGTTCGCCTTGAGCATCAGCGCGCCCAGCAGCATCGTCGCCACCGTCGTCACGGCATAGGTTTCGAACAGATCGGCGGCCATGCCGGCGCAGTCGCCGACGTTGTCACCGACGTTGTCGGCGATCACCGCCGGGTTGCGCGGATCGTCCTCCGGAATGCCGGCTTCCACCTTGCCGACCAGGTCGGCGCCGACGTCCGCGCCTTTGGTGAATATGCCGCCGCCAAGACGGGCGAAAATCGAGATCAGCGAGGAACCAAACCCCAGGCCGATGAGCGGATGCAGGATCTCATCCAGCGGCGCGCCATGGGTGGCCGAGCCCTTCAGGAAGGCGTAGAAGCCGGCCACGCCGAGCAGGCCCAGTCCGACCACCAGCATGCCCGTAATGGCGCCGCCGCGGAAGGCAACGTCGAGCGCCGGAGCAATGCCCCGGCGTGCCGCCTCTGCCGTGCGCACGTTGGAGCGCACCGACACGTTCATGCCGATATAGCCTGCCGCGCCCGAAAGCACCGCGCCGATGACAAATCCCGCGGCCGTCTTGCCACCGAGGAAAATACCGATGAGGATGGCGAGCACAACGCCGGCAACGGCGATGGTGGTGTATTGACGATTCAAGTAGGCTTTGGCGCCTTCCTGCACCGCCGCGGAAATCGCGCGCATGCGCTCGTTTCCGGCCGGCTGGGCCAAAATCCACTTGGTGGAAAACGCGCCGTAGAGCACCGCGAGCACGGCACACGCGAGCGCAAACATGAGTGCTGCAGACATACTTCCCTCCCAACAAAAAAAACCGTTCCCGCATGGCCTACGCAAGCAGACCCACCCGCCGCTGCCACGCGGCAGGTCTATCGGTCGGAGCGCCTTATCCGGGGGGAAGAGAGCGACGGTAGCCCGTTCCGCCCCGCGCGATCAGCTCAGAGCTTGAACTCCCCGGACAGCTTCCGAGGTACCGCGGTGTTCTTCAGCATCACGTACCGTGGCAACCCGTTCTTGTACGGCGGATAATCCTCGCCGACGATAAGCGGCGCCAGATAGCGCCGGCACTTCTCGGTGATCGAGAACCCGTCCGTGGAGATGAAATCGCGCGGCATGAATTTTTCCTTGTTCGCCACGTCCTTCAGCTCCGCCACTTCGATCTTCCACTTGTAGGGCGTGTCCGACACGCGCTTGATCGCCGGCATGACCGAGTTGCGTCCCTTGAGCGCCAGCTCCACCGCCGCCTTGCCCAGCGCATACGCTTGGGCGACATCGGTCTTCGAGGCGATGTGGCGCGCGGCGCGCTGCAGATAGTCGGCCACGCCCCAGTGGTATTTCATCTTCAGCGCATCCTTGACGATGCCGGCGATCACCGGCGCCGCGCCGCCGAGCTGGGCATGGCCGAAGGCATCGCGCAGCCCCTGGTCGGAAAGGAACTTGCCATCCGCGCCCTTGACGCCCTCGGAGACGACGACGGTACAGAAGCCGTGCTTCTTCACCATGCCTTCCACCTTGGCCAGGAACTTGTCCTGGTTGAAGGGGATCTCGGGGAACAGGATCACGATGGGCAACTCCAGATCCTTGTCGGCGGCGAGCGCGCCGGCCGCGGCGATCCACCCGGCATGCCGGCCCATGACCTCCAGCACGAACACCTTGGTCGAGGTCTTGGCCATGGACATGACATCGAACGAGGCTTCCCGCGTCGATACCGCGATGTACTTGGCCACGGAACCGAAGCCCGGGCAGTTGTCGGTGATGGGCAGATCGTTGTCCACCGTCTTCGGCACGTGGATGGCTTGGATCGGGTAGCCGAGCGATTCACCCAGCTGGGATACCTTGAGACAGGTGTCGGCCGAGTCGCCGCCACCGTTGTAGAAGAAGTAGCCGATGTTATGCGCCTTGAAGACCTCGATCAGGCGCTCGTACTCGCGCCGGTTCTGGTCCAGCCCCTTGAGCTTGTAGCGGCAGGAACCGAACGCGCCGGAAGGTGTCACGCGCAGGGCAGCGATCGCCGCTGCACTCTCCTTGCCGGTGTCGATCAGATCCTCGGTGAGCGCGCCGATGATGCCATTTCGTCCGGCATAGACCTTGCCGATCTTGTCCTTGTGCTTGCGCGCCGTTTCGATCACGCCACAGGCGCTGGCGTTGATGACGGCCGTGACGCCGCCCGATTGTGCGTAGAACGCATTCTTTTTCGCAGCCATAAGCCCTCCCTAGTTAAGCTTATTTCAATGCGGCGAACGCGCGGTCGCGGATATCCTCGACCGCCCCCAGACCAACGATCTTTCGGTACTGCGGTGCTGTTGTGTCGCCGGTCGCCGCCCAGCGCGAGTAATACTCGACCAGCGGCTGGGTCTGCGAATGATAGACCTCCAGGCGCTTGCGCACCGTCTCTTCCTTGTCGTCGTCACGCTGCACCAGCGGCTCGCCGGTGACATCGTCCTTGCCTTCCACCTTGGGCGGATTGAATTTGACGTGATACGTGCGCCCCGAGGACAGGTGGGCACGCCGGCCACTCATGCGCACGATGATTTCCGCGTCAGGCACATCGATCTCCAGCACGTAGTCGATGGCGACGCCCGCCTGCTTCATCGCCTCGGCCTGGGGGATGGTGCGCGGAAAACCGTCGAACATGTATCCCTTGGCACAGTCGGAGTCCTTGAGCCGCTCCTTGACCATGCCGATGATCACCTCGTCCGGCACCAGCCCGCCGGCGTCCATATATTTCTTGGCCTCCAGCCCGAGCGCGCTGCCGCTCTTGACGTGCGCCCGCAGCATGTCGCCCGTGGAGATCTGCGGGATGCCGAACCTCTCCTTGATGAAGTTGGCCTGCGTGCCTTTGCCCGCGCCTGGTGGCCCCAGAAGAATAAGTCGCATTACCGCCTCACCGAGTGCTCTGATAACTTGAATTCTTTGGTGTTTTAATGCCGCCCCGCCCGCGGCCGCAACCTTACCTTCAAAATCGTCCGTGGTCAAACTGGCGCCGCACCCGCTCCAGGTCCTCCTGCGTGTCCACGCCCGCTTCGGGCGCGTGCTCCAGCGGAACGACGCGGATCGGAAAGCCATACCACAGCGCCCGCAACTGCTCCAGCGCCTCCCAGGTCTCGATCGGCGCCGGCGCAAGCGAGGCGTAGTGCCGGAGGAAGCCGGCGCGGTAAGCGTACAGCCCCACGTGCCGCTGGGCCGGCAGTGCCGCCGGCAGGCGCTGGCGCGAAACGGCGAAGGCATCGCGCGCGTAGGGGATGGGCGCGCGGCTGAAATAGAGCGCCCTGTCGCTTGCGTCGCAGACGACTTTCACGACATTGGGATTAAAGAACTCTTCGGCGCTGGTCAGCGGATGGCTGGCGGTCGCGATTGCTGCGTCCGCGTCGGCCTCCAGTTCCGCTGCGACGCGGTCGATCAACTGAGGTTCGATCAACGGCTCGTCGCCCTGCACATTCACCAGCACGTCGGCATCGTTGCAGCCGAGTTGTGCCGCGACTTCGGCCAGACGATCGGTGCCGCTGGGATGATCATCGCGGGTCATCAACGCCCGCAGCCCATGACGCTGCGCCACCGCGGCGATGTCAGGGTGATCGGTAGCGATCCACACCTGGCTCGCGCGGCTCAGCAGCGCGCGCTCGGCAACGCGCACCACCATCGGCTTGCCGGCGATGTCGAGCAGGGGTTTTCCGGGAAGGCGGGTCGATCCGTAACGCGCGGGAACGACGACCTGGAAGGCCACGCGCCGCGCGCCTCAGCCTGCCGCCGCTTCGTCGGGCGACAACTGACGCGCTTCGTCTTCGAGCATGACAGGGATGTCGTCGCGGATCGGATAGGCCAGCTTGCACGCCTTGCACACGAGTTCCTGCTCCGGCTTGCGGTAGTCAAGCGGTCCCTTGCAGATGGGACAAACGAGAATCTCAAGCAGGCGGGCGTCCATTCACCTTCTCCAGGATGACGGCAAGCAGGTCCGGGCTCACTTCTGCGGCCACGGGCAGAACCCAAGTCTCGGGCGGCGCGAAAGGCGCACATTTTACCGCATCTTTTTCTGTCATCAGCAGCGCGTCGCAATCATCGAATGCGAGATCGGTGGCCGTGAAGCGGTGGTGATCGGGAAAGGGATGGGCGATGATGTCCAGGCCGAGCGCAGCCAGCAGGTCGAAGAACCGCTGCGGATTGCCGATGCCGGCCACCGCGTGCACCCGCTTGCCAGCAAACGCCTCGGGCGGTACGCAACGCTGCGGCTCGTGGAGACTGCGCAAAGCGTGCCCGCGCAATTCCATCGCGAACATCCGCCGCGCCCGGCATGCCGGCGGTGCGATGCAAAGTGCGCCGCCATTGATGACAATCGCATCGGCCGCCGCGACGCGAGCGGCAGGCTCGCGCAGGGGCCCCGCCGGCAGCAGCCAGCCGTTGCCGATGCCGCGCTCGTCCATGACCACGATCTCCACATCGCGCGCCAGGCGATAGTGCTGCAGGCCATCGTCACTGATGAGAATCCCGCATTCGGGATGGGCGGCGAGCAGGGCGCGACCGGCCGCCACGCGATCGCGCCCGACCCACATGGGACAGCCGCTGCGGCGGGCAAGCAGCAGCGGCTCATCGCCCACTTCGGCAGGATCGCTTTCCGGGTCCACCGCACGCGGGCCAACGGCATGTCCGCCATAGCCACGGCTGATTATGCCGGGACGATGGCCAGCGAGATGCAACCGTTCGGCGAGCCACAGCACGAGCGGCGTCTTTCCCGTGCCGCCGACGGTGACGTTGCCGACTACGACTACCGGCACCGCCAGACGTTGCGCCGGCAAGATACCAACTCGATAGAGTAGTCGGCGTACCGCGGCGACGACGCCGAACAGCAACCCCAGCGGAGCAAGCAACCAGGCAAGCAGGCCGCGCTGCTGCCACGTGGCGACGATGAACTGCGTCAGTGCCGGGGAACGTCGGGTCGGGGAGGACAAGCGGCACCCGCGGGCCGGTGCGGATCGCCGCCGCTACTTGTGCGCCGGACTCTGCGTGGCGAAGGAGATGCGCGGCAGTCCGGCCTGCTGCGCTGCCTGCATGACATCGACAACGCTCTGGTGCGTCGCCTTGGCATCGGCATTGATCACGACCAGCGGTTCCTTGCGGTCGCCGGCAGCGCGCCGCAGCGCATTGGCGATGTTCTCCACATCGCGCGCGCCGATGGCGGCACGGTCCACCAGAATCTCGCCGCCGGCACTAACGGTGATGTTGATCTCGTTCGGCTGCTCGGGCGTGGTGGCGGCGTCGGCCGTGGGCAGATTGATTTCCAGCCCCGCATACTTGGAATACGTGGTGGTAATCATCAGGAAGATGAGGATCACCAGCAGCACGTCGATCATCGGGATCAGGTTGATCTCCGGTTCTTCCCGCGGTTCGCCGCGCTGGAAGTTCATCGCCGCACTCCTTCAGCCCGCGCGCTGTCCATGCACCAGCTCGACGAGCTTGATCGCCTGCTGCTCCATGTCCACGACGAGGCTGTCCACCCGGGCGCGGAAATGACGATAAAAAATCATCGCGGGAATGGCGATCAGGATGCCGAAACCTGCGTTGTACAGCGCCACGGAGATACCATGCGCCAACTGCTGCGGAGTGCCCGTGCCCGGCGTCTGGGAACCGAAGATCTCGATCATGCCAACGATCGTCCCGAACAGCCCCATGAGCGGACTGATCGAAGCGATCGTGCCGAGCGGATTAAGGAAACGCTCCAGCTCGTGAGTGACGCCACGGCCGGCCTCCTCGATGGCTTCCTTCATGATCTCGCGCGAGCTTTTCACATTGCGCATCCCTGCGGCGAAAATGCGGCCCAGCGCCGAATGGTTGGTCAGGCGACCGAGCATCTCGGGGGTGACACCGTGCTTGCGATAGTCGGTGATCACGCTTTCCAGCAATCCCGGCGGCACGATCTTCGCGCGTCGCAGCGAGATGGTGCGCTCGATGATCAGCGCGACAGCGATAATCGATGCCAATAGCAACGGCCATATCGGCCAACCGGCAGCGCGGAGAATATCGAGCACGCGGAGGACTCCTGAACGATGCGAAAAATAACGGCGAACTTTATCTTGGCCGACGAGTTTGGGCAAGTAATCACCATTAGGGATTCATCCGTTCGGTTATCCACAAAAAGTGTGGATAACTTTGTGAATTGATTTTTGACGGTGCTGCTAAGTTGCGTTCTCGTAAGAGTTTTTCTTACTTCGATTAAAAATGAATCTTTTGTTAAACCCGTGACAAGACAATAGGTTACGTAACATTTTCGGGTGTCTCCGAGCCATTGTGCGGCGCTATCGCCCGATCCACGCGGGGCCGCAGCAAAAAGCCTTGCGCTACAATCGATTCGTGGATGATGCGCTGCTTCCGTTGTCGTCGACTGCCGAACGCGTGCTCACGATTGCAGAGCTCAATCGCAGCGCGCGACAAATTCTGGAAAGCAACTTTCCGCTGTTGTGGGTCGGCGGCGAGATCTCCAACGTCACCCATGCCGCGTCCGGGCATGTCTATTTCTCGCTCAAGGACGACGCCGCGCAGGTACGCTGCGTCATGTTCCGCAGCCGCGCCCAGCTCCTTCCCTTCCGCCTTGCCAATGGCATGCGCGTGGAAACGCGCGCGCTAGTCACACTTTACGAAGCCCGCGGCGATTTCCAGCTCAACGTCGAGACGCTGCGCCGCGCCGGCATCGGCGCACTCTACGAAGCCTTCGCCCGGCTACGCGAGCGCCTGGCTGCGGAGGGTCTGTTCGACGCCCGCCACAAGCGTGCCCTGCCCCGCTATCCCGGCGCCGTCGGCGTCGTGACCTCGCCGCAGGCCGCGGCCCTGCGCGATGTGCTGGCCGCCCTGCGCCGGCGCAGCCCCCATGTGCCTGTCATCGTCTATCCGGTGCCCGTCCAGGGCGATGGCGCCGCGGCAAAGATCGCCGACATGCTGCGCCTGGCAGGCGAGCGCCGCGAGGCCGACGTTCTGATTCTGACACGCGGTGGCGGCAGCATCGAAGACCTGTGGGCATTCAACGAGGAGATCGTCGCCCGCGCGCTGCGTGCCTGTGCGCTGCCCGTCGTCTGCGGCGTAGGTCATGAGCCGGATGTCACCATCGCCGACTTCGCCGCTGATCAGCGTGCGGCGACCCCGACGGCCGCGGCGGAACTGGTGAGCGCCGGCTACTTCGAATCCGTCGAGCGGCTCGAGTGGCTGCGGCAACACTTGCAACGCGGCATGCGGCACGCGCAGGAGGCGCGCATGCAGCGCGTCGATCTGCTTGCGCACCGTCTTGTCCATCCGGGCGAACGCCTGCGACACGACCGCCAGCGGCTGGAGCATCTGCGCCAACGACTGCGCACGGCTACGACGCTGCGCGTACGCGCCGCGGCGGACGCACTGAACCAGCTCAACCTGCGCCTGGCACGGCGGCAGCCGCAACTGAAACAGATGCAGGAACGGCTCACGCACCTGAAGCACAGAATGAACGCCGCCGTACAAGCCACATGCCAGCGCCGCCGCGCCGCCCTGGAAGCAATCGTTACCCACCTCGCCCACCTCAATCCCCAGGCTGTACTCGGCCGCGGCTACAGCCTCGTGCGCGATGCCAACGGCAATATCGTGCACTCCAGCGCCCAAGTGGAAACCGGCGCGGAATTGCACGTGCAGTTCGGCACGGGATGGGCAAAATCGAAAGTCACGCAGAAGGGGTAAGCAGAAGTCGCCGTGCCGTCCCGGTTGTCATGCCCCCATTTCCCGACTAAAATACTCAAGCTCTAATCACAGGAGACAGCACATGGAACACACCCTGCCCCCGTTGCCCTACGCGATGGATGCGCTGCAGCCGCATATCTCGAAGGAAACGCTGGAATTTCACTACGGCAAGCATCATCAGACCTATGTCACCAACCTCAACAACCTGATCAAGGGCACCGAGTTCGAGAACGCCGGCCTGGAGGACATCATCAAGAAATCCTCCGGCGGCATCTTCAACAACTCCGCCCAGGTGTGGAATCACACCTTCTTCTGGCACAGTATGAAGCCCGGCGGCGGCGGTGCGCCGAGCGGCGCGCTGGCCGATGCCATCAACCGGAAGTGGGGCTCCTTCGACGAGTTCAAGAAGACGTTCAAGACTTCCGCTGTCGGAAACTTCGGCTCCGGCTGGACCTGGCTCGTGCGCAAGAGCGACGGCTCGGTGGACATCGTCAATACGAGCAACGCCGCCACACCGCTCACCACCGACAACAAGGCGCTGCTGACCATCGACGTTTGGGAGCACGCCTACTACATCGATTACCGCAACCGCCGGCCGGACTTCGTGGACGCCTTCCTGAACAGCCTCGCCAACTGGGACTTCGCGGCGAAGAACCTCGGCAGCTGATCACCGCGGTCGCTCAAAGACAACAAAGTCGCGCCCCAACCCCAAGGCCGGCACGCATCGCGCGTCAGGCCGAACAGAGCGCACGGCCCTCGAATCGCAAGGTTCGGGGGCTTTTTCACCTTGAAGCCTCAGGTCAGCGCAGACGCGGAGGACGCAGCGCAGAGCCTAGGACTTGTCACGTCTGCGTGCATCATCGTCGGGTCGGCAAGGGAACCTGTCGAGGTGCATGCCGGCGCCATCATCGGGAGGAAGGACATGAAAAACCGCAAGGCCCTGATCAAGCCCTATCGCATCAGCCACGGCAAGCGTTTCCGTCTGAGCGACATCGATCCCGCCGACACCGGTGCGCTGCAATCCGAGGACAAGGATGAATCCCGCGAACAACTGGCGCTGGGTGTGCGCATGCTCGCCGAATTGCAGGACAAGCTCTACGCCCAGGACCGCTGGGCGGTGCTGCTCATCTTCCAGGCCATGGACGCCGCGGGCAAGGACAGCACCATCGAGCACGTCATGTCCGGTGTCAATCCCCAGGGCTGCCAGGTCTATTCCTTCAAGGCGCCCTCCAGTGAGGAGCTGGACCACGATTTTCTCTGGCGCACCAGCCGCTGCCTGCCCGAGCGCGGACGCATCGGGATCTTCAATCGCTCGTTTTACGAGGAAGTGCTGGTGGTGCGCGTGCACCAGGAACTGCTCGCCCGCCAGAAGCTGCCCCCGCATTTGGTTACGAAGAAGATCTGGAAACAGCGCTACGAAGACATCAACAACTTCGAGCGCTACCTGTCGCGCAACGGCGTGCTCATCCGGAAATTCTTCTTGCATGTGTCGAAGGAGGAGCAGAAGCAGCGCTTCCTGAGCCGCCTCGACGAGCCCGAGAAGAATTGGAAGTTCGCCGCCGCCGACGTCGCCGAACGCAGTCACTGGGACGACTACATGCAGGCCTACGAGGACATGATCCGCGCCACCGCCACGCCCGAAGCGCCCTGGTTCGTCGTGCCCGCCGACAACAAGTGGTATACGCGTCTGGTGGTGGCGGCAGCCGTCGTCGATGCCCTCGACTCCCTGGGTCTGCACTACCCTCAGGTCGACGCCGCCCGGCGCGACGAGCTGGCCGCGGCGCGCGCGGCGCTCGTTCAGGAGAAATCCCGGACGAGGAAGTGAGCCGTGAGCAAGCGCGGCGTCTTCGTCGGTCTGAGCACCATCGACATCGCCTACCTGGTCGATCGGGTGCCGCGCAGCGACGAGAAGATCGTCGCCGGCGAACAACTGGTCGCGGCCGGCGGCCCGGCAACGAACGCTGCGATCACCTTCGCCCATCTGGGCGGCCAAGCAACGCTTGTCGCGCCGCTCGGCCGCCACCCGCTGGTGGCGATTCAGGAAGCGGAGCTCGCCGCCTTCGGCGTGGGCGTCGCGCGTCACGGCCGGGACCGGGCGCCTGCGCTGGCCGTGTCCTCCATATTCGTCACAAGAGCATCGGGCGAGCGTGCCGTCGTGTCCGTCAACGCCTCACAGGCGCAGGCGATCCCGGACGACTTCGATCTGTCGCCCGTCGATGACGCCGACATTGTCCTGGTGGACGGCCATCACATGGCGCTGTGTGTGGCCGCCGCCGCGCGCGCCCGGCGGCAGGGCGTGCCGGTGGTGTACGACGGCGGAAGCTGGAAACCGGGCAACGATGCTCTGCTTGCCCACATCGATGTCGCCATCTGCTCTGCCGACTTCATGCCGCCGGGCTGCGGCGACGAAGACGCGGTGTTCGACTACCTGATCTCTCGCGGCGTGACGCGGGCGGCCATCACCCGTGGCGCCCGGCCGGTGGTATTCCGAACCACGACGGAGCACGGCGATGTTGCAGTGCCGGCCGTCGACGTCGCGGACACCCTGGGCGCGGGCGATATCTTCCACGGCGCCTTCTGTTTCCACTATCCCGAACGGGGATTCGCCGACGCACTTGCCACCGCTGCACGCATCGCCGCGCACTCCTGTACACGCTTCGGCACCCGGGCGTGGATGGGTGCCGGTTAGCACGCAGCCGGCCTCACGCGAGCCACAGCGGCGGCTCGTCCATGAGCGCGATCTGCTCGCGTAATTCCAGAATGCGATCCTGCCAGTAGCGCTGGGTGTTGAACCAGGGAAAGGCGACGGGAAACGCCGGGTCGTCCCAGCGGCGCGCGATCCAGGCGCTGTAGTGGATCAGGCGCAGCGTGCGCAAGGCTTCGAGCAGATGCAGTTCGCGCGGATCGAACTCGGCGAAGATCTCGTAGCCGGCCAGGATGTCGGCCAACTGCCGCGCCATGGCGGCACGCTCGCCGGAGAGCAACATCCATAGATCCTGCACCGCCGGCCCCATGCGGCTGTCGTCGAAGTCGACAAAATGCGGACCATCGTCGGTCCACAGTACGTTGCCGCCGTGGCAGTCGCCATGCAGGCGCAATTGACGCACCGCGCCAGCGCGCTCGAAGCAGCGGCGCGCACCCGCCAACGCCTGGTCGACGACGCTGCGCCAGGCGTCGATCAAGTCCGGCGGAATGAAGTCGTGGGCGAGCAGATAGTCGCGCGGCTCCTCGCCGAAGCCGGCGATGTCCAGCACCGGCCTTTCGCGGAAGGCGGCGGCTGCGCCGACTGCATGGATGCGCCCGATGAACCGCCCCAGCCACTCGAGCGTGTTGCGATCGCTCAGTTCCGGCGCCCGCCCGCCCCGGCGCGGGAACACGGCGAAGCGAAAGCCGGCGAACTCGTGCAGCGTCGCCCCGCCGGCCAGCGGCAGCGCCGCCACGACCGGAACCTCGCGCGCGGCCAGTTCCTGCACGAAGGCGTGCTCCTCGAGAATGGCGGCATCGCGCCAGCGGCGCGGCCGGTAAAACTTGGCCACGACGAAGCCGGAGGGCGCTGCACCGACGCCTACCTCGAGTCCGATCTGGTAGACGCGGTTCTCGTAGCTGTTCAGCGCCAGCAGGCGACCATCGGGACGCAGGCCGACGCTTTCCAGCGCGTCCAGGATGCGCTCCGGCGTCAGTCCGGCAAAGGGTGGTTCGTCGCTCGCTTCCATACCGCCATTGTACGTCCCCGCTGCGCGCGCCCTGCACCGGGCACGTCACCGCCGCCATACCAGCGTGCGGTTGTTCGCCGGCATCGCCAGGTCCTCGACGAGCGTCAGGCCGAGACCGCGCGCCAGCGCGTCGACGGCTTCGACGTCGCGGATGCCGCTTGCCGGGTCGCGCGCGCGCAACATGGCGTCGAAGCGTGCGTTGCTCGCCGAGGTGAAATCCCCGCGATAGTTGAACGGCCCGTAGATGCACAACGTCGCGTCCTCTTCAAGCACCTGCCCGATGCCCTCGAACATGCTCTCGACCGCCGGCCAGGAAATGATGTGCAGCGTATTGGCGCTGAACACGGCGTCATAGCGCGCCTCGGGCCAGGCGTGCGTCGCGACGTCCAGCGCCAATGGCGGCAGGACGTTTGCCGTGCCGACCTCGGCAATCCAGGCGAGAATGCCAGCGTGATTGCCCGGCAGGTCGCTCGTCTGCCAGAGGAGATGGGGCAGCGCGGCGGCGAAGTGGACCGCATGCTGCCCCGTGCCGCTGCCGATCTCCAGCACCGAGCGGCAGTCGGCGAAGGCGCGCCGCAGAACGTCCAGTATCGGCCCGCGGTTGCGCTCGCAGGCTTCGGAGAAGGGTTTCATGTCATGAGCGACCCGGCCGTGGGCCGCCTTCGGGCGGCGGCCCCGACGTTTTCCGAACGCCTCGTATAATTCAGGGAAAAGCAGCGGTCCGCAAACTCGCTGAAGCCGCGTCGTCGGAGCGGCGTTCGCACGGGCGCGGATATGCGCATGCACCGGGAGGCACGCCAGTGAGCATTCTGGACTGGATGTGGCGAAGGGAAAACGCGCCGACCGGCGCCGCCGGCCGGCGGGCAAGCGACGCGATCGAGCAGATCGTTCAGACTGCCAACCCACGTCTGCGGTTGGCCAGGCGCTATCGCGATCGCCTGGCGCCGGCGGTCGACGCGCTGTTGGCCTACGCCGACGCCTGTGCCGAGATGTTCGCGCCGCCACGGCCGGCAAGCGCGGCGAACTGGGCCAGCGACCCGGCCCTGAACGCGTTCTTCGCCACCAGCGAGGACCTGACCCAGGCCTTTGCCCGTTCGCGTGAATTGCGCGCCTACTTCGATCGCCTGCCCGAGGCGACGCAGGCCGTGGCCGTGCTCGGCATGGCGCTGGACGAGCGCCAGGTCACGGGCATAGGCATGGCGGGCGACATTCTGCATAGCGGTGCCGCCAGCACGACTCTGAGCTTCTCCGATCACCGCGTGCGCATCTGCACCGACTCCGAAGCGGCGCTGCGCAAGGCGCTTGCCGCCCGCATCGTCGAACAAATGGCGCTGCAGGCGCTGTCGTGCATCACCGCCAGCGAATCGAGACGCCGGCAGCTCGAGGGCGAGCGCGGCGCGCTGGCAGCACGGCTGCGTCTGTTGCAACGCCAAGACGTCGGCCTCGATCCTATGTTCGGCGCAAGACCGCAGGGCGATCGGCGGGAATGGCGCAAGCTGGAAGCGCAACTGGCGCGCAACGAGCGGGAGTTGCAGGCCGTGGGCACCGGCGCTGACACACTCGAGCGTCAGCTGGAACAAGTGCGCGAAATCCTCTCCGAGCCACACCAGCACGTCGGCGTCGCAACGCGACGCGTACGTCTGACGCGCATGAATGTGGTGCTCACGGCAGCGACGGCCGAGCCGAGCAGCGAAATAGAATTCCAGATCGTGCGCTACGGCGGCAACCGGCACGTACGGGCCGTGGTCGCGGTGCGCTACGCGCGCAGCGAGCTGCCACCGCCCGCGCAGGCGATGAACGAGTCGGTGCTCAAGGAACTCGATCCGGCCGGGTTCCCGACCAAGCACGGCGGCTGACCCACGCGGCGGATCGAAGCGCGCTCTGCAGCCCTTCTTGCCCCGGCGTTCTCTGTGTCCTGGGCGGCGGATTCAGTGCGCCGAATAGATGTTGCGCACGTATTCGTCCACCATGCGCGCAGCACAGAAGCGCGGGCCGACGGTGCGCAGGGACGCCTTGATGCGCGCCACCCAGCCGCGGGGAATGCCGGCGCCGTCTCGGGTGTAGAACATCGGAATCACCTCGCGCTCGAGCAGGTCGTAGAGCGACGCGGCGTCGCGCGCGTCCTTGACCGCGGTGTTTGCGTCCTCGGTGCCGTCGATCGCCCAGCCGTTGCTGCCGTCATAGGCTTCGGCCCACCAACCGTCGAGCACGCTCAGATTGAGCGTGCCGCTGAAGGCCGCCTTCATGCCGCTGGTACCGCTCGCTTCCAGCGGTGGACGCGGCAGATTCACCCACACGTCACAGCCGGAGGTGAGGATGCTCGACAAGCCGATGTCATAGTCCTCGATGAAGGCGATGCGTCCGCCGACGCGCGGGTCGCCCTTCAACCCGAACATCTGCACGACCAGCCGCTTGGCGTCGTCGTCCCGGGGGTGGGCCTTACCGGCGTAGAGGAGCTGCATCGGGCGCGGGCCGTCGAGCAGGCGCAGGAAGCGCTCCGGATCCTGGATCAGCAAATGCAGCCGCTTGTAGGTCGCCATCCGGCGCGCAAAGCCCAGAGTCAGCACGTCGGGGTCGAACTTGATGGCGGCCTTCATCACGTATTCCATGGTGTCGCCGCGCGTCAGGCGGTCCGTTACCGTGCGCGACTTCACCCAGCCGATCAGGCGTTGGTTGATGGCCCGGCGCACCGCCCACAGTTCCTCGTCGGGGATCTTGTCCACCGCCTTCCACGTCGCGGGATCGGCGACCCGATCCGGCTTCGACCAGCCGTGATCGAGGTGGCGGTCGAGAAGCTCACGCATGAGCGGCGACATCCAGCTCAGCACGTGGGCGCCGTTGGTGACATGGGTGATGGGCACTTCGTCCACACCGCGGCCGGGATACAGGCCCTGCCACATGCGGCGTGCCACGGCGCCGTGGATTTGGCTGACGCCGTTGCAAGAGCGGCTGACCCGGATCGCCAGCGCCGTCATGCCGATGGGCTCGTGGTAGTTGTTCGGGGTGATGCGTCCCAGATCGAGCAGGCTCTCGACATCGGTGCGCAGTTGCTGCGCCACGCCTGGAAACACCGCGGCGATTTCCTCGCGCGAGTAACCCTCGTTGCCGGCCGGCACCGGTGTATGCGTCGTGAATACGATGCGCCTGCGCACGTGCTCGACCGCGGTGTGGAAGGGCGTGCCGTGGGCGACTTCGCGGCCGACCAGTTCCAGCGCCGCGGTGGCCGGATGCCCCTCGTTCATGTGTATGACCGACGGCACGATGCCCAGCGCACCGAGCGCACGCACACCGCCGACCCCCAGCAGCGCGTACTGCGCCAGGCGAATTTCGCGATTGCCCTCGTACAAGCGCGAGGTGATGAAGCGCTGTTTGGGGGTGTTCTCGCGCAGTTCCGTGTCGAGAAGAAACAGCGGCACGCGGCCGACGTCGACGCGCCAGAGGTGGGCCGATACTTCCTCGCCCCAGATCGGCACTTTGACCACAACCGGCCGGCCGTCGTCGCCGGTCACTTTGGTGCACGGACGCCGCTCGGGATCCGTTTCATACCAGTATTCGTGCTGCCAGCCGCCGGCATCGACGCGCTGGTGGAAGTAGCCCTGACGGTAGAGCAGGCCGACGCCGACCATGGGCAGGGCCTGGTCGGAGGCTTCCTTGAGGATGTCGCCCGCGAGCACGCCCAGACCGCCCGAATACACCGGCAGACAGCGGTGCAGGCCGAACTCGGCACAGAAGAACGCGATGGGATGCCGCGTGTTGATGGCCTCGCCGATCTCGCGCGCCGGCCGCGCCGCGTCCTCTTCCAAGGCATCGCGCAAGGCTTCCACGCGCGCGACGATTTTCGGGTCCATGGCGGCGCGCTCGAGGTGCTCCTGCCGCGCCTCGACCAGAAAACGCACGGGATTCTGACGGCACAAGCGCCATCGATAAGCATCGATGTCGCGGAAAACCTGCTCGCCATCAGGATGCCAGACCCAGCCGAAGTTGTAGGCAACCTGCGCCAAAGGCGCCAGCCGAGCCGGCACGAATCGGGCAAGAGCCTGCGCCGCCCGTCTCAAGTCCCTGGCACCGCTTCGTATTCCTTCTTTCTTTCCGTGCATGGACGATCCTCCCTAGAGATCTGTGCCGCGCCCTCGTCGGGTGCGCGGCACCCGGGGGCGTCTTGGAAGACGGAACACCGAAGGTGGGAAGCGTACTGCAAGATGGCGGCGCAGGAAAGCGTCGCGGCAACAATTTTCACTCGCTGCGGCTCGCGGCGTACGGCCCGGCGCGCTGCAGCCGCAGGATCATCCAGGGCCCGAGCAGTGCCCCGAAACCCAATGACGCCCATGCCAGTCCCCAGGGCAGCACGCTCGCGCCGCCGTATGCCGCGCGGCCGAAATCGAGGATCGCCCCGAAGAGGACGGGACTGACTGCGCCCGCGCCAAAGCCCAGCACCGAGCGCACCGAGTAGGCCGCGCCGAGTCGCTGCGGCGGCACGACCTCCGCCAGCGCCGTGGAATACACCGACGAGTCCGCGATGGCTGCCAGGTTGTAGAACAACGCCATCGCCGTCAGCAGCCACAGCGGCAGGGCGATCATCCAGCCGAAGGCAAAGGAACAGGCGAGACTGGCGCAGCTCATGATCAGCATGACGCGCGGGCGCCCCAGCCGGTCCGAGAGCGTGCCGCCGACGACGCTGCCCAGCACGCTGACCAAGTGCGACAGCGCCGCCGCGGCGATGCCGCCGCTCGTCGTGGTGGCGCCGCTCGCGGCTGCGGCCGCCGCAAGGTATGCCGGTAGCCACGCCCACATGCCCAGAAGTTCCCAGCAGTGGAAGGTATAGGCGAGGATGCAGGCCATGGCCCGGCCATCGCGCAGCACGGCTGCGATGGAGGCGAATTGCCCGCGCGGCGGCGCAGCGGAGTACACCTGATTCGGCACCTCCCGCGACGCCAGACGTGCGCAGACCGTGCCGAACACCGCGCCGGCGGCCGCGACGGCCAGCCCGATGCGCCAGGCATCGGCGGGCAGCAGGCTGATGACGCCGAGGGAGGCCGCGTAACCCAGCGAGCCTGCGGCGAGGAACAAACCCATTGCCCGGCCACGCCGCGCCGGCGCCGCTTCCTGGAAGATCAGCGCCAGACCCGGCGTGTACGATCCGCCCGAGCACAGCCCCGCCAGCCCATAGAGCAGCAGCGCGGAGAGGAACCCGTCGGCGAGCGAGGCGAAGGCTAGGGCGGCGGCCGATGCGACGACGCTCGAAGCGAGAAAGGTGCGCCGTGCGCCGTAGCGGTCGGCAAGGAAACCGACGCCGAACAGCGAGGTGAGGAAACCGGCGTGCCAGGCGCTCTGGATCGACCCCGCCTGGGAGGCCGACATCCCCCACTGCAACGTCACCGCCGGCAGAATGCCGGAATAGGCAGAGAAAATAAGCGAATGGCCGAACCGGCTCAGGCACAGCCAGAGGAGCCAACTCCCGGAGGATCGGTCAGTCATCCGAAGAAACCTGCTTCACCGCAGAGGACACAGAGAAAAAACAGTCCTTGGAGCAACCCGACCACCAACTTTTTCGGTAACTAATCGATTTTCGCCTCCCTTGATTTCCTCTGCGTCCTCCGCGTCCTCTGCGGTGCTTTGCATTGTTTGCACGTACGCCTCACCGGAACGCCTCCCCGCTCAGCACGGCCTTGGCCAGCGCCGGGGGCACGGGTGCGTAGTGATCGAACTCCATGGTGAACTGGCCCCGCCCCTGGGTGGCGGAGCGCAGTTCCGTGACATAGCCGAACATCTCGGCCAAGGGCACCTGCCCCATCACCGCCTCCATGCCGCCGGGATGACTGTCCACGTTCTGGATCTCGGCGCGCCGGGCCACCAGTTGCGCCAGCACGGCGCCGGTGTACTCATGGGGCACGAGCACTTCGATGCGGAACACCGGCTCGAGCAGCGTCGGCTCGCCCTGCCGCAGGCCGTCGCGGAACGCCGTCGTGGCGGCGGTGCGAAAGGCGATGTCGGTGGACTCCGTGGCGTGGCTCGAGCCGCCGATGAGACGCACCGCCACGTCGGTAACGGCGTAGCCCGCCAGCACGCCGCTGTGCGCCGCGGCCCGCACGCCCTGCTCTACGGCGGCAACGAAAGGCGCCGGGATGAGCGAGGCGCTGACCGCGTTGTCGAAGTGCACGCCGGTGCCGGGTTCGCCGGGCGCCAGGCTCAGAATGACATGGCCATACTGGCCGCGGCCGCTGGCGAGATGCACGAACTTGCCCTCCACCTCCGGTACCGGCCGGGCGATGGTCTCCTTGTAGGCAACCAGCGGCCGGCCCACCAGCGCCTGCACGCCGTATTCGCGGCGCAGCCGCTCCAGCAGCACTTCCAGGTGCAGCTCGCCCATGCCGGCGACGACGGTCTGGCCGGATTCCTCGTCAACGCCGAGATGGAAGGTCGGGTCTTCCTCGGTCAGCTTGCGCAGCGACTGCTCGAGACGCTCGTGGTCGGCGGCCGTCTTCGGTTCGACGACGGCACGGATCACCGGCTCGGGAAAACTGATCGCCTCCAGCACGACCGGACGTTCCGGCGCGCACAACGTATCGCCGGTGAGCGTACGGTTGAGGCCCAGGATCGCAGCGATGTCGCCGGCATGGATGCTGTCCACGTCCTCGCGGTGGTTGGCGTACATGCGCAGCAGGCGCGCGACGCGCTCCTTGCGACTGCGCGTGGCGTTGTGCACGGCCATGCCGGCGCGCATCACGCCGGAGTAGACGCGCACATAGGACAGGTGACCGACGTAGGGATCGGCGGCAATCTTGAACACCAGCGCCGCCAGCGGCTCACCGTCCTCCGGCCGCAGCGCCACCGCACCGCCGCCGGCGGGGTCGATGCCCTGCACGGCGCCGACATCGAGCGGCGAGGGCAGGAAGTCCACCACGCCGTCGAGCAGCGGCTGAATGCCGACATCGCGCAAGGCGGCGCCGCAAAACACCGGGAACAACCGGTTGGCGAGCGTCGCCCGGCGCAGCGCGGCGCGCAATGCGGGAGCGTCTGGCGGCTCGCCGGAGAGGTAACGCTCCAGCAGAACGTCGTCCGCCTCCGCCACCCGCTCGATCAGAACGGCACGGGCAGCCTCGGCCGCGGCGCGCAGCCCGACGGGGATTTCCGTTTGCTCGGGCGGCCGTCCCATTTCGCCGCACCAGCGCAGCGCCGTCATGGTGACCAGATCGACGACGCCCTCGAATTCACCCTCCTGCCCGATGGGCAATTGCAAACAGGCGGTGGCCGCGCCCAGGCGCTCGCCGATGCTCGCCACGGCGCGCTGGAAGTCGGCGCCGACACGGTCCATCTTGTTTACGAAACACAGCCGCGGCACGCGATGGCGCTCGGCCTGGCGCCACACCGTTTCGCTCTGCGGCTGTACGCCATGCACGGCGTCGAAGACGACGACGCAGCCGTCGAGCACGCGCAGCGCACGCTGCACCTCGGCGGTGAAATCGATATGTCCAGGCGTGTCGATCAGATTGATGACGCAATCGCGCCACTGGGCCGTGATGGCGGCGGAGACGATGGTGATGCCGCGCTCGCGCTCCTGCTCCATCCAGTCGGTGACCGTGGTGCCCTCGTCCACGGAGCCGAGGCGATGTGTGCGCCCCGTGTGAAACAGGATACGGTCAGTAGCGGTAGTCTTGCCGGCGTCGATGTGGGCTATGACGCCGATATTGCGCAGATGGGCGAGCGTTGGCGGCGGCACGGGCACGAGTCATGATTGCGGCGGGTCCACATTGTCGCCGAAACGCGTGGCGATGTCGCGAAACTCGTCCGTGATCTCGAACATGGCGTCCACCACCGCCGGATCGAAGTGGCTGGCGCGTTGGGCGGCAATGGCACCGAGCGCGTGCTCGTGGGAATAGGCGTCCTTGTAGACGCGCCGGGAAATCAAGGCGTCATAGACATCGGCCACGGCCATCAGCCGCGCCGACAGCGGAATCGCCTCGCCGGCCAGCCCCTCGGGATAGCCGCTGCCGTCCCACCACTCGTGGTGGCTGTAGGCGATCTCGCGCGCATGCCGCAGGAAGGATGCATTGGCGTCGCCCAATTCCTGCTCGGCGCTGGCGATGGCCGCGCGTCCGTACTCGGTGTGCCGCTTCATCACCTGCCACTCGTCATCCGTCAGCTTGCCCGGCTTGAGGAGGATGGCATCGGGAATGGCGACTTTGCCGACGTCGTGCAGCGGCGCCGACCTGAACAGCAGGCACACGGTCTCGTCGTCCAGCTGGTCGCGGTAGCGCGGTTGCTCGCGCAGTTGCAGCGCCAGAGCACGGACGTAGTTCTGGGTGCGCCGGATGTGGTTGCCGGTTTCGTCGTCGCGTGCCTCGGCAAGCGCGCAAAAGGCGCTGATGGTGGCGGACTGGGCAGCGGAGATCTCCTGCTCCTGGCGCACCAGCTCGTGCGACTGGCGCACGATCTCCGCGGTGCGCTCGGCCACCAGGCGCTCCAGATCCTCGTTGCGCAGGCGCAGCAGCGCAGAGGCACGGGCGAGCTCGAGATGGTTGCGCACGCGCGCCAGCACCACCGGCGGCGAGAAGGGCCGGTGAATGAAATCCTCGGCGCCCAGCGACAGGCCGCGGGTCTCGTCGGCCACACCGTCGAGGCTGGTGAGGAAGATCACCGGGATGTCGCGCGTGCGCGGCGACCCTTTCAATCGCCGGCAGATCTCATAGCCGTCCAATCCCGGCATCATGACATCGAGCAGGATCAGATCGGCAGCGCCGCCGCCGTGCAGGTAATCGAGCGCCTGCAACCCGTCGCTCGCCGTATGCACGTCGTAGTGCGCACCAAGCAGATCCTCCAACACCAGCAAGTTGTCGGGCTGATCATCGACGATCAGCAGACGGGCACTACTTTCCGTCAAGGCATGCACGTCAGTTCCTTCAGGGAGTATTCCCCACGGTGGCCGGCGCGTCGCGCCCAACCAGTTCTCCGAGCAGCGCCTCGACCGCCTGGGACAGTTGCTCGGCGAGCTGCCAAGCATCCGGTCTGGCAGCCCGCGCCGCCTCCTCGGTCGCGGCGGCGAGCGCCTGCAGGCGGACCGCGACGAGATTGCCGGCGCTGCCCTTCAGCTTGTGGGCAATGAAGACAAGCGTATCGAGATCCTGTTCGACGATAGCCTGCCGCAAACGCGCCGGCGTCTCGGCATGGGTTTCCGCCGCGGTGATTAGCAGGCGGTCGATGAATGCCTGCTTGTTTTTGTAGCGGGCCGACAGCGCAATGCGATCGATCAGCGCCGCGTCGGCGGGTACAGTCGCGCCGTCCTGGGCGGCGGACGGTGCGGGCGCGGCGGCCACGGCGCCCTCGCCGCCCGCATGCCGGCGACGGCGCAGGATGGCCGCGACCAGAGCGTCGATGTCGACCGGCTTGGCAATGTGCTCCACCATGCCGGCGGCAAGGCAACGGGCGCGCTCCTCGGGCATGGCATGGGCGGTCAGTCCGATCACGGGCAGATTCGCGTCCAGGGCGAGGATGCGCCGCGCCGTTTCGTAGCCGTCGATGCCCGGCATCTGGATGTCCGTCAGCACGATATCGAACGCAGAGCCACCCTCCCGCTCGATGCGCGTCAGCGCCTGCCGGCCGTCATGGGCAAGGCTGAGCTGCGCGCCTTCGCGCTCAAGGATTTCCTCCAGTACCAGGCGATTGACCTCGTTGTCCTCGACCGCCAGCACGCGCACGCCCGCCAGTCGCGACGCCAAGGCCGGCGCTTCCTGTCCGGGTGCCGTGGCGCGGCATGCCGCGAGCAACTGGCGCGCGCGCAGGGGCCGCTCGATCAACTGCACCTGTTCGCGCAAGGACAGCGGCACGGACTCGCTCAGACCCGGCGTAGCGATTAGCGCCAGTCGCCGGCCGCTCGCCGCGCGCTCGCCCGCCCGGTCGAGTTGCGTCTTGTCCAGCACGCGCGCATCCAGCGCCACCAGCGCGGCTTCGGTGGCCAGCGCCTCGTCCGGTGCCATCACCGCGACGCCGGCCCCAATCGATTCCAGGGCACGCCGCACGCGATCGGCCTCGGGCGCGGGCAGGCCGGCCAGAACGATCCGCTCACCGTCCGCCACCACGGGGGCACTGGCCCCTGCGAGCGGTAAGCGCACGGTGAAGCAGGCGCCATCGTCCAGGCGGCTGTCCACGTGGATCGATCCACCCATCATGTCGACCAACCGCTTGCTGATGGCGAGCCCCAGCCCGGTACCTCCGAAGCGGCGCGTGGTGGAACCGTCCGCCTGCTCGAAGGGCTGGAACAGCCGCGCCACCTGATCCTCGCCCATGCCGATGCCGCTGTCGGCAACGCGCAGAACCAGCTCGTCGCCCTCCCGGCATACTGCGAGGTCCACGTGCCCCCGCTCGGTAAACTTCACGGCGTTGGAAAGGAGGTTGACCAGCACTTGGGACAGGCGCAGCGCATCGCCCTGGCAGCGCTGCGGCAAATCGGCGGCCTCATGCACATTGAATGCCAATCCCTTGTCGAAAGCGGCGGCAGCGCTGAGATGCACGGCGCGGTCGATGGCCATGCCCAGATCGAACGGTGCACGTTCCAACTCCAGCTTGCCGGCTTCGATCTTGGAGAAGTCGAGGACGTCGTTGACGATGCCCAGCAGCAGTTGCCCGGAATCGAGGATGCGGTGGAAGGTATGCTGGGCACGTCGCCCGACGCTGTCGCGCATGCCCACCTGGGCCAGGCCGAGCACGGCATTGAGCGGCGTGCGGATTTCGTGGCTCATGTTGGCGAGAAATTCGCTGCGCACCGCAGCCAGGCGCCTTGCCTCGGCCAGCGCTTCGGCCTGGGCCCGCTCGGCCGCCTTGCGCTGCGTAACGTCCAGCAGCAGTCCGATGACCGCCGGCCTGCCGTCATGCACGATCGCACGCCCATAGACTTCGACGTTCATGCGCGTGCCGTCCTTGCGCAGGGCCGTAAACTCGTACTGGATGCCGTCGGCTGTACCGGACTCCCGCGCTTTCACGTTGCGCCGCACGGTGTCGCGGTCCTCCGGCGCGACGAGGTCGAGAACCGAGATGCGATCGACGATCTCTTCGGGCGAGCCATAACCGAGCACGGTTGCAAAGGCCGGATTGACGTAGCGGAAATACCCACCCTGGATGATGTAGATTCCTGCCAGGGCCTGCTCGACCAGCCCGCGGAACCGGCTCTCCGCCTCGCGCACGGCGGCCGTGCGCAGGGCCACCAACTCCTCCAGATGGGTCTTGTGCGCCTGCAGCGCCTGCTGCGCCTCGCGCGCCTCGGTGACATCCTGGCTCATGCCGACGGCCTTGACCGGCCGTCCCTCCTGGTCGTAGACGATCTCGGCCTTGACGTGCAGCCAGCGCACGGCCCCGTCGAGCAGGATGCGGTGCTCCATGTCGTAGCCGCCGCTGCGCAGCGCCTGCTGCCATGCCGTGCGCATGGCAGCGCGATCGTCCAGATGCAGGATCGCGAACAACTCTTCGGCGAGATGAACGCCCGGCGCCCAGCCAACCAGCCGCGCGCCCTCCTCCGACGCCGTGACCGTACCATCGACGAGATCCGCCGACCAGCCGCCGACGCGCGCCATGCTCTGGGCGCGCGCCAGCATCGCCTCGCTTTCGCGCAGCGCGATCTCCGCTAACTTCCTGACCGAGATGTCGGCATGGCTCACGACGACACCCCCGTCGGGGCCCTGGAGCGGAGATACCTTCATCTCGAACCAACGTTGCTGCGCCGGGGAATGGCACGGGTACTCGATGGTGAAGAACGGCTCGTCGCCGCCCAGCACCCGACCGATCCCCGCCAGCGCGCGGGTCGCCACGTCGTCGGCTCCCAAGCCGCGGCAGGCATCGAGATAGTTCAGGCCCACGCCCCGGGTCGTGACTTCGTTGGCCCCGTTGGCGGAGGCGAATTCTTGCCAGGCCGCATTTACGTGAATGATCCGTCCGCGCCCGTCGAGCACGGCGATGGCGCTGCGCAGCGAATCCATCACCGAGCGGGTGAGCAGCTCGCTTCGGCGCAGCGCCGCCTCGGTGCGCTGGCGTTCGGTGATGTCCGCCAGATTGACGATGACATGGAGTGCGCCGCCGATCTGCACCGGTCCGAGACTGATCTCGGCCGGAAATTCGCTGCCGTCGCGGCGCAGGGCAAAAAGCTGGCGACCGCGCCCCATCGGGCGCACCGCCGGTTGCGCGGCAAAGGCGCGGCGCAGTTCGCCGTGTTCGACGCGGAACCGCTCGGGCACGAAACTCTCGACAGTCAGTCCGACGAGATCGTCCGGAACATACCCGAGCAGCGCACCGGCGCGGGCGTTGGCGCGCACGATGTTGCCGGCGCCGTCCACGACCAGCATGGCGTCGGGCGCGGTATCGAGGATCAAGTTCGCCCGCGCCTCGCTTTCGCGCAGCGCTTGTTCCGCCCCACGGCGCGCGCGGCGATCCTCGGCGTCTTTCAGACTGCGCTCGATCGCCGGCACCAGCCGGAGCAGGCGGTCCTTGAGGATGAAATCGCTCAATCCGCGCTTGAGCAGATCGACCGCCTCTTCCTCGCCGACGCTGCCGGACACGAGGATGACCGGAACATCGGGCAATCGCACCAGGATCATCGCCAGCGTCTGGCGGAATTCCATGCCCGGCACGCGGTAGTCGGACAGGACCGCGTCCCAGCCGCCGCGGTCCAGCGCCGCCGCCAGCTCGTCGCTGCCGGCCACGCGCGTGCAGTGCGCCGCCAGGCCGTTCAGGCGCAGGTGGCGGTCGATGAGCAGGAAGTCCGACTCGACATCCTCGATAACCAGCAGTTCGAGCATGGCGTCATCCGGCGGGCGGCTTGTTGGTGGCCAGCCAGTACACGCCCAGGCGCGCCACGACCTCGGCGAACTCGCCGAAGTCCAGCGGCTTGCGCACGAAGCTGTTGGCGCCGTTCTCGTAGCTCTGATAGCGATCGCGCTCCTCGTCGGAGGAAGTGACGATGACCACCGGCAGCAGGCGCGTGCGCGCGTCGGCACGCAGCCGCGCCAGCACCTCCAGCCCGGACAGGCGTGGCAGGCCGATATCCAGCAGCACCACGGCGGGCAGCGCGGCAGCGCCGCCACGCCCGGCGAACTCGCCCTCGCCGAAGAGGTAGTCGAGGGCCTGCTGGCCGTCGCGTACGACGTCGATCTGGTTGGCGACATTGACCTTGCGCAGCGCGCGCAGCATCAGCATCTCGTCCTGGAGATTGTCTTCCACCAGCAATATGGCCTTGGCATTCATGCCGCCTGCGCCTCCGCGCGCTCTGATCCGGGTGTGGGCAGACTGAATCTGAACGTGGCACCCTGCCCCGGCGCCCCCTGGGCCGTGACCTCGCCGCCATGGCGACGGACGATGCGCTGCACCGTGGCCAGGCCGATGCCCAGACCGGGGAACTCGTCCTGCCGATGCAGGCGCTGGAAAGGTTCGAACAGCTTGGCGGCGTGGGACATATCGAAACCGGCACCATTGTCGGCGACGACGCTGTAGAAAAAGTCTGTTCATCCGCGCATCGTGCCGTGAACCGAATGGA
>DAITBA010000015.1:0-13147 GCA_036824005.1 Rhodocyclaceae bacterium
CCTACCTTCTGCTGCGACTGCCGGTGGTCGCGCCCGTGGGGCGCTCCTACGTGTGCCGGGTGGTCTAAATCCGTAGCACCACGTTGTCAACTCTTCCCCGGCGTGGCGCCGAACACGCCCGGCACGGGCTTGGGCACGGCGGTGATCTGGTTGGCGGGCTTGAACAGGCCGCCCTTGGCCTTGTCCTGGGCGACGGCGTTGATCAGGGCGGCATCGATGTTGTGCCGGCCTTCGGCGTAGGCATAGACCAGGGCCGTGTCGCACAGCAGGTTGACGACGCGCGGGATGCCGCCGCTGTGGCGGAACACGGCATGACAAGCGGTTTCTTCGAAGATGTCCGGGTTGGTGGCGCCGGCCATCTTCAGGCGATGGCGGATATAGCCGCGGGTCTCCTGCACGTCGAGCGGTTCGAGGTGGAAATCCACGGCGATGCGCTGGGCGAACTGTTCCAGCTCGGGCCGGCGCAATGTCTCGCGCAGTCCGGCCTGGCCGACCAGGATCATCTGCAGCACCTGGTCCTTGTCGGCGTTGATGTTGGACAGCATGCGCAACTGCTCCAGCGTCTCGACGCTCATGTTCTGCGCCTCGTCGACGATGAGCACGGTACTGCGATTGCCGGCGTACTGGGCGGTGAGAAAATCGACGAAAGTCTCGTACATCTCCACCTTGCCCTTG
Source organism: Rhodocyclaceae bacterium (assembly GCA_036824005.1). Classification (GTDB taxonomy): domain Bacteria; phylum Pseudomonadota; class Gammaproteobacteria; order Burkholderiales; family Rhodocyclaceae; genus DAITBA01. The sequence continues at coordinate 676 of DAITBA010000015.1, forward strand.
GCGCGATAGTCGAGCTTGAAGGCGTACAGAATCCACTGCAGCAGCTCGTCGAAGCCGAGGAAGGTGTTGGAGATGAGCCCGACGCTCACGTCCCGGTCCATCTGATTGAGGATGAAGCGGATGAGCGTCGTCTTGCCGGTGCCGATTTCGCCGGTGATGACGTTGAAGCCGGCCTGGTTCATGAGCCCGTACTCGACCAGATCGAGCGCCATGCTGTGCTGGCGGCTGAGATACAGGAAGCTCGGGTCGGGCAGGATGGTGAAGGGCTTTTCCTTCAGTCCGAAGAATGCCTCGTACATGTCAGCGGCTCCCGGCGCGGGATGCAGCGCCTGCGTTGGCGGCGGGTTTGTCGCGCAGCGCCGAGGCCTCGCGCGACTTGTTGAGCACCGTGCCGATGAGGTGGGTGCCGCCGAGAAGCTGCGCCGCGCGGGCGACCTCCTCCTTCTTGGTGGCGGCGTCCTCGATCACCAGCAGCGCCGCATCCACGTGCGGCGAGAAGGCGAGCACATCGGCGGCGGAGAGCAGCGGCGGCAGGTCAAAGATGACGTAGCGCGACGGGTAGCGCGTCTTCAGCTCCTGCACCAGATCGGCCATTTTGCGCGACGCGAGCATTTCCGAGGAATTGAGCAGCGGCGCACCGCCCGGCAGCAGCACGAAGCGGCCGATGCCCGGATGCACGAGGATGCTCTCCAGCGGCGTGTCGGAAGTGAGGTAGTCGCTCAGTCCCGGCTCGGGGTCGACGCCGAAGAAGCCGTGCAGGCGCGGTTCGCGCAGGTCGGCATCCACCAGCAGCACGGTCTTGTCCACTTCCATCGCCAGGCTGATGGCGAGGTTGATGGCGGTGAGCGACTTGCCTTCGCCATAGCCGGGACTGGTGACGGCGAGCGCGTTCCAGCCGCGCTCCTGCATGCGCTGCAGCACCTGGGTACGCAGGATCTTGTAGGCATCGGCGGCGGCGCTCTGCTCGTTGGCGAGGATGATGCGCTTCTCGCGCAGGCGCTTGGGCGAGAGTTCGACGCTGCGCGTGCGCGTGTAGACGATCTGGTCGAGCGAGCCGGCGGCGGCGCGGGCGTTGATGTCGAGAACGCTGCCGGCGGCCGACCAGGCGCCCTTGGCGCCGCGTTCCTTTCGTGCCCGTTCCAGGGCTTCCTTGATCCGTTCCATGGCCGCTTTCCTTGTTTTCGTGCGACGCGTTGTGCGCTCCGAGGGGAATGACTATTCGACGCCGAGCTTGCGCAGGAGCACGTACCAGAACACGTCCAGCTCGATGACGAAGGCGTGAATCAGCAGCGCCGCGAGCGCGATGCCGCCGACGACCGCGGCGATGGTGATCGTGCGGCGGCGGCTGCGGCGCTGCGCGTCCTCGGCGTTTTCGATGTAGGGAATGGCGGCGAGCAACGGCGCGCTGAGGATCGCGGCCAGCCCGCGCGAGCCACGCACCGAGTGATCGAGGGTTTCCAGCAGCGCGCCGTAGCCCAAACCGCCGCCGAACGCGAGGATGAAGCCGAGCAGGACGATGGCCTTGCGGTTGGGCCGATCGGGTTTCTCCGGCACCTGGGGCGGGTCGATGAGCGAAAAGCGCTCGCCCTTGCGGTCCTTCTCCAGCTCCTGCGCCACCTGGGCCTCGGCTTGCTTGGCCTTGATCTCCTGGTAGCGGCGCACTTCCGTTTCCCGCTCGCGGATGAGATCGGCATATTCGCGCTCGACGCGCGGCGTTTCCTGCAGGCGGGCTTCGAGCTGGGCCAGCCGGTTGCGCAGCTCGGCGCGGCGCGCGGCGAGCGAGCGCAGGTCGGCGTTGTTCGCTTCGAGCTGGGATTTGAGCGCGATGTAGGCCGGGTTCTCCGGGTTCTTCGCCCGCACCTGGGTCTCCGGCGCCGGCCTGGCGATGCTCGCTTCCAGGGCGGCGATGGCGCGCTGCGTCTTGACGACATCCGGATGATCGCCCGAATACTTTTCGCGCAGGGTGGCGAGATCGGTGCGCAGCCTGGCGAGCTGGTTGGCGGCGGCGAGCGAGCCGCCCGTGCCGCCCGATTGCGCCTCCAGGGCGGCCATTTCGCGGCGCATCTTGACCATGTCCGGATGGTCGTTGGAATAGGTGGCGGAAGCGGCGGCGTATTGCGCCTCCAGCACCTTGAGACGCTCGTCCGAGTCGAGGATGCGCTCGCCGCCGGCAGCGATGATGGGCGTGTGCGGCTTGGTCTGGGCGAGCTGGCCTTCGAGGTAGAAGCGGCGTTCCTCGATGGCGCGGATCTGGCGCTCGGTGTCCATCAGCTCGACGTCGGTGCGCTCGCGCAACTGCATGTTCACCTGCTGCAGTTCGGGCAGGCTGCCGATGTGCTTCTCCTTGAACTGGGCCAGTTGCGCCTCCAGGTCGCCAATGCGTTCGTTGCGCTTCTTCGCCTCCTCGGCGAGGAAGTTGGAGGTGTCGGTGGCCTTCTGCTGGCGGCTCTTGACGTTCTCGCTCAGGTAGAGCGACACCAGCTCGTTGGCAACGCGCTGGGCCTTCTCCGGCGTGTCGCCGTCATAGGACAGGGTGAAGGCGATGGTGGCGGCGGTCTTGGCGCCGCTGCGCTTGTCCTGGGCCTCGGAGCTGACCAGGTCGAGCTTGATGTTCTTGCGCATCGCTTCGAGGATGGCCTCGCTTGGCTCGCGCGAGCGCTTGTCCGGATAGAGGTCGTACTTCTCGACGATCTGCCACAGGTTGGCGCGGGTCATGACCTGCTGGCTGATGACCTGGATGCGCTGGTCGGCGTAGCTGGTGATGGTGGAGCGCACCAGATCGGGCGGAATTTCCTGCTCCTCGATGAGGATGGTAGCCGTCGAGCGATAGACCGACGGCAAAGTGAAGGCGATGAACAGCGCAATGACGAACAGGATGGCCGCCGGCACGAGCATCTGCCACTTGCGCCGGCGCAGGATGTCCAGGTAGGCGGAGAGATCCTGCGTCTCTTCGCCCGCCGGCTCGTGGCCCTGCGGCAGAACGGACACCGCCTGCCATGCCTCGGGCTGGCCCGAATCGCGGGCCGAACCGCCGGCGCCCGACTGGCCGGAATTGCGGTGAAGGGAAAACGCGCGTCGTGCTTGTGCCATTGGAACGATTCCCTGGGAATGCCGCCGCCCGAGCGCCGGCACAAATGACATTATATTGCCCGGCCGAGGCGCGGTATAGCGGCTGATTGCAAAGATTTCCTGCCGCTTATCGCGAGATCGCCTGCTTCGGCCAGTTGTAGATGGCGTTCACGTAGACCGTGTTGCCGGTGGCCGCGGTGGGGTTGAGTTCGTACTTCTGCCGGGCGTAGTTGTAGCCTGTCTCCAGCGCCCATTCGCGGGTCGCGTTCCAGGTGAGCCGCGGTTCGAACTGGTAGTAGGTGGAATTGTTGCTGCCGAAGCCCGTGACATCGACGAAGCGCGTCCGGTAGGCGGCACCGGCCAGGCGCAGGCTGAGGGTTTCCTGCAGCTTGCCGGTCCATTCCAGTCCGGCGCGATCGGTCTGGGCCAGTCCGCCGCTGCCGCTGGGCGCGACCTCCCGGCTCACGCGTGCCGACATCATGCCGGTTTCGAACTGCTTGTCCATGCTCAGATTGCCCAGGGAGCGGGTGGTGCTGCGATCGCCCGTGGGCAGGCCCTGGCTTTCGATGCGTGCCACGCCGACGCCGGCGGTGCCGCGCAGGGTTTCCGAGAACAGGCGCGTGTAGCTCGCCTGCAACGAGGTCGTGTCTGCCTGCTGGGTCGACGGCGAGGGCTTGTACTGCTGGTACATGAGCGTGCCCGTCACCTGGTCGCGGGCGCTCAGGTTGTGCTGCAACGAGGAAAACACGGCGTGGTTGCGATAGTCCAGCAAGCCGGCGCCCTGGCCATCCTGGTAGCTGACGTCGGTGTATTGATAACCGAGGCTGAGCGCGCTGCGCTCGGTCATCTGCCAGGTCCAGTCGGGGCGCAGATTGACCCGGTTGCGCTGCTTGCGCGTGAGCACGAGGCCTGTTTCCTGCAGTTCGGTACCGAGCGTCGAATCGCGCGTGTAGTCCGCCGACAGGCCGAGGGAGCCGGTGGCGAACTGGCGCCGGGCGAGGCCGTTCAGGAACACGTCGGTAGCATTGAGCTCGGTCTCGCGGCTGTAGCGCCGGAAGTTCACGCTGCCGGTGCCGGACAGCTCGGTGATCTCGGTGGCGTACTTGAGCTTGAGGCTCGGCCGCAGCGAGGCGCCGGACACGGAATCGTGCGGCGCCGTGGTCATGCGGATGTTGTCGTTGTGCTCGGCGCGCGCGGTGACGGAAGGCTCGAGCGAATACTCGGCAGCGTGCGCCGTCGCCAGCGCGCCGAGACATCCGAGCGCGGTTGCCAGCGCCGTTCTCGTCATGACGGCATGTCCCCCATTCCCGCGGGCAGCCCGGCCGCGCCGGCGAACCGCCCGTCGTTCCGGTGCCGCATGGCGGCACCCGGAATCCCGGGCGTCCGACCCTGCCCCCGCCTCACGGCACCACCACCGTGTCGCCGCTCTTGAGCTGGATGTTCTGCTCCAGCGCCTTGCCCGCCTGCACCTTGCCGTACTCGAAGGGGAAGACGATGTCCTTGCCCTCCTCCCTGCGCAGGATCTTGATGCTGTTCTCGGCGGCGAAGGGCGTGAGTCCGCCGGCCATGGACAGCGCCTGCAGCACATCGACATAGCGGCCGGTGGGATACTCGCCCGGCTTGTTCACCTTGCCGATGACATAGACTTTGTTGCTGTTGATCTTGAGCACGGCGACGCTGACGACCGGGTCGGGGATGTACTTCTGCAGCCGCGCCGCGATCTCGCGCTGCAGTTCCGCCGCCGACTTGCCGGCGGCGCGCAGATCGCCCACGAGCGGGAAGGAAATGCCGCCGTCGGGCCGCACCAGGATCTCCTTCTTCAGCCCTTCCTCCTTCCAGACGGAGATCTCCAGCATGTCCTCGGGGCCGATCAGGTAGGCGTCGCGCGGCGCCTGGCCGGCGTACTCGGGCGCCGACGCGGCGGCCGGCGCCTGCTGGGCGAAGGCCGGCAGCGCCATCCCGAGCACGAACGACAGAATCAGGCAGCTCAATCCAATTCGCATGGTCACGGTGGCAGCAGGCATAGCGTCGCAAAGGCGATTCGGCACGACGCGTTCCCGAATGGGCGCGTTGGCTCGCGGCCGAGAATCTTGTTTAATTCGCGGCGCTATCGCCAAGAAATCGCGGAGGATTATAGCGCAGCCGGGAAAGGAGCGCGACGCCGCCGTATTCCCCCCGAATAAGGCGAGGCCGGCCCGACCGCCCCATACCGCCAGCGGCCGTGCCGGCCTTTTCCCGCCGGGAGAGCACTATTTAGCCAGCGGTGCCGACTCGGGCCGCTTGCGCCGCGCGATGCCGACGAGACCCGCCAGGCCGGCCGCGAGGAGCCAGACTGCGGCGGGGAGGGGGACGGGGGCAGTGGCGCTGAACGTGTAGCTCCCGCCGAGCGCACCGACGACCGTGCCGCTCACCAGCGCGTAGTAGGACCCTCCTGCGAGCGACTGAATGAAGCTCAAGTCCGGACTACCCGTGGCTTGGCCGAGGAGATTGTTCGCAGCATCGTAGAACTTCACGACCAGATTGGTGATATTCAGAAGCGCACCCAATGTGAAGTTAGTGGTGGTAGATGACAGGTTACCGCCTGGCGAAGCAATCGAGAAGTTGAACCGGTCTGTGAAGTTGTATGCCGAGTAGCTGGGATAGGGCATGCTGTGAAAGACCGACGTCTGACTGATCGTCGGACCCAATGTACCCAGTTCTATCGGGCTCACCGGGTCGTAGACGGTTGCTGCCTGCGCCCCCCCAACCGCCGCCATCGCCAGCGCGGCGACCAGCAAGAACTTCTTCCATACGTTGAACATGAGAACCCCTTTCCGTGGTGATGCCCACTGACCTCTAGGTTTCTTCGCGCATCTCGCTCACGACTTCGCCCGTCCGCGTAGCTTCAATTTCGCGACGGTTTCGTTCTGGAAACCACCGGTCGTGCGCTTATGCATCTGCCCTGTCCATGTGAGAAATTACGCGCTTGACAAGCGCATGCCTAGTTGTCTCCATGGCCTACCACTTTGGGGTGAGCGTCAATCCACTTCCGACTGCGGACGTCCCGGAAACCCAGTCCGGACGCGGCTTCCCGCCGGTGGCGAGGACTGTCCGCCTTCAAGGTTCCATCTCATCCCTACGGGCTACTGCATGTCATTCTCATCCACCGAAGGGGCGTCGCTTCAGTCGGTTGACATTTGTCATTCGTGGCGCGCCCGCGTGTGCGCGCGCACAACCCGACGCGCGCCACAGCAAACGCGATCGGGAAAGAAAGAAGGCCGGCGCGACTGCCTGCTTCGGCGATCGGCCGGCCCGCTTGCAGGAGAGAATCTTATGCCGGTGCGATAGACGGGTTGGCCGCAGCACCCTGCTTCCTGCGCCGCGCAATGCCCACCAGCCCCGCCAGGCCAGCCGCGAGCAGCCAGGCTGCAGGCGGGAGGGGAACCACCGTGGCGGCGGCCGTTAGCGCGTACATGCCGCCGAGCGTTCCGGCAAGAGTGCCGGTGACCACGGCGTAGTACAAACCGCCCAGCAGGGCCTGATTGAAGCTGGTGCCGCAGTCGCTGCAGATCTCGGTGTCAGCCCCACCGCCGGCACCGATCGCTCCGACCGCCTTGTAGAGGGAAAACGTCAGTCCGGTTATGTCACGCAGCGTCGTTGTTCCTGCGGTCAAAGGCACATTGACGAACGACAGTCCGACGTTGTACCCGCCGTTCAAATCGTTGTTCGTGTTCACCCGGAAGCGAATCTGATCCGGGAACCCCTGGGCCGTTGTCTCGCCGACGTTGTGCACCACGAGTCGGTTGATCGAGGTCGAAGTCAGCGGTTGCAGTCCCGACGTGCTCGGATCCGAATCCAGGCTGATCGTTCTCGCCTGCGCCGAGGCAGCAATTGCCAAGCCGGCCATCAGGCCGAGAATGAATTTCGCCATCGTGTTAGTGTTCATGCCGTACCTCTCCATTCACATCCGTCCTGCATCCCAGAGTCGCCTCGCGGGCGACATCGCCGGCGTCACGCACACGGGCCGCCATGCAGTTCATCTGCCCCGCCACATGCGGAAAGGCTATCCAACACGCGTGACCTTACCGGCCGGCCGTGGGCTGGACAATTGCCTCCGTGGCCTACGACTTTGGGTGTAGGCGACCGATTCTTTTTCCGACACGCGTACCGGAGAGCAAGTATTGACGCGGGTTTCCGGGGCGTTTGGAGCGATGTCACTCTTTCAGGATCAGGCACGACGTTCGTATTAGCGCCATCGATCCGGGATAACGCAACAACATTTAACATTGTTCACGCCAGGTTCGCCGCCGGCGGCGATCGAGATCACGCATTTGCCGGACTCGACCGCGGCGCGCCGCGCAACGATGCGTTTGCCATGGCCTGCGGGCCGCGCTGCACCGCTCCTGAATGCCCTGCCGCGGGGCTCCTCGCCCCCGGCGACCGTCCGCGATGCCGGCATCACGGATGCAAGCACCCTGGCATAAAAGAAAAGAGGCCGGCAAGACCGTGCATACGCACGACCGAGCCGGCCATCAAGGGAGGAGCCGTTTTACTCCGCAGCGGTGCGCCCGCCCACGGAAGAATTCTTGCGTCTTGCTATGCCCACCAATCCCGCGAGTCCCGCCGCGAGCAGCCATACTGCCGGCGGCAGCGGGACGGGCGAGGGAGAGCCCGAAATCGAAAACTTGTAACTGCCCGCTGCGGATCCCTGCGCTTGCCCGGTGACCGTGGTGTAGTACGTGCCGCTGGGGAGCGCGTCAGCGAAGCCAAATGCATCCCCGAACGCCCTGCCGTCGGAGCCGAAAAGTGTCAGGGCAAGGTTGCTTACCGAGAAATTCAGCCCGACCTTGAATTCAAAACCAACCTTGTATGGACCCGTGTATCCGTCACCGGCGTCGCCGATCCTGAAGTCGAACCGATCATTCAGATTCGTCGGCGGAGACACCGGCACCTCGCGCGTCACGCCCGCTGCGGTAACCGTACCCAGGTCGTAGGTCGCCCCTTGCACCCCGCCCGCCATCGCCACGCCCAGCACCCAGGCCAGCGCCGTCGCCTTCGCTTTTCTCACTGCCACGCACCCCGTCGCGAGTTGTTCCGGTGGCCGCCGGTAGTGCCGGCCGCCTGAGCCGGGATAACGGCCACTCGCTCCGCTTCCTTAGGGCCAACACCCCTTACGGCGCCGAAGTGCGCTTGCCGCCTTGCTGCAGAGCATCCTGCCACAAAGCTCTACGTCACCACAATATCCCGTGGGGATTGGAAACGGCAAGTCGGAACGTGGCGGTAATCCGTTGGACGTACGGAAACGGGGCGCTATTCCGCCGTTCACCGGCGGGGCATCTCTGCTAAAGTGCCGTCCGCGCCTGCCGGCCCGGACAAACCATGCCGGCGCGCGAATGCGCACGCGATGCAACGATGAACAGACCAACTCCGGGTATACGACGATGAGCGATTCGGGCGTGAAGGTATTGGTGGTCGGCGGCGCCGGCTACATCGGCTCCCATGCCATGCTGGAACTGGCGCAGCGCGGCTTCGACCCGATCGCGTTGGACGACTTGTCCTCGGGTCATCGCTGGGCGCTGCCGCCCGAGCGGCTGGTGGTGGGCGACATCGCCGACGCCGCCCTGCTCGACCGGCTGTTCGCCGAGCATCGCTTCGAGGCCGTGCTGCACTTCGCCTCGTTCATCCAGGTGGGCGAGTCGGTGCGCAAGCCGCTGGCATACTATCGCAACAACGTCGCCAACACGGTCGCGCTGCTCGCGGCCATGGAACGCCACGGCGTCAAGCGCTTCATCTTCTCCTCGACCGCCGCCGTTTATGGCACGCCGGACGTGGCGCCGATCCCCGAGGACGCAACGCTGCGCCAGGAAAATCCCTACGGACGGTCGAAGGCGATGGTCGAGGCGATACTGGCGGATTGCGAGCGGGCGTGGGGACTGGAGTCGGTGTGTCTGCGCTACTTCAATGCCGCCGGTGCGCACCCGTCAGCGGAAATCGGCGAGGCCCACGATCCGGAGACGCACCTGATTCCGCTGGTGCTGCGGGTAGCGCTGGGAACCGCCGAGTGCATCAACGTCTTCGGCGACGATTACCCGACCGCGGATGGCACCTGCATCCGCGATTACATCCACGTCTGCGATCTGGTCGATGCTCACGTGCTGGCGTTGCAGCGGCTGCTGGCCGGATCGGGCAGCGACGTGTTCAACCTGGGCAACGGCAAGGGGTATTCGGTGCTGGAGGTGATCGAGACGTGCCGGCGCATCACCGGCCATCCCATTCCGGCCAAGGTGGCGCCGCGCCGCCCGGGCGACCCGGCGATCCTCGTCGCCTCGGCCGAAAAGGCGCAGCAGCTACTGGGCTGGCGACAACAGTTCGCCAGGCTGGAGGATATCGTCGCCACGGCGTGGGCGTGGCATCGCAAGCAGCCGTCCGCCTGAGCGAGGCGCGCACCACCGCGCGGCGCACTTTCCCTTCGAAACGACGGGCTTGCCCCGGGTCGGCCGCGCCGGCCCGGACGTTCGGCCGTTCTACTTGCCGCGCTTGGCTTTGCCGCCGGCGGCGACGCGCAGATCCTCGTCGTCGATCTTGCCGGCCGCATACAGGCTGATCAGCATGCGCACGGGTTTGGGCATGCTGCGCCCGCTCTCGTAGCGGCTGCCGCCGCTCTGGGTGACGCCGAAGCGCTGCCAGAACACGCTCTGGTTTTCGCCCAGCACATGCCGATAGGCAACGATGTCGTTCAGGTTGAGTTTTGCGGATTTCATTTTGCGCAGGCTCTGAGGGGCATCCATGACATTCTCTCCTTGTGCTTGGTGCGAAAAAACGGGCGTTCTCTGTCCGTTGGCGTAGTATGCCATTGGACCGGCATCATATGCCAGAAAGTTCCGCTCTTTTTTTCATCGACCGGCGGCACGGGACGTCGGGCGCGAACGACGTCAGCGCACGCTGACGCTCACCCGGTCGTAGCGGCCGGAGTCGTCGAAGGCGGTGATGTCATAACCGCCCGGTTCGGCGAATCGCTGCACCAGCCCCTGCGAGGCAGCGGCACGCGCGCGCAGGCGGCCATTGACCATCCAGTTCACCTCGCCATGATGGCCGCGTACCTCCAGGCGCACCGTCGGCTCCCGCGATAGCCTGGCGCGCTGGAGAATCTCGCCGTCGGTGATGCCGACGATCCGCAGACCGGCGCCCGGCGTTGCGCGGCCGCGGCACTCCGGCGCCCAGGCGGGCGGCAACGCGCGCGCGCGCAGACCGGCATCGAGCCACGGTTCCAGCAGCGCCGGCCAGCGAGCGGCTTCCACCGTGCGCAGCGGCCCGCGGGCACAACCGGGCTGCGCGCGCCGGCCGCTCGCCTCATCCACCTGCCAAACGGTGCGCGGCTCGCCGCCGCGCAACCGGTCGGCGAAGGTGGGCGGCGCCGCGCCGTCGAGAACCCAGGCCGTGCGCTGCACCTGACACAGGGCAGCAGTCTCGGGGCTCGTCCGGGTGCCGAGCGGCCAGCAGATGCGCGCCTGGCTGACGGTGGCCGGCACATGCCGCTGTGCCATGACGTTCGCCTCCGGCAGCGCGGCGAAGACATCCACCAGCAGCGGCGCAGCGACGTTGGCGCCGAAGAAGCCGGGGTTGGGCGTGCCGTCGGGGCGGCCGACCCAGACCCCGACCGTGTAGCGATCCGACACGCCCACCGACCAGGCGTCGCGGAAGCCGAAGCTGGTGCCGGTCTTCCAGGCGATGCCGCGCCGCGCGCCCGGGCCCGCCTCCACGGCGCGTCCCACCGGGCCGCCGGATTCGAGGATGTCGCGAACGATGAAGGCGGCGCCCTCGCTCATCATGCGCGCCTCCTGTACGGGCTCGTCCGTCGTGAAGCGCGGCCGGCCGGCCACGCCGCGGCGCGCCAGCGCCGAGTAGGCGCCGACCATGTTCTCCAGCGTCACGCCGGCGCCGCCCAGTATGACGCTCAGGTTTGGTGCGCCGCCGCGGGGAAACTCCAGCTTCAGCCCGCCGCGGCGCAGCAGGGCAACGAAGCGCTCCGCGCCGAGCCGCTCCAGCACTTCCACCGCCGGCACGTTGAGCGATTTCATCAGCGCCTCGGACACGCTCACCGGGCCGTGGAAGGACTGCTGGAAGTTGCCGGGCGCGTAGCCGGAGAAGGACTGGGGCACGTCGGCCAGCAGGGATTCCGAATGGATCAGCCCTTCGTCCAGGGCAAAGGCGTAGAGGAAGGGCTTCAGCGCCGAGCCGGGCGAGCGCGGCGCGCGCACCATGTCCACGTGGCTGAAGCGCTCCTCGTCGGCGAAATCGGCCGAGCCGGCATAGGCCAGCACTTCGAGCGTGGCGTTGTCCATGACGAACGCGGCGAGCGACACTTTCGGCGGCAAGCCGCCGGCGCGATCGGCGAGCAGCAGCTCGACCGTGCTCTGGACGGCGGCATCGATGGTGGTGTCGATGCGCGTGCGCCCGCCCGCGTTCCTGCGCAGGCGCTCGGCAAGGAGCGGCGCCAGCAGCGGTTCGCGCAGGCTGAGTGCCGCGACCGGCTCGCGCCGGGCATCGGCGACCAGCGCCTCGCCCCAGCGCGGCGTCATGCGGGCGAGCACCTTGTCGCGCGCCGCGCGGGCGCGCTCGGGATAGCGGTCGGGACGCAGCAGCGACGGCCCCTGGGGCAGCACGGTGAGCAGCGCCGCTTCGGCGTGGCTCAGGCGGCGGGCGGACTTGCCCAGGTAACCGCGGCTCGCCGCCTCGACGCCCTCCAGCACGCCGCCCATGGGCGCGTAGTTGAGGTAAAGCGCCAGGATTTCGTCTTTCGAATAGCGCAATTCCAGCTGCATCGCGCGGACGATCTGGAGCAGCTTGCCGCCGAGCGTGCGCGGCATCGGCTCCAGGATGCGTGCCACCTGCATGGTGAGCGTCGAACCACCCGACACGACATGCCCGTGGCGTACCCATTGCCAGCCTGCGCGCGCCAGCGCCAGCGGATTGACGCCGGGATGCCAACGGAAAAAGCGATCCTCGTAGGCGACCAGCGCTTCGAGATAGAGCGGCGACACGTCCGCCAGCGAAACAGGATGGCGCCAGACGTGCTGGCGATCGGGAAAGGCGCGCAGCGGCGTGCCATCCCGCGCCACGACGACAAGCGCATAGGGCGCGTCGCGTCCCGGCTGGGGCGGCGGGAACAGGCGGTCGAGCGCGAGCAGCGCGATGCACGTCAGCGCCAAGGCGAGCACCAGCCGGTGGCGGCGCATGACGGCCGATGCGTGTTTGGTGCGCGAACGCACCCTACGTCCGGTTGGAGTCGGTGCATGCATTGGGCGTTGTCATGGTGCGGATGTTCGTGGTGGGGCAGGGCGCAAAAAAAAAAATAGGCACACGAGGGGGGGGGGAGGGGCACACACAAAAAAACAAAACAAACAAAGACAGGCAACAGGCGCCG
>DAITBA010000015.1:13157-128302 GCA_036824005.1 Rhodocyclaceae bacterium
GTGCATGCATTGGGCGTTGTCATGGTGCGGATGTTCGTGGTGCGCAAGCGCACCTTACAATCTGTCGCCACGCGTAGGGTGCGCTTGCGCACCACGTCATTCCCCAAAACAACCATCGTCGCCCTCCTGCGCCGGCCCGCCCCAATCGGCGGGATACACCCCCTTCCGAACGTAGCGATGAAACGTCGAATACGGCCATTGCGCCACCTCTTTCACGTGGCCGTGCTTGACCGGGTTCCAATGGATGTAATCGACATGGCGCTGGAAATCGTCTTCGTCGCGCATCTCGTGCTCCCAGAAGCGCCGCTGCCACAAACCGGATTCCCCGCGCGCGGTGCGCGAGCAGCTGCGCGGGCCGGTATTCGCCATCCCTGCCGCGCATTGCCCGGACACGTATCGCTTGATGAAAGCCCGGCGCAACCCGAAGTTGGCATCGCCCTCGGGCAGGGTCCAGATGCAATGCAGGTGATCGGGCAATAGTGCCCAGGCATCGATGCGGAAGGGGTGAGTGCACCGGGTGGTGTCGATGGCCGCGCGCAGGGCGGTGCGCACCGGGTCGTCGGTGAGGATCGGTTGCCGGTGTTCGGTGACGACGGTGAAGAAGTAGGTTCCGCCGGGTGTGTTTGCGCGTCGGTAGTTGGGCATGGTGGGGTGGTTGTTGTGTTATTTGGTGCGCAAGCGCACCCTACGGTTCTGGTCGATCCTGGTGCGCAAGCGCACCCTACAATCTCTCGCCACGCGCAGGGTGCGCTTGCGCACCGCTTCGCCTACGGTCTCCTCGCCTCGATCACGGTCACCGTCTCGCCGCCGCCGGCCAGGCCGTAGGTGTCCGGCCGGTACATGTCTTCGGCATAGAGCGGCGGGGCGACGAACTTGCCGGGGGTGACGACGCGGGCGCGGTAGAACAGGTTCATCTCGCCGTCGAGCCGCAACGCGGCGACGAAGCGGTCGTCGCGGAATTCGACGTGCTGGATGCGTCGGTCGGCCATCGCCTGGGCAGGATTCAACCCGGCGACGTTGGTGATGCCCATGGCCTCGCCCTGGACGATGTTGAGGTTCTCCACCTCCAGGCCGGCAGGGATGCGGTCCACCACCAGGGCGTTGGCAATGCGGGTACGCGTCTTGACGTGCAGGCGCACCAGCACCGTCTCGCCCACCTTCAGCGGCCGGTTGCCGATGGCGTTGCCCTCCGGCCCGTAGAACTCGCGCCGCAGCGCGATGGGATCGCTCTGGGCGGCCGGCATCTTGACCGGATTGCCGGTGACCGATAGTTCAGCGTAGAGCGGCTCTTTCTGGGGATTCGTCAGTTTCATGCCAGCGGCCAGCTCGCCGGCGGAAACCTCGCGGAAGTGACTCCCGGCGGCGGACAGGGGCTCGCTCTTGCCGCCGGCGACCAGTTCCGCCTGCCAGGTCCCGGTCGCCGTGGCGGCGAAGGAGCGCCCGACCAGGAACAGCGCCATCTTCTCCTGGGTGCTGTAGTAGCGCAGCCGATCCATTTCTCCGGCGATCACCGCAGGCAGATTCTCCCGCCCGTCGGCGGCGATCTTGTGCCGCACCAGCAGGGCATAGGTCAGCGCCGCGTCGCGCAGCACGCTGCCGTAATCGCCCCACCAGTAGCCGGTCTCGCGGTTCTTGCGCAACCCTTCGGCGATGGCGTTGCCGGCACGCTCCTCGTCGCCCATGAGCTTCAACGCGATGCCCAGATGCACCAGCGCCAGCCCGGAGTGGGCGAGCGCGCGCGACTCGTGCAACTGGCGTAGCGTCGCCAGGGGCGCCCGTGATTCGCGCGCCAGCACGTAGGCGCCGTAGGCGAGCACGCCGAAGCGCCCGGCGCCGCCCCAGGTACGGTCGCTCCACACCGACTCGGCAGGTGGCCGCGTCGCCGGCAGCCCGGCGACGCCGTCCTGCAGCCCCTTGAGCAGGAAGTCCATGGCCTTCTTGTGCATCTGCTCGGGCACGCCGAAGCCCTCTTCGCGCGCGTCCTGCAGGAAGTTGGCAACGTAGGCGGACAGCCAGTACTCGTACTCCGAGACGTTGCCCCAGAGGCTGAAGCCGCCGTTGGGCGCCTGCATGGCGCCGATGCGGCCGATGGCCTTGTCCAGCATTTCGGCGCGCTGTTCGCGGCTGAACGGCTTCAGCCCGAAAGCGCGCGCCGCCGCCTCGTCCACGAAGACATGGGGATAGGCAGTGCTGGTGGTCTGCTCGGCGCAGCCGTAGGGATAGGTGAGCAGGCCCTGAATGGCGGAGCGCACGTCGATGGGTGGATGGTTGGAGATCGTCACGTGGGCGGCCACCGTGTTTCGGTGCAGGCCGGCCAGCTCGGCGTCCTTGATCTCCAGCGTCTCGCCTGGCTTGACCTGGAAGCGGCGGATCGCCTGCTGCTGGGGCGTAGGTGCCTGGACCTGGAGCACGAAGTCGCGCTCCAGTTTCAGGTCCTGGCCCTCCGCGCGAAGCTTGACGCCAGCCAGTCCGAAGGCGCTGCCCGCCTCGACGGCGAAGCGCAGCGTCGTCTTCTGCTGGTCCTTGAGCGCGAGGGTGCGCTGCGGCTCCTGGATGCGCAGGCCGTCGCCCGAGGCGAGCGACACCTTGAGCGCCTGCTCGGCGCCCGACAGGTTATGCAGATCGAGTGCCACCGTGGCGGCGTCGCCCAGCGTCAGGAAGCGCGGTGCCGCCAGCTCCGCCACGAGCGGCGCGGCGACGGTGACTTCCGCCTCCTGGGCGCCGAAGCGCTCGGCACCGGCGACCACGGCCATCAGCCGCAGCGTGCCGTTGAAGTCGGGCACGGGCAGCGATACTTCCGCCTCGCCCTGATCGTTCAGCTCCACCGGGCCGCTGAACAGATCGATCAGCTTGACCTTCTTCGGCAGGCTGCGCGTGGGCTTGGGCGTGGCATCGCCACCGAAGCGCAGCTTGCCTTTCTGGCCCGCCATCTTCTCGATCAGCCGGCCGTAGACGTCGTGCTGGTCGGCGCCGTAGCGCAACCGCCCGAAGAAGAAGCCGTGCGGATCGGGCGTCGCGTAGCGGGTGATGTTGAGGATGCCCACGTCCACGGCAGAGACCGTGACCACGGCCTTGTCGCCCTTGGCACCGGCGGCCTTGACCTTGACCTTGAGGGCGCCGTCGGGCTGCATCTTCTTCGGTGCGTCCAGCGCCACATCGAGCTTGCGGCCGCCCCGCTCCAGGGGCAGATGCACCACCCCCAGGGCGCGCGCCGGCGTCACCCGGTCGCCTTCGTTGCCCGGCCGCAATACGATGACGGAGATATAGAGATCGTGGCGCTGCCAGGACTTGTCGATGGGAATCGACAACGTCGAGGCCTCGGCCGTCACCGCCAGGCGCTTCAGCCACAGGGTGCGATCGCCCTCCACCGTCACCAGCGCCTCGCCGGCATGGGGCGGCGTGATGGTCAGCAGCGCCGTTTCGCCTTCGCGGTAGGCGGGCTTGTCGAGCTTGAGCGCGACGCGGTCGGGGCGCACACCCTGGATCTCGTCGGAGCGGGCGCTCCAGCCGGCGTAGAAGCGATAACGCAGCGTGAGCTTGGTTTCCGGGTCGAGGATGTCGACCCGGTAGCGGCCGTACTTCACCGGCAGGGCGAGTTTGCCGCGGCCACCGGGGGGCACGGCCACGGAAGTGGTCGCCACCAGCTCGTCGGTCTCGGTGAAACCGGAATGCCAGCCGCGCTGATCGTCGAAGCGCCAGTAGTAGTTGCGGTCCTCGCGGAACAGGCGCACCGGCAGCGCCGCCGCGGCCTTGAGATCGGCCTGGGCATCGGCACGTACCACTTCGAACTCGGCGACAGCGTTCTCGCGCGCATATTCGCCGGCGAACAGCGGCCGCACGCCGACCAGCACCGGTGCCGGCCAATAGACGCGTTCGAGGCTGCGCACCACCGGTCGGCCGCCGCTTTCCAGCAGGCTCAGGGTCGTGCGCACCGAAAAGGGCGAGCGCCGTTTCGCCGCCGCGGCGAGATCCACGTCCAGCGCCGCGGCGCCCTGCTCGTCCAGGGTCGTCTCGGGCAACTCCTGCCGGGCCTTGACGCTGTCCTCGTTGGCATCGCCGAACTCGAAGCCGGGTAGCTTCGCCGCCAGTGGATTCTTGTTGCGCTCGAACTGGGCGACGCCCAGCAGGCGGTTACCGGCGGCCGGCGCGCCGTAAAGGTAGGCGCCGCGCACGCCGATCTGCAGCGGCTTGTCCTCGCCCAGCGTCGCGTTTGTGGCATCGAGATCGAGCTTCATGCGCTCCGGCAGGAACTCCTCGACGCCGAAGCGGAACACCGTGCCCGGCACCTTGTCGGCCGGGTCGGCGCGCAGTTCCAGATTCCAGAAGCCGGTGGGTGCGTCCGCCGGCAGCTCCATGCGTCGGCGGAAATAGCCGGTGAAGGCCGCCTCGGGCTGCCAGGCGGCGGTGAGATGGACCTTGCCGTCCGGGCGCTTGAGCACCGCCTGGATGGGCTGCGCCGGAACGGCGTGACCGTCGGCGTCGCGCGCCAGGACGGAAACGTCGAAGCTCTCGCCGGGACGGTAGAGGTTGCGCCCGGCATAGGCGAACAGGCGCACCGGTTTGTAGGGCAGGCCGGTGATCTCGTACTCGGACAGATCGAGGGCCGGCTCCTTGAGCGCGATGAGCGAGATCTGGCTGGCCTTGCGCGCGAGTAGTACCCTCGCGCCCTTGGGCCGCTCGGGGAAGCCGGCGCGGCCGTCGCCGTCGGTTTCCGCGCGGCCGAGGACCTTGCCCTGACCGTCGAGCCAGGACACCTCGACCCGCGTCACCGGCTTGCCGTCGGTGAGCGAGCTGACATAGGCATCGGCGCCCCTCTGGAACAGCCGCGCGTGCAGACCCAGATCGCTGACATAAAAATACGTCGTCTGGAATTCGTAGCGGAAGCGGCCCGGCTGGCTCATGACGGCGACGTAGATGCCCGGCTCCTTCAACTCCTTGATGTCCTCGACCGGGATGAAGGTGACGCTGCGCCGGTTGGCGCGCGCCTCGGTGGCGAAGCGGCCGAGATAGACGCTGTCGCTCAGGCCATGCAGCCGGTCCAGATCCCAGTTGCTGACGGCACCGCGCAGGTTGCGGCTGCCGCCGGGGTAGTCGCCATAGTCCTCGCCGCCCTCCTCGTCCTCGGCGCCGCGCTCACGCGCCGCAGCCGGCGCGCCGATTACCTGGTCGAGAAAACGCGGCAGCTGGTCCGCCTTGACGCGCAGGAACTGGATATCCACCTCGGGCACGTTCACCGTCACCACCGGCAGGCCGCCGTTCTGTTTCGCCGGCAGCACCATGCCGCGGCTGGCGAAGTAGTAGGCGGGCGGCACGGCCGCGGTGCGGACGGAATAGCGCGCCTCGGCGGCGAGCGTGGCGCCGTCCTTCGCCGGCAAGCCGGGATTCACTCGCACGACATAGCGGGTCTGCGGTTTGACATGGGGAAAGTAGAGCAGCCGCGGGTTCTCGCCCACCACCCAGGCGCCGGTCACCGCCGTACCGCCCTGGGTGTCGGTGTCGGCTTCGGCAGTGCTCACCGCCTTGCCGGTTTGCGGCGTCGGCGCTTCGCCCTCCTCGTCGTCGCCCTCCTCCGCCGCGGCGCGCGGCTTGGCCGGCTGCTCGCCGGGGCGCAGGGGCATCTCGAACACCTGCATGGACGACTCGTAGTGCTTGCGGGCATCGAGCGGCCGGCTGAAGGTGAGCGCCAGTGCCGGCGCGCCGTCCAGGGTCCGCTCGCCCGCCTCCACGAGGACGAAGGGGCCATCGGTATCGTCCTTGAGCGCGGGCGCCGGAGACTGGTACTGCCACAGGAAGTAAACACCAGCGGCGACAGCGGCGAGGAAGATGGCTGCGATGGCAAGCTTTGTGCGCATGGGATACATTCCGATCGTGAGTGCTGAGGGGGCGTCGCGGGAATTGTTGGTGTCGATTCTGTCGCGGGCGGGCGCCCATTATGCCAAAGCTGTGATCGATCGCTGAGGCCGCGTGACGGTGGTAGTCGCACACGATGTCGATTCCCGGCGCACCCGGGTCACCCGGCCCCGAACCCGGCGGCGACGACCGGGAACACTCCGCTTCACTCCTTGCATGGCGCTTTTTTCGCGCGCAGGCGGCCGGACTATGTGCCGGCGACTTGGTCGGGGAGCGGCACGGCGCGCCGTGGCTCACCGCCTGTCCGGCGCCCGGTCTTCCGGTGGCGGGCGGTGCCTTCAGTGCGTGGCTGCGATACCAGCAGGCGTGAGCGTCCCGAAGCTGACCAGGTTGACCGGGGTCGGTCCGGCTTGGCATAATTTCGGTTTCCCGGACGCGGGGTGGAGCAGTCTGGCAGCTCGTCGGGCTCATAACCCGAAGGTCGAAGGTTCAAATCCTTCCCCCGCAACCAACGAATACGCAATGGGGCCAAACGGTTAGCGCTGTTTGGCCCTTTTCTTTCATGTCCCCGTCCAGGGACGGCGCCGATCCGTTCTCGGTCCAGCCGAGACCCGGGTTCGAACCGGGCGGCTCCTGCCACGAGGGCTGCGCGCGTCCGCTCGCTCCCCTTCACCGGACGCGCGTCCGGCGTGCTTGCTCTTATACTGCGCACTTCGAAATCGGCGGCGACAGCGGCCCGGCCGGGACTACACATGACTGACGGCGAAGGCTCCGAAAAATCCCGGCAAGGCATTCAGTCCATCGAAGTCGGCGTGCGCCTGCTCCAGGTGCTGGTCGCCGAAGGCCGCGCCATGATGCTGCGCGACCTCGCCTTGGCGGCAGGCATGCCGGCGGCGAAGGCGCACCGCTACCTGGTGAGTTTCATCCGCGCCGGACTGGTGTGTCAGGAACCGGCGAGCGGCCGCTACGATCTGGGGGCATTCGCGCTCAGTCTGGGCTTGTCGAGTATCGCCCGGCTTGACCCGGTGCGGCTGGCGACGCCGGTGATGGAGGACCTGGCGGAAGCGCTGGGCGAAACGGTGGCGCTCGCCGTTTGGGGCAATCTCGGGCCGACGATCGTGCGCTGGGTCGAATCGCCACGGCCGGTGAGCGTGAACCTGCGCGTCGGCGCGGTGATGCCCCTGCTGCATTCGGCGACTGGCCTGGCGTTCGCCGCGTTCGGCAACTCGGCGACGATCGCCGAGGGCGTCGAGGACGCGTTGGCCAGCGCCCAGCGCAGCGGAGATGGCCCGCCGCCGCGCACCCGCGCCGAACTGGATGTCATGGTGGCGGAGGCGCGCCGGCGTGGTCTCGCACGTGCCGTGGGCAGCGTGCTGCCGGGCATCAATGCTTTCAGCGCTCCTGTGTTCGATTACCAGGGGCAGATGGTGCTGGCACTGACGACGCTCGGACCGGCGGGCGCGATGCCCGCCGACTGGGACGGTGACATTCCCCGGCGACTGTGCGCCGCCGCATTGCACTTGTCGCAGCAGCTGGGCAGGCAGGCTGAACGCGTCGACCCCTGATGCGGAGGCGCTATCCGGACCGACGCGCGTTGACGTGCGCCGAAAGCACCTCATCCAGTTTTTCGCGCGCCCGCCCGAAGTCGTAGACGCTCTCCTCGTAGGCATCGCGCGCAAGGGAATAGGCCTCGACGAGTTCCGTGTCGATGCCGCGCGCATGGAGCGCGTCGTAGAGCCGGCGGCATTCCTCGAACAGACGATCGGCGACCAGCCGCCGGCGCATGTAGATGCGCGCCGCTTCGCGCGGCCAGGGCGACAGCTCGCCGTAGTCAGGCACCTCGGGCCGGGCGAGCGTGGCAAAATCGCCTTTAAGCAGCGCCCACATGCCTTCCCAGTCCGGCTCGGCACCGCCGAACGGGACATAGCCGAAGCGGGCAAGCTGTTCGGCGTTGTGCTCGACCAGCCGACGTGGCGTGTCCAACGCCATTGTCATCAGGCCGCCAGCGGCTCCTCGGCCTCGTAGCCTACGCGCATGTCGTAGTCCGGCTGCACGCCCTGGGGCATGTCCAGGCCGACATCCTTGAGGCGCGATTCCAGCAACTCGAGATACTCCGCCTGCAACTCCTCCGGGCGCTTCACCTTGAGGCCGTATTCGTAATAGATATCGAACATCTGCGATCTGCCATCGCCCGCCGACGGGCGGCCGTAAAAGCCCAACCCCATGCGCATGAATTTGGGAACGCGCGCCTGCATGAATTCCCGCGTTTTCTCCCCGCCGAATTCGATGCAGCGCTGGGACGCCCAAACGCCAAACGCCAGATGGCCGTGCTCCTCCTTGTGGATGCGCACGTTGACCCGCGCCCAGGGCAGGTAGGAACACTCGCGATACTGCCCAAGAAAAGCAACCGCCGCCGGCGTCACCACGGTGGAAAACAGCGCCACATCCTCCCAGCACTCGAAGAACTTCGACCAGTTCTCCTTGCGAAAGCCGTTGATGACATTGACCTTGGCCGGATCGGGATTGTCCGGGTTGTGGGACAACTCGTAGAGACGCGCATTCACATCCACCCCGAGGTCCTGCATCAGGTTCCAGACATAGAAGGCATGGCCCATCTCCTCGAAGACCTTCTTCGAGAGACGATACGCCTCCTCCGGGCGCGTAGCGAAGCGATGGTTCTCGGCCACCCTCTGCGCGCCGGCGTACTCCGAATCGGCCTGGAAGGACATCAGGTTGAGCAACGCCCGACGGTAGTCCTCCGGCAGCGCATCGCCCTTGTCGTAGGTCTTGAAACTAGACATGGCCCCTCCAGTGCGGGAAATCGATCGGCGGCCGCGCAGCATGACACGGCGATACTCGGCGGCAACGCAGCATGGCGACACCGCGCCAATGCGACACAAAACTAGAATTGTTACTAAACGATAATGTATCATATTATCGGTGTCAAGTTGCCGGACACGGAGCTGGCGGGAGGCGGATGAGCGCGCGCACGGCCATCCGGGCGTACTCAGTCGATACCAGGCATGTCTATTAACACGTTGATATCGCAATGCTTATTAGCACGCCCCCGCGGCGCGCCGGGTGTGCTGTTATCATAAACGGACAGGTCGCGGTGCCCTTACCCCGCCACGACACACGACCACCGACCGCTTGGCTGGACCGGCGTGTTGAACGTTCGAACCGGAACCCGATGCACCCAGTCACGACATCGAAACCATGAAGAGCCGTTACGTCAGTCAGTGGATCGATGAGTTCCTGCAGGCGCGCCCGATCCGCGCCAATTCCCTGATTATCACGGTCTACGGCGATTCGATCGCACCCCATGGCGGTACCGTCTGGCTGGGCAGTTTCATCAAGCTGGTGGAGACTTTCGGACTCAATCAGCGCATGGTGCGCACCAGCGTCTTTCGTCTGTCGAAGGAACGCTGGCTGGTTTCGGAGCAGATCGGCCGACGCAGCTTCTACAGCCTGACCGCCACCGGGCGGCGGCGCTTCGAGCATGCCTATCGCCGCATCTACTACGAACCGAAGACGCAGTGGAACGGAGACTGGCAGATCGTGCTCACCACCGGCAGCGGACTGAGCGCCGCCCAGCGCGATGCCATGCGCAAGGAGCTGCTCTGGGAAGGCTACGGTGTCATTGCCCCGGGCGTGCTGGCCCATCCGTCGGCCAACGTGGAGGCGCTGCTGGACATCCTCCAGGGCACCGGCGTTCATGACAGGGTCGTGACGCTGCAGGCGCGCAGCATCGGCGCGCTGTCCAGCCGGGCGCTCCAGGATCTGGTGCGCGAGTGCTGGAACCTGGAGGCCATCGCGCGGGAGTACAAGCTGTTCGTCGAGCACTTCCGGCCGGTGCTGCGGGCACTGAAGAGCGCACGCGCACTCGACCCCGAGCAATGCTTCGCCGTGCGCACGCTGCTCATGCATGAGTTCAGGCGGGTGCTTTTGCGCGACCCGCAGCTGCCGCAGCAACTGCTTCCCGCCGATTGGCCGGGGCATGCCGCCCGGCAGCTTTGCCGCGATCTGTACGTCATGACTCAGCACGAGGCGGAAGCACATCTGATGTCCGTGCTGGAGACCGCCAGTGGCCCCCTGCCGGAAGCCGCGCCCTATTTCTACGAGCGCTTCGGCGGGCTGGATAGCCTTCCTGCCGAGGATGCAACGCAGACCGTGGCGCCATGACCGGACCGCAGCTCGCCATCGTCGGCGCCGGTCCGGCCGGCTTCTACGTTGCCGACGCTCTTTGCCGGAAGTTGCCGGAGTGCCACATCGCCCTGATCGACCGGCTGCCCACGCCCTTCGGCCTGGTGCGCGGCGGCGTGGCGCCCGATCACCAGGGCACGAAGAACATCACGCGCCAGTTCGAGCGCACCCTGACGCGCGGCAACGTCCGCTTCTTCGGCAACGTGGAGCTCGGGCGCGACATCGGCTACGAGGAACTGAAGCGAGCCTTCGACGTGGTGGTGCTGTGCACCGGCGCGCCGGTCGATCGTCGGCTCGACGTCCCGGGCGAATCGCTGCCGGGCGTCTACGGCTCCGGCGTCTTCGTGTCGTGGTACAACGGCATGCCGGATCAGCGCGAGCTGAACCCGCTGCTCGACGGCGCGGCTGTGGCTGTCATCGGCAACGGCAACGTGGCCATCGACATCGTCCGGCTGTTGTGCAAATCCCCGGCGGAGCTGGCGGTTTCGGACATCTGCGAGCACGTCCTGGCGCGGCTGTCCGCGGCCCGGCCGCGGGAGGTATACCTCATCGGCCGGCGCGGGCCCCTGGAAGCGAGCTTCACGGCGCCGGAACTGGAGGAACTGGGCAGTCTCGCCGACGCCGCACCGGCGCTGAATCCGGCCCTCCTCCCCGCCGAGGTGCCCGCGGACTGGCCGGAGGCCCGGCGCAAGGATGCCGAAAAGAACCTCGGCATCCTGCGCCGGTTTGCTGCCGCACCGGCATCGTCGAAACCGGTGCAGCTGCGCCTGCTGTTCAATGCCGCGCCGAGCGCTATCATGGGCAGCGAAAGAGTCGCCGGACTGCGCCTGGAGCGCACCCGCCTGGAAGGCAGTCGCACCCTGCCGACGGGCGTGCATTTCGACATCGCAGTCGGCACCGTCGTCACAGCCATCGGCTACCGCAGTGCGCCGCTGCCGGGCGTGCCCTTCGACGCCGAGCGCGGCATGGTATGCAACCACGACGGTCGCGTCGAGCCGGGGGTGTACTGTGCGGGCTGGTGCCGCCGCGGCGCGCAGGGGGTGATTCCGGCGAACCGCAGCGACTCCCTCGCCGTCGCCGAGCTGATCCTCGCCGACCTGGCCCAGGCGGCGCCGGGTAATGAAAGGCCGGGCGCTGCCCAACTCGACCAGCTGTGCGCCGAGCGCGCCGTGACGGTCGTCGATCAGGCGGGCTGGCTGCGAATCAACGCCGCCGAGACGGCACGGGCCATGGGCGGCAAGCCGCGGGAAAAACTGACCCGGATCGAGGAACTACTGGCCGCGGCACTCGCCTGAGTCGCGCGGCGATGAAGGCGGAAGCTGGTGCCGACAGTCTGACTCGAACAGACGACCTACCGCTTACAAGGCGGTTGCTCTACCAACTGAGCTATGCCGGCATTCCGGCGCCGATTATACCGCGGCGCAACGGCGCGCCAGCCCTCCGGCTGCGCCGCCGCGGCGCCCCCTTTGGGTTTAATTCCGAAGCATCTAGGGTGCCATTGTCCTATTGGGGTACACTGCTCGCCAGCCGGACAGGAGGCACCCGAACGCCATGGCCACCGCCAACCCGCAGGAACGCAATCCGCTGCACGTGCTCGTCATCGAGGATTCGGAGGATGACGCGTTGCTGCTTCTGCATCGCTTTCGCGAAGCGAATTATCATCCGATCCACGAGCGCGTTGACAACGCCGCCGCGATGCGCGCGGCGTTGACCAAAAAGCACTGGGACGTCGTGCTGTCCGATCACCGCATGCCGCGCTTCAACGCCCGCTCGGCGCTGCAGCTCATGCAGGAGCTGAACCTCGACCTGCCATTCATCATCGTCTCTGGTGTCATCGAGGAGGACACCGCCATTGGCGCCATGCGCGCGGGCGCCCACGACTACCTGACCAAGGAGAAGCTCGAACGTCTCGTGCCGGCGGTCGAACGCGAGATGCGCGAGGCGCGCAACCGCGCCGAGCGGCGCGCCGCTCTCGAAGCGGTTCAGGAGAGCGAGGCGCGCTTCCGCGCCCTTGCCGCCAACATACCCGGCATGGTGTTCCAGTTGCTGCGCCACGAGAACAACGAGCTGCAGTTCTTGTACGTCAGCGAGGGCTGTCTGGCGCTGCTCGGGTTGATGCCGATGGAGCTGTTCGAAGCTCCGCAGCGCGTCGCCGACATGATCATCGACGAGGACCGCCCCGCCTTCTTCGACTGGATGACGCGGGCGGCCGAGCGCTTCTCGACGTTCAACTGGGAGGGCCGGATCATCACCGCCGGCGGCGACCTGAAGTGGATCAACATCCGCTGCTCGCCGCGACAAACCGAATCAGGCCAAGTTCTCTGGGAAGGCATCATGTCCAACATCACCCAGGGCAAGCAGAACGAAATGGAGGTGCGCGAATCGCGCGCCCAGCTGGCGGCGCTGTCCTCGCACCTGCAGGCGGCGAAGGAAGAGGAACGCGAGCGCATCGCCCGGGACATCCACGACGTGCTCGGCGGCACGCTGGTTGCCATGAAGTTTGAAGTTTCCCTGCTGGGCGCCAAGATCCCGCCCGATGCCGTGCAGTTGCGGGAGCGGGCGGCGTCGATCGGCAAGCTCGTCGACGACGCCATCAGCACGGCGGGACGGGTGGCACGCGAGCTGCGTCCGGGCATCCTCAAGGAATTCGGCCTGGCCGCCGCCATCGAATCCCACGCCGAGGACTTTGCCCAGCGCACCGAAATCCCCTGCCGCATCCTGTGCGCCGATCACGATATCGACGCCGATCAGCAGACCTCCATCGCATTCTTCCGCATCTTCCAGGAGGCGCTGACAAACATCAGCAAGCATGCCGGCGCCAGCAAGGTTGACGTGCGCCTCACCCAGGAAGGCAGCGACATCGTGCTGGAAATCGGCGACGATGGACGCGGCATCGCCGCCCACGACCTGAGCAAGCCCAAGTCGTTCGGCCTGCGCGGCATCCGGGAACGGATCAACAGCCTGGGCGGATCGTTCTCCATCGAGCCGGGATTGCCGCGCGGCACTTGTGTGACTGTGCGCGCGCCGGTGCGCCGCAGCCGGGCATCGGCGGGGGCCGGGCCGGCAACTGGACAGTAGGAGTGAGCCTTGAATCCGCAGATGACGCCGATGCCCACAGATCCTCCCGGATCACGTCCGGATGTTGTCGCAACGTTCTCCGCGAACATCGTCGCGACCGACGGAGGACGCGCTTCCGATGTCGCTGTGCAGTTCGGCGAAATCAGCGGATGACTGCTTTTTCTGGAATGACTGGTACTAACTTTGATTCGAGGTGTCGCCCATGGGCGCTCAGATCCGCGTATTGATAGCCGACGATCACGCCATCGTCCGGCAGGGGTTGCGTCAGATCCTCTCCGAAACCGAGGACATGCTGGTCGCCGGCGAGGCCGAGGATGGCGTGCAGGCCGTCAAGATGATCCGCGACGGCGGCTGGGACGTCGTGCTGATGGACGTTTCCATGCCGGAGCGCAATGGCATCGACACGCTCAAGATGCTGAAGAAGGAGTTCCCCAAGCTGCCCGTGCTCATCCTGAGCATGCATCCGGAGGAACACTACGCCATCCGCGCGCTCAAGGCTGGCGCGTCGGGCTACCTAACCAAGCAGAGCGCGCCGGACCAGCTGGTCACGGCCATCCGCCAGGTGGCAAGCGGCAAGAAATACGTCAGCCCCTCGGTGGCCGAGGAGCTGGCTAACGCCATCGGTGAAGATACTGACAAGCTGCCGCACGAAAAGCTTTCCGACCGCGAGTATCAGACGCTGTGCATGATCGCCTCGGGCAAGGCGATTTCCCAGATCGCCGAGGAACTCAATCTCAGCGTCAAGACGGTCAGCGTCTACCGCGCCCGCCTGCTGGAAAAGATGAAACTGAAGAACAACGCCGAGCTCACCCACTACGGACTCAAGCACGGTTTGGTCGAGTAACGCCCCCCGGGCGGCACCGCTGCCCTAAAGCTTGCTTGTCCCACGGCCGTAATTGGCGATTACAAGTCCATACGACGCCAATGAGTGAGCTGACACAACCTTCCGACATCGCGCGGGAAACGCTGCGCCGCCTGGCGCTGCGCCGTATTCCGCCGACGCCGGAGAACTACCGTCAGCTCTATCAGCAGATCTCCGGTAGCGTCCCGAGCGAGTGCTTCCCCGACAGATCCATGAAAGCGGTAGCGAGCCTGTTGCCGCGAAACACGCCCGAGCAGGTCAAGTTCGCGCGCGAGTTCGAAACCGCCGTGGTGGCCAAGGACTGGGCGGCATTCAAAAGCGCGCTCGTGAACATGCTGGACGGGCGCGCAACTGTCGCGGTTTCTTGGGCGGCGGTGATCCGCGAGCTCATGACCCAACTGGATTCGCGCCACTCGGGACTGACGGCGGCGGCCAAACGCACGGCTCTGGAGCAAATCGTCCAATCCAGCGACAACGAGCGCTTGTATGGGCGGCTGCAGGGCCTGCTGCGGTCTTGGTCGCGCGCACCCCAGGCAGAAAATCAAGCTGCCGGCGGCACGGACGTCGTCCCGGTCGAGAGCGCCGAGGCCACCGTCGTGACGCCGGCAACGCGGGATAGCAAAAGCGCGGGCACCAACGACCAACTGCGCGAACTCGTCGCCGAACTGCTCGAGCAGGACCTCGCAGCGCTGGTTTGCGACCATACCGAACTATCCCAGGACGTGGTCAAGCTGGCGGCGGAGATCCGTGCCTGCCGCGACGACGCCGAGCTGGCGACGATCTCCGACAAACTGAAGCAGTTCGGCCACCGCTTCCGCTGGCTGGCCGAGGACCAGTCCGAGCTGCGCTCCGGCCTGCTGCGCCTGCTGCAATTGCTGGTGGACAATATCGGCGAGCTGGTCAGCGACGATCAGTGGCTGCGCGGCCAGATCGACATGTTGCGCGAGCTGTTTCCCACGCCTCTGGATGCGCGCCGCCTGGACGACGTGGAGCGCCGGCTGAAGGAGGTCATTCACAAGCAGAGCCTGCTGAAGAAAGACCTCAACGACGCCAAGGACCGCATCAAGACCATGCTGGCGAGTTTCGTGGACCACCTCGCGAGCTTCACCGAAACGACCGGCGAGTATCACTCGACCATCGAGCGCTGCGCCGAAAAGATCAGCGGCGCCAACGACATCTCCGAACTGGGCGAGGCGATCGACGAGGTGATGCGCGAGACGCGCAACGTCCAGCAGAGCGTCGAGCGTTCGCGCCAGAATATGCACGAGATGAAAAGCCGCGTCGAGGACGCCGACCGCAAGATCTCCTTGCTGCAAGAGGAACTCGCGCACACCAGCCAGATGGTGCGCCACGACCAGCTCACCGGCGCGCTCAACCGCAAGGGCATGGAGGAAGCCTTCCAGCGCGAGGCCGCGCGCGCCACGCGCCGCAGCTCGCCGCTGTGCGTTGCCCTGCTCGATATCGACAACTTCAAGAAGATCAACGACACCCACGGCCACGACGTGGGTGATGAAGCGCTCGTGCATCTGGCGCGGCTGGCGCGCCAGAACCTGCGCCCGCAGGACATGCTGGCGCGCTACGGTGGCGAGGAGTTCGTCATCATGCTACCGGACACCGGCGTTCATGACGCCGTCGTGGCGCTGACCCGACTGCAGCGCGAGCTGACCAAGACGTTCTTCCTGCACGACAACGACAAGTTGCTCATCACGTTCAGCGCCGGCGTCACCGAAGTGCTTGGCAATGAGCCGATGGAACGTGCCATCAAGCGCGCCGACGGCGGGATGTACCAGGCCAAGCGCGCCGGCAAGAACCGCGTCGTCGCCGTCGAGGCGCCGGCCGACAGTCTCGCTGCAAGCGCCTGAGCGCAGCAGCCAGCGCGCCGGCCTGCGGCGCGATATTCCGTCCCTTGATTGCAGCCGATGTGGCATACCGGCGTCCGCGCGACCGCGCCAGCATTTCGAGGAAATACGCCACAAATACCGTCCATTTCTTCGAATTGCTCTCAAGTTTGAAATCGGCGTCTCCGATAAAGGCTTTGACGGCGGCATCAACGCCCACCGGATAAGCGGTCAGGGGGGCAAATGCTGTCAATCCCTGACAACTTGATAGGAGAGCAACCATGTCACAGGTAATCAACACCAACATCGCTTCGTTGAATGCGCAGCGTAACCTCAACACGTCGCAGAGTTCCCTGGCCACCTCGCTGCAGCGCCTGTCCTCGGGCCTGCGCATCAACAGCGCCAAGGACGACGCGGCGGGTCTGGCGATCAGCCAGCGCATGACGGCGCAGATTCGCGGCCTGAACCAGGCAGTGCGCAACGCCAACGATGGCGTCTCCCTTGCCCAGACGGCGGAAGGCGCGCTCACCCAATCCGGTAACCTGCTGCAGCGTCTGCGCGAACTGGCCATCCAGTCCGCAAACTCCACGAACTCCGCGTCGGACCGCTCTGCCCTGCAGTCCGAAGTCAACCAGATCAAGGACGAGTTGAACCGCGTCGCCAGCACCACCACGTTCAACGGCCTGAAGGTGCTCGACGGCACGTTCGTCAACCAGAACTTCCAGGTCGGCGCCGACGCCAACCAGACGATCGGAGTGTCCATCTCCGGTGTTGCGGCGACCGATCTCGCCAACTACGGTGTGTCGGGCTCCAATGCCACTGCCAACCAGGGCACAGGTCAGCTCGCCGCCAGTAACGCCACCATCCCTGCGAACAACGTAATCGGTGCGCAGACGCTGACCATCTCCGGCGCCAAGGGCACGGCGACTGCCTCGATCTCCGCAGGCGACAGCGCCTACACGGTGGCAACCAAGGTAAACGCCCAGTCCGGCACAACCGGCGTTACAGCCAAGGCCACGACAACCGCCACGCTTGGCACGCTGTCTGCAGCCGGCACCGTGACACTCACCCTGGGCAGCGGCAGCTCCACCGCGACGATCTCCGCCGCGGTCACCACCACTGACCTGAGCGCGCTGCAAAAGGCTATCAACAACGTCACCGGCACGACCGGCGTCACTGCCACGGTCAACGGCGGCTCGCTCACGCTGAGCCAGGCGGACGGCAAAGACATCCGGATTGCCAACTTCGATCACTCCACGGCGAGCGCCACGATCGTCGTCACCGGTCAGAACGGCAGCGACACCGAGACCCTGACCCAGGGTGCGGCAGACAGCACCGTCGCCGCCGGCGTTGTGACCTTCGCCTCCAGCGACACCTATTCGGTAAGCTCCAGCGTGGCCGCGGCCGCGGGTAGCGTCCTCAACGTCGCCGCCAACACCGCCGTGTCCGCCACCGCCAGCCTGGTGAGCGCCATCGACATCGGCACGCAGAACGGTGCCCAAAGCGCCATCGACGTGATCGACTCCGCACTGGCCAAGGTCAATGGCATCCGTGCCGACCTCGGCGCCGTGCAGACCCGCTTCGAGCTGGCCATCAGCAACCTGCAGACGACCTCGGAGAACGTGAGCGCCGCGCGCTCCCGCATTCAGGACGCCGACTTCGCGGCCGAGACCGCCAACCTGACCCGCGCGCAGATCCTGCAGCAGGCTGGCGTCGCGATGCTCGCGCAAGCGAACGCGCTGCCGCAGAACGTGCTGACGCTGCTCCGCGGCTAATACGAAACAGCGTATCAACTAGCGATGGGGCGCGGGTGACTCACGAGGTCGCCCGCGCCTTTGTCGCGTGACAGGAGACAGGAACATGACAATCCAGCAGACCAAGCCTGCCGGCGTTGCGGTTCCTTTCGTGACATTGCCGGGCCAGACTTCGGCCGGCACTCGGCCGCAGGGGACATCGTCGCCCGCGGCAAAACCGAGTCCGGAGCAGGTCAGCCAGGCCGTGCAGGAGGTGAAAGACGCAGTCGGACAAGTGGCACAGAATTTGCGATTCTTCGTCGATGAAGACACAGGCAAGACCATCGTCAAGGTCGTCGATGGAACGACCAACGAAGTGATTCGACAGATCCCGTCCGAAGAGCTGCTTGCGATCAGCCGTGCCCTCGACAAATTTCAGGGGGTGCTACTCAAGCAGAAGGCGTAGACGGTCGATATCACTCCATAGGCACTAAGCTGAGGAACCATCGATGGCGCTAACTTCTCCGGGCATCGGCTCCGGTCTGGACATCAACGGCCTTGTCAGCCAGCTGATGTCCCTCGAGCGACGGCCGCTGACGACACTGGACAACCGGGAAGCCGGGCTGCAAGCCCGGCTGTCCGCCTTCGGTGCGATCAAGGGTGCGCTGTCGTCGCTGCAAACCGCCGCCCAGGCGCTCAAGGACGCGGCGAAGTTTTCCGCCATGAAGGCAAGCGCTGCCGACACGACGATTCTTGCCGCCAGCGCGGACACGAGCGCTGTCGCGGGCTCCTACAACATCGAGGTTCAAAACCTCGCCCAGTCGCAAAAACTCATCTCCACCGGATTCGCCACGAGCGAAACCATCGTCGGCAACGGCACGCTTACGATCGAGTTCGGCACCTACAGCGCCGGCGTATTCAGCGCCAACCCGGACAAGAGCGCGGCGACGATTGCAATCGACGACTCGAACCATACGCTCGAAGGCGTGCGCGACGCCATCAACGACGCCAATGCCGGCGTGACGGCAACTATCGTGAACGATGGCAGCGCCTACCGGCTCGTGCTCTCCTCGAACAGCACCGGCGCCAGCAATGCCCTGAAGATCACCGTCACCGACGACGACGGTACTCACACCGACACGAACAACCTGTCAAAGCTGACATACAATGCCGCCACCGGTGGCGTGCAGAACCTGAGTGAAACCGTGGCAGCGCGAAACGCCACGATCAAGATCGACTCGGTGACGATAACGAAGGACAGCAACGTCATCACCGATGCCATCGAGGGCGTCACGCTGACACTGGCCAAGGAGAACGCCGGTTCCACCACCAAACTGACGGTAGCGCGGGACACGAGCGGTGTAAAAACTGCCATCGACGCCTTCGTCAAGGCCTACAACGACGTCGCCACGACGATCAAGAACGTCAGCGCCTACAACGCTGAGACAAAGCAGGCATCCGTGCTCACCGGCGACACCACGGCGCGTGCCGTGCAATCCCAGCTTCGCGCCCTGCTCAATGCGCCGATAAGCGGTGCGCCTGCCGGGCTCACGACGCTATCCGATATCGGCGTCGCGTTCCAGAAGGACGGCACCCTAACCGTCGACTCCGCCAAACTGCAGGCGGCGCTGGATGAACCCGCGCTATCCGTAAGCACGCTGTTCGCGGCGGAAACCAACACCACCGGCTACGCCGCCCAAATCGACACGCTTGTCGCCAGCATGCTGAACAGTGACGGGCTGATCTCCGGGCGCACCGACGGCATCAACAGTTCCATCAAGGTTATCGGCAAGCAGCGCGAGGCGCTGGCTCTGCGCCTGGAGCAGATCGAGAAACGCTACCGCGCCCAGTTCACCGCGCTGGACTCGATGATTGCCAGCATGACCCAGACGAGCACCTTCCTGCAGCAACAACTGGCCAACCTGCCCAAGGCAGGAGAATAAGGAGAACCGCGATGTTCGCTTCGATGCACAATCCCGCCGCCGCGTACTCGAAGGTCGGCGTCGAAACCGGTGTGAGCAGCGCCGATCCCCATCGCCTGGTTTTGATGCTGTTCGACGGCGCCATGCTGTCGCTGTCCTCCGCATCCCTGCACATGCAGCGCAAAGACACCGCCGCAAAAGGACAAGCCATCTCGAAAACAATCGAGATCATCACCAACGGTCTGAAGGCAAGCCTGGACTTCGATGTCGGCGGCGAACTGGCCCAGCGCCTGGGCGCGCTCTACGATTACATGTGCATGCGCCTGCTGCACGCCAACGCGAAGAACGACGGTGCGGCACTGGACGAGGTGAGCCATCTCCTGGCCGAACTCAAGGGCGCCTGGGAACAGATCCGCGACGATCAACCGGCCGGCAGCGCCGACGCACCCGTCGCGGCCGCAGCCTGAGCCAACGGACAATCCATGAGCATACTCGGCATATACGAAGAGATGGACCGCATCTCGGCGCAGATGGTCGAAGCCGCGCGCGCCAACAACTGGGACCGGCTGGTTGCCCTGGAACAGGACGTCTCCAGCCTGCGCCACCGGCTCGATGCCTGCAACCGCTCCGTGCAGCTGTCGGAGGAGGAACGCTCCCGCAAGGTAGCACTCATTCACCACATCCTCGATAACGATGCGGAGGTGCGCCGCCATACCGAACCGTGGATGGAGGGCGTGAGGCAGTTCCTCGGCAATGGCACGCGCGGGCGCAATCTGCGCCGCGCCTACGGTGCCGGCACGCCGCAATAGGTTCCCGCAAGCGCGTCGCCGGCACACGTCGCTATCGTGGTGCTGCCACCCTAGGCAACCAGGATCATGATACCGAGCGATCTCGCCGCCCGTCTGCGCATACTCGCCGAATCGGCGGTGCAGCCACTCGCCCCGGTTCAGGAAATCGGTTCGGAACTGCCGGCATTCTCTCCCGGAGACCGCCTCACCGCGAAAATCGAATCAGCGCTGCCCGAGGGCGGCTTCCGCGCCACGGTCGCGGGGCGCGCGGTGACGCTATCGCTGCCGCAGCCGGCTCAGGCGGGTGATACGCTCGATCTGGTCGTCGTCGAGAACACCAGTCAGCATGTCGTCGCCCGGCGGGCCGACGCGGCCCCCGCCGAATCGCCCGCCCCGATCCTGAGCAGCGCCGCGAAGCTGATAGGCGAGCTGCTGGCAGCGAATCAGGGCACCGTGCAGCCGGCGCCTCTGCGCGCCGGCGCGCCAGTGTTTCCGCAAGCGCCGAACGACAGCATTCCCATGGCCGCGCTGTTGCAAGAAGCGGTGTCGGCAAGCGGCCTGTTCTACGAGGCACACCAGGCACAGTGGGTCGCCGGACGTCTGCCCGTCGAGGCGCTGCAGCGCGAACCGCAAGGTCGCCTGTCACCGCTCCCGGCGACCGACACACCTGTCATCTCTGCGCCCAAAGTGCCGGCACAAGTTGCGTCACAAGCAGCGGCGACCACTCCGGCCGACGAACCGGTCACCTCGATGCCGCCTGCCGCCATGTCACCAGCCGGACGCGTGGCGAGCGAGATTACCCCTCTCGTGCAGCAGCAGTTGGACGCCATCGCGAGCCACCATGTCGTATGGGTTGGCCAGATCTGGCCCGGCCAGCAAATGGAATGGCATATCGATGAGCCGATCCACAACGACGAACGTCACCGCGGAGACCAAGACGACGAAGGCGGCGCCTGGCATACTTCGCTCAAACTGACCCTGCCCCAACTCGGAGCTGTCCAGGCCAAGTTGTCCGTAGGCCAGGCGGGGGTCGCGATCTCGCTCGCCGCCGCGAACGCCGGGAGCACGCAACTCCTCGAAGGTGCCCGGACGACGCTCGCCACGTCGCTCGCCGCGGCCGGAGTGGAATTGACCGGCTTCACCGTGCAACACCATGAATCCGTCTGACGCGCGCGCCAGTGCCGTTGCCCTGACCTATGCCCCGGGCGAGGCCGCGCCACGGGTCGTCGCCAAGGGCCGCGGGCTGATCGCCGAGGAGATCATCGCGCGCGCGCGCGAGCACGGCATCTATGTGCATGAATCGCAGGAACTCGTCGCTCTGTTGATGCAGGTGGATCTGGACGCCCATATCCCGCCACAGCTCTACGTCGCCGTGGCGGAACTGCTGGCATGGCTCTATCGCCTTGAGCACGGTCGGAGCGCGTGACCCGGCGCCGTGGGGCGATTGGTTTCCCGAGGCCTGGTGGATTAGAATCGGCGGGTACATGACACGATGACGGTTATGACCGACTACAACAGGCAAGAGCCGCCGGTGAAGTTCGAGCTGATGCAGGCGGACTACTACAGCAAGTACCTGCTTCACTCCCGGGCCGAGATCGGCCACATCCTCCGCACGTTGAAACAAAAGGGCTCCCTGATCACCGTCTATTTCAATCAGGGTAACGACTTCTTCCTCACCACGGTTCTGGCCGCCGACGACAACCATCTCGTCATCGATGTCGGCGCCGACACCGCGATCAACCGCAAAGCGCTCGACAGCGACAAGCTCATTTTCATCACCACGCTTGACAAGGTGAAGGTGCAGTTCTCTGCCGAGGGGCTCGAAGAGGCACGCCACGAGACGCGGCCCGCCTTTCGCTGCGCGATTCCGGATTCGTTGCTGCGGCTGCAGCGTCGCGAGTACTACCGTCTGACAACGCCGGTGGCGACACCGATCAAGTGTCTGATCCCGGTATCGGTGGAAGGCAAGGGCAAGCGCGCCGTGGAAACCACCGTGGTAGACATCAGCGGCGGCGGTGTGGCGGTCGTGGTGCCGCCCGAAGGCGTGCCGTTTTCGCCCGAGATGCGCTTCGACGACTGCCGCATCGAGCTGCCCGACGCCGGCGTCGTCGTCGCATCGCTGGAGGTGCGTAATCTGTTCGACGTCACGCTGCGCAATGGCACGCGGGTAAAGCGCGCCGGCTGCCAATTCCACAGCCTGAGCGGCACGATGGCGACCATGATCCAGCGCTACATCCTGCGCGTGGAGCGGGAGCGCAAGGCGCGGGAATCCGGGTTGGGCTGAGTCCGCGCCGTCGGCGCGCTCAAAGACGTGCGCCGGAGGGACGATGTCCCGTCACGCAAAACGTGCCGCGGTGTCGAAGAAGCCGCGCCAGCGACAGATCTTTCCGCCGCGTACCGTGAATACGTGAACCCAGTCGGTTTCGAACACCCTGCCGCTCTCCTTCGCGGTCGCGCGTTCCCTGCCGAGCACGACCACGTGTTCGCCCGCATCGATGAATTCCCACGGGACGAAGGAATGGACGTGATCGCTGTGGGCGATGTCGGCGAAGAACTGCTGCACCTCGGTCGGGTTGTGACGCCGGCCGGCATAGCTGATATGCGATGGCGCGACGCACACCCAGTCCACCTCGTCGGCGACGGATTCAACGATGGTCGCGACATCACCCCGGGCGTAGGCTTCGTAGCACTGCTTGACGACGGCGATCGGCGTAGGCATGACTGTCCTCCTCATGACGATACAACGCCATGTACGCACCGAATCGCCGTCTGGATGCAGGCGCGAGAAGGATGGCAGGAGTCGCCGTAGCAGCGCGCCGCCGTCGCTTACACCTGCATGTTCATGATTTCGTGATAAGCGGAAACGAGCCGGTTCCTGACTTGAACCATCTGCTGGAACGAGAGATTGGCCTTCTGCAGGTTGATCATGACGTCCTGCAGATTCGCGCCCGGGGCGCCGCTGGAGAAGTCCTGGGCCAACTGCTGGGCTTGTTGCTGCGCGTGGTTTACCTGATCCAGGGCGCTCTTCAGAACCTGGCCGAAGTCCGGCCCCTCGACGCCCTGCGCCGCTTGCGCCGGTTTGCCCGCGGCAGCCTGGGCGGCCGCCCGCAGTTCCGAAACCATTTGATCCAGGCTTTTCACGTCCATCTTCCGCTCCGTTGCCTTCGAGATTTCACGACTCTATCGAGCAAACACTGTGCCAGCTTTCAAAGCGCACCCGCCCCGCGGTACTGCTGTAGCTTGTAGCGCAGCGTGCGCTCGGAAATGCCAAGCAGTTCGACGGCCTTCTTGCGCGAACCCCCCACTGCCGCCAGCGTGTCCAGGATGTGTTGCCGCTCCAGGTCCTTCATGGTGGCGGTCGACGCGGCAGCAGCGCTTACCGGGATGGCTGCCACGGCAACGGTGGCCACTGGCGGCTGCGCGGGCGGCACAGCTGGCTGCGACTGAATCTGGAGATGATGCGCTTCGATCGTCTCGCCGCCGGCGAGAATGATCGCCCGCTGGATGGTGTTTTCCAGCTCGCGCACGTTGCCCGGCCAGGCACATGCGGCAAGCTGTGTCTCAGCTGCCGGAGACAGCCGCGCGGTGATGCCGACGCGCTCGCCGTAGCTGGCGGCGAAATGGCGGGCGAGCGGCACGATGTCCGCCGGCCGGTCACGCAAGGCAGGAATCTGGAGCGGAAACACGTTCAGCCGGTAGTAGAGGTCCTGGCGAAAGCTACCCCTGGCCACCTCCATCGCCATGTCGCGGTTGCTCGTGGCAAGCACGCGGATGTCCAGCGCCACAGGCTTACGGCCGCCGACGCGCTCCACTTCCCGCTCCTGCAGCACGCGCAGCAGCTTTGCCTGCAAGGCCAACGGCATCTCCGAGATCTCGTCCAGGAGCAAGGTCCCGCCCTGGGCCTGTTCGAACTTGCCGGCCTGGGACACTTGGGCGCCGGTGAACGAACCCTTTTCGTAGCCAAACAGCGTCGCCTCGAGCAGGTTCTCGGGAATGGCGGCGCAGTTGATGGCGACGAAAGGCGCTGCGGCGCGCGCCGAC
The DNA here is from genome assembly GCA_036824005.1 of Rhodocyclaceae bacterium. GTDB lineage: Bacteria > Pseudomonadota > Gammaproteobacteria > Burkholderiales > Rhodocyclaceae > DAITBA01. The sequence continues at coordinate 37,473 of DAITBA010000015.1, forward strand.
TGCGCATGGATGTAGCGCGCAAACACCTCCTTGCCGGTGCCCGATTCGCCGCTCAGCAGCACCGTGGCGTCGGTCTTCGCCACGCGCGCCGCAAGCGTCAGCACGCCGCGCGAGCGCGGGTCCACGGCAATCAGCGCGTCGTCGTCGGGCGGCACGGCGGCATGGCGCTCGACATGCTCGAGCAGCACCCGCGGCTCGAAGGGTTTGAGCAGGAAATCGCAGGCGCCGCCGCGCATCGCCGCCACGGCCTTGTCCACATCGCCGAAGGCGGTCATAAGCAGCACCGGCAGCATGGGCTCGCGGCTTCGTATCTGTCGCAGCAGCTCGATGCCGTCCATGGGCTGCATCTTCAAGTCCGAGACCACCAGGTTGAAGGCATTGCGCTCCACCAGATGCAGTGCCGCCGGTCCGTCGGCAACGCCGAAGACGGTGTGTCCGGCACATTCGAGTGTCAGACACAGGGCATCGCGCAGGGCGGCATCGTCTTCGACGACGAGGAGGCTGAGGCTTTCTTTCATGATGAACTCCGTTTGCGCCTGCGCGACGATTCGCAGGCGGATGGCCCGGCGCCGCAGGCGGACCGAAGCGGCAGCGTGAATACGAACTCGCTGCCGCCATGGGGAGCAGAGCGAACGTCGATGTCGCCGCCGTGGGCCAGGGCAACGCCGCGGGCGATGGCCAAACCGAGACCCGTGCCCTCGGCTCGCGTGGTAAAGAACGGCTCAAACAGACGCAACTTGACCACCGGATCGATGCCCGGCCCGTTGTCGCGCACGTGCATGCTGATTGTCGTCGCGCTTGCGTGCGCTTCGAGTTCGACACGCCCGCCGCCGCCCGCTGCCTCCAGTGCGTTGTCCAGGAGATTGGTCAGCGCGCCGATGATGGCCTTGCGGTTGCCTACCAGTTCCTGCCCCGGGCACAGGTCTCGTACCGACAGCACGACGCCGCGGCTGCGCGCGAGAGGCTCCATGGTCTTGCCCAGATCGGTCAGCAATGCGCTCACCGCCACGGGTTCGCGGCCGAGCGTCTCGCCACGGGCGAAAAGCAGCGTGTCTTGGATGAGCCGCTCGAGGGCCTTGAGCTGGGCGACGGCGTTCTTGGCGCAGCGGCCCCGCGCCTCGCCAGGCAAGTCGTCACGTTCCAGATGGGCGGCGTAGAGCAGCGCCGCAGCCAGCGGCGTACGCAGCTGATGGGCGAGCGAGGCAGCCATCTCGCCCATGGCCGCCAGGCGCTGGTTGCGCTCTGCCTGGGCCTTGAGCCGATGGGCATCGGTGATGTCGTGCAGGAGGACAATGCGCCCGCCGCCCGAGTCGATCTCGGTGGTCGTCACGGCCACGCGCTTCTCGGCTGCGCGCGCTCCCGCGAGGAGTTCGCCGGCCGTACCGGAATCGCGCAGGCAGGATTGCTTCAAATCCCGCCAGTCGCGCCCGACCGGCGACAGGCCCAGCATCTCCGCAGCCGCCGGATTGCATTGGGCAACGACACCGGCACCGTCGAGCAGCACCACCCCCGCGGGCAAGGCATCGAGCAACAGGGCGAGACGCTCAGTCAGCGCTGCCTTCTCCTGGTACTGGCGACGCAATTCGCCATTGGCGGCCGCCAGCTCGGAGGTCAATTGCGCCACTTGACGCTGCAGGCTGGCGTAGGCGCCGGACAACTCCTCCGAGGCTTGGTTGAAGACGCGAAACGCCTCAGCGAGCCGATCGGCGCCCGCCTGCCGGGACGGCTCCGCATCGGGTTGCAGCGCGTGTTCGAGGGTTTCCATGGCTATCGGCACGGATTTTCGATGGCGGCAGGTTAACAGCCGGCCGGGCGGCAACCTCGGCTGAATAACAGGCAAAAACTGCCGCTTATTGCCGCTACGTCTGCCGGTGCCGGCGCGCACAATGCCGCCCAAGCGGGTAATACCGTCCCGAACACTTTGCTCAACAGCCCGAGAAGACTATGGCAACCGCGGAACAGACAGCCAGCCTGCCGATGCTCGCCCAGACGTGGCAAGGCTTCAATCAGCTTCCAGCACAGAAGAAGCTCGGCACCATGGTGGCGCTCGCCGTGGCGGCCGCCCTGCTCGCCGCCGCCTGGCTGTGGAGCCGCACGCCCGACTACGCAGTACTGTTCAGCAATCTTTCGGAGCGCGACGGCGGCGCCATCATTGCCGCCCTGCAGCAGCAGAACGTCCCCTACAAATTCTCCGAAGGCGGCGGCGCCATTCTGGTGCCGGCCAACCAGGTGCACGACGCGCGCCTGCGCCTGGCTTCCCAAGGCCTGCCCAAAGGCGGCCTCGTCGGCTTCGAGCTGATGGAGAACCAGAAGCTAGGCGTCAGCCAGTTTCTGGAACAGATCAACTACCAGCGCGCCCTGGAGGGGGAACTGGCCCGCTCCATCCAGTCGCTGGCAGCCGTTGCCGGCGCGCGGGTGCATCTCGCCATTCCCAAGCAAACGGCATTCCTACGCGACGAACAGAAGCCCAGCGCCTCGGTGCTGGTGAATCTCCATGCCGGCCGTTCGCTGGAGCCGGGCCAGGTGGCGGGAATCGTGCATCTCGTGGCATCGAGCGTGCCGCACCTGCCCACAGCCAATGTCAGCGTCATCGATCAAAACGGCATCTTGCTTTCCGCTGCCGCCGATGCGCTGCGCAGCACCGGGCTCGACGCGGCGCAGCTCAAGTATGTCAAGGAACTGGAGAACGGCTTCATCAAGCGCATCGAGGACATCCTGACGCCGATCACCGGCCCCGGCAACATCCGCGCCCAGGTCACTGCCGACGTGGACTTCAACCAGGCCGAACAGACGGCCGAAACCTACAAGCCGAACCAGACGCCCAACCAGCCCTCGATCCGCAGCCAGCAGACGAGCGAATCGGCGACGACCCAGCCGGCCGCCGCCGGCGTGCCCGGCGCGCTCACCAACCAACCGCCGGCGCCTGCCACCGCGCCCATCACCACGCCGCCGGCGCCGGGCACCCCCGGAGCGACGACAGCCGCCAACGCCACGTCGCCGCTCAATTCGCGCAAGGACGCGACGGTAAATTACGAGCTGGACAAGACCATCCGCCACGTCAAGCAGGCGGTGGGAACGGTCAAGCGCCTGTCCGTCGCCGTGGTCGTCAATCACAAAGTGGAGAAACTCGCCGACGGCAAGATCAAGACGACGGCGCTCTCCGATACCGAGATGAAGCAGATCAATGCCCTTGTCCGGGAGGCGATGGGCTTCAATGCGGATCGCGGTGACACACTGAACGTTGCCAACAGCCCCTTCTCCGTCGGGCAGAGGGAACCCGCGCCTGAGGCGCCGGTATGGAAGGATCCCGAGACGATGGGATTGGCCAAGGAGATCGGCCGCTACGCGCTGATCGCAGCCTTGGTGGCCTACGTCTTCCTGGGCATTCTGCGTCCGCTCATGCGCAGTCTCACGAAGCACCGCGAGGGTGCCGTACAGACGCGCGACGTTACACCTGCCGAGGGCGAAGCAGCCACGGCCGGGGCCCTGCCCGGGCCCCAGGGCGCGACGGCTTCGAGCTACGAGCAGAAGGTACAAAGCGCGCGGGAACTGGCGAAACATGATCCGCGGCTGGTCGCCAGTGTGATCAAGGATTGGGTGGGAAGCAACAATGAACGATGACGGTATCGAACGCAGCGCCATGCTGCTGCTGTCGCTGGGCGAAGACGAAGCGGCCGAGGTTCTGAAACATCTTGGTCCGCGCGAGGTGCAGAAGATCGGCGCCGCCATGGCACAGATCAAGGCCGTGCCGCGCGAGCGCGTCGAATCGGTGCTCGACGAACTGAAGGAGCACACCGCCAACGGCATTCCGGTGATGGCGGACGAGCAGATGATCCGCTCCATGCTGACCAAGGCGCTCGGCGACGACCGCGCCGCCAACCTCATCTCGCGCATCCTGCAGGGTGGCGACACCGCCGGCATCGAGAGCCTGAAGTGGATGGATGCAGCCACGGTTGCGGACCTGATCAAGAACGAACATCCTCAGATCATCGCGACCATACTGGTACACCTCGAGTACGACCACTCCGGCGACATTCTCAAGTGCTTCACCGAGCGCCTGCGCAATGACGTCATCCTGCGCATCGCCACGCTCGACGGCGTGCAACCCCAGGCGCTGCACGAGCTGAACGAGGCGCTCACGCGGCTGCTCTCCGGCTCGTCGAACATCAAGAAGACGGCAATGGGCGGCGTGCGCACCGCCGCCGAGATCCTCAACTTCGTCGGCACGGCGCAGGAGACGGCAATTCTCGACAGCGTACGCGAGCACGACCCCGATCTGGCGCAGAAGATCCTCGACGAGATGTTCGTGTTCGAGAACCTGCTGGACATCGACGACCGTGGCATCCAGGTGCTGCTGCGCGAGGTCCAATCCGAGTCGCTGATCGTCGCGCTCAAGGGCGCATCGGAAGCCCTGCGCGAGAAGATCTTCAAGAACATGTCGCAGCGCGCCGCCGAGATGCTCAAGGAAGACCTCGAATCGAAAGGACCGGTGCGCCTGTCCGAGGTCGAAGCCGAGCAGAAGGAGATGCTCAAGGTGGCACGGCGCCTCGCCGAGGAAGGCCAGGTCGTTCTTGGCGGCAAGGGCACCGACGCCTACGTCTGACGGTCGATGACATTCCCATCCCCCTGACCAACCGACCCAGCGCACAAGCCAGAGCATGATCGCCAAGGAACGTCTCACCGCCTACGAACGCTGGGAGCTGCACGACTTCTCCCGCACCCGCGGCGGTTCGGCCGCCCGGTCTGCGCCGGACGCGACGCAAGCGCAGCCCGCCGACGTCGTGACGCTGCCCACGGCGGCCGACATCGAGCGCATCCACAACCAGGCGCACAAGGACGGCTACAGTGCCGGCTATGACGAAGGCGTGGCGCGGGTACGCATGGAGGCGATGCACGTCAACAGTCTTATCGAGAACCTTGACACGGCACTGGCGACGCTGGATCAGAAAGTGGCCGAGGAGGTACTGGCCCTGGCGCTGGAATTGGCGCGGCAGGTGGTGCGCCAGGCCGTGGCAGTCAAGCCGGAGATGGTGCTGACGGTGGTGCGCGAGGCGCTGCAGCAGCTGCCCCATCATCACGCGGCAGTCTTCCTGCATCCTGAGGATGCTTCGCTGGTGCGCACCTCCCTCGGCGACCAATTGACCCACGCCGGGCATCGCATCTTCGAGGACGACACCGTAGCCCGGGGCGGCTGCCGTGTCGAAGCCGCCGGCACGCAGATCGACGCGACGCTTGAAACGCGCTGGCGGCGTGTCTTGGAGGGCCTGGGCGTGCGAGGCAACTGGATCGAGCGCACGGAGCGCTGACATGACGCCAAACCGGCACACGGAAAAATGGACCGGCTTCCTGCAGGATTGCCGCACGCTCACCGCTGGCGCAATGCCCTTCCAGCACAGCGGCAGGTTGACCCGCATCAACGGCCTGGTCATGGAGGCGGCCGGGCTGAAGCTGTCCTTAGGTGCCGGCTGCCGCATCGTCGTGCCCGGCGGCGCCTCGGTCGAGGCGGAGGTGGTGGGATTCTCCGGCGACAAGCTATTCATGATGCCGACCGACGATGTGTACGGACTCGCGCCCGGCGCGCAGGTGCTGCCGCTGGAGGCCGCGCAACGCACGCCGGTCGCCGGCGAGCGCATCGCCCCGCGCCGGCGCGCCATGGATCGCGCCAAGCACGTGCCGGTGGGCGACGCGCTGCTCGGTCGCGTCGTGGACGGCAACGGCCGCCCCCTCGACGGCCTGGGCCCCGTCGTCACGCCGCATTTCCGCTCGCTGCACAGCCGTCCGTTCAACCCCCTGCAGCGCGCGCCGATCGACCGCTCTCTTGACGTCGGCATACGCGCGATCAACTCCCTGCTCACGGTCGGCCGCGGCCAGCGCCTGGGACTGTTTGCTGGCTCGGGTGTGGGGAAAAGCGTGCTGCTCGGCATGATGGCGCGCTTCACCGCCGCCGAAGTGATCGTCGTCGGTCTGATCGGCGAGCGGGGCCGCGAGGTGAAGGAGTTCATCGAGAACATCCTCGGCGCCGAGGGACTGGAGCGCTCCGTGGTCGTCGCCGCGCCGGCCGACACCAGTCCGCTCATGCGCCTGCAGGGCGCCGCCTACGCCACCGCCGTGGCCGAGTACTTTCGCGATCATGGCCGTCACGTCCTGCTGATCATGGATTCGCTGACACGCTTTGCCATGGCACAGCGCGAGATCGCGCTCGCCATCGGCGAACCGCCCGTGACACGCGGCTACCCGCCCTCCGTCTTCGCGCGCTTGCCGCAACTGGTGGAGCGTGCCGGCAACGGCCCCGAGGGCGGTGGATCGATCACCGCCTTCTACACCGTGCTGGCCGAGGGTGATGACCAGCAGGATCCGATCGCCGACGCCGCGCGCGCCATTCTCGACGGTCATATCGTGCTTTCGCGTACTCTGGCCGAGCAGGGTCATTACCCGGCCATCGACATCGAACAGTCGATCTCGCGTGCCATGACGGGGCTAGTCATGCCCGCGCAGTTCGAACTGGTCAGGCGTTTCAAGCAGCTCTACTCGCGCTACCAGCGCTCGCGTGACCTGATCGCCGTGGGCGCCTATGCGCCGGGTTCCGATCCGCTGCTCGATCAGGCCGTGGCCTACCAGCAACGGTTGGAGGCCTTCCTGCAGCAGAACATGGCCGAGCGCGCCGCCTTCGACGACAGCGTGCTCAAGCTGCATCACCTGTTCGATCAGACACCATGAACGCCACCCGGCCAGGACAGTGCTTCTAAAGAACCCGCAAATGCGGCCGTAACCGACGACTGAGACGAATGGCGAGCGACTTCCCACTGCAGACGCTGCTTGATCTGTCCCAGGCGCGCCTCGACGACGCAACCCGACAGCTCGGCCAGCTGCTGGCCAGCGAGCAGGAGGACGAGAAAAAACTCTCGCTGCTGCTCACCTACCGCGACGAGTATCAGGCGCGCTTCCGCGAGGCAGCGCGCAACGGCATGAGCCGCGACGAGTGGCGCAACTTCCAGTCCTTCCTGGGGCGCCTGGACGAAGCGGTCGCCAGTCAGCAAGCGGTGGTGAACACGTCCAGGAAGCGCACCGCCGACGGACAAAAAGCGTGGCTGGACGAGCGGACCAAGGTCAAAGCCTTCGACGCGCTGTCGCAGCGGCACAGGGCCCGGGTGCAGAAGGTCGAGGCAAAGCGGGAACAGCGCTTCACCGACGAGCACGCCGCAAAGCAGTTCCGCTCCGACGACGAAGCGCAGTGAATGGCACGCCAATTGCTCAACGGTGCTTGAACCCACCGACGGAAAGGACAATGATCATGCCCGACGTATCGATCAAGCCGATGATCACCGCTGCGGCCCCGGCCGCCAGCGCGCCGCTCAACGCAACGTCGGCCGTCAGCCCGGCGGGTCCCGCTGCGACGTCCGACGCCGCGCCGAGCGAGGCGAGCGAGCGCGCGCCGGCGGAACAGACCACGACCTTCGCCAACGCCCTGCAGAAGCAACTGGACAAGTCGTCCAAGCCCGGCGCCGACAATGCGCAGGGCGAGTACCGGGAAGGCGCCGCGGCGCAGGTAACGCCGGACGTGGCCGCCGGGGTGGTCACTGCCGCGGCGGACCTGACGAGCCTGCTCGCCGGACTGCTGCCGATTGCCGTGCCGAGCACGGCTGCGCCGCAAGTTGCCCCAGAAACCGTGGAACCGGCGGCGCCGCCAGCCACCCCCGGCACTCAGCTCGCAACGGGCGATTCCCGTAGCGCGCCATCCCTCGCCGCACTGTCGATGGACGCAACTGCCACGCCGGATGCCGGGAAAGGCGAGGCGAAAACGACGAAGCTGCCCTTGGCTGTCGCCGCTGCTGCCGAGCAGGACAGCGCGTCCGCAAAGCCGGCAGTGATTGCCGCCTTCGACAAGTCGGCGGCGGAAACTGCCGCGCGCGCCGTCGGCGACGGCAAGCCGAACGGCAATGCGGAGTTGCCCGAGACGTCGCCGGGGTACATCGACCTTCAGGGCGATTTGCATCCTGCCCACTCCGTCGTGACGGGTGACCGGGCAACGCCCAGGATCGAGTCCGCGTCTGTGCGCGTGGACACACCCATTGGCGCACCCGGCTGGCGCGAGGAAGTCGGTCAGAAGGTGACATGGCTGATCGGTCGCGGCGAACAGCGGGCGGAACTGGTGCTCACACCGCCGCATCTCGGGCGCGTGGAAGTCACGGTCACCGTGAGTAACGATCAGGCAAATGCGCTATTCGTCTCCGCCAACCCGGCCGTGCGCGACGCCCTGGAACAGGCGCTGCCACGCCTGCGCGAAGTACTTGCCGACGCCGGCATTGCCCTGGGACAGGCCAACGTCAACGCCGAATCCTCGCAGGGGAAACGAGACGGCGAAGCCTCGCCGCGACACCCCAGCCTCGCCGGGTCCGACGCGCCCGGCGTCACCGCGCGGGAAACCGTTTGGGTCCGGCGCACCGTGGGCCTGGTGGATACCTTCGCGTGACGCAGGGGCAATGGAATTGACAGGATTTGCCCCGCTTAATCACCGCATCGTAGGCATGTTGCACCGAACATAATCTGTCCAATTGGAGCATCCCATGGCAAAAGCAAACGTCAAACAGGTATCCCCGGCTCCGGCCGATGCGCCCCCGGACGCTGGCGGCGAGGCGACGCCGAAGAAGAAGGGCAAGCTGCTGCTCCTCATCGGCGTCGCCGTCGTCGTCCTCATGGCGGCCGCTGGCGGCGCCTGGTTCTTTCTGCACAAGAAGTCCGGCGACGAGTCCGAGGCCGAGACGGAAGCGCGAGCTCAGCCGGCCAAGCCACCGGTGTTCGTCAACCTCGAACCGTTTACGGTCAACCTGCAGCCCGAGCAAGGCGAGCAGTACTTGCAGGTGGTCGCAGTGCTCAAGATCGAAGACGCAAAAGCCGGCGACAGCATCAAGCTGTACATGCCGGAGTTGCGCCACCGCATGTTGCTCCTTCTGTCCGGCAAAAAGGCCTCGGATATCTCGGCGGTCGCGGGACGGGAGAAGCTGGCCGAGGAACTGCGCAACGAGGCCAACGCCATTGTCGCGTCCGCCGTCGGCGGCCATGGCAAAAGCCAGGGCGGCGCGGCGCGGCAACCCGTTCAGGGTCCGGTGCAAAGCGTCCTGTTCACCTCGTTCATTATCCAGTAGCGCAGAAACCGCCAACGATGCGCACGCGCCGATAGAACAATGAGCCAGGATTTCCTGTCACAAGAAGAAGTCGATGCCCTGCTCAAGGGGGTGACCGGCGACGGCGACGACGCCGATCAGGCGCAGGACGACGCCGGGGGGCCTCGCCCCTACAATCTTGCGACGCAGGAACGCATCGTTCGCGGTCGCATGCCAACGCTCGAGTTGATCAATGAGCGCTTCGCACGCTACCTGCGCATCGGATTGTTCAACTTCATGCACCGCAACACCGAGATCTCGGTCCAGCCCATCCGCGTGCAGAAGTACAGCGAGTTCATCCGCAACCTGGTCGTACCTACCAACCTGAACTTGGTTCATGCCAAGCCGCTGCGCGGCACGGGGCTGTTCGTCTTCGATCCGAGCCTGGTCTTTCTGGTGGTGGACAACATGTTCGGCGGCGACGGCCGCTTCCATACGCGCGTCGAAGGCCGCGACTTCACGCCCACCGAGCAGCGCATCATCCAGGGACTGCTACGGGTCGTCTTCAACGAGTACGAAAAGGCATGGAAGCCGGTACACGACCTGAAGTTCGAATACGTGCGCTCGGAGATGAACTCTCAGTTCGCCAATATCGCGACGCCGAGCGAGATCGTCGTCGCCATGACCTTCACCATCGAAATGGGCGGGCCGACGGCGGACATGCACATTTGCTTCCCTTATTCCATGGTCGAGCCCATCCGCGACATTCTGTGCAGCTCGATGCAGAGCGATCATATGGTTTCGGACAGCCGCTGGGTGACGATGCTGACCAAGGAACTGCAAGGCGCGGACGTGGAACTCGTCGCCACCCTCGGCACGACGCGCGTTTCGCTGCGCGACATTCTTTACATGAAACCCGGTGATGTCATCCCCATAAACATCACCGAGCGAATCGAAGCCGAGGTCGACGGCGTACCGGTTCTGCAATGTCAATATGGTGTGCAGAACGGCCAGTATGCCCTGAAGGTCGAGCGCTACCTGGCGCAGCACGATTCCGGCTCGTTGAAATTGAACTAGGAGATATCCATGGCGGAAGCAGACCTTGTTGCAGACGTCGAAGATCAGGTGAGCGACGACGATTGGGCCGCCGCGATGAGCGAGCAGAGCACGGCGGAGGCGGCCGCAGGCGCCGTGGCGGCGCAGCCGGCGCAGATCTTCCCGTCATTCTCCGACGGCGGTGCCAAGTCCGACCAGCTCCATGACTTCGACATGATCCTGGACATCCCGGTGCAGCTCACCGTGGAACTGGGACGCACCAAGATTTCCATCCGCAATCTGCTGCAGCTCGCTCATGGCTCGGTGGTCGAGCTCGACGGCCTGGCCGGCGAGCCGATGGACGTGCTGGTCAATGGCACGCTCATCGCCCAAGGCGAGGTAGTCGTGGTCAACGACAAGTTCGGCATCCGCCTCACGGACATCATCACCCCCAGCGAGCGCATGAAGAAGCTGCGCTAACGGACCGCCCGCGGGCGACACCATCCGGCTCCAGGCTGCGGTCTCCCGCACCGGTACTCCGGCATAGCCCACGCCCCTGATCGCGCACACCGCAGCGCGTCCTTGCGCGCCGAGACACCGGTCACGCACAGTCCGCACCTGACGGATCGGCAGATCGAACAACGGAATTGACGCGCTTTCGACCGCCTTATCCGCCGAGCCGGAGAACACGTCGGACGGTATTCTACGAAGGTGTTCAAATACCGCGATACCATGAAGCCTGTCGTTTTCTCGCTCGTCGCCGCTACGCTCCTCGCCTGCGTCCGCGACGCACTTGCCCAGGCTGCGCCCGCCGTTGCCGACGCCGGCGGCAGCCTGCTACAGGTGATCTTCGGTCTTGGCGTCGTGCTCGTGCTGCTGATTGGCGGTCTCTACCTGCTCAAACGTCTGCAGGCGCCCCGCGGTCCCGGCGCCGGCCTGCTGCGTGTGGTCGCAGGCACGGCAGTCGGGCCGCGAGAGCGGGTCGCGGTAATTGAGATCGAGAATACCTGGCTCGTGGTCGGCGTCGCCCCCGGCCGCGTAAGCATGCTGCACAGTCTGCCCAAAGGCGCACTCGCGCAGCAACCCTCGCCCGCCGCCGGCCCGGAAGACTTCGGCAAGTGGTTGCGGCAAGTGATGGAGCGCCGTCGCGATGGACGTTGAGCGGAAGATGGCGTCGCGCGCGTGCCGCTGGGCCCTTGCACTGCTCCTCTCCACACCGCTCGCGGCGTTGGCCCAGGCCCTGCCGGGGATCACGGCAACGCCGGCACCGGGCGGCGGCCAGACTTACTCGATCAGCATCCAGACGCTGCTGCTGCTGACCTCGCTTTCATTCCTTCCAGCGATCGTGCTGATGATGACCAGCTTCACGCGCATCATCATCGTGCTGTCCCTGCTGCGCCATGCGCTGGGCACGCAGACCTCGCCCCCGAATCAGGTGCTGGTCGGGCTGGCGCTGTTCCTGAGCTTCTTCGTCATGGCGCCGGTGGCGGAGAAGATCTACGCCGACGCCTACGTGCCCCTGTCGGAGAACCGCATCAGCTTCGATCAGGCGCTGGATCGCGCCGCCGTGCCGCTGCGCGGTTTCATGCTCAAGCAAACGCGTGAGGCCGACCTCAGTCTGTTCGCCAAAGTGGCGAACACGCCCAAGGTGGAGCGCGCCGACCAGGTGCCGATGCGCGTGCTCATCCCCGCCTTCGTCACCTCGGAGCTAAAGACCGCCTTCCAGATCGGCTTCATCGTCTTCATTCCGTTCCTGATCATCGACATGGTGGTGGCAAGCGTGCTCATGTCCATGGGCATGATGATGATGTCGCCGGTGATCGTCGCGCTGCCGTTCAAGATCATGCTGTTCGTGCTGGTGGACGGCTGGACGCTGCTGGTCGGCTCGCTGGTACAGAGCTTCGGATAGGATCATGACACCGACAACCGTTATCGAACTGGGCCGCCAGGCGGTCGAACTCACGCTGCTCGTCTCCGCGCCGCTGTTCCTGGCGGCGCTCGTGACCGGCCTCATCGTCAGCATCTTTCAGGCGGCGACGCAGATCAACGAAATGACGCTGTCTTTCGTGCCAAAGCTGATCGCCATGTTCGTCACCCTCGTCCTGGCCGGACCGTGGATGATCACCATGATCACCGACTTCATGCGCCGGCTGTTCGAGGGTATTCCGGGAATGATCGGGTGAGGCACTCGTTGCCCTGAGCGGCGCGTTTCCGCCGCGTCACCCTCCTTCGCCATGCTCTCCGTCACCTCCGCCCAGCTCGACGCCTGGGTCGCCGCACTGATGTTTCCGCTGGCGCGCGTGCTGGGCCTGATTGCCGCAGCGCCGATACTCAGCAACCGGGCCGTGCCGGTGCGCGTCAAGGTGATGCTGGGCGTGGCGGTGACGGCCGCCCTGGCGCCGGTTCTCCCCGCCATGCCGCAGGTCACTCCCGGCAGCGGCATCGGACTGGCGATCCTGGTGCAGGAGAGCCTGATCGGACTGGCGCTGGGATTCGTCATGCGCCTGGTATTCAGCGCCATCGATCTCGCGGGCGAGTTGATCGGCCTGCAGATGGGCCTGTCCTTTGCCACCTTCTACGACCCGCAGGCGGGCGGTCAGACCGCCGTCGTCGCCGAGTTCCTGGGCCTGCTGGCCATGCTGGTGTTCCTGGCGCTCAACGGCCATCTGCTGCTCTTCTCCGTCCTGGCCAAGACCTTTACCGTGCTGCCCGTCGGCCCCCTGTCGCTGGCGGGCATCGACTGGAGCGGCATCGCCCGCTGGGGGACAATGCTCTTCTCGGCGGGCCTGCTGCTGGCGCTTCCCGTCATCGCCGCGCTGCTCATCACCAACATCGCTCTGGGTGTGCTAACGCGCGCCGCACCGCAGTTGAATCTGTTCGCGGTCGGTTTTCCGATCACGCTGGTGGTCGGCTTCGCCATGCTGATGCTGGCGATGCCCTACCTTACGCCGTCCTTCGAGCGGCTGTTCGAGCAGGGCTTCGATGCCATGACGGCGCTGGTGCAGCCCGGAGCGCCGCGTTAGTTGCTCCCGCCACGACCGGATACTGCGACGCGGACACGCCGCTGCGAAATGGAAGCGAGCCCGTTCAGGGCTTCCGCCCGGTCAGCTGAACGACCCCCTCGGACACCCGCTGCGACGCCGGCAGGGTCGATTCGAGGCCTTCCGAGTAGGCGAGGATCTGGTAGCCGGCGTAGCCGCGCTCACGGGCGAGCTGGGCGGCACGGCGATGGAAGACGACGCGCGACTCGCCGTCGCCGCCGGTGTGGAAGCGCTTCATGCGCAACTGCAGGACGTACTGGTCCTCGGCCATCTTGGCTTCGTCGATCTGCCAGTTCGGCGCAAGGGGATCAAGCACGACGTAGGCCGCATAGGCCACCCCGGCGTAGATGAGGATCTTTTCGAAGGAGAGGTTGATGTTCTCGCTCACCCGCAGTGTCGCCGCAGGCACCAGCGGATTGTCGCGCGGGTAGTTGCCGCTGATGCTGCCGCAACCGGCGAGCAACACCATTGAAATGAGTGCGATCGGCGGTCGGCCGAAGTAGTGCCGGGTTCCGTTCATTGCCCGCCGCTCAGACGTAATTGAACAGCGACAATCCGGAGACGCGCAGGAAGGACTTCTGCGCCGCTTCGAGGTAGGTTTGCTCCCGGGTCAGCCGCGAGATGGCTTCGGCATAGTCCACGTCCTGCAGCCGCGATAGCGTGTCGGCATATTGCAGGTCCAGATCGTCGCCCATGTCCGAGAGCGCGTCCAGCTCCACTTGGCGCGAGCCGATGGCGGCGCGCAGAGTGAGGATGTTTTCCTGCGCCTGGTCGAGGTTCGTCAGCGCCTGATTGATGTTGTTGGACAGGCGCGTAGCGCCGCCCGCCACGCCGACCGAGGACTCCAGCGCAGTGATCAGATTGGCGACAGTGGCAAACAAGCTTTGGCTCGTGCTCGGCGCCACGGTAAAACTGTCGCCGTTGGCGGGTGCACCGGTGATGGTGAGCGAGATGCCGTCGAAGCTGATGGCGGCGCCGCTCGTGTAGGTCGTGCTGGGCACGACGGTCGTCGGCGCCGGTGTCGTACTCTGGTCTACCACGGTGTAGGTGGTAACGCCGCCGGCAACGCTGAAGTTAATGGTGTAGTCGTGGCGCGTCGCCGCCGCCGGATTGGTCACGTTGCCGGCGTCGATGATGCCGCTGCCGGTATTGCCAGCCGACGCCGCGGTGGCGAAGGTACCGTTGCCGTTGCGGATGCGCATGAAGGCGTCGTTGCCCGAATCGCTCACCGCCATCTGGCGCGATGCGGACACCTGCAGCAGCCGCTGACCATCGTCGCCGGCATAGGCGACACCGCCCTCGACACTGCCCGAAAAGGGCTTGTTGCTCCCCTGGTAACCGGAGAACAGGTACTGGCCGCTGCCATCGGTGGCATTGGCGACACCGAGCAACTGGCCGAACTGGTTGCGCAGATCGGCGGCGATGGCGCGCCGGTCGGCGTCCGAGAGCACGGTGTTGCCTGCCTGGACGGCGCGCTGGCGCACGTACTGGATCAGATCGCCCACCGACGTAAGCTGGCTTTCCTCCAGCCCCAGCGCCGCCTTGGCATTGCCCTGGTTCTCGCTGTACTGGGCGTTGATCTCCTTGGACTGGGTGACCTCCAGGGCGCGGGCGGCGGCAACGGGATCATCCGATGGCGCGAGGATGCGCCGCCCGGTCGCCACCTGCTGCTGAGTATGCAACAGAGACGAAGTCTGGCGGTGGATGCTGCCCACGCCCAGGTCATAGAGCATTGCCGTGCTGACGCGCATGTCCGTCTCCCGTCACCGTCCCAAGGCCAGCAATTCCTCGAACAGCCTGCCGGCGATCTCGATCATCTTTCCCGCTGCCTGATACGCCTGCTGATAGCGCAGCAGATTGGCCGCCTCCTCGTCGAGGTTCACCCCGGACAGGGACTGCTGCGCAGTCTCCGCTTGGGCGACGAGGTTCTCCTGGGCGGTCAGAGTCACTTCCACTTCGCGCGCCTTGTTGCCGATGTCACTGACGATCTGCGAATAGGCCGACTGATAGCTGGCGGTGCCGCCCACCAGGGTGTTCTGGGTCTGCAACTGGCCGAGGGCGAGCATGTTGCGCCCGTCCGCGACGCCACTCGAGTTGCGCGCGATGACGAAGACATCGCCGTCGGTTGGCGTGCCGGAGACGGTGAAGGTGAAGCCGCCCACCGTCGGGAACGCGAACGTCTTGCCGGCGGACTCGGTGGCCGGGTTGTAGGCTAGCGTGCCGCCGGGACCGCCGCTGACATTGAAGCGATTGTTGGCCGCGTCGAACGTGAGCGCAATGTCGCCGCCGGGCGAGGCCGCCATGGGAAGGCCGGTGGTCGTGGTCACGGCTCCGGCACTGATCTTGCCCGTGCCGCTGTTGGCAAGCGCGGCGCTCGTGCGCACCGGTCCGGCGGCGGCGATGTTGCGCGCGTCGCTCAGCGCCACGGCAATGTCGCGGGCGCCGGTGCGCGTCGGTTCGATGAGAAAAGTATCGCCGTTCGCCGCGGCGCCACCACCGCGCGTAAACGTGACCCCGTCCACTGTCACCGGCGCCCCGAATGCACCGAGATTGGTGGTCGTGTTGTCCGACAGGCGGATCAGCGTGTAGTTGCCCGCGTCATAGGTGATGCGGTAGTCGCTCGTCGTGAGATTGCCGACGCCGGCGATGCTGGCCGTCACGCTCGCCGCGCCGGTGTTGGTGCTTGCCGCGAACACCCGCGGCGTCGGCGGCGCGGTGAAAAAGTTGCCGCCGAGATTTCCGAGCAGATCCTGACCGAGCTTGTGCTGGTCGTTGAAGGTCTGGGCCAGGCCGATGGCGAGGCGGCCGAGCGCGTTCTGGGCCGGGTCCAGGGTCTGCGAGCGGAACGACAGCAGCCCGCCCAGCGTGCCGCCGGACAGAAGCTCCTCCTGCAATGTGATGGTGCCGCCACCGATCTTTACCAGGTTCACCTCCATGCGCTCCGGATCGTCGGCCGCCGGCGCGGCGCTGAGCTGCAGCGCCTGCCGGCCGACCACGAGCGGCTGGCCGCTGCCGATGAAGACGCTGTAACTGCCATCGGATTCGGTGAGCGTGGTCACGCGGACCAGCTTGTTCAGATCGGCGACAAGCTGGTCGCGCTGATCGAGCAGATCGTTGGCCGGCTGGGTCGGTCCCGCAGCTTGGGCGATCACGATGCGCTCGTTCAACTCGGCGATCTGTGCGGCATAGGAGTTGATTTCCGTCACGGCACCGGTGATCTGGGTATTCACGCCGTCGCGGATTTCCGTCAGTCGCTGGTCCAGGGCCTGGAAGCGGGCGACCAGCGCCTGCGCGCTGGAGAGCATCGACTGGCGCGCCGGTAGCGACGCCGGGTTGGCCGACACGTCCTGGGCGCTGCGGAAGAACCCCTGCAGCGCTGGCGAAAGGCCGGCGCTCGTGTCGGCAAGCAGGTTGTCGATCTGTTTGATCTGGGTCTGATAAGCGGACAGCTCCGCCTCCCGCGTCTGCGCCGACAGCACCTGCGAGGACAGGAACTGGCTGTAGATCCGTTTGACGGTGATGACGTTCGTGCCTTGGCCGAAGAAGCCGGAGCCGGTGAACTGCGGCGTGTTGGTGCTCTGCACCGCCTGTTGGCGATTGAACCCCGGTGTGGCGGCATTGCTGATGTTGTGGCCCGTGGTGAGCAAGCCCGCCTGCGCGGCGTTCAAGCCGCTGACGCCGATGTTCAGTATGCTGGTTCCCATGATCGTTCCTCGTTCTATCTATAACGGCGCAGGCGCGGGGATCCTTCAACCCGTCAGGCTCTGGCGCATGGCGGCTCCGGTGATGATCCGCTCCAGCTTGGCGGCGTACATCGGGTCCGTGGCGTAGCCCGCCTGCTGCAGCCCGCGGGCAAAGGCAGTGGCGTCGCGCTGGCCCACCACTGCGGCATAGCGTGGATTTGAGCGCAGTAGGTTGGCATAGTCGGCGAAGGCTTCGGCGTAGGAACCGTACACGCGGAAGCGCTCGGTCTGCTTCTGGGCGACGCCGTTCACGTACTCGGTGGTCAGGGTGTCCACCGCACCGCCAGTCCAGGAGCGGCCCGCCTTGATGTTGAACAGGTTAAAGCTCGGCCGCCCGTCGGCGAGACGGATTTCCGAGCGGCCCCAGCCGGTTTCCAGCGCCGCCTGGGCGAGCATGAAGTGCGCCGGCACCCCGGTGGCGCGGCTCGCCTCCTGGGCGTGGGGCCAGAGCCGGTTGATGAACTCGCGCTGGGTTGCGCCCACCGTCTCGCCCGAGTCGGACACCGCCGCGCCGCTGCCGGAACGTGCGACCGGCTCGGCACCGGCCACCATCCAGCGGCCTGCGCCACGCAGGGTTTCCAGAGCGAAGCGGCTGTCCGGCGCCGTTACCGCGTTTTTTCCGCCCGACGTCGCGCCCGGCACACCCTCCGGCGAGCCATCGGCGCCGGGCAAGTTGGCGCCGAGCTGCTTCTCCAGCATGGCTGCCAGCCCGGTGGCACCACGCTTGGCGAGCGTCTGGGCAAGCTGCTGGTCGAGCATGGCCTGGTACATCTTCGTCTGGCCGCTCTCGAACAGTCCGTCCTGGGGCGTTGCTTCGCGCATGGCCTTCAACACCATGTCCAGAAATACCGACTCGAACTGCTGCGCCGCCGCACGCAGGCTGGCGCGCGGGTTATCGCGCGCGTCGCGCTTGAGCGCCGTGAGCGCGTTGGCATCGAGAGCAAATTGCCCGGAAATGTCGGTCGCATTCATATGTCGCTTTTCACCGCGGAGGACGCAGAGGACACGGAGGGGTCTTCAATCCGGTTTCCTCCGCGTCCTCTGCGTCCTCCGTGGCGAACATCCATCCTTAGATGATCTCCAGCTCCGCCCGCAGTGCGCCGGCGGCTTTCATCGCCTGCAGGATGGCGATCAGATCCTGGGGATTGGCGCCGATGGCGTTGAGCGCTTTCACAACTTCGGCGAGCGAGGCGCCGGCTTTGATATTCATGAGCGCGCCACCCTCCTGCTTGATGTCGATCTGGGCGCGCTCCGTCGCCACGGTCTGACCGGCGGAAAGAGGCGCCGGCTGGCTGATTACGGGCTCCGAACTGACGGTCACCGACAGGTTGCCGTGAGCCACGGCGCAGTTCTGCAGCGTCACCGCCTGGTTTAGCACCACCGACCCGGTGCGACCATTGACGATGACTTTCGCTGGCGTCTGCGCCGGCTGCACTTCGAGATTCTCGATGCGGCCAAGGAAGGCGACGCGCTGATCGGGATCCACCGGCGCGCGCACCTGAATCTGGCGCGCATCGGTCGCGGCTGCGGCATTGCCGCCGACCGCGCGGTTGATGGCGTCCACCATCTTCTGGGCGGTGCCGAAGTCGCCGTCGTTCAGCTCGAGATAGACGAACTCGCCCTGCCCGACTGGTGTTGCCACCGCACGCTCGACGGTCGCGCCACCGGCGATGCGGCCCACCGACAGGTGATTGACCGTCACCTTCGAGCCCCCCGCCGCCGCGCCGACACCGCCGACGAGCACGTTGCCTTGGGCGATGGCATAGACGTTGCCGTCGGCACCCTTGAGCGGCGTCATCACCAGCGTGCCGCCGCGCAGGCTTTTGGCATTGCCCATCGAAGACACGGTGACGTCGATCTGCTGGCCGGGCCGCGCGAAGGGCGGCAGGTTGGTGGTAACCATCACTGCCGCGACGTTCTTGAGTTGTAGGTTCGTGCCCGGCGGCAGGGTCACGCCCATGTTGCCGAGCATATTGATGATGCTCTGCACGGTGAACGGTGTCTGCGTCGTCTGGTCGCCACTGCCGTCCAGGCCGACGACGAGACCGTAGCCGATCAACTGGTTGTTGCGCACGCCGCCGATGGATGCCAGGTCCTTGATCCGCTCGGCATGCGCCGCGTCGGTGAGGAACAGACACAGCACGCAAATGGCGATCAGCTTCAGACGCAGGATCAGTCGCTTCTGGATGGTGCTCATGATTTGGCTCTCGTCGTTTCGTCGGCGCTGGAACTAGAACGGCAGGAAGCTAAGGAAGAACCGTCCCAGCCAGCCCATCACCTGGGCCGAGTCGATGTAGCCATTGGCTTTGTACTCGATGCGCGCGTCGGCGACCTGGGTCGACTGGACGGTGTTGGCGGCCGTGACGTGGATCGGATTCACCACGCCCGAGAAGCGGATGAATTCCTCGCCCTGGTTGATCGCCACCTGCTTCTCGCCCGACACCAGCAGATTGCCATTGGGCAGAACTTCGATGACGGTGACTGTGATGGCGCCGGTGAAGTCGTAGTTGGCGGCGCTGTCACCCTTGCCGGCAAACTTGTTGGAATTAGCCACATTGACGTCGATGCCCTGGGCGCTCTTGCCCGGCACGCCGATGATGTTCGGCACCGACAGATCGATGCTGTGCGTGCGCTCGGCGGCGCTGGAAGATTTCTTCGCCGCCTGCGTTTTCTCGACGATGTTGATGGTCAGCGTGTCGCCGATGAAGCGGGCGCGGCGGTCCTCGAACAGGGGCCGGGCGTAGCTCGCCTGGTAGATGGCACCGTTGGCCGCCGGCGCGTAATTCCTCGGCTCCGGCCGCGCGGTCATCGGCTGGTGCACCGCCGTCGGCGGCGTCGTATGCACGCATCCGGCCAGCATCACGGCGACCACCAAGCCAAGCACGACTTTCATCATCGACTCCTTACCTCTAACGGCTCTCAGAGTTGCGCCAGTCTCGCTAGCATCTGATCGGACGTCTGAATGGCGCGCGAGTTGATCTCGTACGCGCGCTGGGTCTGGATCATATTCACCAACTCCTCGACCACGTTCACGTTCGAGGTCTCGAGGTAGCTCTGATTGAGCGTGCCGACGCCGTTGGTGCCGGGCGTATTGGGTGTCGGCGTGCCGCTGGAGGCCGTCTCGAGATAGAGGTTCTCGCCCACGCTCTGCAGCCCACCGGGATTGACGAAACCGGCGAGCTGGATCGTGCCGACCTGGGTCGGTGCCGACGAGCCCGCTTGCAAGACCGTCACTGTGCCGTCCTTGGCAATGGTGACCGACTGCGCGTTGGCAGGGATGGTGATCGCCGGCTGCAGCGGATAGCCGCTGGAGGTGACGATCTGCCCCTGGGCGTCCTTCTGAAAGGCGCCGTCGCGGGTGTAGGCCGTGGTGCCGTCCGGCAGCAGAATCTGGAAGAAGCCGCCGCCCTGGATGGCCACGTCCAGCGCGTTGCCAGTCTGGGTCAGGTTGCCCTGGGTATGGATGCGCTCGGTCGCCACCGGGCGCGCGCCAGTGCCCAGTTGCAGGCCGGAGGGGATCGTCGTCTGCTGCGACGATTGCGCGCCAGGCTGGCGCAGCGTCTGATAGAGCAGATCCTCGAACACCGCCCGGGCACGCTTGAAGCCGGACGTGGAGACGTTCGACAGATTGTTGGTGATGACATCGAGCTGGGTCTGCTGCGCATCGAGGCCGGTCTTGGCAATCCAGAGTGAGCGGATCATGGTCTAACTCCTAACCACAGAGACACAGAGGCACAGAGGACAGCACAGAGAACTGCGAAATTCTCTGTGTCTCAGTGCCTCTGTGGTGAATTCGTTCATCGATTCGAAAGCAACTGCGCCGCGGCGCGGTCGTTCTGGTCGGCGGTCTGCAGCATCTTGGTCTGCAGGTCGAACTGGCGCGCGAGCGAGATCATCGTCACCATCTGCTCGACCACGTTGACGTTGCTGCCCTCGAGGTAGCCGGAGGCGAGGACGACGTTGCCATCGGCTTCGGCGTCGCCGCCGCGCGCACGGAACAGGCCGTCGGCACCTCGCACGAGTTCGTTCTCCGGCGGATTGACCAGCTTGACGCGGCCGATGGCACTGACGGCGTTGCGGCTGCCGCTCGCCGGCACGACGGAGATGGTGCCGTCCTTGGCGATGGTGATCTCGTTGTCGGGCGGAATGGAAATCGGCCCGCCGTCGCCCAGCACCGGCAGACCATTGCGCGTTTGCAGAACGCCATTGACGCTGACTTCCAGACTGCCGTTGCGAGTGTAGGCCTCGGTGCCGTCGGCGGCCTGAACCGCGATCCATCCCTGCCCCTGCACGGCGACGTCGAGGACGCGGCCGGTATGCTGCATCGGCCCCTGGGAGAAGTCGTTGGCAACGCTGGCGTCGACGACGAAGGCGCGCGTGGGCAGCGACTGCGATTGCACCTGCACGGCACGCAGTTTGTGCTCCTCCGCCCGGTAACCGGTCGAGTTGGCGTTGGCCAGATTGTGCGCCACCGCGGCCTGGCGCCCCAGCGTGTGCTTGGCGCCGGTCATCGCGGTGTAGATCAGCTTATCCATGTCAGATATCTGGCGTCAGCGATCAGCGCAGATTCACCAGCGTCTGCAGGATCTGATCCTGTGTACGAATCGACTGAGCGTTGGCCTGGTAGGCGCGCTGCTGGGTGATCATGTTCACCAGCTCGGCGGTCAGATCCACGTTCGATTCCTCCACGGCCGCGCTCTGCAGCACACCCAGGCTGCCAGTGTTGGGCGCACCCACGAGCGGCGGGCCGGAGTCCGACGATTCGCCCCACTGGTTGCCGCCAAGCGACACCAAGCCGTTCGGGTTGTTGAAGTTGGCAAGCACGATCTGACCAAGATTGCGCGACTGGCCGTTGCTGTAGCGCCCCTGCACGACACCGTCCGTACCGATGGCGACACCGGACAGACGCCCGGAGGCGTAGCCGTCCTGAACCATGCGGTTGACTCCGAACGGACTGCCGAACTGGGTGCTGCCGGTGAAGTCGAGATTGAAGGCGAGCGGCGTCGTCGCGCCCGTGGTCACGGCAAAGGACAGCGCCTGGGTCGTGCCGGCGGTCAGCGCGCCGCTGGTGTTGAACTGCAGGTTCGTGCCGGCCACCGCAGTGCCGCCGTCGAGGCTGGTGTAGATGTTCCACTCGCCGGGGTTAGCAGTCTTGCGGAAGTACATCGTTAGGACATGCGGGTTGCCCAGCGAGTCGTAGGCGGTGAGCGACGATGAGGCGTTGTAGGCTTGAGGCAACGGATTGGCGACGTTGAAGGCGACGCTCGGCACCGACTCGCGCGAGTCCAGGTTCAGACCGACATCGGCCGTGGTCGTGGTCTTCGGCGTCAGATCGGCAGTGTTGATGAAGATGTCCTGAGGTGCCGCAGGGATGATCGTCCCTGCCGAATCCGCGGCATAGCCCGTCAAGCGATAGCCGGCGGCATTGACGATGTAGCCGTTCTTGTCCACCAAGAACTGGCCGTTGCGCGTGTAAGTGATAGCGCCGTTGTTGCTCATGCGGAAAAAGCCCTGGCCATTGATCGCCACGTCCAACGGGTTATTGGTGACCGTGATGTTGCCCTGCGTAAACTGCTGGGCCACTTGGTTGATCGACGTGCCGATCCCGACCTGGCTGCCGCCGCCGCCCGCCAGCGATGCGGCGAAGACGTCCGCGAACTGCGCCTGGGCCGACTTGAAACCAACAGTGCCGGAGTTGGCGACGTTGTTGCTGATGGCATCGAGTGCCTTGGAGGCGCCGTTCAGACCGCTCAATCCTTGCTGGAAACTCATCTCTCTTCTCCTGACCTACAGAATTTGTTTGACGTCGTTGAGACCATAAACGCCTAGCGCCCCCACGTTCAGGCGCACACCCGCGCTCGAGCGCGCAACGCTCGAAACAATGCCCAGCTCGAGGGCCGTGGCGCCGACCTTGGTGTCGCCTCGCGTCGCAGCCACGGTCATGGAGTACGAGCCATCGGCGGCTTTAGCGCCGCTGTCCGACGTGCCATCCCAGCTGAATGCGACGCTGCCGGCCGCCCGCGCACCGAGGTCGAGCGATCTCACCGCGATGCCATTGGCGTCCTTGATGGTTACCGTGACGCGATCGGCCGCCTCGGCCAGTTCGACGCCGCCGATCGCCATGCCTTCCTGCAGCGCGAGGCCAGAACCAGGCACGAGCACACCGTGACCGACGAGTGCCGCCGCCTGCAATGCCTGGCCGTCGCTGGAGCTGGTCATCAGCGCCTGCAGCGTCGCGTTCAGGCGTTCGATGCCATCGACGGTGCTGATCTGAGCCAGTTGCGAGGTCACTTGGGCGTTATCCAGGGGGTTGAGCGGATCCTGATTCTTGAGCTGCGTCACCAGCAGCGTCAGGAATCGGTCTTGCGGATCGGTCTTGTCGGCGCCGGCGGTTTCCCGTGCGCTGTTGAGGCCGGCGAGGATGGCCGCCTGCGTGCTTGAGCTCGATTGCGTTGCCTGAAGTGCGCTCACTGCGTTCTCCTTCTCTGCGTTGATGCTTACTGGCCGATGGCCAGCGTCTTCGCCATCAGCGTCTTGGCGGTGTTCATCATCTCGACGTTGTTCTGGTAGGAGCGTGATGCCGAAATCATGTTCACCATCTCCTCGACGATATTGACGTTCGGCATCGACACGTAGCCCTGCTCGTTCGCCAGCGGGTTTTTCGGGTCGTAAACGAGCCGCGCCGGCGCGGCATCCTCCACCACCTGTGCCACCTGCACGCCCTGGGCGTCGGGGCCAGCCACCGGAGCGGCCTGGAATACCACCTGCTTGGCGCGATAGGGCGTGCCGTTGGCCGAGGTGACGCTGTCGGCGTTGGCAAGGTTGGAAGCCGTGGTGTTCAGGCGCACGGACTGCGCGGCGAGTGCCGACCCAGCAATGGAAAAAACGTTGAACAGGCTCATGGTGCTATCCCTGAATGGCGCTCTGCATGGTGCGCAGCAGGCCGTTGATGAACGTCAGGCTCGCCTCGTAGTGCAGCGCGTTCTCGGCGAACTGGCCGCGCTCGACGTCGAGGTTCACGGTGTTGCCGTCGACACTGGACTGGGTTTCCGTGCGGTACTGAAGCGCCGCATCGTAGGGGGTTGTCCCCTGCGGCTTGAGATGTCCCGCTACGGTCTGCGCCAGCGGCAGCGCCCCCGGCTTACCGGCGAGGGCACCCTGGAGCGCGCTCTTGAAATCGACGTCGCGCGCCTTGTAGTGCGGCGTGTCGGCATTGGCAATGTTTGAAGCGAGCAGCTGCTGCCGATGGGCACGTATGTTCAATGCCGTTTGCTGAAAGCGCAGTGCATCGTCTAGTTTGTTGATCATTTCATTACCTCGTTTCCCGGGTGCTCACCGACCCCATTGCACCATTCGTGCCAGCGATCTTAGTCGCCTCGTTGGCGCTCCGATTCACCGAATAGGTGGCCGATAGGCGCTTATTTCCGCCGCATTCCTGCCGGCCGGTTTGCGGCGCGACGGCAAAAATTGCCGTTCTCCCGCCGCCCGTGCCGGCGCACCACGGCGAATTGCCGCCCCTTTCCCTGCCTTTTCGCGCCATCGCGCCAGGCGGGCATCTGGTTCAATCACGACAACGATTCGCCGAGGACACGCGCATGTACAAGCCGAGCTGCATCGAAGTGCTTCGACTCCCTTTGTCGAACCGCCGCCGGCCGCGGCCGGTCGAACCGTGGTCGCAGCGCATGCTGGGTGCGGCGGACGCCGCCAGCCAGTGGGCGCTGGCCATCGTGGCGCTGTTTCTGGTTGCTCTGCTTTCGTCGGCGCCGGCCGTCGCCCGCCAGGACGTGGCTCCGGTACGGCAGGCGGTCGAGGAGTTCCTGCGCGTACAGACGCGCGGGTTGCCCGGCGCCGCGAGCTTCACTGTCGGCAGCATCGACCCCCAGAACAATCTCCAGCCCTGCCCGGCGCTAGATGCCTTTCTACCTCCAGGCGCACGGCCTTGGGGCCGCACGACCGTGGGCGTGCGCTGCCTCGTGGAAGGAGGCTGGAGCCTGTATGTGCCAGTGACGGTGAAGGTGATGGGCGACTTTCTGGTCAGCGCGCGACCGCTGGCACAGGGCCAGATCGTCGGCGCAGACGACGTCGCACGGCAGAACGGCGATCTGGCCGAGCTGCCGGCCGGCATCCTGACCGACCCGGCCCAGGCTGTCGGCAAGACCGTCAGCATGGGCGTCGCTTCGGGCCGGCCGCTGCGCAGCGACATGCTGCGCCAGCCGCTTTTCGTGCAGCAGGGTCAAAGCGTGAAGGTGCTTTCGCGCGGGACAGGCTTTCAGGTCGCCACGGATGGGCGCGCCCTCAACAATGCAGCGTCCGGCCAGGTAGCGCAGGTACGCACCGCCAATGGCCAGACCGTGAGCGGCATCGCGCGCTCGAACGGCGTCGTCGAGGTTACCTACTGATCGTCCGCGCCGCGGCCGGGCGCGCGTCGCCGGCGGCGTTCAAGTCCGCGCCGCGCAGTACGTTATTTACTCTGCGCGCAACTCCGTAAGGCAAACCATGTCTCTCGTTCCCTTGGGCAAAGGCGACATCATCTTTGGCAGACCGCTGCCTTGGTCGATTTACGACCGGGAGGGCAATCTGCTGCTCCGCCGAGGTCACGTCATCGAGTCCCGCATGCACTTCGAGGCGCTTTTACAGCAGGAGCTGTACCGCGGCGGCGAACCGCGCCTGGCTCTGGTGCAACCCCATGGGCCGACCACGCCCCAGAAGGTGGCCGACGGTGGCACGACGAATGAGCGCATTGAAACCCTGGAGAGCGTCAAGCTGCACATCGGCGACACGCTCCAGCTCCAGTCCCAGGCCAACGAAGGCGCGACGCGGCACTACGTCAGGCTCATCGGCTACGTCAAGGACCGCAGCGTGCTCGTGACGACGCCGGCGGTGGACGGCAAGATCTGCCTCATGCGCGAAGGACAAAGCTTCGTCGTGCGCGCCTTCTCCGGGCGCAACGCCTACGCTTTCACGGCCAGCATATTCAAAGTCGCCAACACGCCCTTTCCGCACCTGCACCTGTCATATCCGCACGAGGTGCGCAGCGCCCGCGTACGCAAGGACTGCCGCGTGAACACCAGCATCATCGCCGCGGTCGGTGCGTTCAACAGCGCGCAGGCGGGAGGCACGGCCGCCACCATCACCAACCTGAGCGTCGGCGGCGCCTTGCTGATGGCGCCCAAACGGCTCGGCCGCAAGGGCGACAAGCTGTCGGTGAAATTCCGCCTCGCCTTGCACGACATCGAGGTCTACCTGACAGTCGATGCTCTCGTCCGCTCCGCAGACCACGGCACGACCGGGGATCAGGCTGCCGCCTTCAGCCACGGCATCCAGTTCGTAGATGTCCCCGAACAGCACGTGGTGGCACTAACGGCATACGTCTATCACATGCTGGCCGACGAATCGGCGGCCGCATGAGCGGTAGCCGGTCCACGCGGAAGCAGACACCGTGCTAGCGACACAGCAGCGCATCGGCCGCTTCGACCTCCAGCACAAACTAGGCACCGGCACCCAGGGCAGTGTCTGGCAGGCCCATGATCCGCGCCTGAACCGCACCGTCGCCATCAAAACGCTGCACTTGCGCGGCAGCGCCGGCAGCGGCCGCTTGCTCGAGCAGTTGCTCCGCGAGGCGCGCAGCGTCAGCCGCCTGCGTCATGCCAACATCGTCACGCTGTTCGACGCCGACGAGGAAGACGGCCAACCCTATCTCGTGTTCGAGCATGTCCCGGGCACAACCCTGGCAGAGCTGATTCACCGCGACGCACCACTTGCTCCGCAGCGCGCCGTGACCATCGCACTGCAGATTCTCGCCGGCGTCGCCTGCGCTCATGACCTCGGCATCATCCACCGCGACCTGAAGCCCGCCAACATCATGCTCGACGCCGACGGCACGGCACGCGTCATGGACTTCGGCGTCGCCCACAGCACCATCGACGGCAGCCAGCCCGCGGATCTTGCCGGCACTCCCCGCTACCTCGCGCCCGAGTGTTTCGACGGCCAGTACGGCCCGGCTTCCGATGTCTATGCCGTAGGTATGATTCTGTACGAGATGCTGACCGGCAGGCCCGCAAACACGGGCAACAGCGTTGAGAAGGCGATCTATCAGGCCAGTCACGGCGACGTGCTGCCGCCTTCGGCAACGAACGACGAGGTGGACGAGCGTCTCGACGCACTTGTGGCGCGGGCACTCGCCCGGCGGCCCGAAGACCGGTTCCCGAGCGCAGCCGCGATGGCGGAGGTGCTGCGTGGCCTGCAGGCGCCGAAGGACCATGGTCCGGCCGCCGGCTCCAAACGCAGCACGCTGGAGTTTCTGTTCCGGCGCATGAAGACCAAGAGCGACTTCCCGGCGCTGTCCGAGGCCATCCGTGCCGTCAATCGCATCCAGAGCGCCGACGAGGAGCACTTGTCGGAACTTTCCAACCTGCTCCTGCGCGATTACGCCCTTACCAACAAGCTCCTGCGGCTGGTGAATTCGGCCTTCTATCGCAACTTCGGCGGCGTTTCGACCATATCGCGGGCGATCAACATCCTCGGCTTCGAAACCATTCGCAACCTGGCCCTGGCCCTGATTCTGTTCGAGAACCTGCAGAACCGCGCGCAGGCCGCCCAGCTCCAGGACGCCATCGTCAGCAGCTTCTTCTGCGGCGTCATCGGCCGCGAGATTACCGACAGCGCCCCGCGTCGCGCACGCGGCGAGGAGTCCTTCATCTGTGCCATGTTCCAGAACCTAGGCCGGCTATTGGTGCTGTTCTACTTTCACGACGAGGCGCAGGAGATCGCACGCCTGTCCGAGCAGGCGGGTATCGACGAGGAGCGCGCAGCAACCACGGTGCTCGGCGTAACGTTCGAGGAACTGGGCATCGCCACGGCGCGCTATTGGAACTTCCCGGATAAGATTGTGCGCAGCATGGCGCGCCTGCCCCAGGGCAAGCTCAAGAAACCGGCCGACGACGCCCAGCGCCTGCAGGCGGTGTCGAACATGGCCAGGGAACTGCGCGACGTCGCGACGCAGACGGCACCCGAGGAGAAGCGCAAGCACCTGAAGCAGTTGGCAGAACGCTTCCAGGCGGCGCTGGACCTGGACGGCGAGGCGCTGTCGAACGTCGTCGACCGCGCCTTGCACGAATTCACCCGCGAGGCACGGCAATTGAACATCGACGCACGGGCCAGCACGACGATCAAGCGGGCGCATACCTGGGGCGGTGTCGCGCCCGAGCCCGAAACACCGTCAGCACTGGAGTCGACCATCGTCGAAACGGCGCCGGCCTTGCCACCCGCCGACCATGCCGTGCACGGTGAAGGGGACGGGCCTTCCGAGGAGGTTCTTGCCGCCGGTATCCAGGACATCACCAACACGCTCGTCGGCGACTTCAAGCTCAACGAGCTCATGCGCATGATTCTGGAGACCATGTACCGCGGCATGAACTTCTCGCGCGCCGTGCTTTGCCTGCGCGAGCGCAATGCGCCGTACATGACGGCGCGCCTCGGTTTCGGTGACGGCATCGACCACCTGCTGCCCCGCTTTCGCTTCTCGCTGCGCGAGGCGGCCGACGTCTTTCAACTGGCATTGAGCAAGGGCGTGGATGTCTACATCGCCGACTGTGATGCGCAGAACATCGGCACCTATATACCCGACTGGTATCGCCAGAGCGTCGGCGCAGCGTCATTTCTGCTGTTACCGGTGGTGGTGGACAAGAAACCGGTCAGCCTGCTCTACGCAGATTATGCCGATCGGGCGCACGGCCCCCTAGACCACAAGTACATGAGCCTGCTCAAGACACTGCGTAACCAGGCGGTGCTGGCGATCAAGCAACGCGCGGTTTAGACCGCGCCGCGTCCTCTTCCGGTGCTCCCCAAGCGTTGATCGCACCTTCGTCGGCGCGCCCTGCGCCGCCCGCGAGCAGGCGGCGCGCATCCTCGCGCCGGTTGAGGAAATCCACGTAATCCTCGACGGCCGCCAGGCGCTCCGCCGGCAACCGCTTGAGCTTCTCAATCAGAACGCGTTGTTGCGGTTCCATCGATCCCATCCCTTCCGTGTTCCATGTCCGCGCTGCAGCGCCGTTCAGTGTCGCGTGGGCGTTCCGGCCCAGACTTCGCTTTGCAGCCGGACCACGTCGTGCAGCGAGCGCACCTTGCCCTTGGTCGTCCGAATCCACTGCGCGTCGTTGGCACCTCCGGAGACATCTTCGAGGATCAGTTGCAGGGCGCCTTCGCAGCCCAGCGCCTTGGCGTGGGGGCGCAAACGGCGCGCGGTTTCGCGGATGTCGGCGCCGATCTGGCGTGACACCTTCGTTTCGGGATCGACAAAGACACCGGAGAAGCCATGCCGCGCCGCCTGGAAGCGGTTATAGCTGTATAGCAAATATAGGTCCTGCGTCGGCTTAACCGGCCGTTCGGTAAGCAGATACCCCGCCAACGCCTGGGCGTAGCCCGCCAGCACTGCTGCCTTGCCGACTGTCAGCGGCGTATCGCAGACGCGAATTTCAACTGTCCCGTACTCGGGCTTGGGCCGAATGTCCCAGTAAAAGTCCTTCATGCTGTCGACGATCTTCAGCTCCTTCATCTTGTCGAAGAAAGCGTTGAACTCGTTCCAATCCTGGACGAGCGGCGGCGTGCCCGAGAGTGGAAAGGCGCTGACAACATTCGAACGCGACGAATCGAAAAGGGTGTCGACGCCCTGGTAGAACGGCGAAGCCGCCGACAGGGCGATGAACTGCGGCACGTAGCGCGCCAGCCCGTGACAGAGATAGACCGCCTCGTCGCCGCTGCTGCACCCGATGTGTACATGCTGACCAAATACGGTGAACTGCTTCGCCAGATACCCGTACTTACGCTGCAGCATGTCGAAGCGCTCGCCGGGATAGATCTTCTGCTCGCTCCAGGTCTGGAAAGGATGTGCGCCACCACCGGCGATGGCGACGTTCATCTCTCTGGCCCTGTCGCGCAGCGCGTTGCGGATGCTCGTCAGCTCGCCGAGCGCGTCTTCGTAGTTGGTGTGCTTCGAGCTGTTGATCTCGATCATGCTCTGCGTCATTTCCGGCTTGATGTGGCTGCACAGCGCATCGTTCTCCATGCTGCGCAACAGCTCCGTCGCGTCGGTGGACAGGTTGTAGTCGCGCCGGTTCACGAGCTGCATTTCCAGTTCGATACCCAGCGTAAAGCGCTGCGAGGTCTTGAATTCCAGCGGTGGCATGTTTCTGCTCTCCGAATAGTTTTCAGTCACGATGTGCGATCTTGTCCGGATTGGCTTCACCAACCCGCTTCAATGCGAATTGCGTAGCGATCGGCCCGATCAGGTCGAGCACGGCGACGACGCCC
Organism: Rhodocyclaceae bacterium; assembly: GCA_036824005.1. Lineage (GTDB taxonomy): Bacteria > Pseudomonadota > Gammaproteobacteria > Burkholderiales > Rhodocyclaceae > DAITBA01. Next base: position 67,701 of record DAITBA010000015.1, read on the forward strand.
ACTACCATTGCTGTCAGTTTGGCGCCGAACTCGGGGTAGACGTTCGCCACGGCGAAGCTCATGGCAAGGGCCGGAGCGGCCATGGGCAGCAGGCCCATGCTGAGCATGCCCGCTTGCAGCGGGGTCAGGCGACTGGGACGGGCGAAGATGAACACGGCCAGCGTCTTGCCCAGCAAGCGTGCCACGATCAGGGCCGGAAACGCCCAGCCGAGCGCGCCGAACTGATCCAGCTTGAGGTTGGCACCAATTATGACAAACAGGATGACGTAGAAGATCTGGCTGGCGCTGCCGAATTCCAGCGGCAGGATGCGATAGCGGCGATCCAGATTCTTCGACATGATGCCAAGCGAGAGAAGCGTCAGCGGCACCGACAACTGCAGCGCCTCCGCCGCACCGACAGTGAACGCAACGACTCCGGCCAGCATGATGAACTGGCTGCCGCGATGCTTGCCCAGCCATGCCGCCAGCGTGATGGTCAGCAGATGCATGGCGTAGCCGAACAGCACGGAGCCGGCCAACAGGTAAATCGGGTGCGCTGCCAGCATCATGGCGGATGCCTGGTGCGCGCGGTGCACGAACGCCCACAAGGCAGTGAACGTGACGATGGCCACGACATTGTTGAGCGCCGTCAGACCGAGTAGGCGCCGCGTCACCTGCCCTTCGGCACCAAGTTCCTTGACGACCAGCAGGACGACTGCCGGCCCGGTCGCGATGCCCAGCGCCGCCACCGCCGCCGACACCAACCGCGGATGACCCAGATACACCAGGACGAAGAATGGCAGCAGGAAGCTCAGCGCACATTCCAGCGCACCGGTGAGCAGCAGCCAACGCTCGTGCCGTGCCCAGGGCCAGTCGAGATGGCGTCCCAGTTCGAATAGGATCAATCCGAGCGCAATATCGACGAACACCCGGCCCTGAGCCACCATTTCCGGCGTCAGCAAATCGAACCCGCTGGCACCGAACACCGCGCCGATCAGAATGTAGCCGGTGATCTTCGGCAGCCAGCCCACGCCCGCCACGAGCCGCCCGCCGATCAGTCCCGCCAGCAGTATCACGCCGAACAATGCCAAACCGCCCAGCGTCAACGGCAGTCTCGGCAGGAATGCCAGATCCATTCCTTCCTCTCGCTATGGCACGACCACTACCGGGCCGCTGAACCGACGCGCATCTTATCATTGCACACGCACGCACAAGCGCGCTCCCGACCGTCGTCGGGAAGCGCGCGGAATGGAACGGAAATCAGGACGATTGCTCAGGCGCCCATAGCCCTTCCGAACTCGGCGGGATCGAGCTTGCCATCCTTATTGGCATCCGAACCGTCGAATCGTTCCGGCAGACCGCGCATTTTCGCGGCCTCGTCCTTGCTGACGAAACCATCGCCATTGACGTCGAGCTGCTTGAACTTGGCGTCGATGGCGGACTTCATATCGGCAGTTTTGTCGGGTACTCGCTCAGGCGTCGCCTGCTGGGCGAACGCGGCAGTGGATACCAAAAGAAAGCTGGAGATGATTACGGTCGTGGATTTGCTTGCTCGCATGTGCACTCCAATCTCGGGTTGATAAATGGGCCGCAAGTGGCCCGCCCGCTCTTTCGCAACGACTGTGCCAGAATAGCTTTTCGTTTTGTTTTCAATCGGCTGGTTTGGCTGAGCGGCAGGCGAGGACCATCCGTCCAGGACGAATTTGTCGCCCATAGGCGACGTTGAACCCGTCCGATCGCTTAGCGACTGAAACATGGCGGCTTTTCCTGTCGCATTTGCCCGACAAAAACGACCGTGCGGCACGGCACTGCCGTCAACCTCAGGCCGGAAGCGTTATTGCGCCTCGTGCCTAATACAATGGCCACATTGCAAACGCGACGAATAGCGGGCAAAAACCAGCCTAAAGTTTGCACCAGCATAGCCGTAACAACACTCGTATCAAACCAAACCCAACTAAGGGGAAACACGTGAAAATCGACAACTCCGTTAAAACCGTCGTTGGCTCTTCCAACAGCGAATCCCGCGTTCGCTCGGTAAAAGGCCAACCCGCCACTCCGGCAGCCGCCGGCGGCGCTCAGGTGGAGCTGTCCTCCCTGTCGTCGCGCCTGAGCGAACTCGAGGCAGCGATTGCGAATGTGCCGGTCATCGACTCGGCACGGGTCGCCGAGATCAAAGCGGCGATTAGTGAGGGACGCTTCCAGGTCAACCCGGAAAAGGTGGCCGACAGCCTGATTGAAAGTGTGCGCCAGATGCTTGCGGCGCAGGCGCATCAGGCGTGAGCGCGTTCCGCAACCCGGACCCCGCGACACTGCATGCGGCCTTCGACGAGGAGGCCGATGCGCTGCGCGCCTTCACGGCGGTGCTGCGGCGAGAACAACAAGCCCTCATGGACGGCGACGTCGAAGCCCTGGCGGTGCATTGCGAGGAGAAGGGCACGGCATTCAGCCGGCTCGCCACGCTCGGCGAACGCCGCACGCAGCTCACTGCCGCGCTGTCGCGTTCGGTCGGCACGGGCATCGACACGTGGATTGAACAGCGCCCCGCACAGGCGCCCGAACGCGCGGCCTGGGCGAGACTGCTGCACCTGGCCAGCGAAGCGCGGGAACTAAACCGTCAGAACGGCCAGCTGATTTCAGCGCGCATGCAGCACCATCAACAGGCTTTGACAGTGCTGCTCGCCGCCGGCGGGCCGCCCGCCGTCTACGGACCCGACGGCCAGACGCGCGCGCGCGGCCGCGGTCGCCATCTCGGTACCGTCTGAAATCCACTTCCAGGCCGGGCTGTCGCCCGCGCCTCGCAACCATAGACGCGACAACGGCGCTCAGCCAGGCGCCGCCTTAGTGCCATCGGCAACGTGCGGCGTCACCGGCAATTCCGCCGGCACATCCACCAGCGGCGCCTCGATCATGATCGCGACGCGGCGGTTGCGTGCACGCCCCTCAGGCGTGTCGTTGGCCGCAACGGGTCGCTGTTCGCCGTACCCTGTCGCCGTCAGGCGCGGCGCCGCGACACCGGCATCCACGAACAAACGCACGACGCTCGATGCCCGCACGACCGATAGTTCCCAGTTCGAGGGAAACTGGGCAGTGGCAATGGGTGTGTTGTCGGTGTGACCTTCGACGATCACACCAAACTCCGTCGGCGCCAGCACTTGCGCCACGGCACGCAGTACAGCCACTGCACCGGGGTTCAGCTGCGCCTCGCCCGAAGCGAATAGAACGCTGGCATTGATTTCCACCGACACCCCCTGGACGCCCTCTGTCAGGCGGACGTGCCCATCCTTGACCAGAGGCCCAAGCGCCTCGAGGATTTCCTGGGCCACGCGGCGCATCTTCTCCCGCGCTTGGCGCCTTTGCTCGTCGCCTTTGCCGTTGCGCTTCTGGGCGATCTGGCGCGGCATGGAAGCCGCCATCGGCGATACGGCGATCGTCTGCCCGGACGAGTTCATCGTAACATTGCGAAACGCCGCCACCAGGGAGTTGCTCAGCACCCGGTACTTGCCCTCGCTGACCGAGGAAATCGCGTACATGACAACGAAGAACGCGAACAGCAGGGTGATGAAATCCGCGTAGGATACAAGCCAGCGTTCGTGATTTTCGTGTTCGTCGTCGTGGCGGCGGCGGGGCATGGGCGTTTGAGGGGCGATATACCCCTGAAATTACGGCAATCAGAGAGACAAATTGAGTCGTCGCCTGGCACGTGGTAACGCGCACAAGCGGTCGTGGCAGCGAGGCGCGATTCAAAGCGCCCCGTCGAAGCATGGGACTAGCGTGGGATCGGCCACGGCCGGCATGTTGGTGCGCGATGCGTGGTTCGACTGCCCCGTCAGACGCCCCGGCCCACGGGGCCGCGGGTCGGCCGACGCCGTGACACGCCGGGGTATTCTGGCCGGACCGTCGGCTGTTGCGTCAAAGGACGTACCCGCGCAGGCGGCTTTCGATGAGGCGCGGATTGTCGCCATTGGCGATGCCGACCAGGCCATCGACGAGCATCTCTCTGAGCATCACCAGGCGCGACACATTGGCCAGCAGCTTCTTGGCGACGGGAAGAAACACCAGGTTGGCAAAGCCAACGCCATATATCGTGGCAACGAATGCCACGGCAATGCCGCCACCGAGCTTCGACGGGTCGGACAGATTCTCCATGACGTGAATCAGACCCATGACGGCGCCAAGGATGCCGATGGTCGGTGCATAGCCGCCGGCGGCTTCCCAGACCTTGGCGCTCAGTTTCATCTGTTCCTCGTAAGCGCCGATTTCCACCTCCAGGACTTCGCGCAACCGCTCCGGCTCGGCGCCATCCACAAGCAACTGGATTCCCTTGCGCGCGAAGGCGTCGTTGAGGCTGCCTAGCTGCGCCTCCAGTGCGAGAAGTCCTTCCCGGCGTGCCATGTGCGCCCAATCGGAGATGCGCTGGATCAGCTCATCCTGATGCAGCACCGGCGGCGCGAAAATCCAGCCGCCCATGCGCATGCCCCGGATGAAAACTGCCAGCGGCGATTGCAGCATCACGGCGCCCAGCGTGCCGCCGATGACAATGACGAACGCCGTCGGCTGCAGCAGCGACGACAGATGGCCGCCCTCCAGGAACTGGCCGCCAAGGATGGCAACGAGGCCGACGGCAAGCCCGATGAGGCTGGTAATATCCATGCGCAGGAATCAGTGAAGAGCGTGCGAACACCGCGAGCGAGCGGCCGCGCGCGTTTGTCGAGCCGACGCGTGTGTCATACCATTGCCTTGCGCCGCCTCGTCTCGGCCCGCTGCGGAATGCGCGGCTGCGGCTTGTTCTCCGCCAGTCGCGAGCGCAGCCGGGCGATGGCCTGACTATGCAGCTGACAAACCCGCGACTCGGACACGCCCAGGATTTCGCCGATCTCGCGCAGATTCAGTTCCTCTTCGTAATAGAGCCCCATGACGGTCTTTTCCCGATCTGGCAGATCGCCGATCGCCTTCACCAGCACGTCGCGCATGTTCTTGTCCAGCAGGCGCTCCAAGGGATCGTCGTCGGTGCCGGCGAAGTGGCGATCGAGGTAATCTTCCCCTTCCTCTTCCTTGAAGTCCTCGAAGTAGACCAGTTGATAGCCGCGCGCCTCTTGCAGCATCTTCTGGTACTCGGTCAGCGACATGCCCAGCGCTTCCGCCAGTTGACTCTCGGTGGGAGCGCGTCCGTGCTCCTGCTCCAGCGCGCTGATCGCCGCCTCGATGCGCCGCATGTCACGGCGCAGCGATCTCGGCAACCAGTCGTTCTCGCGCAAGCCGTCGAGCATCGCCCCGCGAATTCGCTGCACGGCATAGGTCTCGAACTGCGCCCCGAGACCGTCTTCGTAGCGATTGATTGCGTCGAGCAGTCCGAGCATTCCGTTCTGGATGATGTCCTCGACCTGAACGCTGGCCGGCAGCTTGGCCATCAGGTGATATGCGATGCGCTTGACCAGGGGCGCATACTGGGTGACGAGTTGATCCCGTTCAAGAGTGCCGGACGCGGTGTACATGGTGGTTCCTTTTCTAGCTCGCTGGAGAGTTATCCTGTTGCCTGTCAGCCCAGGTGCATCAATCACGTGGGCAAATGCATTCGTCGCTCACAATCCGTGCCTCACGCCGCCAAGCCCACGGCAGCCCGCACGCCGACCTGCGACATCGGCATCACGGCCTTGGTGCTGCAGGCCGTAGTCTCGCCGCCCGGCAGTTCGAGCAGCGCCCCGGCAAGGCGACGGCATGCCTGCGTAGCAGGGGTGTCGTCCGCGGCATGCGAGAGCACACCCGGGCTGCGCTGCCAGCGCAGGTCGAACGGCACGGCGCCGAGCAGGTCGAGTTGGATGCCCAGATGCTGCCGTGCGACGCGTTGCAGGTTTTCGAACACCGACCGTGCTTCGCCTTCTTCGCGTGTGCGCGTCAGGACCACCGACAGTCGGCGTGGTCCCGCGGCAGCGACCAAGCGCTTGATGAGGGCGTAGGAATCGGTGATAGCCGCCGATCCTGCTGCGGCGACCACGACCCAGTGGTTCGCCGAGGCGACCAGCGGCGACACGTCACGCTTGGCAGCAGTCGGAACGGCTGCGTCCACCAGCACGAAGTCGCGTGCCCGGCGCAGCACCGGCATGTATTCACTCCACGCCTGCTGCTGCGTGCGGTTGAGCGAACCGCCGCCTTGGGCCGCGCGCCAGGCAGGAAGCACCGAAAGCATGTCGCTGGCGCAGAGCACGACTTGGGACAGACCGAGATGCCGTTCCAGCACCTGGGCGAAGTCGAAGCGCGAGGCGAGCCCGAGCGACGTGACGAGACCACAGCTGCCGCCACATTCATCGACGGCCAGCACCAGCTTCTCGTTGTGCGCAAGTGCCGTCGCGGCCTGGGCGACGATGCGTGTCGTGCCCACGCCGGTATGGCCACCGAAGAAGGCGATCGTGCGGGCGCTTCCGGTGCCGAACAGACGGCGCAGTCCGGCGGCCTGATCGTGGCTCCAGCCGAGCCGACGCCCGTTATCCATGACGCATCTCCCTGACCGCACCACGGGGTGCGCCGTTGCCGGCAACGGCATTGGCGGCGAGTAGCAGACCGGCCTCGTCGGCATGCAGGCGATGCGGCGACTGGGCGGACAGCCCCTTTAGCGCGCGGTGCAGCAGGTAGGCGCGGTTGGGCAGGTGCAGATCCTCCGGCACGCGCTGACCGTTGGCGATGTAATAGCAGTCCAGCTTGTGGCGGACCAGCACATCCAGTACCGGCGCCAGGGACGTCGCCTCGTCCACCTTGGTTACGACGCAGCCAGCCAGATCAGGACCGTCGTAGGCATTGACGACGTCATCAAGGGTGTCGCCACGGCTGGTGGCGTTGAGCAGTAGCAGGCGGCGCACCTCGCCGGCGTTGAGCAGCATCGTCGCCTGCTCGGCGACCATGCGATCGCGCTGGGACATGCCGACGGTGTCGATCAGCACCATGTGCTTGTCCCGGAGCGCTTTTAGCGTCTGACGCAGGTCCGCGGCGTCGCGCACGACATGAACCGAAACACCGAGGATGCGACCGTAGATGCGCAGTTGTTCGTGGGCGCCGATGCGATAGCCGTCCGTGGTGAGCAGCGCCACCTTTTCAGCGCCATGGCGTACCACGCAACGAGCGGCGAGCTTGGCCGTGGTCGTCGTCTTGCCCACGCCCGTCGGGCCAACCAGGGCATACACGCCGCCGGCGTCGATGATGTCGTCGTCGTTGTTGAGCGTTACCAGATCGCGGCTGAGGATTCTGTGCAGAGCGTCGCGCCCTTCGGCAACGTCGGTATCGGGGCGCACTTCCTCGATCAGGTGGCGTGCGAGCATCGGGCTGAAGCCGGCGTCGAGCAGCTCCGTCATAAGCTGGGTCTTGGCCGGCGCCGTGCGCGACATCTCGCCCCAGGCAAAGCCGGCGAGCTGGCGCTCGATCATGCCGCGGATCGCCAACAGCTCCTGCATCAGTTGCGGATCGGGCGCGGGTTGCTGGGCTTCAATGTCGCGCGGTGCCGGAGCCGGTTCGCGGCCAGGAGCGCGGCTCTTCGCCGGTTTGGGCGCGGCTTCCGCGGCGGACTTGCGCACCTCGACGGCCACGGGGGACGGGGCAACGCTGGGCGCCGTCACGCGCGGCGGAGCAAACGGCTTCCATTGCTTGGGCTGCGCGCGCTTCTGCACGCTCGCCGAGAGACTCACCCGGAAGTCGCCCTCGGCATCGGCCTCGATCTGCGGCGCGGGCGTCGGGGCTTCCGCTTGCCGGCCGGGGAGATCCAGGGCACCGGCCGGCAGCGCCATGATCTCGACACCGCCGTCGATGCTGCGGTTGGCCAGGACAATTGCATCCCCGCCGAGTTCGTCCTTGACCTTGCGTAGCGCGTCGCGCGCCGTTGGCGCGAAGAAGCGTCGGACGTTCATGCTCTACCTCCGATGATCGAAGTAACCTTGATGGTGCGCGAGTCCGGCACCTCGCCGTTGGCGATGACCTTCAGGTTCGGCACGGCGCGGCGCAGGAAGCGCGACAACAGCCAGCGCAGGTGGCCCGGCACGAGAATTACCGCGGGCAGACCGACGTCCTCGTGCTTGCGCGCCGCTGCTGCCGTCTCGCGCAGCAGCGTATCTGCCAGACCCGGTTCGATGCCGCTGCCATCGCCGCCGACGGTCTGCACCGCCTGGCTGAGCATGCGCTCCAGGGCCGGGTCGAGCGCCATGACCTGCATGTCGGCGCCGCCGGGATAGAGCTGCTGGACGATGGCACGACTGAGCGCCACGCGCACTTGGGCTGCAAGTTCGAGCGGATCCTGAGTGCGTCCGGCGTGCTCTGCCACCGTCTCGATAATCGTGCGCATGTCGCGGATGGTGACACCCTCCTCCAGCAGCAACTGCAGCACGCGCTGCAGCGCCGACAGGGAGATGAGCTTGGGTACGAGGTCCTCGATGAGCTTCGGCGAATCCTTTGCGATGTGGTCGAGGAGCTGCTGCGCTTCCTGGCGGCCGAGCAACTCGGCGGCGTGGTTCAGGACAACGTGGTTGAGATGGGTGGCGACGACGGTGCTGGCATCGACCACGGTGTAGCCCAGAGCGTGTGCCTGGTCGCGAACGCCGGATTCGACCCACACGGCCGGCAGCCCGAAGGCGGGATCGCGGGTCTGGGCACCGGGCAACACGCCGGCAACGCGCCCGGGATTGATGGCCAGGAACATGCCGGGCTGGGCCTCGCCTTGGCCTACCTCGACGCCCTTGAGCATGATGCGGTAGCCGTTGGGTTTGAGTTCCAGGTTGTCGCGGATATGCACCGGCGCGGCGAGGAAGCCCACCTCCTGAGCGAACTTCTTGCGCAGCCCCCGGATGCGCTTGAGCAGCTCGCCGTCCTGGCCCTTGTCCACCAGCGGAATAAGGCGGTAGCCGACTTCCAGGCCAAGCACGTCCACCGGTGCCACGTCGGCCCAGCTGGCCTCCTGCGCTTCGACGGGAACCGCCGGTGCCGGCTCGGACTGCTGCTGCACCGGCTTCACCTCCTGCTTGCGCTTGAGCAGATGACGCGCCACGCCGCCCAACCCACCGGCCAGCAGCAGGAACACCAGATTGGGCATGCCGGGAATAAGCCCGAGGATGCCCAGAATCGCCGCGGTCAGCAGCATGACCTGGGGCTTGCCGAAGACCTGGCCGACAAACTGCTGGCCGACGTCCTCGTCACCGACGCGGCTCACCACCAGGCCCGCGGCCGTGGAGATGATCAGCGCCGGGATCTGCGCCACCAGACCGTCGCCGATGGTCAGCAGGGTGTAGTTCTTGGCTGCCATCGCCAGCTCCATGTTGTGTTGGAGCACGCCGACGATCAGCCCGCCGATGACGTTGATGAACAGAATCAGGATGCCGGCCACGGCGTCGCCGCGCACGAACTTCGATGCACCGTCCATGGAGCCGTAGAAGTCCGCTTCCTGGGCGATGGTGGCGCGGCGCGTGCGCGCTTCTTCCTCGCCGATCAGCCCCGCGTTGAGATCGGCGTCGATGGCCATCTGCTTTCCCGGCATGGCGTCGAGGGTGAAACGCGCCGAAACCTCGGCGATGCGCCCGGCACCCTTGGTGATCACCACGAAGTTGATCACCACCAGGATGACGAACACGACCATGCCGACGGCGTAGTTGCCACCGACGAGGAAATGACCGAAAGCCTCGATGACCTTGCCTGCTGCATCGGGCCCGCTGTGCCCCTCGAGCAGGACGACACGGGTGGAGGCAACGTTTAACGACAGGCGCAGCAGCGTGGTGACCAGCAGGACAGTCGGAAACACCGAGAAGTCCAGCGGCTTCATGGTGTACATCGCCACCAGCAGCACCATCACGGCCAGGGCAATGTTGAAAGTGAACAACAGATCGAGCAGGAACGGAGGCAGGGGCAGCACCATCATCGCCAGGATCATGACGATGAGCAGGGGCGCAGCCAGCTGGCGCACATTCCCGGCCGAGAACATGGCCCGCAACGGCAGTGCCTGATTCGCTGCGGCCATCAGAATTTACCTTTCGCCAGAGATAGTTGCGTACCGCTCGCAGGGTTGCCGTTGCGGCCGGTGCGTGGTTGTTGGTTGCTTGCCATTGCCGGAATCTCCATGGCGTCGATTATTCGCGGTCGGCGTCCGACTTGCCCCGCGGAAAAGTGGGGAAATCCCCCGCCAATTCGTCGATACGGAATGTGGCTGCCGACCGCTGCCTCAGGCGACTGCGGCCTGGCCGAAGCCGGGAACACGCGTCGCGCGCTGGCGCGATGGAGCGGCAAGGTGCGAGCCGGGAAACGCGCGCGCGGCCATGCCCGGTAGACCCGGTTGCCGGCGTGCGCAGACCGCCGGCGGCCTATGGCGCCGGGCCGGGGTCCATACCCGCAGGCACGGGGATGTCCGCCGGCGGCCGGGGCGGCAGGCCGCCGTGGGAGAAGTAGTGGTTGAGCTGATAGATGTACGCCATGACCTCGGCGACGGCCGTGTAGAGCGTTGCCGGAACCTCGTCGCCAGGCTCGGTATGGCGATACAAGGCACGGGCCAGGGGCGGCGCCTCGAGCAGCGGCACGTGATGCTCGCCGGCGATTTCCCGGATGCGCTGGGCAACGAGCCCGGCGCCCTTGGCCACCACACGCGGTGCACGCATCTTGGACGCGTCGTATTTCAACGCGACGGAATAGTGGGTCGGGTTGGTGACCACGACGTCGGCCTTCGGCACCTCGCTCATCATGCGCTTGCGCGCCATCTCGCGCTGCTGGCTACGTATGCGCGCCTTGAGCTGCGGGTCGCCCTCGAGTTCCTTGGCCTCCTGGCGCAGTTCCTCTTTGGTCATCTTGAGCTTGCTGTGGTATTGCCAGAGCTGGAAAGGCACGTCGATGGCGGCAATGAGCGCCATGCCGCCGATGATCATGACGGCGCTGAACACGACGAGCTGGGCGAACGAAGACATGCTGGCGTGCAAGGGCTGGCCGAGGAGCGCAAAGAGCGCGTCACGCTCATGAGAGACCACCCACAGCGCCACGCCGCCGATGAGCAACGCCTTGAGCAGCGCCTTGACCAACTCGGCCAGACCCTGCACGGAAGCCATGCGGCCGAAGCCCTTGAGCGGATCGAGGCGATTGAAATCGGGTTGAAACGCCTTCGGCGAAAAGATGAAGCCGCCCATCGCCAACGGACCTGCCAAGGCGGCCACGACAAGCAGCAACAACAGGGGGGCAAGGGTCAGCAGCGCGTCGGCGCCGAGGCTCCACAGCGATTGGGCCATGGCTTGCGGGTCGAATGCGGCGGCGCGCTCGAGCGTCAGACCGGTGCGCATGAGCGCTGCCGCCCGGTCGGCCACCCAGGAACCCATCACCCACACACCCACGGAGCCAGCAATCAGCACCAGGAATGCCGATAGCTCCCGCGACTGGGGCACCTGCCCCTGTTCGCGGGCTTGCTCCAGACGTCGTTGTGATGCAGGTTCTGTTCGTTCGAGATCGCTATCTTCGGCCACGGCCCACCTCTTCGACCTTGGCCATTTTGCCGGGCGGTGGCAACGGCGGCGCCCGGAACAGGGCGACGAATACCCGGCAATTCAGACGTTCGCTTCGTTCCGACTGCGGAAGCACCGCTGTGCCCACGGCGGGCTTGGTGACCCGAGAATCACCGGGCCGGCAGAGGTAGTCGTCGGGGGGAATCGGCCGCGACTGGCGGCCCTGCCGTTGTTATGCGCCGGACGAATCGGCAGCGCGTTGGTACGCGCCGTGAAGTTTCTCGGCTTCCTCGCGCAGCATCTGAAGCTGTCCGCCCAAGGCTTCCAGATGGTCCGCAAGCGCGACGCCGATCTGGCGTACCGCTTGCTGCGGGCTACCGGCAATCGCGCGCATGCCGTCGATGCGCGCCTGCAAAGCAAGCAGGCTCTCCTGATTTCCTGGGTGGCTGGCGATGAATTCGGTGATCACACGCTCGCGCTGGCGGAAATACGCTTGCGGATCCCGCTTTGCCAGCTCGCTCCAGGCGTCGAAATCGAATCTGAAATCCTGACCGGACATGATTGGCCTCTCGTGGCCTTGTCGTTATGGTCCGGATGCTAGCCCACGCTGCTGAAGCGGGGCAAGGATGTCGTCGGCACCAATGTGAAGCACGGCACGGGGGTCTCCGTAGGGCGTAAGCAGAGCGGCGAATCCCCGTCGCCCCCGGCGTGATTTTTGTCCCGTACCCCTGCGCAGAATCAGTTCGTGACCGCCCGCACCTGCAAGAGGTCCGTGTCGCCTTGCAGGATCTTGATGATTCCGTCCTGCTTCAGGCTGCGCATGCCCTCCTGCAGAGCGGTCTTGTGCGTTTCGTCGACCCGCGCGCCGGTCTGCGCCAGCCTCTTGATCTGAGGCGTCGCCACCAATAGCTCGTGCAGCGCCAGCCGCCCACGGTAACCGGTTCCGCTGCAGGTGCTGCAGCCCTTGCTGCGATAGAGTTTGATCTGACCGTCGGCAGCGCCGAAGCGCTCGCGCCACTCGGCCTTGACCGCTTGGCGCGAGAACTCCGGCAGCTCTCCCGTACCGAAGCAGTATTCGTCGAGCAATTCCTCCAGTTCGGCCTCCGAGGCGTCGTGCGTCGTCCGGCAGGAGGCGCACAGCCGTTTCGCCAGTCGTTGGGCGAGCACGCCCAGCAGCGCGTCGGCGAAGTTGAACGGATCGAGCCCCATGTCAAGCAGACGGGTGATGCTCTCCGGGGCGCTGTTGGTGTGCAGCGTCGACAGCACCAGGTGGCCGGTGAGCGAGGCTTCGACGCCGACACGCGCCGTTTCCAGGTCGCGCATCTCGCCCACCATGATGACGTCAGGGTCAGCGCGGAGGAAGGCGCGCAGGGCACCGGCAAAGGTCCAGCCGATCTTGGGATTGACCTGCACCTGGCGCAGCCCAGGCTGGGTAATCTCCACTGGATCCTCGGCCGTCCAGATCTTGCGCTCGGGCAGGTTGATGTACGCGAGCGCCGAATGCAGCGTGGTCGTCTTGCCGGACCCCGTCGGGCCGCAGACGAGAAACAGTCCGTAGGACTTTGTCATGATCTTGCGGACGTTGTCGAGGTTGTACTGGCTCAAACCGAGATTGGCCAGCGGCACCGGCTTGGCCGCGGCCAAGATACGCAGCACCACGTCCTCCAGCCCGCGCGAGGTCGGTATGGTCGCCACGCGCAGTTCGATCTTCGCCGGCCCGAAGCGCTGGAAATCGATCTTGCCGTCCTGCGGCTTGCGTCGCTCGGAGATATCCAGATCGGACATGATCTTGATGCGTGCGATAATGGCCGAGCGATAGCTCGCCGGCAGCTCGAGGTACGGAAATAGGGTGCCGTCCTTGCGGAAGCGGATGCGCATTTTCTGCCGGTCGGGATAGCTCTCCACGTGAATGTCCGAGGCGCCTTGGGAGTAGGCGTCGAGGATCATCGTATTGACTAGCCGTACCAGCGTGTTGTCGGATTCCTGGATGGTCACATCGTCGGTATCGCCACGCAGCGGCGTCTCGGCATCCAGTGCGCTCGCCAGCTCGTTGATGTCGGCGCGGTTCGAACCGCCGGCGCGGTCGAAACTGACAAGTGTGTCGGCATCGTCGGACTGATCACTCGCTCCGCCGTCGCCGCCTTGCGACGACGACCACGGGGTATCGCTGCCGTAGAACCTCCGCAGTGCCCCTTCGACTTCATGGCGCGTGGCAATCACCGGCACGACCTTGAGCTGGGTCATGAAGCGGATTTCGTTGAGCTTATCCGCCTGGAGCGGATCCTCGAGCGCGATGACGAGCATGCCATCGCGCACAATCAGGGGCATCACGCGCAGACGGCGGGCGACGGCATCCGGTATGGCCTTGAGCGCCGACACGTCCACCGGGAAGTTGCTGACGCTGACCACGGGAAAGCCGAGCTTGCGGGCAAGCACCATGCGCAGATCGTCGTCCGTGATGAGGCCCATCTCGATCAGGATCTGACCAAGGAGCTTCGAGCGGTTCTCCTTCTGCTTGGCGAGCGCCGCCGCAAGCTGATCGGGCGTGAGCAGTCCCATCTCGATCAGCGCCTCACCCAGACGCATGACCGGCATGGATTCCTGGCGCCTGATCGCATCGAGTAACTGATCTTCGGTGACGATGTTCGACGCGACGAGATAGTCGCCGATGCGCTGGGTGCGCAACTGTTTCTGGTGCGCAAGGGCCTGCTCGACCTGCTCGGGGCCGACGATGCACTCGTCGATCAGCAGCTGGCCGAGGCACTCGCCGACGGAAAAGTTGCGGATTGACTGCTGGGGTACGAAGACCCGTTCGACTTCGACTGCCTCGTCACCGGCCGAATCGAGACAGCGGAAGAGGAAGACGCCGAATGGCTCGCGGACATGCCCGAGTGTCTGGCCCTCCAGCGCATCGCCGCCGGCGAACTCGACGACGAACTTCTGCGGCTGGGGACGGGCATCCGCGCCGGGCCCGAGTGCCGCCAGGACCGTACCCGTGCAATCGAGCCGCAGGGGCGCGGCAAGACAAAGCATCTTGATGTCGCCGAACGGGATCGTCTCGGCCGACGTCGCGCGCCGGAACTGGAACTCCAGGTTACCTAGCTCGGGGTCGAAATAGACCAGCTTGCCGACGACGTTGCGTCCCCGGTGGGACGTCAGAATGCAGTCTTCTGCGTTGGTCTGCTCAAGGGCGCAGGGATAGGCCGCGTAGGGCGGTGTCGGCCAGCGGAAACTGGCCGATCTTGTCGTAGCGCTATCGGCCGCCGTGTCCACCGACGGTTCGGCCATCGCTCGAGCACGAACGGACGCGGTCATGAACGAATAGCCCTATCCTGAGGCGCGATCCAGACCATGCCATGGGCACCAGCCCTGCAGGACAGATCGCACTCAGGCCGCCTCCGCAAACTGCGGCAGCAGTGCCGAGCGGGAGACACCGCAGCGCTCGCCGGCGGCGCCGAGGATTTCTTTCATGTCCAGGATCAGCACGATCTGCCCGTTGGACAGCGTCGTTACGCCGGCCACGCCCTTCGGGCGGAAATCGTCGAGCGACTTGATGACCGCATCATCGCGTCCGGCAAAACTGTCGATGGCCAGGATGAACGCCGTTTCCGCTGTCTGCATGAGAACGCCATACTCGGGAACGGTCTCCTGCGGCCAGCCCAGCAGATGGGCAAGTGGCAGCACCGGCAGGACCTCGCCGCGTACAACCATCGTCGCACGGCCACCGACCTCCTGGATCTGGCGCGCCTCGATGGGCAGGATTTCGCGCACCATCGACAACGGTACGGCGAATGGCTGGTCGCCCAGACGCACCAACAGCACGGGCAGGATTGCCAGTGTCAGCGGCAGCGAGATGACGAAACTCGTTCCCTTGCCAGCCGTGGACTTGATGTCGATCGTACCGTTGAGTTTCTGAATGTTGGTCCGTACCACGTCCATGCCGACGCCCCGCCCGGACACATCCGACACCTCGGTCTTGGTCGAGAAGCCGGGCATGAAAATCAAATTCAGGCTCTGGCGCTCGTCCATCGTGTTGGCTTCTTCGTCGCTGATCAGGCCCTTCTCCACTGCCTTCGCGCGCAGCCGCTCCGGATTCATGCCGCGCCCGTCGTCGGCGACGATCAGCACGATGTGATCGCCCTCCTGGCGTGCCTCCAGCCGCAGCTGGGACTTGTCCGGCTTGCCAGCGGCCAGACGCTCGCTCGGCGACTCCACGCCGTGATCCACGGCGTTGCGGATGAGGTGGATGATCGGATCGGACAGATCCTCGATCATCGTCTTGTCGATCTCCGTTTCTTCGCCTGCCAGCACCAGTTCCACGTCCTTGCCCAGGTTGCGCGCCAGATCACGGGCAATGCGCGGATACTTCTGGAACAGCCGACCGATGGGCTGCATGCGCGTCTTCATGACGGCGTTCTGGAGATCGCTGACCAGCAGGTCGAGCTGGCTTACGGCCACGTCCAGGGCATGCAGGGTTTCGGTATCCGTTGCGCCGTTGAGGATTTCCGTGCGCAGCGAGGTAAGCCGGTTTTTCGTCAGGCCTATCTCCCCTGACAGATTGAGCACTTGGTCGAGACGCGCGGTGTCGACCCGGATCGAGTTGTCGCGGCTACGTTCACCATCACGGCGCCCGGTCGGCCCCTGATAGCCGGGCTTGTCCGACGCGCGGCGGCCCCAAGGATTGGGTCCGCCAGCCGGCGCACCGCCCTCTTCGCCCGATGCTGCCGGTACGGCGGCGGGCGCCGCGGGGGCAACCCCCGTCACCGCCTGATAGAACGCTGGCCAGTCAGGTCCGGCGCCGGGTTGGCTTGTCGCCGCCGCTGCCGGTTCGCTGGCGTGGTTGGACGCTTTCGCCCCGGCGTGAGCGGTCACGGCGGCCGACAAGCCTCCGGCAATCGCGAGCTGCAAGTGTTCAATGAGTTGCGGGTCGGCCGCCGCCGGCTGCATGCCCCGCTCGAGGGCGCCGAACATGTCGCGCACCGCACCCGTGGCGGCCAGGATGACGTCCATGACCTCGGGCGTCACGCCCAGTTCGCCATTGCGCAGACGGTCGAACAGGTTCTCGGTCAGGTGACAAAGCGTGACCAGTTCCGTCGCGTTGAGGAATCCCGCCCCGCCCTTGATAGTGTGAAAACCGCGAAAGATGTCGTTGAGCAAGCCGCGGTCACCGGGCGTCTTCTCCAGGTCGACCAGCTTGTTGTCGACGCCGGACAGCAGGTCGGTTGCTTCCACCAGAAAGTCCTGCAGCAGGTCTTCCATGCCTTGAAAGTCGCTCATATGTCTCTCGCTTTTCTCTTCCGTAATGCGTTGTCCGTAACGATGTCAGACCTGACTGCTCGTGCCGATCATCGTCCAGCGTTTGGCCCGCCGATCAGAAGCCCAGGCTCTCCAGCAAATCGTCCACCTGGCTCTGGTTGCTCACCACATCGGTGCGACCCTCGCTCGATACCACGGGGCCGTTGAGCAGCCCCTCCGGTGCATCGGCCTTGCGGTCGTCGGGAATCGCTTCCAGCAGAACCTGAAGCATCTGGGTTTCGAGGTTCTGCGCCAGCTCGACGACTTTCTTGATCACCTGCCCGGTCAGGTCCTGGAAATCCTGTGCCATCATGATTTCCATGAGCTGGGCGTTGGTCGCGTTGGTCTGTTTCGGGACGTATGCCAGATAACTGCGCGTGTCGTCGGCCAGCGCCTTGAAGTCCTCGACCTTCAGCTCATTGCGGTAGGCACGTTCCCAGCGGGCGCTCAATGTCTGCGCCTGGCCCTGGAGTTCGTCCTGGATCGGCTTGGCGATGTCGGTGGCATTGAGCACGCGGCTCGCCGCCTGTTCTGTCATCTGCGCGATGTACACCAGTCGCTGGCGCGCATCGGGGATGGCCTTGGCGGTGTCCTGAAGCAGGCGGTCGTAGCCCAGCTCGCGCAAGGTGTCGTGCAACTGGCGCGTCATATGTCCGATGCGGTTAAAGACGGCTTCGCAGCTATGCTCGCTCTTCGTGCTCGCGGCGCCGTGCCCGGCACATGCCGGCTTTGCTTCAGCCGCGGCAGGCGGCGCAGCATGCTGATCGGCGACGCTGTCGAACAGAGCCTGCAGTTCGGCGTTGTCACCCCCGTTCGGGGCCTCCGCAACGACTTCCAGCCGGGGTTTCGCCGGCGCCGTGGCGATGCTGTCGAACAACGCCTGAAGGTCTTCCGAGTCGCCTGATTCGTCGAATTTGAGCCTTTTTGCCATGGTGTCTGGACTCCGAGCTATTCTTGTTTCCGGGGATGGCTACGGCATCACGCCGCGGCCTTCGTGTCCATTTTTTCGAAGATCTTGCTCAGCTTTTCGCTAAGCGTCGCAGCCGTGAACGGCTTGACGATGTAGCCGCTGGCGCCCGCCTGGGCGGCGGCGATGATGTTCTCCTTCTTCGCCTCGGCCGTGATCATCAACACCGGCAGGTGTTTCAACTGCGGATTGCTGCGGATCGTCTGCAGCAGCGTCAGGCCGTCCATGTTCGGCATGTTCCAGTCGGTCACGACGAAATCGAACGGCGCGCTGGTCAGCTTCTGCAGGGCCACGACGCCGTCTTCAGCCTCGTCAACGTTCACGAAACCAAGCTCCTTGAGCAGGTTGCGCACGATGCGCCGCATCGTCGAGAAGTCGTCGACCACGAGAAATTTCATCTTCGGGTTGCTCATCGTCATGCTCCAATCATCTTGTCGATATGGTCACTCTTGGTGCGCGTGCAGGAAGTACGGCCGCAGCGTGTCCGCCAGCACGTCGGCATCAAACTTCGCGACATAGGCGTCCACCCCGACGCTCTTGCCCATGGCCCGGTTTGCCTCCGAGGACAGGGAGGAATGCATCACCACCGGGATGCCCTCGAAACGCGGGTCCGCTTTGATGTTGCGCGTTAACACGTAGCCGTCCATTTCCGGCATCTCGGCATCGACGAGGATGATGTCCATCTCGTCGCTCATCTTCCGGCCGAACTGCTGGGCATGTGCAGCCATGCCCTGCAGGCGGGTCCATGCTTCGTGCCCGTTGAGCGCGTGCTTGTGCTTGACGCCCATCTTGTCCAGCACCTCGGCAATCTTCTTGCGTGCCACGGCCGAATCGTCGACGTAAAAGACGTTGTGTTCGTTATCGTCGCCGACCGGGGCCATGTCGCCGATCGGCGCCTCGCCGAAGGTGCTCGCCAGGATCGACTCCACGTCCAGGATCGACACCAGACGCCCCTCGGGCAACTCGGTGAGCGCAGTGATGTAGCTCTGGGTGCCCGACATCGAGCTCTCGGGCGCCCTCACCTTGTCCCACTCGACGCGGATGATCCGGTCCACTTCGTGGACCAGGAATCCCAGCGTGCGCTTGCTGTATTCCGTCACCATCATCGACTGGCCGAGCCCGCTAGGTCCGCCGTTGAGCGACATGATCTTCGACAGCGCAAGCACCGGGATGACGTTGCCACGCAGGCTGATGAGTCCCTCGACGCCGTTGGGCATGTTTGGTGAGCGGGTGATCTTTGGCGTGCGGCAGACTTCGCGGACCTTGAACACGTTGATGCCGAAAGTCTCCCCCGTTCCAAGCGAGAACAGCAGGATCTCCATGCGATTGGAACCAGCCAGCTTGGTGCGGGCGTCCACCGCCTCGAGCAGAGTTTTGTCGGATTTTTCCATTGCGGTCATACCTCGTTAGACGGACTAGACGGCAACCTCGTCCTGCGCCTCGCAGGACAAGCGCCGCCGGAGAGTCTCGGCCAGGCGCTGCGGTTCGAACTTGGGGACGTACTCATCCACGCCCACGGAGCGGCCGAGCTGCTGGTTGGACATGCCGGACAACGAGGAATGCATGATCACGGGGACGCCCTCGAAGCGCACGTCGCTCTTGATCTTCTTGGTCAGGATGTAGCCATCCATCTCCGGCATCTCGACGTCGGTCAGCACTAGGCTGACCAGGTCCCTGACGCGTCGGCCGCTCGACTCGGCGTACGCGGCAAGCTTCTGCAGCTCGTCCCAGGCCTGGCGGCCATTCATGGCTGCGGCAAACTTGACGCCGAGCAGCTCAAGAGTCCGCTGGATCTGGTTGCGTGCCACGGACGAGTCGTCCGCGAACAGAACGGTCAGGTCATTCTTATCGATGGGCTGGATGTTCTTGAACAGCAGCTCGTCGTCGTAGCGTGTCGTCTCCGAAAGAACCCTTTCCACGTCCAGCATCATCACCAGGCGGCTGTCTGCGAGTTCGGTGACTGCGGTAACGAGCCCGCCCATGCGCGCTGTGAGCATCTCCGGCGGCACGCGCATCTGCGACCAGTCCAGGCGCAGGATGGTGTCCACGCTCTCGACCAGGAAGCCCTGCGTGTGACCGTTGTACTCGGTCACGATCATCACGTCGCGCCGGGATTCGGTGGACATGCCTACGTATTTGGCCAGGTCCACCACCGGGACCAAGGCGCCACGCAGGCTGACCATGCCTTCGACCGAGTCGGGCATGTCCGGCGCCGCGGTGATGTTCGGCGTGCGCATGACCTCCCGCACCTTGAAGACGTTTATGCCAAACGTCTCCCGTCGCCCTGTGCGCGTATCGTTTCCGAGCGCGAACATCAGGATCTCGATCTTATTGGTCCCGGCAAGCCGGGTACGCGCATCAATGTTTTTCAGCAGTTCAGACATGGCTAGATCCGCAAGTTAGACCGTGAGCAGACGGCCGGCTCCATCGACTCAGGGGCCGGTAGCTGGATTTACGGTCACGCTGGAACAATTCTTGAGTGTCCGAGCCATCGGGTTGCCGTCGTCGGACACGGCTCAGACCTTGAAGCAGGCGACGACTTCCTGCCGGCTACCGGCAAGGGATGCCAGCTCCTTCGATGTTGCGTCCGCGTCACGGACGGCGGAGCTACTTTTCTCGGCCATCCGGGCAGTTCGATCCACGCGGCGGGCACTCCCGCCGCCGGCGGTACCTTGTTCCTGCATGGCGATGGAGATGTCGCTGACGGCTTGCGACAGCTCGCACCTTCCCGTTACAACATCATGGATGACGCCGGTACCCTGCCGGGAACACCAGCCTACGTGCGCGCAATGTTGCCTAGCCACCTGAATGTAGCCGGCAACACCGGGGTGCGGGTGCGGCCACGTGACCTTGGTCTGCACGGAGACACGGGCAGCCTCCTGACGGGACGACGCCCCTGCTTCCGACAACACCCCGTACACAGCCGTGATCGGCTGCCGTGTCGAACCTGGCGCCCTACGAGTCCGTCCGGTAGCCCATCCGGAAGCCACCCCAGTGGCGACCGCAGACATAGATCGGCGCCGAGATGTCGTGCATGATTTCCCCCGTATCGCGCCGGTACGTCTGTAAGAGGAACGGCAGCTCGTGATCGCCGCAGCGCTTGCCCACGGGATCGCCGAAGATGCGTTTGGTACGATTGCCGGCCATATCCACCTTCTCGTCACCGGTGAGCGGCTGACAGAAGCGGTTATTGTGGGTCGGCACGTAACCGTTGCGGTCGCAGCTTATGGCGTAGACCAGCTCCTTGTTGCGGTCGAGAATGGCTTCCTGGATGGTCGGGAATATCCGGTCCGCCAGGCTGTCGGAGCGCGTGTGGTACTTCTGCGGCTTGGTATTGGCAATGGGCTGGTAGTTCTTGTCGAACAGGTCGTCGAGGCTGATCGTTCCCGCCTTGACGGCCTTTTCCAGTGCGGCACCGATTTCCCGCGCGCCTTGCTGCACCACGGCCGGCATGCGACTGTGCATCGCCAGCGCCCGGTCGCCGCCAGCGCCGAGCCGGAAAACGTTGCTGATGTCGGCCAGGTTCTTCGCCAGGTTGTCGAGCTGGTTCGCCTCGCTCAGCGTGCGCCCGGCGCCACCGTTGTTGCACTCGGCCATCTCCAGGATGTCATGGACATGGCCGCCCACTGCCTGGCTGTTGCCGCTTTGCTGGGTGATGGCGGCGGCAATGGCGTCGACCTTTGCCATGGTTTCCTGGGCGCTGCGATTGATGCGCGCCAGTGCCGAGGCCGCGTCCCGTGCCAGCGTCGCGCCTTCGTGCGCTTCCTGGCTGCCCTGTTCGATGGTGGCAATGGCGGTATGGGTTTCCGTCTGGATGGCGGAGATAACCTCGCTGATCTCACGCGTGGCCACAGAGGTGCGCTCGGCGAGTTTCCGTACTTCGTCGGCAACGACGGCAAAACCGCGACCCTGTTCGCCGGCCCGCGCCGCCTCGATAGCGGCATTGAGCGCCAGCAGGTTCGTCTGATCGGCGATATCGCGGATGACCTTGACGATGCCGCTGATGGCCTGCGAGCGCTCGCCCAGGGCAGCGATCACCTTGGCGGAGGACTCCACCGAGTGCGCGATGCGTTCGATCTCCTCGGACGCGCGGGCGGCAATCTTCTCACCCTCGTGAGACATTTCGCGTGCCTGCTGGGCATTGCGGGCGGTCTGCTCGGCGTTGTGCGCGGCGTCGTCGATACCGTTCGTCATCTCGGCCATGGCAGCGGCGGTCGCCTGCGCCGCCTGGCGCTGGCGCTCGGAACCCGCGGCGACCGAGTTGGCTTCCTTCATCAGGACCTGGGAGCCCTGGGCGACGAGTTGGGCACTGAAGAGCACTTTGCCGATGATCTCGTGCATGCTCTCCATGAGCAAGTTGAATCGATGCGCGGTCAGTCCGACGCCTCCGGGTGCGACTCTTGCCCGCAGGGACAGATCCCCTTCTATGCGAATCGTCTCGATCAAGCGTTCGAGGTCCGCTAGTGGTGCATAGACCAAGCGTCGTTCGGCAATGATCGCGACAGTCGCGACGCCAGCGCCAAGTGCAACGATGCATAGGTCGGCCCACAAACTACCGGCCCCGGCAACGTGCAACACTGTCACCCCGCTCGCCGCAATCACGATGCCCAGCGCGATCGCAACCCAAGTGCTTGGATTGATGTTCCTCAGTTTCACCACCTCTGTCTCCTGATCAGTCTGATTTGCGGGGGATCAATGCGTGCCTTCTTCATTGCCCCGGGGTTATGGGGGACGAGGAAACACGCACGTCGTGTGCCAGTCGCGCAAGGTCGCGGCGCGAGATCGCATGGTGCGGTATACGGCGCAATTGGAGCACGCTTAAGACAGTTTTCTGACGAAAGTGATGCCAGCGTCGAGGACCAACGTGTTGTTGCGTGTGTCTGCCTGCGCCCGGACCTGCCTGCCGATCGACGCGCGCCGATTGGGTAATGCCTTGCGCGAGGCGGCGCCGATTGAACGCTGCGGTGACTGTTGCATCGCCGCCACCCGACCCGCACGCCGGAGCCAAGAAGAGCGGCATTGCGCCGCTACACTCCAGGCCCCTCGGGATGCCTCGCCGCGCCATGCACGGCGTGGGCGAAATCACCTAGGCGATCGAGAACAACTTGCCGAAATTGGCGATGTCCAGAACCTGCTTGACACTGCCTTTGCAGTTGGACAGGGAAACCTCGCGGTTGGCCGTGCGCGCCTTGTCGCGCAACATCAGCAGCATTCCCAGGGCGGAACTGTCGAGATAGACGACTTCCCCCAGGTCGACCCGGATCTGCCGGACGTTGCCTGCCTGCATGGCCTGGTTGACGGCATCGCGAAACTCGCGATGGGCACTGAAATCGAAACGGCCGTCCAGCCGGATGACTGCGCAGCCTTCGGCGGAGGTGACATTCGCGTGCATGACTTATCCTCGTGGAACGGGTTGGACAAATTTTGATCTTGTCCGGATATCGGCAGGCACGCTGGCAACTTGAACCCTAGGCTCTGAGCGCGCGCGGTTCCCTCTGACGAAGCTGCGCAAGCATCCGTGCCGGGATTTCGCGCAGGCTCGCCACCTCGTCCACCGCACCCACGACGACCGCTTCCCGTGGCATGCCATAGACGACGCAGCTCGCCTGATCCTGAGCGATGGTGTAGGCGCCTGCCCGGCGCATGGCCAACAGTCCGAGCGCGCCGTCCTTGCCCATGCCGGTGAGGATCACACCAAGGGCATTGGCGCCGACTGCCTCTGCCGCGGAGTGAAACAGCACGTCCACCGATGGCCGGTGACGGTTCACCGGTGCCGCCTTGGAGAGCTCGCAGTAGTATGCGCCACCGCTACGGCGCACCGAAAGGTGGGAGTGACCCGGAGCCAGGTACGCATGACCAGCCCGCACCCGATCGCCGTCAGCCGCCTCTTTGACGCGGACGCGGCAGATGCCGTCGAGCCGGCGCGCGAAGGAACCGGTGAACATCTCCGGCATGTGCTGCACGATCATGATCCCGGGACTGTCCGCCGGAAGGCCGGAGAGCACCTCCTTGATGGCTTCCGTGCCGCCGGTGGAGGCGCCGATCATGATCAGCCGGTCCGATGCCGCGCCCGCGTTGCCCGGCTTCGCCGCGACGGCCGCCATCTGGGGAACGGGTTCCCCGCCCGGCGCGCGCGCGGGCATCCCGGCGCTCGTCGGCAGTCGCGTGCGCGCACCGTGAGCAGCGCGGATCTTGTCGCAGATCTCTTCGGCATAGGTCTGAAGCCCGCCGGCAGAGTCGATGCGCGGCTTGGAAACGAAGTCCACCGCGCCCAGCTCCAGCGCCTGCAGGGTCGTCTCCGATCCGCGCTCCGTGAACGAGGAGATCATCACCACCGGCATCGGACGCAATCGCATCAGGCGCTGCAGAAACTCCAACCCGTCCATCTTGGGCATCTCGACATCCAGGGTAAGCACGTCCGGATTGAGCGCCTTAATCATCTCCCGCGCCGCCAGAGGATCGGGCGCCACGCCCACCACCTCCATGTCGGTTGCGCTGTTGATGGTCTCCGTCAGCAGCTTGCGCATCACTGGCGAGTCATCGACTATCAATACGCGGATTCCCATGGTTTCTTTCCTCTACGTGCCCGCTCAGACAAACAGCTCGACCTCGCCGGCCACGTGGTCGGACTTGAGGCGCGCCCGGTATTCGCGCTCGCGCCGTTCGATCGTGTCGTTGTGGGTGCGCACGAGCTTCTTCACCAATACCCTGCCGGTGGCGGGGAAGAAGTACACCTTGCGCGGGTAGATATCCTTGAGGTCCTGCGCCACGACGGGGATCTGTTCCATGGCCAGATAGTCGAGCACAAACTCGGCGTTGCGCTCGCCGACCTGGGACTGGGTAAGGCTCGCCAGCACGCCGCCGCCACCGAATACCTTGGCTTCCAGATTGGTGCGCCGCGCGCCCATCTTCAGGAGGTGGTTGATCAGTATTTCCATGGCATAGGTGCCGTAGCGCGCCGAGCTGGAGAGGCTGTCGTCCCGCCCCGCGTCGGGCAGCATGAAGTGGTTCATGCCGCCGATGCCCTTCTGCCGGTCGCGGACGCAGGCGGCAACGCATGAACCGAGCACGGTGACGAGCAGCATGCTGCTTGTCGTGGCGTAGTATTCCCCCGGCAAAATCTTGACGGCGTCGGCATCGAAGGTACGGTCGAAGTACCGGTTCGTCGCCAGGTGTTCGACAAAAGCCGGTTCAGCGTGAGCCGGTGTTGGCGCGGGCATAGACGGTCCTTCCCAGGGGCCGCAGCAGGTCCGCGGCATGCATCAGGCTTTCGGAATGGCCGGCGAAAAACAGCCCGTTCTCGCTCAGCAGCGGCGCCATCCGCTTCAGGATCTTGTATTGCGTCGGCTTGTCGAAATAGATCATGACGTTGCGGCAAAAGATCGCATCCAGCGGCCCCTGCACCGGCCAGTTCGCTTCGAGGAGGTTGATGCGCCGCCAGGTGATGAGTTTCTGCAGTTCCGGCCGCACCCGCACTCTCCCGTCCTGGCTGCCGGCGCCTTTCAGGAAAAACTTCTGCACGCGCTCGCGCGGCAATTTCTCCACCCTGTCCGCCGTGTAGACGCCGCGTTCGGCATGCGCCAGGACGTTGGTGTCGAGGTCCGAAGCGAGGATCGATACAGGCGGCGTGAAGCTGTTAAAGACGTCCACCAGCGTCATGGCGATCGAATACGGCTCCTCTCCCGTGGAGGCGGCGCTGCACCAGACCTTGAGCGGTCCGCGGTTGCCGGTCTTCTGCAAGTGGCTGGCGAGGATCTCGAAGTGGTGCCCCTCGCGGAAGAAGGATGTGAGGTTGGTGGTCAGCGAGTTCACGAACGTCTCCCACTCCTTTTCGTCGCCGCGCTCCAGGCGCGCCAGGTATTGGGCAAACGTCGTGTCGCCATTGGCGCGCAGCCGCCGCGCCAGGCGGCTATACACCATGTCGAACTTGACCGGCGCCAGTGCGATCCCCGCGTGGTCATAGATCAGCTTGCGAATGCGCTCGAAGTCCGCGCTGGTGAACTCGAACTCCCGTGCCGGAGCACTGGTTTGTGCATTGGTAAGCATGTTGCGCTACTCTCATTGTTCCGCTAGCCGACACGTGTCAGCCGCGACTCACACTACGAGACGGGCCACGCCGCTGCTCAAAACTCTTCCCACTCGTCATCGCCGCCGATGGTCGGGGCGTTGGCGCTCTTCTTGATCTTGGGCAGGGGCTGGCCGGGCTTGGGCGCGGGCTTGGCCGCCGTCGGGGCGATGCGCGCCACGTTCACTGCCCGGTTCGGCCCGCGCCGCTCCGCACCGTCCCAGCCCGACTCCGCGCTGTCGAGCTTGAACATCGCCACCGCCTGCGCTAAGGCCTTCGCCTGCTCCTCCAGGCTCTCGGCCGCCGCCGCCGCCTGCTCCACCAGCGCCGCGTTCTGCTGCGTCACCTCGTCCATCTGCCCCACCGCTCCGGCCACCTGCTCGATGCCGCTGGATTGCTCCCGGCTGGCGTTGGCAATCTCGGTCACCAGATTGGCCACCAGCTGGAAACTGGTCACCACATCGTCCATCGTCTGCCCGGCCTCGGCCACCAGCTTCGCACCCCCGTCGACCTTGTCCACCGAGTCGGCAATCAGCGTCTTGATCTCCTTGGCCGCCTGGGCACTGCGTTGTGCCAGACTCCTCACCTCGGAGGCCACCACGGCAAAGCCGCGCCCCTGCTCGCCGGCGCGCGCCGCCTCCACCGCGGCATTGAGCGCCAGGATGTTGGTCTGAAACGCGATCGAGTCGATCACCCCGATGATGTCGGCGATCTTGCCGCTCGAGGCCTGGATCGCCCCCATGGTGTCGACCACCCGCTTGACCATCTCGCCCCCGCGCGTGGCAATCTCGTTGCTGTTGCGGGCCAGCTCGTTCGCCT
Organism: Rhodocyclaceae bacterium; assembly: GCA_036824005.1. Taxonomy (GTDB): domain Bacteria; phylum Pseudomonadota; class Gammaproteobacteria; order Burkholderiales; family Rhodocyclaceae; genus DAITBA01. The sequence goes on from DAITBA010000015.1 coordinate 94,267, forward strand.
GCCGGGCATTGTCCGCATTCTGCTTCACCGTCGTATTGAGCTCCTCCATCGAGGCCGCCGTCTGCTCCAGCGAGCTCGCCTGCTCTTCCGTGCGCCCCGACAAGTCCGCATTGCCCGAGGCAATCTCACCCGCGGCGGTGTTGATCGCGTCGGTCGCCTCCTTGATCCTTCCGACCACCTCGCGCAGCCGCTCCACCGTCGTGTTCGTGTCCTCCTTCAACTGCCCAAACGTGCCCGAATACTCCGCCGTGATCCGCTCGCTCAACACGCCCCGCGAAACAGCGTTCAGAACTCGGGCAACGTCCTGCAACCCTTGCGCCACGGTGCCGACAAAACCGTTCAATCCTTCGGCCAACTGCCGGAAGAATCCTTGCTTGCCGTCGAGTTCGAGCCGCTTGGTGAAGTCGCCTGCCGCAGCGGCGGATACCAACCCTGCGAGTTCCTCTTCCGCCGCCACTTCGTTGGTGCGGTCCAGCCACTCGACCGAGGTACCGATGCGCTCGCCCTTCCCGCTGACAACCGGATTGGCGACCAGACGGAAGGTGCGTCCGCCGATCTTGATCTGCGTCTTGTATTCACCTTTGAGGCTGCCCAGGAGGTTGCGCTGGTGCGCCGGATTCTTGTGGAAGCTGTCGAAGTTCGCACCGAGCAACGCGCCGGCGTTGAACTGCGGCAGATCCTTGCGGATGTCCGACTCGGCGTGCATGAGCATCGTCACGACCGCTTCGTTCAGGTAAATGATCTTGCCCTCGTTGTCCGCCACCATGACGTTGGTGGAGCACTTGTCCAGCGCGTTGCGAATGCGCAGCGACTCGTCGGCCGCCCGCCGTTCCGCCGTGATACGCGTCAGCAGGCTGGACTGCATCGTGCACAGGGCCTTGAGCAGATCCGCCAGTTCGTTCCTGCCGCTGATTTCGATTTGATTGTCGAGCTTGTCGTCGGCGATCGCATTGGCCACTTCCACCGCCCGGTCGAGGGGGCGGGTGATGCTGCGCGCGATCGACAGCGTCAAGGCGACGACCAGAATGATGGCCGCGATCCCGAGGGTGAGTCCGGACAGAAACACCCAGCGGAACGCCCGGTCTGCCGTCTCGAAATCGGCCCTGGCAGTGCCGACGTAGTAGTCGCGCAACTCGTCCGCAGCCGCTTGGGCGGACTTGTACGCCGGATTGACGACTTTGAGCAGCACCTCATTGGCACGTGTGTAGTCGCCGTTGAGCAGCGCTTCCCGCGCCGGTACAAGCCCCTCCGTCACATACCGGGTGCGCGCCTGCGCATACTCGTCCAGCAACCGCTTTTCGTCCTCGTTCAGCTTGCGCTTCTTGAACTCGTCGACAAGTCTCGTGATCTCATCCCGGTTGCGTACAATGGCGTCGCTATGCGCGGTCAGCGGGTGGTCGTGCAGCTTCGACATGGGGTTGGCCGGATTATGCTGAAGACCCAGCATCACCTCGGCACGGTTGTCGTTCATGAGCTGCTGGACGCGCGTGACAACGGTCAGCGGCTCTAGCTTGTCGTGGTCTAGCCCCTCCATGCCGCTGTTGCTGAACTTCATCCCCCCCAGGCCGACCGCGGTACCTACGACCAGCATGCCGATGACGATGGCCATGAGGGCCATGAGTCGGGCTTTGACTGTAAAGTTGTTCAACATATTCGCCTCACTCCTATCGTTCCGATTCCTTACGCCGCCGCGGTCTACGCGGTTCCTTCGTCGGCCAGCGCCATGTCCCGCGACAACATCAGCTTCTCGATGTTGATCACGATCAGCATGCGCTCACTCGCCGTGGCCAGTCCGACGATGTAATCGGTATCGACGCCCGAGGCGAACTCGGGGGCAGGCCGCACCTGCTGGGACCCCAGCGAGATGACATCGGATACGCTGTCCACGACGATGCCCACCACGCGGGTGCCGACGTTCAGGATGATGACGACCGTGAAGGGCGTGTACTCGACCTTGCCAAGGTTGAACTTGATCCGCAGATCCACAATCGGGACGATCGTGCCGCGCAGATTGATGACACCCTTGATGAACTCTGGCGCATTGGCGATGGTGGTCACGGCGTCGTAGCCGCGGATCTCCTGCACCTTGAGAATGTCGATCGCGTACTCCTCGGCGCCGAGGGTGAAGGTCAGAAACTCCTGTTCGAAGTTCTCCTGATCACGGATTTCTGCGCGAGCGACAGCTGCAGCGGAAGTCGTCTGAAGCATGGATGGTCTCCGGGTGGTCTGCTGCGCTACATATCGGCAGCCAATCGCGGGAACTTGACGCCGGCGTGTGCCGGGAGACGCGAGGGCGCGAATCAGGCGGCTGCGGCGAGCGTGCCCCGGGCCATGGCGACCAAGGCAATGACGTCGAGAATCATGGCGACACGGCCGTCGCCCATGATGGTGGCGCCGGAAATTCCGGCAACTTTGCGATAGTTGGCCTCGAGGCTCTTGATGACCACCTGGTGCTGTCCGACCAGAGCGTCGACGAACAGCGCCGCCTTGACCCCGTCCGCCTCCAGCACGACCATGATGCCGCGCTCGAGGTCGGCGGCGTGCCCGCGGACGTTGAACAGCTGGTGCAGCGCCACCACGGGCAAATACTCGCCGCGAACCTGGATCAGTCGCCGCACGCCGCCGACCGACTTGATCATCGCACGGGTTGGCTGCAGGGATTCGACCACGTAGTTGAGCGGAATGAGATAGGTCTCGCCTCCGACCGCCACCGACATGCCGTCGAGTATGGCCAGCGTCAGCGGTAGTCGCACCGTCATGCGCGTGCCGACCCCCGTCATGGACTCAATGTCTACGCGTCCGCCCATGGCGGCGATGTTCTTCCTCACCACGTCCATGCCGACACCGCGTCCGGATACTTCCGTGACTTCGTCGGCGGTCGAGAATCCGGCTTCGAAGATCAGCTGCCAGACCTCCTGGTCGCTCATCGCATCGCTCACCGCCAGACCGCGCTCTCGTGCCTTGGCGAGGATTTTCGCGCGGTTCAGTCCGGCGCCGTCGTCGCCGACCTCGATGATGACGTTTCCGCTCTGGTGGTAGGCCTTCAGGGTAATCGTGCCAACGGGTTGCTTGCCCGCCGCGGCACGTGCTTCGGGACTCTCGATGCCGTGGTCCAGACTGTTACGCACGAGGTGCGTGAGCGGGTCCGTGATGCGTTCGATCAGCCCCTTGTCCAGTTCTGTGTTTTCGCCGCTCAGCTTGAGCTCGACCTGCTTGCCGAGTTTCTGGGAAAGATCGCGGACAACGCGCGGGAACCGACTGAATACGACCGACATTGGCATCATGCGAATGGACATGACCGATTCCTGCAGATCCCGGGTGTTGCGCTCGAGCTGTGCAAGGCCGTTCATCAGCCGCTCGAACACGACCGGGTCCACCGCCGAAGCAGCCTGCGTCAACATGGCCTGGGTAATCACCAGTTCGCCGACTAGGTTGATCAGTTGGTCAACTTTCTCGACGCTGACCCGGATCGAAGCGGCATCGCTCGCCGGTTTTGACACGCCTTTGCCGTCCTTCGTCTGCCGCTGCTCGGTATTGCCCGTTGCCTCTTTCACGGGCACCACTTCAATGGCGCCTGGCGCCGCTTCCACGGGCAGTGGCGCCACCGCTTCGAAGAAGCCGTAGCCCCGGGTCGTTTCGTCGCCGCATGCGTGTGCGGCACCACTGGAGCCCGCGGTGATGGTCTTCCCCTGCGCGTCGCTCTCCTCGAACAGGCCGAATGCCTCTTCGGCAGCGCTGGCAGAAGCGTGGCTCACCGGCTCGGGCTCGAAGAACCCGTAGGCGTGGTCCTGTGCCTCACCAGCGCCCGCAACCGTCCCCGCCGCAGGTCGGTCACATTGGGCAACGACGATGCTCTCGGCAACGGCGACGAATTCGAGCAGGTCGCGCACCGCCTCGCTGCCGGCATCGGTCACCAGCGATAACTGCCATGGCGCGTCGGACGCTTGTGCCGACGGTGTCGCGATGACCGTGACCTCGCCGAGCCGGCGCATCTCTGCCAGCAGATTCTCGACGATCGCTGCAGCTGACGCCGCAGGTGCATCGACAACGAAGCGCACATCGAGAGATTGAGCGACTCCTGTCTGCCCTGCCGACGAAGCGGCCCGCTGCTCCGACACTGGTGGCGTGGCATCGGCAATCGCCGCCGAGAAAGCGAGGCGCTTGACCTTATCGCACACCGCATGGACGGCATCCGGGTCCGAAGCGCCTTCGCCACGATGCCCGGCCAGCAATTCCTTGAGGACATCCCCCGCCTCAAGGAATGCATCGACCATGTCTTCGGTCAGAGTGACCTCCCCCTTGCGAATCCGGTCGAGCAGGTTTTCGAGCACATGGGTAACCTCGGCCATGTCCTTGAAGCCGAATGTTCCCGCGCTGCCCTTGATCGAGTGTGCGGCACGGAAGATGGCGTTGAGCTGTTCGTCGTCCGGGTTGTCGCGATCAACCTCGAGCAGCAGTGTTTCCATGGTCGCCAGGTGCTCCGCGGCCTCCTCGAAGAACACCTGATAGAACTGACTCATGTCGAACGACATCGCTTCCCCCGGATGTCTTGCGCACCTGACGGCGCGCCTCAGCCGATAACTTTCTTGACGACTTCAATCAGCTTCTGAGGATCGAAGGGTTTGACCAGCCAGCCCGTCGCCCCCGCAGCGCGTCCCTGGGATTTCATCGCATCCGACGACTCCGTCGTCAGCATAAGGATGGGCACGCTCTTGTACGCAGGCATCGCGCGCAAAGACTTAATCAGCGTCAGGCCGTCCATGCGCGGCATGTTCTGATCCGTCAGGACCAGATTCACCGCCTTCGCTTTCGCCTTGTCCAGTCCGTCCATGCCGTCCACTGCCTCGACAACGTCATAGCCGGAACTCTTCAGCGTAAATGACACCATCTGCCGAATCGACGCAGAATCGTCGATTGCAAGTACGGTCTTCGCCATATGTATCTACCCCGCGTCTTCGATTGCCAGTAAAGCGTTCAAAACAGCTCGATCTCGCCATGCGCCATGCCGTGCTGGCGCACCGGATTGTCGGAAGTCTTCATATCCAGGTCCGCGAGACTTTGGGTGACGTGGCCCAGTTCGCGGCGCAGCGCCTCCGCTGCAGAGGCAACCTCGGTGGGCGCGCGCGGCAGTTGCTGAGCAAGGACGTCCATCTGGTGCGTCACCTTGTCGAGCGCCGCCACTCGCCGCGTCATGTGGGCAATCAGCTGCGAAACCATGTCCTGGAACTGTAGCGCCGTGATCGCCTTGTTGACCTCGGCGTCCACACGTTGGGCCGTCGCTCCCAACTCACCGAGCGCCGCGGTGCGCGCCGTGTTCACATCACCAATTGAGTTGATGACCCGTTCGACCTGCACTTTCGAGTCCATAGCAAAGGTCATGTCCTGCGATGCCAGCTTCTGCAGAGCAACTTCTGTTTCTCGAACCGAAGAGTCCATCGACTCCATCATGGCGCTGATCTGCTGACTGAACTGCGCGGTGCGCGCCGAGAGGTCGCGCACTTCGTCGGCAACGACGGCAAACCCGCGCCCCGCCTCACCGGCCCGAGCCGCTTCGATGGCCGCATTCAAGGCAAGCAGGTTGGTCTGCTTGGAAATGGCGCCGATCTCGCTCAGAATGCCACGGACATCTTTTGTGCGCGCTGCAATGCTGTCGGTCAGTTCCACCAGTTCCATGCCGAGCCGGCTGTTCTCGACCACGCTGTCGACCACCTTTTGCATGACCTCCGATGTGCTGGTGACGAAGTCCCCGAAGCTTTGCCTGCCGTCGCGTTGATCGCTCGTAGTACCCGATGCCGACAGCGCCAGGGCTTGCTGTTGCTCCGACATGGCATGCATGCCGTGGAAACTTTCCGTGAGTTGGCGGATGGCGTCCTCGAGTAGCGACTGGACGCGTTGTGCCTCTTCGCGGATGCTGGCGTACTGGGTGGAGAACTGGCTCGCGCACTGGGACAGGGCGCTTTGTATGGCACCCATGGCCTGTGTCATGTCTGTGCCCTGCCCCGCTTCGGTCGCATCGCCGGTACCCGATCGCTGCGACGATGGCTGTAGTGCGACAAGAGCACTCCAGCCCGCGGCCATGAGCAGTGCGCCGGCAAGGCTCGCCAAGGGCGACGGCGCCCAGGACGCGAGAGCGTAAGAGGCGGCTGCAATCACCACGGTCCATGCGCTGCCGCGAACAAATGTCTGCTGCTTGGGATTGTTCATGTTTCCCGTTCCATGCCTGCGCCCGGCAGGCCGCCTTGGTTGGGAGCAGTACGGTACCGTCCGCTCTCTCCCGAAGATTACGACGTGTGCGGCAAGTTCTTTAGCTCATGACTTCGCGCCCGGCAGAGGCGGTGACTCCGGAAGCGTGGGAGTGGTCAGGCGCTCCCCAGTGACAGTGGTTTCCCCGTCCACCTCGACGACTTGACCATCGCGGAGGATGGCCTCCTCGGTCTGCTTGTTCATCACGATGATGCTGATGCGACGATTGGTCGGGTTGAATGGATCCTGCTTGTCAAACAGTACGGTCGAGGCCAGGCCGACGACGCGCATCACTTTCGCATCGTCCATCCCGCCGGCAATCAACTCCCGACGTGAAGCGTTGGCACGAAGGGTAGACAGCTCCCAGTTGCCGAATCCCTTGTCGCCACCGGCATAGGGCGTGGCATCGGTATGTCCGGACAGACTGATCCGGTTCTGAACTCCATTCAGCGCCCGGCCGATTTCGCGCAGGATCTCGCGCGTGTAGGGTTTGAGTTCGGCGCTCGACTGATCGAACATGGGACGGTTCTTCTCGTCGACGATCTGAATGCGCAACCCCTCGGAGGTGATGTCGAGGAGCAACTGGTTCCTGAACGCCTGCAGGCTGGCATTGGCCTCGATGGCCTGTTCGATCTTTAGCTTCAATTCGGTCAGCTTGGCCCGTTCCTGCTTTTCGATGTCCGCCTTGAGCGCCTGCAGGTTGATGGTTTTCTTTTCAGCCTGTACCTCGCCGTGCTTGACCTGTCCCTGGGTGCGCGTAAGGTCCTTGCCGCCGCCCTGGAGAACACTCGAACTATCGCCGCTTCCCGACCCCCCTTGGAGCGCTACCTTGAGCGGCGATTGGAAATACTCGGCAATGCCCTGCAGGTCTCCCTTGGTTGTCGAACCGAGCAACCACATCAAGAGAAAGAAGGCCATCATCGCCGTGACGAAGTCGGCGTAGGCGATCTTCCACGCCCCACCGTGATGGCCGCCGCCGCCCTTCTTGATGCGTTTGACGACTATGGGGCGTTGGGTTTCGTCGCTCATGGCTGGAACTCTGGCGATGGAATGAAGCTGGGTTCGACGGAAGGCGATGCCGATGTTTAGATGGGCGCGGAACCGTCAGTCGCAGGCCGCGCCATCTTCCTCATTTGCCTTTCCGGCTCTTGACCTCTTCCTCGAGTTCGGAAAAGCTCGGCCGCTCGGTCGAATACAGGACCTTGCGTCCGAATTCGACGGCGACCTGCGGCGCATAGCCGTTCATGCTGGCCAGCAGAGTCACTTTCATGCACTGGAACATCTTGGTCGACTCGTGCAGCTTGTGCTCCAGCACGGTCGCCAGCGGCCCGACGAAGCCATACGACAGAAGAATCCCGAGGAAGGTGCCGACCAGCGCCGCAGCAATCAGCTTGCCAAGTTCTGACGGCGGAATGCCGACGGACTCCATCGTGTGCACCACCCCCATCACGGCAGCGACGATGCCGAATGCCGGCAGGCCATCGGCCATTTTCGCCACCGCGTGCACGGGGATCTCGCCCTCGTGATGGTGGGTTTCGATTTCGTTGTCCATGAGGTTTTCGATCTCGAAGGCATTGAGGTTGCCCCCGACCATGAGACGCAGGTAGTCGGTCAGAAACTCCATGGCATGGTGATCGCTGGCGATTGCCGGATACTTCGAGAACACCGGGCTCTGCTCGGGGTTCTCGACGTCCGATTCGATCGACATCAGTCCTTCCTTGCGCACCTTGGCCAGGATGTCGTAGAGCAGCGACAGCAGCTCGAGATAGAGGGCCTTGGTGAACTTCGAGCCCTTGAATACGGTCGGCAACGCGGCAAAGGTCGCCTTGACGACTTTGGCATTGTTGGCGACGAAGAAAGCGCCGACCGTGGCGCCGCCGATCATGATCAGTTCGGTAGGCTGGACGAGCGAGCCGACATGGCCGCCGGCAAGCATAAAGCCGCCGATGACGGCGGCTAGGATAACCACATAGCCGATGATTACAAACATCCGCCGACCTCGTTCATAGCATTCACTTCGTTTGCACCATTTTCCCGCCTTCGGGGCTGTGCCCGCAGGCAGCAGAACTATCGGCGTTGGCACCACAAACTTGAGAATCGAAGGAGTTTTTCGCCTGGTGCCGACACACTTCAAGGTGGCGGGATGCCATGAAGGCCAACGGTGCCCATGGCCGCTGGCGCCGCCCCAGGATCGGTTGGGTGACAGGCCGCGCACGGACTGAGGTGTTTGGCGGCACGGCACGTTGCCGGCACGTGAAAGCCGGCAATGGAGACCAGGCAGAGAGAAAGACAAAAAAATGCCGCGGGGGGAAGCCTCCGCGGCATTAATCCCCTTGCTTAGCGCAAGGAGGAGGTCAGACGGTCATCTCAGCAGCTGCAGCCTGGGCGGCCGCGCGCTTCGTCTTCCCCGCCCGTGCCGGTACGTGGCACAGGCCGCAAACGTAATTGTCCGTCAGATCGTAGGCATGGGCAATATAGTGTCCGCCGCATTGCCTGCACTTGGCCATCTTGAGCATGCCGGCTTCGAAGAACCGGACCAACGTCCAAGCCCGCGTCAGGCTCAGCACACACTCCATGCCGTGAAGCTCAATATGCTCCAGATAGAGCCGATACCCTTTAATGATAGCATCAAGTCCCTGCGCTTGGGTATGGATGCGCAAAAAGTTGAAAAACGACATGAAAAGCGACGCATGGATGTTCGGCTGCCAGGTCAGAAACCAATCGGTCGAGAATGGCAGCATGCCCTTCGGGGGCGAAACCCCTTTGACTTCCTTGTACAGCTTGAGTAGCCGCTCGCGGGAGAGCTTGGTCTCGGCCTCGAGCATCTGCAGGCGCGCGCCAAGCCGGATCAGCTCGGTGGCAAGCTGGATTTCCTGACCTTCCGCAACGATGCTCTTGTTTTTCATGTCTTTTCTCCCGTTTCAGGCAACGGCTTCCAGAGGCTGGGCGGAGGCAAGAATGGTCGCGTGCAGTTGGGCGGTACCGGTATCGCGCTGGTGGGTGGTCAGCAGGCCGACCAGCAGGCGATCGTCGAAGCGGAAGCGGCACAGCAGCATGGCCGAACCGGCCATCTTCAGGATCTGCCCCGGCGTGAGTTTTTCGATGATATCGGCGATGTCGCCGCTGATCCCCAGGCGGAACATGGCGGTGTCGCGGTCTTCGCGCAGCATCTGCTGGGCCAACATGAGATAGGCAAGGTTGAGTTCTTTGATGTCGCTGTGGACTTCGGTCGTTCTCATGATGCGCTCCTTCGGGAAGTCGTCACGCCCCTGCGGCTCGACGTTGGAGGCATTGTGCAACTGCGCCCGTGACCCGTATATCGGGCGGGTTCGGAATTTGCGGTACGAAGCGGCGCAGGACGCGCCATAGGAATTCTGCCTACATACCAACGTGTTAACACCGCCGGCCGGCAGCCGCGCCGGCAGGAGAAACTGAGGGATGCGAGGGGAAAACCGCGGCTAGTGAAGGAGAACGTCGCCCAACCGCTCTTCGCCAACAAGCCTGTCGCCTAGCTTTTGCGGATCCAAGGGGCGGCTGAAGAAATAACCCTGGAATCGGTCGCACTGCTGGAGGCGGAGAAAGTCGGCCTGCTCGGCCGTCTCTACGCCCTCGGCAATGGTCATCAACCGCAGACTTTGGGCCACCGCCATGATGGCGCGCACGATCGCTGCGTCTTCCTCGTCCAGCGTCGAGTCGCGTACGAAGGATTTGTCGATCTTGAGGATGTCGATCGGGAACCGCTTGAGATAAGACAGCGACGAATAGCCGGTGCCGAAATCGTCGACGGAGATCTTGACGCCCATATTCTTCAAGGCACGCAGCATGCCGATCGTGCTTTCGGCATCGCGCATCAGGACAGTCTCCGTGATCTCCAACTGCAGCAGTTGCGGCGGGAAGCCGGTCCGGTCGAGTGCCTTGCGCACGGCATCGAGCAGCCGGGGCTGACCGAACTGAACGGCAGACACGTTCACCGACACCGACAACTGGCCGAAGCCGCTGTCGTGCCATTGCTTGCCCTGCTCGCAGGCGCGCCGCAGAACCCATTCTCCGATGTCCACGATCAGCCCGGACTCATCGGCGATCGGGATAAACCGGTCGGGCGGGATGAGACCGCGCAGGGGATGCTGCCAGCGCACCAACGCTTCGACGCCCAACGTACGCCCGTTCTGGGAACTCACGCAGGGCTGGTATTGCAGGAACAGTTCGTTGCGTTCGATGGCGTGGCGCAGATCGGTTTCCAACGCGATGCGCTCGGCCGAGGAAGCATTCATGTCGCGGGTATAACACCGGAAGCCATTGCCGCCGGCGCGCTTGACATGCGCCATGGCCGTTTCGGCGTTCATCAGCAACTGGTAGACCTCATCGCCATCGTCGGGAATCAGGGCCACGCCGATGCTGGGTGTCAGATACAGCTCCAGGCGGTCCTTCATGAACGGCGCGTCGAAGGCACGCATCAGCCAGTGACAGAAGTTCGCGATCGCGGGTTCCTCGCTCATCGCAGGTTGGAAAACACCGAATTCGTCACCGCCAAGACGGGCCACGATTGCGCTCGATTCGGCGCATTCGGCCACTCGTTTGGCGACCTGACGCAGAATTTCATTGCCCGTCTCGTAACCGAACGAGCTGTTGATGCGCAGAAACCGATCGACGTCGATACTAAACAGGGCGCCATTGGGAACTTTGCCGCTGCGCCTGGCCTCGCAGATCCACTCGGAGACACGTTCGCAGAAGAGGTTGTGATTGGGCAGATTCGACAACGGATCGAAGTATGCCAATTCCTTGATGCGATGATCGGCCTGGCGTACCGCCTGGCGCGTCGCCGCACCGCGCAGCTCGCGTTCAATCACCGGAATCAGCTTGGCGAAGTTGCCTTTCGGGATGTAATCGTTGACTCCGCCATGCATGGCGGTTACCGCCTGCTGGTCGCTGATCTGACCGGAATAGATGATGAACGGGATGTCCCTATCGCTCTGCTTGAGAACCTCCAGAGCGGCGAAGGAATCGAATCCCGGCATGTTGTGATCACAGATGATCACTTCCCAGTCGCCGGTCTGCAAGGCGCCCGCCAGGTCGACGGCATTGTCGACGCGCTGGTAGTCAACGTGGGCGCCGCGCGCCGCCAGCTCGGAATAAAGCAGGAAGGCGTCGTCTTCCGAGTCGTCAACCACAAGCATGTGGATTGGACGATCGCCGAACATCACGTTAAGACTCTCCGAAACATTGCCAGCTGCGAAACTGAAGTCATTCTTATCTCGAATCTACGTCGGATGCAAGAAAAACTTGATTCCGCCGAAAGGGGCATTGCCCCCCGCCGAGCGCCTCAGGGACGGGCCTGCGCGCTGGCGATCCGGTTACGCCCGCGCTCCTTCGCCAGATAGACGCCTTGATCGGCGCGCTTGATGAGCGCCTCCGCGTCCGCCGTATCCGCGTCCCGCGCTGCCGCCCCGATACTGACACTGCCCTTCAGCGCCAGCATTCCAGTTCTAACCTGCATCGCCTCCACCGCGCGCCGCACGCGCTCGGCACAGACCACGGCCTGTTCGAGCGACGTTTCCGGGCAGATAACCAGGAATTCGTCACCCCCGAGTCGGCAAATCACGTCCTGGGCACGGATTGCCTGCCTGATGGTCGCCGTCGTCTGGCGCAGCACGATGTCGCCCACGTCGTGCCCGAAGCTGTCGTTTATCTGCTTGAACTCGTCAAGGTCGATCACCATGCAGGCCAGCGCCCGCTGGTTGCGGCTGGAACTTGCCCACTCCTGCTGCATCCGGTCCATGGCATAGCGCCGGTTGGGAACACCGGTGAGGACATCGGTGAGCGCCATTTCCTGCAGGCGTCTGTTGCTGATGGCCAGCTCTGCCGCAAATTGCCGGATTTCCTCACGGTCGCGCTGGATCTCCTCCTGCAGCTTGATCACGCGGCCGCCGGCCTGCAGCCGCGCTGCCAGCACCCTCGGCTTGAGCGGCTTGGACATGAAATCGTCCACGCCATTGGCGAATGCCTCGACCAGCCGATCTTCCTCTTCCAGGCTGGTCAGTATGAGGATGTAGATGTGCCGACCGACCTTGGTCTTGCGCAATGCCTTGGTCATGTCGATGCCGTCCATCTCGGGCATCATCCAGTCCACGATCATCATTTGCGGCTGCGTGTCGAGGGCGACCTCGATGCCCTGCTTGCCGTCCTTCGCCTCCATCACCTCGTGGCCCGCCTTCTCCAGAACGCTGCGCAGCATCGCGCGCATTGTCGGATCGTCGTCCACAACGAGCACGCGCAGACGCTGCCCGCCTAGCGTCGGCGCGGCCACACTCGGCGCCAATGGCGCCGGTTCCGGCATCGGGTTCGCCATCTCCTCGAAGGCGGGCAGGCATTGCGTCCGTACGCTGAGCAGGGCGCCCCAGTCCAGCCACTCTCTGGCCACTCCGTCGCAGAGCGCGCTCAGGTCGTCGGCGTCTATCGACAGCCGCGACCCAAGCAGGAACAAGTGTGGCATGAGTGCTTGGCGTTCCTTCTCGGGTGCCACGCAAATGCTGGCAATGTGCCTGGCCAGGATGAGGCCCTGCATCAGATTATGATGCCGCGACCCATCCGGGAAACCTGCCTGCTCGGGATCTTCGTGGTAATAGACCGGCTCGACGAATATCTTCGGCACGCCCCAGTCGGAGAGCATGGCGGTGCTCAGTCCGGCGTGATCCATGGCAAACGATTCACGCTCCATCTCGTTCAGCCGCGGACCCCTGCGGTCGGCCACGTGCGCGAGGATGCGCGAGTAGTCTTCGGGGAACAGCGTCGCCAGCGCCAGTTCGCCGATGCGCGCCAGTAATCCGACGCAGAATGCCTCCTCGGGCTGGGCAATTCGCGCCCGGGTAGCAATCGCCTGCATGGCTATGGCGCAGGCGAGTGAACTCGACCAGTACTCCTGATAATCGAAATTGCGGCAAGAGCCGTTGCGGTAGGTGGAGAGCAGCGAGAACCCCAGGGCGAGGCTACGCACCGCCGGGATCCCCAGCACCAGCAGGGCGTCCTGAACCGACGCCACGGGCCTCCTGCCAACCGCGTTGGCACCGTTGGAGGCTTTGATCAGCCGGCCGACGAAGGCTGGATCGGACTTCACCACGCGCGCGATCTCCACCGTCGCGACGCTTTCCTGCTGCGTCATGCGGATGATGGCAAGGGCGACGCCCTTCGGCGACGGTAGCTCACCGGTCGCTTTAAGCTGCTCAAACTTCGATATATCTATCGGACTCATGGCCTTGCCCGCGCGTCAATTGGTCGGCTGCAGAAAACGACGCCTCTCTGCAAGGACATATTACGGCCCCGCCCCGGGGCAGCTTTAGCGGCGCCGACCGTGCCTCTCAGCCTGTAAGCCCCTGGCCGGCACGGCGTATGGACGGGGAGTCCCGCCCGCGGCCTGTTAGAATGCCAATGTCGATAATCACGTCGTTACCGGGCCGTGAACTTCTGCAGTCACTGCGGTGCCCCCGTGGTCTTGCGCATTCCAGACGGCGACAACCTGCCGCGTTTCGTTTGCGCAAGCTGCGGCATGATTCACTACCAGAATCCAAAGCTGGTGATCGGCGCCATCGTCGAATGGGACGACAGGATACTGATGTGCAAGCGGGCGATAGAACCGCGCTCGGGTTACTGGACCCTGCCGGCGGGCTTCATGGAAAACGACGAGACGACAGCCCAGGCCGCGGCGCGCGAAACTCTCGAAGAAGCCCTGGCCCGCATCGAGGTGGGCGAATTGTTTTCACTGATCAACGTTCCCCACATTAATCAGGTTCATATGATCTACCGCGCGCGCCTGCTCGATCTGGATTTCATGCCCGGCGCAGAAACGACGGAAGTGCGCCTTTTCGACGAGAGCGCCATGCCCTGGCGCGACATCGCTTTCCGCTCGATCGCAATGTCATTGCGCTTCTACTATGCCGACCGCCGTGAGGGCAGCTTCCGCTTCCATGCGGAAGACATTCTCGTGCCGCGCTAGGGTTCTGCTTCGAAATGTCGCAGCAGGATGTAGGTGCGCGGGTGGTGGCGGTATGGACAACAGTGCCGAGCCCCGCACCGCAGCGAGCCCGCGCTGCCTGGTTGGGCATCGGACCAGCACGGCAACAAAGCATGGCGTGGATGATCGGCATTCCTGTGCTGTGAGTTGGCGGGACCGGCCACGAGCCGGGCTGTAACATAAAAAGCGCGCGCGGCTCGCCGCCGTGAAGGCGCGCAACGTGTATGCCAGTGGCAAGACCAATGCCCATGCCTTCGCACTCGTCTGCCCTGTGCATGCGCTGAAGCGGAAAAAAGCGGGGGTTCGGCGTTCGCCTGATCGAACCCGGCACCTTTGTCGCGGACGTGAAGGTGTTCGCTGTCACCGACAACCGAGCGACTGAACTCGATGCGTGCCTCCGGGCGGATGCGGGTGAACTTCAAGGCATTGCCGAGCATCTCCACCATGAGCGCGTGTGCGAGCCGGGCATCGGCCTGCTCCGGCGCGTGATCGGTGATCATCTTCGTCACGCTGCGCCATGGTTCGCCGTCGCGAAGTCTCGACAGCAACCCGTGCGCGGGACGAGCCATGTCGAGGGGCTCGCGGCGGACACGCGTCAGACGGTCTCGCGAGCGCGTAAGCAGTCCCTAGAATCTGCCGGTTCAGGCGCCGGACCGCGGCGCGAATGCATCCTAGGCAATCGATGCCGTCCGCATCGAGACCGTCGCCGTACTCCTCTTCGGACACGTGGCTGAAACCGTCGAGAACACCCAACGGCGCGCGCAGATCGTGGATTATCGAGTAGGTCGGAGCATCCGTTTCGCGCCCCAACGCGGCCGTTCGCGCACACGGGCAGCGGAGTTCGTCACCTCAGCGTAGGCTCGATGCACGCGCATCCGGCCCTGTTGTGCCGGCTGGCAATGATTTTGTACTGCACGGATGTTTCGCCTTGCGTCGCAGTATGCACGCAGCCATACCGCCGGAGACGCGCACATCCTCACCACGGCACCGGGGGTACGAATGCAGTTGGCGGGCTGACTCATGGCAGCGAATTGACAACCGGCCGAGGCTCGAATACGGTCGACTCGCGTCGTCCCGTTCCATGAGGCGTTTCCATGAAGCGTCGTGCTTTTCTCTCATCCTGCGCCGCCGGCTGCGCGGCCGCAGCGCTGCCAGGCAGCGTGTCCGCGGGACTGCAGCCACACTACTACTCCCGCACGCTGCTGGTAGATGCGCACGGACAGCCGCTACGGGCCACCTCGGTCGTCGCCCGGCGCAACTATATCTTCCACTATCCCTACGCCAGCACGCCGTGCTTCCTGCTCGACCTTGGACACGCGGTGCGGCCAAGCAGCTCGCTGCAAACGGCCGAATCGAAAAGCTACGACTGGCCGGGCGGCGTTGGCCCGCGGGGCTCGCTGGTCGCCTACTCGGCCATCTGCGCACACAAGCTGAGCTATCCGACGAGGGACGTGAGCTTCATCAGCTACCGCGCTACCCCCACCGCGCCGAGCGGGGCCGCCGCGGTGATTCATTGCTGTTCGGAGCACAGCCAGTACGATCCGGCGCACGGCGCGCGAGTGGTATCGGGGCCCGCGCCGCAACCCCTGGCCGCGATCCTGCTCGAATACCATGCCGCACAGGACATGCTCTACGCGGTAGGCACGCTGGGCGGGGAGATGTTCAACGAGTTCTTCGCCAAGTTCGCCTTCCGCCTGGCACTCGACAACGGTGGCAGAGACGCGCGACAGCCAACCGGCTCCCAGGCTCAGGTGTTGGCGCTCGACAGTTTTTGTCGGCAGCAGATACGGTGCTAAAGCCGGCGCACAAATCGTGCTCCGCTCATTCCTCCCGCAGATCGAAATTTACCGGCACCGTCACAGTGACGTCCCTGCCACGCAGACTGTCGGGTACCGCCGTCTGCTTCAGCGCCTGGCCTAGCATTTCGCGCGCCTGGTTGTCCAGGACGGCGTGGCCGCTGGACTTAGCGACTTGCACCACGTGTGGCCGGCCATCGGCGAAGACGGCGATCCGCAGCTCCACGAGACCCGTCCATCCGCGCTCCTGGGCAATGCGCGGATACACGCGGAACCCGCGCGCACTGCTCGCCAGGGCAACCTTGTATTGGCGCAGGCCGTCGGCATCGATGCCGGCGCTCGGCGGCGGCGCAGCGACGGGCGGGGGCAGAACCGGAGCGGGATCGGGTACGACGTTCGGCGCCGGCACGACGAAGGCCTTGCTGCGATCGCCATCCGCTTCCGCCGGTTTCGGTTCGGCCACGATCTGGGGTGGAGCCGGCGCGCGCTCGACCGGCCGTTCGGGCGCCGGAGTACGAACGACATTGGGAACTGGCACTGGTTTCGGGCGTTTCGCCGGTGGCTCGGGAGCGGGAGGCGGCGGCTCGGGAATGCTCGCCGGCGGCGGCACGACGGCCCGCAGCGTGGCGATCAGTGGCTGCGCCAGCTTCGGCGCGTGCGGCGCATGCAGCCCGCTCCACAGCACCAGCGCGTGCAGGACGATGGACGCGGCCAGCGCCCGGACGAGGCGCTGCCGCGCGGCGAGCGCGAAGAAGTCTGCGCCTCCAGCCCCGCTGGCGGAGGTACTAGGAAAATTCACGGTGCTCTGCTACGCTTTGACAACTCTATGATTCTACATCGAAGATGTACGCGCCCTACAGCCTGAGAGAGATCGATCCCGGTGTGCTGGTGCCCGGACCGGGCAGCCGTGCGCATCCGCTGATCCTGACACTCGACATGCACGGTGTGCCCCATCGCTGGGTCACTTGGCAGCATGCTTGCTATTACTACGCGCGCAACCTCGTTGCCTGGTCTGCCGGGGACAACTGCTTCACGTTTCGCGGCGGGTACTGCCGCATTACCGGCCAACGTTCGGCGATCATCGCCAACAGCATCATCGCCATCAAGGGCAAGGCGCTTGCCCAGCGCAGCTTCAATGCCATCCCACCGCTCAACAACCGGGAACTTTTTCATCGCGACCGTCATATCTGCGCCTACTGCGGCGGTGAATTCGCCTTTGCGCGCCTGACCCGGGACCATATCACGCCCGTGTCCAAGGGCGGGCGCAATACATGGATGAATGTCGTGACCGCGTGCCGCTCGTGCAATCAGCAGAAGAGCGGACGTACGCCGGAGCAGGCGGGCATGGAACTGCTCTACGCGCCCTACGTTCCGAACAAGGCGGAATACCTGATTCTGTGTAACCGCAATATTCTTGCGGATCAGATGGACTTCTTGGCACGTCACGTGCCGGCGCAAAGCCGCTGGAAGAGTACCTAATGGGTGTGCCGGCACCGCACGACGGGCGACAGGTCGGCAACAAATGAAGAAGCCCGCAACAGCGGGCCTCAATTCAATCCTGGCGGAGAGGGTGGGATTCGAACCCACGGTACTCTCGCGAGTACAACGGTTTTCGAGACCGCCCCGATCGACCGCTCCGGCACCTCTCCGAGGGCGCGAAGTGTACCATCAAACGTCCGCCATTGCGATCTGCCCGCGACGATGCAGCCCTCTGCGGGCAGGTGTCGCACGACTGCTTCTGCTCGTCGCCGCGGCGCTGCTTCTCGGCTGCGAGATTCCACGCGCCGCGATGGCGCTCTTGCCCAAACCCTTGCCACCCTATGGCGAGCTTGGCGAACTCGTGGTCGCGACGCGCAGCGGCCCGACGACCTATTCGACCGGCGAGGCCGGATCGGTCAACGGTTTCGAGCATGATCTCATGCAGCTGTTCGCCGCGGAACTGGGCGTCAAGGCGCGTTTCATCGTCACCGCGAACCTCGAAGAACTGAACCAGCACCTCGTCGATGGCAATGTGCATCTGGCCGCTGCCTGGCTCGATCGCCGGAGCAACGGCGCGGTGCATTTCTCCCGCCCCATCTACGAACTGCGACAGATGCTGGTGCAACATGAAACGTCGCCCTCGATCATCGAGCTTGGCAATCTGAACGGCCGGGTCGTCGCCACCCTCTCCGGCTCCCCGGCCGCCGTGGCGCTCAAGGCGATGCAGTCCCATGTCCCGGGCATGGCGCTGATCGAGGTGGCATCCGGCAGCGACCTCGAACTTCTGGAACGCGCCAGCCAGCGCCGTATCGACCTCGTGGCCACGGATTCGGCGCACTTCGCTCTGGCGCGCAATCTGTACCCCTCGCTGCAGGAAGCTCATCCGCTGCCGGACTCGCTGACGCTGTCATGGGCGTTTCCCGCCGACGCGGACAGACAACTGGTCGAGCGCACCAATGCCTTCATCGCCAAGGCGGGACGGGACGGTACTCTCGATCGGCTGATCGACCGCTATTTCGGCCATGCCAATCGCTTGCCTGCGCTCGACGTCAACGTCTTTGTCGAGCGCATCCGGACGCTGCTGCCGCGTTACCGCGAAGCGTTCATGATGGCCGGCGAGCGGGTCGGGATCGACTGGCGCATGCTGGCGGCGCTCGCCTATCAGGAGTCGCACTGGAATCCGGCGGCCGAGTCGCCGACCGGCGTGCGCGGCTTCATGATGCTCACCGAGGAAACGGCCCAGCGGCTCAACGTGGCCGACCTGCTCGACCCGGTGCAGAACATCGACGCCGGGGCGCGCTATCTCGCCGAGTTGCGCGCGCAACTGCCGCCGGAGGTCGTCGAGCCTGATCGCAGCTGGCTGGCATTAGCCGCCTACAACGTCGGCATGCGTCATGTGCACAGCGCACGCACGATCGCCGAGGATCTCGGCCGCGAACCCAACTCCTGGTATGACATGAAGAGCGTGTTGCCGTTGCTGTCCAAGCCGGACTATGCCAGGCAGCTGAAGAGTCGCAGCGCCCGCGGCCATGAAGCAGTGGCGATGGTGGAAAACGTGCGCGTATTCTACGACCTGCTCTGCCGCCACGATCGGCCGGCGATACAGCGGCAGCGCCGCTGAGAACGCGGCGTTCAACGCGCCGCTGCGATGGTCTCCATGCCGCCCATGTATCCGCGCAGAACCTTCGGAATCTCGACGCTGCCGTCGGCGCGCTGGTAGTTCTCCAGCACCGCGACCAGAGTGCGTCCCACCGCCAGTCCCGAACCGTTCAACGTGTGCACCAGCTCTGGCCTGCCCTTCTCGTTGCGCCAGCGCGCCTGCATGCGCCGCGCCTGGAACGCATCGAAGTTGCTGCAGGAGGAGATTTCGCGGTAAGTGTTCTGCGCCGGCAGCCACACTTCGATGTCATAGGTCTTGGCGGCCGAGAAGCCCATGTCGCCGGTGCACAGGATAACGACGCGGTAGGGCAAGTCGAGATGCTTTAGTATCTCCTCAGCATGACCGGTCAGTTCCTCCAGCGCCTGCCACGAGTTTTCGGGACGTTCGATGCGCACCAGCTCTACCTTGTCGAACTGGTGCTGGCGAATCATGCCGCGGGTATCCCTGCCGTAGGACCCCGCTTCGGAGCGGAAGCACGGCGTATGACAGACCATCTTCAGCGGCAGGGCATCGAGGGGAAGAATTTCGCCGCGCACGATGTTCGTCACAGGAACTTCCGCGGTCGGTATCAGATACATTTTCTCCGCGTCGCTGCGCGGAACGGCGAACAGGTCAGCTTCGAACTTGGGCAGCTGCCCGGTACCGAACATGCTTTCGGCATTGACAAGATAAGGTGCGTAGACCTCGGTGTAGCCATGATCACGGGTGTGCACATCGAGCATGAATTGCGCCAGCGCCCGATGCAGCTGAGCTACCTGGCCGCGCATCAGACCGAAACGGGCGCCGCTGATTTTCGCCGCCGTTTCGAAGTCCAGCCCACCCAAACCAGCGCCGAGGTCCACGTGATCCTTCACGGCGAAGTCGAACCGTCGCGGCGTGCCGACACGGCGCACCTCGACGTTCTCCTCCGGCGACCGGCCAATGGGCACGCTTTCATGGGGCAGATTCGGGATCACCGACACGAACTCGTCGATTCTGCGCAGCAGCCCCGCTAGTTCGTCCTCGTTGCTCTTGAGCGCGTCGCCGATGCCGCCGACCTCGGCCATCACCGCTGCGGCGTCCTCGCCCTTCGATTTGAGAATGCCGATCTGTTTCGACAGGGCATTGCGCTTCGCCTGCAGCTCTTGGGTGCGCGTTTGCAGAACCTTGCGCTGTTCCTCCAGGCTCTGAAACGTCGCCTTGTCCAATGTGTAGCCGCGCGGCCCGAGCCGCTCGGCGATCTGATCGAGTTGGGTGCGCAGCAACTGGATGTCAAGCATGTTCCGGCCTCAAACTGTATTTGCCATGCGTGTAATCTATTTGCCCCGCACCGCGTCGTCCAGCGCGCGCAGATGAGCGAGCTTGTCCCGGATCCTGGCCTCCAGCCCGCGGTCGCTCGGACGGTACCATTCGACTCGCGGCATGCCCTCCGGAAAATAGTTCTCGCCCGCGGCGTAGGCGTCCGGTTCGTCGTGGGCGTAGCGATACTCACGCCCGTAGCCCAGCTCCTTCATCAGCCGCGTCGGCGCATTGCGCAAGTGTTCCGGCACCGGACGCGAGCCGTCTTCGGCGATGAATTTGCGCGCCGCATTATACGCGACATAGACAGCATTCGACTTCGCCGCGCAGGCGAGAAAGAGCACGGCTTCGGCCAGGGCAAGCTCGCCTTCCGGGGAACCGAGTCGCTCGTAGGTCGCACAGGCGTTGAGCGCCAGCTCCAGCGCCCGAGGGTCCGCCAGCCCGATGTCCTCCACGGCCATGCGCACGATACGCCGGCCTAGGTAGAGAGGATCGGCGCCGCCGTCGAGCATTCGTACCAGCCAGTAGAGCGAGGCGTCCGGGTTGGAGCCGCGCACGGACTTGTGCAAGGCCGAGATCTGATCATAGAAGGCGTCGCCGCCTTTGTCGAAGCGGCGCAGGTTGCGCGACAGGGTATCGGCGACGAACTGGGCATCGACCGCTGTCACTGCCGCAGATTGCGCGGCGGTACGCATCTGTTCCAGCAAATTGAGCAGCCGCCGCGCATCGCCATCGGCAAAACCGATCAGGCGCTCGCGCGCATTGTCGTCGAATGTCAGCTCGGGAAAGGCGCGGCTGCGGGCACGATCGAAAAGCTGACCCAGTTCCGCTTCGCTCAGAGACTTGAGGACATAGACGGCGGCGCGGGAGAGCAAGGCGCTGTTCACCTCGAATGACGGATTCTCCGTCGTGGCACCGATGAAGGTGATGAGCCCCTGCTCCACGTAGGGCAGGAAGGCATCCTGCTGCGCCTTGTTAAACCGATGCACCTCGTCCACGAAAAGGATGGTGCGCCGCCCGCTGGTGGCAAGCATGACCTCGGCGCGACCGATGGCTTCGCGGATATCCTTGACACCGGAAAACACAGCCGAAAGCGCGATGAATTCGGCATCGAAGGCCTGAGCCATGAGCCGTGCCAATGTGGTCTTGCCCACGCCCGGCGGCCCCCACAGAATCATCGAGTGGGGCGTGCGCGACTCGAAAGCCAGCCGCAGCGGCTTTCCCGGCCCGAGCAGATGCGCCTGCCCGACAACCTCCTCCGGTGTCGCCGGACGCAGCGCCTCCGCCAGCGGCGCGTGCGGCCGCGGCTGCTGAAACAGATCACTCACCGATGACGTCCGCGCCCTTGGGCGGCGTAAAGCGAAAGACTCCGGCGTCGGTCATCGGATTGCGCTCGAATTGGTGGAACGTCAGCGTCGTCGTCTGGCCGAAGTTGTCGCGCAGTTCCATGGTCTGCAGAATGTCGCCGGCGAAGCCGATGCGCAGGGACTCGAATGTGCTGTCAGCGGCTTTTGGTCGCGCGTCCACCCACTCGATGCCGTCGCGCAGGCCGCCGTCGGCAAGCTGGAAATTCTTCTCCAATTCGTTATCGCCCGCGAGCAGTGCCGCCGGGCTGGCGCCCAGGGCCGCGCCCAGCTTCTTCACCGTCACCTGATTCAGGTCTTTGTCATAGACCCAAAGCCGCTCGCCATCGCCGACGATCAATTGCTGATAGGGCTTCTCGTAGCTCCAGCGGAACTTGCCAGGGCGGGCAAAAACCATCGTACCACTCGCCTGCTGCGGCTTGCGCCCGCTCTTCGCCACCACGGTTTGCGAGAAACCGGCACGGCCGGTACGGGTCTGTTCGACGAAGTTCTTCAGACGTTCAAGCGCCGCAGCCTGGGCTGATGCGGAAAAGCCAACGAACAAAGCACCAAGCACACCAAGTAACACCAAGCAACGACGCAACGAACATTCGTATGCGCGCTCGATATCGGCTTGGTCAATGCAAAGACCTCGGAGCACCTTGGTACACCGGCTGGCTTGGAAGTGAATGGCCTTTTCCTCTACTCCGCCCGCGCCGGCACCAGCACTTCGCGATTGCCGTTGGCTCCCATGGCGGAAACAAGTCCGGCGCGTTCCATTTCCTCAATCAGGCGCGCCGCGCGGTTGTAGCCAATACGCAGATGCCGCTGCACAAGTGAGATCGACGGACGGCGCGTCTTGAGGACGATCTCCACCGCCTGGTCATAGAGCGGATCCGCCTCGCCACCCATACCCTCGACAGCATCGCTGCCGAACTCTCCGTCGCCGTCGCCAGGCGTCTCTAGTATCCCTTCGACATAGTCCGGCGCGGCGACGCTCTTTAAGTGATCCACCACCCGATGCACCTCGTTGTCGCTGACGAAAGCGCCGTGCACCCTCAGCGGCAACCCCGTCCCGGGGGCAAGGTAAAGCATGTCGCCCTGGCCGAGCAGCGCTTCCGCACCCATCTGATCGAGAATGGTGCGCGAGTCCACCTTGCTCGAAACCTGGAAGGCAACGCGCGTCGGAATGTTCGCCTTGATCAGACCGGTAATGACATCCACCGACGGCCGCTGCGTCGCCAGAATCAGATGAATCCCCGAGGCGCGTGCCTTCTGCGCCAGGCGCGCGATCAGTTCTTCGACCTTCTTGCCCACCACGAGCATCAGGTCGGCCAGTTCGTCAATGACGACGACGACATTGGGCAGCGGCGCCAGCGGCTCGGGGCTCTCCGGCGTCAGGGCAAACGGATTGGCGATCGGCGTGCCGGCCTTCTCGGCGTCGTGCAGCTTGTGGTTGAAGCCGGAGAGATTGCGCACGCCCAGCGTCGACATGAGCTTGTAGCGCCGCTCCATCTCGGCCACGCACCAGTTGAGCGCGTTGGCCGCCTGCTTCATGTCGGTGACCACCGGCGCCAGCAGATGCGGGATGCCCTCGTATACCGACAGCTCGAGCATCTTCGGGTCGACCAGAATCAGGCGCACATGGCGCGGCTCGGACTTGTAGATCAGGCTCAGGATCATGGCATTGATGGCCACCGACTTGCCCGAACCGGTGGTTCCGGCCACGAGCAGGTGCGGCATGCGCGCCAGATCGGCGACCTTCGGCTGGCCGCCGATATCCTTGCCCAGGGCCAGAGTGAGCGGCGAGTGCATGTCGTGATAGGCGACCGAGCCGAGTATCTCGGACAGGCACACCACCTGCCGCTTGGCATTGGGGATCTCCAGTCCCATGCAGGACTTGCCGGGAATCGTTTCGACGACGCGGATGCTGACCACCGATAGCGCTCGCGCCAGATCCTTGACCAGGTTAACGATCTGACTGCCCTTGACGCCGACGGCAGGCTCGATCTCGTAACGGGTGATGACCGGCCCCGGATAGGCGGCCAGCACGCGAACTTCAACGCCGAAGTCGGCGAGCTTACGTTCGATCAAGCGCGAGGTGAATTCCAGCGTCTCGGTCGACGGCGGCTCGGCGTCCTGCCGCGGCTCGTCGAGCAGGGAAAGCGGCGGCAATACGCCGCCGGGCAGATCGCGGAACAGAGGCTGCTGCCGCTCCCTGTCGCGCCTGGCCGATTTCGGCACGTCGACGAGCGGCGGTTCAATGCGCAGGGGCGGCTCATCATCCAGGCGCTTGCGCTGCACCTCCACCACAGCCTCACGCTGTTCCGCCACCTCGCGACCGACACGCCGGTCCTGCCAGCGCTGCCCGGCATTGCGGACGCCGCTGGCGACACGCTCCAGCTCCGCGCCGATGCGTTCGGCAAGACGAATCCACGACAATCCAGAGAACAAACTGAATCCGGCGGCAAACAAGGCAATGAGCATCAGCGTGCCGCCGGTGAACCCGAGGAAACTGGACACCAGAGCACCCACTTCCGTGCCGAACATACCACCCGGGGCGAGAGGCAGTGGGCTCTTCAGGCCGTAGAAACGCATTGCTTCCAGGCCGCTGCTCGCTGCCAGCAGGACGATAAATCCGGCCAGCGCAATCAGGAACGGGCGGCGATCGAGGATGATCAGACCGTCAAGCCGCCGGTAGCCCCACACAACGAGAAAGAGCAGAAAGATCACCCACCACCAGGCGGACATGCCGAACAGGTAGAGCAGCAGGTCGGCCAGCCAAGCGCCGAAGCGCCCGCCGGGATTGGCAATCGCCTCGACTTTCGCGGCGTGGGACCAGCCCGGGTCGCCCCTGCTATAGCCGAACAGGATCAGGGCCAGATACATCGCCAGCCCGCCGACGATGAGCCAGCGCGCCTCCTGGAGCAACGCGGCAATCTTCTCCGGCAGAGGTTGGGCGTTCGATCGCAACAGCACGCGATATCGTTCGGGAGGAAAGAGATTCGTCACCGCGCAGCCGCGGTGATCCCAGCGGCCATTATAAACGATGCGCCCGCGCGGGCAGTGCGCGCGATCCCGGGGGTGTACGGCAGTGGACGGAAGAACGATGTGGAGATCGAAGGCGCGCCGACGCCGAGGCTTCGTCGCGCCCGCGCGGGGATCAGCTGATGGTGCTGATTCGCTCGCGCAGCAGGATGCGGCCCTTGCCTTCTTCGATCAAACCCTGGACCTGCAGGTCCTTCATGACACGGCTGACCATTTCCCGAGATGCACCGATCATTTTTGCGATGTCCTGCTTGGAGATCTTGCGCGTCACGACCATCTGACCGTCGATGTTTTCCGCCATTTCCAGCAATAGACGGGCAACGCGACCGTAGACGTCCATCAGGGCCAGGCTTTCGATCTTGCGATCGGCCGTGCGCAGACGCTGCACCAGATTGCGCATGATGTAGAGCGCAACCTCGAAGTTGTCCTGCAGGCAGCGCTTGAAGTCGCTCTTGGAGATGACGATCAGTTCGCTTGGAGCGGCGGCGACAACGGTTGCCGAGCGCGGATTCTCGTCGAGTACGCCCATTTCGCCGAACAATTCGCCCGGCCCGAGCATGGACAGGATCACTTCCCGACCCTCCTCGTCGCTCACCAGCACTTTCAGGCTGCCGGACAGCACGAGATAGACGAAGTCGGTGCGATCACCGGCCATGACAACCGTCGCATTGCGCGGCACCCGGCGCAGGATGGCCACGCGGGCGATCGGCTCCAGATTCTGCGGCTGCAGGCCCGAGAACATCGGAAAGCAGCGCAACGCTGTCGTGGTCACGGAACTCGGCATGGGCATCATTTTCCACCTCACTAGTCGGATGTTCTTCGTATCCAGTTATCATTGGTCCGCCGACCATCCGCCCGGAATCCGTCCCGGGCTCGCGGCAGGCCATGCAACAGCCCTGCCTTGAAGGCAACTGGCACCCCTATAACGGCCACATTAGCCACAAGTTGAATGTCGGGCAATGCGCCTTCGGTATAATGCCCACCACGGGGCCGATCGCCCCATGGTGCTCGCCAGTGCCTTCGTGCGCCTCGGATTCCCGGGATTTGACCACGGAATCCGGGGTAATCGGCCGAGCCGCGTTAATTTTTGTGTCACCCGATCCGGCCCGATTCCCGCGCTTGCCCCGAACCCGACTGAAGCTCACGCCATCATGACCTCGCCCGTACGCCACATCCGCCTGTTGATCCTGGGCTCCGGCCCGGCCGGCTACACGGCCGCCGTCTACGCCGCCCGCGCCAACCTCAAGCCGGTGCTCATTACCGGCCTTGCCCAGGGCGGCCAGTTAATGACGACCACCGACGTGGATAACTGGCCCGCCGACGCGGACGGGGTTCAGGGCCCCGACCTAATGGCGCGCTTCCAACGCCATGCCGAGCGCTTCCAGACCGAACTGGTGTTCGACCATATCCATACGGTGCGGCTGGGCGAGCGACCGTTCGCGCTGGTGGGCGACGCCGGCAGCTACACCTGCGACGCCCTGATCATCGCCACCGGCGCCACGGCAAAATACCTCGGGCTGACCTCCGAGGAGGCGTTCATGGGCAAGGGCGTGTCGGCCTGCGCCACCTGCGACGGCTTCTTCTACAAGGGGCAGGACGTGGCAGTGATCGGCGGGGGCAATACGGCCGTCGAAGAAGCCCTGTATCTTGCCAACATCGCCCGGCACGTGACGGTTGTGCACCGCCGCGACAAGTTCCGCGCCGAGAAGATCCTCATCGACAAGCTCTTGGAAAGGACTCGCGGCGGCAACGTCACGGTGCGCTGGGACAGCGTGCTCGAGGAGGTGCTCGGTGACAAGACGGGCGTCACGGGCATGCGGATCCGCAACGTCAAGAGCGGCGCCAAGGAGGACATCGAACTCCATGGCGTGTTCATCGCCATCGGCCACCAGCCGAACACCGAGATTTTCGCCGGCCAGCTGGAGATGCAGAACGGCTATATCGTCACCCAGGGCGGGGGCAACGGCAACGCCACGGCAACCAGCGTCCCAGGCGTTTTCGCTGCAGGCGACGTTCAGGACCACATCTATCGCCAGGCCGTGACGAGCGCCGGCACTGGCTGCATGGCAGCGCTGGACGCCGAACGCTACCTCGACGGACTGGGCCTCGCCTGAGGGGCCCGGCGAAGGCCGCCCGCCCTTCGGAGAAAGGCGACGCAACCATGAAGCGGCCTCGCATTCTGCCGCCCTCCGAGGATGACCGCGCGCTATTCCGCCAGGCCGTGGCCGACGCGCGGCCGCTGCGCAACGACAGAATCCACATCGAACCGGCGCGACCGCCGGCGGTGCCGCGCCAGCGGCATTTGGACGAAGCGGCAGCATTGCAGGAGTCCATCGGCACGCCGGCACCATTGGAGCTGCAGCTTGAAGGCGGCGACGAGTTCGTCTTTCTGCGCCGCGGCCTAGCGCGCACCGTGCTGCGCGACCTGCGCCGCGGCCGCTGGGTGATCCAGGATCAGCTCGATTTGCATGGCGCCACGCGCCACACCGCGCGCGAGCTGCTCGCCGGGTTTCTCGCCCTTTGCCTGAAGCGACAATTGCGCTGTGTGCGCGTCATCCACGGCAAGGGACTGCGTTCGCCCGGCCGGGAACCGGTGCTCAAGGCCTTGGTGGCAGGCTGGCTGGCCCACCGCGCCGAAGTCCTCGCATTTTGCCAGGCACGCGCAGTGGACGGCGGCGCCGGAGCGGTCATCGTGCTACTGCGCGCAGCACACTGACCGCGCAGATCAGATCGCCGACTCGTTGGTTTCGCCGGTGCGGATCCGCACCACCTGCTCGACGGGCATGACGAAAATCTTGCCGTCGCCGATCTTGCCCGTGCGCGCCGATTTGATGATAGCGTCGAGGGCAGAGTCGAGAGCGGCTTCGGTGACGACCACCTCGATCTTGATCTTCGGCAGGAAATCTACGACGTACTCGGCGCCGCGATAGAGCTCGGTGTGCCCCTTCTGCCGCCCAAAGCCCTTGACCTCGGTCACCGTCAGTCCCGTCACGCCGACATCCGACAAGGCCTCGCGCACTTCGTCGAGCTTGAAAGGTTTGATGATGGCTTCGATTTTCTTCACTTCCGTCTCCCGTTTTCAGTCGTGTCCAGGCCGATCAACGGATCGGCAGACCTGTCCCGGCAGCCAGCCTCCCGCGGTCCGGGACGGGTCACTGCCACTCGTCCGCATAGCGCGATGTTATCGGATAACGCCAGTCCTTGCCGAAACCCCTGCTCGTAACGCGGATACCCACGGGCGCTTGGCGCCGCTTGTACTCGTTTCGCTTGAGCATGGCAACGACCCGACGCACGTCCTTTTCGCCGTAGCCGCGGGCGATGATCTGCCGCGGACTAAGATCGTGGCTCATGTAGGCGTCGATGATGGCGTCGAGGATATCGTAGGGCGGCAGCGTGTCCTGATCCACCTGGTCCGGCTTGAGTTCCGCCGAGGGCGGACGGGTAAGGATACGCTCGGGCATCACCGCGCCCAGGCCGTTGCGGTAGCGGCACAGACGGTAGACAAAGGTCTTGAAGATGTCCTTGATGACGGCGAATCCGCCCGCCATGTCGCCATAGAGTGTGGCATATCCCACCGCCATCTCCGACTTGTTTCCGGTCGTAAGCACGATGGAGCCGTACTTGTTCGACAGCGCCATGAGAATCATGCCACGGATGCGCGCCTGGATGTTCTCCTCCGTCGTGTCGGCCGGCCGGCCTTTGAACTCCTCGGCCAGAAGTGCCGCAAACGTCTTCATCGCCGGTTCGATGGGGATGACGTCGTAGCGCACGCCAAGGTTGGCGGCCAGCGCCGCGGCGTCATCGAGGCTGATCTGCGCCGTAAAGGGTGAGGGCATCATCACCGCCCGCACCTTGTCGGGGCCGAGGGCATCGCAGGCGATGGCCAGGGTCAGAGCGGAATCGACACCGCCGGACAGCCCGATGATGGCGCCCGGGAAGCCGTTCTTGCCGATGTAGTCGCGCACGCCGAGCTGCAGCGCGTCATAAACGTCGGCCTCGACCGGCCGCGGCGGCGCGACGGACGCGGGGCAAAGATCGCCGTCCGCGAATTCGACCACGTCAAGGGACTCGACGAATGCCGGCGACTGGTAGACCAGCTCGCCGCGCCCGTTCATGGCAAACGATGCACCGTCGAACACCAGCTCGTCCTGGCCGCCGACGAGGTTGGCATAGACCACCGGGATATCGGTGTCCTCGATACGGCTGCGCAGCACCTCGTAGCGAGTCGCCTGCTTGTTCATGTGGTAGGGCGAAGCGTTGAGCACCAGCAGGAGATCGGCGCCGGCGCTGCGCGCCGCCTCGGCCGCACCCTCTTCCCAGACATCGGCGCAGATGTTAATGCCGCAGCGCACGCCCTCGATGGCCACCACGCACGGCTCGGTCCCCGGCGAAAAATAGCGCTCCTCGTCGAACACTTCGTAATTGGGCAGGCGATGCTTGCGATAGGTCGCGACCACGGCGCCCTCGTCGATCAGTGAGGCGGCGTTGAAGCGCTCGCCATCCTCCTCGTGGGGGTGGCCGATGATCAGGCGGATGCCTCGCACGGCCTCGGCGAGTGCGCGCAGCTCGCGGGCATTGGCGCGGTAGAAATCCGGGCGCAACAGCAGGTCTTCCGGGGGATAGCCGCACAAGGCGAGCTCGGGCGTCAACAGCACGTCGGCGCGCAGTTCCCGCGCACGCCCGAGGGCATCGAGAATACGGCGTGCATTGCCCGCGAGATCGCCGACCAGGCAGTTGATCTGTGCCACAGCGATTCTCAGGCGCCTCATGGCCATGAACTATACAACGGCCGCAGGACCTTGTGCTTGCCCGATGGCGCGACGCCCCAGATAATGCCACACGGCCTGCCGCCGATCAGCGAGGATCGACCTTGACCTATTCAACCAGCATCGCGGCCGCCATCGCCGAAGTCCCGGCCGCGGACTGGGACGCGCTCGCGGGCGATCCGCCGTTTCTGCGGCATGATTACTTCCATGCGCTCGAAACCACCGGCTGCGTCGGCGAAAATGCGGGCTGGATTCCGCGTCATCTCACGCTTTGGCAGGACGGCCGCCTCGCCGCTGCCATGCCGCTGTACGAGAAGACGCACAGCTACGGCGAGTACGTGTTCGACTGGGCCTGGGCACAGGCCTACGAGCGCAGCGGGCTGCGCTACTATCCGAAGCTCGTTTCGGCCATACCTTTCACGCCTGTGCAGTGTCAGCGCCTGCTGGCGCGAGACGGAAGATCGCGCCAAGCGCTGCTCGCCGCGTTCCTCGATCTCGCCCGTGCCTCGGGCCGTTCATCCGCGCATGTGCTCTTTCCGGTGCCGGCGGAAGCAGCGCTCATGCAGGCGCACGGCATGCTATTGCGCCATAGCGTGCAGTTCCACTGGCGCAATGCCGGCTATGCCGATTTCGAGCAGTTTCTCGCTTTGCTGACCCGCGACAAGCGCAAGAAAATCCGCCAGGAGCGCCGCCGGATTCATGATCTCGGCATTCGGTTCCGCCATCTGGTCGGCGACGAAATCGGCGACGATCAATGGCGCTTTTTCCTGCGCTGTTACCGCCGCACTTATGGGCTGCATGGCTCGACACCCTACCTGAATCTGGATTTCTTTCTGCGACTGGGCGCGGTCATGCCTGAGAATCTACTGCTCGTCCTCGCAGAGCGCGACGGCCACGCCGTCGCCTGTGCGCTGAATGTTTTCAAGGCGCACACGCTGTACGGCCGTTACTGGGGCGCGCTCGATTACCTGCCGGGGCTGCACTTCGAGACCTGCTACTACCAAGCGATCGACTTCTGTATCGCGCGCGGGATCGGCACTTTCGAAGGCGGCGCCCAGGGGGAACACAAACTGGCACGTGGTTTATTGCCCGTGCGCACGGTATCGGCGCATTGGCTCGCCCACCCCGAGTTCGCGCAAGCGGTCGAGCGCCATCTTGTGCGGGAGAGCGCCGGAGTGGCGACCTATCTGGACGAACTGAACGAGCACAGCCCGTTCAGGCAACCGTAATCAGAACGCCGGTTTATCCTTGGCATCCTGATAGCGCATGCAGCCTTCGAGGATTTCCTGTTTGGCCTCCTCGGCGTCGACCCAGCCCTGGACCTTGACGAACTTGCCCGGCTCGAGGTCTTTGTAGTGCTCGAAAAAATGGGAAATCTGGTCCAGCACCACCTGGGGGAAGTCGCGCGGCGAGACGATATCGCGATACATGGGCGTAAGCTTGTCCACCGGCACCGCCAGCAGCTTGGCATCGCCGCCTGCCTCGTCCTGCATTTTCAGCATGCCGATCGGACGGCAGCGCACCACGCAGCCCGGCTGCAGGGCGTAGGGCGATACCACCAGCACGTCCACCGGGTCACCGTCGTCGGCGATGGTGTGGGGAATGTAGCCATAGTTGCAGGGATAGTGCATGGCGGTAGACATGAAGCGATCGACGAAGATGGCGCCGCTGTCCTTGTCCACCTCGTACTTGATCGGTTCCGCGTGCATCGGTATCTCTACGACGACGTTGAAATCGTTCGGCAGATCCTTGCCGGATGGAACGCGGTCCAGGCTCATGTCTCGTACTCCCGTCGCAAAGCTGTGATTATATCGGAATGGATTCG
Source organism: Rhodocyclaceae bacterium (assembly GCA_036824005.1). Classification (GTDB taxonomy): domain Bacteria; phylum Pseudomonadota; class Gammaproteobacteria; order Burkholderiales; family Rhodocyclaceae; genus DAITBA01. The sequence continues at coordinate 125,710 of DAITBA010000015.1, forward strand.
ATTCTCTTCCCGGCTTTGATGCTGGGCCTCGCCGTAGCAGCACCTATGGGCCCCATGGCCCTGCTGTGCATGCAGCGCACCCTCGCCCGTGGTCAAGTCCAGGGCCTCATCACGGGTGTTGGCATCGCCACCGCCGATGCTACGTTCGCCGCGATCGCCTCGTTCGGACTGACCGCGATAAGCGCGGCTTTGGTGGGCGCCACAGGATGGATTCGCCCTCTCGGCGCTATGGTCCTGATTTACCTGGGCGTGAAGATCGCCCGCGCACCCGCTGTCACGGCAACCGGTACCCACACACAGGAAAGCGGCGGGCGGGCTTTGCTACTGGCCTATGGCCTGACCATGACCAATCCGCCAACCATTCTGTTCTTCGCCGGTGCCTTCGCCACCATTCCCACCGCCGCATCGGCGCTGAGCGCCGCCAAGTTCTCTCTTGGCGTACTGCTCGGCTCCATGCTGTGGTGGCTGTTTCTCACCACCGTGACCGCACTGGGCACACGATTTCTGACCGACGCCGTGATGCGCTGGATCAACCGCATTTCCGGCGTTACCCTGATTGCGTTCGCCTGCTACGGTTTGCTGCTCGCGGCGCTGCGAGACGCCCGCTAGTTTTGCGAGCTGTCTGCATGTGCGAATAATTCGTATTTGCGTTGATCCAGATCAAATGCCCATTACGGCAGAGCGGGTATTCTCACCGACAGCGTCTCAACGGAATTCGGATCGCAATATCGCCCCGCGCCAAAAAACCCATTGACAGCGGGGCGAGCCGATGATGTAATGCGAATGATTCTCATTCTATAAAACATTCGGTCACAAGATGAAATTCGCACTGCTCGACACTTCCAATCTGCGGCCTGCCGCCACGCTCCAGAATCGGCCCGACGGATCGCGGCACCCAGCCTCCGCCATTTCCAGTCAGCAGTTGTTTGCCGGCCGACAGGAAATCACCATCGCCCATGGGGACGGTTTGTATCAGCTACGCCAGACGCGCAGCGGCAAACTCATCCTCACGAAGTGACGTTCGTGCGCCGACACGCCTCCGTCCGAAGCCATCACAACAGGGTCTAAAATGTACATATGCGTCTGCAATCCGGTGACGGAGAACGACATCCGCAATGCCGTCGCCGAAGGATGCCACACGATGCGACAACTGAGGCATCGCCTCGGTGTCGCCGCGGAATGCGGGCGGTGCGCCAAGTGTGCCCGCCAGGTACTCCAGGACGCAAAGTGCGAGCACGAGACGTACGCGCACGCGCCGACCTATCTGATGCTTGCTTCGGAGACACCATGAAAGGCGACAAGAAAGTACTTCAGTACCTGAACAAGGCCTTGACCAACGAACTGACGGCGGTGAACCAGTATTTCCTGCATGCGCGCATGTACAAGAATTGGGGGCTGGACAAGCTCGGCAAGCACGAGCATGACGAGTCAATCGAGGAAATGCGCCATGCAGACAAACTGATCGAGCGCATTCTGTTCCTCGAAGGACTGCCGAACTTGCAGGACCTGCACAAGTTGCTGATCGGCGAGACCGTGCCCGAGATGCTGGCGTGCGACCTCAAGCTCGAACACACTGCGCACGCGACGCTGAAGGAAGCGATCGGTTACTGCGAATCCTGTAACGACTACGTCTCGCGCGAGCTCTTCGAAGACATCCTCAATGACACCGAGGAGCACATCGACTGGCTGGAAACGCAACTGGAGCTGGTGGACAAGGTCGGCCTCCAGAACTATCTGCAATCCGCCATGTCGCCGCCATCGTGACGTTGCGCCGCACGATGGACTGACACCGATCGCTCCATCGCGCCCCGGGCCCGCGGCCGAGCCCCGTTAGCAATCTGCCGCACCTACTCCGGGGTCATGCCCCGAGCCAGCCAGCCAGCCCGCGCAATCGGACGAGCCAGCCAGCCGAAACGACTGATTGACTCGACGAACATGCGGACATGGCTGCGTTTCATTCCTCGACCACACTGACGGTCGGCACGTCCAGGCGTGCCGCACGGCTCGTTCGCCTATCGCGTGCCATCAGCGCCCCGGCGCTCGCCGCGCTCATTCTGTTGCTCGCCCTGCTCGCCGGCACAGCCGGCACCGGCGTCGCTCCCGGCATGGCGAATGCCATCACCGGCCAGTCGCGGTAACCGTGCCGATCGAATTCAACACCCAGGAGAAGACCACAATGTCGTTCCGAAATCTCGCCATTACCTTGTTGCTTCCTCTAGCCAGTCTGTTGCCGTCGACCGCCACGGCAATCGAATATCCCATCGGCACGCCGCACAATGTCGCGGGCATGGAAGTCGCTGCAGTCTACCTGCAGCCCATCGAAATGGAACCGGAAGGCATGATGCGCAAGGCATCCGAGTCGGACATCCATCTCGAAGCCGATATCCACGCCCTGGCCAACAACCCGAACGGCTTTCCGGAAGGCTTCTGGATGCCCTACCTGGTGGTGAACTTCGAGCTGACCAAGCAGGGCTCGAACGAGAAGATCAGCGGCGAACTCATGCCTATGGTCGCCAGCGACGGACCCCACTACGGCGACAACGAGCCTGTAGAAAAACCCGTTTCAAAAACGGTCCGTTGATCAGCAGAATGG
>DAITBA010000033.1:0-24114 GCA_036824005.1 Rhodocyclaceae bacterium
TCATGCTAGGGTCTAGCCAAAGCCTATAGAAGTCGTTGCCGAGGTCGTAGTGCGCAGCAATGTTGCGGCGGCTGCCGGCGCGCGTGTTGGCGTTGAGGACGTGGCGCATACGGTGCGCAAGCAATGCCCAGGCATTGCCGAAAATGGCGCGCTGCAGCGCGTCGCGGTTTGATGCCAACACCGTGAGCAGGCGCACCAGGTCCGTCGTGTCCCATTCCCCGCGCATATAGCTCTCGGCGAAACCGATGTCCCCGCTGGCCAGCACCGCGTCAAAAACTCTCCAGTCTCGGATCTGCAGATCCGCGACAGATTGCCCTTGGCCCGATAGTGTCGTTGTGCCGTCGGGCAGAGTTACGATCATTCGCCCATCGCGCATGGCATCCAGGGTACGTAGCAACAGCCTCGCGCCACGCGGCGCCCCGGCGCGGCCCGACCCTATCCCCGTTTGGAATGAAGACTGCAGCGAAGTCATCGTGTGGTCTGCTCCAGAGGCCGATGCGGTTTGCGGAAAAACGTGACGCGTTTCGACCACAGGCGCAGGGCCTGCCAGTGGATGCGTAACATGACGCCCAGGGCCATGAAGGGAGAGCGCACCAGAGCCGACAACACGCTACTGCGATTCAGGGGGGCACTGCGGACGCTCAGTCGGGTGGCAAGCATCTTCGTGCCGCCATCCCAGTAGTCGATGGCCACCGAGTGCGCCCGGCCGTGGCACTGGAACCGAAACCGATACTCGCCGCGCACGGGAAAGAAGGGCGAGACGTGGAACACTTTGCGCGCGCGAAGCTCCTCGCCGCATAGTATCGGGCTGCCGTCGGTGCGAGCGACGAGGTAGTTGTGGTATTCCCCGAAGGTGTTGTTGACTTCGCACACGACTGCTCGCAGCGCGCCCGCAACATCAAAGCAGAACAGAAAGCTTACGGGGTTGAATCCATATCCGAATATCCGCGGCAGGGTCTGCAGTACCACCTCCCCGCCCGCCACTATTCCGTGACGTGCGAGCAACGCTTGCACCCAGGGCAGCGGCGGACTACCGTCGCGCGCGCCGTGGTCTCGGTCGTCCAGGCGCAACAGCGCCGTGCGGTTGATGGCGAAAAAGGGGCGGTAGCTCGATGCCAGCTGACCGGCCTTTGAAAGGGGCAGACGAACACACATATAAGGGTAAGTAAATCCATTCTCCACCGGCGCGCAGCGCCGATGCATAACCGCGCCGAAGCAGATTTCCGCCGCGGTCGGAGCGACGTCGGAACTTGCGCTCATGCCGCCACCATCAGCGTTTCTGTCGTCCTTGCTTGCCACGGCGCACGCACGCCGAGGGCGTTCGCCGCCGTCAGCGCCGACTTCAGTCCGTCTTCGTGAAAGCCATAACCGGTCCACGCCCCGCAATACCAGGTGCGTTGCCTGCCTTGGAGCAGCCTCAGCCGCGCCTGAGCGCGGATGGCTGCGAAGTCGAATACCGGATGGGCATAGTCGAATTCCGCGATGACATCGTCCCGGCGCGGCTCGACGCAGGGATTCAGAGAGACGATCAACGGACGTTCAAACGGCAACGGTTGCAGTCGATTGATCAAGTACGACACACTGACTGGGCGGCTATCCGACTCACCTTGCCCGGCCATGTAGTTCCATGCCGACCACGCACCTTTGTGGCGCGGCAGCAACGCGGTGTCGGTGTGCAGGACCGCGCGGTTGCGCTGATAACGCACGGCGCCGAGCACAGCCCGCTCCTCCGCGCTCGCACCTGCCCCAAGCAACGCCAGCTGCTGGTCGCTGTGACAGGCGAGGATGATCGCATCATAACGCTCGGAAGAGTGTTCGGTATTGACTCTGACCGATTCACGCTCGCGCAGCACGGACTGAACCGGGGTCGCTGCGCGAATGTCTGGGATGCCGCGCGCCAAGCGCTTCACGTACTCGCGCGCGCCGCCGCGCACAGTGAGCCACTGTGGCCGGTCGAAGATCTGCAGCAGGCCGTGGTTACGGCAAAAGCGCAAGAAGGTGCAAAGAGGATAATCGAGCATCTGTCGCGTCGGACACGACCATATGGCACCGGCCATCGGCAGCAGATACCAGTCGCGGAACGCCGCGCTGTAGGCGTTGCGCACAAGGTAGGCGCCCAGCGTGACGTTCGACCCCCCACCGAGCGCCACCAACGACTTGGTTTCACGGTTAAAGCGCAGGATGTCCTGAAGCATGCGCCAGAACGCGGGTCGTGCGAGATTCCTCTTCTGCGCGAAGACCGCCTTCAAATCGCTACCCGACCATTCAATGCCGGGCTGGGCCAGGCTGACCGAGAAAGACATCTCGCTCCTCGCGACCTCGACGCCGAGCAGATCGAACAGGGCGGTGAGGTTCGGGTAAGTGCGTTGGTTGAAGACGAGGAACCCGGTATCGACACCATGCGTCACGTCCTCCATGGTGACATCCACTGTGTTGGTATGCCCTCCCAGGTAGCCCGCGGCTTCGTACAGCACGACCTGATGCTCGCGGGCAAGAAGCCACGCGGCCGCAAGACCGGAAATGCCCGATCCGATAATGGCTATTTTCATTCCCACATCGTCTCCTTGTGGTCACCTGGAGCATCGCCGGTATGAGCCGCCGCCCGCGCAACGCGTGCCTGCTCGTCGTCAGCATCACCACCCTCCAATCGCGCATAGTCGGAATGGTTGCTGATCAACCCGAAGTTCTCCGCATCGACGACATAGCGTGCGGTGCGCGGGTCATTGTTCTGCTTGAGCGCACTGACGGGCACCGGGTTCCCGACGAACTTCGGATTGTCATAAGCGCGTTCGGTGACGAAGTTTTCATCGGGGCGCTTTGGCAGGCCGTAAGGCTCATAGGACGCTTCGTCTTCGCCGATGCGGACCAGCTGCTCGATGCTCACGCAACCACGTGGCTCGGCACCAATCGCGATTTGGCAGGGCCGGTTGTGGGCGTCATAGTCCGGACACTTCCTCGAGCAAAAGCAGAGGCTGGTTACCGGCACCGTGACGCTGAGCGCAATGGCAATGCCAGCGTCCTGACTATTCGCCGCCGACAGCTTCACGTCTAGGTTTTCGACATTGCCTATGAGCGCCTTGTTGGAGCGCAGGTCAGGCAGCCTCCGTTCGATGCAACGTGAGTTCCCCCCGATATGTGCGTGCATTCCGCCACGCACCTTCTCTAGCCCGGCGATGGTCAGCGGAGGACGGTTGGTCTCGACAAGCCCGACGAAGCGTGACCCGCGCGTGCCCTGAGCCTGAAGCGGACGCCCGACTGACCGGTCGGCTGTGACTATGGTGGCTACGACTGCCCCATCGTCCGAGCGCAATCTAATCGGATAGCGTACGCCCTTGATTGCGACTCGCTGACTGGCAGCTTGCCGTGGATCGACGCTGGACCAGACGTCAGGCAAAAGGATACGTTCCGGTGCATTCATTCATCGCTTCTCGGTCAAGACGTTGGCGGGCTAGCGACACGTCGTCGCGCGGGCTCGACAGCCCACGGTTCTCACGACGGCACGCAAAGTCCAGCATGTTCGAGAACGGCAGCATCACCTAGCCAACGAGGTGGCGCAGCAACCCGCCGCCGCGAAGGATTTGCCCCGGGGCAAGCTCTGAACCGAGGTCGTGGAGCGGTGTAATTGGATCAGCGCAGCCAAATGCGGATCTTCAAGTTTGTCCAGAACAAAAACTGTCTCGCGCACTTGATTGCGCGAGTCGTCGCCTGTTTGCCGTGACCATGACGGCTGAACCGCTATGGCCGCAACTACAAGGAGACCCGACAGCACAACGGTTGCAGCACCAGCGGATCCTGCACGCTCGGGGTTACGCTTCTGATTCATATGTGTCCTGGACAAAAAGCAACAATGGCCCTACGATAATGCTTTCGAAACTCAGTGTCAACATTTTGTCCAAGACAATATGAACAAGAATCTTCCCGACTTCGCGCCACTCACGATCAGCGCGGTGGAACGCGACACCGGCTTGTCCAAGGACACCCTACGTGTGTGGGAACGTCGTTATGGCTTCCCAACGCCGGACCGGGATGCGACAGGCGAGCGCATCTATTCAATTGAGCAGGTGGAAAAGCTGCGCCTGATCAAGCGCCTCCTGGATCGTGGTCTTCGGCCGAGGAACCTCGTTGGTGCAACGAGCGCCGAACTCACCGCGCTGTCCGAGCAACATCGTTGCAGTGCGGAAATCAAGGGGCCGAACCAGCCGGATCTCTCCGCCTTTCTTGAGTTGATCAAGGCACATGAGGTCGATGAGCTTCGCGCCTCGCTTGGTCAGCTCGTCTTGAAAAACGGGCTGCAACGCTTTGTTATCGAGTGCGTGGCGCCGCTGAATGTCGTGATCGGAGATGCCTGGATGCGCGGGGACATCGAAGTCCACGAGGAGCACCTCTACACCGAGCAAATGCAGAATGCGCTGCGCAGCGCCATGGTGAGCGCTCAGCGGGCGGCGTTGCGCCCGCCCAAAGTGCTGTTGACGACGTTCCCTGAGGAGGAGCACGCCCTCGGCCTGCTCATGGCAGAGGCGGTGCTTGTCTCGGAAGGAGCTCAATGCACATCGCTCGGCGTTCAGACACCGCTGAGCCAGGTTCGAGACGCGACGCTCTCCGGCGGCTTCGACATAGTGGGACTATCCTTCAGCGCTGTCTATCCGGCGCGCCAGGCAGTTGAGGGGCTACTCATTTTGCGTCGGGCGTTACCGGATCAAGTCGCGGTGTGGGCCGGTGGGCAAGGCGTTCGCGGCAAGGCGCGGGCATTGCCAGGAATTCAAGTCATCGGCAACCTGATCGAAACCCTCGATGTGCTCGCGCAATGGCGCGCGGATCGGCGAGTGTGACTGCCTGAATGCACTTGGCGTGCATGGACGATGTCGAGTTCATTCGCTTTGATCCATTGGCGCGCGCTCGATTCTCGGCGAGCATCTCACTCTGGTAACGATCGCCTCTCAGCCAATTTTGGCTGCGCAAGCAGTGCCGCCGGGCGCTCCAGCAAGTGGAGCGTTAATATCACAACGTCGATAGCGCCATCTTGAGTCCTATGTCGTTTTGCGCGCGCAGGCCAGTGCAAGCACCGAAGCCTATGACGTCAGCACTAGAGTAGTACGGCTGCATCACGGTCGCCCTGCCTATCGCATTTGATCTCCCGCTCTCGTAGCGGACAAGATTACGACACACCCCTTGTCCGCTCCTGTCACGAAATCGGCGCCGACCGATACCGAGTGGTTGGCGGCAGACATTTTGGACGGCCGGCCAAAATGTTTGTCGGGGAACCGGCCATCCTGCTTGACGCCATCTGACCGTGATTCAATGCTCGGCATCGAGCAGGGCCTTGAGCTTCGCCGTACCGATATTGAACCCAGGAGTGAATGCGCTCACCTTGAACACGCCATTCAGCGCCTCGGCGGCCTCCGGCGCCAGCGTTACCGAAACTTCCTCGATACGCAGCAGCACCTCATGCACATCCACGGGTCGGCTGGGAAGAGCAAGATCGAACAGCGGAACCCGCCCCACCAAACTGTCGTTCACGACGACGATGCCGGTCAGGACCGGGCGTTTGCCCGCCAGATCGATGATGAAACTGCTGAGTTCCACCCGCGTCTCACCAGCACCAAGCGAGAGGCCGCCCGCGTGAGCAACCTCGCCCGTAACTGCGCCGAGATCCACGACGCCCGTCGCAATAACAAACGAGGCTAGAGTACCGCGGCGCTTGGCAGCAAGCTTGCCCGGTGCGATGGCCCCCGGGGCCACCTTCAAGGAATTAAGCGCCGTAAGAAACTCCGGTGCAAGGCGCACCGTGGTTGCACCGGCGCGAATCGAGTCGGTGGGAGCTGCCACGGCCGTTGCGGCCGCGCCGGCAAGGGACATTGCAACCACAAGAGTTAGAAACATACGCGGCATGAGCATCATAGGTAAACCTCTTGAGACAGTAACCAAACCCGCCTCCGTTAGTGAAAGCGGCGCCATGTCAGAGACCTAGCCCAGAACTCCCAGACCAGCGTTGCGCTGACATCTGTCGTAGACATATATGCGTGATTTCGTTCCGACCGAGGGTTTTCGATCTGCCCTTGGAGGGACAAATGATTGGCCGCAGCACCGTTTTATGTATATCTTTCAACGCGCTTAGATGGATCTTACGGCTTGTCGGACGAGTTATGGCGCATGATTTGGAACTTCGCCTCGATATGTTTGTCTTAGACAGTATCGTGATTGGGCACACCATACGGCCCTCGCCGTCAAGGTACTCGACACGACATTCGAAACTCTCTTCAACCACTCGACGGAAAGGACAAACGATGAACATGCGCAAATTCGCCACCCCTGGCCTGATTGCTCTCGCCCTCTCTCTTGCGCCCCTGGGCGCTGCCGTAGCCGAAAGCAAGATGGACATTGTCGATACGGCGAAGTCCGCCGGATCATTCGGCACACTGGTTGTCGCGCTTGAAAAGGCTGGCCTCGTAGACACGCTCAAGAGCAAGGGCCCCTTCACGGTATTCGCCCCGACAGACGAAGCCTTCGCCAAGGTGCCAAAAGATCAGCTCGACGCGCTGCTCGCCGACAAGGCGAAGCTCACGAACGTGTTGACTTATCACGTCGTACCCGGGAAGATCGCCTCGAGCGAAGTCAGTCCGGGGCCGGCGAAGACCGTTCAAGGTCAAAGCCTGACGATCGCCAAGCAGTCGGGCAGCATCACGGTGGACAAGGCCAAAGTAATCAAGGCCGACATAGCCGCCAACAATGGCGTCATTCACGTCATTGACAGTGTAGTCATGCCGAACTGATCCCTCTCCACCTGCAGTGTCGGCATGAGCCGGCGCATAGCGCCGGCTCCATTTCCTTGTGCCGCAGTACCGTGCCCGCCGACGACGTCCCGCCAACCCGCCGCCGCATCTCACCCTATGTGCCGCTGACGCTGACCGTACTGTTCTGGTCTGGCAACTGGGTCGTCGGACGCGGCATCCGCGACGATGTGCCGCCCATCGCCCTGAGCTTCTGGCGCTGGGTCATTGCATTCGTTCTCCTGCTGCCGCTGGCATGGCCGCATCTGCGCCGTCAGCGGCTGCAGCTTTTGCGCCATTGGCGGATTCTGGCGCTGCTGGGCGTATTTGGCGGCGCCTGCCACAACGCGTTGACCTATACCGGCCTGGTCTATACCACGGCGACCAACGGCGTGCTGCTCGCTTCCGCAACACCGATCATGATCATCGGATTGTCCTGGGCGATCCTCGGCAAGCGACTGCAGGCGCCGGAGTGGCTGGGCGTCATGGTTTCCTTGTCCGGCGTGCTGGTCATCGTCTGCCAGGGGGACTGGACACGGCTGCTGGAACTGCGTCCCAACGTAGGCGACTTGTGGGTGCTGGCAGCGATGTTCTGCTGGGCGCTTTACACTGTGATGCTGGTCTGGCGCCCGGGTGGACTGCATCCGTACGCGTTTCTCGCCGCCGTCTCGGTGGTAGGGCTCGCCGCGCTGTTACCGTTCTATCTCTGGGAGATCGCAGCGGGAAAATTGATCCGTCCGAACGCGTACGCCTTGTCCGCCATCGCCTATGCCGGCGTGTTTCCGGCCTTGCTCGGATTCATTTTCTGGAACCTTGCGGTGGCCCAGGTGGGCGGCAACCGAGCGGGACAGTTCATGCACCTGATGCCGGCCTTCGGCACGATTCTGTCGATCCTCTTCCTGGACGAACGCCCCTATCTGTTCCATTTGGCCGGAATCGTGCTAATCCTTTTCGGCATCTATCTAACGCACACGGTTGCCCCGCGTCCCCGGTAGACTTGGCGGCATGTTCAACACGCTCAAAGATTGGTGGCGTCGCCGGTCGGACACGCCGGTCGAAATCAGCGAGGTGCAATGGGCGCGTGTCGAGTCGCGCCTACCGTTTCTCGATTATCTGTCCGACAAGGACCGCGAGCGCCTGCGCGCCATGGCGATAGAGTTCCTGGGCGAAAAAGAGTTCGCCGGCGCCCAGGGTTTCGAGCCCGGTGATGACGTGCGCCTTGCCGTAGCGCTGCAGGCCTGTCTGCCCGTGCTCAATCTGGGCCTGGAGTGGTATTCAGGATGGCTGGGCATCGTCATCTACCCCGGCGACTTCGTCATCCCGCGCCGGGAAATGGACGAGGACGGCGTCGTCCACGAATACGACGACCCGGTGGCCGGCGAAGCGTGGCAGGGCGGACCGGTGATTCTGTCCTGGTTCGACACACCGGACGACGCCGAAGGCATGAACGTGGTGATTCACGAATTCGCCCACAAGCTCGACATGCGCAATGGCGATGCGGATGGCATACCGCCCCTGCCTCACGACATGGGCCGTCGCGATTGGACGGCCGTGTTCCGCGATGGCTACGCAGATTTCTGCCGCCGCGTAGACAGCGGTGAGGAGACCGCGCTCGATCCTTACGCCTCGGAGCACCCGGCGGAATTCTTCGCCGTCATGTCCGAGGCATTCTTCGAAACGCCGGCGCTGCTCCGGTCCGAATACCCGCAGGTGTACGACCAGCTCCGGCTTTTCTATCGCCAGGATCCCGCGGCGGGTTGTTGATCAGGATCAAAAGTGCGCTAAGCTACTCGGACGTAGGATGATCCATGGCTCCTGCCCGGCTCGCGGGCTCGAGTCCTGGAACAGGTGCAACCGGAGTCCCACATGATCAGAAACCCGCGAACCCGGCGGAAGCTGTCGGTGCTCTTGCTTGTGCTCGGCGGCGTGCTAATGTTTTTCGCGCCGGAGAACAACATCCTCTACGGCGCCGTCATCGTCGCCCTCGGCATCGCCCTGGAGATAGCCGGCGTCATCGTTGGACACGGCAAGGAATCCTGAGCAGCGCGCCTGCTCGCCCGATACCGGGGCGCCCGATCCATAAAGCGAGGCGCTGCGTTTCGATGGCATGCCTTTGCCTGCGGCGCAAACCTCTCCCGGACCGGTGACGGGCGTCAACGCACGGCGCGGCGGTGACGCGCTCAAATTGTCGAGCGCGTGCGCCGCCCATGCAGTCGTGCTTTCCACCCGTCTTTGTGGCGAACTGCTTTTGCCCGCGCGACGCAATGTGCAAATCTGCGCAATTCGCAGACTACGTCGCAGCCACCCATGAAGATACTCCCCACCGATCTGTTCAAACTCATCGTCGCCCATGCACCCCTCGTCTCCATCGACCTCGTGGTGCGCAATGCCCGCGGCGAGATGCTGCTCGGCCTGCGCCGCAATCGACCGGCCCAGGATTACTGGTTCGCGCCGGGCGGCAGAATCGGCAAGGACGAGCGGCTCGCGGATGCCTTCCATCGCATCACGCGCGAGGAATTGGGGGTTGCCTTCGACATGGCGAAGGCACGCCCGCTTGGCGTATTCGAACACCTCTACAGCGACAATTTCAGCGCCGACCCGGAATTCGGCACCCACTATGTCGTCCTGGCCCACGAGCTGGCCGTAGCCGACGGCGCCCTGCGGCTGCCGGAGCTCCAGCACAGCCAATACCGCTGGCTGTCGGACGCCGAAGTCGTCGCCGACGACACCGTGCACGAAAACACCAAAGCCTACGCTCGGCTGACCCGGCCATGACCTGGGCACTACAGTTGGAACGGCCGGCCTGCAGCTCAAGCCGTTCATAAATCGGCGGTTTCGCAGAGTGCCCGGGCCGCGCAACAACGTTGCGCGCAACAAGGCGCTGGTGGTGCCGCGACGTCCGGGAATCCATTGCGGATCTCCGCTGCACCTCCCAACCTCTTGTGACAAAAGCCGTAATACGTTGGTTTTACCCCCATATTTCCCGGCCTGGAAGCGCATCAACATCCCTTAGAATCCCTTTCGTCGGCACCCACGAGCCGCCCTCGCCCGCCGCCAAGCGGGCCAATACGATACAAACGTGAAGCTGCACATCGTCTCCGATCTTCACCTAGAAAGCGATCCGCGCTGGCGTCTGCCAACCACGGACGCCGACGTGCTCATTCTCGCCGGCGACATCCATCCGGGATTGCAGGGCATGACCACCTTTGCCCGGCAGGGTAAGCCCGTCCTGTACGTCCCCGGCAACCACGAATACTACGGCGAGCACATGAACGGCCTGGCCGCCGCCATGCGTCTGTACTCCGGCCCGTCGAAGATCACCGTACTCGACACCGATGCCGTGGAGATCGGCGGCGTGCGTTTCCTCGGCACGACGCTCTGGACCGATTTCCGGCTGTTCGGCACGGCGCATACGGAGGCCGCCCTGCTCACCGCCGACGGCCACATGAATGATTACATCAGCATACGCGACGGCGATCGTTTCCTCACCCCGCAGCAGACGCTGAAGCTGCATCTCGATGCCGCCAGATGGCTCGAGGAACAACTGGACACGCCCTTCGACGGGCCGACGGTGGTCATCACCCACCATGCCCCGCATCCGCGCAGCGTTCATCCGAAATACTCCGGCCACATTCTCAACGCCGCCTTTGTCTCCGATCTCAGCCGCATGATGGGCAAGGCCGATCTGTGGGTCCATGGACACATCCACTGGTCCCTCGACTACGAGGTCAATGGCACACGCATCATCTGCAATCCCAAGGGCTACGGCAAGGAGAACAAGAACTTCAAGCCCGATCTCGTCATCGATCTGCCGGTCGCGAAACGCCAGCCGATAGAAACGCCCCAGCGCGTTGCACGCGCTGCATCCGGGGGCTAGCCGCCCAAAACCCCGGACACTACTCCAGCCGCCACCGCTACCCAGAACACCGCCCGATCCGGCCGCAGCCGCGGCATCCGGGTCAGCACCCGCAAGGCATGGCGCATGTCCGGCAACGGCGCCGTGTCCGCATCGTCCGGCCAACGCGTCCCGACCAGTGCGCTCGGTCTAGGCAGGTAGCGCCACGCGCCTGCCCCCAGCATGTCCTGAATGCCCACGATCGCTCCCGTTCAAGATCACTGAAGGTGCCAGTTTAGCGACCGTGAGGCTCATGAGATGAGCCTGACAAGAGCAGGCGGACCGCGCGATTCCTCACTCGCCTGCGCGTACAACCGCGGACGAGTCAGCGCGTCGGGTAGCGCGCGAGCGCGGCCTGCATCTCCCGGACGACCCGTGCCTTGAGCGGTTCCGGACTCAGCACCTGGACGTCGGCGCCATACCGAAGGATGTCCATCACCAGCTCGCGGTCATCGCTGTAGGGTATGCTCAGCACATAGGAGCCGTCCGCCTCGTAGCGGCTCTTCTGTTTCGGATGCCACTGCTCGCCTGCTACCCAGCGCGCCCGTTCGGGTGTGAACCGGAGCTTGGCCCAGGTCAGCTTCCGGCCCGAGAAAATGCCGTAACCGGCGCCGAGCACCGCGTCCAGGGTCTTGTCCGGCACGTTGCGCGCCGGCTTCTCCAGAATCTCGGCGCGTCGGACCGCATCCAGCGCGAAGCTGCGCAAGCCTTTGCGCAGGTGACACCAGGCGTCGAGGTACCAGTTCTCACGATAGTGGACCAGTCGCTGGGGGGAGATCTCCCGTTCCGTCGTCTCGTCCGTCCCCTTGGCGTAATAGGTGATCTGCAACCGGTGGCGCCGCAGCAGCGCCGAGCCGACGGCGGCGAAGTGATCCAGCGGCAGCCGGCGAGCCGCCAGGGAGATGATCTTGACGCGCTTGTGCACCTCCTCCGCTGGATTGTTGCCGGTACCGAGCAAGGCGGTGAGCCGCGCCATGAGCGGCTGGATATGCGGCCCAAGCAGCCCGCCACGGTCGAGGTTGGCAAGCAGGTGCTGCATGGTCAGCAGCGCGTGCACCTCGGAGGCATTGAACCACAGTCCCGGCAGCTCGAATTGCCCGCCCGCACGCTCCGGTTCGCCATAGCGGTAGCCGCCTGCCTCGCGGTCCCAGACGATGGGCGCGTTCAGCCGATTACGCAGGTACTCCAGATCGCGCTTGACCGTCGCGCGCGAGACTTCGAGCTGCGCCTGCAGCCGCGCGAACGGCACGATCGTCTCTTCGTGGATAAGCTGATCGATCCTGTAAAAACGCTCGGTGCGGTCCATCGCTGCCCCCTGGCTCACGGCATGAGCCTCGTACTATAGCGCGCCCTGAGTCCGCTGGCATCGGCGCTGGCCGTGTGACTGGCTCACGCCATGAGCCTGCCATGGGCGATGATGGTGGAGACCGATCGATCACGGGAGCTCGTTCATGGATCTCTTCTCCGCTGAAACCACTGAAGCGAAAGGCCGCGGCAGCGCCCAGGCCCCGGCGCGACTGACGCCGCACGACCACGCCGACGTCGCCGATCTGATCGCGGCGCTCGAGCGGTGCTACGGCAGCCGCATCGTCGCCCGCTGGCAATTGCCCGAGCAGCCGGCGCGCCTGGCAGACTTCCCCGATGGCATCGACCCGCGCCTCATCGCCGCGCTGGCCTCGCGCGGCATCCATCGGCTCTACAGCCACCAGCGCGAGGCGGCGCAGCACGCCCTGGCCGGGCGCCACGTGGTGGTCGCCACACCGACCGCCTCGGGCAAGTCCCTGTGCTACAACCTGCCGGTCCTGGACCGGTTCCTCGCTGCCAAGGCCAAGGCGCTCTATCTCTTCCCGACCAAGGCCCTGGCCCAGGACCAGGTGGCGGAGCTGCTGCAGCTCAACGGCGCCGGCGCGCTGGGTCTGCGTGCCTACACCTTCGACGGCGACACGCCGGCCGACGCACGCCTGGCGGTGCGGCTGCACGGCGATATCGTCGTCTCCAATCCCGACATGCTGCACCAGTCGATCCTGCCCCATCACACCAAGTGGGCCCAGTTCTTCGAAAATCTGGCCTACGTCGTCATCGACGAACTGCACACCTACCGCGGCGTGTTCGGCTCCCATGTCGCCAACGTGCTGCGCCGGCTGCGGCGCATCCTGCGCTTCTACTGCGCCGAGCCGACCTTCATCCTCTCCTCGGCGACCATCGCCAACCCGCGCCAGCTCGCCGAGCAGCTGATCGGCGCCCCGGTGGCCGCCGTCACCGACAGCGGCGCGCCCCGGGGTGCGAAGACCATCGTGCTGTGGAATCCGCCGGTCATCAATCCCGATCTGGGCCTGCGTGCCTCCTGTCGCTCGCAGACGACACGCATCGCCCGCCACGCGGTGAAGCGCAGGCTGAAGACCATCGTCTTCGCCAACTCGCGTCTCGAGGTCGAGGTGCTAACCAAGTACCTGAAGGACCTGTTCGACGCCGATCCACGCAAGCCGGCGCGCATCGCCGCCTACCGCGGCGGCTATCTGCCGGGCGAGCGGCGCGGCAAGGAGAAGAAGCTGCGCAACGGCGAGCTCGACTGCGTCATCACCACTTCCGCCCTGGAACTGGGGGTAGACATCGGCTCGCTGGACATCTGCATCCTCAACGGCTATCCCGGCACCATCGCCGCCGCCTGGCAGCGCCTGGGCCGGGCCGGCCGCCGCCAGCGCGCATCCCTGGGCGTGCTGGTGGCATCGAGCAATCCCCTCGACCAGTATGTCGCCCGCAATCCCCGGTTCTTCCGCGACGGCTCGCCCGAGCATGCCCGCATCGCTCCCGATCAGCTCCTGATTTTGATGGAACACGTGCGCTGTGCGGCCTTCGAACTGCCCTTCTGCCTGGGTGAAACCTTCGGCGGCGAGGATCTGCCGACCCTGCTTGCCTATCTCGAGGAGCAGGGTGTGCTCCATCGCGAATCGACCACCTGGCACTGGATGGCGGACAGCTATCCGGCCAATGCCGTGAGCCTGCGCAGCGTCGCCGACGGCAACTTCACGGTCATCGACATCACAGACGGAAAAAGGGAAGTGATCGCCGAAGTGGACTACTCCGCCGCCGCGCTTACCCTTTACGAGGGCGCGATCCACATGGTGCAGGCCGCACCCTGGCAGGTGGAGCGTCTGGACTGGGCCGGGCGCAAGGCTTTCGTGCGCAAGACGGACGCCGACTACTACACCGACGCCATCGACTACACCCGGCTCAAGGTGCTGGACGAGTTCGAGCGCCGCAGCTCTTGCCGCGGCCTGTGCGCCCACGGCGAGGTACATGTCGTGCGCCGTGTCGCCGGCTACAAAAAGATCCGTTACTACAGCCACGAGAACGTCGGCTACGGAAACGTGAACCTGCCCGACCACGAGATGCACACCAGCGCCCTGTGGTGGCAATTGGGTGACGATGTGTTGGAGCAGGTCTTCGCCAATCGTCAGGAAGCGCTGGACGGGTTCCTTGGCGCCGCCTACGCCCTGCACCATGTCGCCGCCCTGTTGTCCATGGCCGACGTGCGCGATCTGGGCCGTGCCGTGGGCGACGGCTCGGCCACCTGGTCGGTCACCGTCGGCGCCGACGGCCGCGGCATGCTGCGCACTCCGGACGGCGCCGCTGCCTCCGGGCAAGCCCTGCCCGCGCGCTTCCGGCCGACGGTCTTCCTCTACGACAACTATCCCGGGGGCATGGGTCTGGCGGCGCCGCTGTTCGATCTGCGCGAGGAGGTGCTCGCCCGCGCCCGCGACCTGGTCGCTCGCTGTCCCTGCCCCGGCGGCTGCCCGGCCTGCGTCGGACCGGTACCCCCGTCCGCCAATGACGGCGCCGGCACGCCCAAGGACTGGGCGCTGCGCGTGCTGTCCCTGCTGGGGAACGCCGACGGTTCTGCGCTCCCATGCCGCGGAGGTGAATCGTGATGCCGGCGGCGACGCTGCGCGAGCGCCTCGCCCGCGTTGGCTCTTGCACGACAACGGCCGGCCCGAGGCAGGCGAGCCCCGAGTTCCAGCAACTGATGGAGCGGATCGAGCGGCTTCGGCGAACCGCCCGTTCGCGCCAGACCCCCATGCATGCCAGCGCCATGGCTGGAGCGCTGGGCGCCAGGATCATCGAACCCGGGCTGCTGCTCATAGAGCGGCGCTTCCCGGTCTGGCACCGCCACGGCCGCGTGCCCATCGGCACGCTGCGCGGCGTGGTGGCCTGCGACGGCAGCGGGAAGGCGGCGGAACGGAGCAGGCCGATCTACCTCGACACGGAGACAACCGGGCTGGCAGGCGGAACGGGGACGATCGCTTTTATGGTTGGGCTGGCGCAACTGAACACCGACGCGCTGCTGGTACGGCAGTATCTGATCACCACGTTCGGCGCCGAACGGGCAATGCTGCAACGGGTGAGCGGAGAGCTGTCAGCGGCAGGCGCCATTGTCAGCTTCAACGGCAAGAGCTTCGATCTGCCCTTGCTCGCTACGCGTCTGCGCCTGCACGGCCTGCACTCACCGCTGCAATCGCTTGCCCACGTGGACGCACTGCATCTGCTGCGGCGCACCCATGGCGCGAACCTGCCGGATTGCCGATTGAAGACGGCCGAGCAAATGTTGCTCGGATTCGTCCGCCGCGACGATCTGCCGGGCAGCGAGGCGCCGGACGCCTGGCGGCGTCTGATCAAGGACGGAGATGCGTCTCAGATCGCCCGGGTGGCGAAGCACAACCGCGACGACCTGCTATCGCTGGCGGGGCTGCATGCCGTGCTGGTCAGGATGGCCGCCGCGACGGCCTGAGCCGCCGACCGCCACCTCAAACCCATTCACCACAAGACACAGAGGTTCTTCTCTGTGCGATTTCTCTGCGTCTCTGTGCCTCTGTGGTTCGTTTGCCGCCGTTCTTACGTTCATACACCCAGGTGCTTCTGCATCACCTCGGGGCTGTTGGACAACTCTTCCGCCGAGCCGGCGAACACCACCTGCCCCTTGACGAGGATGACTGCGCGGTCCGACAGCGCGGTGACGGCACCATAGTTCTTGTCCACGATCACGGTGGCGATGCCGGAGGTGCGGATGGTGTGGATGATGTGCCAGATCTCCTGGGAGATCAGCGGTGCCAGGCCTTCGGTGGCCTCGTCGAGAATGAGCAAATCGGGATTGGTCATCAGCGCCCGGCCGATGGTCAGCATCTGCTGCTCGCCGCCGGACAACTGCCCGCCGCCA
The DNA here is from genome assembly GCA_036824005.1 of Rhodocyclaceae bacterium. Taxonomy (GTDB): domain Bacteria; phylum Pseudomonadota; class Gammaproteobacteria; order Burkholderiales; family Rhodocyclaceae; genus DAITBA01. The sequence continues at coordinate 15,875 of DAITBA010000033.1, forward strand.
TGGGAGAGACGCTCACCCAGACGCGGGAAGTACTGAATGACGCGATCGAAGTTCCAGTCGCGGCGGCCGTCCACGCCTGCCCGTGCCGCCATGAGCAGGTTCTCGCGCACCGACAGATTGGGAAAGATGCCGCGGCCCTCCGGCACGTAGGCGATGCCCAGGCGGGCGATGCGGTGCGTCGGTACGTTGGTCATGTCGCGCCCGCACACGCGCACGGTCCCCGAGCGTGACGGCACGATCCCCAGCATGCTGCGGATGAGCGTGGACTTTCCCATGCCGTTGCGGCCCATCAGGCCCACGCATTCGCCCCGACCGATGCTGAAATCCACACCGTGCAGGATGTGGCTCGCGCCGTAATAGGTGTGCAGGCCCTTTGCCTCGAGCAGCATCTCAGCCATGGCCCGCTCCCGGCATGCCATGGCCATCGCCGAGATAGGCCTGCTGCACCTGCGGGCTGGCGCGCACCTGCTCCGGTGTTCCCGATTCCAGTACTTCGCCGTTCACCATCACCGTCAGGCGATGGGCGACGGCGAACACCGCGTCCATGTCATGCTCGATCAGCATGATGGCATGATCGCGCGTGAGTTCTTTGATCAGTTCCACGATGCGCGCCGACTCGGATGGCCCCATGCCCGCGAGCGGCTCGTCAAGCAACAGCACGCGGGGCCGGGTGGCCAGGCACATGGCGATTTCCAGTTGACGCTGCTCACCGTGCGAGAGCGTGGCGGCGACCCGGTCGCGGCGCAGACCGAGGCCCGCAGCATCCAGCGCCCGCTGCGCGCCGTCGTTGATGTCGCCGAATCGCCCGGCACCGCGAAACACGCGCCAGGCGTGGGGTGTGCGCGACTGGGCGGCGAGACGGCAGTTCTCGAAGACCGTGAACGGCGCGAATATGTTCGTTCGTTGATAGCTGCGCCCAACTCCCAGGCGCGATATTCGGTGCGAGGGCATGCCGGCAAGATTATGTCCTTCGTAATGCACCGCGCCTGATGACGGCGGCAGATCGCCCGAGAGCAGATTCGTCAGCGTGGTCTTGCCGGCACCGTTGGGACCGATCACCGCATGCACCTGGCCGACATGCAGCGACAGGGACACACCATTCACCGCGGTGAGCCCCCCGAAGCGCCGGGTGAGCTTCTCGGTGCGCAGGATGGGCGTGCCGGACTCAACCATGACCGCTCTCGGTCTGAGAAGTGCGGCGATCGAAAAGCGCCGGCAGGCCGCTCAGGCCGCGCGGCAGGAACAGAGCGACAAGAATGATCGACACCCCCATCGCGAGCTGCCAATGCTTGGCAAGAGCACCCAGCCATGCCTCGTTGGAAAAGAATTCCTGCAGCAGCACGAAGGCGAACGCGCCGACGACCGGACCGTAGAGCGTGCCCATGCCGCCGAGAATGACCATCATCAGCACTGCGCCCGACTGGTGCCAGGACAGGATTTCCGGATTGACGAAGCCGAACTGCAGCGAAGCCAGGTAGCCGGCCAGCCCGCCCAGTGCGCCGGCGATGGTGTAGCTTGCCAGCTTGTACTGGAATGCCGGGAAACCCAGCGCGCGCATGCGGTGCTCGTTCACCTTGATGCCCACCAGCGCGTGACCGAAGGTCGAGCGCAGCAGCACGCGCAGAAACACATACACCGCCACGAGGAAGATCAGTACCAGATAATAGAAATGGTGCAGTCTTTCCAGGTCCAGCAACTTCACGCTACCGATCGCCACCAGCGGTTTGGCATAGATGTAGATGCCGTCCGAACCGCCGCCGAGCTTGGTGTCATGGAAGATGAAGAACAGCATCTGGGCGAAGGCCAGCGTCACCATGATGAAGTAGATGCCGCGGGTGCGCAGCACCAGCAGCCCAGTCAGCAGCGCGAACAGCGCGCACACCGCCATCGCCGCCGGCAGCGTCCACCACAGCGCCACGGCCTCGTACTTCGGCGTCATCAGGGCCAGGGCATAGCCGGCGAGCCCGAAGTAGGCGGCATGGCCGAAGCTGATCAGGCCCGTGTAGCCGACCAGCAGATCCAGGCTCAGGGCGAAGATGGACATGATCATGATCTTCGTCACCAGCTGGATGTAGAAGGTGCTGTCCGTCAGGGGGAAAAGGGCAAGCAGCGCTGCCGCCAGAACGAGCATGAGGTCGGGCCGGGAAAGGCGCATCGCTAGTTTCTTCCAAACAGACCGGCCGGCCGCCAGACGAGCACGATGGCCATGAGCAGGTAGACGATCATGCCGGCCATTTCGGGCAGCAACACCTGGCCGAATGTATCCGCCAGGCCGATGAGCAATGCCGCCAGCATGGCGCCCTTGACGGAACCGATGCCGCCGATCACCACGACGACGAAGCAGATGATCAGCACCTGTCCGCCCATATTAGGAAACACCGAAGACACCGGCGCCGCAATCATGCCGGCAAACGCCGCCAGCGCCACGCCCATGGCGAACACCAGGGTGTAGATGAGCTTGATGTTGATGCCGAGTGACTGGACCATCTCGCGGTTGCTCGCGCCGGCGCGGATCATCATGCCCAGGCGCGTCTTCTGGATGAGCAGGTACATGGCCAGTGCCAGCACCAGACAGACAGCCGACATGGCCAGGCGATAGACCGGGTAGCTTAGGGTTTCCGTGAGCGGAATCGAGTGGTTGAGCAGTGCCGGCATGGCGACACCATGCACGTCGTCGCCCCAGATGATGCTGCGCAGCTCCTCGAACACCAGGATCAGGCCGTAGGTCATGAGCACCTGGTACAAGTGGTCGCGGTCGTAGAGGTGGCGAAACAGCAGCCACTCGAGGACGATGCCCAGCACCACAGCCACCGCGATCCCCAGGAGCAAAGCGAGAAAGAAGTTGCCGGTAAATCGGGCAAGGGAAAACGCCAAATAGGCGCCAATCATGTAGAAACTGCCATGGGCGAGATTGATGATCCCCATAATGCCGAACACCAGCGTCAGCCCGCTCGCCACCAGGAACAGCAGCAGTCCGTACTGCAGACCGTTCAGAAGCTGAATCAGGATATTCGCGTCCATCATGCGTCGAAGTTCGCTGTCCTCGTTGGCGTTCAGTGTGTCCGTGCCTGTTCGCGCGGCGGCGTGATCGTCACGCGCAGCTCGCCCAGTGCCTCGATACCGCCCACCAGCCGGTCCCCGGGCACGACGGCGGCCACGCCCGCCGGCGTGCCGGTCATGATCAGGTCGCCCGGCAACAGCGTGTAGTACTCGGAGAGGAAGGCGATCGCCTCGGGCACGCTCCAAATCATGTCCTCCAACCGGCCTCGCTGGCGCACCTCGCCGTTGACCTGCAGCCGAATCTCTCCCGCGGCCACGTGCCCGACCTGCGTCACCGGGTGTACCGGGCCGATGGGAGCTGCATGGGCAAAGGATTTACCAAAGTCCCAAGGGTGGCCTTTCTCCTTCGCCCGTTGCTGCAGATCGCGGCGTGTCATGTCCAGTCCAACGGCATAACCGAAGACACAACCGAGCGCCTCGCCCGCGCCCACCCGCTCGGTCCGCTTGTGAATCGCGACGACGAGCTCGATCTCGTGCTGAAAGTTCTGTGTACCGGGCGGATAGGGCAAATCGCCGCCCTCCGCCAACACCGCGTCCGCCTGTTTGCAAAAGAAGAATGGCGGTTCGCGTTCCGGGTCCTGCCCCATCTCGCGCGCGTGCTCGGCGTAGTTGCGGCCGATACAGTAGATGTGGCGGACAGGGAAACGATCCGTCGTGCCCGTGACGGGCAGCGAGGGCAGCTCCCAGCGCTCGACGGTCAATGACATCCGGATTGCAGAAAGATCAGCTCTGTCGGTTTAGATACGGCGTCGCGCGAGCACTGCTGGAGATTGCCGGCAGGCGCGCCACGGCCCGAAAAGTCCCCGCCTTTCGCGAACCAATGGCGGCAAACAGCGGGGGCCGCCTGCGCTGCACCGCACCCGATGCGGACAGCCCGCTTGTGTTCCAGGTGTCAGTCGCTCAGCCCGCCTTGCAGCCGCGGGCCGGATCGGCTAGCGCTTTCCAGGCGATGCCGACCACCTTATTCTCCTTCCCTACCACCTTGCGCAGATACATGTCCTGCACCGGATTGTGCGCAGCGGACATGGTGAACACGCCGCGCGGACTGTCGATCTTCGCACTCGCCATGGCCTTGATGACGGCCTGCTTGTTGCCGACGTCGCCTTTCGCCGCCTCCAGCCCGGCGGCAAGCAACTGGCCGGCATCGTACCCCTGGACAGCGTAGACGTCGGGTTGCAGCTTGTAGGTCTTGGCATAGGCCAGACGGAAGGCTTTGTCTTTTTTGAGGTCCAGGCTATCGGCGTAGTGGAGCGTGGTCTCGATACCCTCGGCGGCATCGCCCACCGCATCGAGCACGCCGTCGGTAAGGAAGCCCGGACCGTAGAGGGGAATCTTGCCCTTCAGACCGGCAGCCTGGTAATCCTTGAGGAATTTCGCCGCGCCGCCGCCGGCGAAGAATGCCACCACGGCGTCCGGCTTGATGTTGGCGATCTCCGTCAGCAGCGCCTGGAACTCCACCTGGGGGAAAGGCAGGAACAACTCCTTCACCAGCTTGCCGCCTTCTTTTTCGAAACCTTCCTTGAAGCCGCCAAGCATCTCCTCCCCGGCGGCGTACTTCCAGGTGATGAATACGGCATTCTTGTGGCCGCGCTCCTTCAGCACCTTGCCCAGGGCATGGGTCGTCTGCCAGTTGGAAAAGGAGGTGCGGAAGATATTGGGCGCGCACAGCGGTCCGGTGACGTCGCCGGCGCCGGCATTGGGGTTGATCCACAGCACCCCGGTCTCGCGCACGATCTTGGCCATGCCCAGCGCCACCCCCGAATGCACGGTGCCGATCAGCACGTCCACCTTGTCGCGCTGAACGAGCTTGTTGGTATTCTCGGGCGCCTTTGCGGGATTGGATTCGTCGTCCACCGTGAAGTACTCCAGTTCGCGACCGCCCAGCTTGCCGCCGCGCTCTTCCACCGCCAGCTTGAAGCCATTGGTGATCGCCACGCCGAGAGCGGTGAATGTGCCGGTGTAGGGGAGCATCAATCCGACGCGCAGCTTAGGGGCCTGGGCGAGGACGAAAGACGGAAAAAGCGACCCGGCGGCCGCTGCACCCGCGCCGGCTGCGGTGGTCTTGAGAAAACTGCGACGGGTGAATGAATTGTTATCGAACGGCATTTGTCTCCTCCTGTTGATTCGTGGTTGTTCGCTGCTGCTATGCGCGGGGAATCATATCACGCGCCCTCCGCGCGCAATTTGAAGCGCTGGATCTTGCCCGTGGCGGTCTTGGGCAACTCGTCGCGGAACTCGACCCAGCGCGGATATTTGTACGGCGCCAGACGGTTCTTGACATGATGCTGCAATTCCCCTGCCAGCTCCGGCGATTGTTGGACGCCTGGTTTGAGCACTACGTAGGCGCGTGGCTTGATCAGCCTGTCCACGTCGGCCGCGCCGACCACCGCCGCTTCGAGAACTGCCTCATGGGTCATCAGGGCGGCTTCAACCTCGAAGGGCGAAACGTAGATACCGCCCACCTTGAGCATGTCGTCGGTACGCCCGCAATAGACGTAATAGCCCTCGGCATCGCGGATATACTTGTCGCCGCTGCGCGTCCACGGACCGAGGAAGGTATTGCGGCTGCGCTCGCGGTTGTTCCAGTACATAGCCGCTGCGGTCGGGCCGTTAATCTGCAACTCACCGATCTCGCCGTCGGGCACCGGCTGGCCGCTGTCATCGACGAGGCGTATTTCATATCCGGGCACGGGCCTGCCTGTGGTGCCGTAGCGCACCTCGCCCGCGCGGTTGGACAGGAAGATGTGCAGCATCTCCGTAGAGCCGATGCCGTCGAGGATGTCGACCCCGAATCGCTCGCTCCAGCGTTTGCCTATGTCCGCCGGCAGGGCTTCGCCGGCTGACGTACATCGGCGCAGATTGAGTTCGTCGCGGGTCGGCAGATCGGTGCTGGCGAGCATCGCCGCGTACAGTGTCGGCACACCGTAGAAGATGGTCGGCTTGTGTCGGCGCAGCCGCTGGGCCACGGAAGCCGGTGTCGGCCGCTCGGCCATCAGCACCACCGTGGCACCTACCGACAGGGGAAAGGTCAAGCCATTGCCCAGGCCGTAAGCGAAAAAGAGCTTCGCCGCCGAAAAGACGGTGTCATGCTCCTCGATACCCAGAACGCCCCGGCCATACAACTCAGCCGTCTGGACGAGGTGGGAGTGCAGATGCACCGTGCCCTTGGGCGCCCCGGTCGATCCCGAGGAATAGAGCCAAAAGCACATGTCATCGCAGGTGGTTGGCGCCGGCTCGGCTTCCGGCGTGGCGCCCGCCAGCAGGTCCGCCAGCTTCAGATGGCCGTGGGCATCGTTGCCGGCAACGATGACATGCTTGAGAAAACGATGCTTGGCGATGATCGGCGCGAACGTCGGCAGCAGCGCCTCGGAGACGATCAGTACTGCCGCACGGCTGTCGCCGAGCATGTAATCGTAGTCGTTGGTGGTGAGCAGAGTATTGGCGGCGACGGGCACGACGCCAGCATAGATCGCCCCCAGGAACACGGTCGGGAAATCGATGGTGTCGAGCTGACACATGAGCACCCGGTCCTCCATGCCCAGACCGAGGCTCTTCAGCGCGCTGGCGCAGCGCTGCATGCGGCCGGCCAGCTCGCCGTAGGTGTACTGGCCGAGATCGTCGATGTAGGCCAGTTTGGCCGACCGTCCCGCCTCCAGATTGCGCCAAAGCAGATCGTGGGCGGCGTTGTAATCCCGCGGAATGGTCACGCGCGGCGGCGCGACGCGATGGTCGGCAGTGCTGAGTGTCGCCATTGGCTCTCCTCCTATTGGCGGGCGCAGCTCGGGTCTTGTCGTTACGCGGGAGCCTCCCGGTTACCGGTATTGTCCCGAGCCGTCATCAGACAGTGCGATACTATTATAATGCATGCGGCGATTAACGCAAGCGATATAATGCATCTGTCGACCGCGAGCCGCTCTCGGCATCGGCCGTGTCGACAGTCTGCGGGAATTTCTCGACGGTGCGCAACCTGCAGCGCAGCGTCAGCCGAGGTGCGCTGACGGCGGTCCTTCATTTCGCGAAAGGCGCGGGGTTGCTCGTGGTGCTGGGCAAAGCAGGGCGGAAGTCGCCAGCGCGCGCCGCAGGACTGGCGTCTAAAGTTCCGGCGACGGCGGCACGCGCGCATCGCCTGCGTCCGCGGCGCAGGAGGCAGCCCCGAAAATAATCCAGCGCAGGAGGGGCCGCGCCGTTACGGCGCCGGCGCGCGGCGGGTCAAAGCCTAAAGCGGCCGACGAGCTGATGCAGTTCGCCGGAGAGCGCTTCCAGCTGCATGGCGCTGGAGGCAGCGCCGCGAACGGAGTGATCCACGCCTTCGACCATCTGTGCGATCTGCTCCAGTCGTGTCGCGATGCTGGTGCTGGCGGCGCTCTGTTCCCGCGTGGCGTCGGACATGGCGCGCACGCGCTCGAGCGCTTCGCTTGCGCCGGCCTTGATATCGCGCAGGGAACTGGCCGCCTCTTCGGTTAGTTGCACACCTTTCCTCACCTGGGGCACCACCTCCTCCATCACATCGACCGCGGCTACGGTATCGGATTGCATGCCGGCGATCATGCGCTCGATTTCCACCGTCGCATTGGACGTTCTTTCCGCCAGACCGCGCACCTCGTCTGCCACCACGGCAAAACCGCGGCCCTGCTCCCCGGCCCGGGCAGCTTCAATCGCTGCGTTGAGCGCCAGCAAATTCGTCTGTGCGGCGATGTCCTTGATCACAGCCGTAATCGAACCGACGTCCTTGGCCCGATCGACCAGTGCGCGAATCCGTTCCGAGGCGCGCGCCACCTGGCCGGCGATGTTATTGATCTCCGCTGCCGCCGACGCCGCGCGCAGCTCGCCGGCCTGCGCCAGCTCCGTAGTCCGCGCCGAATTGCCCTCGGTCTCACGGGCGCTTTCCGCAATATGGTTGATGCTTACCGTCATCTCTTCCACTGCCGCCGCCATCGCCTGTGTCCTATCTGTCTGCTTGTTGGCGGAGTCGGCGATGAGCTGGGAGGTCGAGGCGACGGCATGGGATTCGCCGGCCAGCCTGCGTGCCCGCTCGTCGATCCCGGCCACCATCGAGCGCAGCCCGACCACCATCATGTTCAGCGCGCCCAGCAGGCTGGCGCCATCCTTCTCGGCGACACGCACGCTAACGACGCTGTAGAAAAAGTCTGTTCATCCGCGCATCGTGCCGTGAACCGAAT
>DAITBA010000016.1:0-121613 GCA_036824005.1 Rhodocyclaceae bacterium
TGTCGATGACCCCTTCGACTTCGGCCGCATCGCCGCGACCAACGCGTTGTCGGACATCTACGCCATGGGCGCCAGACCGATCATGGCGCTGGCAGTGGTCGGCATGCCGCTGGACAAACTGCCGTTGGAGGTGATCCGTCAGATCCTTTCGGGCGGGGAGTCCGTCTGCGCCGCGGCCGGCGTGCCCATAGCGGGAGGGCACTCCATCGACGTGCTGGAGCCGATCTACGGGCTGGTCGCCTTGGGCATCGTGCATCCCGCTCGCGTCAAGCGCAACAGTGCGGCGCGCGCCGGCGACGCGCTGATTCTGGGCAAGCCGCTGGGCGTAGGCGTGTTGAGCGCGGCGCTGAAGAAGGGGCTGCTCAGCCGCGAGGGCTATGCCGAAATGATCGCCCAGACGACACGCCTGAACACGCCCGGTGCCCGGCTCTCCGAGATGGACGGCGTGCATGCCCTGACTGACGTCACCGGGTTCGGACTGGCCGGGCACCTGCTCGAGATCTGCCGCGGCTCCAAAGTCGGCGCAACCGTCCGGTTCGAGGACGTGCCGCTGATCCGCGAGGCGCTGAACCACGTCAAGGAGGGTGTAGCGACGGGCGCCTCGGGCCGCAATTGGGCGGGCTATGGCAAACAGGTGGATTTGCCGGCCGGCTTCGGGGAGTGGCAGCAGAAGCTGCTCAGCGACCCGCAGACCAGCGGCGGCTTGCTGGTCGCCTGCGATGAATCCTGCGTCGATGAAGTGATCAAGGAGTTCCGCACCGCCGGCTTTGCCGCTGCGGCGCGGATCGGTGAGCTTCAGGCTGGCGCGCCGCGGCTACGGGTGGTGTGACGCACCCAGGCGGTCAACGCTTCAGCAGTGGCTGCAGCCCGGCCCACACATTGTCCAGCATCAGCGGTTGGGCGGCGGGGCCCGGGTGAATGCCGTCGGCTTGAAAGAACTCGCGCTTGTCGGCGAATCCCTCGAACAGGAACGGTACCAGCGGTGCCTTGTAGGTCTGCGCCAGCTCCGTATAGACCTGATGGAATTTCCGTGTGTAGTCCGGGCCATAGTTGGGCGGCATGCGCATGCCGACAAGCAGGACGACCGCCCCGGTGTCGCGGGCGGACCTGATCATCGCCGAGAGGTTGTCGCGCATGTTGGTCACCGGCAGGCCGCGCAGACCGTCGTTGGCGCCGAGGGCGAGGATGACGACCCTGGGCCGGTGCTGGCGCAGCGCGGCATCGAAGCGATTGCGGCCACCGCTGGTTGTCTCGCCACTCGTGCTGGCATTGGCGATGGCGTAGTCGAGGCGATTGGCCTGTAGCCGCCGGGCGAGCAGGGCGGGCCAGGATTCCTCCTGGCGCATGCCGTAGCCGGCGGACAGACTGTCGCCGACGATCAGTATCGTGGCAGCACCGGCGCCGCTGGTGCAGGCTGAGAACAAGATACCGAGAACAATGGATCGCAGCATCAAACTGGACTCCTCAATTGCAATGGTGGAGGCGGCCGCGCTGGGCAAGGAAGTGCGTAGCGGCGACGGACGTCTGACAATTCTGCACCAGGTGAGTTTTCGCGTGATGCCCGGCGAGGCGGTTGCCGTCGTCGGCGCCTCCGGTTCGGGGAAGTCGACGCTGCTCGGACTGCTCGCCGGCCTCGATGTTCCGACGGCGGGTGCGGTGCGCATCGACGGCGTCGATCTGTTCGCCCTCGATGAGGACCAGCGCGCCGAACTGCGTGGCCGGTTGCTCGGCTTCGTCTTCCAATCGTTTCAACTGCTGCCGGCACTGACGGCGCTGGAGAACGTTATGCTGCCGCTGGAACTGGCAGGCAAGGCGAGTGCCCGCAGCGATGCCGAACAGATGCTCGGACGTGTCGGCCTCATGCATCGTCTGCACCACTACCCGAAACATCTCTCCGGCGGCGAGCAGCAGCGCGTGGCGCTGGCGCGCGCCTTCGCGCCGGGACCGCGGTTGCTGCTTGCCGACGAGCCCACGGGCAATCTGGACGCTGCCACGGGCGCCGCGATTATCGACCTGATGTTCGCCATGAATGCCGAGCAGGGCACGACCCTGGTCCTGGTCACCCATGACGAAGCCATTGCCTCGCGCTGCGCGCGGGTGCTCAAGCTGCGAGGGGGCGAACTCGTCGAGGACGTCGCCGCTTGAGATCCGGGTGGCGATGACCGTATCTGCTACTGCTGCGATTCCCCGGCAATGATGCGGGCACACCGGACACCGCTGCGCACCGCCGATTCCAGGGTTGCCGGATAGTCGCTGGCAACATAGTCACCGCAGAGAAGGAAATTCGCGAGTGCCGTCGTTGCCGCGGGGCGCGCCAGCTCCGGTGTGCAGGAAAAGGTGGCGCGCCGCTCGGTGATCACTTGGGTCCAATCCGGCGCCGGCAGCGGGCCCAGGACGGTCTGGATCTCCGCATGCACGCGGGCGGCGAGTTCGCCGCGTGCCATGCCAGTGTGCGACCCATGGGCGCTGATCACTGCCGCCAGCACGCCGCGTTGACCGTTTAACCGGCCGCGGTCGAACAGCCACTGCGTGCAGCAGCCGTCGAGGCCGATCATGGGCTCCGGCAGAGCGGGCAAGGCACCGTAGCCGAGGTAGCAGGTGACGATGGGTTCATAGGCGAAGGCGGCAACGGTCGCACATAGGTCGCCAAGCTGTGCGATGCCGCCGATCAGAGCATCCAGGTGATAGGGCGCCACCGCCGCAATGACATGGGAGTAGAGCCGGCGTCGCGGGTCGCCGTCGAGCACGAAACCCCCAGGCGCAGGCGACAGGGCGCCAATGGGTGTCTGGATCAGCAACTCACCACCGTGCGCGGCTATATAGGTACCGGCCGCGGCTGGAAAAAGCGCGGTGAGGTCAGTACGCGGCAGGATGAGGTCACTCGCGCCAGCGTCCGCGGCGAGACTGTCGCGCAGCACTGCGGCGAACACCCGGGACGAGGCGCGCTCCGCCGGCGTGTTTAATGCCGAGACACACAAGGGCTCCCACAGGTACCTACGAAGCGCTTGCGGCTGGCGCGTCTCATCAAGCAGGGCGCCGACGCTACAATCGTGCTCGACGGCGAACCCGCGGCGGCGCAGGTTGCCGATGAAACGCACAGCGGCCAGCCGCTCGCGCCAGGACAGGCCGCGCGCACCTGCCAGGGCCAGGAGCAGATGCCAGGGCGCGGGCAGCCGCGGGGCACGTAGCCGCAGGGTGGGGGGATAGCTAAGCGTGAGCGGCAGACGCAGCAAGTGTCGCCGCGTGTCCACGCCCACCTGGCGCAAGAGACGCAGCGTCTCGGCGTATGCGCCAATCATGATGTGCTGGCCGTTGTCGAGTATCAGGCCATTGTGTTCCACGGCCCGGGCGCGGCCGCCAAGCACTCGCGATGCCTCGAACAGGGTTACGGGGATGTTTCTCCGGCTCAACTCAACCGCTGCAGCGAGACCGGCCCAGCCGCCGCCGATGACAGCGACGTTCATGGTCAGAGCGCGAGCGGCCGACATGGCAGCATCGCGCACCTTCCCCTCGTTCCCGGGTGCCACCGGTCGCGACGGTTCATTCTTTCACCCAGGTGCGCCAGGCGATCCATAGTTTGCGCAGCGGTGGCAGGGCGATGCGTTGGGTGAGGACCTGGCCGCCGTCGCGCTTGATCTCGTGCAGCAGCGCGCGATAGATTGCCGCCATGATCAGGCCGGGCCGTTGCGTCTTGCGGTCCGCGGCGGGAAGGGCGGCGAAGGCCTGGCGATAGAGCTGTTCGGCACGTTCGATCTGGAACACCATAAGTTCCCGGAAGCCGTCGCTCGCGCGTGCCTGAAGGATGTCGGATTGGGGCACGTTGAACCGTTCCAATTCGTCTGCGGGCAGGTAGATGCGGCCGCGGCGCGCGTCTTCGCCGACGTCACGTATGACGTTCGTGAGCTGAAATGCAAGGCCCAGGTCGTGGGCATATCTAAGGGTGTGACGGTCCTGGTAGCCAAAGATCTCGGCGGATAGTAGCCCGACGATGCTTGCCACCCGATAGCAGTAAAGCTGCAGCGCCTTGAAGTTCGCGTAGCGATTCTGCGTCAGATCCATTTGCATGCCGTCGATAATCTCCAGGAATTGTTCCCGGGGTAGATCGAATTCGGCGACGACAGGCGTCAGGGCGCGACTCACCGGATGTTGTGCCTGGCCCGCGAAAAGTGCGTCGACTTCGCTACGCCACCAGTCCAGTTTCGTGCCCGCGAGCTGTAAATCGGTGCATTCGTCCACCACGTCGTCCACCTCGCGGCAGAAGGCGTACAAGGCGGTGATGGCACGCCGCCGCTGCGGCGGTAGGAAGAGAAAGCTGTAGTAAAAGCTCGAACCGCTGGAGGCCGCGCGTTGCTGACAGTATTCGTCCGGTGTCATGGTATCGCTGCGTGCGCTCATGACAGCGCAGCGCGCCACAGCAGCAGCGGCCAATCGAGCGCGGCCAAAACCGGCCGGCGACGGAACACGTCGCCCCGTACCCGCTCGAGCTTGTCGAGAATGCGCAACCCGCCGGCGATGATCGTGCGCAGCTCCAATCCGATGCGTCCGGGCAGTGCGCGACCGAGGGGGGCTCCGTCGTGCATCATGGTCCGCGCCCGGATGATCTGAAACTGCATCAGCTGCTGCCACGCCGCGTCGCAGCGGCCTTCGGCAATCTGGGCCTCGGAAACGCCAAAGCGCGTCAGTTCGTCCTGCGGCAGATAGACGCGACCCTTTTGCCAATCAATGGCAACGTCCTGCCAGAAATTGATCAGTTGCAGGCTGGTGCAGATCGCGTCCGAGCGCGGCAGATTCTGCGCCGTGGCGGCGCCATAGAGATGGAGCAGCAACCGCCCGACAGGATCGGCCGAGCGGCGGCAGTAGTCGATGAGTTCGGCGAAGCTGCGATAGCGCAGCTTGATCACGTCCTGGGAGAATGCGTCGAGCAGATCGTAAAAAGGGCCGAGGGGTAGCGCGTGCATCCTGATGGCCTGCCGTAGGCGGGCGAACTGTGGATCGATCGAGGGCCGTCCCGCGGCGATGTCATCGAGATGGGAACGGTACCGGTCAAGTGCGCGCAGACGTTCCACCGAGGAAGCAGAGCCTTCGTCGGCGATGTCGTCGGCGCTACGCGCGAAGGCATATATCGCGGCCACAGGCTCGCGCAGGTGCGCCGGCAGTAGCAACGATGCCACGGGGAAGTTCTCGTAGTGATCGACGGGCATAGGGGCGGGCGCGCCGGAGCCGACCCGGCGCGGGCCACAGTATAGGGGGCATTGGATTAGAATGACAGCCGTGCGAAGGTGGCGGAATTGGTAGACGCACTGGATTTAGGTTCCAGCGCCGAAAGGTGTAAGGGTTCGAGTCCCTTCCTTCGCACCAAGCGCCTGGGCCGTCTAGTTCAGTGGCGGCGTTTTTCCAGCCTTACCTCGACCGGCGGTTCGACGCTGCCATCGTCGTGGACGGTCTCCATCCGGACGGTAAAGCCCCACAGACGTGCCAGGTGTTTCATTACTTCATCGGTCGTTTCTGCGAGTGGTCGGCGCTGGTACTGGCGGTGGCGCAGTGTCAACGACCGATCGCCGCGCAGGTCGACATTCCACACCTGGATGTCCGGCTCGCGGCTGCCGAGATTGTATTGATCGGACAGCAGTTCGCGGATGGCGCGGTAGCCCTGCTCGTCGTGTATGGCGGAGATCTTCAGCCGGGCATTGCGGTCGTCGTCGAGCACGCAGAACAGCCTAAGATCCCTGATGAGTTTGGGCGACAGGTACTGAGCGATGAAGCTTTCGTCCTTGAAATTGCGCATGGCGAAGTCGAAGGTATCGCGCCAGTTCGATCCGGCGACTTCGGGGAACCACGCGTGGTCTTCTTCGGTGGGGTTCTCGCACATGCGCTTGATGTCCATCCACATCGAAAAACCCAGCGCGTAGGGGTTGATGCCGGAGTAATACGGGCTGTTGTACGGCGGCTGATAGACGACGTTGGTGTGATGCTGCAGAAATTCGAGCATGAAGGTGTCGGTGATGAGACCTTCGTCGTACAGCGTGTTGATGATGGTGTAGTGCCAGAAGCAAGCCCAGCCTTCGTTCATCACCTGCGTCTGGCGCTGGGGATAGAAGTACTGGGCGATCTTGCGCACGATGCGCACGATCTCGCGTTGCCAGGGCTCGAGCAGCGGCGCGTGCTTTTCGATGAAGTAAAGCAGGTTTTCCTGGGGCTCAGGCGGAAAGCGTTTGGCCTCGACCTTCTCCTCCTTCACCTCGCGCACCGGCAACGTGCGCCACAACGCATTGACCTGAGACTGCAGATATTCTTCGCGCTCCTTCTGCCGCTGCATCTCCTTGCCCAGGGAGAGTTTGGGCGGACGCTTGTAGCGGTCCACGCCGACGTTCATGAGCGCGTGACAGGAGTCGAGCAGCAGCTCCACCTGTTCCTCGCCATGGCGCTCCTCGCACTCGGCGATGTAGTTGCGCGCGAAAAGCATGTAGTCGATGATGCTGTCGGCGTTGGTCCAGGTGCGGAACAGGTAGTTGCCCTTGAAGAAGGAATTGTGGCCGTAGGAGGCATGGGCGATGACCAGCGCCTGCATCGTCATGGTGTTCTCTTCCATGAGGTAGGCGATGCAGGGATTGGAGTTGATCACGATCTCGTAGGCAAGCCCCATCTGGCCGCGCCGGTAGCGTTTCTCCGTGGCGAGGAAGTGCTTGCCGAAGGACCAGTGATGATAGTTGATCGGCATGCCAACCGAAGCGTAGGCATCCATCATCTGTTCGGAGGTGATGAGCTCGGTCTGGTTCGGATAGGTGTCGAGCCGATAATCCGCGGCGACGCGGGCGATCTCCTGTTGGTAGCGCTCGATCAGCTCGAAGCTCCAGTCCGAGGGCGACGGCAGCGGCCGGCCGATCTTGGGCAGCGGTTCGTTCATGCCAGCTTCTTCTTGAACAGTTCGCGAAATACGGGGTAGATGTCCTGCAGTCCCTCGATGCGCTGCATGGCGAAGTTCTTGCACTGGCCGGTCACCCGTTCGTACTCGCGCCAGAGATTCTGCGCTTCGCCGGCAGTGATCTCGATATAGGCGAAATACTGCACCAGCGGCATGATCGAGTCCATCAGAAGCTCGCGGCATACCGGAGAGTCGTTCTCCCAGTTGTCGCCGTCGGAGGCTTGGGCGCCGTAAATATTCCAGGCGCCCGTCTGGTAGCGTTCCAGCATCACCTCATGCATCAAGCGCAGCGCACTGGACACGACAGTGCCGCCCGACTCCCGGGAGTGGAAGAAATCCTCCTCGGCGACTTCCTTCGCGACCGTGTGGTGGCGGATAAAGACAAGCTCGATGTGCTCGTAGGTGCGGGTCAGGAAGAGGTAGAGGAGCATGAAAAAGCGTTTGGCGATCTGTTTCTTCTCCTCGTCCATGGAGCCGGATACGTCCATCAGGCAGAACATGACCGCCTGGGTCGTCGGTTTGGGCTGCTTGACGCGATGATGGAAACGCAGATCGAAGCTATCGATGAACGGAATTGCCTCGATCTTGGCACGCAAGTGGCGGATTTCTTCACGCAGGCGCACGACGTCTTCGTCATCCTCGCCGCGCGTCTTGCGCATCTCCTCCAGTTCGGTTTCCAGCTTTGCCAGTTGCTCCAGGTGGGGCGTACCCAAAGCAATCCGCCGGCCGAGCGCACCGCGCAGGGAGCGGATGACGCTGATGTTGGCCGGTACTCCGCTCGAAGTGAAACCGGCGCGAACGCTCTTGTGCTCGGTTATCCGGGCCAGCTGCGTCTTGACCAGGTTGGGCAGCGCCAAATCGTCGAAGAAGACGTTTAGGAACTCCTCGCGCGAAAGCTGGAAAACGAAGTCGTCCTGTGTCTCACCGCCGTCGCCGGCACTGCCGCGGCCTTTGCCCTGTCCGCCGAGGGGGCGCGGTACTTCGTCGCCAGTGCTGAACTGGTCGTTGCCGGCGTAAATGCTTTCCCAGCGGCCGCGGCGGTCCTGGGCAAATTGCGGTTCGGACAGATCCTTGGCCGGAATCGAAACGCTCTCGCCGTTATCGATGTCGGTAATGCTGCGTCCGGATATAGCGTCGGATACGGCCTTGCGGATCTGGCCCTTGAAGCGGCGAAAGAATCGCTGTCGGTTGACGGCACTCTTGTTCTTGCTGTCGTAGCGACGATCGATGATGTTTAGCACGGTGTGCGACGTCCGTCAGGAAGACTTGCGCACGCGCAGATACCACTCGGCGAGCAGGCGCACCTGCTTTTCCGTGTAGCCCTTCTGCGTCATGCGGTTGACGAAGTCCTGGTGCTTCTTCTGCTCGTCTGCCGAGGCCTTGGCGTTGAAGGAAATGACCGGCAGAAGATCCTCGGTGGTGGAGAACATCTTCTTCTCTATCACCGAGCGCAGTTTTTCGTAGCTCGTCCATACGGGATTCTTGCCGGCATTCTTGGCTCGTGCGCGTAGCACGAAGTTTACAATCTCGTTGCGGAAGTCCTTCGGGTTGCTGATGCCGGCAGGTTTCTCGATCTTCTCGAGTTCGTCGTTGAGCGCATTGCGGTCGAGCACTTCGCCGGTGTTCGGATCGCGATATTCCTGATCCTGAATCCAGAAGTCGGCGTAGGTGACGTAGCGATCGAAAATGTTCTGGCCGTACTCGGAATAGGACTCGAGATAAGCCGTCTGGATCTCCTTGCCGATGAACTCGGCATAGCGCGGCGACAGAAACTCCTTGATGTAGCCCATGTAGCGCTGCTCGATTTCCGGCTGGAACTGCTCCTGCTCGATCTGCTGCTCCAGGACGTACATCAGGTGCACGGGGTTCGCCGCCACTTCCCGATGGTCGAAATTGAACACTTTGGACAGGGTCTTGAACGCGAAACGGGTGGACAACCCGGTCATGCCCTCATCGACACCCGCATAGTCGCGGTACTCCTGGTACGATTTGGCTTTCGGGTCGGTATCCTTGAGATTTTCGCCGTCGTAGATGCGCATCTTGGAGTAGATGCTCGAATTCTCCGGTTCCTTGAGCCTCGAGAGCGCCGCGAACTGCGCCATCATCCGCAACGTGTCCGGGGCGCAGGGCGCGTTGGCGAGCGAGCTGTTCGCCAACAGTTTCTCGTAGATCTTGATTTCCTCGGATACCCGCAGGCAATAGGGTACCTTGACGATGTAGATCCGGTCGATGAAGGCCTCGTTGTTGCGATTGTTCTTGAACGACTGCCATTCGGCCTCGTTGGAGTGGGCCAGGATGATGCCGTCGAAGGGGATCGCGCCGAAACCCTCGGTGCCCTTGTAGTTGCCCTCCTGGGTGGCCGTGAGCAGGGGGTGCAGCACCTTGATCGGAGCCTTGAACATCTCCACGAACTCGAGCAGGCCACGATTGGCCAAGCACAGCCCGCCGGAGTAGGAGTAAGCGTCTGGATCGTTCTGGGAGTACTGCTCGAGCTTGCGGATATCGATCTTGCCGACCAGGGCGGAGATGTCCTGGTTGTTCTCGTCGCCCGGCTCGGTCTTGGAAACGGCGATCTGCCGCAGGACGGAGGGCCGAAGCCTGACGACGCGAAAGCGGGTGATGTCGCCGTTGAACTCGTTCAGCCGCTTCACCGCCCAGGGCGACATGATCGTGTTCAGATAGCGGCGCGGAATGCCATAGTCCTCCTCCAGGATGTGGCCATCTTCCTCGGCGTTGAACAGGCACAGGGGCGAATCATGTACGGGCGAGCCCTTGAGGGCGTAGAAGGGCACCTTCTCCATGAGGTACTTGAGCTTCTCGGCGAGGGATGATTTGCCTCCCCCGACGGGGCCGAGCAGATAAAGGATCTGCTTCTTCTCTTCGAGCCCTTGGGCAGCATGCCGGAAGTAAGAGACGATATTCTCGATCACCTCTTCCATGCCGTAGAAATCCCGAAATGCGGGATACACCTTGATTATCTTGTTGGCGAATATGCGCGATGCCCGCTGATCAAGCCGGGTGTCCACGAGTTCCGGTTCGCCGATTGCCATCAACATGCGCTCCGCGGCGGTGGCGTAGGCGGACGCGTCGCTCTTGCAGATCTCCAGGTACTCCTGTATCGATAACTCCTCTTCCTTCCCTGCCTCGTAGCGGGACTGGTAAGCGCTGAAGATTGTCATATTCGTGTCCTTCTCTGGGGTGGGTCCAAAACATTAGGATTGGCAATCGGCAGGAAAGTTTAGTCCTTCGCCAATCCCTCGCCGAAGCTTGCACCGCGTTGCCGAATGCTCCCGGTTTTCCAGGGATCTGACCGAGTCCCTCTGCTCTGACGATATACCCATTTGTCCGGGGTTCGCAATACTGATTCTGGAACAGCTTCGAGCGTAAGCCAAGCCCAATTTCACAGCGGTGAACACGGTCGCGTCGCACGATGATAGTTGCATCGCAGAGCGGTCGCGGCAAGCACGGTGTTGGGGCGCAAACGTCTGCGCTCCGAGGCGGGGGGGAGAGCCGCAAGGGTCGCTACATCCTGCATGGGCCGGTCAATCTCGCAGCCGCCGAAGTGGGCGTGCCAGGCGCCGTAGCCAGTGCGAACCGGTCGCGCCGTGAGGATATATCGTCACCCAGAGGCTCCGGCGATCCGGTGCGGACTGTTTATTAATTAGAAAATCGCTATGATTTCAACAGCATGCGTGACGACGCTGGTCGCGAACGATGGCCGGACCCATGTGTTAAAATTTTCCTTGCTTGACGGAACGGTATGGGCCAGCATTTTGGCGTTTGTCCCTGATGAACCGGTACCCGGCAATGTGCCGTGCGCAGCGCGAGTTTGGCACCAACCGCTGAATCGTGCGGCGTCCATTTCCTATCGACCTGCCCCGTTGCACGCGGCTGGGAGACTCTAGGGCGGCAGTGCGGTTTAGGCAAAAAGACGTACAGAGTCCCCCATGAACCGTCTGTCCTGTCGGCCATTACGCAATCGACCACGAAAGGGATTCCTGTAAATGCAAGCAAATGAAGGATCGCTGGGACCGCTTGAACGAAAGATCGACATGACGGTCCCGGTGGCGGACATCGACAAAGATGTCGAGCAGCGGCTGAAGAGACTCGCACGGACGGTGAAGATGCCGGGCTTTCGCCCCGGCAAGGTTCCGCTGAAACTTGTTGCGCAGCAGTACGGCCCGCAGGTGCGCTCGGAGGCCATCGGCGAGGCTGTGAATCGTGCGTTCGGGGATGCCGTGCGCGAGCAGAACTTCAAAGTGGCGGGCTATCCCCGGATCCAGCCGAAGGCCGGCGACGGCGGCTCCCACATGGAGTTTAGCGCGGTGTTCGAGGTCTATCCCGAGGTCAAGCTGGCAGATATCGGCGACAAGGCAATCGAACGTCCCGTTCTCGTCGTGGGCGACGCGGAAGTCGACACGACGATCGAGGTGCTGCGCAAGCAGCGCGTGTCCTTCAACCCTGTCGAACGCGCCGCCGGCGACGGCGATCGCGTGGTCATCGATTTCACGGGCAAGCGCAATGGCGAGGTGTTCGATGGCGGGCAGGCAACGGACTATCCAGTCGTCGTCGGGGCCAGGGCCATGCTGCCCGATTTCGAGGCGCAGCTGACGGGGACGTCTGCAGGTACAAGCAAGACCTTTGATTTGACTTTTCCCGACGACTATCACGCCAGCGATCTCGCCGGAACGACAGTCCAGTTCGAGGTCACGGTCAAGCGCGTAGACGGCCCGGTACTGCCGGAGGTCGACTCGGAGTTTGCCCGCTCGTTGGGCATCAAGGATGGCGACCTGACAAAAATGCGCAGTGAAGTGAAGGCGAACCTGGAGCGGGAGGTAAAAAAGCGCATCCAGGTGCGGGTCAAAGATCAGGTCATGAAGGTCCTTCTCGAAGCCAACCCGATCGATGTGCCGAGGGCGCTGGTCGAAATGGAGAGTCAGCAGATGGCGCAAAGCGCCCGCCAGGACTTGCAGAATCGAGGAGTGGACCCGAAAAATGTTCCGGTTGAGGCATCGTGGTTCGGCGAGCAGGCAACCCGTCGCGTGAAGCTGGGCCTGATTCTTGCCGAGATTGTCAAAGAACACCAGCTTCAAGCGAAGCCGGAGCAGGTCCGGGCAATGGTGGACGAACTCGCCCAAAGCTACGAGGACCCCGCCGAGGTTGTGCGCTGGTACTACTCGCAGCCTCAACGTTTGGCGGATGTCGAGGGCTTGGTCATCGAGAACAATGTCGTGGACTGGGTGGTCGCGCGGGCCGCGACGAGCGACAAGCAAGTTGGTTTTGACGATCTGATGGGAACTGGGGCATGATGCTTCGTATGGACTCCAATATGATGATGGTGCAGGGTAATCTTGGTCCGTCGAGCACGTGGGAGCCGGCCGGTCTGGGCTTGGTTCCGATGGTGATTGAACAGAGCGGACGCGGTGAGCGGGCGTATGACATTTACTCGCGCTTGCTCAAGGAGCGCGTCGTGTTTCTCGTCGGGCCGGTTAACGATGTTACCGCGAACCTGATCGTCGCCCAGCTCTTGTTTCTTGAGTCGGAGAATCCGGACAAGGATATTTATTTCTATATCAACTCGCCGGGCGGCTCTGTATCGGCGGGCTTGGCAATTTACGACACGATGCAGTTCATCAAACCTGACGTCAGCACGCTTTGCGTCGGGCAGGCGGCAAGCATGGGTGCTTTCCTGCTCACCGCGGGGGCGAAAGGCAAGCGCTATTGCTTGCCAAATTCCAGAGTCATGATTCACCAACCCATGGGCGGCTTTCAGGGGCAGGCCTCGGACATCGAGATTCACGCCAAGGAGATCCTCTACCTGAGGCAGCGGTTGAACGAGATCATGGCGCGGCATACTGGGCAGCCGCTCGATCGCATCGAAAGAGATACCGATCGCGACTTCTTCTTCTCTGGGGCCGAGGCGGTTGAGTATGGTCTGGTGGACAAGGTGTTGCTGAATCGAACGGAGTCGTCGGGGCAAGCGTAAGAAGAGCTCTAAGAACAGGCGGAGACAGCACAGATGTCGGACAAGAAATCGGGCGGCGAGAAACTGCTTTATTGTTCGTTTTGCGGCAAGAGCCAGCACGAGGTGCGGAAGCTGATCGCCGGCCCGTCCGTATTCATTTGTGATGAGTGCATCGACCTCTGCAACGACATCATTCGCGACGAAATCAGCAGCGAGCAGGGCGCCAAGGGCGGGAAATCGGACCTGCCCACGCCAAAGGAGATCTGCGCGATTCTAGACCAGTACGTCATCGGGCAGGATCCGGCGAAGCGCATCCTTTCCGTTGCGGTCTACAACCATTACAAGCGCCTGAAGCATCTATCCAAAAACGATGAAGTCGAGCTCGCGAAGAGCAACATACTGCTCATCGGACCCACCGGTTCAGGCAAGACCCTGCTTGCTCAGACCTTGGCGCGCCTGCTAAACGTGCCGTTCGTCATGGCCGATGCGACGACGCTGACCGAGGCTGGCTACGTCGGCGAAGACGTCGAGAACATCATCCAGAAGCTGCTGCAGAAGTGCGACTACGAAGTAGATAAGGCGCAGCAGGGCATCGTCTATATCGACGAGATCGACAAGATATCGCGCAAGAGCGACAACCCCTCGATAACCCGTGACGTGTCCGGCGAGGGCGTACAGCAGGCATTGCTAAAACTGATCGAAGGCACGATCGCGTCGGTGCCGCCGCAGGGCGGACGCAAGCATCCGAATCAGGATTTTGTCCAAGTGGACACGACCAATATCCTGTTCATATGTGGCGGTGCCTTTGACGGTCTCGACAAAGTGATCCGTAACCGCACGGAGCAGGTAGGCATCGGCTTTGGCGCAGAGGTCAAGAGTCGGGACAGCAAGGACGTGTCGGCTGCGCTGCGCATGGTCGAGCCGGAGGATCTGATCAAGTACGGGCTGATCCCGGAATTCGTCGGTCGGCTTCCAGTCGTGGCGACGCTGCAGGAACTTGACGAGGGGGCGCTCATCCAGATTCTCGTCGAACCGAAGAACGCCCTCATCAAGCAATACCAAAAGCTCTTTCACATGGAAGGCGTGGAACTGGAAGTCCGGCCGCAAGCGCTGCAGGCTATCGCCCGCAAGGCGCTCAAGCGGCGCACCGGCGCGCGCGGCTTGCGTTCCATCCTGGAAGGGGCGTTGCTCGACACGATGTACGAACTTCCGACCATGGAGAATGTCACCAAGGTCGTGGTCGACGAAGGAATGATCGAAGGCAGCGCCAAACCGATCCTGATCTACGCCGACCAGCCAAAGGTGGCTGGCTCCCACTGATCTTCGCTGCGTGTTGCCGCACGGCGCGGCTTGAATCCTCCGCGCCTGGCCCCACCTAAAGAGGCCAGGCCGACAACTTAAGGAAAACCTATGTCAAGCGCGCTCGATTTCCCGACCGAGAGGATGGAGCTTCCTCTGTTGCCGCTGCGCGACGTGGTCGTGTTTCCCCACATGGTCATTCCTCTTTTTGTCGGGCGTCCGAAGTCCATCAAGGCCTTGGAAAGTTCCATGGAGGCGGGGAAGAGCATTCTTCTCGTCGCCCAGATGTCGGCGGCGAAGGACGAACCATCGGCTGAGGATTTGTACAAAATCGGCTGCATCGCCAACATCCTGCAGATGCTCAAGCTGCCCGACGGCACCGTCAAGGTGCTGGTCGAGGGTACGCAACGGGCGCGCGTCGATCACGTCAGGGATCTGCGCAATCTGTTCGTGGCTGATGTGACGCCAATCGCGGCCGACGAGATCTCGAACCACGAGATCGAGGCGATGCGGCGGGCCATCATCGCGCAGTTCGACCAGTACGTAAAACTCAACAAGAAAATTCCGCCTGAGATTCTCACGTCGCTCGCCGGCATCGAGGAGGCGGGGCGTCTCGCCGACACGATTGCCGCGCACCTACCGCTCAAGCTGGAGCAGAAGCAGGAAATCCTTGAGATGTTCAGCGTCATGGATCGGCTCGAGAGGCTGCTGACGCAACTCGAAACCGAGCTCGACATCCTCCAGGTAGAAAAGCGCATTCGCGGCCGGGTGAAGCGGCAGATGGAGAAGAGCCAGCGCGAGTACTACCTGAACGAGCAGGTCAAGGCCATACAGAAGGAACTCGGTGAGGGTGAGGAAGGCGCCGACATCGAGGAGATGGACAAGAAAATCCGGACTGCCGGCATGCCCAAGGAGGCTTTGACCAAAGCCCAGGCAGAGCTGAAGAAGCTGCGCCTGATGTCGCCAATGTCGGCGGAAGCGACGGTCGTGCGCAACTACATCGAGACGCTGGTGGGTCTCCCTTGGAAGAAGCGCAGCCGTATCAGCAAGGATCTCGGTGCCGCTGAGAAGACACTGGAGAAGGATCACTACGGCCTGGAGAAGGTGAAGGAGCGCATCCTCGAGTACCTCGCCGTCCAGCAGCGCGTGGACAAGCTCAAGGCGCCGATCCTGTGCCTGGTCGGTCCGCCGGGAGTGGGCAAGACCTCGCTCGGTCAATCGATTGCTCGCGCCACGAATCGCAAGTTCGTGCGCATGTCGCTCGGCGGCGTGCGCGACGAGGCGGAAATCCGCGGCCACCGGCGCACCTACATCGGCTCGATGCCGGGCAAAATCTTGCAGAACATGACCAAGGTCGGCGTCAAAAACCCGCTCTTCCTTCTCGACGAAGTCGACAAGATGGGCATGGACTTCCGTGGCGATCCGTCCTCCGCGCTGCTCGAAGTGCTCGATCCCGAACAAAACAGCACATTCGTCGACCACTATGTCGAGGTTGAATACGACCTTTCCGACGTCATGTTCGTGGCAACGGCCAACACGCTCAACATTCCGCCGCCGCTACTCGACCGCATGGAGGTGATTCGGCTGTCCGGCTATACGGAGGACGAGAAGATCAATATCGCCCAGCGCTACCTGATTCCGAAGCAGATGAAGAGCAATGGCGTGAAGCGCGAGGAGCTGTCGGTAACGGAAGATGCCCTGCGCGACATCGTGCGCTACTACACCCGCGAGGCGGGCGTGCGTAGTCTCGAGCGCGAGGTGTCAAAGGTCTGCCGCAAGGTCGTGAAGTCGCTGGTGCTGAAAAAGCGCTCGCGCAAGCTGATTGTCAATGCCAGGAATCTTGACAAGTTCCTCGGCGTCAGGCGCTATACGTTCGGCATTGCGGAAAAGGAAAATCAGGTCGGGCAGGTTACCGGTTTGGCATGGACAGAAGTCGGCGGCGAGCTGCTCACCATCGAGGCCGTCGTGCTTCCAGGCAAGGGCAAGACCATGACCACGGGTAAGCTCGGGGAGGTCATGCAGGAATCCATTCAGGCAGCGTTGTCAGTCGTGCGCAAACGGGGCAAGGCGCTCGGTATTGCCGAGGACTTCTATCAAAAGAGCGACATTCACATTCACCTTCCGGAAGGCGCGACGCCGAAGGATGGACCGAGCGCGGGCATTGCCATCGCTACCGCGCTGGTGTCCGTGCTGACGGGAATACCGGTACGTGCCGACGTGGCGATGACGGGCGAGATAACCCTGCGGGGCGAGGTGCTGCCGATAGGCGGATTGAAGGAGAAGCTGCTCGCGGCCCATCGCGGCGGCATAGGCCTCGCCATCATCCCCGAGGAGAACGTCAAGGATCTCGTGGACATTCCCGAGAACATCAAGAGCGACATGGAAATCGTCCCGGTGAAGTGGATCGATCAAGTGTTCGAACTCGCATTGGAGCGCAAGCCTGAACCGCTGCCCGAAACCGGCGATGGTGCGGCGTTGACATCGGTTTCTGATTCGCAATCCGCGTCTACGGTCATTACTCACTGAGTGCCGGCACGGCGCATCGATGCCCCGGAAAGCCTTTATTCATGCGGCTTTCCGGGGCATCATAATTTTTCAAGTGAGTTCGATTGGCAATGCCACATCGCGAAAAGCCGCTTGACATAAGGCTTTGCGGCTTGTTATAAACCCGCTGCAGGATACGTCCTGACACTCACATCCATCAAGAGGGGACCTTAATGAATAAATCTGAACTCATCGATCAGATCGCCAAATCGGCGGACATTTCAAAGGCGGCTGCGGGCCGAGCCTTGGATGCCGCGATTGCCGCTGTCAAGTCATCATTGAAGAAGGGCGGCATGGTGACATTGGTCGGCTTTGGAACTTTCTATGTCGGCAAGCGTGCCGCGCGCAGCGGGCGCAATCCGCGCACCGGCGCATCGATCAAAATCAGGGCAGCCAAGGTGCCGAAGTTCCGGGCTGGCAAAGCACTCAAGGATGCAGTAAACTAATGCGCCTTTCCAGACGCGGGCGTCTGGGGAGCGGGTGCTTAGCTCAGCTGGTAGAGCGTCGCCCTTACAAGGCGAATGTCGGCGGTTCGATCCCGTCAGCACCCACCAGCCGTAACTCGGGCTGGATGAAGGAGAGAAAGCAGGAGTGGTAGTTCAGTCGGTTAGAATACCGGCCTGTCACGCCGGGGGTCGCGGGTTCGAGTCCCGTCCACTCCGCCAACCAATCCTCTGACGAGGAACGTCGATGTCAAGCAAGAAAGGCGAACGTGAGTTCGCCTTTTTTCCATCTATTGCCATGCATGCAAATCCTGGTCTAGCGCAAGATGTTTGATGCCGTTCGCAACAACAAGAGAGTCGTTCAGATCTTTCTTATCCTGATCACGCTGCCCTTCGCGTTTTGGGGTGTCGAGTCATACGTGCGCAACGTCGGCGCCGGCAGTGATGCTGCGAGCGTCGGCAAGAGCAAAATATCGCCCCAGGAACTGGGACGTGCTGTGCGCGAACAGCAGGATCGGATGCGTGCCGCGCTCGGCCGCGACTTCAACGCGGCAATGTTCGATACGCCCGAGGTGCGACAGGCTGTGCTCGATTCGCTGATCAGCCAGCGGCTACTGCTGTTGCGCGCGGCGAAGTCGAATCTCACGGTGGGCGACGATCAGGTACGTGAGGTGATCGGGAGCATCCCCGCGCTGCAGGACAACGGACAGTTCTCGATGTCGCGCTACGAGGCTCTGCTGCGCAATCAGGGCATGACCCGGACCGGTTTCGAAGCGCAGGTGCGCCAGGATATTGTTCTGCAGCAGATGGTCACGTCTGTTGGCGACAGCGTCCTGGTTTCCCGAAGCGCGTCCGACCGCTGGCTCGCGTTGCAGCAGGAAGAGCGGGAAATCAGCGAGTCGGCAATCCGGCCCGAATCGTTTGTCACGCAGGTGCAACTTGCTCCCGATGCCGTGAAGAGCTTCTATGATGCCAACGGCAAGCAGTTCGAGGTGCCAGAGCAAGTGCGCGCGGAGTACGTCATGCTTAGTCAGCAGGCGCTTGCGGACCAAGTCTCCGTTGCCGACGCCGAGATCAAGTCATGGTACGACTCGCACCAGGACAGCTACAAACAAAGCGAAGAGCGTCGCGCCAGTCACATCCTGATACAGGCAGGCAAGGACACAACCGCGAGCGATCAGGATGCGGCACGTGCGAAGGTCGAGGAGATCCTCAAGCAGCTCAAGCAAAATCCCGCTGACTTCGCCAAGCTCGCGAAGCAGCACTCGCAGGACCCGGGTTCGGCACAGAACGGCGGCGATCTCGGATTCTTCGGTCGCGGAGCGATGGTCAGGCCCTTCGAGGACGCAGCCTTCTCGCTGAAGGAAAACCAGCTCAGCGAGATCATTCGCTCCGACTTCGGCTTTCACATCATCAAGGTCACGGGCGTACGGCCGGAGAAGGTCCGGCCGCTCGATGAAGTGCGCGGCGAGATCACCGCCGAATTGAAGCGTCAGGCGGCTGGGCGCAAGTATGCGGAGGCCGCCGAGGCCTTCGCCAATCTTGTTTATGAGCAGGCCGACAGCCTCAAGCCGGTCACGGAGAAGTTTGGGCTTTTACCCAAACAGACAGACTGGATTGCCAAGGGTGCGCTGCAATCGACCGGCCCGATCGCGCATGAGAAGGTGCTGGCGGCGCTGTTCTCCGAGGACGCGATCAAAAACAAGCGCAACACCGAGGCCGTCGAAGTGGCACCGAACACCCTCGTGGCGGCGCGGGTGATTGAGCACAAACCGGCGAGCGTCCGGCCGTTCGATGCCGTCAGCAGCGACATCAAAAAACAGTTGATCCTGGATGAAGCGGCAAAACTGGCGCAGAAGGAAGGCGAGGAGAAGCTGGCGCGCCTGGTTAAGGGCGAAAAGGTCGACATGCCCTGGAGCGCGCCTCGGGTCGTTACGCGCCAGGGCAGCCCGGAGACGCCAGCGCAGGCACTACACGGAATTTTCAAGGTGGCAGCGGACAAGCTGCCGGGATACAGCGGAACGCGCCTGCCCAATGCCGTCTACGTCGTCTATCGCGTGACCAGCGTCAGGCAGCCAGCGGCGAAGGATGATGCCCGCTCGAAACAGCTGCGGGCGCAATACGCGCGTATGAAAGCCGAAGATGACTTCGCGGCTTATCTCAACGCACTCAAGGAAGCCTTCCCGGTAAACGTCAACAAGGCAGTTCTCGAAGCGAAGGAGCGCTGAGCGCGGCGGACGGCCGTGCACCCGTCACGGCATCGACATCTGCACGCGTATGGACACCGTCAATCGGGATTGCCCAGCGCCGTGGTATTGAATCCGCCGTCCACGTAGAGCACCTCGCCGGTTATGCCACTGGCAAGATCGCTCGCTAAAAATGCTGCGGCGTTACCCACCTCGTCGATCGTGACATTGCGCCGCAGCGGCGCATTCTTCTCGTTGTATGCCAGAAGCTTGCCGAAGCTGCCGATACCTGAGGCGGCGAGCGTCTTGATCGGGCCGGCCGAGATGGCATTGGCACGGATTCCCTGCGGTCCGAGGCTGGCTGCGAGATAGCGCACGGACGCTTCAAGACTGGCCTTCGCCAATCCCATGACGTTGTAGTTGGGCATGGTACGCACCGCGCCCAGGTAGGACAACGTCAACACCGATGCATTGCGGCCCTGCATCATCGGTCGTGCCGCCTTCGCCAACGCCGGAAAGCTGTAGGCGCTGATCTCGTGCGCGAGGCGGAAAGCGTCGCGCGATAAGCCATCGAGGAAATCCCCGTCCAGCGCTTCGCTTGGGGCGTAGGCGATCGAATGCACGAGGCCGTCCAGGCCATCCCAGTTTCTGCCCAGTTCCGCGAAGACGCCGCCGATCTGCTCGTCGCTTGCTACATCGCAGGGGTAGACCAGCGTGGTGGCAAACTCCGCGGCCATCTTCGCGACGCGATCCCGGAAACGCTCGTTTTGATAGGTGAATGCAAGTTCGGCACCCTCGCGGTGCATGGCCCGGGCAATGCCGTAGGCAATCGAGCGGTTGCTGAGCAGACCCGTGATTAGTATGCGCTTGCCGGCGAGAAATCCCATCTTCGATACCTCATGTGCGGTCGGGCAAATTATAGCGGAAACGCCTGCGTGCAACGGCGCCCTGCCCGCGTGACGCGCGCGTTGACATCGGCTAAACTGCGCCACCATGCCTTCGCGTGCCACGCTTGCATCGGTACTGCTGTTGATCGCTGTGCTGTGCGGTTGCGGCAGGGTCTGGAACAACCCGTATCCCGCGGCGGATCAGGGCAGGAATGTTCTCTACACGGCGTTCACCGAGCGGCCGAAGCATCTCGATCCGGTGCAGTCGTACAGCGAGAACGAAGCGGAGTTCAACGCCCAGATCTATGAGCCGCCGCTTCAGTACCACTACCTCAAGCGGCCCTACGAACTGATTCCGATGACGGCCGAGGACATACCAAGGCCGCTGTATTTTGCTGCCGATGGCCGGCCGTTACCGGCCGACGCGCAGGACGTGGCATTCAGCATCTATGAGATCCGCATCAGGCCGGGCATCCTCTATCAGCCGCATCCGGCCTTCGCGCGCGAAGCCGGTGGTGCACTGCGCTACCACGACCTGACGCGCAAGGACCTCCGAAACGTGTTCGAGTTGCGC
Source organism: Rhodocyclaceae bacterium (assembly GCA_036824005.1). Classification (GTDB taxonomy): domain Bacteria; phylum Pseudomonadota; class Gammaproteobacteria; order Burkholderiales; family Rhodocyclaceae; genus DAITBA01. The sequence goes on from DAITBA010000016.1 coordinate 20,821, forward strand.
GATTTCACCGAAACCGGCACGCGCGAACTCGTGGCCGAAGACTATGCTTATCAGATCAAGCGCCTGGCGCACCCCCGATTGCACTCACCGATCTTCGGTCTGATGAGTGAATACATCGTCGGCCTGAAAGAGCTTGCCGAAACTCTCAAGCGCGCGGACAGGGAACGCTCCGGCGGCGGTGCCAGACATGCGTGGCTCGATCTTTCGAAATACCCGCTTGCCGGGGTCGAGGTGGTCGATCGCTACACTTACCGCATCAAGCTCACTGGACGCTATCCCCAGTTCGTCTACTGGCTGGCGATGAGTTTCTTCGCACCCGTGCCTCTCGAGGTGGACCGCTTCTATGCCCAGGACGGCATGGCGGAGAAGAACCTGACGCTGGACTGGTATCCGGTGGGTACCGGCCCCTACATGCTGACGGAGAACAACCCGAACGCGCGCATGGTGCTGGAACGCAATCCCAACTACCGCGGCGAGGCCTATCCGGCCAGCGGCGAAGAGCGCGATGCCGCGGCGGGGCTGCTGCGCGATGCCGGCAGGGCGATTCCGTTCATCGACAAAGTCGTCTTCACGCGGGAGAAAGAGGGTATCCCCTACTGGAACAAATTTCTGCAGGGCTACTATGATGCCTCCGGCATCGCGTCGGACAACTTCGATCAGGCCGTGCGCATCAGCATTGAGGGCGAGGCGGGTGTAACGCCGGAGATGGAGGCGAAGGGCATCCGGCTGGAGACGGCCGTGGCCACCTCGTCGCGCTATCTCGCGTTCAACTGGCTCGACCCGGTGGTGGGCGGCATCGCAAAAGATCCGGCCGACCGCGAGAGGGCGAAGAAGCTGCGGCAGGCCATCTCCATCGCCCTGGACTGGGAGGAGTTCATTTCCATTTTTGCCAATGGCCGTGGCATTCCGGGCCAGGGGCCCATCCCGCCCGGCATATTCGGGTACCGCGACGGTCGGGAAGGCATAAACCCGACGGTCTACGAGTGGGCGGGCGGCCAGCCGAAACGCAAGCCCATCGAGGAGGCGCGCAAGCTGCTCGCGGAGGCTGGCTATCCGGACGGCCGCGATGCCAAGTCCGGTGAACCGCTCGTGCTGTATCTCGATACCTCCGACCGAGGCCCGGGCGACAAGCCGCGCTACGACTGGTTCCGCAAACAGTTCGCGAAGCTCAACTTGCAACTGGAGATTCGCGGCACCGACTACAACCGCTTCCAAGACAAGGTGCGCAAAGGGGCGGCGCAGATCTTCGTCTGGGGCTGGAATGCTGACTACCCCGACCCGGAGAACTTCCTCTTTCTCTTCCACAGCCCCCAAAGCCGCGCCAAGTTTCAGGGCGAGAATGCTGCCAACTACTCCAACCCCGAGTTCGACCGGCTGTTCGACATCGTCAAGCACATGGAAAACTCGCCGCAGCGCCAGGAGATCATCGACAGGATGGTTGCCATTCTGCGCGAGGATGCGCCATGGTCGTTCATGTTTCATCCGCGCGAGTACAGCTTGCGCCATGTCTGGATGCATAACGTCAAGCCCAATCAGATGGCGCGCAATGGCCTGAAGTACCAGCGCATCGACGCAGCGCTGCGGGATCAGCGACGGGCGCAGTGGAATGAGCCGGTGCTCTGGCCACTGCTTGTCATCGCAGCGCTGCTGGCGGCGTCGAGCGTCCCCGCCATTGCCACTTACCGGCGCCGCGAGCGCATGGCGGCTCGTCCGGCATGACGGCCTACATCCTGCGCCGCCTTCTCTATGCCATTCCGATTCTGATCGGCGTAAACCTGTTTACCTTCGCGCTGTTCTTCGTCGTCAACACGCCGGATGACATGGCGCGGCTGCAGCTGGGTATCAAGCGCGTGACGCCAGAGGCAATCGCCAAGTGGAAGGCGGAGCGCGGCTATGACAAGCCGCTGCTCTACGACGGTGCGGCCCGGGGCACGGCGGCCGTGACGAATACCATCTTCTTCGAGAAGTCGGTCAGGCTCTTCGCCTTCGACTTCGGCCGCGCCGACGACGGCCGCGACATCGCCCACGAGATTCGCACGCGCATGGGCCCGAGCCTCGCCATCGCACTGCCGGTATTCGTCCTCGGGCTTTACGTCACCATCTCCTTCGCGCTGTTTCTGGTGCTGTTCCGCGCCACCTACATCGACGTCTGGGGTGTGGTGTTGTGCGTAGCCATGATGTCCATCTCGGGGTTGTTCTACATCATCGGCGGCCAGTACCTGGTGAGCAAGATCTGGCGTCTGGTGCCCATCTCAGGCTATGCCGAAGGGCTGGACGCGCTGAAGTTCCTCGTGCTGCCGGTGGTCATCGGAGTCGTCGGTGGCATCGGCGGCAGCGCTCGCTGGTATCGCACCATCTTTCTGGAGGAAATCAATCGCGACTACGTGCGCACGGCGCGCGCGAAGGGGCTGCCGGAAACGGCGGTGCTGTTCCGCCATGTCCTGCGCAATGCCCTCATTCCGATTCTGACCGGCGTCGTGGCGGTGATTCCGCTGCTGTTCATGGGCAGCCTGCTTACCGAGTCCTTCTTCGGCATTCCGGGACTGGGTAGTTATACCATCGACGCCATCAATGCCCAGGACTTTGCCGTCGTGCGTGCCATGGTGTTCCTCGGCTCCATGCTCTATATCTTCGGCCTCATCCTGACAGATATTTCCTACACGCTGGTGGACCCGAGGGTGCGGTTCCAATGATGCCTTTCATGCCCGTCATCCTGTGGACCGATGCGCTGGTGTTCGTGCTTCTCGCGGCCATCGTTGGCGGGGCGATTTACTCGCGACATAACGAATACCTCGCCAACGCTTGGCGTCGCGTCGGCGGAAGCCGGGCGGGGATGGCATCGCTCACTGTGCTAATCGTGTTTCTCGCCATCGGCCTGCTCGACTGTCTGCATTACCGTTCGCGCCTGGAGAAGGCCGGCGAGCAAGGCAGAACCGCCTATTCGGTCGAGGTCTTGAGCGTGCTCGACGCGCTTGCCGCCGGCGTGCGCAGCCGCAATGAGAAAACCTATTCGGCACCTTTCGCCACCCATCTGTACGCCAAGGAGACGATGGAGCGGCCCGACGGTACGCAGTATCGCGATTTCCCGCGGCTGCAGCACGGCGGCGCCCATCTGCGCGATGTGCAGACGGACTTCGCACCGGACGTGGCGATGACATTGCTGCGCTCGGTGGCGCTGGCGCTGGTTGCTTGGCTGCTTGCCGCTGCCTCCTTGGTGGCACTCGTTGCGCGGCACAACGGCTGGAGCGGTGAGCAGGGCTGGTGCGCGGTATGGCGTGGGAATACGGCAGTGGCGTGGCAGGCGGCGCTGGTTACGCTGCTGATCGTCGCGCTGTGCGCCTTCCCGGCGCTGGCGCTGGCGGGCAAGTATCACATTTTCGGCACGGACAAAGTGGGGCAGGACGTTTTCTATCTAACGCTGAAGAGCGTGCGCACGGCGTTGGTCATCGGCACGCTGACTACGCTGGTGATGCTGCCGTTTGCCGTCGCCTTGGGCATTCTCGCCGGCTACCGCGGTGGCTGGGTCGATGACGTCATCCAGTACGTGTACACGACCCTCAATTCCATACCGGGCGTGCTGCTGATCGCGGCGGCCGTGCTCATGATGCAGGTGGTGATCGATGCCCATCCGCAGTGGTTCGACACCGCCGCCCAGCGCGCCGATGCGCGGCTGCTCGCCCTGTGCATGATTCTCGGGGTGACGAGCTGGACCGGCCTGTGCCGGCTGCTGCGCGGCGAGACGCTGAAGCTGCGCGAGCTGGAGTACGTGCAGGCGGCCCAGGCCTTCGGCGTGTCGCGCACGCGCATCATGCTGCGCCACATCCTCCCCAACGTCATGCACATCGTGCTCATTGCCATGGTCATGGATTTCAGCGGCCTGGTCCTGGCCGAAGCCGTGCTGTCCTATGTCGGCATCGGCGTCGATCCCAACACAATCAGCTTCGGCACCATGATCAACACGGCGCGGCTGGAACTCTCGCGCGAGCCCATCGTGTGGTGGTCACTGGCGGCGGCGTTCGTCTTCATGCTGGTTCTGGTGCTGGCGGCGAATCTGTTCGCCGATGCCGTGCGCGATGCCTTCGATCCGCGCGTGCAGTCGCGTCCGCGCCGCCTCGCCGCGGCCCCGGCGTGAGCGCCATGAGCGCGTCGCCGTTGCTGGAAGTGCGCGATCTGCACGTTGCCATCGACGCCGCGGACGGCGTCGTGCGCGCCGTCGACGACGTGTCATTAGCGGTACAAGAGGGCGAGACCTTTGCGCTCCTGGGCGAGTCGGGTTGCGGCAAATCGATGATTGCGCTCGCGCTCATGCGGCTGCTGCCGGAGGCGGGCCGCATCACCGGCGGCAGCGTGCGGCTCGGTGGCGAGGAGCTGCTGCAGCTCACCGAGGCGCAGATGCGCGAGGTGCGCGGCGACAGGCTGGCGATGATCTTCCAGGAACCAGCCACCAGCCTGAATCCGGTGCTGACGGTGGGCGCGCAGATCGGCGAGGTGCTGGCGCGGCACCAGGGGTTGTCCGCGGGCGCGGCGCGGCAACGGGCGATGGAACTGCTGTCTGCAGTCGGCATTCCCGATGCCCAACGTCGCCTGGACGAATATCCGTTCCAGCTTTCCGGCGGCATGAAGCAGCGCGTGATGATCGCCAGCGCGCTCGCCTGCGCGCCGAGGCTGCTAATCGCCGACGAACCCACGACGGCTTTGGACGTGACCATCCAGGCACAGGTGCTGGAGTTGCTGGCGCAACTGCAGCGCGAGTGGCGCATGGCGATCCTGCTCATCACCCATGATCTCGGCATCGTGGCGCGCGTGGCCCAGCGTGTCGGCGTGATGTATGCAGGGACGCTGGTGGAGGTAGCGCCGCGCAACGATTTTTTCCGCGAGTGCCGCCACCCCTACGCGCGCAAACTGTTCGCGGCGCTGCCGAGCGCCTCCGGCCGCGGGCGGCAACTGGAAACCATCGCTGGCAACGTGCCGCCCCTGACGCAGCGCTTCGCCGGTTGTCGCTTCGTCGAGCGCTGCCCCAGCGCGTGGGAGCAGTGTCATGGAGAAGTGCCGGCGTGGACTAGCATCGCCGACGGCCACGCCGTGCGCTGCCATCTCTACGCCGGGACGCATGGTGCGGCGGCTGCAGCGCGGGAGCGCGTGGGGCAGCCCACGTCGACTCCCGGGCCCTCGGGCGAGGGGCAACGGCCGCTGCTCGACGTGCGCGGGCTGAAGGTGCATTTCCCTGTGCGGCGCGGCCTGCTCAAGCGCGTCGTCGGCCACGTGCGCGCCGTGGATGGTGTCGATCTGCGCCTGGATGGCGGACGAACCCTGGCGCTTGTGGGCGAATCGGGCTGCGGCAAGACGACGGCGGGCAAGGCCATCCTGCAACTGGTCGTGCCCACTGCGGGGGACGTCAGGCTTTCCGGGACGTCTGTGCGCGCGCTTTCGTCCCGCCGGTTGCAATCCGTGCGCGGCAGGATGCAGATGATCTTTCAGGATCCGTACGCTTCGCTCGATCCGCGCATGCACGTGGGCGACATCATCGCCGAGGGCATGGTCGCTCTGGGGCTATACCCGCAGGCACAGGCGCGACGCGAGCGCATCGCCGAGCTTCTGCGCCAGGTGGGCCTGTCGCCGGACATGGCCGCCCGATATCCGCACGAGTTCTCCGGCGGCCAGCGGCAACGCGTCGCCATCGCCAGAAGCCTGGCCGTGAGTCCGCAACTGCTTATATGCGACGAGCCGACAAGCGCGCTGGACGTGTCGGTGCAGGCGCAGATTCTCAACCTGCTGAAGGGACTACAGGATCAACTGGGGCTGAGCTACCTGTTCATCACCCACAACATCGCCGTCGTGGATTACCTGGCACACGAGATTGCGGTCATGTATTTGGGGCGCATCGTCGAATACGGTCGTACCGACGAGGTGCTGCGGACGCCGCGTCATCCGTACACGGAAGCGCTGCTCTCGGCAGTGCCCGAGGTCGATCCACAGTCGCGGCGCGAGATGATTGTCCTGAAGGGAGATTTGCCGTCGCCCCTACGGCCGCCGCAGGGCTGCCACTTCCATCCGCGCTGCCCGAAGGTGATGGACGTCTGCCGCTCGGTCTATCCCGAGGAAACGCAGATCAGTGCGACGCGACGCGCCCGTTGTCACCTGTACAGCCAGGGCGATTGATCGGCGTCGGCCATGGTTGGTCTTACGAGGGGGATGCCACCGCCGCGCCAGCAGCGACAGGGGGCGCGCAAGTCAGGAGCGTCTGTTTCTGGCGCTGAGGGTCAGGCGTTGCCGCCCACTGCTGGTCGTGACGGCCGATTTCGCGGCCGTTTTGTGCGCCGAGGCGGTCTTCCGGCCGGGCTTGGCGCTGCCGCCCGAATGGGCCGGGGCCGAGCCGGCAACGGGCGCGGAGAGACTCGGCGCCCCACGGGCCGGTACCATGAGCGTATGCCCTGGCAGCACCTTGGCGTTCGGCGACAAGCCGTTGACCTCGCGCAACCGCGCCGAAGACATTCCGAAGCGTGCAGCGATGTGATCCAGCCGCTCCTTGCGTCCTACCGTGTAGCGCTGCCAGCTCACGAGCGGTCTGCTGGGGTTCTCGAGGTTGGACAGAAAAATCGCCACTTTCTCCGCCGGCACGACCAACGATGCCTCACCGGTGGCCCTCATGACGGGCCGATTGTAGGCAGGATTCAGTGCCCGGAACTCGTCCAGCGGCGTCTCAGCCAGTTGCGCTGCCACCGCCATATCCATGTCGCGGGGCTTGCGCACCGTGGCAAAGTACGGCCGATTGGGAATCGGATCGATGTCGATGCCGAACAGTTCGGGCTGGGCGATGATATTTTTCAGGGCCTGAAGTTTGGGCACGTAGTTGCGCGTCTCGCTCGGCATGCTCAGGCTCATGTAGTCCGTCGGGCGTCCCACCGCCTGGTTGCGCGCGATCGCCCGGCCGACGGCGTTTTCGCCCCAATTGTAGGAGGCCAGCGCCAAATGCCAGTCGCCATGCAACTCGTAGATGTAGCTCAGATAGTCCAAGGCAGCATCCGTCGAGGCGATGATGTCGCGCCGCTCATCGATCCACCAGTTCTGCTCCAAGCCGTAATTCCTGCCCGTCGAGGGAATGAACTGCCAGAGGCCGGAGGCGCGGGCGGGGGAGATCGCCTGCGGGTTATAGGCGCTCTCGACGATAGGCAGCAGCGCCAACTCTGTGGGCATGCCGCGCTTTTCGATCTCTTCGACGATGTGATGGAGGTAGCGGCGGCTGCGCTCGACGACGCGTTTGAGGTATTCCGGGCGATTGAGGTAAAAGACCTGCTGGGTAGTGACGAGATCGTTCGCAAGATTCGGCATGGCAAAGCCATTGCGGACACGCTGCCAGAGATCGTCCGGCTGTGTGGTGAGGTCGATCGTCGGGATCGGCTTCGCGTCGTCTGCGATTTCCTGGATGACGGCTTCCGGTGCTGGCGTGCGCGCGCCAGCCCAGAGCGCGTTGCCGTCGGCAAAGGCAATCTGCGTCGCGGTGCTCGACCACTCCTCTGCACACGCTGCACCGGGGAGCAATGACAGCAGCAGAGCGCAAAAGCCGGTCAGCGCGGCACGGACATTCAGCATGATTGGGCGCGCTTGCAATAAAATGGCAGCGCAATGGTACTGGCGATGGCCAATTTCGTCAATTTCGGGGCTCAAGCTTTTCGTCTGCCGAGACGGATACCCGGTCGCCGCCAGTCGGGGGGAGGCCACTTGAATCAGAACGTACTCGCGGGCTGCGCATCGCGCCCGGTCCGCGCACCGGAACACCACGCGGCACGCCCGAGTCGCGGCGGGGTCGGCATTGCAACGCTAACCCATGCTGCGCGGCAGACGGCATGAAAGCCCTAGTCATCGAAGACACGCAAACCGGTCTTGCTCTGGTTTGCAGCCAGTTGGAGAGGATGGGAATCACGCCCATCAAGGCGCGTGACGGACTGACCGGGCTCACCCTGTTCGAACGGGAAAGACCGGATCTGATTCTCCTCGACATCATCCTGCCCGACATCGACGGCTACGAAGTTGCGCGGCGCATCCGTGCCATCGAGGACCGCAAAAAGGAGTGGACGCCCATCATCTTTCTGACGGTGCGAAAGGAGGATGAGGATCTGCAGCTTGCCATCACCGCCGGCGGTGACGACTACCTCATCAAACCGGTCAGCGAAACGGTGCTGGCGTCGAAGGTACGCGCCATGCAGCGCATCGCCCAGATGCGATTCTCGCTGCTCGTGATGACGGACAGGCTGAATATCGCCAACCTGGAGTTGCAGCGTCTAAATGCGGTGGATGGCTTGACCGGTATTGCCAACCGGCGCCACTTCGACGAGATGCTGGCCAAGGAATGGCGGCGATGTATGCGCGACGACCAGTGGTTGTCACTCATGATCTGCGACGTCGATTTCTTCAAGCAGTACAACGACACCTATGGACATCAGGCGGGCGATGAATGCCTGAAATCCGTGGCGCGGCTGCTCAAGGAACAACTGCGGCGGCCGGCGGATCTCGTCGCGCGCTACGGTGGCGAGGAGTTCGCGGTCATTTTGCCCGGCACGGGCGACGCCGGCGCGCGGCGCCTTGCCCAACGCATGTGCCGCGCCGTCGAGTCCGAGGTGATTCCGCATCAGTACTCGCCGGTCGCGCCCGTGGTCACGCTGAGCATCGGTGTCGCGACCGCGATGCCGCGTCAGGACGACCAGAGTCTCGATACGCTTCTTCAGGCGGCAGATCGGGCGCTCTACCAGGCGAAGGACCAGGGACGCAACCAGGTCTGCGGCACCGACTGCGGTGGTGCAGCCGCCGCGCCAAAGGCGCCTGCAACGTGATGCACAAAGCGGTGACGCCGGACAAGCCCGATGAACAAAGCGATTCTTATCGTCGATGACAATGAACTGACGCGCGCCGTCCTGCGCACCATCCTGCGCCAGGACGGCTATCGGGTCGTCGGCGAGGCGAAGGACGGCGAGGCGGCTCTGCAAATGATCGAGCAGTTGCAGCCCGACGTGGTCTGCCTCGACGTCATGATGCCGAAGATGGACGGACTGAGCACACTCGAGAAGATCAAGGAGGCCAATCCGGAAGTCGTCGTGCTGATGATCACGGCCAGCAGCGATCGCGAGACGGTGGAAAAGGCGATCAGCGCCGGCGCGGCAGGCTATGTCGTCAAGCCGTTCAACGCTGCCAGGGTTATTGCCACCATCGAGCACGCTTTGAGCCGCGCCCCTGGTGGCGCGAAGGCGCTGCCGCCGACGTAGGGTGCTCGCAGCCGCGTCGCTGCCGGTACGGCGCGCTGCACCCGCTCGATGCTCGAGTGCTATCAGCTCTGCTTGCGCACCAGCATAAGCGACGTGGTGGCGACGCGCGTCAGACTTTCCGCGACGCTGCCCAGAAGCATGCGTTCGACACCGCGTCGACCGTGCGTGCCGATGACAACGAGATCGGCGCCCCATTCTCGCGCCGCATCGGCAATTGCCTCGGCGACTGATTGGCGCGTTCCTTCAATCAACTGCTTGTCGGCTCGGCAGCCGGCTGCGGCCGCGCTTGCCACCGCTTGGTCGAGCAATTGGTTGTCGGCATCACGGAGCTCGCCCTTGATCTTGTCCACATCAATGGAGGTGCCGATATCCATGCCGTGGTGGATGACACCGGAGTCATCGTCGACATGGCCGATGCACAAAGAGGCATCGAGGGCCTTGGCGAGCCGGATTGCCTCGGCGAGCGCCTTTTGGGCCGTTTGACTGGAGTCGATAGCGACGAAGATGCGTGTGTACATGAATTCCTCCGGCGTGGTTTATCGAGAAGCCATGTGGACGAGCGGGCTCCAAAGCCGCCGCCCTTCAGATTCGATCGGTCAAGTGGTCAGACCAATAGTGAACCAAATGTTTGGTTAAGGATTTGCGCTAGATCAATGTATTCTGAATTGACTGAGGGGGGCGGTAAAAGTAGTATAGAAGTGGTCTTACCAATTGTCGACCGATGAGTGCGCATCGCCCTGCCGTCACCCGTGTGTCCGACGCCGTCGCCGGCGAGTTGGAGCTGCGCATCCTCGAAGGTTCGATGAAACCCGGCCAGCGCCTGCCGCCCGAGCGCGAGCTTTCCGTGACGATGGGTGTTTCACGCCCGTCGCTGCGCGAGGCGATTCAGAAGCTGACATCGAAGGGGCTGCTGGTTTCGCGTCACGGCGGCGGCACGTTCGTGACGGATCGCCTCGATACGCCGTTCATCGATCCCTGGCAGGAGATGTTGAGCGGGCATCCGATGCTCCAAAGCGATCTGCTGGAGTTTCGTCACATGCTCGAAGGTCAGGCCGCGCAGCTTGCCGCCGAACGTGCCACGGGCGCTGATATCGCGCGCCTCGATGCGGCGTTCGCGACGCTCGCGGATGCCTATGTTGGACGGAACCTCGTTGTCTGCGTCGATGCCGATGTTGCCTTCCACCAGGCGGTCGCCGAAGCCTCGCACAACGTTCTGATCGGGCACCTTAGCGCGAGCCTGCTGCGGCTGATTCACGGCCACATTGCGCGTAACCTCGAGCACATGCACGCGCGACCGCTGCGATGGGAGCAGTTGCACACTCAGCACGAGGCTATCTGGAGGGCAGTGCGCGATCACAAGCCGGATGCGGCCGCGCAGACCGCCCGTGAGCACGTCGAATTCGTGCGCCAGAACATGATTGACAGTGCCCGGGACGAAGAACGTCGCCAAAGCGCTTTGCGGCGTCTTGGTTAGCGTGGCGTCAGACGCTCGCTAGAACACGTTCTTCCACTCGCGAATCGCCGCGAACACACCGAGGTCGTCGTCGATCGTCGCGCCGCGGAAGCGCTCCGCGGCCGCACGCACGGCCGGCTTGGTGGTGCGAAAAAACGGATTGGTGGCGAGTTCGGCGGCGATGGTTGACGGCAGGGTCGGCAGGTCGCGGACGCGCAGCTCCGCCGTTTGCCGCGCCCGGGCCTGCAGGTCGGCGTTGTCCGGCTCGACGGCGAGGGCAAAGCGGATGTTCGCCTGGGTGTACTCGTGGGCGCAAAACACGCGCGTGTCGGGTGGCAGGGCGGCGAGCACGCCGAGCGACTGGAGCATCTGCGCCGCCGTGCCCTCGAACAGCCGCCCGCAACCGCACGCGAACAGCGTGTCACCACAGAACAATATGTTTGCCCCATAATAGGCGATATGGCCGCGCGTATGCCCGGGGACGTCAAGCACTTGGAAGGCGGCACCGATGGGCTCCAGCGATACACGGTCGCCGCCGTGCAGCGGCACGCTGACCGAGGCAATGCGCTCGTTGGCCGGGCCATAAACCGGGACGTGGTGGTGCTGCAGCAAGCCCTTCACGCCGCCGACATGGTCGGCGTGATGATGGGTGAGTAGCACGGCGCACAGGCCGAGGCCGTGGCGTTCCAGGTGGTCGATCACCGGCCGCTCGTCACCCGGGTCCACGACGGCGGCACGGGTCCCGCTTTGCAGCAGCCAGATATAGTTGTCGCTGAACGCGCGTATCGGCACGATATCCATGACCACGATTTTCGGCCTTCGCCCCTAGATGTCAATTCCCGGATTCAGTGAGTGGCTGCAGACCCCTGCGGGGCAGTACATCCTCGGCTGGGAGCAGGAGCAACTCGACCGGGTGCTGGCCGATATCTTCGGCTTCAATGCGCTGCAGATCGGGTTACGCGATTGCGAGCTGCTGCGCGCCAACCGCATTCCGTATCGCTTCCGCTGCGACAACGACGGCGAGGCCGGCTGCGTGGACGTCCGTTGCGACCTGCAGCAACTACCGTTTGCCACGGCCAGCGTCGATCTGGTCGTGCTGCCGCATATCCTCGAGTTTGTCGACAACCCGCATCAGGTGCTGCGCGAGGTGGAGCGCGTGCTGGTGCCGGAGGGGCAAGCGGTCGTCACCGGCTTCAATCCGTACAGCCTGTGGGGCCTGCGGCGGCGCCTCGCCGGTCCGGGCAGCGCCTTTCCGTTCCGCGGCAGTTACCTCAGCGTCATGCGGCTGCGTGATTGGCTGGCGCTCCTGGGCTTCGAAACGCGCGCCGGCAGCTTCGGCTGCTATGCGCCGGCGGTCAGTCAGGAGAAGTGGTTGCGCCGCTGGCGCTGGTTGGAGCTGGCGGGCAACCGCTGGTGGCCCATTGCCGGCGGTGTCTATCTGCTGCAGGCAATCAAGCGCGTGCATGGCATGCGGCTGATAAAACCGGTGTGGAAGGAGCGCAATGCCGCGGCCAAGGCACTGTCGCCGGTGGTCCAGCGCAACAACGGTCAGCGCGCGCGCCATGATTGAGGAAGTCGAGATATTTACCGACGGTGCCTGCAGCGGCAATCCCGGGCCCGGGGGCTGGGGCGCGATTTTGCGCGCCGGCGGACACGAACGGGAGTTGTACGGCGGCGAAGCGGAAACGACCAACAACCGCATGGAGCTCACGGCCGTCATCAAGGCCCTGGCGGCGCTCAAGCGTCCCGTGCAGGCGCGCGTCCACACCGACTCGCAGTACGTGCAGAAAGGCATCAGCGAATGGATCCACGGCTGGAAGCGGCGCGGCTGGAAAACTGCGGACCGCCAGCCGGTGAAGAACGAAGACCTGTGGCGCGAACTAGACCGGCTCGCGGCGTGCCATGAAGTAGAATGGCACTGGGTAAAGGGCCACGCCGGTCATCCGGAAAACGAGCGCGCCGACGCGCTGGCGCGGCGTGGCATCGCCTCGATCAGGGAGAAAGCTTGAGACAGATCGTACTGGACACCGAAACCACTGGCCTTGAGTTTCGCCTCGGGGATCGCGTCATCGAAATCGGCTGTATCGAGTTGGCGGGGCGGCGGTTCAGCGGCCGCCGCTTTCATCACTACATCAATCCGGGCCGTGACATCGAGGCCGGCGCCATGGCGGTGCACGGCATTACCAACGAGTTCCTGCAGGACAAGCCGCCGTTCATCGAGATCGCGGCGGAGTTCGTGGCATTCATTCGCGACGCCGAGCTGGTGATCCACAACGCGGCCTTCGACGTCGGCTTCCTCAACCACGAGCTGTCGCTTCTCGACCTGCCGCCGATCGAGCAGCTATGCAGCGGCGTGGTGGATACGCTGAAGCTCGCGCGCGAGCTGCATCCAGGACGCAAGAACACCCTCGACGCCCTGTGCGACCGCTACCAGATCGACAACACGAGGCGCACGTTGCACGGCGCGCTGCTCGACGCCGAACTGCTGGGGGAGGTCTACCTGGCCATGACGCGCGGCCAGGAGAGCCTGATCATGGACCTGGAACAGGCCACCGCTGCCGAGGACCTGGCAAACTCCGCGGAGCGGCCCTCGTTGCGCGTGCTGCCGGCAAGCGATGACGAACAGGCCGAACACGAGCGCGTGCTCCAGGCTATCGCCAAGGAAAGCAAGGGGCGCTGTCTGTGGCTGCAGATGCAGGCATCGACGTGACGCGGCTGTAAGGACTGCGTAAGAGCATCGGTGTATTAAGTGCGACTCCCAGTGTTTCCAACCGAAGAGAACAAGCCATGACAAACGCAATTCCGGCAACCCTCATCCCGGGGGACGGCATCGGCCCCGAAATCGTCGATGCCACAGTGCAAGTGCTCGATGCGCTCGGCGCCCGCTTCGAGTGGGAGATCTGCAAGGCCGGCATGGCCGGCGTCAAGGAATTCGGCGATCCGCTGCCCGACCCGACGCTGGAAAGCATTCGCCGCACTCGCCTTGCGCTAAAGGGGCCGCTGGAGACGCCGGTGGGCGGCGGCTACCGCTCGTCGAACGTGCGCTTGCGCGAGGAATTCAAGCTCTATGCCAACGTGCGGCCGGCGAAGACCATGGTGCCCGGCGGACGCTACGAGAACATCGACCTGGTGCTGATTCGCGAAAACCTCGAGGGCCTGTACGTCGGCTTCGAGCATTACATCCCGATCGAGGGCGATCCCCACGCCGTGGCGATCGCCTCCGGCGTCAATACGCGCCAGGGCTGCAAGAACATCCTCGAGTACGCCTTCGACTACGCCCTTCGCCACGGCCGCAAGAAGGTCACGGTAGTGCACAAGGCCAACATCATGAAAGCGCTGACGGGCATCTTTCTCGAGACGGCGCGCGACATGTACAAGGAGCGCTATGCCGGCAAGATCGCCATGGACGAACGCATCGTCGACGCTTGCGCCATGCAGCTGGTGCTCAATCCCTGGCAGTTCGACGTCATCGTCACGACCAACCTTTTCGGCGACATCCTTTCAGACGAGATCGCCGGGCTGGTGGGGGGCTTGGGCATGGCGCCCGGCGCCAATATCGGCGAGCATGCGGCGATTTTCGAGGCTGTCCATGGATCGGCGCCGGACATTGCCGGCAAGGGCATTGCCAACCCGATCGCGGTCATGCTGGCGGCAGCGGCCATGCTCGATCACGTCGGGCGCAAGGACCTCGGCGATCGACTGCGCGCCGGCATGGACCAGACGCTGAACATTGACAACGTGCGCACCGGCGACCTCGGCGGCAAGGCGAGCACCGCCGAGTTCACCAAGGCGCTTATCGCCAACGTCAAGTAGCGCGCCGGCGCAGCGGGGACACCGCGCCGGGCAGGGTATCGCCGTAGCCCGGGCTCAGCGCGCAGCGATGGGAGTCGGCGTGGCGATTTGCGCCTGCGTCAGCATCCTGCGCGCGGCAGCAGCAGTTTCCGATGTCGGCCCGAGGGTGAGAGATTCCTTCAGACGTGCGATGGCTGTGCGCCGGTCGCCCAGCTTGAAGGCGATTGCGCCGGCGCGGTAGAGCATCGCCGACTCGCGAATTCCAATCCGGAGTGCCGCCTCGATCTGCTCGCGTGCCTGCGCCAGCCGGCCGTTGCGGTACAGCGCCCAGGCGTAGGCATCCAGGGTATGCACGTCGCGGCGCCGGGCGATTTCCATCTCCGCCACCCGCAGGGCCTCGGCCGGCCGGTTGGCGTGATCGGCGTAGTAGAAGATCAACTCGCGGTTGGAGTTGTCCGCTCCTTGCATCTCGGCACGGGCCGCCCGTTCGAAGTCGGCAAAGGCTCTCGTTGCCTCGGCGCGCCGGCCGGCGCGCTTGAGCGCCTCGGCGAGGACGAACAGATTCTCCGGATGAGGCGCGGCCCGGTAGCGGCGCTCCAAGGCGGCGACGGCATCGTCGTGGCGGCCTTGGGCGGCGCGCACGCGCCCGAGTACGCCCAGGGCGTAGTGATAGTCGGCGAACGCGCCCAGCGCCTGATCGACTAGCCGATCGGCATTGTCGACCCGGCCCGCGGCGAGCTGCAGATGCGCCATCTGCGTCAGAAACCAGGCGCGGTCTTCTGTCTCGTTCGGTGCCGTGCGCTGCAGCGCCATCTTCATCAACTCGAGCGCGCCATCGACATCGCCGAAAAGCTCCCGCAGATATGCCGCACGGGTAAGTCCGGGAATGTTGCCCGGGCGCAGATCGAGCATCCACTGCGCAGCCTGCTCTGCCGCCTCGTAGTTGCCCAGCTCGGCGTTGGCGTCCACCAGGAAGCCATAACCGGTCACGTCGTCCGGCACGCGCTGGTTGTACGCCTTGGCGAGTTCGAGCGCCGGGGCAAATTCGTGCTTGCCAAGCAGCGCCCAGATGCGCGCGCGCTCCGCGTCCGGATTGGCCGGCACAAGGCTCAAGGACCTGTCGGCCGCCGCCAACGCCTGGTCGTAGTAATCCGGGTCGGCTGTTTCCCGGGCGCGGCGCGTGAGCGCCATGGCAAGCTTGGCATGGGCCTCGGCATTCGACGCGTTGGCGGCGATCGCCTTGCGGGCGGCAGCGATTTTGTCCTCGGCCGGCGTGGGCGAGGTCTGCGCCTGGGCGGCGAACGAAGCGAGCGCGAGCAGGCAGGCGGCGAGCGAAAGGCGAAGATATTGGCCGGTCATGTTCTCCCTCCGGTTGATTGCAATCTCGGTCCCGACTAGATACGTGTCGATCTGCGTCATCTGCGCATGAGCGGTTGAACGGCGCGGGGCCGCCCGGTGGCGAGCCCCGCGTTCCGTGTCAGGGCGCGCAAGGATCGCCGCCGCCCGCAGTGCATCCTGCCTCGCCCGGGTCGAGATGCCGGCGGTCGCGGCCGCTCGGCGCCTCGGCGACATAGGGGAAGTCGGTGCGATAGGGCGCGTCGTTTACATTTACGCCGTCACCCAGGCGCCCATGCACGTTTGCGTCGAAGCCATCGAAGGGTGCGGCCAGCACGCCGGCCACGGCGCGCAGCGAGATGTCGGTGACATCATCGAAGACGCGCCGGCCATTGGGATAGCCGGCCGGATCGCCGCCCAACAGACCGAGGCGGCTGGCGCTTGCGGGTGCGGTCGGCGCGACGCCGGTGTTGAGCCGCAGCAGGTCTGCAACCGGCCCGGCGGGCGTGCCGGGGGCGGCGATCGGCGGCGCGTAGGTAACCAGCGGCAGCAGATCCTTGCGCGGCGGATTGGGCACGGCGATGCCAAAACTCGCGTTCAGGATGCGTGCCAGCGCCGGGTCGAGAAAAAAGTTGGCGAACTGGCCGTCGTTCCTCGGCTTGTCCATGCTGAAGCGGTCCTTGAACCCGGTGCCGACCAGCAGCTCGTTGATCAGCGCGTTGCCCATGCGCTGCACCTGGCGGTAGTCACCCGTGCTGGCCGCGGGTTGCGGCGAGCGGCGTACCGTCACGCGCGGACGCGACGTCGTCGCCCAGACACCGATGGTCGCCCACCTCGAATCGGCTGGCTCGACCTTGCCGGTGGCAGTGAGCATCGACACCGGCACCTCGATGGCGATGTGGTTCACGGCGTAACCGGAGACCGTGTCGGCGGCGAAATTCTGCTGCGCCTTGTCCTGATCGGCACTGAGCACCGGTGTGATGTGCGTGTTCAGCGTGTCGAAGGTGCCGCCGAGGTCGATCCAGAAGGCGTCGTCGGTGGTGCCGGCGAATACCTTGACGTTCGGCTTCTGGGTCTTGTAGGTGCCCGCATTGAACAGCGCCGTGTAGTCCATGGTACGCGGGCCGACATTGGCCGGCACGGCGTAGAAAGGCTCGCCGGTGGCGCTGACGATGGCGTGCTCCGGCGCGTGCGGACGCCAGATGTTTACCGAGTAGCTCTGGCGCTGGCCCAGACCCGGGCTGTTGAAATCGGTGATGCGCGGCGGAATGACGGGATTGCCGGCGGTCGGATTGCCGTTCAGATCCTTGGGTGCATTGCCGGGCGCGTTCACGCCATTGTCCTTGCCGGCATACACCTGGAACAGGTTGGGCAGACGCTGTTCGGTCCTGAAGCGGAATTGGAAGACGACGTCCTCCTTGGCGTCGTGATTGTTGTCCACCTTGATCTCGTAGAGGATGTCGTCGTCGAAGGGGAACCAGTTGGGGCCGTTGCCCGGTTCGAGCAGGGGATCGACGCCCATGATCAGCGTCACCCGCGGTTCGGATGAGTCGCCGCCGTAGCTGCGGAAGGTGTAAACGTCGGTGATGTCGGCCTTGTGGTCGAGTGCGGTGATCGGTGCCTCGCGATGGTTGGCGGCCTGGGCGGAAAGGCTCCAGGCCAGCGCGAGCGCCGACAATGACAATCCCAAGTGTGGTCGCATGACTTCCTCCTTGCGTGATGAGGGACGATTCGCTGAGAAAGCCGCGGGCGCCGGGAGCGCTGTGCCCGGGGCAATCTGAACCATGTACGAAGCGGCCGGAAAAACGGATTCAAGTTCCGCGCCGGAAACTGCTACTGTTTCGCAAGTGCCTGTTTGCGCGAAGAAGCATTACAATTGGATGATGTCGGCGTCGCGGTGCGAATCCGGCAGCCATTGCGGGCCGTATACCCCGGTGACCAGTCCTGAGGTGCGCGTCCCGGTGTCGACAGTCTTCATGTTGTCATGTGTCGCACTTATTGTTGCCCGGTCCGCACCGGGCGGCGCAGGTTCGCGCTTCTCGATTTCCGGTCTTCCGATTCAATGAAAAATGCTCACCGCAACCCTCGTCGAGTTCCCGGCGGCTTCACCCTGCTCGAACTGCTCGTGGTCATGGTCATCATCGGCCTGCTCGCCGGTTACGTCGGGCCGCGCTTCTTTTCGCAGATCGGCAAGTCCGAGGTGAAGGTGGCGCGCGCCCAGCTCGACGCCCTGGAGAAGGCGCTCGACCAGTATCGCCTCGACACGGGTCGCTACCCGAGCACGGAGCAGGGGCTGCCGGCGCTCAACGAGCGCCCCGCCAACGAAGCGAAGTGGGGCGGGCCCTATCTCAAGAAGGCGGTGCCCAACGATCCCTGGGGCAAGCCATACCAATACAAGTCGCCCGGCGAGCACGGCGAATACGATTTGTTTTCCTACGGCAAGGATGGTCAACCGGGCGGGACGGGGGAGAATGAGGACGTCACGAGCTGGTGAACACCGTCATTCTGGCGAGAGCCGGGATTCAGCCCTGCGCACGAAGATGCGCGAGAGCTGCTCGTCTGCGCGGCAGTCCAGCGTCATTGCGGCTTGCGCCGGCACGACGGTGTAACGCTCGCGATTGATATGTACTTCAAGGTCAAAGCCCTGAAACCCGGCGTCGGTATCTCGGTGTTTGTCATCGATGCCGCCGATGCGGGAGAAGCCGGCCGGCGCGCCGCCTCCCAGGGGCTGGCGGTGCTCTCGGTGTCGCGGCACGCGCCGGGTGCGGGCGCCGGGCGCAGCCGCTTTCCGCTGTTGCTGTTCAATCAGGAACTGCTTGCGCTGCTCGAATCCGGCGTGTCGGTCATCGAGGCGCTGGAGACTCTGGCGGAAAAGGAGCAGCGGCCCGCGGTGCGCAATGTGCTGTCCCAGATGGTGGCGCGGCTGCGCGAAGGGCGCCCGTTGTCGAGCGCGCTGGTGGAGCATCCGGACGCCTTTTCGCCGCTCTACGTGGCCACCATGCGCACGGCCGAGCGCACCAGCGATCTCGACGAAGCGCTGCGGCGCTTCATTGCCTACCAGCGGCAGCTCGAAACGATCCGGGGCAAGCTGATCAACGCCGCCATCTACCCGACGCTGCTGGTCGGTGTCGGCATGCTGGTGCTGCTGTTCCTGATGGGCTACGTCGTGCCGCGCTTCAGCCACATCTACGAAGACGTCGGCACCAATCTGCCGTGGATGTCGCGCCTGTTGCTCGCCTGGGGCGGGTTGCTGGAGCGTCATGCCGTGTCGGTGCTGATTGCCTTCGTGGCGGTCGTGGCCGCCCTGGTGTGGACCCTGCGCCGCCCGGAGGTGACGGCGGGTATCGGTGCGGCGCTTTGGCGCATTCCCGGCGTTGGCGAGCGGTTGCGGGTGCTGGAGCTGGCGCGCTTCTATCGCACCCTGGGTATGCTGCAGCGGGGCGGGCTGGCCATCGTGCCGGCGCTGGAGATGACCGCCGGCATGCTCTCGTCCATTCTGCGGCCGCAACTGCAGGCGGCGATCGCGCGCGTGCGCGAGGGCAGTCCCATCTCCCAGGCCATGGATGCCCACGGCCTGACCACCCACGTCGCCTCGCGCATGCTGCGCGTGGGCGAGCGCGCCGGAAACATCGGCGAGATGATGGAGCGCATTGCCGCCTTCCATGACGATGAGATCGCTCGCTGGGCCGAGTGGTTCACGCGCCTGTTCGGCCCGCTGCTCATGCTCGTCATCGGACTGCTGATCGGCATCATCGTCGTGCTCATGTACCTGCCCATTTTCCAGTTGGCCGAGAGCCTCCAATAACATGAACATCGAGAAGCGCATTTCACCGCAGAGGACGCAGAGGACGCGGAGAACGACAGGACCCTGTCTTCCAGGTTTTCTCTGTGTCCTCTGCGTCCTCTGTGGTGCGAACCAGGGCCTCTAGCATGAACCAGCCTCTCGACCTGCCGCTCGGCACCACCGCCTTCGACGCCGAGGCGATCCGGCTCGCGCGCGCCGTGGCGGTGGAGCAGGGCAAGCGCTGGCTGGAGGTGTTGCAGGAACGCTCGGGGCTGGACGGGGTCGCCTTCACTGCCCGGCTGGCTGCCACGGCGCGGCTGCCGCTGGCCGACATGGCGGGCTTGCACCGGCTGACACCCGCGTTCGATGTGCTGCCCTATGCCGAGGCGCTGCAGCACGAATGCGTGCCTCTTTACGACGAGGGCGAAGTGGGGACTCAGTTGTGGCTGGCTATTGCCGATCCGTTCAACGCTGCGCTGCGCGACTGGATCGACGAGCGATTGCGCCGGCCGGCGCGGCTGTGCCTCGCCCATGCCGCCGACATTGCCGCCTACCTCGCCCGTCACGAGGAGAACCTGCGAGCCATGGACGGGCTGGTGGTGGGCGCGGCAGAGGGCGGTTCGACGGCAGCGCTGGAGGACCTGTCGCTTAAGCGCATCCAGGAAGACACCAGCCCCGTCGTCAAGCTGGTGAACTCCACGCTCTACGACGCGCTCAAGCTGGCGGCGAGCGACATCCACCTGGAAAGCACCGGCGGCGGACTGCTGATCAAGTACCGGGTGGACGGCGTGCTCACGCGCGTGGGCAACCTGCAAGGCGGCGAACTGGCGGAGCAGGTCATCTCGCGCATCAAGGTACTGGCCGAGCTGGACATCGCCGAGCGGCGCGTGCCCCAGGACGGCCGCTTCAAGGTGGCGGCGCGCGGGCGCGAGATCGACTTGCGCGTATCCATCATGCCCAGCATCCACGGCGAGGACGCGGTGCTGCGCATTCTCGACAAGCAGCACCTGGCGGACGAGGTTCTGGGGCTGCGCCTGGACAGCCTCGGTTTCGACGCACCCACCATCGCCACGCTGCGCCGGCTCTCGCGCGAGCCCTACGGCATGCTGCTGGTCACCGGCCCCACGGGCAGCGGCAAGACGACGACGCTCTACGCCGCCATCACCGAGATCAACCATGGCCATGACAAGATCGTCACCATTGAGGACCCGGTGGAGTACCAGCTGCCCGGCGTGCTGCAGATTCCGGTGAACGAGAAGAAAGGACTCACCTTCGCCCGGGGGCTGCGTTCCATCCTGCGCCACGACCCGGACAAGATCATGGTGGGCGAGATCCGCGACGGCGAGACGGCGCAGATCGCCGTGCAGGCGGCGCTCACCGGCCACCTGGTGTTCACCACCGTCCACGCCAACAACGTATTCGATGTCATCGGCCGCTTCATGCACATGGGTGTGGATCCCTACAACCTGGTCTCTGCTCTGAACGCGGTGGTGGCCCAGCGCCTGGTGCGGCTGAACTGCCCGGAGTGCGCGCGCGAACTGCAGCCGGATGCGGCGCTGCTGGTGGAATCGGGCATCGCGGACGCGGCGGGCTACCGCTTTCGCGCCGGCAAGGGTTGCGGCCACTGCCGCGGTACCGGCTACAAGGGACGCAGCGCCATCGCCGAGATGCTGGTGCTCAACGACGAGTTGCGCGAGCTGATCATCGCCCGCGAGCCGCTGCGCAAGATCAAGGAGGCAGCCCGGCGCAACGGCACGCGCAACCTGCGCGACGCCGGACTGGCGCTGGTGGCCGAGGGCCTGACCAGCCTCGAGGAATTGAACCGTGTCACTTTTGTCGCCTGAGCGGCTGCTCGTCGTGCTTGCGCTGCAGCGGGTGGAGCTGTGGCGGCGGACAGGTCTCGGCCGATCCGCGGGCGACTACCAATCCGAGGCCTGCGCGCAGGCGCCGGGCGGCGAATCCTGGCGGCCGGCGGTCGAGGCCATGGCGCGCCTGCTGGCGCGCACGCCGCGGCCGGGCGCCGCCATGGACGTGGCGCTGTCCAGTCACTTCGTGCGCTTCCAGCTCGTGCCCTGGCAGGCGGAACTGAGCGACGCGGAGGAACGGCTCGCCTACGCCCGATATCTCTTCCGAGACGTCTACGGCAGTCTCGCCGATGCCTGGGAGGTGCGCCTGAGCGAGGAGCCGCCGGGCGCACCGGCGGTGGCCTGCGCCATCGACGGTGCGTTACTCGAGGCGCTGCGCCGCACCGCCGACGAGGCACACTGCCGGTTGCGCTCGGTGCAGCCCGGTTATGCCGCTGCGTTCAATCGCCGGCGCCGCGCCCTGCGTGGCGATTGCGTTGCCTTTGCCATGGCCGAGCCGGGGCGCGTCTGCCTCGGTCTGCTGCGCAACGAACGCTGGGTCGCGCTGCGCAATCAGGGCAGCGGCGAGGACATCGCTCAGACCTTGTCGTCGATGCTCGATCAGGCGGCACTCGCCATCGAGCCGCCGCTTGCCGGTGCCACGGTCTACCTGGGTCAGGTGGACGGCGCCGGGATGCCGCAGACGCTCGGTGCCCGCTGGCCATTGCAGCGCCTCACTGCCGCCGCCTCCGAAGCCCGGGCCGGCTGGCTCGCCTGGTGCGCCTGAATGCGTCCGCTGTTTCTCGACTTCCAGCGCCGCTCGCCGCCGGTCTCGCCCTGGGGCTGGCTGGTGCTCGCCGCCGGATTGAGCGCCGCACTGGCCATGGCATGGCAGTTCATCGACGTGCGCGATTCGCTCGACGCGGCGGAACTGCAAGCGGACAACCTGCGGCGCAAAGCCTTCGGCGCGGTGCGAGCACGGGAGCAAACCGGCGAGCAGGCCGCCACCCAACAGTTGCTGCAGACGGCGAACCGCGTCGCGCAACAACTGAATCTGCCCTGGAATGTGCTCCTGCACGATTTGGAAACGGCGACGGATTCCTCCGTGGCGCTGCTCAGTTTCGAACCCGATGCCACGCGGCGCCGGCTGCGGTTGGTCGGCGAAGCGAAGACGCTGGCCGATGCGCTCGCCTTCGTGGCGCGGTTGGAGGAGTCGGCCCTGATCGCTGACGCGCACCTGGTCAGTCACGAGAGCAAACAAAGTGATGGCCAAAGGGTGATCGGCTTCATGGTCGATGCCCGCTGGGAGGATCCGGCATGAGGACTGTGCGCGGCGCGATGGCAGGGCTCGCCTACGGTCTGCGTCGCCTGGGCTGGCCGGCCGCCGTCGGTGCCGGGCTGGTAATGGTCGCTGCGGCGTTCTGGTTCTCCGGGCTGCGTGACGCCCAGACGCGGCTGGCCGAGACGCAGGCGGAGATCGCCACCCTACGCGCCGGCCGTACGACCGACAAGGACGCCGAGCGACTTGGCGTGCGCGCGCGCCTGACCGAGTTCCGGGAATTCTTTCCGCCAGCCGCGGCCGTGCCGGAGACGCTGGCGAGGATCCACGACGCTGCCCAGGCGCGCGGCGTGCTGCTCGATCGCGCCGAGTACAAGGAGACGCGCGACCAGGGCAGTGCGCTCATGCGCTACCAGATGAGCGTACCGCTGCGCGGCAGCTATCCCCAGATCCGCGCCTGGCTTGCCGACGTCATGAACGGCAATCCGTCCGCGGTGCTGGAGGATTTCACGCTCAAGCGCGACGACGTCGGCATCGAGATGCTCGAGGCGCGCGCCCGCCTGTCCATCTACTTTGCGGGGCGCTGAATGGGACTGTCGCGCAAATGGTGGCTGGGCGCGGCGCTGCTGGCGACGGTGGCGGCGGCGCTGCTGGTCGAGCCGGGCGATGACGACGTGATTCCGGCCCGGGCGGCGCGCAAGCCATCGGCCGAGCGCGTGCCGGCGAATGCCGCGGACGCCGGCGCACCGAAACAGCGCAGCGACGCCGCGGTGATCAGTCTGCGCCGGGGCGAATACGCCAGCGAGGCGGACAATCCGTTTCCCAGCCACAGCTGGCAGCCGCCACCCCCGCCACCGCCCAAGCCGCCAGCGCCGAGCGCGCCGCCGCTGCCGTTCACCTACGTTGGCAAGCTGCTCGACGGCGACAAGACATTGGTATTCCTCGCGCAGCAGCAGCGCAACCTGGTCGTGAAGCAGGGGGACACCATCGATAACACATATCGCGTCGAGCAGGTGACGCAGAACAGCGTCGAGTTCGTGTACCTGCCGTTGAAGCAGAAGCAATCCATGACCTTCGGAAGATGACAAATGAAGCACAAAGAAGCGGATCACCACCAAGGGCACCAAGGACACCAAGGACACCAAGGAAACTCAGATGTCTCGTGCGCTGGTGCTGGCGATCGGGCGGGCCGGGGGACTTCTCTCGGCAACCATCCGTCATTCTTGGCGTGCTTGACGTCCTTGGTTGTACGAACGGGGTTTCTACGATGAGCAGCGCGAAGCCAACCACGTGGCGGGTTGCCACCTTTGTCCGATTCGGCACGGCGCTGTGCGCCTGTCTGTTGCTTGCTGCCTGCGCCACCAATCCGGCGCTCCAGGAAAGCCGGCAACTCGTCGCCCAAGGCCAGCACGACGCGGCGCTGGCGCGTATGGAGCAGGCGCTGCGCGAGTATCCCGACAACCGCGAGTTGCGCGCCTACTACCTGCGGCAGCGCGATCTCGTCGTCGCCCAGACCCTGGCGCAGGCCGATTCCGCGCGTACTGCCGGCCAGCGGGCCGAGGCGGAAGCAGCCTATCAGCGTGTGTTGAGACTGGATGCCAGCAACGGCCGCGCCCGTGCCGGTCTTGTACTGCTCGCGGCCGGGCCGCGTCATGACGCGATGGTGCGCGAGGCCGAGTCGTCACTGAAGGCGGGCGACGCCGCCGGCGCAGAAGCGAAGCTGCGCGCCGTGCTGACGGAGAACCCGGCCCACGCCGGCGCCCGCGAGCTGCTGCGCCAGCTTCAGGAAAGCAGCGCCAAGGCGAAACCGGCGGCGCAGGCGCTCAAAGGCCCGTTCAGTCAGCCGATCACGCTGGAGTTCCGCGACGCCAATCTGAAGCAGGTGTTTGAGGTCATCTCGCGCACCTCGGGCGTCAACTTCGTCTTCGACAAGGACGTGCGTCCGGACATCAAGGTGACGATTTTCGTGCGCAACACCAGCATCGACGACGTCATCAAGCTGATCCTCGCCACCAACCAGCTCGAGCGCAAGCTGCTGAACGAGAACACCGTGCTCGTCTATCCCAACACCGCGGCCAAGGCCAAGGAATACCAGGAGCTGGTGGTGCGCAGCTTCTTCCTCGCCAACACCGACGCCAAACAGGCGCTGACGCTGGTGAAGTCGATGGTGAAGAGCCGCGACGTGTTCATCGACGAGAAGCTGAACCTGCTGGTGATGCGCGATACCGCCGAGGCGGTGCGTCTGGCCGAGCGTCTGCTGGAATCCCTGGATCTGGCCGAGCCGGAGGTGATGCTCGAGGTCGAGGTCATGGAGGTGAGCCGGAACAAGCTGCAGGAGCTGGGCCTGCGCTATCCCGACCAGATCAGCTACGGCCTGCTCACGCCCACCACGACCAGCACCGTCATCACCACCACGGGCACCCAGACCACGACCAACCTGGGCGGCACCATCGCGCCGGGCTTCATCAACCTGCGCGAGCGCGCGGCGACGATTCCCTTCGTCGCCAATCCCGGCCTGATCCTCAACCTGCGCAGCGAGGCCGGCGACAGCAACCTGCTGGCCAATCCGCGCATCCGCGTCAAGAACAAAGAGAAAGCCAAGGTGCATATCGGCGAGAAGCTGCCGGTATTCACCACTACCTCCACCGCCAACGTCGGCGTTTCGGCTTCGGTGAGCTACCTGGACGTTGGGTTAAAGCTCGACGTGGAGCCGCTGGTCAGCCTCGAGGACGAGGTCTCGATCAAGATCGGCCTGGAGGTGAGCAGCGTCGTGCGCGAGGTGCCCGGGCCGCAGCAGTCGCTTGCCTATCAGGTCGGCACGCGCAGCGCGGCGACGACGCTGCGGCTGCGCAACGGCGAAACCCAGGTGCTGGCCGGACTCATCAACGACGAGGAGCGCAGCAGCGCCAACAAGGTGCCGGGGCTGGGGGACATTCCCGTTCTCGGCAGGCTGTTCTCCAGCCAGAAGGACAGCGCCAACAAGACGGAGATCGTCCTACTGATCACGCCGCGCATCCTGCGCAACGTCGCGCGCCCCGAGGCGGTGGCGGCGCTCGTGCCGTCGGGAACCGATGCCGCCGTGGGCGCGCCGCCCTTGCGTTTGCAGGCTACCGCGCCGCGCAGCCTGGGGTTGTCGTCCTCATCCCCCGGCGGCCCTGGTGCAGGCGTGCCTCTGGGTGCGGCATTGTCGCCCGGCATCGTACCCGCAGCCAGCGAGCCGGCTGAGGCGCGCGCGCCGGCGCCCGGGAGCACGCTGCCGCAACTTGGCTTGGTCACGCCGGCGCAGGCCAAGCTGGGCAGCGAAGTCGAGGTGATTGCGAATCTGGTCGCCGCGGCGGGCGCGCGTGGCGGCGAGGTCGAACTGGTCTACGACCCGACGGCGCTGGAACTCGTCGGCGGCAAGGGCGCGCCGGGACGCGCCGCGGTCGAGTTGCTGCCGGTCGAAGGCGTCGGCCTGGTCGGGCAGGCGCGCTTCAAGGTCGTCGCCAAGGCCGCCGGCAGCACCGTGCTCGAAGTGGCGTCGGTGCAGGCAACGGACGCCGCCGGCGCGCGGCTGGTGGTCAATCCACCGGAACCGCAGCCGCTCAACATGGTGCCGTGACGGGGGCACATGGCACTGCCGTGCACCAATGCCAACGGCCTGCGGCCGTCGCGGCGCGAACGCCTTGCCGCAAGCAGCGCCGGCTTCACCCTGATCGAGCTGGTCATCACCGTGGCCATCGTTGGCATCCTTGCCTCCATGGCAGTGCCGTTGGCGGAGCTGTCGATCCAGCGCACCCGCGAGGCGGAGCTGCGCAGCGCCCTGCGCCAGATCCGCGACGGGCTCGACGCCTACAAGCGGGCGACGGAGGAGGGACGCATCGCCAAGAGCGCGACCGAATCCGGATATCCCAAACGACTGGACGATCTGGTGCTCGGTGTGAACGACGCGAAGAGCGCAAACAAGAAGGCGGTCTACTTCCTGCGCCGCCTGCCGCGCGACCCGTTCCATCCGGATGCCACCGTTCCTGCCGCCGAGACCTGGGGCAAGCGCAGCTATGCCAGCCCGCCCGACTCGCCGGCCGAGGGCGAGGACGTGTTCGATGTCTATTCGCTGTCGCCGCGGGTCGGGCTGAACGGCGTGCCCTACCGCCAGTGGTGAGCGACATGACGCGCGGCCGCGGATTCACTCTCATCGAGCTGCTGGTGGTGCTGGCGATCATCGCCACGTTGCTGACCATTGCCGTGCCGCGCTATTTCACCCACGTCGAGCGGGCGAAGGAGGCGACGCTGCGCGAGACCCTGAGCGTCGTGCGCGAGTCCATCGACAAGTTCCACGCCGACACGGGTCGCTTTCCCGACGAGCTGGAGGAACTGGTGACGAAGCGCTATCTGCGCAAGATCCCCGTCGATCCGGTTACCGGCAGTGCCGAGGGCTGGGTCGTCGTGCCCGTTCCGAACACCGCCATTCCCGGCAAGATCTACGACATCAAGAGCGGTGCGCCGGGCAACGGGCAGGACGGCACACCCTACGCGGAATGGTGACGCGGATTGGCGTTCTGGAGTTGCGAAAACCACCTGACTTGATCGGGGGATGTCGGTGTTCATCTGCGTCATCGGCGGCGTCAAGATTCAGAGCCGCCGAACGCGGATTCACCTACCTCGGTCTGCTGTTCGCTGTCGCCGTCATGGGCGTCGTGCTCGCCGGCGCCGGACAGGTCTGGCACACAGCGGCCAAGCGTGAGAAGGAGCGCGAGCTGCTGTTCGTCGGCAACCAGTACCGCCAGGCGCTGGGGCGCTATTACGAGGCTTCCCCGGGCGCCAAGCAGTATCCCGCCAAGCTCGAAGAGTTGGTCGAGGACAAGCGCTTTCCCAAGCCGCAGCGGCACCTTCGCAAGCTCTATGCCGATCCCATGACCGGCCACGCGAAGTGGGGGCTGGTGCTTGCCGCCGGGCGCATCACCGGCGTGCATAGCCTCTCCGAGGACGTGCCGCTCAAAACCGGCAACTTCGCCAAAGTCGACGCCGAGTTCGCCCAGCGCACGCGCTATGTCGACTGGCGCTTCGTGCATCGGCCGGATGCCATGCCGGAGGGCACGAGCGGCGCCGCCGCAGAGCCGGACGCCGGTGCGGGGCCCGTTCCGGAGATCGGTTCGTCGCCGCTGGTTCCGGCAGCGCAGTAGATTGCCCGCTGCACGAGCAAGGACGCCGCGGCCGCTGCGCCGTTGCCCCGATTCGTGCGCTTGGCGCGACGCCCGTGCCCCAGAACGTACATCCGCCTTCGCCACCGGGCGGCGGGCCGTGACGCTGGTCACGGGTTTTCCATGGCACGCAAGCTGCTCAGATCATGTCGTCACCAATACCGGAGGAACGACGACATGAATGCCCAGGCCCTGTTCAGCGGACTCGGAAAACTCGTACAACTCGGCGCCGCCTACGTGCGCCACGTGCAGGCGGCGAGGGCTGCCGTGGCCGCGCCCGAACAGGGGCTCGCCGAACTCGGCCAGTACCTGCGCGGCCTGAGCGAGTCGGAGCTGTCCGGCTTCAAGGTCAGCGTCGCACTGGCCGCGCTGCAGGAGAAAATGCCCGCGAGCCGCGAGACCCTGCAGTGGCTCGCCGAACAGGCCGAACTGATTGCCCGAGGGACGCATGCCGCCGGCGCTGAACCGGCCGCGGAGCAGACGCGCGCCACGGACGATGGGGCTGCCCGTTCGTCGGCCGCGCCATTCACGATCGATGACGCCGACGTCGCCGATCTGATCGCCCGCGCCGAGGCCCGGTCGGACGCCGGCGCACAACCCCGCGAGCCCGAATTGGCCGCCTTGGCCGCCGTGCTCCGCGACAAGGTTCTTCGCCAACAGAGCAATAACTTCGACCGCGACTATTCCGGCGGCTCCTCGTACTCCGAGCGCACGGTGGCCATCTACCTCTACGGCGACGGCAGCTTCCGCTACGAAATCACTTCCTTCTCGACGGTATCGGCGGGCGGCATGACGTTCTCTACCCCCGGCAGCCGCCAGCGTTTCGGCGAATGGCAGATCGACCGGGTCGCAGGCCAGCCCGCACTCGTGCTGAGCGAGGACGGCGAAGTCACAAACTGGTGGCATACCCGCGACGGCGGCACCGGTGTGCAATACCTCGACGGCCAGGCGTGGGAGCGCTGCCGCATCCGTTGATGCAGCCACAGCTCGCATGGCGCGGCTCCCGCGGACGCATGCGCGGCCGCGGGGCGGGGGCAGGGCGGATCAGTTCGGCACGTCGATGGTGCCGTTGCCGTAGTCGATCGTGTCGCCGGCAGCCGGCGTTGCCGAGATGGCCGGCAGGTTGCCGAGCGTGATCGCCGGCGCCGCGCCGGCGGTGCCACCGCGGGGCGTGGCCCGCACCACCTGGCTCGCCGGCAGCGGCGTGCCGTTCTTCAAGTGGTCGTACATCAGGTTCATCGCCTGGGTGAAGTAGTAGTGCAGCGGAATGAACCGGTTGTCATAGCCGGCGAATCCGAGGAAGGCATCGAAGTGCTGGCCGTTGGTCACCTCGTAGTAGCGCAGCCCGCTGTGGTCGCCTTCGACCAGCTTGTTCAGCGCGAAGTAGGGTCGCGAGGTGTGATTGACCGGCACCAGGGCGTCGGCGCGGCCGTGCACGACGATTGCCGGCTTGCCGCGCAGATGGCCATGGGCGCGAACCTTCGCCACACCCAGACGCACGCGCACCGAGTCCTTGAAGCAATCGTTGCCGGGTGTGGCGGTGATCAGATTGCGCAGGCACAAGGCGCCGTCGGCGTTGAAGTCCGGCAGACCGTTGGCAGAGATCGAGGCGCCGTCCAGCCTTGGCCCGCCCAGCGAGTTGTTGTTGATGATGTTGATGCCGTCGGTGGGCGGGATGCCGTTGCCGGTGCCGAAGATGCGCGCCACGTTGGCCGCCGGTGCCGGGATCGGCAGGGTGAACGTCGGACTCGTGGCGAGCGGATCGGTGGCGCCGAAGCTGAAGCCACAAAGATTGTCGAGCACGCTGAAGCGGCCGTAGGTGTTGGCGTAAGTCACGGCCACCGGCGGTGTAGCGAAGGCGTAGTGGGAGGCGTGCAGCAGGTCGCTCTCCGCTTCCCAGCCGCCGGCGCGCAGGACCGCCAGCGCTTCGTTGGCCTGCTCGTCAAGCGTTGCGCCGTTTAGCAGCCCTTGCGCCTTGAGCGCCGCGCAGCGATTGGCCGCGATGGTGGCATTGACCGCAGCCAGCAAGGGCGAGGCAGCCACGGACGCCGCGCGCGACGCGCAGGGCTGGAACAGGTTGGCGACGGTGAAGTAGTCCAAGATGCCCTTGCCGTGGCTCGCCACCGGCGCACCGCCGCGCAGCACGTGTACCTGTGGATGCTGCGGCGGCTGCACGTTGGGCTCGGTCACGGCAACGCCGTCGATCAGCCCCTTCCAGTCGGCCTCCGCGGCGCGCAGCGAGGCGCCGCCGCCGTTGGACACGCTCGAGGCGATGACGATGGTGTTGTGCTTGCGCACCGTCTGGCGGATGACCTCGCCGCGCGAGTTCTTGTCACCGAAGCGCTCGTTGAGCAGGTAGAAGGCGAACTGGATGGCGTTGAGCACATCCTCGCCCCAGTCCTCTTCCGGGTTCTGCTGCGAGTGGGCGTGCTTGAAGGCGAAGCGGTTGGGCGTGGCGGCGTTGAACGCCGCCAGCTTGGCCGGATCGACCTTGGCCGTGAAATTCGAGTCCTTGCCCGCTGCGCCGGCAGCCGCGCGCAGGCCGTTGATCAGATTCACCGTGTCGTTCTGCAGATCGTGGGCGCCGTTGCCCGAGCCCTTGTCGGTGTAGGCGACGGCGCAGCCGCGCTTCAGACCCCACTCGCCGGCGGTGCCAATGGCACCATAGACGCCGCGCGAGCCGGAGGAGGGCCCAGCGACGATGCAGGCGTTGGCGGGATCGAAGCCGGCGGGAATCTGCACCATCATGGTGACGTTCTTCTTCCCGGAACCGTTGTCGGCGAACGCCAGGCATTCCTCGCCGGCGATCGGTCCCTGGCCCGGATTGCCGTTCTTGTCGATGTTCGGTCCATAGAGCACGCCGAAACCGCCGTTGGTCGTCACGTCCATGACGGCGCGGTAGTTGGTGTGAATGGCGCGCTTGCGCAGCTCCGCCGCCGTCGGGTTGAGCGGATCGACGAAGCCCGGCGCGGCGGCGTTCTGGATGCCGGCGGCACCCAGGCCGGCAGTGAGCAGATCGTTGCTCGCGCCGTCGTAGCTCGCGCACAGGATCTGGCCCTTGACGGACGAGGGCCTGTCGTTGCCGTGGGCTGCTGCCTGGCCAGAAGCCGCCAGGAGCACTGCGAGGACAACGGTTCGGGAAGCGGTGCGATGCATGCAGACCTCCTTTGGATTTGTTGTTGACTCGATGCAAGGGCGTCATAGCCTGGCCATGCGCGACCGGCCACAACGACAGAATCATACTACTCGTTGTCGCTCTTCTTCCACCGCCCGGAGGGTCGGGTGATGACCGCGCGCAACGTGCAGTCGGTGCGAGGCTCGGTTAGTATGCGTGGCTGGTTCACGGGGGCGGCGACGGGCTGTTCTACTGCTTTGCGGTGAAGTAGACGCCGGGAGCGGTCGCCGCCGACTCCTACTTGGTGGCGAGCAGCGTAAACTGGTTGCGCGCCAGCAGCTTCCTGAAGTCTCGATCGAAGCTGACGAGGCGCTCGCCCAGTTGCGCCACGGCCGCGGATAGCCAGGCATCCGGGACATCGTTGCCACCCAGTTGCCTGTCCAGACAGAGCTGGCGCAGTTTCGACCACTCCGGACCCAATGGCGCCAGTTGCACGCCGGGCGACGCCAACAGCGCGTCGACGAACGCCACGGCGTCTTCGATCGGCGTAGGCATCTTGAAGATCTTCGGGCTGGTAACCAGTCGCAGAAAGCTGGCCAACACCATTGGCATCAGCGTGAATGCCGCGCCCGCCCCGGATGCGTCAACCGCCTCTTCGATCCAGGCGCGCGCCACGGCATGATGTGGATGATCGGTGCGCGAAGCAGCGACCAGCACGTTGACGTCAGGCGTCATCGCCCAGGGCATCGAGCAAGGCCTTGTTACTCAGCGGATCTACACCCGTCACCAGACCGCCGCGGCCCCTGAACACCGGCAAGCGAACCCGCCCCTTCTTCGCGGGAGTGGCCTGCGCGCGAAGTCGCAGCCGCAGCCCTTCCTCAATCACGCGCGTCAGGCTGGTACGCTGCTGGGCCGCAAGCGCCTTGGCATCGGCGAGCAGTTGATCGTTGAGATCCAGGGTGGTCTTCATGGATTTATGATACAGATTTCTGTACGAACGATGCAAGTGCCGAGCCCCGAACCTGCCAAGACCCCAATCGATCCTGATCGAATGCCTTTGCGCCGACGACCGCAGGTCAGGGTCCCGGAAGCAGCTTGCCGCCAGCGTCGGCGATCGGCCGGTAGTACTCGTGCGACATAAAGCAAGCACGCGGCCGCACGGTATCAACCCATGCGGCCACAGGTCGCGGGCAAGATTCCCGTCTGCTCGGAGATCTCCAGCGCGTCCTCGACCTCGATGCCGAGGTATCGGACAGTGCTTTCCACCTTGGAATATCCGAGCAGCAAATGAACGGCGTGCAGATTCTTCGTGCGCTTGTCGATCGGCGTCGCTTTGATTCTCCGCATCGAGCGCACCCGGTAGGCCGTTGGATCAATCCCGGCAGCTTCGGCCCAGTGATGCACGATCCTCGCGTACTGGCGGGTCGAGACGCGGGGTGAACTCGCCACCCTGCCCGGGAATAGGAACTGATCACCGCGTACCTGGGGATTCTCAAGCCAGGCGCAACAGCGACTCCATTCCGCATCCCGAGAATCCGCTGGACAAGCAAATCGCCTCAACGGCCGAAAGACCGCACGCCAACAAAAAGGGCCCAGTCAGCGCTGGGCCCTCGATGTGAATTGGTGGGCGGTACTGGGATCGAACCAGTGACTTCTACCGTGTGAGGATAGCACTCTACCGCTGAGTTAACCGCCCGTAGGGCGCGGATTTTCCCATACCTGATGCGAGGCGGTCAAACCGCCAGGCGGGCGTGCCGAAGCGGTCGAAGCGTGGCATCGGCGGGCTAGCCACCGCCGCTGGGCGGCTCGTTCGGTTCCGGCGGGCCGACCTTGAGGAAGTTGTTTACGCACTGCACGCCCTGGACTTCGGCGGCGAGTTTTCCGGCGAGCGCGATATGGTCCTTGCTGGAGACGTTGCCGGAAAGGGAGACGATCCCGCCCACGGCCTTGACGTGGATCTTCTCGCGCAGCAGTGTCTTGTTGAACTGCAGCTTCGAGGCGACCTTGAGGGTGAGTCCCTCGTCGCGGAAGAAGCTGGCGTCGCCGCCGCGGCATTCGCCTGGCTTGGCGGGCTTTTGTGCCCATGCCGGCGTGCTGGCGAGCGCCAGGGCGAGCAGGGCGGCGAGTATCGGGCGGGACGCGGATACACCTTTCATGCAGACCTCCGGTTCGACTTCGCTTCGGCGCCGCGTATTCAACCAGCACCGGCGCGCGGATGCAACCGGCGGCAGCCGTCGGTGCCGGGTACGACTCGCGTAGAATAGCGGCTTTTCCCGCGCCGTCGTCATGAGCACTCCCGTCCGCACACGCTTCGCGCCCAGTCCCACCGGCTTTCTGCACATCGGCGGTGCGCGCACCGCACTGTTCTGCTGGGCCTACGCGCGCAAGCATGGCGGGCAGTTCATCCTGCGTATCGAGGACACCGATGTCGAGCGCTCCACGCAGGCGGCGATCGAGGCGATCCTCGACGGCATGAGCTGGCTCGGCCTGAACTGGGACGAGGGGCCGTTCTACCAGATGCAGCGGCTGGCGCGCTACCGCGAGATATCGGAACGGTTGCTGCGCGACGGCCATGCCTACTGGTGCTACGCTAGCAAGGAAGAGCTCGATGCCATGCGCGAGGCGCAGCGCCGGCACGGCGAGAAGCCGCGCTACGACGGGCGCTGGCGGCCGGAGCGCGCGGCCGGCATGACGCCGCCGGCGGGCGTGCCGCCGGTGCTGCGTTTCCGCAATCCCGACGAGGGAACGGTGGCGTGGCACGATCTGGTCAAGGGGCGCATCGAGATCGACAACCGCGAGCTGGACGATCTCGTGCTGCTGCGCGCCGATGGCGTGCCGACCTACAATTTCGGCGTCGTTGTCGATGACCTCGACATGTGCATCACCCACGTCATCCGCGGCGACGATCACGTGAACAACACGCCGCGCCAGATCAACATCCTGCGCGCACTCGGCGCGCCGCTGCCGCAGTACGCGCATCTGTCCATGATCCTCGGCGACGACGGGCAGAAGCTGTCCAAGCGCCACGGCGCGGTGAGCGTCATGCAGTACGACGAGGACGGCTTCCTGCCCGAGGCGGTGGTCAATTACCTGGCACGCCTGGGCTGGTCCCACGGCGATGACGAGGTGTTCTCGGTGGTGCAGTTGTGCGAGTGGTTCGACCTGGATCACATCACGCCCTCGGCGGCGCAGTTCAACACCGAGAAGCTGCTGTGGCTCAATCAGCACTACATCAAGGCGGCGGATGACGCCCGGCTCGCCGCGGAGGCAAAACGGCGGCTCGATGCGCGCGGGGTGTCGACGGCGGACGGGCCGAAGTTGGAAACCGTGGTCGCGCTCTACAAGGAGCGGGTGACGACGCTGAACGAGCTGGCCGATGCGGCGGAAATTTTCTACGTCGATGTCACGCCGGCACCCGAGCTGCTGGCGCAGCATCTGAACGACGCCGCGCGCAAGGCGCTGGCGCGCCTGTCGGTGCTGTTCGAAACCGTGGCCTGGGAGCGCGCGGCGCTGTCGGCCGCCATCAAGGAAGTGTTAACCCAGCAGCAGCTCAAGATGCCGCAGGTGGCGATCCCCTTGCGCGTGGTGCTGACGGGCCAGACCCAGACGCCCTCCATCGATCTCGTGCTCGAAGCGATGGGGCGCGAGCTGGTGCAGCGCCGCCTGGCGCGGCATCGCTGAAAACAAAAAGACCCTCCGGGGAGGGTCTTTCGAAGGTGCTGCTGCGCGCTCTGCTTCGTTATTGGTAGCTGGTGATCGCGCCGTTGACCACTTTTACGCGATCGCCGCTGCGCCAGGCCGGGGTGGTGTCCTGCTTGAACACCTGGCTCGTGCCGTCGTCGAAGCGCACTGTGATTTCGTAGCTCTTGGTCGAACGCACGTGCTTCTCGACCTGGTGGCCGGCCACGCCGCCCGCCACTGCGCCGGCGACCGTCGCCAGATCTTTGCCGCGTCCGCCACCCACCTGGTGGCCGAGCAGACCGCCGACCACGGCGCCGCCGACGGCGCCGCCGACGGCGCCTAGTCCGCTGCCTTCACCCTTCTGCGCCACTTCACGCACCTGGTCGATGACACCGCAGTTGTGGCAGATGGGCGCCGGCGCTGTTTTGACCGGCGGCGCAGTTTCGGCCACGGGCGCCGGAGCGCTCTCGCGGGCGGTTTCCACGGCCGCCGGCTGCTCCGCCTTCGCGACCTTCTTGGGTGCGGGCTTGGGCGGCGCGGCGCGCTTGACCGGTGCCGGCTGCGGCGCGGGTTGCGGTTCTACTGCCGCGGGTAGCGGCGCAGGCTGGGCTGCCGGCTGGGTCGTTTGAGGTGCCGGGACGGCTTGCGTGGCAGGCACGGCCGCCGCGACCGGTGCCGGCGCGACCGCCGCGACGGGCTCGGCCGGTTTGCTGCCGGCGGTGGGGATGACGCCCATGATGGCGCCGATACCCACTGCGCTCAGCAGTGTCACGGCGACGGCCGCCACCCACAGTACCGGGTGCAGTCTTGCTTTAGGGGTACTTACCGCTTCCATGTTCTGACCTCCTGTGAAAATCGTGCTTGGCGACTATAACGGCTATCGCCTCCCTGCGCATACGAGGGAAACATCCTGTTACAACTTCGATGGTTACATTGCCCCGGGGGTTCCGCCCGGCGCGGCGCGGGCACGGCGGCGCTGCGTCCGCAATGGGAAGCGTCCCGGATCCACCGCTGCCACGAGATCGGCTTCCAGCGGCAGCGGCTCGCCTTCGAGCTGGGATGCGAGCAGCTCGGCCGCCAGTTGCGCCCATACCAGTCCCCGGGCGCCGTAGCCGAGCAGGCCGAACAGGCCCGGCCAGCGGGGCAGGCGAGCAAGCTCCTCGGCGCCCGCGCCGTCCTCGCTGGCCCGGGGCAGCGCGCCGACCATGGGCAGACGATCCGGCGACAGCGGCCGCACGCTGGCGCGCCCCTGCAAGGCCTCGACTGCGATATTTGCGGCGAAGCCGGGCAGCATGTACTGCAGCCGCGCCAGGTTTTCGTCGTGGCCGGCGGCGGTGACCACGGCCTCTTTGGCAACGGTGTCGAAGGTGGCGCCGGCGCAGCGGATGCCATCGAGCGCCGGCGTCACGTAACCGAGCCGGCAGACGACGATGTCCAGGGGCGGCGTGGCATCGGCTGACAGGTAGGTTGCCTGGCCGACGGCGGTGCGCAGGGGCAGGGCGGACGTCTGTTCGAGTTCTGCCGCGGCGGCGCCGTTGGCGAGGATCACCACCGGCGCTTCGGCGACGAGGCGATCGGCGTCATCGAACAGCAGCCAGGCGTGGGCGCCGTGTTCGATGCGGCGCACGCTGGTGGCGAAACGCGCGTCGATGCGTACGGCATGGCGCGCAAGGTTGGCCGCGCACAGGCTCGGCGGCGACACCCAGCCGCCGCCGGGGAACCACCAGCCGCCCGTCTCCACCGCCCAGCCGGCGCGCTCGGCCGCCGCCTCGCGCTCGAGAAACTGCAGATATTCCGGCGGCGGCATTTGCTCGGCGATGAGGCGCCGCTGCAGCGCTTCATGTTTCGGCTCCCGCGCCAGATGCAGCACGCCGCAGGCCGCCCAGTGCAGCGGCAGGTTTTCGGCGCCGAGTGCGTCCAGATGGCGGCGCGCATGGAGATAACCGGCGCGGGTCAGCCGCGCCAGGCGGTTGTCATCGAGGTTGGGCAGCGGCCGCAGTACACCCTGATGGTTGCCGGAGGCGCCCTGGGCCGGCGCGCTGCCGCGCTCGATCACGGTGACATGCCAGTCACGCGCCGCGAGGCGTTCGGCGATCGACGTGCCGGCAAGTCCAGCGCCGATGACGATGGCTTGGCGCGTTGCGTCGCCGTGCGCGTGCGCATCCGCGCTCGCAGGCACGTCGGCGCGCAACCGGCCGCTGAGCATTTCGCGCTTCTGGCCGAAGCCCGGCCACTTCTGTGTCAGAAAACCCGCCGCAGCCAGGCCCTCGCGCACTGGCGCAGCGACGCTCCAGGTCGCGCAGGTCGCGCCCGCGGCGGCGAGCCGGCGCACCTGGCCGAGCAGCGGCGCCGACCACATCTCGGGATTGACCGCCGGCGCGAAGCCGTCGAGGTAGAAGGCATCGGCGCGTGCTGACAGTTGCCGCAGCATGTCGAGGGCATCGCCGAAAAGCAGGGTCAGCGTGACGCGGCCGGCATCGAAATGCAGACGATGAAAGCCCGGCAGGAGAGGCGGCCAGGCGGCGACGAGTTGCCGCGCCAGCGGCTGCAGTTCGGGCCAGCGCTCGCAGGCGCGTGCCAGATCGTCGGCAACGAACGGGTGCTTTTCAGCCGAAACGAAGTGCAGGCAGCGCGGTCGATGCGCGTCCGCGCGCCACGCCGCCCAGGTGACGAGAAAATTCAGCCCGAGGCCGAACCCGGTTTCGACGATGACGAAGCGATCGCGTCCGTGCCAGCGGACCGGCAGGTCGTTGCCGCCAAGGAAGACGTGCCGCGACTGGCCGGGGCCGCCGTCGGCGGAATGATAGACATCGTTGAACGTCTCCGACCAGGGCGTGCCGTCGATGGTGAGGGCGAGACGGGCGGGAGTCAGCGGAACAAACATTTTTTACCACCAAGCGCACCAAGGACACCAAGTTGAGTCGTGGGGTTCCCTGGTGTCCTGTGTGGTGATGACTTAGTCCCCAGGCCGCATCTGCGGGAACAGGATGACGTCGCGGATACTGGGGCGGTCGGTGAGCAGCATCACCAGCCGGTCGATGCCGATGCCGCAGCCGGCGGTGGGCGGCAGGCCATGCTCCAGCGCTCGTATGTAATCGGCATCGTAGTACATGGCTTCCTCGTCGCCGGCCTCCTTGGCGCGGGCCTGCTCGGAGAAGCGGGCCGCCTGGTCCTCGGGGTCGTTCAGCTCGGAGAAGCCGTTGGCAATCTCGCGCCCGACGATGTACAGCTCGAAGCGTTCGGTGATCGCCGGGTTGGCGTCGGAGCGGCGCGCAAGGGGCGAGGTTTCCGCCGGCCAGTCCACGATGAAGGTCGGATCGAACAGCTCCGCTTCCGTCGTCGCTTCGAACAAAGTCAGTTGCAGCGTGCCGAGCGTGGCGTGGGGGCGCACCTCGATGCGCAGTTCCTTCAGCTTGGCGCGCAGCCAGGCCTCGTCGTTCAACTGCGCCACGCCGAAACCCGGGTGGTATTTGTGGATCGCATCGACGATAGTCAGCCGCGGAAACGGCTTGGACAGATCGAGTGTTTGTCCCTGGTAATCGAACTGCAGGGTGCCCAAGGCCTCCTGGGCGGCGTGGCGCAGCAGGCCTTCGGTGAAGTTCATAAGCAGGCGGTAATCGGAGTACGCCTCGTAGAACTCCATCATGGTGAATTCGGGATTGTGGCGGGTCGAGATGCCCTCGTTGCGGAAGTTGCGGTTGACCTCGAACACCTTCTCGAAGCCGCCCACCACCAGGCGCTTCAGATACAGCTCCGGGGCGATGCGCAGATACAGATCCATGTCGAGCGCATTGTGGTGAGTCTTGAACGGGCGCGCCGCCGCACCGCCCGGAATGGGGTGCATCATTGGCGTTTCCACCTCGAGGAAGCCGTGGCCGGTCATGTAGTTGCGGATCGACTGGATCATGCGGCTGCGGGCGACGAAGGTGAAGCGCGCGTTGTCGTTGGTGATCAGGTCGAGATAGCGCTGGCGGTACTTCTGTTCCGTGTCGGTGAGACCGTGGAATTTCTCGGGCAGCGGCCGCAGGGACTTGGCCAGCAGTCGCAGTTCGCCGCAATTCACGGTCAGCTCGCCGGTCTTGGTCTTGAACAGCGTGCCCGTGGCGCCGACGATGTCGCCGATGTCCCAGTGCTTGAACGCCGAATGGGTGTCGGCGCCGGTGACGTCGTTGCTGACGTAGAGCTGGATGCGTCCTGACAGATCCTGGATCGTGGCGAAGCTGGCCTTGCCCATGACGCGCTTGAGCATGATGCGCCCGGCGACCTTGACCGCGACCGGCGTCGCTTCCAGTTCCTCGCGCGACTTCTCGCCATAAATCTCGTCCAGCTTGCCGGCGGTGTTCTCGCGCAGGAAATCGTTGGGATAGGCGATCCCCTGCCGGCGCAGTCTGGCAAGCTTCTCGCGCCGTTCGGCAATGATCTGGTTTTCGTCCTGCGCTGCGGCAGGCTGTGTCGGCTCGGTCATGATGATTGGATGGCTCGGTGGCAACCGCCCCGGACGATTCGTGAAGTCCGCAATTCTACTTCAGCGGCGCGCGCCGCGGCGGCTGGTCAGCGCACGCCGGTGACCCAGGCCTGGGCGAGCAGGCAGGAGGCGACGCGCGCCTGCTCGGAGTCGGAGCGCGAGGTGAGGATCACAGGCACCTTGGCGCCGAGCACGATGCCGCCGGTGCGCGCTCCGCCCATGTGCTCCATGTTCTTGGCCAGCACGTTGCCGACCTCGTAGTTGGGTACGACCAGGATGTCGGCGTCGCCGGCCACCGGCGAGTCGATGCCCTTGATCCTGGCGGCTTCCTGCGACAGCGCGTTGTCCAGCGCCAGCGGCCCGTCGAGGATGCCGCCGCGGATCTGCTTGCGGTCGGCCATCTTGCACAGCGCGGCGGCGTGGATGGTGCTCTCGATGTTCTCTTCCACCGTCTCGACGGCGGCGAGAAGCGCCACCTTCGGCATGGTGATGCCGAGCTGCTGCGCCAGGTCGATGGCGTTCTGGACGATATCGCGTTTCTCCACCAGCGTCGGCGCGATGTTTAGCGCCGCATCCGTGACCAGCAGCGGCTTGTGATAGTTCGCCTGGTCGATGACGAACACATGGCTCATGCGCCGCGCCGTGCGCAGTCCCGCCTCGCGCGCGACGATGGCGCGCATCAGGTCGTTGGTGTGCAGGCTGCCCTTCATCAGCGCCTTGACTTCGCCCTGGCCGGCGAGCCGGGCCGCCGTTTCCGCCGCGTCGACGTCGAGTTCCACGTCCAGTATGTCGATGTCCTCGATGTCCAGCCCGCAGCTCGCCGCCATTTCCGAGATCCGGTCCTCGGGCCCGACCAGTACCGGACGGATATGGCCGCGGTGGGCGGCGAGCACCGCCCCGCGCAGGCTGACCGGATCGCAGGGGAAAACTACGGCGACGGCCAGAGGCTTGTAGCCGGCGAAGTGGTGCGCCAGCTTGACGTCGAAGGAGTCGCGGGGATGGAAGTGGTCGGTCGGGTGCATGATAGGTCGGCAAATACGCGCCGGAACGCGGGGTGCTGCAGCGCAGTATTATAGGTGCTTCCGGCGAGGTGTGGGTCACGTTTGACCCATGCTAGCCGCTTGAGCAGAGTGGTAAGGCGCGGAAAAGAGAGGTATTTTGCGCGCATCTCCTGCCGGCGAAGCGCCGGCAGGATGATCTGGCAGTGCAGCAAATCAGGTGCTTGTCATGGCGAAGTGCGGGAGTTCGGTCCAGCGCGGCCGAGCGTCCGAACGCCGGTGGGCCGGCGACGTCCGCTTTACACTCCCTGCTTCAAACTCGCCTCGATGAACTGATCCAGATCGCCGTCCAGCACCGCTTGGGTGTTGCCGACCTCGACGTTGGTGCGCAAATCCTTGATGCGCGACTGGTCGAGCACGTAGGAGCGGATCTGGTGGCCCCAGCCGATGTCGGTCTTGGACTCCTCCAGCTTCTGCTGCTCGGCCTGGCGCTTGCGCAGCTCCGCCTCGTACAGCCGCGACTTGAGCATCGCCCAGGCCTCGGCCCGATTGCGGTGTTGCGAGCGGTCGTTCTGGCATTGCACGACGA
Organism: Rhodocyclaceae bacterium; assembly: GCA_036824005.1. Classification (GTDB taxonomy): domain Bacteria; phylum Pseudomonadota; class Gammaproteobacteria; order Burkholderiales; family Rhodocyclaceae; genus DAITBA01. The sequence continues at coordinate 61,593 of DAITBA010000016.1, forward strand.
TGCCGGTGGGGATGTGGGTCAGGCGCACCGCCGAGTCGGTCTTGTTGATGTGCTGGCCGCCGGCGCCGCTGGCGCGATAGGTGTCGGTGCGCACGTCGGCCGGATTGATCTCCACTTCGATCGACTCGTCCACCTCGGGATAGACGAAGACGCTGGCGAAGCTGGTGTGGCGCCGGGCGTTGGAATCGAAGGGCGACTTGCGCACCAGGCGGTGGATGCCGGTCTCGGTGCGCAGATAGCCGTAGGCATATTCACCGCTTATCTTGAGGGTCGCGGTCTTGATGCCGGCCACTTCGCCCTCGGACTCTTCCAGCACCTCGGGCTTGAAGCCGCGCCGCTCGCAGTAGCGCAGATACATGCGCTCGAGCATCGACGCCCAGTCCTGGGCCTCGGTGCCGCCGGCGCCGGCCTGGATGTCGATGAAGCAGTTGTTCGGATCGGCGGGGTTGGAGAACATGCGCCGGAACTCCAGATCGGCGATCCGGGCGGCGAGGCCGCTCACGTCCGGCTCGATGCTCGAGACGGTGGCATCGTCCTCTTCGGCGCGAGCGAGCTCGAACAACTCGGCGGTATCGCGCAGGTTCTGGTCCAGCTCGCGCAGGGTGAGGACCACGGTTTCCAGGGCCTTTTTCTCCTTGCCTAGCTCCTGCGCCCGGGCGGCGTCATTCCACACGCCGGGATCCTCCAGCGCTTTGCTTACATCGGCAAGCTTCGACTGCTTGGCGTCGAAGTCAAAGATACCTCCGCAGCTCGACCGCCCTCGTCTGCAGGTCGGCGAGGTGGTTGGCGATGGCGTTGAGGCGTTCTGCTTCCATGATGGGTCCGCAAAAAGCTGAATTATACAGGGCGGGCGTGGTCTGCCGCAGGCTGTGGAGCGTGTCGAGCAACTGGGGGAGAGGGGGTAGCGCGAGCGGCAGTCGCCGCCGATTTTGCCGCCGCAGCGGGTCGGACGAGCGCCCGCGGGTCGGGCGCGTGTGCGCCGTCCGGATGCTAATGCCGTGGCGTCGAAGATCCCGGTCCGCGCCGGTTGAGCAGACAGGTCTTGATTTCGAGGACGTCCATCGTCCCGATGGGCACGAACTCGCCGTCCTTGTAGATCTGGCGCAGGTTCAGCACGCAAGAATCCGCCCCGGCGCGAAAGACCAGCCCGCGGATGCGATATGCATGATCGCCGTCGCCGAAGTCGAGCGTCACGGTAACTTTGTCGTTCGCCTTCATGGCCGGCAGGGCGGATTCGGCGGAGCGCGCCTTCAGGCGCAGCGAGACATCGGAGAAGTCTGCAAGCACGCAGGCGACGGGAGGCTGACCTTCCTTCAGGTAGAGATTCGCCGGCATATCGCTGGGCAGGCGCGCCTTTTGCCGCTGGTCGGTGATGCACAGGGTGGCGAAGTCGGGCCGCAGCAGGATCATCTGGTTGTCGAGGTAGGGCCCGTCCTTGAGCTTGATGCGCCGGTCCACCTGGGTCTCCAGGTTGGGGACGCCTCGCTGGCAGGCGGGGCCCATCAGGGTGATGGTGTTGCCGCGGACGAACTGACCGTTACGACCGAGACTCGCCCGGCGCACGATGTCGAGCGAGCGTTCCATCTCCGTCGTGTCCGGCACCATCAGTTGCAGGTCCTTCACCTGCTCCGCGGCGAGCGCGCGTTTCCGCTCGCCCAGTGCAAACGAGGTCGGCAGACCTTCGGCATCGTGGTGAATCGCGTCGCGGGCGTAGATCAGGTGGCCATTTACCTGATAGGCGATGATGATGGTGTGAAAGACGATGTCGCGCTGGAATTCAGGGTAGTAGCGAACCTTGCGGCCGATGGCGAAATGCTCCGTGAGCATCGTCAGGGTCTCACGGTCCAGGCCCGCGTCGGACTTCGCGTCCGCGGTCTCTTCGTCCGCGTCTACAAGATTGTTCCACAACCGCTTGAGCATCCCTGCCTCCAACCTGGCGGGGCCCCTTCGGGTGTCCCCTGACGCTTGGTTAACGGCAGGGCCGCGATCACCTGAAGGCGTGGCAGGTAGCGACGCCGCCGAGACGATGGCTGCCGATTTCGGCCGGACCGGGATGCCGGCCGCACGGCGGGGCCGGGTACCGGCTCAACGCCCGGGCGCGCTGCCCCAGCCCTTGCGCCCGCGGCGCTCAGTCGTCGCGGCCGCGTCCCCGTCCGTGTCCGCGCCCACGACCTCGGCCGCGATCCTCGTCAGCGCCCCGGCCGTGCCGACGCTGGTGTTCGACGACATAGACCTCGTTGTACCAGCGGTCTTCGACGAAGAACACCGGCCGGGCGCAGGCCTGGTAGCGATGGCAATGCTTGTCCCATTTCTTTTCGTGTCCCGGCGGCACACGCAGATAAATCGGCTGGTCATAGACCACGCCCGGCCGTCCCCGGTGCATCACGACCGGTTGCTCGTAGATAACCCGCGGCCGCGGGAAGTTGCCGATATCGATGCGACCATAAAAGCCAGGCTCGCCGACGCTGACCGACACGCCGACATCGGCGGCAAGTGCCTGAAATGCCGGGCCGGCAAGCATTGCCGCCAGCAGTAGATGTTTCATTGAAATTGTCCTCCCCTCGTCCTACCGACGCAAATCCGCGTCCGCCATGAAGGCAATGGTACCCCAGCCGCCGGCGGTCGGCGCGGGTCGCCGACCGCGGGTCCGCGCAGGTGCCCTAAAGCAGTATGGATCCCAGCCCGATACTGAATAATGTCGGCCGAGGCGGCGCGCGTGTCTGGAAGCTCCGTCCCGGGGCCTTACTAATCGAACGGTGGAACGAAGATGAAGCGCGTTGAAAACATCTTGCTGGGATTGTGGGTGATTTCGTCTGTGGCGCTGGCGGCGCCCGAACCGGGCGTCAGCGACAGGTCGATAGTCGTTGGGCAGAGCATCGCTCTGGAGCAGGGCGCCAACGCCTATGGCGCGGCCGCCGCGCGCGGCGCCAGACTTTACCTCGACAAGGTCAACGCCGAGGGCGGCATCCACGGGCGCAAGATCGTCCTGAAGGTTCTCGATGACGAGAACAAGGCCGCCACCGCCGCGGCCAACGCGCGGCAACTGGTCAAGGATGGTGCTTTCATCCTTTTCGGCTCCGTCGAGGGCGGTCCCTCCACCGCGGTGGCCGAAGTGGCCAACGAGTTCAAGGTTCCGTTCTTCGGGCCCATGGCCGGCTCCCCGACGCTGCGCCGGCCGCACCAGCCCTATGTGTTTCCCGTCCGGGCCGAACATCGCGATGAATTTCGCGCGCTCATGAACTGGGGCAAGACCATCGGTATGACCACGGTGGGCATGCTGCGCGCCGACACCGGCGTCGGGAAAATCCATCTCGAAAACGTGCGCCTGATTGCCGCGGAACTGGGCATGAAAGTGGTGGCCGATCTGCCCTTTAAAGGCGATGTAGGCGACGCCGAGCTCGACGCGATGGTCAAGGCCATTGCCGAGGCAAAGCCGGATATGGTGTTCAATCACGGCTCCAGCGGCATTTATCAGCGGCTCGTCGCGAAGGCACGGGCGGCAGGTCTTGCCACCGTTTTCATGGGAGTCAATTCCGGCTCCACGCAGATGGCGGAAAAGCTCGGGCCGGTAGCCCACGGCATGGTGTTCGCCCAGGTCGTGCCCAATCCGCGCGACCGCAAGTACACGATCAGCCGGGAGTTTCAGGATGCGGCGCGCAAAGCCAACTCGACGGGCGACTTCAGCTACGGCGAACTGGAAGGCTATCTCACCGCCAAGGCGCTGGTGATGGCGCTGCGCGCCACCGGGCCGCGGCTGACGCGCGAGAGCTTCCTGCAGACGCTGGAATCATCGAGCTTCGATCTCGGCGGGCTCAGCGTGCGCTGGGCCTCCGGCGACCACGAGGGCTCGCGCTACGTGGACCTTTCCATCGTCGGCAGGAGCGGCCGGTTCGTCGATTAGGCGCCGTCATCCGCGCCTTCATTGGTGCGCATGCAAACGTCACGGCCCGCGAAGCTGCGCCAACTTTGCCTGTAGTTCCTCGAATGCCTGCCGCGCCGGCCACTTGTCGCGGAATATGCGGCTGATGGCGGCGGTAATCGCCGTCGGACTCCTGTGCTGGAAGACGTTGCGGCCGACCGAGCAGCCCACCGCGCCCACGTCGCGCGCCTGCTCCATACGGGCCAGCAGTTCCGCGTCGCTGATCAACGTGCCTCCGGCGAGGACGACCGGCCGCTCGCAGGCGCGAATGATGTCGCCAAAGGATTTCGGGTCCCCGCTCCAGTTCACCTTGACGATGTCGGCGCCAAGTTCCGCGCATAGCCGGGCGTTGCGCTTGAGATACTCCGCCCCGAACGACTGCCCCATCTGCTCGAGACTCTGATAGGCATCCGGGTATTCCGCCTCGGCGATCATCGGCATGCCGTCGCGCGCGCATGCCTCTCCGACCTGCGAGACGTACGTGATGGTCTCCGGCTCGTTGTCACCGGCGAGCGCCACATACACGACGACGGCATCGGCGCCGATGCGCAGGGCTTCCGCTACCGAGCCGATGGGTGTGACCAGCGCCCCCGACGGGCGGCCCGCCGCCGAGGCGGTCAGCATCAGCGCCAGCGAGGTATCGCGCTTGAAGTGATGGGCATGCGCCTGGGCCATCCCGCGGCTGAGCATGAGCACGTTCGCGCCGCCGCCGACGGCCTCCTCGATGCGGCTCGCCGTATCGTACAGGCCATCGAGGAATCTGGGCGAGGTCATGCCGTGGTCGATGGCGACGATCACGCAGGCGCCGGTTTCGGCCTCGATCAGTCGGCTGAGCCGAATCCGTTTTCCGGTGGTAGCAGACATGGGCGGATCTCCTGCCACTGCGGCGCGCTATGGCGCCCACCGGCCAAGTATGCACGATGAGACGGAGGCGCGAATTGACTTTTGTTCGGGAGCGGCGGATCGGCGCGTGGGTTCGGCCACGGCCTACTTCGGTTCCTCGCCGCCACCGGACGTCGACCCCGAGCCGGAAATGGCCTCTCTTGCCTTGTGTGCGGCGTTCTTCGTTGCATCGGCGGCGTCGCTGGCGACCTCCTTCGTGCCCTCCTTGACGCGCACGGCGGCGCGCTTCACGGCCTGACCGCCTTCGTGCGCCGCGGTCTTGGCATCGTCACCGATCTTCTTCGCCGTCTGCTTCACACCCTGGCCGACGCGCTTGGCGCCGCGCTTGACGGCGCGTCCGGTTTCCACGGTCTTCTCCTTCACTTCGTGGCCGAGTTCGACCGCGCCGTCCTTCACCTTGTGGCCGAGCTCCACCGCGCCTTCTTTCACCTCGTGACCCGCCTCTTTCATCTTGTCCACCGGGCCGGGCGAACCGGATGGCGAGGATTCCTCCGCAAGCAGGAGTGTCTCCGACCCGAAACGCTCGCCGCGCGATGGCGCCGAGGAAGGCGTATAGGACACTGCTTCGATGCCGGGCGCCAACCGCCCGGGTGCGTCCGCCATGCTCGGGCCCGCATTGCGTGCCGCGACGCTGCCGATCAAGAAGAACATCAGCATGCCAATGACGATATCAACTCTTCGCATAGCATTCCCCTTTCTCAGGTACTCGCAGCGCGCGCCGTAACGACGCGCAATCGCGCTGCGAAGTATAGCGCGGGTGTGCCGACATCCCTGTCATTGTGGCTTGGCGCGGACACTTGCGGTCTGCTGTAGCCAGCCCTCCGCTGGCTGCGGATCGCAAGCACGAAGACCGTGTCGATCTGGGCAATGTCGCGGTAGAGCGCGACGTAACCCGGGCGCCGCGCGCGACAATCACCTCGCCGGTGTCGCCTCGCACCGCTGCACGCGCCGTGATCGAGGATCGAGATTCGTTCGGTGATTGGACCGATGCGCGCCGCTAGTCCTCGCCCATGCGGTCGGTGACTGCAGCCAGGACCTTGGCGTCCCCACTCTTTCGGCATGCCGTGTGGCCCGGGCAATGCGTTCCTTCTGCTCCGCCGGCAGGCGGCTCGCGGTCGTCGTCCTCCTTGCCTTCTGTCCTGGCGTCCGGTGCGCGGGACCTTGCCGCGCGCGGCGGCCCGGCGTCGCTCAGGCCAGTCGCCGGGGAGCGGTGCTCATCCCACACCGATGCTATATGCATCGGAGGCGCTGCTGCATCAGCCCTCCTGCCCCGCTTGCAGGCTCAGCCGGACCAACTGGGCAAGGTTGTCAACTCTGAGCTTCTGCAGCACTCTGGCCTTGTGCACCTCGACGGTGCGAGGGCTGATGCCAAGATCGCGCGCGATCTCCTGATTGTGACGCCCCTCCACCACCAGTCCGAGCACCTGCTGCTCCCGGGGCGTGAGCGTTTGGAACAGTGCTTGGAAAGCCGCGCTGCGTTCACGGTTGGCCAGCATCTCGGCCTGACGGTTACATGCCTCTTCGATAACCGCCAGCAGCTTCTCCTGGTCGATGGGCTTTTCGATGAAATCGACGGCTCGCGCCCGGAAGGCGCTGCGTGCGGACTCCACGTCGCCGTGGCCGGTCATGACGATCACGGGCAACGTCGAGCCGAGTTCAAGCAGTCGGCGCTGCAGCGCGAGCCCATCCATGCCCGGCATGCGGATGTCGAGCAGCAGGCAGCCCCGTAGGACGGGGCGAAACGCCAGCAGGAAGCTCTCGGCGTCGCCGAATACTGCGGTGCGATAACCGCGCACGGCCAGCATGAGAGCGAGCGCATCCCGGACCGAGGCGTCGTCGTCGATGATATAGACCGTCAAGTCGTGCTCAGCCATGGGCGCGTGTCGCCTCTATCGGCAGTTTCAGGGTGAACGCGCCATGGTCCGCCATTTCCGCAGTTAGGGATCCGCCGTGGGCCTCGGCGATGGCGCGACTGATGGCAAGGCCGAGACCGAGGCCGCTCGACTTAGTGGAATGGAAGGGCTCGAACAGGCGTTCGACGGCCTCGGCTGAAAGACGGGGGCCATTGTCTACCACCCGCAGGGTCGCCTGGCCGGGTGTCTCGACGGCTGCTGACAGTCGCACCACGGGCGCCTGCGAGTGCGCCGCGGCAACCGCGTCGAAGGCATTGGACAACAGGTTGCGAATCACCACTTCGATCTGTACTCGGTCGGCGAGCAGGTGGCAATGCGGCACCGACCGCACCTCGAAGCGAATGCCCGTCTGGGAGGCGCGCCGCACGAAGGGTGCCACTGCGGCGGCGACGACTTCGTCCAGGAATACCGGCTCCAGCCTGGTCGAGCCAGTACGGAAAAAATCCCGCAGGCGACGAACCACCTCCCCGGCTCGCATCGATTCGCTGATCATGCCTTGCACCGCCTCGCGCATGCGCTCACCCGATTCTCCACGTGCGAGCAGCGTCTCGCAGGCAGAACCGTAGGCGGAGAGCGCCGTCAGAGGCTGGTTGAGCTCGTGTGCCAGCGCGCCCGCCATCTCGCCCGCGGCGGCCAGGCGCAGCGTCTGCCGGAACTCGGCGCTCATGCGGTGCTGCTCGTCCACCACCTCGCCGACGAAGAAACTCAGCATCGCCAGTGCCACCGTCAGCGTCTGTACCTCGAAGGCGGTGATCGCCGGGATGCCAATCTGGTTGACGCCGACCACGATGCCGATCTGGATCAGGGCGCACATCAGCGCGGCACCAGCAAGTCCCTGCCGCGCCGCACCCCACACCGCGGGAACGAACAGGACATAGAAATACTTGAAGTCCGATTCGGCGCCTACGCCGAAGGCGATCCACAGTGCCCCCGCCGCGGTTGCGGCAATGGCGAGCGTCTCCGGCCGTCGGCTGATGCTCCACAGCATCGCGCGTCCGCCGCGGTCCGCCAGCATCCAGAACGTGGGCATGGATACCAGGATGCCAACGCCATCGCCGATCCAGTAGCGTACCAGCGCCTGGAGCCAGTCCCCGCGCGGCACTAGCCCGAGCGCGACGAGTGCGGAAGTGAACAGGGCCGCATTCAGCAGGGTTCCGGTGACCACCAGCGCAAACCAGCCGCTGAGCCAGCGACGGCCGGCGAAGACCTCGCTGGACCGGAAGCGCCGCCGCAGCGCCTCGCCGATGAGCCCGTAGCCCGTGCCGAGCAGCAGGGCGACTAGCAGCCCCGACGCGAGGGACACCGCGTAGTCCCGTATCCACCATTCGCCAGCGAGGATCGCAAGTGCGATGACCGGCACGGCACGCCAGCCGAAGCGCAGGACGAACACCAGACCGAGTGCCGGGGCGGGATTCCATGGAGTGATGTTCAGTCCGTGCAGCGCATGGAAGTAGCTGACCCAGTCGAGAACCAGGTAGCCGGCGAAAAGCACAATTGCATCGAGCCAGCGCATGGCACGCGTGGGCATCACGATGGAACGCAACTCCGGCGACCCTGGTTCCCTGGAATTGTCCTCGACCACGGCGGATGGGGATATTCGCCCGATAACTTACGGGAAACCCTTATTGTCTCGCGTCGGCCCGGCCTTGTCTTACCGTCATTGCCCACGGCTAGCAGCAACGCGTACGCGCCGCTCCGAATTTTCACGCCCGTGTGATCTGGCTAGCATAAATCTCGGATGCCGCAGCGGGCGGCAGGTAACTCCACGAAAGGCGCGGCACGATGTTGCGTTCAATCAGTGCGGTGGCGGTGCTCTATCTGTTCTGGCTGCTCCTTTCGGGCTACTTCACCGCGTTCCTGATGTCCGCCGGGCTGGCATGCGCAGCCGCGGTGGTGGCGTGCTCGCGCCGCATGGATCTGATCGACCACGAAGGCCGTCCTATCCATCTTGGGTGGCGGGCCGCCGCGCTCTACTTCCCCTGGCTTGCCAAGGAGATCGTGAAGTCCGGCTGGGACGTGAGCAAGCGCATTCTTCATCCCCGGCTTCCCATCAGCCCGACGCTGGTCCGCTTCAAGCCTGGCCAGGTGACCGACCTTGGACTGGTAACCCATGCCAATTCCATCACCCTGACGCCGGGCACGATTTCCGTCGAAGTCGCAAAGGACCACTTCCTCGTGCACGCCCTGACCCGCGAGGGCGCCGCGGGCCTCGCCGGCAGCGAGATGGACCGACGCGTCTCGGCGATGGAGCGCTAAGCGTGTTCGCCGCTGCCGCTGTCGCCCTGCTGGTTACCGTCACCCTTGCGCTGCTGAGGGCGGCACTCGGCCCCACCGTTTTCGACCGGTTGCAGGCGGCAAACACTATCGGTACCTGCGCCATGCTGCTGTTAGCGGTGATCGGCTTCCTCACCGGCCGCCCTGAGTTCCTCGACCTAGCCTTGGTCTATGGCCTGCTGAACGTGGTGGGAACCATCGCCGTGCTGAAGTATTTCCGCCGCGGCGATCTCGGCGAATCCGACGACGCTGCCGAGGGGGCACCGTGAGCACCCTGCTGGGCATCGCGAGCGGGATCTGCCTAGCGCTCGGCAGCTTCTTTTGCGTGGTGGGGGCTATCGGCCTGCTGCGCATGCCGGATTTCTACACCCGCGTGCACGCCGCCAGCGTCATCGAAACCCTCGGCGCCGGCTTGATTCTGCTCGGCCTTCTGCTGCAGGCGGGCCTGAGTCAGGTCGGGGCCAAGATCGCGATGGTCGGCCTGCTGATTCTTTTTGTCAGCCCGGCGGCGACCCACGCCCTCGCCCGTGCCGGCATGGTGCGCGGCTTGCGCCCGCTGCTCGCGCCGGAGGAGCCACCATCGAAACCCTGATCATCAACCTGCTGCTGGTGCTGATGGCCGTGAGCGTGGTGGTGCTGGCACGCAGCCGCAACCTGTTCGCCGTGATCGTGCTAGGCGGCATCTACAGCTTCCTGATGGCGACGGTGTTGGTGGCGCTGGACGCGGTGGACGTCGCCATGACTGAGGCTTCAGTGGGGGCCGGCATCTCGACGGTGCTGATGCTGGCGGCGCTGCACCTGTGCCGCAGTGAGGAAGCCAAGGCGACCCACCGCCCTTGGCTGCCCCTGAGCGTCGCCGCCGCCACCGGCGCGGTGCTGGTCTACGGCAGTCTCGGACTGCCCGCTTTCTCCGACCCCCAGGCGCCGATCCACGATCACGTCGCGCCTCGCTATCTGAAGGACGGCGAGCGCGAGACCGAGGTGCCCAACGTCGTGACGGCGGTGCTGGCGAGCTATCGCGGCTACGACACGCTGGGCGAGACGACGGTGGTGTTCACTGCCGGGGCCGGCGTTATCGCCCTGTTGCGCCGGCGCAAGAGAAAGACCGCTGGCAAGGAGGCGTCGTGAGAGGCGACTTGGTGCTGCGGGTGGTCGCCAAGCTCCTGATCCCCTTCATCCTGCTATTCGCACTCTACGTGCAGTTCCACGGCGACTATGGCCCGGGGGGCGGATTCCAGGCCGGCGTCATCGCCGCTGCCGCGCTGGTGCTGTATGCCGTGATCTTTGACTTGAACACGGCGCGTAGGCTGCTCCCCGACTGGCTGGTCGAAGGCATGCTTGCAGTTGGCGTATTGATCTACGCCGGTGTCGGTGTCGCCGGTCTGCTGCTGGGCGGCAATTTCCTCGACTACTTCGTGCTCGATCCCGCGCCGGCTCATGGCCAGCACCGCGGCATCTTCTGGGTCGAGGTCGGCGTCGCGATCACGGTCTCGGGGGTGATGATCAAGATCTTTTACATGTTCGCCGGCCGCGGCAGGGATCCCGAGTGAGCCTCGCCAGCCACTTCAGCTACGCGGCCACCATTTTCCTGATGATGGTCGGGTTGTTCATCGTCGTCGCCCGCGGCAACCTGATCAAGAAGCTGGTTGGATTGAGCGTCTTCCAGACTTCTGTGTATCTCCTCTACATCGCGCCTGGCAAGCTGATCGGCGGTACAGCGCCGATCCTGGCGGAGGGCTATAAGGTCTATTCCAATCCGCTTCCCCACGTCCTGATCCTCACCGCCATCGTCGTCGGCGTCGCCACTCTGGCCCTTGGGCTGGCATTGGTGGTGCGCATCCGCGAGACCTACGACACCATCGAGGAGGACGAGATCCTGGCCCGCGACGCCGAGCCGAAGGCGCAACATTGAGCCTAGCTATGCACCTTCCGGCGCTCCAGGTCGTGCTGCCGCTGATCAGTGCGCCCCTGGCAGTGCTGACGCGCCACGGTGGCGCCGCCTTCGTCGTCACCACCGCCGCGGCATGGTTGGCATTCGCCATATCGGTGGCGCTGTGGCTGCGCACGGCGGTAGACCCGACACCCATTTCCTATGCCATCGGCAACTGGGCGCCGCCTTGGGGCATTGAGTATCGGGTCGACCGGCTGTCGAGTTTCATGCTGCTTCTCGTGAGCGGGATGGGCGCGTTGGTTATGCCCTACTGCCGCGCAAGCATCGAGCGCGAACTGCCGCGCGATCGGCATTACCTGTTCTATGCCATGTTTGCGCTGTGCCTGGCAGGGCTGCTGGGCATCGTCGTCACCGGTGATGCCTTCAACGTCTTCGTCTTCCTCGAGATTTCGTCGCTCGCCACCTACGTGCTGATCGCGCTCGGCGGCGACCGGCGTGCCTTGGTGGCGGCTTACCAGTACCTCATCATGGGGACGATAGGCGCGACCTTCTTCGTTATCGGCGTGGGGCTGCTCTACCTCATGACGGGTACGCTCAATCTCGCCGACATGGCCGCCCGGCTGGCGGAGGTCAGGGGCTCGCGGCCAGTGCTGGCGGCGCTTGCCTTCATCACGGTGGGCGTCTCACTTAAGCTGGCCCTGTTCCCGCTGCACCAGTGGCTGCCCAACGCCTACACCTACGCGCCCTCGGCGGTCTCCGCCTTCCTCGCCGCCACTGCCACTAAGGTGTCGGTCTACGTGCTGATCCGCTTCTACTTCTCGGTGTTCGGCGAAAGCATGGTGTTCCACCGCCTGCCGCTGCCGGAGGTCATGCTGGTGCTATCGCTGGCGGCGATGTTCGCCGCCTCTGCCGTGGCGATCTTCCAGGACAACCTGAAACGCCTGTTCGCATATTCCAGCGTCAGTCAGATCGGCTATATCACGCTCGGCCTGTCCTTCGACTCGGTGAGCGGAATGACGGCGGCCATCGTCCATCTGTTCAACCACGCGCTGACCAAGGGGGCGGTGTTCATGTTGATCGGCGGCGCGGTGGCGGTGTTCGGCGGGGCGAGTCTGGCACGGCTCGCGGGCATCGGCCGGGTGATGCCCTGGACTTCGGCCGGCATCGTGCTGTGCGGCCTGGGACTGATCGGCGTGCCGGGCACGGCGGGTTTCGTCGGCAAGTGGTACCTGATCCTCGCTGCCCTGGAGAAGGGCCAGTGGTGGCTGGTGGCCGCCATCGTCGCCAGTTCCCTGCTCGCCGTCGCCTACGTCTGGCGCTTCGTCGAACTGGCCTATTTCCGGGCGCCGCGAGTGGAACTGGCGCAGCGCGCCGAGGCGCCTGCGGGCCTGCTGCTGCCTGCCTGGCTGGTGGCGGGGGCGTCGCTGTACTTCGGCCTCGAAACCTCGTTCAGCGTCGGCTCGGCCAGCGCCGCGGCGGCGATGCTGCTTGGAGTGGGGCGATGAACGGGGCAACGCTGATCCTCGCCGCCTTGGCGCTGCCCGCGGCGGGCGCCATCGGCATCGCCCTGGCGGGCAGCCGTCCCAACCTGCGCGAATCGGTGACCCTGAGCTGCGCCGCGCTGCTCTTCCTCTGCGTCACCGCACTGTTGCCGCAGGTGCTGGCCGGCGCGCGCCCGGGAGTCAGTCTGTTGGAGCCGCTGCCGGGGCTGCCGATCGCCTTCCGGGTCGAGCCGCTGGGTATGTTGTTCGGATTGATCGCATCGGGCCTTTGGATCGTCAACTCCATCTACTCCATCGGCTACATGCGCGGCAACGGCGAGGAACACCAGACCCGCTTCTATGTCTGCTTCGCCCTGGCGTTGGCGGCGGCGATGGGCATCGCCTTCGCTGGCAACCTGATCACCCTGTTCCTGTTCTACGAAGCGCTGACGCTGGTCACCTACCCGCTGGTCACGCATCACGGCACCGACAAGGCACGCACGGGCGGACGGGTATACCTGGGGCTGCTAATGGGCACGTCGGTGCTGTTCCTGCTGCCGGCATTGGCCCTGACCTGGCATTTTGCCGGCACCACCGAGTTTCGCGCCGGCGGCATCCTGCCTTCAGATCTGGGCTCCTCGGCCACGCTGGTGCTGCTGGCGCTGTTCATGTTTGGCATCGGCAAGGCGGCGCTGATGCCCTTCCACCGCTGGCTACCCGCCGCGATGGTGGCGCCGACCCCCGTGTCGGCGCTGCTCCACGCTGTCGCCGTGGTCAAGGCCGGCGTGTTCTCGGTGCTGAAGATCGTCGTTTATGTCTTCGGACTCGATGCGTTGGTGGGCGCTACCGACTGGCTGGTGGCGATCGCGGGCTTCACGATCATCGCCGCCTCGGTGGTGGCGCTGTCGGCCGACAACCTCAAGCGGCGCCTGGCCTACTCGACGGTGAGCCAGCTTTCGTACGTCGTACTGGCCGCCGCGCTAATCGCACCCCTGTCCGTCGTCGGCGCGGCGCTGCACATTGCCACCCATGCAGTCGCAAAGATCACGCTGTTCTTCACCGCCGGAGCAATCTATACGGCGGCGCACAAGACCGAGGTCAGTCAGCTCGACGGCATAGGCCGGCGCATGCCTTGGACGATGATTGCCTTCACCATCGCTGCGCTTTCGCTGATCGGGATCCCGCCGGCTGCAGGCTTCGTCAGCAAGTGGTTCATCCTGTCAAGCGCCGTCCAAGGCGGACATGTCCTAGCTGTCGCAGTGCTTATCGCGAGCACATTGCTCAACGCCGGCTATTTCCTGCCAGTGGTGCATGCGGCTTTCTTCAAGCCGCTGCGCGCCGAAGACGCGGCGCACCCCCACGGCGAGGCACCGCTGCTGATGGTTGTGGCGCTGATGACAACTGCCGCCGGCACCGTCGCGCTGTTCTTCTTTTCGGCACCGGTGCTGCGCCTCGTCGAGCAGCTGGTTCCGGCCATATCCTGACCCGGAGATTGCTATGTCCGCGCAGCGTGAATACTGGCTCGACCGCAGCGAGAATGTCACCAAGCTCTTCCGCGGACTGTGGGCGGCGTGCCTGCTCCTGATCTGCATCGACCTTTTCCTGCATCGCCACGAGCATTTCGAATTCGCTGCCTTATTTGGCTTCCACGGCGCCTACGGTTTCTTCGCCTGCGTCGCCCTGGTGCTTACCGCCAAGCAGTTGCGCCGCGTGTTGATGCGCCGCGAGGACTACTATGACCGCTGAGTTCCCCGTCGCGCTGATCCTTGTTCTCGGGGCAATGCTGGTTCCCTTGCTCCGTGGCTTGGTGCGGAAGGGCTGGATGCTGCTGCTGCCGGTCGTCGCCTTCGCCTGGCTTTTGGCGCTGCCGCATGGAACGTACGGCCAGATTGAGCTGCTCGGGCAGACCCTCGTGCTGATGCGCGTCGACAAACTGAGCCTGCTCTTCGGCTATGTCTTCCTCGTCGCCGCGTTTTTGTGCGTCGTCTACGCGCTCCACGTCGAGGACACGATGCAGCATGTGGCGAGCTTGATCTACGTCGGTGCCGCCATCGGTGCGGTGTTTGCGGGCGACCTGCTGAGCCTGTTCGTCTACTGGGAACTGACGGCTGTATCGTCCGTGTTGCTCATCTGGGCGCGGCGCAGCGAACACTCCCCCGCCACCGGCATGCGCTACGTGCTGGTCCAGTTACTGTCCGGAATGCTGTTGCTGGCCGGCGCGCTTATGCACTGGCGCGGGACTGGCTCCCTGGAATTTGGGCGGATCGCGGCATCCGATCCCGCCGGTCTGATGATACTCCTCGCTTTTGGCATCAAGGCCGCCTTTCCGCTGCTTCACAACTGGCTGCCAGATGCCTATCCCGAGGCGACGCCAACGGGAACGGTGGTGCTCTCCGCCTTCACCACGAAACTCGGCATCTACGCGCTGGCGCGTGGCTTCCCCGGTACGGAAGCATTGATCTGGATCGGCACCGTGATGGCGGCGTTTCCGATCTTTTATGCCGTGATTGAGAACGACCTGCGTCGCGTGCTCGCCTACAGCATGAACAACCAGCTCGGCTTCATGGTGGTCGGCATCGGCATCGGTAGCGAACTCGCGATCAATGGCGCGGTCGCCCATGCCTTCGCCGACATTCTGTTCAAGGGACTGCTGTTCATGAGCATGGGGGCAGTGCTGCTGCGCGCTGGCACGGTCAAGGGCAGCGAACTCGGAGGACTCTACAAGTCCATGCCCTGGACGACGGCCTTCTGCATGGTGGGGGCCGCCTCGATCTCCGCTTTTCCCCTGTTCAGCGGCTTCGTCACCAAGTCAATGATCATGACGGCCGCCGCCGACGAGGGGTTGGTACTGAACTGGCTGATCCTGCTGTTCGCTTCGGCCGGCGTGTTCCACCATGCCGGCATCAAGATCCCCTATTTCGCCTTTTTCGCCCACGATTCCGGCATCCGCTGCGACGAAGCGCCGCGCAACATGCTCCTGGCGATGGGCATCGCTGCCGCCCTTTGCGTCGGCATCGGCGTATACCCGGACGCACTGTATTCGCTCCTCCCTTACGCTGCCGGCTACGAGCCCTACACCGCGTCGCACGTCGCGGCGCAACTGCAGCTGTTGTTCTTCTCAGCCCTGGCTTTCGCCGTGCTGATGCGCACCGGCATCTATCCGCCCGAACTGCCCTCGGTCAACCTCGACAGCGACTGGTTGTACCGGCGAGCGACACCGCGGGCCATCACGGCGCTGCGCGTGACCTGGAGGCAACTCGGCACCGGCTTCGGCGAATGGCTCAACGCCGGGACGGCGAGCGTCGGTGACCTCGTCAGCCGCCATCGGCGCCCGGCCGGTCTGCTGCTGCGCACCTGGCCCACCGGCAGCATGGCCTTGTGGGTCATGGTTATGTTGCTGGGTTATCTCGCGTTGTATTACTTGCGTTGAAGGGCATAGGATCCATGGACCGCGATAATGCGCCGCCGCCAACGCGAAGGGCAATGCCGCGCCATCTCCTCACCGTGCTGTACCCGGCGCTCGCGGCGCTGCCACCGCAGGACTGGGACGCGGCCCTGCGCAAGGCGCGATCTGCGGAGTTTGACACCTTGGAATGGTTGGGGGTGATCGGCGCTGTCGGGCTGGTCGCGTGGCTGCTGCAGTTCGATCTGCCGCCGTCAGGCGGCCGAGCGCCGCTGGCGTTGTTCCTGCTCCAGTTTCCCCTGGCCCTCCTCCTGCTGGCGGTGGTCGCCGGGCCGTTCTACCTGCGCCGTACCCGCCGCGGACTGGAGCAGGAGATCCGCAAACGTCACAGGCGCCGCGGCCCCGGCTGAGCGCCGCCTTCCGATGGAGGTCGCGCGCCATGCATACCACTTGCCATGAGCAATTCCCTGCCAATGTGAACGGGCAACACCATCGCCGTCTGCTGATTCCCGTCGATGCCACGGAACGCTCACGCTGGGCAATCCGCTACGTCCTGCACCTGCGGGACGCCGGCGTACCGGTTGCGGTAGCCCTGATTTTCGTCGCCGAGCCGATCACCGCCTGGGAGGTGCGCCGCTTCCTGACCGACGCCGAGATCGTCCGCTTTCAGGCGGATACCGGCCGCCACATCCTGGAGGATGCGGCGCGGGAACTGATCGCGGCGGACATCCCGGTCCAGCCCGTTTATCGGGAAGGGGACATCGCCTTCGAAATCGTGGACGCTGCCGAACGGCTCGAGTGCGATGAGATCGTCCTGCCCCTGCCCCATGCCCGCTGGGCAAAGCTGCTATCCCCCGACGTGGTGCGCGAGGTGATCCGGCGTCAGGGAGCGGTCAGGGTAACGACGGTGGCAGCCGACGGCAGACCTGAGGCTTCCCACCGGCACTGAGTCGGGCCATGGCTTGGCGATCCTTGTCCGCCGCGATGCGGCGGGCTGAAGGTTGGCGGGCGACCCGACCAAGGATGTGTTGCCGGGCTTGGCGATGATGACGCGGCTCGCGCCTGACGCGCTAAGGAACGCGTTTGGCGGTACACAGCCGCTTTCCGACCCGATGGGTCGGGTCGCCGGACATCATCCAAGCAGTAACTGACTGCTCCCCCGTCATGCGCGTGTCCACTGCCGTGTGGGCTATGGATGGGGCAGGCGACTAGCTGTTCACCGTCGGTCAAGAACCACGCACTCGCGCCGCAGGCTCCGCATGCTGCAACTCGACGCACGCTTCCGTGCGCGATGGCCATGAGCACGTAAATGGCGATGCGGGGCACGACCCACTTGGGATTCCGGATGTGCCAACTACGCACCAGCCTGCGCCCTGCGCCACGCCGCTGGCGGTGCGCCGACCATGCGCCGGAACGCGCGCGAGAACGCGGCTTCGGAGTCGTAGCCGACGTCGAGCGCGATGGCGGCGACGGTGCGCCTGGTCTCCCGCAGCAGCCGCGAGCCGAGCTGGATGCGCCAACTGGCGAGGTATTGCATCGGCGGCTGGCCGACGAACTGGACGAAGCGCTCGTGCAGCGCGGAGCGCGACAGGCCAACGTCATGGGCGAGATCGTCCACGCTCCACCCATGATCGGGGCGCTCGTGCATGAGCGCGAGGGCCTTGCCGACGTAGCGATCGCGCAGTCCCGCCAGCCAGCCGGTGGCGTCCTCGGGCAGAGTGTCGAGATAGCGCCGGGCGGCGTCGACGAACATCATCTCCGAGAGCCGCTCGAGCACGGCATCGCCACCCGGTCGCGGTGAGTTGGACTCGACCACGGCCTGGTCGATGACGCGCGACACCCAGTCGCCGGCGCGCGCCGCCGGCAGGTGGAGCATGCGCGGCAGCGCGGCGACCAGTGGATTGAAGGGCTTCAGGTCGCAACCGAGGAAGCCGCAGACGAGTACCGCCTCGGCCTCCTCGATGGGCAGGCGCGTCTGGTCGTCGACGACGCCGTGGCGTACGGTGATCGGAATGGGCTTCGGATCGTTGCGTCGCGCGATTACCCACTCGGGTTCGCGCCGGTTCGGCTGCAGGCCGGGGGCGCTCGAAATGACGTGACGGTCGCCTTGCGGGAACATGACGATGTCACCGGTGAAGAGCCTGACCGGAGGCAGACCCGATACGGCCGCCCAACCTTCGCCCTTGGCCACCATGTGGTACTCCATGACATGGTCGCAGCCGGGCATCACGGCCTCGGCGATTTCCTTCGCCGTCGAGGCCTCGGCAGACCACTGGTCGCGCAAGCTGACATAGAAGAACACGGCGCCGCGCAGGCGCACGCTGCGCAGCAGGTCGGACAGCGTGTCTCGGCTCATGGGACGGCCCCCGGTCGATCGCGGACGTTCGATCAAGTCTGGCGGACGCGCGGTGAAGCGTCAACGCGGCCGCCTCGGGACAATAGCCTCGCCGAACTTGATCGGCGAGAGGCTCAGGAGCGGGCAGGCATGTCCGCGCCGCGCAGCCTTCGAACGCAACCAACATCAAAGGAGAATTGCCATGAGTCCCGAACAGAGTGTTTGCACGCCGTCCCCCGCCGCCAAAGCCGCGCCCCAGCCCGGCATCGATTTCGCCGCCATCAAGCAGCGCCAGCAGGCCACGTGGGCCAGCGGCGACTACGCCATCGTCGGCACCACGCTGCAAATCGTCGGCGAGATGCTGGCCGAGGCAGTCGACGTGCGCGCCGGCGAGCGTGTGCTCGATGTCGCCGCCGGCAACGGCAATGCCTCGCTGGCGGCGGCGCGCCGCTTTGCCCGCGTCACCTCGACCGACTACGTGCCGCATCTGTTGGAGAAGGGCGCGGCGCGGGCACAGGCGGAGGGACTGGACATACGCTTCCAGGTGGAGGATGCCGAGGCCTTGCCGTTCGCCGATGGCTCGTTCGATGTGGCGCTGTCCACCTTCGGCGCTATGTTTGCGCCGGATCACACGCGGACTGCGCAGGAAATGCTGCGTGTCGTCCGCTCAGGCGGTCGCATCGGCCTCGCCAACTGGACGCCGGATGGCTTCATCGGCCAGCTCTTTCGCCTTATCGGCGCCTATGTTGCGCCGCCCGCCGGCATGAAATCTCCGGCTCTTTGGGGTACGGAACCGCACGTCGTCGAACTGTTCGGCGCGCATGCTGCGGACATCCGCACCGAGCGCAAGTTCTACAACTTCCGCTACCGCTCCGCCGCGCACTGGATCGATGTCTTCCGCAACTACTACGGGCCGGTGCACAAAGCCTGCGCGGCACTGGAAGCCTCGCAGCAGTCCAGCCTGCTCGAAGACATCGCCACGCTGCTCGGGCGCCTCAACGCGGGCGGGCCGGAGACGCTCGTCGTGCCCAGCGAATATCTGGAAGTCGTGATTACCCGCAAGTAGCGGGGGGCGGTGCGAGTGTCGCTTGCCACAGCCTCGGGTGCCGGTCACTGGACCCGGTATGCGCTGTGGCAGGCGACGCACTGCTGCGTGACGCGCGCGAGCGCGGCCAGGGAGGGCTTGATGTCGCCGGTTGCGGCGGCTTCGAGGGCGGCGACGGCCTGGCCCGGCGCGCCGGTACGGCATCCGGTGATTCGTGGCAGACGGCAACTTGGCGTCATGGTCGCGTCCGCGGTTGCGGGTTCACACAGGACTACCTGATTGACAACAATCGTCAGCCAAGCTCATCTGGTGCGCCCGACAGGCCGTAGCGTGATCGCCATCGGACGGGATCAGGAGATGGCGATCATGGCGATGAACCGAATTCAATTTCGACCTGGACTGTCAGGGAACCGGACTGCCGCTGGCCATCTGGTTCCTGGCGATCGATCTGATCAGCGCCTGCTGATTGCCGCCGCGTCGATAACACGGCAGCCCTTGCGTTCTCTCCGGGTTGCTGACGTTCATTGGCAATCAGCTTCCACGAACAACGACATTGCATCATCGGCCACAGCCGACCTCATGCCAGCAGACTGACTCGGTCCGATATGCACCAGTCGGCAGCCGCTCACCCGACGTCGCGTTGAAACTCAGCTGACCGACTCGGCACAAGTTTGTCATTTGACATGTATCCATGTTTCTATAAACTTGGAAGCATGGATACATTGATCGCTGCCGAAATTCTCGCCGCCCTCGGGCACGAGTCTCGCCTTGCCATCTTCCGCCTACTGGTCGAAGCCGGACCCGATGGCATCAACGCCACCGCCATCGGCGAGAAGTTGGGCATCCCCAACGCCACGCTTTCTTTCCATTTGTCGCACTTGAGCCGCGTTGGTCTCATCAAGGGGGAGCGGGAAAGCCGCTTCATCCATTATTCGGCCGAGTACGCAACCATGGATGAACTGATTGGCTTCCTGACGCGGAACTGCTGTCAGGGCAGCCAGTGCTTGCCGACGACCCAGGCCGTAGCAACCACCGCCAAGCGGCGCGCGAAGGTGAAGGCATGACGACAGCCACTCTGCGGCCAGGTCCTTGGGGTTGGCTCCTCATCGTTCTGATTGTCTGGGTTGCCGCTTATGCCAGCCTGATCCCCTTCGCTGATACCGTCATCGCACTGGTCGGCCTGACCCGTGAGACCCACATGGGCGAAGCGGTGCATTTCTTCTTCTACGACACTGCCAAGGTATTGCTGCTGCTTACCGGCATCGTCTTCCTGATGGGGGTGGTGCATACCTTCGTTGCCCCCGAACGCACCCGCGCCGTGCTGTCGGGCCGTCGTCTTGGCATCGGCAATGTCATGGCAGCCAGTCTGGGTGTCGTCACCCCTTTTTGTTCCTGCTCGGCGGTGCCACTGTTCATCGGCTTCCTCTCCGCCGGGGTGCCTCTCGGCGTCACCTTCTCCTTCCTGATCTCGGCCCCGATGGTGAACGAGGTCGCGCTAGCGTTGCTGTTCGGTCTGTTTGGCTGGAAGGTGGCCGCGCTTTACCTCGGGCTCGGACTCGCGGTTGCCATCGTCGCCGGGCTCGTCATCGGCCGGCTTGGGATGGAAAGGTATCTGGAAGACTGGGTGCGCGAGATGCAGGCCACGCAATCCGCCGACTTCGAGGCGAGCACGCCCACCTGGGCCGAGCGCATCGATGCCGGAGGGGCGCACGTCAGGGAAATCGTCGGCCGCGTCTGGCCCTGGGTGCTGGCGGGCATCGCCATTGGCGCCGGGATTCATGGCTATGTGCCGCAGGATTTCATGGCCAGCTTCATGGGCAAGGACGCACCTTGGTGGTCGATTCCCTCGGCGGTGCTCCTTGGCATCCCGATGTATACCAACGCGGCCGGCATCATCCCCATCGTTGAGGCCTTGCTTGGCAAGGGGGCGGCGTTGGGTACCGTGCTTGCATTCATGATGAGCGTGATCGCGCTCTCGCTGCCGGAGATGGTGATCCTGCGCAAAGTGCTGAAACTGCCGCTGATCCTCACCTTCGCCGGCGTGGTCGCCTGCGGCATCCTCGTCGTCGGCTACATCTTCAACGCGGTCCTGTAAGGAGTCCCCATGAAATCCGTCAAGATTCTCGGCACCGGCTGCGCCAACTGCCAGAACACCTACAAACTTGTGGAAGAGGTGGCCAGGGCCAAGGGGGAGGAGATCCAACTGGAGAAGGTCGAAGATCTCAAAGCAATCATGGCGCATGGTGTCATGAGTACGCCGGGTGTGGTCATCGATGGCAAGGTCGTGCATGCCGGCGGCGTGCCGGCGCGTGCCAAGGTCGAGGGTTGGTTCGCGTGACGATCAACGTCCTCGTTCTTTGCACCGGCAACTCCGCCCGATCCATCCTCGGCGAAATGCTGTTCAACCATCTGGGCCAAGGCTGCGTCAAGGCGTATTCGGCAGGCAGCAAGCCAGGCGGGGTCGTCAATCCCGTGGCCATCGAAACCCTGCAAAAGCACGGCATTCCCTGCGAAGGAGCGCGCAGCAAGAGTTGGGACGAATTCGCCCAGGCGGATGCTCCGCAAATTGACTTCATTTTCACCGTATGCAGCAATGCAGCGAACGAGACGTGCCCGATCTGGCCCGGCCATCCGACCACCGCCCACTGGGCGATACCCGACCCGGCCCATGTCGAACCCATGGAAGCTCGGCGCGTCGCGTTCGAGACGGCCTACCAGTCCCTGCACAAGCGCATTACCGCCTTCCTGGCCTTGCCGCTGGAAACCCTGTCGCGCGACGAGATCATTGCCGCCGCCCGGCGCATCCACGAAGAGGCATAACAGCCATGTCCGCACAATGTGAAGTCACCGCCAAGACTGCTGCGGGTGCGCCCATGAGCTTCTTCGAGCGCTACCTCACCGTCTGGGTGTTCCTCTGCATCATCGCCGGCATCGCCCTGGGCCAGTTCATCCCGGCACCCTTCCAGGCGCTGGGCAAGATGGAAGTCGCCCGTGTCAATCTCCCGGTCGGCCTGCTGATCTGGGTGATGATCATCCCGATGCTGGTCAAAGTGGATTTCGGTGCCTTGCACGAGGTCAGGCAGCATGTACGGGGGATCGGCGTGACCCTGTTGGTCAACTGGTTGGTCAAGCCGTTCTCGATGGCATTCCTCGGCTGGGTGTTCGTGCGGAATCTGTTCGCACCGATGTTGCCAGCCGACCAACTCGACAGCTACATCGCTGGCCTCATCCTGTTGGCCTCTGCACCTTGCACCGCGATGGTGTTCGTGTGGAGCCGGCTATCGAATGGCGATCCGCTGTTCACGCTGTCGCAGGTGGCTTTGAACGACACGATCATGGTGTTCGCCTTCGCCCCCATCGTGGGTTTGCTGCTTGGTATCTCCGCCATTACGGTGCCCTGGGATACGCTGCTTACGTCCGTCGTGCTCTACATCGTGATTCCGTTGGCACTGGCCCAACTATGGCGCAAGACGCTTCTTACCAAGGGACAAGTCCACTTCGATGCCACGATGGAGAAGATCGGACCATGGTCGATTGCCGCGCTGCTCGCCACGCTTGTGCTGCTGTTCGCCTTCCAGGGCAGGGCCATCGTCGACAAGCCGCTAATCATTGCGCTGCTGGCCGTGCCGATCCTGATCCAGGTGTTTTTCAACTCGGCGCTGGCCTACTGGCTCAACCGGGCGGTGGGCGAGAAGCACAACGTCGCCTGTCCGTCGGCGCTGATCGGTGCCTCGAACTTCTTCGAGCTGGCCGTCGCCGCCGCCATCAGCCTGTTCGGTTTCGAATCGGGCGCGGCGCTGGCGACCGTCGTCGGCGTGCTGATCGAGGTGCCGGTGATGCTACTGGTGGTGAAGGTCGTCAATACCACCAAGAGGTGGTACGAACGGGTCTAATGCCGTCATGTCGGGGCCGACCTATTCGGTGCCTACCGCGCTTCGTATTCCGTGAAAGCGCGGTTCATATTCGCGCGGTGAAGTTCACGGTAGTTCTCCAGATGACGGAAGGCCGACAGGTCGGCGTGGCGCGACAGTACCTCGTCCATCGGCTCCATCTCCTTAGCTGCCTTGCCGACCGTATCGGCGAGAAAGTCGTAGTAGTCGCCCGTCTCGCGCTGGGCCTTGGCAAGTTCGCAGACGCGGCCATGACCTGGCACAACGTACTCGGGCTTGAGTGCCGCCAGCGTGCGGAAAGACCGCTGTCCCTTCGTGACGCTTGACCACGGCAACACGCCGAGGATGCGGTCGACATAGACGAGATCGCCCGTGAAAATCACTTTGCGCTTCGGCAGATAGACCATGGCATCGCCGGGAAAGTGGGCGTCGGTGTAACTCAACACCAGCGATTCGCCTCCGAGTTCGAGGGCGACGCGATCTCCATCATGGGGCGATGGCGCCGGCAGCGGCGTCGTGCCCGAAAGACGCGTTCCCAACAAGCGTTCAAGACCTTGCATTTGTTGCTTGGCGAATTGTGTCTGCGTCGAAGCGGTGCGAGTTAGGGCGATGATCCGTGCTCCCTGGTGTGCAAAATGGTCGTTGCCCAGCCAGCGATGGTCCTGGCTCCCGGTATTGATTACCCAGCGAACAGGCCGGTCGGTGACGACGCGGATCGCTCGTTCGAGCTTTTCGGCGCCAAACTTGCTGGCACCCGAGTCGACGAGAATGACGCCTGACGGCGTGACGATGAAGCCGAACGTGGCGTTGAGGCCGTCGTTCTCAGGACTGCGCTGCCCAAGTGGCCCGACAATGGCATAGACGTTGTCGGTGACGCGCTCGGCTTGCGGTGTGTAGTCGGCATGAGCGCTGCACGTAAAGAGTGTTGCAACGACGGCAAGCAAGTATCTAAAGGTCATTTGTCTCTCTGGGGTCTTGGTAACTTGAGCATGATCTGCAAGTGCTCTTTCGAGCGCATGATAGCCCCGTCCTTTTCCAGCGAAGACAAGGCGCGATACAACGTCTCATGGGTCAGGCCAATCTCGGCCGCCACCGCCTTGAGGGACCCGTTTGCTTGAAAGATGCCCGCATCGTCGCTGTGCAAGCGGATGTATTGCAGCAGGCGTTCGGGTGCCGAACGAATCTGTTTCAGTTCATAGCGCAGACGCATGCCATGCAGGCTGCGTGCAAGATTGCCGGCGAACTCCCATAGCGTGGCAGGCTCGCTTTGCAGTCTGCCAACCATTTCATTCCGCGAATACAGCCAAGCGACAGAGGTCACCTCGGCAAGCACATCGCACTGATAGCGCTCGGAAAATAACGAGGCCTCGGCGAATAGTTCCCCGCCGCGAGCGACATGCAGAACAACAGTGCCACCATCGGGTGTCACGCGTTGCATGCGCAGCCGGCCACTCTCCAGGAAATAGAAACCGACGCTGCGGTCACCCATGCGGAAAAGGTAGTCGCCAGCTGACACATCGCGCTGGATCGGACTGACCCCCGCAATTATGGGTACCGGAAAGTGTGCGTGAGTCTGTCGTGTTTGCCTTGAAGTCGCGGTGTTCATGTGATTGCAATCATACAGTTTTGGCCGGGCTGCTTTGTATAGTCGTCGGACCGCAAAACAATAAAACCGAGTCGCGGATCATTACATCTCTGGAGGAGGCACCATGAAGTCGATCTACGCCCTTGTCGGCACCATCGCCGTTTCTGCCTGTTCGACCGCTGTTACCGTTCCTGCCGAGAAACAGGGCCTGGTCGAGTACTACGGGGCCCAGAAGACCATCTTCGATACCGGAAAGGCTGAAGGCAAGGTACCCATCGCCGCCATGTCGGGCAGCAACGGTGCCTACGGTGTCGGCGCCTATGAAGGACTGGATGGCGAAATCACCATCTACGAAGGCAAGCCTTTCGTCACCAAGGTGCGCGGCAATGGCTTCACCATGGACAACAGCACGAACGGCGCAGCGATCTTCGCCGCCTGGACGAAGAACATGGCGTGGCGCGACGAGCCGATACCCGCCGAGGTGAAGACGTACCTGGACTTGCAGCGCCATGTCAAGGCGCGCGCGGCAGCGGCGGGCATCGACACCGGCATGCCGTTCCCGTTTCTGATGACTGGCAAGCCGGCCGAACTGAAGTGGCATATCAACGTCGACCTCACCGAGGGCAAGCCGGTGACGCGCGAGCTGTTCGCCAAGTCGAAGGCCAATTACGTCATGCAAAACGAACAGGTGGATATCGTCGGCTTCTATTCCGAGAAGCATCCTGGTGTCTTCATCAGCGCCTACGCACCGGCCATCAAGGAGAAGGACGTGAAGAACACGATCCATATCCATCTAGTGACCAGGGACGGCAAGTCGGCCGGTCATATCGACGATCTGACCTTCGCTGGCGGCATGACGCTGCGCCTGCCGAAGAACTGATGGTAACTGGGGTGTTACCCCGACTTGCTATCTTGCTTGCACGATAGGGCATGCACGATGGCGTCGATCTCGGCCGGTTTTGTGAGGCAATGGTTCGCGCCCGCACGTATCGCATCGGCGATGGTCGTGGCGCTTGCATAACCGGTCTGCAGCAGGATGCACATGTCGGCGTTGATGGCGCGGAGTTTCGGAATCAGGCTGAGTCCGGACTCCGTGGCGAGTTGCAGATCGACGATTGCATACCCGGGTTCTACGGTAGCGAGTCGCATTGCCGCCTCGACATCGTGGGCGATTTCCACGGTGAACCCTCGACGCTCCAGTGCTCCGGAGAGTAGCCGAGGAAAATCCCGGTCGTCATCGACCGCGAGAGTTTTCCGCCCATCTGGCGACCGATTCGCCACCCGTTCATCCGGGGCGCAGTTTTTCAAGCGATCCATCGCCGCCTGATGTTGAACAGGCTCAGCACGAACAGGCCAACGCAGTAAGCCGCCAGAATGAGCAGGTCGAGGGCGATGGGCAGCGCGTTCCCTCCGCGCACTGCACCATGCAGCGCATCGGCACCGTAGGTCAGGGGCAGGAGCCAGGACACTGGCTGAAGCAGCAAGGGCAGGTTGCTGACGGGGAAGAACAGTCCGCACAGAAAGATCATCGGGAAACGAAAGAAGTTGGAGAAGGTCTGGGCCTCGAACACCTCGCTGACGGCGACGGCGATGAACAGGCCCAGGAAGGTGGAGGCGACCGAGATCAGGATGACGGCCGTGAGGAAGGTCCCCCAGGCGATGCCGGCGAGATTGGTGAGGAAGGCCGCCAGGATCACCGGCACGAAGGCGTTGGCTACCCCGAACAGGATGGCGCCACTGGACTTGGCCAGCATCAGCAACTCCAGGGGGATGGGGGCCAGCAGCAGCCGCTCGAAAGAGCGGCCCTTCTTCTCGAAGGTGACCGTGATCGCCAGCATGGAGGTGGTGCCGAACAGGATGGAGATCGCCGCCACGCCCGGCAGGAGCGACAGGATGTCCGCACCGCCTCCGGTGCGGATGAAGAACATGCCGGTCCAGGCCAGGGGGAAGATCAGTCCCCAGCTGATGTTGGGCGGCTTCAGGTAATAGGTCCGCACGTCCTTGAGCAGGATGGCCCAGAAGGCGATCCACTTTTTCACTGAGCGCCTCCCGTCTTTTCCCGTTCCTTCCCCATGGCCTCGGTGGCGAGACCGGTGACACGCACAAAGACCTCCTCCAGGGAAGGCCGCAGTCTGCGAGCCTCGGCGACTTCGATGCCCCGCTCTTCCAGAAAACGGACCACGGGACCCACGCGCACTGGCTCGCCCGCCTCGGCCCGGAGCATGCCGGGCTCAGGGCAGGTAAATGCCAGTCCCGGAAAGGCGGCAGCGAGTTCCTCCGGCACGCCGCTCAGGCTGCCGGCGATTTGCACCACATGCCTGCCTTGCAGCGGCTGGAGCAGATGCTCGACCGAGTCGATGCGCACGATGCGGCCGGCAACGATGAAGGCGATGCGCCCGCACAAGCGTTCCGCCTCCTCGATGTAATGGGTGGTGAGGAAGATGGTGGTGCCGGCGCGGTTCAGGTGGGCGATGCGTTGACGCAATTGCCGGGCGCTGGCCACATCGATGCCGGTGGTGGGCTCGTCCAGGAACAGGATTTCGGGCCGGTGGATGATCCCGGCGGCGATGGTGAGCTTGCGCTTCATGCCCTTGGAGTAGCTGCCGAACTTGCGGGTCGCCGCTTCGCCCAGACCGAAGGTGTCGAGCAGCTCGCGCGCCCTGTGCTCGCGCTCCCGCTTGCCCATACCGTAGAGTGCCCCGCAGAAGGCGAGATTCTCGAATCCGCTGAGTTCCGGATAGAGATTGCTCTCGTCCGGCACCACGCCGATGAGATGCTGCGCGGCCCGGGGCCGCTGCGTGCAGTCGATGCCGCCCAGCCGGATGGTCCCGGCATCCGGCCGCGCCAGCCCGGTGAGCAGGTTGATGGTCGTGCTCTTGCCGGCGCCATTGGGGCCAAGAAAACCGAACAGTTCACCGCGCCGCACGCTGAAGGAGATGCCTGCCACGGCGTCCACCGTCGCGAACCGCTTGGCTAGCCTTTCAACAACAATGGCATCGGGCATGGATACTAGGCGTCTCCATCAGATCGGCATTTCCCGCCACCGCCGGACAGAAGAGACTCTGTAATGGTGATCACGACTCGAAGCCCGGGGGACAAGCGCACGAGCGCACAGACGATTGCCGTCACGTCGCTGCGGCGACAAATCGTCGCAATACTCCCGCCTTGGGGACTAACGCACATCTCCCACGAGCAAGAGTCACTCGGGGAGAGCGCGCGCAGTGTTCATCATGGTGCGCCATGAAGATCAGAAGTAGAACCGTGCCGTCAGTTCTATTTTGTGCCGGTTCTGCTTCTCACCGAATTCGCTGTGGGAGTCGCCATGCAGCCAGGTGGCGCGCAGGCGCAGGTCGAGGTTGGTGATGCCGGTATAGAGCAGTTCCGGTGTCAGCGACCAGCTCTTGTCGGCGACGTTCACGATGGCCGTAACTGACGGAGTGAAATAGACAATGTCGAACGGCTCCTTCTGACTCACTTTCACGTAGAGATAACGGTCGCCGACATTGACGCGGCTGTAGGCCGGACTGATCTGCTTTGCCTTGTTGAACAGCATCGCATTGCCGCTGTCGACGAGCGAATGAAAGTCGGCCAGTTGGCTTTCCGAGTAGCCCGTACCATTGCGATAAACCTCGGCGATCCAGGTGGTATCGTTCTCGGTGAGGTAACGAAGACCCAGCAAATGGCTGTTGGCGTCGGCGACACGGGTAGTGACATTGCCGACGGCGTCGATGCTGCGTTGCTCGACGTCGCGGATGCGCGCCCACTCGCCATGGATTTCCAGCGCCGAGGTCAGATTGCGCGAGAAGTCGATGCCGAAACGCGGCGTGCGGCTACCATTGCCTGCCCAAACGAAGTCGATGTCGGTATCCAGATAGAGCAAATACAGCTTGGCGGCGGCATTGACGTGGTTCGGCTTGCCGAAGTCGCTGTTGGTCTGATTGCCGACCGGCAGTAGAACAGGGGTAAAGGCAACCGTCTTGAGGTCGCCCTCGAAATTGCGGATGAAATCCGCCGTCACCATGGTGTAGCCCTCGCGGGCCAGTTCGACATCGTTCGGGTCTTTCGGGCGCTCGACGAAGCCGACCGGGTTCCAGGCGTAGCCCTTGCCCCATTTCAGCACGACCTTGCCGATGTCGAGCGTGAAGCCCGGATCGGGCTTGAAGGACGCATAGGCCTCGTCGAAGCGGTTGATGCGTTCGCTCGTCAGGTCGTCGCGCCGGACCTCGGCGGAGCCCCTGAGATTCAGGCTGGCGATGCCTCTAGTGAACTTGGCGTTGAGCTTGAGGGTGCCGGTGTTGCGGTCGAGCGTATCGCGGTTCAGGCCGTTGAGCTTGTACAGGCTGCTGCCACGGTTGAGCCAGGCACGCTCCGACTTGAGCTCGAAGTAGCCGGAAAACTCGAACGGCTTCTTCTCGAACTCGCTGGCATCGAAGCTGAATTCCTCGGCTTGCGCAATGGCGGCAACGAGGCAGGCGCAAAGCGCCAGCGCCGTTTTCACTTGCGCCTCATTTGCGCAAATCCTCGACACGCGGCAGGTAATTCAGGGAGAACACCTCATCGGGGAACTCGCGCTTCTTGATGTTGGCGTAGAGCATCACCGACTTGTAGTCCTTGTAGAGCGGGCTATCCGTCTCGACCGTCGCCGGACGCTTGATGCCACCGCCGAAGTCTTTGATGTCCTTGAAGCGCAGCGTCTTGATCAGTATGCCGCTGGCGGCATAGCATTCGATTGTCATCGGCAGCAGCGCCTTCTTGTCTACCCACATCTTCAACTTGTCGTAGGCGACCTCGTTGGTCTTGGCCTTGAGCGTTAGCAGGTAGCCGTCCTTCTCCTCGGCCGCGGACTCGACGTCGTATTCGGCCGCATAGTCGATGCGCAGGATGTCGGCATTGTTGAACACGCCGCCCGTCACCGACTGCAGGCTGGTGATGCGCATCGGCTTGCCGACCTCGGGGATGTACAGCCACATGTTGTCGCCGAGGCGCAGCGTGGCCCGTCCCTTGTCGCTCTGCGGCGCGAGGAAGAGCGCGACGATCCTGTCGCGGCCCTTCTTCACCGAGTACAGCACGAACTCCTTCTTCTTGCCGTCCGGCTCGATGTTGATGAGCTTGCGCATCATCTCGTAGGACTCGGGCTCGAGATTGCGGTCGACCTTCCGGAGGATTTCCGTGCCATCGAGCGCCAGTACCGGCAGTGCGACCAGGCAAAGGATCAGGGCGAGCAGTTTCCTCATGGCGTAATTCCTAGACATGACGCAAGGCAGTGATCGGATCCATGCGCGAGGCCTTCCAGGCCGGCTGCAGGCTGGCGATGACGGCGACGGCGACGACCAGCACGGCAATGGTCAGCACGTCTCCGGCGGCGATGGTCGGCGCCATCACCAGGTCCTGCTGCTGGCCAAAGGCGAAGGTCGGACGCCAGACATTGATGCCGAAGATCGCGGCCAGGCTCAGCAGCACGCCGGACACGGTGCCGACAACGCCGAGCATCAGGCCTTCGGCGAGAAACAGCGAGAGGATGCGCCCCGGCGGCGTGCCGATGGCGGCGATGGTGCCGATCTCGCGGATGCGCTCGAAAACGGCCATGATCATCACGTTCATCACGGACACCAGCACGATCGATACGAGCATGATCTTGATGAATAGCGTCAGCATGTCGATCATGCGCGCCAGCGTGGCGAAGGGCGAGAGTTGGTCCCAGGTATGCATCTCCAGCGCCGGCTTGCCGCCTTCATTTCCGGTCAGCCCCTGCAGCGCTTCCTCGACTTGCCTGGCGGCCTTGCCGAGCCGCGAGAAGTCCTTCAGCCGCACGGCAATTTCGCTGACCTCGGGCTCGCTCATGCGTAGCAGCTCGCGGGCATCGTCAATGTGGATGTAGCCATCGCGTCCGCTGGGTCCGGAGATGCTTTCGAGGATGCCGCGCACGATGAAGGTCTTGCCATTCACCGAGCCGTCGCGGTTGGTCGCCACGACGACGACCGTGTCGCCGACCTTGGTCTTCATGCCGCGCGCCAGCAGAAGCGGTATGACGATCTGTCCCTTTTCGACCAGGGCGCCGTCCTTCCGGCCATCCACCAGGCGGCTTTGCAGCATGGGCACGGTCGCCGTCTCGCGCGCCGGGTCGATACCGGTGACGCGGATGCTGGTGGTCTCGGCGAAGTTGCTGTACATGCCGCCGAACTTGACGCGCGGCGACCATGTCTCGACGGCCGGGTTCGCCTTCAGCGTATCCTCGGCCTTCGCCACCATGGCCGGCTTCATGTTGAGGTTGAGCGGCAGACTGTCGATGGAGGCGACATAGCCCTTGCGATGCACCTGCAGGTGGCCGAGGATCGAGTCGGTGATCTGGCCGACCATCATCGATTTGAACGAGCCGGCCACGGCGATGAACAGCAGCACCGCAACCATGCCGATGACGATCAGCAGCAGCGTCAGCAGCGTGCGGCGGCGGTAGCGCAGCAGGTTGCGGCTGGCGATGGCGAGGACGTCAAGCATGGCGGCCTCCGCTTGCGTTGTTTGCCAGGCGGCCGTCCTCGAGGGTGAAGGTCGTTTCGGCCTCGCCCATGATCTTCGGATCGTGCGTCGAAAAAACGAAGGTGGT
Source organism: Rhodocyclaceae bacterium (assembly GCA_036824005.1). Lineage (GTDB taxonomy): Bacteria > Pseudomonadota > Gammaproteobacteria > Burkholderiales > Rhodocyclaceae > DAITBA01. The sequence goes on from DAITBA010000016.1 coordinate 92,833, forward strand.
GCCGAACTCGTCGCGCATCTTCTTCATCAGTTCGAGGATGCGGTAGGCGGTGTCGTGGTCGAGGTTGGCGGTCGGCTCGTCGGCCAGCACCAGCTTCGGCTGGCTGACCAGCGCGCGCGCCACGGCGACGCGCTGCTTCTGGCCGCCGGAAATCTGGTCTGGCCGTTTGTCGGCCTGATCGGCCATGCCCACGGCCTCCAGCAGACGCATCACCTGCTCGCGGCGCTTTGCCGCCGGCCATTTCTGCACCATGCGCAGCGGATACTCGACGTTCTCGAACACCGTCAGCACCGGGATCAGGTTGAAATCCTGGAAGACGAAGCCGATGTGCTCGCCGCGAAACCTGGCGGCGGCCTTGCGGTCCAGCGTGGTGATGTCGGTGTCGAGCACTTTCAGGGTACCGCTGGTCGGATGGTCGAGGCAGCCGAGCATGTTGAGCAGCGTGCTCTTGCCGCTGCCGGAAGGGCCGACGAAGGCGACGAAGGACGAGGATTCGATGGCGAAGTCGACGCCCTTGATCGCCGGCACGTTGATGTCGCCGGCGCGGTAGGTCTTGGTGAGGCTTGTCGCCGCGACGAGACTCATGGCTGTTTCATCCTTTCCTTGAGCGTTGCCTGGACATCGGCGGTCGTCCATGTCCCCCGCACGCCGGGCGGCGCACCCTCGATCGCCGGGAAGTTCACCAGATCGAGCCGGCTGCCATCCTTGCGCGTGATCCGGTATTGGCCGTCGATGAGGATCACGATGGGAATATGCCCCGACAGGCCGACGGCGGCGAGTTTCTTTTCGCCCGCCGGGCTTTCGACATCGGTCTCGACGACCCTGAGCCTGGCGCCCTGCTGGGCGAGCCAGCCGCGCAACTCGGTCAGCGCCATTCTCACGGGCGGATGCGGCATGGCGAGAATTTCCACGGTGGGCGGCGCGGCAAAAGCCGGGCCGGAAACGACGGCGAGCAGCCCAAACCAGGCGGCGGCAACGACATGGCGGTGTGCATTCATCAACGGCTCCTCGGCAGCAACAATACGGCCCCGGCCGCCACGCCATAGGCGTCGAGATGGCCGGTCAGGGTGCGCGCGGGATCGGTGACATGCTCGTGAAAGCGCTCTCCCGGATGGGAGATGATCCCTTCCAGAGCCTCGCCGGAATGGAAACCGACGACTTCGGCAGTCATACGCGCGCCTGCGGTCTCGAACTGCCGCGCCATCGGCGCCTTGCTGCCGTGCCCGCCGAATTCGGGATGCGGCTCGGCGATCACATGCCAACGGTAATCCACGATGTCGCCACGGATCAGGAAGGGCCAGGGCCGATCGGCGGAGAGGCCCGCGGCAGCCGCCTGTTCGAGGATGAAGGCATGCAGCCCGGCCTGCGTCATGGCGCGCGGAATGGCTATCGCCTGCCAGTCCTGCACTTTGGCGGTCGCCAGCAAGGTCGCCTGGGCATCGCCGGCTTCGCGTTGCCCGACTTTCCCGTCCATCGACTTGCCGAAGCTCAACAACACCTGGCCGTCGAGCACGGTGATTTCGCCGCGCAGGTCGGCCAGCGCGCCCACGGCATACCAGCCTGGGCCGGCAACGGCGTCCTTCAGCGCCACCTTGGGCGCGTAATCCTGGCGATGCTGCATGCGCCTGAAGCTGCCGTAGTCCTTCACCGCCGGCGGTTCGGCGGCGATGGCGGCGGCGGCGAGGAAGGAAAGAAGCAGGGGGATGCGTTTCATCGCCTGTCTCACTTGCAGTTGTTATGGAGTTTCCACATCTCGGCATGGCCGATTGCCACGGCCCAGTCCGGCGGCGTGCATTTCGGGTCGGCGGCCCTGGCGGCGTCGGCCGCGGGGGCGGATGTGCCGGCCACGGCCGACGCAATCGGATCGACAGCCGGGAACCAGCGCTGGCCGACAAAGCCGATCGTGGCGAGAAAGGCGACCACGATCGCCGTCGCGCCGGCGCCGACTTTCTGACTGGGATGCGGCACAAAGACCTCGCAGACCCCGCCGGGGCAGTGCAGGGCCTGCTGCCGGGTAAAGGCGTTGTAGATCTTGCAGGCGAGGCAGATGCCGAAGGCGCTCTCGAAGAACATCAGCGTCAGGCAGGTGGCGCAGACGATCAGGTTGATCGGGCCGACCACGTTGTTGAGCACGATGAGATAAAACATGACGGCGGCCAGCGTCCAGCCGATCGCCCAGGCGAAGCGCTTCTGCGGCGCGCCGGCCCACTCCGGCGCCTGCTTGCGCACCGCGAAGCGGCCGAGGATCATGCTCGGCGAAAACCTCGGGTTGATGAAAATGCGGATCGAGAAGTCGATCAGGAAGGCGATGACGAAAATCTGCGTCAGGCGGAAGTTGCCCATCAGCCACGAGTTCATAAACGACACCAGGGCGAAGAAGAACAGGATGCCGGCGGCCGCCCGCACCTCGCGCTCGTTGAGCACGGGCACCTCGTAGCCTGCCACCGTTTCGCCGAAGCCGAAGAGCTTGTTCATGAAATCCTCCCGCAAAATCCAAACCAGAGCGCATTTCACCAGATCAATGTAAGGCGTGTATGTCAGGGGCGGGCCGTAGTGCATCGCCACGTTGCAAAGCCGCGGCTCGTTACGCTGCGTTACAAAGGCGCCATCCACGCCCGCCATGGGTCTTTGTCGTTCTACGCCGCGATCGAAAGCCTCGGGTGTTACCCGGCTGCGCGCCAGCGCGCCGCGGCGAATCTCCTGCAGCACGGTCATGCCGATGGTGGTGGCGCCGACCCGCGCGAAGGTGATGAACAGATCGATCAACACTTCCCATCTTTTTTGCCCGTCATGAGGAATCTCCGTCGCTGACGGCAAGCCAAAGCATAGCCGCGGGTACAGCGATGACGCATGATTTGCGTCATCTCTCGGTGAATCGCGGTGATCGCCATGCCGAGATATCTCCGGCCGGTCTTTTACATCCCCCGAACACCGATGCCCTGCGCGCTTGGTCCGGTCGGCCGGTTGCTGGCATCACTGGACCCGATAATTGACATGACAGGCCACGCGCTGCTGCGTGACGCGCGCCATCGCAGCCAAGACGGGCTTCAAGTCGCCGGTGAGTGGCAGAAGGTGGCTCGGTTTGTTTAGTCAGCGAACGTTTCCGCCCGGTGCCTGAGGTACCGGAGAAGTATTCGGACTCATGCCGCCGCGCGACATCGTCCCCATGGCGGCTTGCATACTGCGCATCATCGCTAATCTCCCGTCGCGGGCCAGCTCGCTGACTTCCATGGCGTGGGCCTGAAGCGCAGCGACCACCGTCGCGTCATTGGAGTTCTGCGTCACGATGGATCCCTTCTCTGTCGTCTCCACCTTGGTTTGGATCGCGTCCTTCTTCTCGAACAGGACGGGAAGTGTGGGGCTGAACAGATTGAATACCCTTCCCTCGTTGAGCCGACGCTCCATGCTGGCGACGTGGGCCTTGATGGTTTGGGCGATCTGCGGGTCGTCTGACTCGGTGACGGTCCGGATGCCGTTGGGCAGATTGGTCGCCGTGCGCTTGATTTTGTCGTGATTGTGGATCATGGCGTGAACCAGTTGCATGTCGGCGGCGAACGCTGAGTCCATGCGTCCGGCCATCGGACCACCCGTCGGGCCGCGGAACCCGGCCGCGCCCCCGGGCCCCATGCCGTGCATCATCCCCGGTCCCATCCCGCCGGGATGGGCGAAGGCGACTGCCAGACCGAGCCCCAACGACACGACCACTCCGACTACGATCTTGCTCGAGCGTTTCATGATCCACCTCCCGACAAATGGACAGATAAGCGACGGGGCAGGTTGCCCCGCCCCATCACGTCGAATCACGGAGTTAACGAGTCGGCGCAGCGAAGGGCGGCGCGAAGTTCGGACCGAAGCCCGCCCGCGGTCCATGCGGCTGGGGCAGCGTGATGCCCTTGTCCTTCGCACGCTTCTCCATCTCCGCGCGATTCGCTTCCGCGAGCTTCTGGCGTTCCTCGGGCGTCTTGGCATTGCGCATCTTCTCGATGAATGCCTGCTGCTCCTCCGACGTCATGAGTTGCTGCCCGGCCATCGGTGCGGCAAAGCCGCCGCGCATCATCATGCCTGGCCCCATGCCGGGGCCCATCCTGGCGCCTGCGCCCGGTCCGAAGCCCGGTCCGAAGCCGGCCCCCGGATGCGCGAATACAACAACGGCGGTGCCCAACGCCAAGGCAGCGGCGATGCCTGCGACCACTTTGTGACTGCGTTTCATGATTCGTCTCCTGTCAGTATTCCGTGATTGGCCAACGGACCATTCCGATTGACCAGATGGAAGGAATCCCTTCGCAACGACGACATTGGAGCACCGACGTGTAAGCAGGCAATGACAACACAGGGCATTCTTGTAGCGCACTGCGACGAGGCTTCCGCCTGACATACTGCGTTACATTATTCTTGCCGGCAGCCGTCGGAAGCCGATATAAATGCCGGCATGGACACCCCGGATCACATCCTGATCGTCGACGACGACGCGGAAATCCGTCGCCTGCTCACCAGCTATCTGCTCAAGAACGGGCTCAAAGTCACGGCCGTCGCCGACGGCAAGGCCATGTGGCGGGCGCTCGAAGCCGGTCGCATCGATCTGATCGTGCTCGACCTGATGCTGCCCGGCGAGGACGGTCTCACGCTGTGCCGGAATCTGCGCGCTCGATCGGAGATCCCGGTCGTCATGCTGACGGCGCGCGGCGAAGAAACCGATCGCATCGTCGGTCTCGAAATGGGCGCCGATGACTATCTGCCCAAACCCTTCAGCGCGCGCGAGCTGCTGGCCCGCATCAAGGTGATCCTGCGCCGCGCCCGCAGCCTGCCGGAGAATCTCCGAGCTGAGGAGGCCCGCACGATCCGCTTCGACGACTGGGTGCTCGATACGGCGCATCGCCATCTGGTTTCATCGGCGGGCGTCGTGACCCCGCTGAGCGGCGCCGAATATCGCCTGCTGCGGATTTTTCTCAGGCACCCGAACCGCGTGCTCACCCGCGATCAGTTGGTGGATCTAACTCAAGGAAAAGAGGCCGATCCGCTCGACCGCAGCATTGACGTGCAGGTCAGCCGGTTGCGCCACCGGCTGGGTGACGATCCGCGCGATCCACGCCTGATCAAGACGGTACGGGGCGAAGGCTACGTGCTGTCCGTGCCGGTCGCACGAGAGCCCTGATGCGCCTCCTGCCCCAGTCCCTGTTCGGGCGGCTCGTCCTGGTCCTGTTCGGCGGACTGATCGTGGCCCAGCTTCTGAGCGCCGCCATCAACTTCGCCGAGCGGGACCGGCTGCTGTTCCGGGCCAGCGGCATGCAATCGGGACAGCGCATTGCCGAGGTCGTCAAGCTGCTCGACTCGCTCAGTCCGCCGGAGAGAAGCCGCATTGTCGCCATCCTCAACGTGCCCCCTCAGGTAGTCACCCTGGAGCCTGCGCCGCTTCCCCAGGACGACGCGACCACCAGTGGCCCTCATCTGGCGATGTTCTCCGCGGTGCTGCGCGGCGCACTGGGCGAGGGCCGGGAGATTCGCGTGGCGATGCGCGAGGCCGCTACCACTTGGCCCCCGGGATTCATGCCCGGACGCCACCCGGCGATGATGGACAGCCCGTTTCCAAGGCCGGCCATTCACGGCCTGTTGATGGGCGGCGTGTTTTTTCTGGCACAGGTCCGATTGTCCGATGGCACCTGGGTGACCTTCGACACCCACGTTCCGCAGGAGTCGGCCGGCCTGCCGGGGCGCCTGCTGCTGACGCTAGCGATCCTGCTGGTTGCGGTGCTGCTCATATCGGTTATGGCGGTGCGCTGGGTGACGCGGCCCCTGCACGTGCTGGCATCGGCGGCCGACGAATTGGGGCGAGACATCCACCGGCCGCCTTTGCCCGAAAGTGGCCCGATCGAGGTCCGCCGCGCCGCCCACGCCTTCAACACCATGCAGTCGCGACTGGTACGCTTTATCCAGGACCGCACCCGCGTGCTCGTCGCCATGTCCCACGACATGAAGACGCCGATCACCCGCATGCGCCTGCGCGCCGATCTGCTGGAGGACGAGGACCTGCGCGGTCGCTTCGAGAAGGATCTGAAGGAAATGGAATCGATGGTCGGGCAAACATTGGACTTCATGCGCGGGCTCGGCGGCGGCGAAGCGCCGCAACCGGTCGATATCATGGCGCTGCTCGAAAGCCTGCAGGCCGACAACGAGGAGATGGGCCGGGACGTGATCGTCGAGGGCCGGGCGACGGCGCCGTACGTCGGCATCGCCCCGTTGCTTAAGCGCTGCCTGTCCAATCTGCTCGACAACGCAATCCTGTACGGCAAGCGCGCCCGCGTGGTGATCGAGGACAGCGCGGGAGCCCTGACCCTTCGGGTGCTGGACGAAGGCCCCGGCATTCCCGCAAGCGAGCTGGAAACGGTCTTCGAGCCCTTCTACCGGCTCGATGGCTCGCGCAGCCGCGAAACCGGCGGGACGGGCCTCGGGCTGACCATCGCGCGCAACATCGCGCAGACCCACGGTGGCGACATTTACCTCCGCAACCGTGCGGAAGGCGGACTGGAAGCCGTATTGACTTTGCCGCGGTAACCAAAGGACCCCGGCTGTTCTTTGACCCAAGCAGACTGATTCGGTTGACCGAATTCTTTCGTCGGTTCGCCGAATACCCCGTGCGCTACTGCCGCGACCACGAACGCGACGACCCGTGTCTGGTTTGAGGACCTGCGAATCGTCCTCCCCGGCCATGACGGAAGTTTCTTCCGCGGCGAGCGCTGCAGCGGCACGGTTCCGAGGACTGGGGGAGGGTTTTCCGGTTGCTCGACGATGGCACGGGCGAGCCTGTAGGCTGACCAAGTGTAACGGCTCGAACTGTCTGGACCCGGATTTGCAACCCCGGCGGCCTCTCGCATGGCATAAACCTGACGGGCTTCCAGCGGTGACAGGAACCCCAGTATCGCTGGACCCGGTCTTGATCTGCCCGCCGCCCATGGCTACGGCGAAATCGGCCATGGAACTGTCCTCCGTCTCGCCCGAGCGGAGGGAGATGACGAACCCCCTGCCAGCCTTAAGTCAGAGATGGATCACTCTGGTTCGTTGAAAGAAGTGCTGGCATTGCACGCGAAGCGGCACGAGATGCCTTCATTGATGAGCGAACGGGGGCCTTAGCTGTCAGCGCACCACCATGACGGCACATTCGGCATAGCTGATGACGCGATGGGTGACCGAACCCAGGCGCCAGCGGTCGAGCACGCCATGGCCGCGATGGCCGAGCACGATCAGATCGGCGCCGTGCTGTTGTGCATGGTCTAGGATGAGTCGTGCCGGGTGCCCCACCCGCAGATCGAAATGCGCCAATATCCCCTGTTGTGCGGCACGTGATCTCAACTTGTCCATCTGACCCTGGTGGAAGGCGCGCGAGTGTTCGATCACCGCTTCGGTTTCCACGTCCTCACCGAATTCCGGCGACTGCGCCACGGTGAGTACCCGCAGCTCGGCTTGGTAGCGCCGCGCCAGATCGGCGGCGAAATCGAAGGCCTTGTTCGAAGGGGCCGAGCCGTCGTAGGCGAGCAGGATGTTCCGGATCATGGTTTTGCCTCCAGGGGATTCTTTGCCGCGCCGACCGTGTCTTGTGTTGCAGCGGCGGCCTTCTCCTCGCACCGCAAGTGATGGTGGGGGAAGAAGAACGCGTTGGCGATCAAAGTCGGTATCACTGCGCTGCCGATGACCGCCGCTACCAGCGCCGAGTACTGAGCCTGATCGATGACGTGGTGCGACAGCCCAAACAGCGCCGAGATGGTGCCGAAGGTGAGTCCGGTGGACATCAGCAGCGTCGTATACGTGCCCTCCTTGACGGGCGAACCGAACGCTCGCGTCACGGGAAAGACACCGACGAACTTGGCCACCATCTTGGTCAGCAGCATGACCAGGAAAGCGCCGGGCGCCGCCACCAGCGCCGGCAGGGAGACGAAGGAGCCGGCGCGGATGAAGTAGAACGGCGTGAGCAGGCCGAAGGTCAGGGTGCGCAGGCGCCGCACGAGTGCGTGGTCCTTGCCCACCGTTCCCGCCAATACCATGCCGATCAGGTAGGCCGGCAGCACCGGTTCGCTATCGGCCCAGGTGGCGAGCGCGCCCATGCCGAAGAGGAAGAAGAGGAGGAATTTGGCTTCCAGTTCCGAGGGGCGGTTGCCGTAGCGCTTGAAGAAGCGCGGCGTCAGCCAGGGCATGACGAAGAACACCAGCGCGCCGACGCCGACGAAAACCAGTGTCTTGTAGGTGAACGGCGCGAAGATCAATCCCAGCGCCACCACGGTGCCCAGATCGGTAACGAAGCAGGCGGCGAGTACGGTCTTGCCGTAGTCGGTGACGTTGAAGCCGAATTCCAGCATCACGGCATAGACCACGGCCACCGAGGTGGTGGACATGGCGATGCCGGCGAGCCAGCTTGCCATCGGGTCCCAGCCCAGCAGCCAGCGGGCGGCCGCCGCGCAGCCCAGGAACGGGGCGAAGAAACTCACCAGACCGACGGCACCCGCTTCTTTCCACTTGAGCTTGAAGACCTTGGGATCCAGTTCGGCGCCGGCAAGAAAGGTGAGCACGATGGCACCGGTGCCCGAGAGGAACTTGATCCACGAGGCATCGGCTCCCAAGGCGGCGGTGCCCACCAGCGCGCCGATGAAGAGCTGGGCGATGGTGCCGACGACGATCTCGGAGAGCGCCGTGGCGATGCGCAGCCAGATCGATATCAGGGTGGCGGCGAGGGCGAGGCCCAGCCACAGTGCCGCGAGGGTCCAGGTTTCCGTCATGAGGCGTCCCTTCCATCGGCATTGCCTTGCGGATCGTCGGCATCGGGGTTGACCACACCGAAGCGCGCCGGAATGTGAGCATAGAAGGCGCGCACCCCTTCCTGCCGCAGCAGGTCGAGCAGGCGCCGCGCCTCGTCGTCGGTGACGATGAACTCCACCTCGACGGTGAGGCTGCCGGCCAGCTCGAAGAAGTGGTCGGTGTGCAGCACGTGGTGGCGGCCGAACCCGGCCAGGGCACGAAAGGCAGACCCGCCGCGGATGCCCAGCTTGTTAGCCTGCTCCAGCAACCAGTCCCACAGCAGCACGCCTCGATGGCGCTGGTTCTCGTGCAGGTAGAAGCGCAGAAAGGAGCCTTCCATCGGTTGTCTCCCATCGGTCAGTAATTCTGTCGTGACGGAATCACGCCGCGCACGCCGCCGCGCGGATTTGCTACATCGCCCCGGTAACGCGGAATGAGGTGCACATGCAGGTGCATGACGGTCTGACCCGCCGCCTCGCCGACGTTGATGCCGATGTTATACCCGTCCGGAGCGTGTTGCTCGTCCAGCAGACGCCTGCCTTGCTCCAGGAGGGCGAGCAGCGCCTGGCGCTCGTCGGCATTGGCGTCGAACCAGGTGGCGACATGGCGCCGCGGCAGGATAAGCAGATGCCCGGGAGTGACAGGGTATTTGTCCAAACGTGCGTAGGCCAGATCGTTCCCCAGCACCGCGCCTTCAGTCGCGCAGAAGGGGCAAGCGTTCATGCTGGCACCCCGCTCGCCAGGTCCCGAGGCTTGCGCCCAGGCCGACCGGCACAAAGCCGTACTTCCACGTCACTCCTTTCATCCTAGAAAAAGCTGTTCACCACCAAGGACACAAAGAACACCAAGGAAACTCAGGTACTTGGAGGGCATGTGGTGCTCACCCGCCGGGTGGAGGCATCCTTCCCGGCAACTATCGAGTTTTCTTCGTGTTCTTGGTGTCCTTGATGGTGCAAATGCGGTTTTCAGGTTCATCGATTCACGTCGAACCGAAGCGGGCAGGGCGGACGCAGGCAGGGGAATCGCAACTTGCAATGAGCCTACGCGCTCCGGGGTGCTCCGGGTATCTCGTAGGCATCATCAGCCGACCGGGTGAGCCGGTCAGGCGGTTAGAGGAGGAATGCCATCTCCTTGGGACAGTCTATCGCAAAGGGGCATCGGCGAACAATCGCACGTCGTCAGACTCATCTCGGGGGTGTCGCGTACCGACACACTTATGCGAGCGCCATATCGGCGCCGATCAGGACCCGGGGCCCACCGGCAGATCGCCCTGCTGGTCGCGCGGCACGAGGAAAAGCTTCGGATAAGCGCGCCAGAATGAACATCGCGCCGATCGTCACCACCCACCAGTAGGGGCGGACGACAGCCGGCGCAGGGTCTCGGCGCGGCCGGCCGTTGTTCAGTTCAGCGTGGCAGTTCCTCGAAGACGTTGGTCCACACGTTGAGGACCTGGGCGCCGCCGGCGGCATTGCCGGTCTGGATCTCCTTGACGACTTCCAGCTTCGCCATGTCGATCTTGTGCAGGTTGCCGTCGCCGGCGTTGGAGACGTAGCCCCAGCGGCTATCCGGCGTGAAGGCGACATGGCCCATGCGGCCCGTGCCGAGCTTGATGTCCTTCACCAGCTTGAAGCTCGTCGCGTCGACGATCGAGATGGCGTTGTTGCCGTAGTTGGTGACCACGGCGTATCTGCCGTCCGGCGTGTTGTAGGTGTGGCCGATACCGGTGCTGCCGGTCTCGATGCGCGTCACATAGGCCTTGGTCCTGGCGTCGAAGACCGCGATCTCGTTGCCCTCCGACTTGTTGCCCGGGCCGCGGTTGAGAATGAAGAAGTGGCGTCCGTCCTGGGTGAAGTTGCCGTGGTGGCCTTCCAGCACGTCCTGCTTCACCAGCGGCATGTCGACGCGGGCGATCTGCTTCAGATCGGGCAGCGAGTACACCAGCGCCGCCGGGCGCTCCTTGTCGCGGTCCTTGCCTTCCACCACCAGCCACAGTTCCTTGCCGTCCGGGCTGGGCACCGGGTAGTGCGGCTTGGAGGGCACCTTGATCTTGCGCACCGACCAGTCGCGCGCGTCGATGACGACGAGATGGTCGTCGACGCGGTCCACCGTGAAGGCGAGCCGCGAGTCGTAGCTCCAGGCGTTGTGCATCGAGGTCGGGCCCTTGGCCTGGCCGGCGACGTCGAGGTCGATGTTCTTCGCGATGCGGTCGCCGGCGGTGTCGATGAAGGTCACGCGCAGCTTGCCGCCGTCCAGGCCCCAGTGGTTGATCATGGCCAGGCGCCCGTCCGGGCTGACCGAAGGATGCTTGGGCCGGCTGCCGGTCTCGATGCGGGCGACGATCTCGCGCTTGCCCAGATCGAGAACGGAGACGGTGCGCTGGCCTTCCGCTTCGGCGCCGATATAGACCTTGCGCCCGTCCGGCGTGGTGCTGCCGAGGTTGGCGCCGGGGAAAGTCTTCAGGTTGGCCACCACCCCGTCGGTCGCCGGATCGACGAGGAAAGCGCCCTGGCTGGCGTGCAGGTGCAGAATCAGGTTCGGCCAGGCGACGGCGGTCTTCTGCGGCCTTCCACTTTCGTGGGCGCAGCCGGCCAGAGTCAATCCGGCAAGGACGCCGAGGGCGGCAAATGTGGTCTTGAACTGCATGTCTCCTCCTTGAATGGATCGTTCCGGCAGACGCCGGACAGGAAAGGGAACGCAGCATTCATGCCTGCCGGCGGGGAAAGGCAAAGTGCTGATTTGTCGATAAACGCCCTGCTTGAGTAGGGCGTTTTGCCCAAGCCGCGGCCATCGGCTCTGGCGAAACGCCATGACCGCCGTGACGCAGGGACTGACTTTTCAGCCGGCCAGCTTGCGCAGCAGGGTCTTGTAGTCGATGGCGAGCAGGCGCGCTGCCTCGGCCTTGTTGCCGCCGGCCTGACGCAGCACCTCGCGCACGTGGCGGCGCTCCATCTCGGCCAAGGTGAGCGGGCCGTGCTCGGCAGCGGCGTCCTCGGCCCAGCCGCGGCCGCCGAGGGCGGGCGGCAGGACTTCCGGCGGCAGGTCGCCGCGCTCCGGCGGGCAGAGGATCACCGCCTGTTCGATGGCGTTCTCCAGCTCGCGCACATTGCCGGGCCAGGGCGCCGCGCACAGGGCGGCCAGCGCCTCCGGCGAGAAGCGCCGCACGTTGCGGCCGTGGGCGCGGGCGTAGCGGTGCAGGAAGTGCTCGGCCAGCAGCGGGATGTCGCCGGCGCGCTCGCGCAGCGGGGGCAAGCGCACGGCCAGCACGTTGATGCGGTGGAACAGGTCGCGCCGGAAACCGCCGGCGGCGACCAGCGCTTCAAGGGAAGCGTTGGCGGCACAAATCAGGCGGAAGTTTGCCTCCGCCTCCCTCGCCGCGCCGAGCGGGCGCAGCCGCTTTTCCTCCAGCACGCGCAGCAGCTTGGCCTGCAGGGCGGGGCTGGTGGCATTCACCTCGTCGAGGAACAGCGTGCCGCCGTGGGCTTCCGCCACCAGGCCGGCGCTGTCACGAACGGCACCGGTGAAGGCGCCGCGCCGGTAGCCGAACAGCTCGGCTTCCGCCAGCGGCTCGGGAATCGCCGCCATGTTGATGGCGACGAAGGGTCCCTGGCCGGCGTGGATGGCTCGGGCAACGAGTTCCTTGCCGCTGCCGCTCTCGCCCTCGATCAGCACGCTGGTGCGGGTCGGCCGCACCGTGAGGATCCACTGCCGCAGGCGCGCCATGACGGCGCTCTCGCCGAGGAGGGCGGCGAGGTGGGGATCGTTTTCCGCCATGCGCCGGCCGAGTTCCGCCGCGTAGGCGCGCAGCTCGCGCTCCCGCTGCAGCTTGGCCAGCATGAGATCGACCGACTCCGGGCTGAAGGGCTTCGCCAGGAAGTCGAAGGCGCCGGCCTTCACCGCCGCCACGGCGTTCTCCAGCGTGGCATAGGCGGAGACCACCACCACCGGCACGCCGGCATCCGCCGCCCGCGCCAGTCGGATCACCTCCAGGCCGGAGAGGCCCGGCATCATCAGGTCGGTGAACACCATATCCGGCCGCAGCCGCCCGAGCAGGGCGGACAAATCGCCCTCGCCGGTAAACAGATGCACGCGGTAGTCGCCGCAGGACTCGATGACCCGCTGCAGGGTGCGGGCGACATCGGGCTCATCTTCGACGACGAGAACAAGTGGCTTCGTCTCGTTCATATTCGGCTATGCTACCAGCCGCCATGAGCCGCGCCACCCCCGCCGTCGCGCTGCGCCATACCCTGCTCGCCCGCGTCGTGCTGGCGCTCGGCCTGTTCATGGCCCTGCTCGGCACCGCGCTGTATCTGTCCATCGAGCATTTCGTCAGCGCCCAGTTTCGCGCCGTGCACGGGGCGGAAGCGCGCCAGTTCGCCATCCGCATCGCGGAAATGGCGCGCGACGAGCTGGAGCGCTTCGACGGCATGGCGCGGCTGCTCGCCGCCGACGCCGACCTCAACAACGCCGCCTACTATCATCTGTTCCTGGAAGGGGAGCGCGACCATCCCCAGGCGGCGGTGGAGCGCATCGCGCGCGCCTTCCGGCTGCATACCGTCGTCCTACTCGACGCGGACGGCGGCCCCGTCGCCCGCTTCACGGCGGGCGTGCCGGAGGGCGCGGTCTTCGCTGCCGGGCTGTCCGGGCGGCTCTACTGGCAAGAGAGCCGGGCCTGGGCCATGGCGCGCGCCCCGCTCATGCGCGACGACCGCGCCATCGCCCATCTGCTGCTGGCGAAGCCGGCGGAGGAGCTCTTCCCGCGCAATTTCCTCGACCGGCACGAGGCGCGCGCCGAATTCGCCGCCGAGCGCGGCGCCGGCCAGGCCATCGAGCTGCCGGCCGGGGAGCGTCCGGTGTGGCTGCGCCTGGAACTGCCCGACACGGTGGGACAGGCGCTGGCGGAGGTGAATCGCCTCGTCGCCGCCGGCGTCACCGTGGCGGGCCTGCTGCTGGTCGCCGGCTTCGCCGCCTTCCTGCGCTGGCAGATGGCGCCGCTTACCGAGTTGACGCGGGCGGCCGCCGCCATCGGCCGCGGCGAGTTTGGGCGCACGCTGGAAGCGCGCGGGCAGGGCGAGATCCCCTATGTGGTGAAGAGCTTCAACGCCATGAGCGCGGCGCTGCTCCGGCTGCGCGAGATGGAACGGCGGGTGGCCCACCAGGAGCAACTCTCCGCCATCGGCCGCGTCGCGGCGCGCGTGGCGCACGACATCAACAACCCACTCACCGTCATCGGCAACACCGCCCGCCTGATGCAGCGCGAAGCGGCGGATGCGCGCCTGCAGGCCGACCTCGAACTCATCCGCCACCACGGCGAGCGCTGCATGGACACGGTGCGCGCGCTGCTCGAATTCGGCCGTCCGGTGACGGTGGATGCGCGGCCGCTGGAACTCGCCGCCTGGCTGCGCTCAGCGGCGGCGCGCTGGAAAGTCGGCGCCGGCGACACGGTGCTCGAGCTGGAACTGCCGAAAGGCGGCCTGTCGGCGCTCGCCGATCCGCTGCCGCTGGAGCAGCTGCTCGCCAACCTGCTCGACAACGCCCGCCAGGCGAACCCCGCGGGGCCGATCCGGCTGCGCGCCGGACGCGAGGCGAATGAGGTGTTCATCGAGGTGGCCGACAGCGGACCGGGCTTCCCGCCGGAAGCGCGCGCCCATCTGTTCGAGCCGTTCTTCACCACCAAGGCTGGCGGCACGGGCCTGGGACTGGCCTCCGCGCAGGCCATCGCACGCGCGCACGGCGGCGACATCGAGATCGGCGAGCAGACCTCGGGCGGGCAGGTGAGGCTGCGCCTGCCGGCTACGCCCGCGTGAGGGCGCCGCCCCTGCGGTAGCCGGCCGCCTCCGCCGGCACCGGGATCAGGGCGCGGCCGACGATGGCCTCTCCTTCGGGGCCGTAGAGAAAATCCAGCAGCGGACCCATGCGCGGCGGGTCCATGGCCCGGAACACCATCAGCAGCGGTCCTTCCAGCGCATAGCCGCGCCGCCGGCGGATGCCTTCGGCCGGGGTGATGCCGTCGAGCGCCAGCACCTTCAGGCGGCCGGCTTCCACGAGCGGCCGGGCGAACACCCAGCTCACCACGCCGAGGCCGCCGGCGAAGCGCGACACCGTGTCCACGATCTGTTCGTCGGTGTCGACGAACAGACCCTTCGGGCTCCACTCTGGGCGGTTTTTCAGCAGCAGGTCGCGCACCGGCTCCAGATATTCCGGGCAATGCTTGCGGATGACCAGCGCGATGGGTCGATCTTCGCCGCCGAGTGCCTTCCAGCGCGCAACGGCGCCGCGTGCCGCGCCGCGCAATTCCTCCATGCGGATGGCGGAGACGGGATTGGCGGGATGGACGACGACGGCCTTGAGGTCGCGCGCCACCGGCAGCCAGGGCATGCCCTCGGCGCCCGATCCCTTCACCGGGCAGCACAGGCCGCCGAAATCGGCCGTGCCGCGCCGCACGGCGACGATGCCGTCGTCGCAGCCGCCGCCGTGCACGACGAGGCGGCCGCCCTGCGCGCCGAAGCGTTCGGCCAGTTCGCGCATGGCGCCGAAAGCGAGGATGTGCGTGCCCTGGAAGACCAAATTGCTGTCGCGGCGGGTGCTTGTCGTCAGCAGCGCGGACGGCCGGCTGCGGCAGACATCACCTCCGGATAAAACCGACACGCGACGCGACCAAGCTGGCGCGGAGCAAAGGGCAGTGGCTGCGGCAAAGCCGGCGAGAAGACGGCGGCGGGCAGGATCGATCATCGAAAAATTTTCATAATATCCAGACTTGTTATCGACGTCCAACATCATTCATCGTCTGCGGCAGACTTGAGGGGCCCGACTTGGACTCTGCAACAACTTCACGATCTGACTTTATCCGGGTTTTCGTCTCCGCAGCAGCGCTACCAGAGCGAACGCGGCGAATCCCGCCCCAGTGATGAACGTGAACGCCGCGCCGAACAGGTCCCAGAGCGCTCCCGCGAGGGCGCTGGCGACGAGCATGGCGAGGCCGCTCATCAGGTTGAAAAAGCCGTAGGCGGTGCCGCGCAGATCCGGCGGCGCGGTGTCGGCCACCATCGTCGCCAGCAGGCCCTGGGTGATGCCCATGTGCAGGCCCCACAGCGTGATGCCGGCCCACACCCATGTCCAGTGGCCGCTGTATGCGAGCGCCATATCGGCGGCGATCAGGACGGCGAGGCCCAGGGCGAGCAGGTGGCCGTGGTTCATGGTGTCGGAGAGCTTGCCGAAGGGATAGGCCGACAGGGCGTAGACCACGTTCATACCGATCAGGACCAGCGGCGCGAAGGCCACCGGCAGGCCACCTTGCTGGGCGCGCAGGACGAGGAAGGCCTCGGAGAAGCGTGCCAGGGTGAACATGGCGCCGATCGCCACCACCCACCAGTAGGCCGAGGAGAGCCGGCGTAGGTTCTCGCGCCGGATGGGGTTGACGGCGCGCTGCTGCGAGGGATCCTTGTCCGGCTCCTGCACACCGAAGACAAGCAGCGCCACGGCAAGGAAGCCGGGGATGATCGCCACCCAGAATACGGCGCGGAAGTCGTTTGCCCAGAGGAGCATCAGCCCCATGGCGAGCAGCGGGCCGAGGAAGGCGCCGACCGTGTCCAGGGATTGGCGCAGGCCGAACGCCGCACCGCGCACCTCGGGCGGCGCGATGTCCGCCACCAGCGCATCGCGCGGCGCGCCGCGGATGCCTTTGCCGACGCGGTCGATCAGCCGCGCCGCCAGCACCAGCCCGGCACTGGTGGCGAGCGCGAACAGCGGCTTGGACAGTGCACCCAGCCCGTAGCCGAGGACGGCGAGCGGCTTGCGCCGGCCCCAGTAATCGGACAATGCGCCCGAGAACACCTTGACGATCAGCGCGGTGGCCTCCGCCGCCCCCTCGATCAGCCCGACTACCAGCGCGCTCGCGCCCAGGGCGGTGACCAGGAACACAGGCAGCAGGCTGTGGATCAGCTCGGAAGAGATATCCATCAGCAGGCTGACGATGCCTAGCGCCCACACGGCCGCCGGGATGCGGGGGCGGGCGGAGGGCGCCATGCTTCGAGCCGGTGTGTCGGGCTTCATCGATACGTCATGCCGGCTCGAAATGTTCGATCACCAGTTGCACGCTGGACAAGCCGTTGAACTCGTTGATCGCCAGGCGATAGGCAGCGTGCATGGTGGCCGACGGCGGCGCGGTGAAGTTGAACTGGATGGCATCGAAGCGCGCCGCGCCCTTGCGCAGCGTCAGCTTGAGATGCTTGTCCTTGAGCACGCGCTGGCTGTCCACGGCGAATTCGTCACTGAAGACGGGCGCCGGAAAACCCTGGCCCCAGATCTCCCGATCGAGCATGCGGGCGACGTCCAGCGTCGCATGACCGGTTTCCAGCATGCCGTCGGTCTCGATGGTGCGGGCGAGGTCGGAGGGCTCGAGCAGCTCGCCGGCAGTGCGGGCGAAAGCTTCCGCGAAGCGCTCGTAATCGGCTTCGCGGATGGTCAGCCCCGCCGCGGCGGCGTGGCCGCCGAAGCGCAGGATCAATCCCGGCGCCCGCTTGGCGATGAGGTCCAGCGTATCCCGCAGATGCAGTCCCGGGATGGAGCGGCCGGATCCCTTGAGCTGGCCGGCCTCGCCTTCGGTGGCGCGGGCGAAGGCGATCACCGGCCGGTGCACGCGATCCTTGATGCGCGAGGCGACGATGCCCACCACGCCCTGATGCCAAGCGGGATCGAACAAGGCGAGCGCGGGCGCGGCATCGTCGGAAAGCCGGTCGAGCATGAGCAGCGCCTGGTCCTGCATGTCGGTTTCGATGGCGCGGCGCTCGCGATTCAGCGCGTCGAGCTGCTGGGCGATGTTGAGCGCGCGCGCCTCGTCGTCGGTGATCAGGGACTCGATGCCCAACGACATGTCCGCCAGCCGGCCGGCGGCATTGAGCCGCGGTCCCAGGCCGAAAGCCAGATCCCAGGTGGTCGCCTGGGTGGGATCGCGGCCGGCGACGCGAAACAGCGCCCGCACGCCGGGCTGCATCCGGCCGGCGCGCATGCGCTGCAGGCCCTGGGCGACCAGTATGCGGTTGTTATGGTCGAGCCGGACCACATCCGCCACGGTGCCGAGGGCGACCAAGTCGAGCAGGCCGGCCAGGTTCGGCTCCTGTGTCGCGGCGAACGCGCCGCGCCGGCGCAGTTCCGCCCGAAGTGCGAGCATGACGTAGAACATGACGCCGACGCCGGCCAGATGCTTGCTCGGAAAAACGCAGCCCGGCTGGTTCGGATTGACGATGACATCGGCCTCGGGGAGCTCGGTGCCGGGGAGGTGATGATCGGTGATCAGGGTGGCGATGCCCAGGCGGCGCGCTTCGGCGATGCCCTCGCAGCTGGCGATGCCGTTATCCACCGTGATGATGACATCGGGCTCGCGCTGGGCCGCCAGGCGGACGATCTCCGGCGTCAGACCGTAGCCGAACTCGAAACGGTTGGGTACCAGATAGTCGATCTCGGCGCCGAAGGCGCGCAGGGCACGCACACCGACGGCACAGGCCGTGGCACCGTCGCAATCGTAGTCGGCGACGATGAGCAGGCGGCGCCCGGTATGCAGTGCGTCGGCCAGCAACGCAGCGGCGTCGCCGACCTTGTGCAGCCGCTCCGGTGACAGCAGCGCCGTGAGTGCATAGTCGAGTTCCTCGTGCCGGCGCACGCCGCGGGCGGCGTAGAGGCGGGCGAGCAGCGGATGCACGCCGCCGTCGGACAGGCGCATGACGGCGCCGGCGGGCGTGGCGCGGGTGACGATGCGCGTCATGGCATGTGCCCGGAAGGAGCGAGGCTAGCCAACGGTAGCGGCCGGCGCCAGAATTGCCACAGGGCGGCGCGCTCGATGCTCACGTCGATGCGGCTGGCATCACCGAGCGCAGTCAGATCCAGGCGCGCGAGTCGGCCGCGTCTGACTGCCGCCAGCGCGGGCGCGAACCAGTTGGTCTCCAGTCGCGCCAGTGCCTCGCGCCAGGCATCGCGCTCCCGTTGCCGCGCCGCGCGCGCCAGTTGGTCCAACACCACCAGTGTGCCATCCTCGCCGGCGGCGAGGGCCGAGGTGTCGAAACAGGCACCGGGCTGCCGATGCTCCGCTGCCGCCAGTGCCGCCAGTCCGCGCGCCAGCGGCTGCGCGCCGATCATCAGGGCGTAGGGTGATGACAGGCTGCGCGGCGCGATTCCGGCGCCCCAGAACCAGACGCTGTTGATCATCGGTCGGCCACCTTCCTCACGGACACGATTCACCGGGTGACTGTGCAGCACCATCTGAATTTCGTTGAGGTGACGATGCCAGCGCACGGCGTCACTGCCGCTGGGCATGAAGGTGTTGATGCGCCGTCCGACCGCCTCGGCCGGCGGGTGCGTGCGCAGCACCGGTACATCGTTCAGACGCAGATACCAGCGCTCGGTACTGGCGGCGTGGAAGCGCCCCAGTTCGCCGCAATGCTCGTTGAGTGCGACGATGAGTTGTTCTGCCTCGTGATCCTCGATGGCCAGGTCGCTGCTGTCGGCAAGCACCAGGAACTCCCGGGCGAAGTGCAGGCCGACGGGGTCGGCGCAGATCCAGGATGTGCTCGCGGCGTCGGGCCGCGTCATGCTCTGCGGCTCGGCGGCCTCGCCGGCCAGACGCAGCGCACCATAGGGAAGCTCTTCGCCGTTGAGGCCGAAGCGCTCGGCGAGCCAGCGCTCGGCGCCGACGGCCGGTCGCCAGTTCCGCCGCCCGCGGCCGAGGAGCAGCTCGAGAGCAGGCAAGGGCAGATCCCGGGTGGCATCGCGCAGAGACTCCGAAGGCCAGAGCAGGCCGGGAATAAAGAAGTGGCAGTGCATGGTTTGGTGTTACGCGCGGCCGAGTGTAGCATAGCGGCCACCATGAACTACGAGCTGTTCATCGGTCTGCGCTACACCCGTTCCCGGAAGCGCGAAAAGGGCCGCAATCGTTTCATCTCCTTCATCGCACTGGTCTCCATGCTCGGCATCGCCCTCGGCGTCGCGGCGCTGATCGTCGTGCTGTCGGTGATGAACGGCTTCCAACAGGAACTGCGCAACCGCATCCTCGGTGTGGCTTCCCACGTCCAGCTCTCCGGTTTCGACGGCGAACTCGCGAACTGGCAGCAGGTAGCCGAGCGTGCTTCCAGCCATCCCAGCGTCAAGGCCGCCGCGCCCTACATTTCCGCCCAGGGTATGCTGTCCTTCGACCAGACTGTGCGCGGCACGCTGGTGCGCGGCATCCTGCCCGACGCCGAGGAGCAGGTGGCCGATTTCAGTCGTCATATGCGCAGCGGCGCGCTGCAGGCACTCGCGCCGGGCGATTTCGGCATCATCCTCGGCGTCGAGCTGGCCCGTGCCCTGCAGGTGGTGCCGGGCGAGAAGGTGACGCTGATCGCGCCCCAGGGTCTGGTGACGCCGGCGGCCATCCTGCCGCGGCTCAAGCAGTTCAAGGTGGTCGGTGTATTCGAAGCCGGCATGTTCGAGTATGACTCCGGGCTGGCGCTGATTCATCTGCAGGACGCGCAGGCGCTCTACCGCATGGAGGAGCGCGTCTCCGGCGTGCGGCTCAAGCTCGACGACTTGTTCGCCGCGCCGCGCGTCGGGCGCGAGCTGGCGCGGCTGGTCGGCGGCGAGGTGGCGGTATCCGACTGGACGCGCAGCCACGCCAACTTCTTTCGCGCCGTGGCCATCGAGAAGAACATGATGTTCATCATCCTCTCGCTCATCGTTGCCGTGGCTGCGTTCAACATCGTGTCCACCCTGATCATGGCGGTGACCGACAAGCAGGCCGACATCGCCATCCTGCGCACGTTGGGAGCGAGCCCCGGCAGTGTCATGACGATCTTCATCGTCCAGGGCGTCGTCATGGGGGTCGTCGGGCTGATCCTGGGCGTGATCGGCGGCATCGTGCTGGCGAACAACCTGGACATCCTGATTCCGCTCATCGAGCGCGCCACGGGCACCCAGTTGTGGAGCAAGGAGGTCTATTACATCAGCGAGCTGCCCTCCCAGGTGCAGACGCCCGATGTGATCGTCATTACCACTATCGCCTTCGCGCTGACGCTCGTGTCCACGCTGTATCCGAGCTGGCGCGCCTCCCGCGTCAATCCGGCGGAGGCACTCCGGTATGAGTGAGGGGTCGCGGATGAGCGGTGAGGGGCAACCTCCCGGCCGTGCGGCAGATGCCGACGGCATCGTTCTCGCCTGCCGCGGGCTGCGCAAAGTCTTTGTTCAGGGCAGGACGGAGGTGCCGGTTCTGCTGGGCGTGGATCTCGACGTCGGGCGCGGCGAGCGGGTGGCCATCGTCGGTGCCTCCGGTTCGGGCAAGAGCACGCTGCTGCATCTGCTGGGCGGACTGGACGCGCCCACTGCGGGCAGCGTTCATGTCCTCGGCCGGGACATCGGCTGCATCTCCGAGGTGGAGCGCGGGCGGCTGCGCAACGAGTCGCTCGGCTTCGTTTATCAGTTCCATCATTTGCTGCCGGAGTTCTCGGCGCTGGAAAACGTCGCCATGCCGCTGCGCATCCGTCGCCTGGCGCGGCGCGATGCCGAGGAACGGGCCGCCGCCATGCTCGGTGAGGTCGGCCTCGGCCATCGCCTAAGCCACACGCCGGGCGAGCTGTCGGGCGGCGAGCGCCAGCGCGCGGCCATTGCCCGGGCGCTGGTGACGCAGCCGGCCTGCGTGCTCGCCGACGAGCCGACCGGCAATCTCGATCGTCATACCGCCGAGAGCGTCTTCGATCTTATGCTGCAGTTGAACGAAGCGCACCGCACCAGTTTCATCATCGTCACCCACGACCATCGCCTTGCCGCGAGAACCCAACGTACCCTGCAGTTGCAGGACGGAACCCTGGTTCCCGCCTTGGCCGATTTGCCCGGGTGAGGGAAGAACTTACTTTACCGCAGAGGACACAGAGGACGCAGAGGCAAGACGAATCGCAGAACATTCCTCGCCATTCACCCTGTTGGGTGAGCCATCGGCTGTTCGCATCCCATCGACTCTCCTCTGCGTCCTCCGTGTACTCTGCGGTGAGCCGCTGTTCCTGCATTTTCTTGCACCCCTCAGCGCAGCGAGGCGTAGCGCGCCAGACCGATGCCTGCCAGCACCACCAGCCCGCCGATTGCCTGGACGGCGGTCAGCACTTCGCCCAGCAGCGCCCATGCGAACAGCGCCGCCATGACCGGCTGCAGCAGCAGGCCGACCGAGGAGAACGACGCCGGGAGATGGGCGACGGCGTAGGTGATGAGGCCTTGGCCGAGCAGTTGCGGCACGATTGCCAGCGCGACCAGCACCCACCAGCCCGTGGCCGAGTCGGGCAGTAGCACCTCGCCCGACCAGACCAGGTAGGGCAACAACGCCAGGCAGGTGATGGTACCGCTCACCGCCATGATGGCGGAGGTCGGCCAGCCGGTGCGTGCCTGGATGACGGAGAGCTGGTAGCCGGCGTAACACAAGGCAGCCGCCAGGGCGAGGGTGTCCCCGGCCAGTTGTGACTGGCTGGCGAAGAGGCTGGCGTGTACAAGCAGAGCGGCGCCGACGAGGGCAAGCAGCAGGCCGAGCCAGAACATCGGCCGCGTGCGCTGTTTGAATAGCAGCCAGGCGCCGAGGGTGACGAACACCGGCGCGGTGTTCACCAGCAGCGTCGAGTTGGCGACGGAGGTGAGTACGATGGACACATGCCAGATGCCCAGGTCGCCGGCGAAGAACAGGCCCGCCAGGATCAGCGGACGGAATGACATACGGGAAGCGCCGGGTTGCCGGCGCCGGGCTTCGCGCCAAAACCACAGCCACGCCAGGGGAAGGGACAGCAGCACGCGCCAAAAGGCTGTTGCCACCGGACCGGTCTCGGCCAGTCGCACCAGGATGGGCGCGAAGGCGATGCTGGTAGCGCCGGCGAGCAGGGCCAGGGTGGCGGCCGCGCGCCATGCCGCGGGTGCGTCGCGGCGATCGTCGGTCGCTGGCACGGCCTGGCGCCGTCAATCCCGGGGGGCGACGGCGTGCCCCAGTTGCTCGCGCCCGGCGGGGGTGGCCATGGCGACGACTACGCAGCTCGGCCGCAGTCCGAAGCGGCCATCCGGATTGAATATCCGGTCCTTGGCCGCGCGTACTGCCACGAGCACGTATTCGGGACTGCGCAGATGCAGGCTCCTAGGGGTCGCGATTTGAACTGCTCGGGCACCTCCACCTCGTCAAGCCGCACCCGGCGCTCGGTGCACAGCATCTCGTCGAGGAGGGGAACGACGTGGGGACGTATCATCGCCGAGGAGATGCGCCGGGCGCCGGTGAAGTCCGGCGAGATGACGATGTCGGCGCCTGCCTTGGGCAGATTGTCGGTGTTGCGCAATTCGTGGCAACGCGGCGCCACGCGTCCGCGAGGATTTAGCTGCTTGGCCGCTAGGCAGACCATGAGATTCCTGCTGCCGCTGCCGGTGACGGCGAAGAACCCCCGGGCGTCGCCGATGTCGGCAGCGAGCAACTGATCGTCGTCGCTGGCATGCGCGGCAGCCGGGTGTGATGTATCCGGTGCAGCGCGCCACGGCGCTGCCGCTTGAGCCGGGCGACGAGCTTGGTGCTGACTCTCATGCTTGGCGCCGGCGCTGGCGATGCCGCCAGGCCCGGATGAGATACAAGCGCCAGGCCGCTTTCACCGCGAAGAAGCTGATGGCGGCAAGGCCGGAGGCCAGGAGCACAAGCCCCAGGGCGAGGGGCTTGCCAAGCCCGATCGTCCAGTCGGCAATGGCGCCGACCCAAGGACCGAAACTGGCCAAGTCGAACGCCGGCGGCTCGACGAACTCGCCCGCTCCGCCCAGGATCAGCTTGCCGATCTGGTAGGCAACGAGGTAGAGCGGCACGATCGTCAGCGGGTTGGTGTAGAGCGTGGTGAACAATGCCAAAGGCAGGTTGACGCGAAATACGAGACAACAGATCGCGGCGCCGAGCATTTGGAAAGGTCCGGGAATCAGGCCGCAAAACATGCCCACGGCAACGGCACCGGCGGCGGAGTGACGGTTCAAATGCCATAGCCGCGGGTGCAGCAGCGTGTCGCCGAACATCGCCAGCCAGCGATTGGTGCGGATCGTCTCGTGGTCGGGGAGGTGGCGTCGAAGGTGTTTGCGCATGGCCGGCCGTAGGAAAGGATTGTAGCCGAAACCCGCCATCGCCGAGGGTCTGCCGCGACCGTCGCAAACACCCGATAATGCCGTCATGCGCCTGTCGATCCTGTGTTTCGCTTTGGGTGTCTGGTTATGCCACGAGCAAGGCGATCTGCCGGGCTGGCCGGATCTGGGCGCATTGGCCGGCGCGACCGTGGCGCTTCTCCTCGTCGCCTTTGCCCTGCGGCGGCGGACGACGGCAGTCCTGCCGGTGGCGCTTTTCCTGGCCGGATTTCTCTGGGCGGCGGCCATGGCGCAGTGGCGCTTGGCGGATCATCTGCCGCCGGAAAACGAGGGCCGGGACGTGCGCGTCTCCGGCGTCATCGCCAGCCTGCCGCAGGCCTACGAGAACGGTCAGCGCTTCGATTTCGAGGTCGAGGAGGCCGATGCCCGCGTGCCATCCCGGCTCTCGCTCGCGTGGTACCGCGGCTTGCGCGACGATGAGTGGCACCGCTTCCAGGAAGTGCATGCGGGCGAGCGCTGGCAACTCACGGTGCGCCTGAAGCGGCCCCACGGCAACCTCAATCCCCTCGGATTCGATTACGAGGCCTGGCTGTTCGAGCGCAACCTGCGCGCCACGGGCTACGTGCGCACGACCCGCGAGACACTGCCGAACCGGCGGCTGGACGAGTTCGTCGCCCGTCCGATGCTTGCCGTCGAGCGCTGGCGCGAACGGGTGCGCGCCCGGTTCCTGGCGGCTCTGCCGGAACAGCCGTATGCCGGGGTGCTGGTGGCGCTGGCGGTGGGCGACCAGCGCGCCATCGATGCCGGACAATGGCAGTTGTTCAATCGCACCGGCATTACCCATCTTATGAGCATATCGGGTCTGCACGTGACCATGGTCGCCGGGCTCGTGTATGGGCTGGTTGGATATCTATGGCGCCGCTCGCCCTATCTTGCGCTGCGCCTGCCGGCGCAGAAGGCGGCGTCCGCGGGGGGCTGGCTGGCGGCATTCATCTACTGCCTGCTGGCGGGATTCGGGGTGCCGGCCCAGAGGACGCTCTACATGCTCAGCGTGGTCGCCGCCGTGCTCTGGCTGGACCGGACCAGCGCATCGAGTCGTGTGCTCGCGCTGGCGCTGCTGATCGTGTTGCTGTTCGATCCCTGGGCGGTGCTTTCGGCGGGCTTCTGGCTGTCCTTCGGCGCCGTCGCGGTGCTGTTCTCCATCGGCAGCGGACGGCTGGGCCGGCAGCCGTGGTGGGCGGAATGGGGCAGGGCGCAGTGGGCGGTGAGCCTGGCCATGATCCCGGCGCTGCTGGCGCTGTTTCAGCAGTTCTCGCTGGTGTCGCCCGTGGCCAACGCTGTGGCGATCCCGATCGTGAGCCTAGTGGTGACGCCGCTGGCATTGCTTGCCATCGTCACGCCGCTGGATGTGCTGCTCTGGCTTGCTCACAGCATACTTGCCGGATTGATGACTCTGATCGAATGGTTGTCGGCATTGCCGCTGGCCGTCTGGCAGCAGCATGTGCCGCCCGCCTGGGCACTCGCGCTGGCGCTGACGGGCTGTGCGGTGCTGCTGCTGCCGCGCGGGTTTCCGGGCCGATGGGCCGGGGGCGTGCTCCTGTTGCCGCTGGTGGCGGTGCTGCCCGATCGCCCCGGGGAGGGCGAGGTGCGGCTCACCGTACTCGATGTCGGCCAGGGACTCGCCGTTCACGTGCAGACGCGCAACCGCGACCTGATCTACGACACCGGCCCGCAGTATTCACCCGATGCGAACAGCGGCAATCGCATCATCGTTCCCTACCTTCGGGCCCTGGGTGTGCGGCGCTTGGGCGGGCTGATCGTCACCCATCTGGACAAGGACCATTCCGGCGGCGCCGCATCGATCATGGAGGTACTGCCGGTGGACTGGGTCGCGAGTTCGCTGCCGCCGGAGCACGAGTTGCGCCGGAGCGCAGCCGGTCACCGGGCCTGCTTTGCCGGCCAGCGCTGGGATTGGGACGGCGTGCGCTTCGAGATTTTGCATCCGCCGTGGCAGGATCACGCCCGGCGCGTGCGCAAGAGCAACGACATGAGCTGTGTGCTGAAGATCGTCGGCGCTGCCGGCAGCGTTCTGCTCACCTCCGACATCGAGATGCCATCCGAGTGGAAGCTGCTGGCCAGCGACAGGAAGGCGCTGTCGGCCGATCACCTGCTCGTGCCGCACCACGGCAGCCGCACGTCCTCCACCCCGGAGTTCGTGGACGCGGTCGGCGCGCGCACGGTGATCGTTCCCGTCGGTTACCGCAGCCGCTTTCGCCATCCTCACCCGGAAGTCATCGCGCGCTACGAGGCCCGCGGCGCGCGCATTCTGCGCACGGACCGCGACGGCGCCGTGACGCTGCGCCTCGGCCCGGCGGGCACACAGATCGAGCTCGAACGCGAGCAGCGCCGCCGTTACTGGCACGGCTCGTGATCCCCGGGCGCTGCGCGGTTTTGCCTGCTGCGGTCTGGCTGATAGACTCTTCACCCTCGCATGGCAGGAACTCACGATGTCGTTACTGGAAAAACTCAAGGATCTGTTTTTTGCACCAACTCCGCAGCGGCCGGAAACTCCGACGCCGCTGCCCAAAGGCATGCGCAGCCGCAGCGTGCAATGCATGAGCGCCAGCGGCCTGCATCGCATGGCCTATGTCGAGTGGGGCGATGCCGACAACCCGAATGTGCTGATCTGTGTCCATGGCCTGACGCGCAACTGCCGCGATTTCGATTTTCTCGCCCAGTCGCTGGCGCGGGAATACCGTGTCGTGTGTCCCGACGTGGTCGGGCGCGGCCGCAGTGACTGGCTCAAGGTCGCCGACGGCTACGGACTGCCGACCTACGTCAATGACATGATGATGCTCATCGCCCGACTCGACGTGGACAAAGTTCACTGGCTGGGCACCTCGATGGGCGGGCTGATCGGAATGACGATGGCAAGCCAGGAGCATTCGCCCATCGAGCGGCTGGTGCTGAACGACGTCGGCCCGCTGATCACGGGTGCCTCGCTCAAGCGCATCAGCGAGTACGTCGGCAAGGCGCCGCGGTTTGCCACCATGGACGATGCCGAGAAGTACATCCGCCTGGTGGGCGCGCCATTCGGTCCGCTTAGCGATGCGCAGTGGCGCCATCTGACGGTGCATGCCACGCGCGAGACGCCGGAGGGTGAGGTCGAGATGGCCTACGATCCGGCCATCGCCCAGCCGTTCCGCAAGGCTTTCGCCTTCGGCAACGTGGATCTGTGGCCGATCTACGACGCCGTGCGCTGTCCGACGCTGGTGATGCGCGGTGCCGAGTCCGACCTACTGCTGCATGAGACGGCGGTGGAGATGTCGCAGCGGGGACCGAAAGCGCAACTGGCCGAGATCGCCGGCGTCGGTCACGCGCCCATGCTCATGGACGAGGGGCAAGTTCGCGTCGTGCGCGAATTTCTTACCGGCCACTGAGGCGTCGGCCGCTCGCGCCGCACATCGTCAGAACCGCGGCCGGTCGCGCGACGGAATGCGGTACATGTAGATCGCCAGCCCGAGGCCGAACAGCGCCAGCGCGATCTGCAGATATGGGTCGGAAACGAAGAATACGATGGAACTGGTCAGCGTCAGTGCCATGAGCACGATGGCGGTCAATTTGATCCGGTAGGGGATGCTGCGATAACGGCGCCATTCAAGGATGGTCGGCCCGAAGGCGCGATTGTTGAGCAGCCAGTTGTAAAAGCGGCGGGATGCCCGGGCGTAGCAGGCGGCTGCGAGCAGCATGAACGGTGTCGTCGGCAACACCGGCAGGAAGGCGCCGAGAATTCCGAGCCCGACGAATAGCGTACCGAGGCCCGCGAACACCAGGCGCACGGTCATGGATTCGTGCTTGCGCATCTCTGCGCTGTAGTCGCGCCGCTCCACGGTTGTAGTCAGTCCCATCGAGTCATCGTTGCCCCGCGCAATGATAGCGGTTCCGCCGGAATCCGGCCTTCGCTGCGGGGATGGCTTGCGCTGGCGTTCTCGTGCTCCCGCTCCAGACGGCTGAAGGTGATTGGCTCAACTTGCCTGCCAGCCTGTCGTTACTCCCCTGTGACAGAGCCCTGCCCCGAGCGCGGGGGGAGCGGTGACGACGGCGCGCAGACGCCGTAATGGGCGACGCGCACAGGAGAATGGAAATGCTGGAACGTCTCAAAGTCCGTAGCCGCCTGGCGCTGGTTATTGCCGTGGCGGCCGTTGGTTATGTGCTCTTCGCGGTCGCGTCGGCCTATTCCTTGCACGATGCCATGATGGCCGAGCGCAAGGTCAAGAGCCGCAATCTCGTGGAGGCGGCGCTGAGCGTCGTTGCCGACGCCCATCGCCTGGCCCAGGAAGGCAAGCTCTCGGATGCCGACGCGCGTACCCGCGCCCGGGATGCCGTGCGGGCCATACGCTACGAGGGGCAGGACTACTTCTGGATCATGGATACGCAGCCGGTCATGGTGATGCATCCCTTCAAGCCGGAACTCGACGGCAAGAGCATCCACGAGACGAAGGACAGCAACGGCAAACTTCTGTTCCGGGAAATGATCGAGGTCGTGCGCAAGGATAAGGGCGGCTATGTGCACTACATGTGGCCGAAGCCGAACGACAAGACGCCGCTGCCCAAGCTCTCCTACGTCAAGGGTTTCGAGCCCTGGGGCTGGATCGTCGGGACCGGTATTTACATCGACGACGTCGAGCAGGCCTTCCGCGCCCAGTTGTTCAATTCCGCGCTGTTGCTCCTGGCGATTCTCGCCGTGGTTGTCGCGGCGTCCGCCCTGGCGTCACGAAGCATCCTGCGCCAGCTCGGCGGTGAGCCTGCCCAGGCGCTGGAGGCTATGCGCAAGGTGGCGGGCGGTGACCTGACGGTTGAGGCTGTAGAAAAACCCAATTTTCAGTCGTTTCAACCGGTAAAAATGGCGC
>DAITBA010000002.1:0-245280 GCA_036824005.1 Rhodocyclaceae bacterium
CCGCACGGTCTTTCTCTGCCTCTTCCGCTGCGGCGGATAAACGCTATTCGTTGGGCTGCATGGAAGGAAGTCGCAGAGAAGAGGATTATGAAGATGCCAAAACCCTACGCCGACCTTGTGGCTCAGGCTGAGCAGGCGGTTGCAGCAGTCAAGGACGCCGAACTCCGGCGTGTTGCATTCGAGCGAATACTCAACGACCTGCTCGCCGGAGGAGGCGAAGCGCAGAGCGGCAAGACGCAAGGGGCGGCACGCGCGACCAAGCGCGCACAAAGTAAGCCTGCGACGACTAAGAAACGGAGTGGCCCTCAGAGTTACGTTGAAGAGATGGTCGATGACGGATTCTTCGAGAAGCCCAAGACAATATCAGAAGTTAAGGCAGAGCTTGAGAACCGGGGTCATCATATTCCGCTAACTTCACTCAGCGGCCCCATGCAGAAGCTTTGTCAGAAGAAAGTGCTGCGGCGGCAAAAGCCAGACGGCAAGACCTTCTCCTACTCAAATTGGTAGGGTCGAATGGCACGGGCGACCTCCGGCGGCCTCCTCTCACCATCCGAACGTCTTGAGCGACTTGCCAAAGAGGCCACCGATACCACGAAGAAGGCGAAGCGGCATAAGAAGAGCCTAAGCGGCGATAACTTCTACGCCAACAAGCTTGCGACGCTTCGTGCAGATGCGACCAACGCGTTCCGCGATCTAGCTCCAATGAGCGCAGGGGACTCTTCGGTTATCGCGGAGTTGCTCGAGACCGTGTTCTCTCCGACCGCAGACCCCAAGAGGAGGACCTCGGCATCGCAGGAGCTCTGCTACAACCTGCGCACGACTTGGCGGTCCACCGCCGTTCCGAAGGAGGATGAGGGCCTTTTCCCGCTGAGTCTTCTGGCGAAGGCCAAGCGAGGGTACCTCGTTAGCGTGGGACGTCAGATGAACGGTGCGTATGGAATGAACTGGTACGACGCGGCAGCAGTCATGATGCGTCGTCTGGTGGAGATATCGATAATCGAAGCCTTCGAGGCCAAAGGCGTCGAAGGAAAGATTAAGGACGCTGCCGGGAACTACCTCCAGCTCTCGGACCTGATCTCGAGAGCCTTAGCCGAGCCTGCATTTGCTCTTTCTCGGAACGCCAAGAAGGCTTTGCCTGGGCTGCGTGACCTGGGGCATATGTCTGCACACGGCCGCTTTTTTACAGCGCAAAAGGCTGACGTCGATGCTGCGCAACCCGGATGCCGTATCGTTGTCGAGGAGTTCCTACATCATGCAAACCTGCTGTGAGCTGCAGCCCAACGGCGGCATGCAGGGACGCACAACAGCGGCGCTTCGCTTGCTGTTGTGCGCCCCTGATACGGGGCGTTGAGGCCGTAGCAAAGCCGTACAATCGCGCCATGACGCGACCAGCGGACCCGTCCAACCTATGAGCGAGCTTGTTTAGCTACTTGCCGATACTCGCCCAGGCAGGGACGTGCGCACGCGCCGCCGAGCCATGATGACGGCTGATTCGTCGGCTCCACGCCGCAATGAACGAGTCCGGATGAACGCTGCATC
Organism: Rhodocyclaceae bacterium; assembly: GCA_036824005.1. GTDB lineage: Bacteria > Pseudomonadota > Gammaproteobacteria > Burkholderiales > Rhodocyclaceae > DAITBA01. The sequence goes on from DAITBA010000002.1 coordinate 1,540, forward strand.
GACCTCAACGACGAGCACCCTTCTTTCCCTCGCCGCTTTTATTCTGGCGTGCGTCGTGCCCCTCGCGCCATCGCCCGTACGGTCAGGGGACGAGACAGTGCGCACGGCGATCCGCGAGATCGTCGCCGCCGCCGAACATCCGGAATCGAAGCGACGCCGCTTCCCGGACTATGGCGGTAGCATGGAGCGGCTCTACGCGCCGCTCGACTATGCGCCGGCGTGGTTCGACAACGGCGCGCCGCGTCGGCAGGCGGACGAGATTGTGGCAGCCCTTCGCACCGCCGACCGCCACGGCCTGGACCCGGGCGACTACGACGCCGCCTGGCTGGAGCAGCGCCTGCACAGCCACCGCGCGTCGCCCTTCGCGGGGCGGGAGCTGGCCGAGCTCGACACGGCGCTGTCGCTTGCCCTGTTGCGCTATCTGTCCGACGTGCACCTCGGCCGGGTGATGCCGGAGCAGGTGCATTTTCATCTCGACCTGGCGGCGAGGCAATACGATCTGCCGGCATTGGTGCGCGAGGCCGTGGCGGCGGACCGGCTGGGCCAACTGATCGCCGAGGCGCCGCCGCGCGTGCCGATGTACCGGCGGCTGGGCGAGGCGCTGGCGCGTTACCGCGCGCTCGCGGCGGACGCCACGCTGGCGCCGGTGCCGGTGGTGAAAAAGCTGGAGCCCGGCATGCCCTATGCCGGTCTGGAGCCGCTGGGGCGGCTGCTGGTCGCCGTCGGTGATCTGTCCCCGGACGTGCCGCCGCCGACACGCTACGAAGGCGAGCTGGTCGAGGCGGTGAAGCGGTTCCAGGCGCGCCACGGCCTCGATGCCGACGGCATCATCGGCAGGAACACCTTGGCACAGCTCAACACGCCGATGAGCCGGCGGCTGCGCCAGGTCGAGCTGGCGATGGAGCGCATGCGCTGGCTGCCGCCGGTGGCGGCGGACCGGCTGCTGGCGGTGAACATTCCCGAGTTCAAGCTGCGCGCCCTCGACTTGCGCGGTGGCGCGGCGCGCGTCGTGCTGCGCATGAACGTCATCGTCGGCAAGGCGCTCGACACCCAGACGCCGGTGTTCGACGAGGACATGCGCTACATCGAGTTCAACCCCTATTGGAACGTGCCGCCGTCCATCGCCCGCGGCGAGATCGTGCCCAAGCTGCGCCGCGATCCGGGCTATCTGGCGCGCGAGGAGATGGAGTTCGTCGGCACGGAGAACAACGTAAGTAGCGTCGTCAGCGAGGCCAATCTCGACGCGGTGCTGCGCGGCGAGCTGCGCATCCGCCAGCGTCCAGGCCCGAAGAATGCGCTGGGCGACATCAAGTTTGTGTTTCCCAACAACATGAACATCTACCTGCACCACACGGCGACACCGCGGCTGTTCCAGCGCGGCCGGCGCGACTTCAGCCACGGCTGCATCCGGGTCGAGGAGCCAGTGGCGCTGGCGAGTTTCGTGCTGGCGGACCAGCCCGAGTGGACCGAGGAACGAATCCGCGAGGCCATGGCCGGCGACACCCCGCGCACCGTGCGCCTCGCCCAGCCCATCCCGGTGCTGGTGTTCTACACCACGGTGATCGCGGAGGATGACGGACGCGTGCTGTTCCTGCCCGACATCTACGGCCACGATGGGACGCTGGAGCGGGCGCTGCAGCCGCGCGACCGGATCGGCCGCTGAGCGAGGGCCGGAGGCGCGGCGCTACCAGTGGCGCACGCGTCCGGTGTCGATATGCACGAAATCCGATGCGGGATAGAAGCCGACGCCGCCGGCTTTCATGTCCAGGGCGGCGTCGCGCAACTGGGCGAGCGCCACGCCGGGCAGGCGGATGTCGATGGCGCGGCCTTCCAGGTGCAGGCTGTTGCGCGCCACGCCGCCGCCACCGTGTGCGCGCAGCTTCTCGTTGGTCTTCGCGCAGCGATAGCCGGAGATGACGTGGAACGGCCGCTCGGTGCCGAAGGCGAGTTTGAGCGCATGAAGCTGGTCCAGCAGCCGCGGGTCCATGGTGCCCACTTCGCCGCTGTAGTGGTCGCGCAGGAAACGGTTCACCGCGGCCAGGGCATCCGGCAGGTAGCGCCCGCCCGCGGCGTACACCAGCGTCAGGCTCTCACGCGTGTGGGTGTGCTCGAAGGCGATGGCGCGCGCATCCGAGACGGCAGCCAGTCCCTGCCGTGCATAGGGCAGCAGGGGCACCGCGGCGGCGACGCCGGCCGCGCGCCGCAGGAAGGTGCGGCGGCAGATGGGGGTGTTTCGGTTCATTGGCATGTCTCGGTGCGGCGAGGCGACGGCGCTATTGTGCCGGGAAAGTCGGGGGTGGGGAACCCGCAATGAGGGCCCCAGAATCGATACCAACGAGGTGCGAACCGGGCGCACCCGGCGTCAGCCTCACCTCAATGGACATGTTGCTGTCCTCGTTGTATGCTGTGGTCCTAGTCGTGGAAACGGGATGCGCGGTGCGCAGTGTCATTCCTTGTAGGAGCGCCCCATGGGGGCGACCCGCCATCGGTCGCGGGCATGGCCCGCTCCTACGCGTAGGAGCGCCCCATGGGCGCGACCACCAGAGCTATAGAGCAACCTCTCACTCCACCAGCCGCCGCGCTTCGGCCACGTGCCCGCGGTAGGCGTCGAAAATATTTCTCAACGCCGTCTGCATGTCCACCTGCGGTGCCCAGTTGAGCTCGGCGCAGGTGTTGTCGATCCTGGGCACGCGGTTCTGCACGTCCTGGTAGCCTTTGCCGTAGTAGTCGCCGGAGGTGGTTTCCAGCAGTTCCACCCGGGCGGCGCTGTCGCGGTATTCCGGATAGGTTTTCGCCAGCTCCAGCATCATGCTCGCCAGCTCGCGCACGGAATAGTTGTTGCGCGGGTTGCCGATATTGTAGATGCGGCCGCTCGCTACACCGTCGCGGTTGTCGATGATCTTCATCAGCGCGTCGATGCCGTCGTCGATGTAGGTGAAGGCGCGCTTCTGGGCGCCGCCGTCCACCAGCTTGATCGGTTCGCCGCGCACGATGTGGCCGAGGAACTGGGTGATGACGCGCGAGCTGCCCTCCTTCGGTGTGTTGATGGAGTCGAGCCCGGCGCCGATCCAGTTGAAGGGGCGGAACAGCGTGTAATCCAGGCCCTCCTGCTGGCCGTAGCCGGCGATGACGCGATCCATGAGCTGCTTGGCGCAGGCGTAGATCCAGCGCGGCTTGTCGATCGGGCCGTACACCAGCTCCGAGGCGTAGGGGTCGAACTCGTCGTCGCGGCACATGCCGTAGACCTCGGAGGTGGAAGGAAACACCAGGCGCTTGCGGTGCTCGACGCAGGCGCGCACGAAGGGCAGGTTGGCCTCGAAGTCCAGTTCGAACACCCGCAGCGGCTCGCGCACGTAGGTGGCCGGCGTGGCGATGGCCACCAGCGGCAGCACGGTGTCGCACTTCTTGATGTGGTAGGCGATCCACTCCTTGTTGATGGTGATGTCGCCCTCGAAGAAGCGGAAGCGCGGCCGGTCGAGCAGATCGGTGATGCGGTCGGTCTGCATGTCCATGCCATAGACCTCCCAGTCGGTGGTATCGATGATGCGCTGGGACAGGTGATGGCCGATGAAGCCATTGACGCCGAGGATTAGGATTTTCTTCATGACGTGACACGTGAGGAGTCAGGGGTAAGGGTCAGGGCGGTCGCGCCCAGCAGTTGCGCCAAGCGGGCGGCATCCGTCGGCCGGCCGTCGAGCGCGACCTCCACCAGGCGCAAAATACCGCCGTCGCCGCACTGGACATGGACGCGCCCGCCGTCGATAAACAGCGTTGTTGCCGGAAACCGCGCCGACATCGCCGGCTGGCGCAGGCTGCGCCACACCTGCAGCCGGACGCCAGGCAGGTCGCAGAAGGCGCCGGGGTAGGGCGGCGCGACGGCGCGAATCAGGTTGTGGATGTCGGCGGCATTGGCGCGCCAATCGATACGGCCGTCCTCCGGTTTGCGGCCGCCGAAGTAGGAACCCTGGGCGAGATCCTGGGGCGTGTGCGGCGCGGTGCCGGCGATCAGCGCCGGCAGCACGCCGTCGAGCGCCATCTCCGCCGCTACCGTCACCTTGTCGAATACTTCCCGCGCGGTGTCGTCGGGCAGGATGGGCACCGCCTGTTGCGCGACGATGTCGCCGGCATCGGGCTTTTCCACCATGCGATGCAGCGTCGCGCCGGTCTCCCGCTCGCCTTGGATGATCGCCCAGTTCACCGGCACGCGCCCGCGGTATTTCGGCAGCAGCGAGCCGTGCAGGTTGTAGGCACCGCGCCGCGCCAGCGCCAGCAGCGGCGCCTGGAGCATGTTCCGGTAGTAGAAGGAGAAGATGAAATCCGGCGCCAGCTCGGCGATGCGCGACCAGAGATCGGGCGTGTTCGGATCGTCGGGCGTGACGGCCGGGATGTCGTGCAACGCCGCCAGCGCCGCGACGCTGGCGAACCAGATGTTCTCCGTCGGGCTGTCCCGGTGGGTCACCACCAGTGGCACGTCGACGCCGTGGGCCAGCAGCACCGACAGGCAGCGCACGCCGACGTTGTGATAGGCGAAGACGACGGCGCGGGGCATCGGCTACAAAGAACCACAGAGGCACAGAGGCACAGAGGGCATCACAGAGCACCCCTCTGTGCAGTCTCTGTGTCTCTGTGTCTCTGTAGTGAGAGGCTTTCGCTCCGCTCGTCGCGTTCCAACACGGCTTGTACCAAGTAGCGCGGCCGGTGGCGCACCTGCTGGTAGATGCGTCCGACATACTCGCCGAGCAGGCCGACACTGAACAGCAGGATGCCGAGCATGAAGAAGGCGATGCCGAACAGGGTGAACAGCCCCTCTGCTTCTGGACCGACGACCAGGCGGCGGATGGCGAGAAATACCACGAACAGCGCCGAGAGCAGTGACAACGTCATGCCGAGCATCGATACCAGCTCCAGGGGCACGACGGAAAATCCGGTCATCAGATCGAAGTTGAGGCGGATCAGGCGATAGAGCGGATACTTGGACACGCCGGCCACGCGCTCTTCGTGCCCGATCTCCACCTCGACGGGGTTCTGGGCGAAGGTGTAGCCCAGTGCCGGGATGAAGGTATTGAGCTCATGGCAGCTCTTGACGGCGTCCACGATCGGACGACTGTAGGCACGCATCATGCAGCCCTGGTCGGTCATCCGCACTCGCGTGATGCGCTCGCGGATGCGATTCATCAGCCGCGAAGCATGGCGGCGGAAGGCCGAGTCCTGGCGCTGCCGGCGTATGGTGCCGACATAGTCGTGGCCTTCGCGCATTTTGGCGAGAAGCGTTGCGATTTCCTCCGGCGGGTTCTGCAGATCCGCGTCCAGGGTGACGATGACCTCGCCGCGGCAGTGGTCGAAGCCGGCCATGATCGCCATGTGCTGGCCGAAGTTGGCGCCGAAGAGCACGACGCGGGTGACGTCCGGGCGGCGCTGGAACTGCTCGCGCAGGATGGCGGCGGAGCGGTCGCGGCTGCCATCGTTCACGAACACGATCTCGTAGCTGGTGTCGAGCGCATCCAGCGCCGGATAAAGGCGCGCGAACAACGCCGGCAGGCTTTCCTCCTCGTTATAGACCGGGATGATGACGGAAAGCTCGGGGCGGCTCATCGCAGGTTGTCTTGAACGATTTCGGCCACGGCGGCGCACACGCGATCCACGTCGCCGTCGTCCATGGCCGGGAAAAGCGGCAGTGTAACGGTTTCGCGGCCGATGCGCTCGGCATGGGGAAAATCGCCGTCGCCGTAGCCGAGCCGGCGATACAGCGCGAAGCGGTGCATCGCCGGATAATGCACCCCGATGCCGATGTCCCGGCTGCGCATGCGGGCGATGAACTCGCCGCGGCCGATGCTCATGTGGTCGAGCGGCAGCAGGATCTGGAACATGTGCCAGTTGCAGTTCTCGAAGTCACGCACCGGTAGCCCGCAGCCGAGCCGTTCGTTGATGGTGTCAAAGTGTTCGAAATAGCACCGCGCCAGCTCCCGCCGGCGGCGGGTGAATTCGTCCAGCCGCGAAAGCTGGCCGAGTCCGATGCGGGCGGCAATGTCGGTGAGATTGGACTTGCCGCCAAGCACGTCCACCTCCATGTCGCCGTCGGGCAGGCGCACCACGCCCTGCAGGCGCAGCTTCTCGCACAGGGGCAGCAGCGTGTCGTCCGGCAGCACCAGGCAGCCGCCCTCGCCGGTGGTGAGGTTCTTGTTGGCGTGAAAGCTCGTCACAACCAGGTCGCCAAAGCTGCCGACGCGCTGGCCCCGCCAGCTCGCCCCCATGGACTGGGCAGCGTCCTCGATCACGCGCAGGTCGTGGCGCGCAGCGATGGCGTACAGCCGGTTCCGGTCTGCCGGCAGACCGGCGAGATCCACTGGCAGCAGCGCCCGCGTGCGCGGTGTGATCGCCGCTTTGATGTGCTCCGGATCGACGTTACGCGTGGCGGGCTCGACGTCCACGAACACGGGACGCGCGCCCGCCGCGAGCACGACGTTGGCCGTGGCAACCCAGGACAGTGGCGTGGTGATCACCTCGTCGCCCGGGCCGATGCCGAGCAGGCGCAGCGCCACCTCCAGGGCCGCGGTGCCCGAGTTGAAGCTGCGCACCGGCCGGCCGCCAAAATACGCAGACAGCGCTGCCTCGAACTCCTTCACCTTCGGGCCGCTGGTAAGCCAGCCCGAGCGCAGCACCTCGGCGACGCCGGCGATGGTCGCCTCGTCGATGTCGGGACGCGTGAAGGGCAGGAAGCTCATGAGCGGGCGACGATGAACACGCCAAGGACGATGATGCCGATGCCCGCCAGGCGCATGACGCTGACCTGCTCGCCGAGTAGATACCAGGCGGCGACGGCGTTGATGACATAGCCGATGGAGAGCATCGGATAGGCGATGCTGACGTCGACCCGCGACAGGCCCATCACCCACACCACCAGGCTCACCACATAGCAGGTCATGCCGCCGAGGAAATAGGGATTGGCCGCGAACTTGAAGGCGACCGGCACCAGGCTGTCGGTGTGAAAGGCGAAGTGGCCGATAGAGTTGGTGCTGGCCTTGAGCAGCAGTTGCGCGACGGCGTTCAACAGCACGCCGGTCATGAGCAGGGCGAAGCTGACGGTGGTCATGGTTTTCTCACGATGATGCGGCGCGTGTCCCGCGCGACAATGGTCATGGTCAGGCCTTGTTGGCGCAGCGACTCGTAGGTCTCGCCCTCCATGACGGCGAAGGCGTCCGCGTCCGAGTGCCAGCGCGCCTCGAATTGTGCCAGCGTCGGCACGGCAAGCCCGGGTTCCTGCTGCAGGCCGAATCCCATCTCGTCGCTGTATTCCACCAGGGTAACAGTGCGCTGAAGGTAGAAGGGCAGCGTCTGGTCGTACATTCTAACGCTATAGAAGGGCACTCCCGGTCGCACCAGCGACCGGATCTCCGCGGCGATGTGGTAGGCCGAGTTGGAGCGGCTCAGGCGGTCGTGGCCGACCGCGAGCCCGAGCGCCACGGCAAGGCCGCCGGCGGCCAGCGCCAGCGCCGCGAGCGCAACGCGCCCGCGCCTGGCAAGCAGCAGCGCGGCGGCGGTGGCAACGGTCCAGCCAAGTGCACCGGCGATCAGCCAGCTCTGGAAACCCCGCATCATTTCCAGTGTGGTCTCGGCGTCGGCACGCCGGGTAACCAAGTGCGACGCCGCCAGTGCCGCCAGCGCGAGAAGCAGCACCAGAAGCAGGTGTACCTGCATCGTTCCCGCACGAACGCGCGCCAGCCAGGCGCCAGTGAGCAGCGCCAGTGCCGGCAATATAGGCAGCACGTAGGACGGCAGCTTCGAGCTGGAAGTGCTGAAGAAGACGAAAGTCAGCACCGACCACAGCGCCAGGAAGCGTGCCGCGCGCGCTTCGTCGCCTTCGCCATCGCGCCAGGTGTGGACCAGCGCATGCAGGGCCATCGTCGCCCAGGGCAGGGCGCCTGCCAGCAGCACCGGCGCGAAATACCACCATGGCTGGGTGCGGCGATGGCCGGGGCTGAGGAAACGCTCGAAGTGCTCGTGGACGAAGAAGAAGTGGGGAAACTCGGGATTGGCGAGCGAGACGGCGACGAACCACGGCGCCGTGATGGTCAGCAGCAGCGCCAGCCCCGGCAGCACTTGCAGCCGGCGCCAGGGGGCGAAATCGCGCGTCGTCAGGCTGTAGGCGATCAGCGTGATGCCGGGCAGCACGAGCGCCAACAGCCCCTTGCTGAGAATGGCCAGCCCCGCAGCCGCCCAGGCGACGAGCATCCAGTTGCGCTGGGCTCGGGGCGTGGCCGTCGAGCGATTGGCAAGCAGGAAGGCGGACACGGCGAGCTGGAGGGCGAATGTCAGCCCCATGTCCAAGGTGTTGAGGTGGCCCATGGCGAAGTACATGACGCTGCTCGCCAGCACGGCCGCGGCGAGCAAGCCGGCGGTGGCGCCGAACAGGCGGCGCCCGGCGAAGTATGCCAGCAGCACGCCGCAGAAACCGGTGAGTCCGGTCCACAGTCGCGCCGTCCAGTGATGTTCGCCGAAGGCCTGGAAGGCGGCGGCGGTCATCCAGTATTGCAGCGGTGGCTTCTCGAAGTACTTGATGCCGTTGAGCCGCGGCGTCACCCAGTCGCCGCTCGCCGCCATCTCGCGCGCGATCTCGGCATAGCGGCCCTCGTCGGGTTTGATCAGCTTGCGCACCTCGAGCGTCGAGAACCAGACGGCAGCCAAGGCGACGAACAACGCGAACAGCGCGCGCCGGGAGATTGCCGTCTCGGGCATGGACGCCTGCGTGCCGGCGGATTCGGTGGAGCGGATGGGGCCTCCCGGGCGCTGCTACCCCGCGGCGATCAGCAGCGCCGCGGCGACGTTGCGGCCCTCGCCCATGAGGATGTTGTAAGTGCGGCAGGCCGCCGGCGTATCCATGATCTCGAAGCCGATGCGTGCCTCGATGAGCGGACGGAGCAGGGCCGCAGGAGGAAATCGCTGCGTGACGCCGGTGCCGAGCAACACGATGTGCGGGCGCAGATCCCGCAGGGTTTCGAACTCCGCGACGGTCAGTGCGGCCAGCCCGCCGCTGCCCCAGCCAACGTGGACGCGGTTCGGCTGGACGATCAGACTTCCTTCGTGGCGCTCGCCGTTGATCAGAACGTAGCCCTCACCGTAGCCGGTGACGGCGTACATTCCGGTCTCGGTGTCGAGGTGCAGTTTCACGTGGGAGGCGGTGACGGCGGGATCCTGTGCGCGAGGCATCGACGGTGACACGGCTGCGCCACATTTCAACCATGTTGCGTCAGGCGCGTTTCATTGCGGCACCTCGATCGCTCGGGTAGGATTATAACTTTTTTCAATACACTACCGCAGGCGCAGGAACCGCGACGATTCGGGCGCGCCGGGCACAAGGTCATGAAAGAATTTTCGCGCATCAAGCGTCTGCCGCCCTACGTCTTCAACATCACCGGTGAGCTGAAGATGGCCGCCCGCCGGCGCGGCGAAGACATCATCGACATGAGCATGGGCAACCCCGACGGGGCGACACCCAGGCACATCGTGGACAAGCTGGTGGAGTCGACCCTGCGCATGGACACCCACGGATATTCCGTGTCCAAGGGCATCCCGCGGCTGCGCAAGGCCATCTGCACTTGGTACAAGACGCGCTTCGACGTGGATTTGGATCCGGACAGCGAGGCCATCGTCACCATCGGCTCGAAGGAGGGCATCGCCCACCTGACGCTGGCGACCCTGGACCACGGCGACATTGTGCTCGTGCCCAATCCCAGTTATCCGATCCACATTTACGGCCCCGTGATTGCCGGCGCGGACATCCGTCACGTGCGCATGACACCCGGGGTGGACTTCTTCGCCGAGCTGGTGCGGGCGATCCATGAGTCGTTCCCAAAGCCGAAGATGCTCATCATCAACTTCCCGAGCAATCCGACGACCCAATGCGTCGAGCTGGATTTCTTCGAGAAGATTGTCGCCATCGCCCGGGAGCACAACATCTTCGTCGTGCATGACCTGGCCTATGCCGACATCGTTTTCGACGGCTGGAAGGCGCCGTCCATCATGCAGGTGCCGGGTGCGCGCGATGTCGCCGTCGAGTTCTTCACCATGTCGAAGAGCTACAACATGGCCGGCTGGCGCATCGGCTTCATGGTCGGTAACCGGGATCTGGTCCATGCGCTGGCGCGCATCAAGAGCTACCACGACTACGGCACGTTCACGCCCATCCAGGTGGCATCGATCGTGGCGCTGGAAGGGCCGCAGGAGTGCGTGCGCGAGATCGCGATGAAATACCAGAAGCGCCGCGACGTCCTGGCCAAAGGGCTGCACGAGGCCGGCTGGCCGGTGGAGGTGCCAAAAGCAAGCATGTATATCTGGGCACGAATTCCGGAAGCCTATCAACAGCTCGGCTCCCTGGAGTTCGCAAAGAAAGTTCTGGAGGATGCCAAGGTGGCCGTGTCGCCCGGCGTCGGCTTCGGCGAGTACGGCGACGATCACGTCAGATTCGCTCTCATAGAGAATGAGGCGCGGACACGTCAGGCCATTCGCGGCATCAAGGAGATGTTCAGGAAGGACGGGCTTCTGTGATGAAACCGATCAACGTCGGCCTGCTCGGCATCGGCACCGTGGGCGGCGGCACCTTCACCGTGCTGACGCGCAACCAGGAAGAGATCACGCGCCGCGCCGGCCGGCCGATCAGGATATCGGTCGTGGCCGACAAGGACACCGAGCGCGCCAAGGCCGTGACCAAGGGCGCTGCGCGCATCGTCGACGACGCCTTTGCCGTCGCGACCGATCCGGAGGTGGACATCGTCGTCGAGCTGATCGGCGGCTACACCGTTGCCAAGGAGCTGGTGCTCAAGGCGATCGCCAACGGCAAGCATGTCGTCACCGCCAACAAGGCGTTGCTTGCCCTGCATGGCAACGAAATATTCGCCGCAGCGCAAAAGCAGGGCGTCATGGTCGCCTTCGAGGCGGCAGTGGCCGGCGGGGTGCCCATCATCAAGGCGCTGCGCGAGGGGCTGACGGCGAACCGTATCGAATGGATCGCCGGTATCATCAACGGCACCAGCAACTTCATCCTCTCGGAGATGCGCGACAAGGGCTTCAGCTTCGAGACGGTACTCAAGGAAGCGCAGCGGCTCGGCTATGCCGAGGCCGATCCCACCTTCGACATCGAAGGCATCGACGCCGCCCACAAGCTGACGATCATGTCGGCGATCGCCTTCGGCATCCCCATGCAGTTCGACAAGGCCTATACCGAAGGCATCTCGAAGCTCACGCGGGAGGACATCCGCTATGCCGAGGAACTGGGCTACCGCATCAAGCTGCTCGGCATCACGCGCCGTACCCCGCACGGCATCGAACTGCGCGTGCATCCGACACTGATACCGGCGCGGCGCCTGATCGCCAACGTCGAGGGCGTGATGAACGCCATCCTGGTCAAGGGCGACGCCGTGGGCGCGACCATGTACTACGGCGCCGGCGCCGGCGCCGAGCCCACCGCCAGCGCCGTAGTCGCCGATCTCGTCGATGTCACGCGCATGCACACGGCGGATCCCGAGCACCGCGTGCCGCACCTTGCTTTTCAGCCGGACCAGATCAGCGACACGCCGATCCTTCCCATGAGCGAGGTGGAGACATCCTATTACCTGCGCCTGCGCGCCTACGACCGGCCCGGCGTGCTGGCGGACATCACGCGCATCCTCGCCGATCTGGGCATCTCCATCGACGCCATGGTGCAGAAGGAGCCGAGCGAGGGCGAGGATCAGGTGGACATCATCATGCTCACCCACCTGACGCTGGAAAAGAACATCGACGCCGCCATTTCCCGGATCGAGGCGCTGGCGACGATCTCCGGCCGCGTGACGCGGATTCGCCTGGAAATACTCGCCAACCGATAGACGGCAGTGATTCCTCGGCGGGCGTGAAGTGGTTGCCGCAATGCGCCCAAAGGACTAAGCACATCGCAGTAGGCCAAGGCGTGCCGGTGCGGGCTGCTTGGGTTTAACATCAACGGGTTGCACACGCGCTTCGACCATGTTAGCAAACCCGATAGTCGCGGCCGACGTTTTTGAGCAGGCGTGGAATGATCTGCGTCTGTTCGTCAAAGGCACAACCGGGCTCGTGCCGGTGGTGCTTTTCTGTGCCGCGTCAGCCCCCATCACCGAGTTGTGCCGCCGTCTGGCGGACACGCTGCGCTTTCGCGCCTGTCCGGTGGAAACCCTCGCGCCCGGCCAGCCCTCCGATCTGGATGGACCGGTGCTGTCGCGCCTGCTGGCTGCCGACAATCCCTTGGCAGGCACTGGCGCGCCGCTCTGGCTTGACCTGCAGTGCCAACCTCAGGAGGACGGCTGGGGAAAGGCGCGCGCGGCGTTTCTGACGCAACTGATCGCGCAGCAGGCCGTGCTCGAAACGACCTTCCGGCGTCCGCTCATCGTCGCCTTGCCGGTGAGCGAGCGGGACGCCCTGGCGCCGCTGCTTCCGGACGCCTGGCGGCGACGCGTGATCAACGTTCCCGCCGGCGATGGTGCGCGCGGCGCGACGAATACCGGCACCGGTGCGAGCCAATCCGCGGCGTCCGCGGCCCAGACGACGTCGGCGCAGCCGGTCCGCAGGGAACAGTTGCCGGCCCTGGTGATGCAGTGGCGGGAGACCGTCGAGCGCCTCGCGCCCGAACAGATCGTCCTTCAGGACGGGTTCGCCGCCTTCGATGCTGCCATAGCCGCGCGCAACATCAAGGCGGCCGAAGAGGTGGCCAAGAAGACGATGGCGATCGCCGTCGCCCGTCCGCACGACTCACTGGTGGCGATCCGCGAGCTTGCCCGCGCACACGATCAGATTGGCGATGTGGCAAGCCAGTTCGGCCACATCGAGGAGGCGGGCAACAGCTACCGGGAAGCATTGGTGCTGCGCCAGCGCCTGCACGCGGAGCTGCCGGGACCGCAGACGGCGCGCGAGCTGTCCCTTTCCTGGAATCGGGTCGGTGACGCTGCCGTCCACCTTGACCGGCTCGACGAGGCCGAACAGGCCTACAACTGCGCCCACGATCTACGCAAGGAGCTGTGCCGGGTGGCGCCGAGGCCGCAGAACCGGCGCGACCTGTCGGTGTCGCTTAACCGCGTCGGCGACCTGGCGATGCGCACCGGCCGCCTGGCCAACGCCAAGCAGGCTTTTCTGGAAAGCCTAACGCTGCGCCGGCGCCTTTACGAAGACGCGCCGACTATCCAGAGCTCGCGCGACCTATCGGTTTCCCTGGAGCGCTTTGCCGATGCCTCGTTGAGCATGGGCCATGCCGATGCTGCCGCCCAGGGCTATGGCGAATCCCTGCAGTTGCGCCAGAAGCTCCATCAGAAGGGACCGACGCCGCGCAGCCGGCGCGATCTCGCCGTTGCCTGGGAAAAGGTCGGCGACGTGGCGCGCCACATCGGCCGCTTCGAGGAGGCCGACCACGCCTACCGGCGCTGCCTGGAACTGCGGCTCGGCCTGCACGAGGAAGTACCGAGCTTCGAGAGTCTGCGCGATCTCGCCGCGGCCTGGGATCAGGTCGGTAACGTGGCGCGCTCCATCCGCAAACTATCCGAGGCCGATCAAGCCTATCGCCAATCCCTGGCCCTGCGTCAGCAGGTGCACGACGAGGTCGGCACCCGCCAGACCGCCAGCGAACTCGCCGTTTCCTGGGACAAGGTGGGCAGCATCGCGCGGCTCGCCAAACGCCTGTCCGATGCGGAACATGCCTATGGCCAGTGCCTGGCCCTGCGCAAGCGGCTGCATGCCGAAGGCAAGACCCTCACAACCGCCCGCGAACTGGCCGTGTGCTGGGAGCGCATGGGAGACGTCGCGCGGCTGGCGGGCCGGCACCAGGATTCCGGCTGGGCCTACCGGGAGAGCCTTGCCATTCGCCAGCAGCTGCACCGCCATCGCGATACGTTGCAGTCGCGGCGCGACATGGCCGCCGCCTGGGACAAGGTCGGCGATGCCGCCCGCACCCTGGGCCGTCACGGCGAGGCGCGGCATGCCTATCGCGAAAGCCTATCGCTGCACCGCTGGCTCTATCGCGACTCCCCCAGCATCACGACGCGCCGTCACCTGGCCGTGGCGCTGCAGAAGGCCGGCGACGTGGCCGTGCGCGAGGGTCACCTGAAGGAAGCGGAGACCGCCTATCGGGAGGCCATCGAGCTGACCGAGAAGCTGCTGCACGAAGTCGGCGAAAGCATCGAGCTACTGTCTACCCTGGCCACCTTTTACGAGCGTATGGGACGTGTGACACGCAAGCTTCACCGGCCCGAAGCCCAGAAGTGGCTCGCCGGCGCCGAGCGCATCCTGGTGCGCCTGAACCAGACTATGCCCGATAATACGCACTTTGCGCACCGCCTCGAGCGGCTGCAGCATGTGCGCAGCCGCTAGCACTCCGCGCGCAACAACCGCGTCCCCGGGCGCACCGGCGGTGCCCGAACCTCGAACCGCTCACCACTATGCGCTACATCAGTACCCGCGGCGGCATGCCGCCCACCGGCTTCTGCGACATCCTTCTCGGCGGTTTGGCCAACGACGGCGGCCTGACCATGCCGGAACGCTATCCGGTAATCAGCCCGACTGAACTGGCCCGGTGGCGCGGCTACAACTACAGCGAGCTGGCGTTTGCCATCCTGTCGAAGTTCACCGATGACATTCCGCCGGCGGATCTCCGCCGGCTGGTGGACCGGACCTATACGGCCGAGGTCTACCGCAATTGCCGGCCCGGACAGCGTGCCGAGGACATCACGCCGGTCCTGACGCTCGAGCCAGGTCTGCACCTGCTGGGGCTGTCCAATGGGCCGACGCTTGCCTTCAAGGACATGGCCATGCAACTGCTCGGCAATCTGTTCGAGTACGTGCTGGCCAAATCGAACCAGTCGCTGAACATTCTCGGTGCCACCTCGGGCGACACGGGGTCGAGCGCCGAATACGCCATGCGCGGCAAGTCGCACATCCGTGTCTTCATGCTCTCGCCCCACGGCAAGATGAGTCGCTTCCAGACGGCGCAGATGTTCTCGCTGCAGGACCCGAACATTTTCAACATTGCCATACGCGGCGTGTTCGACGATTGCCAGGACATCGTCAAGGCGGTGAGCAACGATCTGGAGTTCAAGACGCGGCTGCGCATCGGTACGGTCAATTCGATCAACTGGGCGCGCGTGTCGGCGCAGGTGGTCTATTACTTCAAGGGCTACTTCGCGGTCACCCGCGACAACGACGAGAAGGTGAGCTTTGCTGTCCCCTCGGGAAACTTCGGCAACATCTGCGCCGGCCACATCGCGCGCATGATGGGATTGCCCATCCATCGCCTGATCCTGGCCACCAACGAGAACGACGTGCTCGACGAATTTTTCCGCACCGGCCGCTACCGGCCCCGGGGTACCTCCGAGACCATGCACACCAGCAGTCCGTCCATGGACATCTCCAAGGCGTCGAACTTCGAGCGCTTCATCTTCGACCTGACCGGGCGCGACGCCGCGCGGGTGCGCGAGCTGTGGTCGGCGGTGGATCGCGGCCAGGCCTTCGACCTGGGCGGCACCGCGCTGTTCGGGCGCACCAGGGAGTTTGGCTTCGTCTCGGGCACGAGCAGCCATGCCGATCGCCTGGCGACGATACGGCGGGTCTGGCGCGATTATGGCGTGATGATCGACACCCACACCGCCGACGGCGTCAAGGTCGGGCTCGAGCGGCGCGAGCCGGGTGTGCCCCTTGTCTGCCTGGAAACGGCGTTGCCAGCCAAGTTCGAAGATACCATTCGCGAGGCGCTCGGTCGTGCGCCCGAGCGGCCGGCGGGCTACGAGGACATCGAAGCGTTGCCGCAGCGTTTCGAGGTGATGGATGCCGATGCCCGGGCGGTGAAGGCGTTTATTGCCGAGCGCGCCTGACGCGCGGCCGGATGTCCGTCAGAGGTAGAAGACGGCCGGAAAGACCGTCGCCGCCAGCGCCAAAATCAGCCATTCCAGGTTGTGGCGGGCCAGGAATCCCGTGAAATGAAGGGCGAGGATCGAGATCGCGGCGATGTAGTACAGGACGAATCCCATCCGATTGTCTCCAGTCTGCGCTGTCGTTGATTGCTTGCTTGTACTTGGAGCATTACGGCGCGAAACCGTGAAATCTTTAACACTTTCTTCGTTCTCTGCCCCCGCCGGTGCGTACGGGGCGGGCAAAGAACGACTCACCACAGAGGACGCGGAGGATGCAGAGAAGAACCAAGACGTTGCAGTGAATCCGGCACTCGCCCAGCGAATGGATGGCGAAGAATCCTCCAAGAACCTGTTTTTCCTCCGCGTCCTCTGTGTCCTCTGCGGTGAAGTGAATCCTGTGAGTTCAACGTTCCGTGTGCCGCAGCGACAGGTCGACGGCACGCACGTCCTTGGTCAGACTGCCGATGGAGATGCGATCGACGCCGGTCTCGGCGATGGCGCGCACGCGCTCCAGATTGACCCCGCCCGAGGCTTCCAATTGCGCCTTGCCGGCGGCGATCGCTACCGCCTCGCGCATGGTGGCGAGATCCATGTTGTCAAGAAGGATCATGGTGGCGCCCGCCGCCAGCGCCTCCCGCAGCTGTGCCAGCGATTCCACCTCGATCTGGACGAACACCGCTCCCGGCGCGTTCTCGTGGGCGCGCTGCAGGGCTTCGCGGATGCTGCCTGCGGCGATGATGTGGTTTTCCTTGATCAGCACTGCGTCATACAGGCCGATGCGGTGGTTCATGCCCCCGCCGGTGAGCACGGCGTACTTCTGAGCCAGCCTCAGGCCGGGCAGGGTCTTGCGCGTATCGACGATCCTGGCCTTCGTGCCGGCGACGGCATCGGCGAAGCGGCGGGTGACGGTGGCGGTGCCTGAAAGCAGCTGGAGAAAATTCAGGGCACAACGCTCGGCGGTGAGCAGCGCCCGGGTTTCCGCCTCGATCTCACATAGCGTCTGGCCGGCGTTGATACGTTCGCCGTCGCGCACGTCCCAGGCAATCCGGGCGGTGGGGTCGAGGGTGTGGAAGCAGGCATCGAACCAGGCGGTGCCGCACAGCACGGCATCCTCGCGGCTGATGACGGTGCCGCGGGCGATGCGTCCGGCGGGAATGAGATACGAGGTCAGATCGCCCGTACCGACGTCTTCGGCGAGAGCGGTGGCGACATTGCGCTGGATCTCGATCGCGAGTTGCACGGCGAATTCCATGGTCATCTCCCGCGTGGCGGATGCCGTCATTCTAGCACCGCCGGCGGCGACGATAACCCTCAATGGCCACGCCTGTTCATGCCGCGACGCTCGGCCAGGGCGATGGCTAGTCCGCCGGCGGCGATGACGACCATGCCTGCTGTCGACCACAGATCTGGCAGGTGGTCGAACACCAGCCAGCCGAGCAGCGTTGCCCAGATCAACTGCACGTAGAGGAAGGGGCTGATTGTCGACACCGGTGCGTGGCGGAAGGCGTGAATAAGCAGGAAGTGACCGGCGCCGCCGTAGATACCCAGAGTGGCGATCGCCAGCGCCTGCATTGGTGTCGGTACGGGGCCGCCCCAGAACCAGGGCAGGGCCCCGGTCATGACGACGCTGCCCACCAGCGCCGTATAGAACAGCATCGTCAGCGGCGACTCGCTGGCCGAGAGCTGGCGGGTCAGGATCTGGTAGATGCTATAGCATATGGCGGCTCCCAAGGCGAACGCGACACCCACACCCGCCAGCGCGCTGCCGGGCCGGGCGATCAACAGCACGCCGACAAAGCCCGCCAGCACCGCCGCCCATCGCACCCCACCGATCCGCTCTCCCAGCCACGGGCCGGCGAGCAGGACGACGATCAGGGGCGAGAGGAAGCCCAACGCCGTCGTCTCCGCCAGCGGCATCAGGCGCAGCGCCGCGATGCCAAGGCTGGTCGTGGCGAGCAGCATGAGGGCGCGCACGATTTGCGAACCGGCGCGTCGCGTGCGCAACAGCCGGCCGCGCATGGCGGGCACCAGGAACACGACCATCAACACGCAATGGACCGTGTACCGCGCCCACACCAGTAGCGGCACGGCAAAGGTCTGGCTGAGATGCTTCGCCGTCGCATCGAGAAGTGCGAACAGCGCCAGCGCCACCAGCATGAGCGCGATGCCGTGCAGGGGATGGGCAGGTAGAGTCATTCCGGCTCCACCTGCTTCGCGCCCTGGCTCTCCCGGTGCCGCTCATGGGTCTCTGTGCCTCTGTGCTTCGTCACTTTCCGATTTCCGACGCGTCCGGCGCAACAGCATAGCAGGCGACGCTCGCGCACCGATCGCGCGCCGGGGCTTGCCGCGCACCGCGTTGCGGCGGTAATGTAGCAGCGGATACCCATGTCTGCAGCGGCGCTGTAGCGTTGGAGGAGCGTTTATGTCGTCGCCGGTCACTCTCTACGTCGGTCAGGCGCTTGCCCGCTACGGCTTCCCGGAAGGCCATCCTTTTGGCATCGACCGCCAGGGTGCCTTCTGGCAGGAGGTGCTGCGCCAGGGGCTGGACAAGCGGGTCAATGTCAGCGAGCCGCGCGCGGCGAGCCGCAACGAGCTGCTGCGCTTCCACACCGCGGACCATGTCGATTGGGTCAAGTCGCAGTCCGACGTCGGTCACGGCTATCTCGACTACGGCGACACACCTGTCTTTCCCGGGGTGTTCGAAGCGGCCGCGACGGTTACGGGTACGGCCCTGGAGGCGCTGGAGCGCATCATGGCGGGGGAGGCGCGGCGCAGCTTCCAGGCCATCGGCGGCATGCACCATGCGCGGCGTCATAGTGCGGCCGGGTTCTGCGTCTTCAACGATCTCGGCCTGGTGATTGACACGCTGCGCGCCCGTTTCGGCGTCCGGCGCGTGGCCTATGTCGACATCGATGTCCATCATGGCGATGGCGTGTTCTACTCCTACGAGGACGATCCCGATCTCATCCTCGCCGACATCCACGAGGACGGCCGCTACCTCTACCCGGGTACCGGCCACGCCTATGAGACCGGTCGCGCCGAGGCAAAGGGGACGAAGCTCAATCTGCCTCTCGAGCCGGGCGCGGGTAACCGGGAGTTCTTTGCCGTCTGGGAAGTCGTGGTCGAACATCTGCGGCGGTTCAAACCGGAGTTCCTCGTCTTCCAGTGCGGCGCCGACAGCCTTGCCGGCGACCCGCTCGCCCACCTCATGCTGACGCCCGTCGCGCATACCCACGCAGCGCGCAGTCTGTGCGACCTGGCCGACGAGTTGTGCGGCGGCCGGCTTATGGCATTCGGCGGCGGCGGCTACGATCTGAACAACCTTGCGGCCGGCTGGTGCGCGGTGCTTGGCGAGATGGCAAAGGAGTAGCCGCCAGAGCCGTCCGCGTGCGCATGAGGCGGTCCAGGCATGCGCCGCCCGCCCGTGTTACGAAATGCGCCCCCCGTTCTCCGCGTTCGACGCGACCAGGCGGTTGAGCAGCGTCCGCGCTGCGTCGATCAACTCGCCGGCGGCGAGCCCGACCGGGCCTACGCCTGCGGCCACGAGCGCATCCGCCGCACCGCCATGCAGATAGACAGCGCCTGCCAGCGCGTGCCCTGCACCCCAACCCTGGGCGAGCAGCGCGGCCGCCATGCCGGTGAGCACGTCGCCCATGCCGGCGCTGGCCATGCCCGGATTGCCGCTGATGTTGATGAACCAGCGGCCATCGGGGAAGGCAATGATGCTGCCGCATCCCTTGAGCACTGCGCACGCGTTCAGTTCTCGCGCCAGCTTCACTGCGGCGCCGATGCGGTCGAGCTGTACGCCGGCGGTCGTGCCGCCCAGCAGCCGCGCCGCTTCTGCCGGGTGCGGTGTGATCAGAGTCGGCTGGGTGCGCCGTGCCACGTGCCGCGCCAGCACCGGATGCGCCGCCACGAGGTTAAGCGCATCGGCATCAAGCACCAGGGGCAGTGGCAGGTCCGCCGCCGCACGCAGCAGCGCAAGCGCAGTCTCGCTCTGACCGAGGCCCGGGCCGACGGCGAGACAGGTCACGATGCCCTCTTCCAGGATGCGCCGGGCGCTGCGCAGCATCAGCTCCGGCTGCGCCGGGTCCACGGTAGGTGCGGCCCGATCGAGCAAGCCGACGAAGACGCGGCCGGCGCCTAACTTGAGGGCGGCGCGGCCGGCGAGCAGTGCCGCACCGACCATGCCGGCGGCCCCGCCGAGAATGCCGATGCTGCCGTTCAAGCCCTTGTGGTTGTTTTTCGGCCGGGGTGCAAGCAGATGGGCAAACATGGACGGGGTGACGGTCAGGCCCTCGGGCGCCGCCGCACCGACGACGTCGATCCCCAGGTCATGGACGCTGAGGTCACCGCAGTGATCGGGGCCATCGAGGGTGAGTAGCCCCGGCTTGAGGGCGATGAGGGTGGCGGTATGACGCGCCCGCACGGCCGTGCCCAGCACTCGGCCAGTGTCGGCATCCAGTCCGCTCGGGATATCTATGGCGAGCAGCGGACAGCGCAAGGTATTCAGCCGGCCGATCCATTCGGCATAGCGGCCCTCGATCGGGCGCTGCAGGCCGATGCCGAACAGGGCGTCGACGGCCAGTGCGAACTCCACGCCCGACGGCGGCTCGGGCACGATGTCGCCGCCCGCGTCACGCCATGCGTCGAAAGCGGCACGGGCGTCCGCCGGCAGTCGCGCCGGATCGCCGACGAAGGCCACGGTCACGTCATGGCCAGCCTGCTTGAGCACGCGTGCGACGACGAAACCATCGCCGCCGTTGTTGCCCGGCCCGGCGGCGATGAGTACCGGGCCGCTGCGCCCGGCGACGAGGCGCGACGCCACGTCAGCCGTCGCGGCCCCGGCACGCTCCATCAGCGGCAGTTGCGGCAGAAACTGCTGTTCGATGGCGCGTATTCCTGCCACGCGAAAGACGGGCTGGGATGCAGTGAATGAGTCGTCCGGCATGAGCTGATCCTCTTGCTATCCGGACGATTGTACCGCCCGCGGCGGTCAAGGCGGCGGCAGCGTCGGATTGTGCGTTCAGCCGAGCAGCGTCCGCGCCGTCAGGATGGTCTGCGCATGAATCCTGACCGTGTCGTCGATGTCGCAGCCATAGCCGCCGGCCATGGCAAGCGCCACTGGCACTTTCCGCGCCTTGCAGGCGGTGAGCACCAGGTCGTCGCGCGCTGCCAGCCCCGCCGTGGTGAGCTTGAGCCGGCCGTAGCGGTCGCCCTCGTAGGGGTCGGCGCCGGCGAGATAGATCGCCAGCCCGGCATCGAAACGGGCGAAGATACCCTCCAGCGCCTTTTCCAGCGCGTACAGATAGTCGGCGTCGCCAGTGCCGTCCGGCAGTTCGACATCGAAGTCGCTCTGCGCCTTGCGGAACGGAAAGTTGTTCGCACCGTGGATCGAGAAGGTGAAGGTGTTCGGATCGTCGGCCAGAATGGCGGCGGTGCCGTCGCCCTGATGCACGTCGCAGTCGATGATCAGCACCCGCTCGGCGCGGCTCTCGGCGCGCATGGCGAAGGCGGCGATGGCGGCGTCGTTGAAAACGCAGAAGCCGGCGCCGAAGTCGCGGTGGGCATGATGGGTGCCGCCGGCGAGGTTGGCGGCGCAGCCTTCGGCCAGGGCGGCGCGGCAGGCCGCCAGGGTCGCGCCGGCGGAGCGGCGCGCGCGCTCGACGAGCTGCGGCGACCAAGGAAAGCCGATGCGGCGCTGCTCCCGCTCATCCAGCAGCCCTTCGGTCACGCGGCGCAGGTAGTCGGGGCAGTGGGCGCGCCGGATCGCCTCGTCACTCGCGGCTGCCGGCACGCGGAAATCATCGGCGCCGAACGCGCCGCTGCCCGCCAACCGCTCGCGCAGCCGGGCGTACTTCTCCATGGGAAAACGATGCCCCGCCGGCAGGGGAAGGACGAAGTGGTCGGCGTAGAAGAGTTTCATGCAGAGGAGACGATCATCCTTCGATGTCTTGGGCATGGGCAGATGATTGAAGACGGGCGCGTCTTACCGTCGAGCATCCTAGCACTCAGGGCGCGTTCCACGGCGCGCACGCGCCTGCCCGGCAAGGTATCGCCGCGCGTCATCATCGCGTAAGCTTGCGGATCAACGAACAGCGTCCAACCTCGGCAATTCATGAAGCGCGTCACATCCGGCATCTATCGCGGTCATTACCATGAATCGGATTCCGGCGGCATCGCTGCCGGGCGGCCGATGGTGTGGACGTGCGATGTCTTTGGCATTGAGAATTCTGGCGGCGGTGATGACGTCGCATAAGCGTGATACGGCGCCTGCCGACAAGGCCCGCGAGCGCAGCGTCCTCGCGCGCGGCTGGGAGAAGGTGCGCGCGGCGTGGCACGGCCTTGCGGGCGGCGGGGATGACGATGGCGAGTCCAAGCGCGACGCCGGCCTGAGTGCTCGCCAGCTTTCCCAGCTGCGCCGCACGCTCGCCGAGTGCGTCGAGGAAGTCGGCGGCGAGGTGTCGGCGCGCCAGCGGGTGGCGCGCATCGGCGATCTCTACCTCGGGCTCGGGGACGCCGGAAAGCGCGATTTCCTGAAGCTGCTCGCAGGCGAGTTCGGTCCCTCGCCCAAGGCCATTGCGGCCGCGATCAGCGATTATCTCGGCGCCGGCGACGACGCCGGGCGGCGCCAACGGGAAAGCGCGCTGCGCCAGGCATTGCGCTCGCCGCGCATCAAGGTATTCATCCAATTCAATGCGCTGCCCGACGGCGTGCGCTTCCTGGTGCAGTTGCGCGCCGACGTGCTGCGTCTGCTGCGCGAGCTGCCCGAACTGGCGCCGCTCGACGAGGAGTTGTTCGCCCTGCTGTCGAGCTGGTTCGATGTCGGTTTCCTGAGCCTGCAGCGCATTACCTGGAGTTCGCCGGCAGCGCTGCTGGAAAAGCTCATCGCCTACGAAGCGGTGCACGAGATCCGCTCCTGGAACGACTTGCGCAACCGCCTCGACTCGGACCGGCGGCTGTACGCCTTCTTCCACCCGCGCATGCCCGACGAGCCGCTGATCTTCGTCGAAGTGGCGCTCGTAAAGCGCCTGGCAGACAATGTCCAGCGCCTGCTCGACGAGTCGAGCCCGACCATCGATCCGGCCCAGGCGGACACGGCGATCTTTTACTCGATCTCCAACACCCAAGCCGGACTGCGGGGGGTCAGTTTCGGCAACTTCCTGATCAAGCGGGTGGTGGACGACCTGCGCAAGGATTTTCCGCGGCTGCGCACCTTTGCCACCCTGTCGCCAATTCCTCTGTTCCGGCGCTGGCTCGATGCGCAGCTGGCCGGGCACGCCGAGCAGGCCGTCGTGCCCGCAGGCGGCAGTGGCGAGCTGGCGCTCGATCTGCGTGCGATACTCAAGACCGACAAGTGGCTCGAGGACGAGGGGCTGCGCGCGCGGCTGGAAGCGCCGCTGCGGCATCTGTGCGCCAACTACCTGATCCACGCCCGCGAGGGTGACAAGCCTTTTGACCCTGTCGCCCGCTTTCACCTCGGCAATGGCGCACGCATCGAGCGCTTGAACTGGCTGGCCGACACCTCGCCGAAGGGACTCAAGCAGTCCCTCGGGCTGATGGTGAATTATCTATACGATCTCGATGACATCGAGGCCAACCACGAGGCCTTCGCCCGCGGCGGTGCAGTGACTGCCTCCAGCGGCGTGCGCCGGCTGTTGCGCCGGCCGAAACCCTCCACGGCGGCCTGAGGCTGCTACCATATCGTGCATTGCGCGTCATTGCGCCGCGCAGCGGATTGACTCCCGCTCCGCCATGCTCTAAACATAGAGAATGGTCAGGGCCGGCCGGATCTTCCCGGGCCGGCAGCCCGTCCGGGACGGGCAAGTTTTCCGGGCGCGGTCGCAGACGCGACACCTGGAGCGCCAAACAACTAGACAACGACATTTCACAAGAACAGTGGACATACCGCCGCGCTCGATTTGCATTGCCTATTCCCGTAGCGAACGACGAACGTTCCGGCCTCCCGCGGCGTCTTCCCGACCTCCACGGAGTTGCCGATGAAGATCCCCGTGTTCGTATCGTGCCCGACGACGATGACCGCCGATCAGGAGGCGTTTCGCGCTGTGCTGCTGGAGGAGTTCGACCGGTTCGATCTGGAGGAGCGCCGCGTCGGCGCATCCGATTACCCGACGGAACTGTCGCTGCGCGAGGTGCTGGTGCTGGCACGGCACTGTGCCGGCGCCGTCGTTCTGGGGTTTGAACAGGTCTATGTCGAGCAGGGAATCGTCAAGCGCGGCACCGGCCGGGAGCGTCGGATCGACAAGCCGCTTGCTCTGCCGACACCCTGGAATCACCTCGAAGCGGGGGTCCTGTTCAGCCTGGACCTGCCGCTACTCGTGTTCAAGGAGGAGGGGATCGAGGGCGGCATATTCGATGGCGGGGTCACCGAGGCGTTCATCCACACGCTGCCGTCTTCGGACAAGCTGGCCAGCCAGCGCAAGGGCCTGTCCAAGGTGTTCATGAAGTGGCAGGCCAAAGTGCGCGATCGATACTATTCCTGAACAGCTACGGAGAAATCGGGCTCGCGCGAAGGCAGGCACACGTCCGCGCGGGCAACACCAACTTCGAGTTTCGAATTGCGTTCCGGAGGATGACAATGGCAAAGACAAGGGCAGCAATGCAGAAGGACTGGACCATCATGGTCTATCTCGCAGGCGACAACAATCTCGACGGTGCCGGGGTGGTGGACCTGGCCGAGATGAAAGCGGTCGGCTCCGGTGACAGGATCAATGTCGTGGCCCAGTTCGACCGCGTCGGTACCAAGGGGGAAACTCAGCGCTACTACTTGCGCAAGGGCACGACGACGGCAAAGGACGTGGTGAAGAAGCTCGGCGAGACCAACATGGGTGATCCCAAGGTGCTGGAGGACTTCGTCACCTGGGCCGTCGCCAGCTACCCGGCCCAGCGCTACATGCTGGTGTTATGGAACCACGGCGCCGGCTGGGACGACGCCAACCTGTACGAGGGCGACGTGTTCAGCGGCGCCACGCCGCCGGTGGCGCGCAAGAAGCAGCCTCTGCCCCAGCGCGGTCGGGCGCGCGGTGCGGCGCTGCCCATGAGCCAGACCCGCGCCGGCCTCAGCCACACGCGCCGGGCGCTGTTCCGGTCCACGGTGCAGAAGGCAGTCAGCAGCCGCGGCATCGCCTTCGACGACCAAGCGCAGGATTTTCTCGACAACGTCGAACTCAAGCGCGTCATGACCGGCATCAAGAAGAGGCTCGGTCGCAAGCTCGACATTCTGGCCATGGATGCCTGTCTCATGAGCATGATCGAGGTGGCCTACCAGATGCGCGACGTGGCGGAGGTCACCGTCGGTTCCGAGGAAACGGAGCCAGGCGACGGCTGGCCCTATGACCGTATCCTGAAGGCGCTGGCGGCGAAACCGGCGATGGGAGCGGAGGACCTTGGCAAGACCATCGTCACCCAGTATCTCGCCTCGTACAAGGCCGGCGACAACGTCACCCAGTCGGCGGTGAGCCTGAAGCAGACGAAGGCGCTGGCCAGCGCTGTGCATGGCCTGGGCAAGG
The DNA here is from genome assembly GCA_036824005.1 of Rhodocyclaceae bacterium. Classification (GTDB taxonomy): domain Bacteria; phylum Pseudomonadota; class Gammaproteobacteria; order Burkholderiales; family Rhodocyclaceae; genus DAITBA01. The sequence continues at coordinate 26,966 of DAITBA010000002.1, forward strand.
CGCTGCAGGGTGCGCTGGCGAACGGCGCCGGCCGTAGCGGCCTTATGACCGCCCGCGCCCAGGTGCAGGAGTACAGCCGGCCCTACGACGACTACTGCGATCTGCTTGACCTGTGCGCATTGCTGTCGCGCCACGTCGGCGACGCCAAGGTGAAATCGGCCTGCGATGCGGTCAAGCAGGCGGCTGGTGCAGCAATACTCGCGTCGGGCTTCAAGGGCACGGCCGTGGACAATTCCAACGGCATCTCGATCTATTTTCCCAAGCGCCGCGTCTCGCCGCTGTACAAGACGCTGGATTTTACCAAGGCGAGCGGCTGGGACGAGTTCATCGCTGCCTACGTCGTCAGCCTGGGGCGTTGAGGCGACCCGACGCCAATGCCGTACGGCGCCTTGATCACCACGCACGCGAGGTGAAGCAGACATGAGCAAACTCCGCATCCATGGCAGTCTCGACGCTTCGCCGAGCGGCAGCGATCTGGCCGCCGCGCTTGTCGGCCTGGAACTGGCGACGAAGTACAGCGCCCGCATCGAAGCCGCGCGGGCGGAGCGCCCGGCGCACGAACTGGACGTTGCGGACGACGACATCGTCGAGCTCGAACTCGAGGATGGCGTGCGGCTGTGGACATCGGTAGAGAGCCTCAGGCACGACGCCGCCCCGGCCGAAGCCCGCGCTGCCGCCGGGCAGGCGCCCGAACTGCCCCACGCCCTGCGCCTCGGGCCACCGAGCCGCGGCGCCGGCGAGTGGCTCATCAAGGGGCTGAAGATCTTCGGCGTCGATGTCGCCGGCACCATCACCGACTTCGTCAAGGACAAGGTGGAAGGCAAGCTCAAGCCCGGCCCCGGCCTGTACCGCTGCACGGCGGCCTCGGCCACGGCGCTGCAGCCGCTCGCGCGGAGCGACAGCCTTGCCGGTGACGCGCCGCTACTCGTCTTCATCCACGGCACGGCATCTTCGACGGAGAGCAGTTTCGGTGCCTTGTGGGAAGGTGGCAGCCGGGGGCGCATCGGTCGTTTGATCGAAAGCTATCAAGGCCGCGTGCTTGCCTTCCAGCACCGCACCCTGAGCCAGAGTCCCATCGAGAACGCCCTCGATCTGGCGCAAAAGCTGCCGGCGGGCGCGCGCCTGCATCTCGTCTCCCACTCCCGCGGCGGCATGGTGGGCGAGTTGCTCTGCCGCGGCATGCGCGAAGGCCGGCTGCCTTTCGACGAGGCGGACCTGCGGCGCTTTGCCGCCGAAGAGCGCAAGCGCGATCGCGAGGCGCTGGGCAAGCTCGGCGAGGTGCTGACGAAGAAGCAGTTGCGCGTCGAGCGCTTCGTGCGTGTCGCCTGTCCGGCGCGCGGCACGACGCTTGCCGACGGGCGGCTGGACCGTTACCTGTCGCTGCTGCTCAATCTGATCGGCATGACGGGGCTGAAAGCCAACCCCGCCTACGACGGACTAGCGACGCTGCTCACCGGGGTGATCAAGAAGCGCACCGAGCCGCAGGAACTACCCGGCATCGAGGCGATGATGCCGACATCGCCGCTGGTGGCCGTGCTCAACCGGCCCGACGTGCGCACCGCCGCCGACCTGCACGTGCTCGGCGGCGACATCGAGGGCTCCGGCGTGCTCGGCAAGCTCAAGGTGCTGGCCACCGACCTCTTCTACCGCGAGGACCACGATCTGGTCGTGAATACTCCGGCCATGTTCGGCGGTGCCCAGCGCACTGGCGACATCCGCTACTGGATCGACCAGGGCGGCGCCGTCGATCATTTCAGCTACTTCCGCAACGGCGATACGGCCGAGCGTCTGCTCGCGGCACTTCTTCAGCCCGACACCGCCGACTTCCACATTCTCGAGGGCAGGCCGGGCGAGATTACGCTGGATGACTATCGCAAGCGCGCGGCCGGTCCGCAGCCCATCCTCCTGCTGCTGCCCGGCATCATGGGCTCTCATCTCAAAGTCGGCGACGACCGCGTCTGGCTCGACGTATTGGACCTAGTCGCCGGTGGTATGGAGCGTCTCGACATCGCCGCCGCCAACGTCGCGCCCGACCAGCCCCTGGGCATCGCCTATGGCGATCTCATCCGCTTTCTCGCTGCCAGCCATCAGGTTGAGCCGTTTCCCTACGACTGGCGTGACGCCCTCGACAAGGCGGCGGACCGCCTGCGCCGGCGCATCGACGCCTTGCTGCCCGGCGCCGAGCAGGCCGACCAACCCATCCGCATCATGGCCCACTCCATGGGCGGGCTGGTGGTGCGTGCCATGCTGTGCACGGCCGAAGGGCAGGCCACTTGGCAGCGCATGGGCAAGCATCCCGGCGCGCGCTTCGTCATGCTCGGTACGCCCAGCGCCGGCGCCCATTCCATTGCTGCCATGCTCATTGGCCGCGATGCCATGGTGCGCAAGCTTGCCATGCTCGATGTTCACCATGACTACGGCGCGCTGTTGAGGATCATCTCCCGTTACCCGGGAGTCATACAGCTGCTGCCCGACTCCGGCTCCCTGGACCTGTTCGACCCGGTGGTGTGGCAACGTCTGCACGAACAGGACGTGGAACTGGCGCGCGGGCTGTTCGGCCCCGGTGCGGCATCGTCGAAATCCACAGGCGTGCGCTGGCCGCAGCCGGAGGCAAAGCTGCTCGCCCAGGCCAGGGCGCTGCGCGAGAAGATGAGGCAGGTCAAGCTCGATGCCGATCGCAGCTTGTATGTCGCCGGCGTGGCGCCGGCCACGCCCATCGACGTGCGCATCGACGAGGCCGCTGAGCCGGGCCGGCGCGTGATCGTCGAGGCGACCGAGCACGGCGACGGTCGCGTGCCCTGGGCGACCGGCATCCCGGAGGAACTGAAACGACGCGTCTGGTATCTCGACACCAAGCACGGCAATCTGTGCGACGACGAACAGGCATTTCCGGCGCTGCTCGATCTGCTCAATCTAGGCACCACCACCAAGCTGCCGCAGACGCAGCCGGCACGGCGCGCGCCTGCTGACGAGCGTGTCGTGGCCCCGCCCGAGCCGCCGGACATGTTCCCGGACGAAAACGATTTGGCCTTGGCGGCGCTGGGCGGCACCCGGCGCAAGACGCGCCGCAAGCTGCCCCGGTTCAAAGTGCGCGTGGTGCAGGGCGACCTTGCCCACGCCAACTCGCCGGTGGCCGTCGGGCACTACCACGGCGACACGATCGTCAGCGCCGAGAGCTATCTCGACCGCGCGCTCGACGGGCGCTTGCGCGCGCGTCATCGCCTTGGCCTGTATCCGGGGCTCGCCGGCACCGCGGCCGTGTTTCTCGGCGATCGCGTCGAAGGCGGCGGACACCCCGGCGCGCTCGTCATCGGCCTGGGGCAGGTGGGCGATCTGACACCGGGCGGTCTGGTGGCCGGTTTCACCCAGGCCGTCCTCACGTACGCGGCACAGCGGATCGAGCACTGCCCGGCGGCCGGCGCGGAGCCCATCCTCGATCTGTCGGTGACGACGCTGCTGATCGGCACCGGCGCGGGCGGCCTGAGCATCGCCGATTCGCTGCAATCTCTGCTGCGCGGCGTGCTCCAGGCGAACCGCCGGCTCGACGCCTTGCCGACGACGGACCGGTCGCGCGACGGCAAGGGACAGCGCACGGCGCGGATCGTGACGCTGGATATCATCGAACTGTACGAAGACCGCGCCATCCAGGCGCTGAAGGAACTGCTCGCGCTGGCCGGCACCGCGGAATTCCGTGCGCAACTGGAAGTCGAGGAACTGCTGGTGGAATCCAAGGGCGGGCGGCGGCGCGCCTGGTTCGAGGAGGATCCGGCCTGGTGGCAGCGCCTGCGCATCGCCGAGGACAAGGACACGGGCGAGCTGCGATTCGAGGCAATCACCGGCCGGGCGCGTGCCGAGACCTTGCTGCGAACGACGCAGCGCCGGCTGGTCGAGCGCTTCCTCGACGACGCCGTGGCGACCACGGCCGCCGATGCCGAACTGTCCTACACTCTGTTCGAGATGTTGCTGCCGAACCGGCTCAAGGAGCGGGCACCGGACCGGCGCAATCTCGTGCTGGTGCTCGACGAGGGTTCCGCTGCCTATCCCTGGGAGCTGCTGCACGATCGCCACGATGCCGGTTCGCGTCCGCTGGCGGTGGAAGCGGGCATGCTGCGGCAGCTGACGGGCAGTGTGTTCCGCGAGCGCGTGCTGGCGGCCACCGAGGACCGGGCGCTGGTCGTGGGCGACCCGAAGAACGACGATGCGCGCTTCGTGCCGCTGCCCGGTGCGCAGACCGAGGCGCGCGAGGTGGCGCGCAAACTTCGGGACGCCAATTACAAGGAAGTGGTGTCGTTGATTGGCGATGAAGCGACACCGCGGGCGGTACTCACGGCGCTGCATGCCCGGGCGTACCGGGTGATGCATCTGGCCGCCCACGGCGTGTTCGAGTTCGAGCTCGAGGACGACAGTGCCGCCGAGGCAAAGGCCGACCCCTGCCGCAAACGCAGCACCGTCTCCGGCATGGCCCTGGGTGACGGCGTGTTCCTCACGGCGGCGGAGATCGAGCAGTTGCGCTTCGTGCCCGATCTGGTGTTCATCAACTGCTGCCATCTCGGGCAGGCGAAGGGCGAAGCGGCCGTGCGCTTCCACCGGCTGGCGGCCAACCTCGCCACCCAGCTGATCCGCATGGGAGCCCGCGCCGTGGTCGCGGCCGGCTGGGCAGTGGACGACGCCGCCGCCAAGACCTTCGCCCAGACCTTTTACGATCGCTTTCTCGGCGGTCGACCCTTCGGCGACGCCGTGCGCGAGGCGCGCGAGGAGATCTATCTCAAACATCGCGACGTGAACACCTGGGGTGCCTACCAATGCTACGGCGACCCGGATTTCACGCTCGACAAGGCCGGGGCGCGGCGTGCGGCGCGCAGTGAAGAGCGCATGGTGGCTCAGGCCGAGCTGCGGGTGGAACTGGAGAACATTGCCGAGGCATGTGCCAGCGCCTCCGATGACGAGCTGCAGCGCTACCGGGTGCGACTGGCCGAGCGCACCAAGGGCATTCCGCAGGCATGGCTGCGCTCGGCGGCCCTGCGCAGCGCACTGGGGCGCGCCTACGGCGAACTGGGGATGTTCGAGGAGGCGATCGCCCACCACGAGGCGGCCAAGCAGCTGCAGCCGGCAGACGCGCCCCTGCGGGCACTGGAGCAGCTCGCCAACCTGCGGGCGCGCTGGGCGGTGCAACTGTACGGCAAGGATCGCAGAAAGGCGCAGAATCTGCTCGACCAGGCGCAGACCGAGATCGAGCAGTTGCTTCAGCTCGGCGTCACACCCGCCCGTCATGCCGCCGTGGGCAGTCTGAACAAGCGCCGCGCCCTGCTCGCAACCTCCGACACCGCCCGCCGCAAAGCCCTCGAGCGGATGGCGGACGCATACCGGATGGCATTTGCCGAAGCGAGTCGGCCTGACAGCCCGAACCCCGCCGCCGATGATCCCTATCCACTGCAGAATGCCTTGGCGGCGAGCGTCCTGCTGTCCTGGGGCGAGGCCCGGCGTGGCAGGACGACGAAGGCGATCGAGGACGAACTGCAACGGCTGGAAGAAATGGCCCTGGCGCGTCGTGAGAGCAAGTCGGACTTCTGGAGCCTGTGCCTGGAGCCTGATGCGCAACTGCTGCGGCAGTTGGCCCGGAGCAGCCTCGATGCCGGCGCGGTGCAAAGCATCGTCGGTGCCTATCGCCTCGCGCGCCAACGTGGCGCCTCGCCACACGAACTGCGCTCGGCGTTGGAAAACCTCGCCTTTCTCGAGGAGATGGCGCGCCATCTGGCGCCGGAGCGGCACCGCACCGAAGTGGTCGGTGGCATTGCCGCAATTCGCCAGGCGCTCGAATAGCGCGCGATAGGGGTATCGACCATGCCGAACGTCAACATCACGTGGTGGAACCTGGGCAATTTCTTCGACACGGACGACGATCCCCTGTCCGCGGACTTCGAATATACCGCCGCCCACGGCTGGACGCAGGAGGTGTTCGAGGCCAAGAAGGCGAATCTCGCCGCGGCGCTGGCCGCCACCCACGACGGCGCCGGGCCGGAGTTGCTGGCGGTGGCGGAGGTGGAGAAGGATGCACTGCTGGCGGCGCTCATTGCGCGCATGGGCAACGCGCACCTCAAGGTCGTGGCCGATGCTTCCGGTACGAGCGATCTGCGCGGCATCGACGTTGCCATGGCCTATGACGAGCGCAAGCTCGTCCTGGTTTCCGCGGTGAGCCACGTGGTACATCTGCGTTACCGCACCCGCGACATCTTCGAGGTGGTGTTCGAGGTCAAGGATACCGGCGAGCGCCTCGTGGTGATCGCCTCCCACTGGCCCTCGCGGCGGCAGGGCAAGTACGCGAGCGATCCGCTGCGCATCGCCGTGGCGGAGAATATCGCCTGGCTGGTCGACGGCCACGTCAAGATCGCGGCGACGGAATACGAGGCACTGCGCGCGCAGAGCAATCTGACGCCGGTCAGGAGCAAATGGGAAACCAAGGTGCTGCTCTTGGGCGACTTCAACGACGAGCCTCCCGACCGCAGCTTGGTGGAGCACCTCATGGCCTCGCGCGAGCTGGACCGGGTCGTCGGCCCGACCAACGAGATCAAGAACTTCGAGAAGGAAACCGCCGATTACCGGGCGCGGGAGGCGTTTCTGTTCAATCCCATGTGGAAGTTCGCCGCCCAGCAGGGTGTCGGCACGTATTTCCTCGACGCCACCAGCAGCGGCGAGAGCATGGCCAACCGCTACGCGCTGCTCGACCAGATCGTCGTCAGTCGCGGTCTGCTCGGCGCCACCGGCCTGCGGCTCGACCTGGACAGTGTGGCGATCTTTCGTCATCCGCTCGTAGCCACGCCTACCGGGCGGCCGCGACAATTCGACCGAAAAAACAAGAAAGGCACCTCGGACCACCTGCCGCTGCTGGCCCGGCTCCGCTACTGACGCCCGGGCGCGGCCGACCTGGGGTAAGCTTGACGCGAAAAGGCAATCCGCAGATGACGCAGATTGACACCGATGCTCGCCCGGGGCCTTGCTGGCCGGCTGTCGCGACGACCGCACCCTGATTGCTGTTCACGCGGACCGGAGACCAAATGCGGTAATCTGTGTCGATCTGCGAAATCTGCGGACCCCAGTAACCATCCATGGATATCATCGAAGCGATTCGCAAGCGGCATCCCGAGCACGTGGCGCTGCGCCGCGATCTGCATGCCCATCCCGAACTTGCGTTCGAGGAACGGCGCACGTCCGACGTCGTGGCAGAGCGGTTGCAGCGGATGGACATCGAGGTCTTTCGCGGTATGGCGCAGACCGGCGTCGTCGGCAAGCTTTCGGCGGGATCCGGCGGGCGCGCGCTCGGATTGCGCGCCGACATGGATGCGCTGCCGCTCAACGAGCTGAATACCTTCAGCCACCATTCGCGTAGTCCCGGACGCATGCACGCCTGCGGCCACGACGGGCACACGGCGATGCTGCTGGCGGCGGCGGAGTACCTGGCGAGCACGCGCGAGTTCGACGGCACGGTCTATTTCATCTTCCAGCCGGCGGAGGAAGGCGAGGGCGGCGGCCGGGTGATGGTGGAAGAGGGACTATTCGAGCGCTTCCCCATGGAAGCGGTATTCGGCATGCACAACTGGCCGGGCATACCGGTGGGCAAGTTCGGCGTCATATCCGGTCCGGTGATGGCGTGCGCCGACCAGTTCGACATCACCATCGCCGGCCACGGCGCCCACGCCGCAATGCCGCATCAGGGGGTTGATCCCATCGTCGTCGGCAGCGCGCTGATTCAGGCACTGCAGGGCATCCGCAGCCGCTGCCTCGATCCCCTCGATCCGGCGGTGCTGAGCGTGACCCAGTTCCACGCCGGCGACGCCTACAACGTCATTCCCGGCGAGGCCGTGCTGCGCGGCACCGTGCGCGCCTTCCGCAGCCACGTGCAGGATGCCGTCGAGGCGGCCATCGGGCGGATGTGCAACGGCATCGCCGCCAGCTTCGGCGCCGATATCCGGCTCGACTACCGCCGCGGCTATCCGCCCACCATCAACTCGGCGGACGAGGCGCAACTGTGCCGTCAGGTGGCGGCGCAGGTCGTCGGCCAGGACAACGTGCTCACGGATCTCGCACCGACCATGGGCGCGGAGGACTTCTCCTACATGCTCCAGGCGAAGCCCGGCTGCTATGTCTGGATCGGCAACGGCATCGGCGAAGGCGGCTGCATGCTGCACAACCCGCGCTTCGACTTCAACGACGAGATCCTGCCCATCGGCGCCACCTACTGGGTGCGGCTGGTGGAGCGGGTGCTGGCGAACGCTTGAGCGGCTGCCGCGCGCCACGGCGGCGCGCTTAGTGCAGTGTCCTCGATGCCGGTCCCGTCGAGCCGCCAAAGATCTCCTCGATGGCAGCGGCATCGAAGCGGTAGACGTGGTTGCACATGTCATCGCGGACGACGACTTCGCCGCGCTCGCGCAGGATCGCGTCCACTTCCTCGCGCCCGAGCGAGCGGAGCATGGCGCGCACCTTGTCCGGGTTTTCCGGGCAGTCGTAGGCAAGGGGTTGGGCGTCGAACAGGCGCACGGTTTCGTTGGCGAAAATCTTGGCCAGCAGCTCCTCCGGCGGCAACTGTTCCAGTTCGCGGGCGGCGATGGTCGCGGCCAGGTGTTGCAAGCGCTGCCAGCCGTCGGGGTCCCGTTGGTCGGCGCCGGGCATCTTCTGCAGGAACAGCCCGGCGGCCGTGGTCTCCGATGCGCGGAGCAGAAGCCGCGTCGGCTGCTGCTCCGACTGGGCGAGGAAATGCTCGAACACGGAGGCGACGGTCTCGCCTTGCAGGGGAACGATGCTCTGGTAGGTCTGCTCGGTGCTCTCGGGCTGCAGGGTCAGCACCAGTTTGCCGCTGCCAAGAAGTCCGGTGATCGTGCTTGCGCGTGCGTCCGGCGCCGCTTTCGCCATGCCGCGCAGGCGCAGGTCGGCGGTACAGTCGATGACCAGTAGCGACACCGGCCCGTCGCCCTGCGCCTGGAACGTCAGGCGGCCCGGCTGCTTCAGATTGCAGGCGATCAGCGCCGTGACCGCCGTCATCTCGCCCAGCGCGCGCCGCACGACTTCGGCATAGTCGCGCCCGGCGTGCATGCGCTGCCAGCAGCCATGCAGCTGCACCAGCGCGCCACGGATGTCCAGCTCCTCGAAAAGCAGGCGCCGGACGCAGTCGGTGCCAGCTCCGGCGGCGGTCATTCGCCGCCTGCCGCGGACGCGGCGTTCGTGAAGCCGGCATAGGTCTCGGCATCGAATCCCACTACCACGCGGTGGTCCAGTTCCAGCACGGGGCGCCTGATCAGCGTCGGCAGCTCGGCCATGAGCGCCAGCGCCTTGTCGCGGTCGATCGCCTGCTGACGCGCCGCGGGCAATCGGCGCCAGGTCATGCTCTTGGTATTGAGCAACGCCTTCCAGCCGACGACGAACTCCCAATGCGCGAGTCGTTCGGGATCGATGCCTAGTTTCTTGTAGTCGTGGAAGTCGTAGGCGATGCCGTGGCGGTCGAGCCAGGCGAACGCATTCCTCATGGTGTCGCATTTCTTGATGCCGTACAGCGTGATCATTCTCGCGGCCCGGATATCGAAAGAAGTGTGCTACCCGGATTGTAGGGCAATTGCCTCCCCGGTGATGGTTGCGCCGGCATCGCGACGCGGTACACTGCGGTAAGAGAGGCGGCCAGAACACTGCGTTGCGACAGCAACCGGCGACCATACAAACACGGAGAGATGACGCGCTACTTATTCATCGTTCTTTTTGCGGCGCTGGGCATGACAGCATCCGATGCGCAGTCGGCGACGGGCACGGTAAAGAAGCAAGCCGGACAGCGCGGAGCACAAACCGCCAAGTCGGCCAAGGTCAAGGTGCCGGCGAAACAGCCGGCACGCAGCGTGCCCAAGGCGGCGAGCGGGTCGGCGAAGAAATCGGCGGGCAAGGCTACCGCCTCCAAGGCGCGCGGCAGTACCCGTCAACCGGAGTATGCGCCCCGGGAGTCGGTGACGCCGCCGGCGGGTGACGTTGCCGTGCCGATCGCACCCACACGTCCGGCAAAACCCATCATGAACCGGATGTACGCGCTCGACGGCGATACGTTCTATCACAACGGCAAGAAGGTCCGCGTGCGTGGCCTGGAGGCGGCGCACGATTCGGATCTGGCGAAACAGCGTCTGCAGCGCGCTCTGGATTCGGGCGAGGTTGCCATCGAGCCGATCAGCACCCGCGAGTCCGGTGAGATCGAAGCGGCAGTGCGCGTCAATGGCCAGGATCTGGCCGAGATGTTACGCGTCGAGATGCCCGAGGCTGCGCCGCCACGTGACGAGGCGGAGCCAGCGCAAACGGAAACGGAAGACAGTACGCGTCAGTAGCGCTGCCCTGCCATCGTCGCCGCGCGAACGCCGCCGCTAGCGGTTCAAGACCGCTGCCAGCTCGCGCCGATACTCGCGCACCAGGTCGTGGTCGGAGCCGAGCAGGTCGAATAGCGTGAGCATCGTCTTGCGTCCGGCATCATCGCGGAAGCCGCGGTCGCGGCGCACGATCTCGATCAGTTGGTCCAGCGCCGACCGATAGTCTTCCTTTACGGCGAGCAGGTTGGCGAGTTCGAGCCGCGCCGCGACGTCGGCCGGATCGGCGGCGATGCGCGCTTCGAGTTCCGGCTGATCCGCTCCCGAATCGCTTCCCGATGCCAGCGTCAGGCGCGCACGCAATGTCGCCGCGCGCGTCTCGTCTCGGGGCCGATCGCCGAGATCGTGGAGCAGGCGTTGCGCTTGGTCCAGGTCGCCCGCCTCAATCAGCAGCTCGACAAGATCGAGCCGCGCCGCTTCGTTGCGCGGGTCGAGGCCAATGGCGCGCGCCAACAGCTTCTGCGCTGAGGCCGCATCACCGCGGGCATTGGCCGCGAGCGCTTCCTGGCGCAGCGGCTCCGCAGGCGAGGGCAGTAGGTTCTCGATGAACTCGCGCAGGGCCGCTTCAGGCAACGCGCCCGTAAATTCATCGACCAGTTCGCCATTGACGAAGGCTTTGACGTTCGGGATGCCGCGCACGCCGTAGCGCATGGCGAGTTCCTGGTTCTCATCGGAATTCACCTTGGCGAGAAGGAAGCGGCCTTGATATTCGGCGGCGAGCTTCTCGAGTATGGGACCCAGGGCCCGGCACGGCGCGCACCACGGCGCCCAGAAGTCGACGAGCACCGGCGCCTCGCGCGAGGCGGCGACGACCTTCTGTTCGAAGTCCCTGACATTGACGTCGATGGCGAACGCGGACATGAGTGAGCTCCCGAACGAAACGATGGTGTAAGTGGGGACGGATCGTGGCAAACCAATCCCCAAAGCCGGGTTCGATTACTGCCCCGAGTGTGACGCTGCGCTGCAGCACATGCAAGCGGCGAACCCAGGTGGGCACGGTGTGGCGCCGCCGGGGCGGGGCACGGCCGCGCCCGGCAGTCTGATCAAAGCCATCGGGGACGCGCACGGACGCAAGCTGTTGCTGCAAGGCCAACAGTCTATCTCAATTATGTTGGGCACGTGCCGTCAATCGGCATCCGGAGCGATGCCGTGCTTGATCAGCCGATTCCTGTCGGCATAAGAAATATCAGGTTAGGTCATTAGCTTACAAGTTCGTGCTGGTGTTTTTTGTGATTCTGGCACGCCGCCTGCTAACTAGTCATCGAGCGCAACGAAATGCCTCAACCACACCAACCAACTTTTACTTTTTAGGAGAACGACCATGAGCACCCTGATGATCAAAGACCTCGCCCGTACCGAAGAACTCGACCGCAGCGCCATGGCGCAAGTCAAGGGCGGCACCTTCTACTTCCCCTGGCTGCCGGTCTACGGCTACGAGTACAGCGCGGTGGAGAACGTCTCCTTTGCCGCCTCCCAGTCCATCGGCCAGGTGCAGAACGTGCTGAACAACAACGGCAACAATGTTGCCTTCGCCAGCGGCATCAGCTCCTTCGTCACCCCGGTGCAGAGCGCCAGCAACAACATCAACTTCGTGCGCTAAGCGCCTCGGCGGGGCGGCTGCCGGCCGCCCCGTCGCTCAACCGAGAGGAGAATCCATCATGTCGAGTATCGCCATTCGTGACCTGGCCCCGAGCCGGGAGTTGGATGCGGCGGCGCGCGCGGAAATCCGCGGCGGCAATTCCTGGTTGGCGGGTCTGGGCCCGGTGGCCAATGTCAATGTGGCCATCGACCAGGACATCGTTCAGGTGCAGAACATCGCAGTCAATGCCCTGAACAACGTCGGTGTCATCGGTGCCGGCTTCGTGCTGCCGAGCCTGGCCATCGCCCCGAGCCAGTTCGCCTTCACCAGCGTGGCGTTCTAAGTTCGTCCGGCAACGCCGACCACCAGGCTGGCGTTGCCGTTTTCGTCCGTGCCCGCTCACGCGGGAGGCGGGCTATACTTGAGGCAGACGGGCAGTGTGGCTGCGGCCGCCCTGCCCGCATGCCCATTTCGAGGAAGCAACCATGGCCAGCATCGTCATCAAGGATCTTATCGACAGCATCGAACTGGATCGCCAGGCAATGGGCGCCATCACGGGCGGCGGCCGCCTGGGCACGCGCTATACCTTTGCCGGACCGACGCGGGCGGCTTCGACGCGTCTCGCCTCCTATCCGGCAGGGTGGGGGCGCACGGTGCAGACGACGGCGCCGTCGCGCGCGACCGGCGGCACGGCGAAGAAGTAGCCGGCGGGATCCGCATTTCCACGTTGGCCGGACGCGGTCCGTATGTCCGCGTCCGGCTGCCGCATCAACTCCGGCCGCGCATCGGACGGTCGCCCATCGGGCGATCGCGCATGGGGTGCTCGCGCCACTGCCGCAGTTGGTTGCGCTGGGCGTCGGTCAGCACCTTCTCCGTCTCGGCGCGGATCTGGGCGCGCAGCACGATCATTTCGGCCGTGGTCTTACCCTGGGCGTCCGCCAGCTCGCGCAGCTTGGCGTCTCCGGGCGCAAGCTCGGCCAGTGCCTTTCGGTTGTCCATCATGCGGTCGCGCAACGCGCGCAGCTGGGGACGGTACTTGTCGTCGACGGCGCGCAGACTGTCGCGTTGCTCCTTGGACAGATCAAGGCGGCGGGCGAGATGTTCTGCCCGGTCGCCGAAGCCCATGCCATGATGGCCGAAGTCGCAACCTCCGGAACCGCCGTGGGGCCGCGCCAGGGCCGGCACGGTAACCAGACTGGCTGCCATCAGCGCGGCGGCGATAAGCGATCTGCGTGAGTTCATGCATTTCTCCTTTGTCTCGAAGTCGGTCGGGGACCATCCCCGCGCCACGGAGCAAACGTTACCGGCCGGGCCCGTCAGCAAGGGAAAAGGCTCCGTAAAGTTGTGTAAAGAAGAGTAAGGGTTTGTACTGCCGCGTGCCCCGCGCCGGCGCGCTGTGGCACCATCGAGTCCCATGAAGGAAACCGTCTGGAGCCGTGCATGGCCCGCATTCTCCTCGCCGACGACGACGCCGAACTCTGCGCCATGCTGAGCGAATACCTCGCGGCCGAAGGTTTCGAGGTGACGACGGCCCACGACGGTGACGAGGCCCTTGCCCGGGCGCGCAGCGGCGACTTCGACCTGATCGTACTCGACGTGATGATGCCGCGGCGCAACGGCTTCGACGTGCTGCGCGAACTTCGCGCCCATGTCTTGACTCCGGTACTCATGCTTACCGCGCGCGGCGAGGACGTGGACAGCATCGTCGGGCTGGAGCTGGGTGCCGACGACTATCTCGCCAAGCCGTGCAACCCGCGTGTGCTGGTGGCGCGCATCCGCGCCATTCTTCGGCGCGCCGAACCGGCGCAAGAGGCAGGCGGCGGTGCTGTCGAGCTTTTGCAAGTGGGCGACGTGGTCCTGCACGGCGGTGCGCGCACGGTCCAGTGTTCCGGCCAGCCCGCGGCGCTGACCAGCACCGAATTCGGAATTCTCGAAGCGCTGCTGCGCGAGGCCGGACGCGTGGTGCCGAAGGGCGAGATCTCGGAGCGCGTACTCGGCCGGCGTCTCGGACGCTTCGACCGCAGTCTCGACATGCATGTGAGCAACCTGCGCCACAAGCTTGGTCCGTTCGCCGACGGCGAGGAGCGGATCAAGACCGTGCGCGGCGTCGGCTACCAGTACGTCGTGCGGTGAGACGCGCGCGCACCATGCATCGCCTGTTCTGGAAACTGTTTCTCTCCTTCTGGGCGGCGCTGCTGCTGTTCTCGGTGGCGCTGATCGTCGCCGCCTCGCTCTATCTGGAACAGCTGCGCGCGCGCCAGGACGCACCGCGCTCCTTTGAATGGTTCCACCGGCAAGTCGCCGCCGCCCAGGCCGCCGCCGATTCCGCTGGCATAGACGGGCTGCGGCGCTGGGCAAAGCGGATCGATGGGGACGAGGTGGTTCCGATCCTCGTCGTGGACGACGCCGGACAGGACATCCTCGACCGTGATGTGTCGCCGCGGGCGCTGCGCCATCTGCACCGCGGCCCGCGTGGTCACCGCCCGTCCGCCATCCAGGTCAGACCGGTGGTGCAGGTTCCCGGTGGGCCGCAATTCATGCTCTTGCCCGACTTCCAGAGCGTTACGCTTGGACGCGTGCTCGGCCGGCCGCGGGTCGTTGCCGTGCCGCTGCTGCTCGCCACCTTGGCGGGCGGCATCGTCTGCCTGCTGTTGGCGCGCTACCTGGCGGCGCCCATCGAGCGGTTGCGGCGCGCGACCGTCGCCTACTCTGCGGGCGACTTCAGCCAGCGTGTCGGCCCTAGTCTTGGCGGTCGCCGCGACGAGATCGTCGACCTGGCCCATGCCCTCGATCACATGGCCGGCAGGCTGGACGCGCTGATCCGCTCCCGGCAGACGTTGCTGCGCGACATCTCCCATGAACTGCGCTCGCCGCTGGCGCGCGTGCAGGCGGCGCTCGGACTGGCGCGCCAGCGAGCCGACGGCGCCTCGGCGACGGAACTCGAGCGCATCGAGCGGGAAACGGAGCGGCTCAACGAGTTGATCGGACAGATCCTGTCGCTGTCGCGGCTCGAATCCGGTTCGCATACGCCGCGGCGCGAAGCCGTGGAACTGGACGGCCTGCTGCGCGAAGTGCTCGAAGATGCCGCTGTCGAAGCCCAGGCGTGCCGCTGCCACCTGCAGCCGGGGGAGATCACCCCTGCGGCCGTCGAAGGCGATCCGACGCTACTGCACAGCGCGCTGGAAAACGTCGTACGCAATGCCATCCGTCATGCACCCGCCGGGACGGGCGTCGACGTGTCGCTGGTGCGTGCAGCCACGCCGCCCAACGAATATGTCATCGCGGTCGCCGATCGCGGCCCCGGCGTACCGGAAGAGATGCTGCCGCGCATCTTCGAACCCTTCGTGCGCGTCGACGAGGCGCGCGATGCGCAGCGCGGCGGCTTCGGTCTGGGCCTTGCTATCGCCGAGCGGGCGGTACGCAGCCACGGCGGCAGCATCCAGGCGGCAAACCGTAGCGAAGGCGGACTCACCGTCACGATTCGACTGTCCGCAGTGCCGCCAACTGCTACGGTTTGAGCGCGCGGCGCGCGGCGAGTGGCACATGGCAGGGCGGGTATAATTCGCTTTTGCCAGCCCGGCCACGACGATGCCCGAAGTTCTCAAGCTGCGCGGTGCCAGCGCATTCTCGCCCAACCGTCTCGCCCGCATCACCGAATCCGTCCGTAGCGCCCTGCCCAAGCTGAAAAGCCTCGCGGCGGAGCATTGCTACCTCGTCGAGCTTGGCGACAGCCTTGCCGGCGAAACGCTGGTCCGCCTGCAGGATCTGCTCGGCGCGCGTCCGGCTTCCGCGCAGCCGCCCACCGGAACGCTGCTGCTCGTGACGCCGCGCCTCGGAACCATATCGCCCTGGTCCACCAAGGCGACCGAGATCGCCCGTCAATGCGGCTTCGCCCAGATCCTGCGCGTCGAGCGCGGCACCGCCTACTACCTCGACCTGCGCGTTGCCCTGGAGCCAACCCAGCGCGCTGCCGTGCTGCCGCTGCTTCACGACCGCATGACCGAATCGGTACTGGAGACGCTCAACGACGCGGAGGCGCTGTTCCATCACTATCCGCCACGGCCACTGACGCGGGTGGATGTCATGGGCGAGGGGCGCGCGGCGCTGGAAGCCGCCAACCGTGGCCTCGGGCTGGCGCTGTCCGACGACGAGATCGACTACCTCGCCGAAAACTTCGTGCGCATGGGCCGCAACCCCACCGACGTCGAGCTGATGATGTTCGCCCAGGCCAATTCGGAACATTGCCGGCACAAGATCTTCAATGCCGACTGGGTGATCGACGGCAGCCGGCGCGAGCACACGCTCTTTGGCATGATCCGAGAAACTCACCGCCGACAGCCTCAGGGCACGGTGGTGGCCTACGCCGACAATGCCGCGGTCATCGAAGGCGCGACCATCCGGCGCTTCTATCCCGGCGGCGATGGTGTCTACGCCTACCACCAGGAGGAAACGCACCTGCTGGCCAAGGTGGAGACGCACAACCATCCGACGGCCATCTCCCCGTTTCAGGGTGCGGCCACCGGCTCGGGCGGCGAGATTCGCGACGAAGGCGCCACCGGCCGCGGCGCCAAGCCGAAGGCCGGATTGTGCGGCTTCTCGGTGTCCAATCTGGAGATCCCGGGCTTCGAGCAGCCCTGGGAGCGGCACTACGGCCGGCCCGAGCGCATCGCCTCGGCGCTGCAGATCATGATCGAGGGACCGATCGGTGCCGCCGCATTCAACAACGAGTTTGGCCGTCCCAATCTCGCTGGCTATTTCCGCACCTACGAGCAGGAGGCGATGGGCGAGATGCGCGGCTACCACAAGCCGATCATGATCGCCGGCGGCGTCGGCAACATCGCCGCGCGCGACGCGCACAAGGCGGCGTTTCCCGCCGGCACGCTGCTCATCCAGCTCGGCGGGCCGGGCATGCTGATCGGATTGGGCGGCGGCGCCGCCTCGTCCATGACCACCGGCACCAATGTCGCCGAGCTGGACTTTGCCTCCGTGCAGCGGGGCAATGCCGAGATGCAGCGGCGCGCCCAGGAGGTGATCGACCGATGCTGGCAGCTTGGTGCGGCGAATCCCATCCTCGCTGTCCACGACGTCGGCGCCGGCGGGTTGTCCAACGCCCTGCCGGAGCTGGCCCACGGGGCCGGCTGTGGCGCGCGCTTCGATCTGCGCGCCGTGCCCTCGGAAGAGCCCGGCATGAGCCCGCTGGAGATCTGGTGCAACGAGGCCCAGGAGCGCTACGTGCTCGCCATTGCACCGGAGCGCCTGGAAGAGTTTCGTGCCCTGTGCGAGCGCGAGCGCTGTCCCTTCGCCGTGCTCGGCGCCGCGAGCGATGACGGCCGCCTGGTGGTGCGTGATCGCCACTTCGACAACAACGCGGTGGACATGCCCATGGAGGTGCTGCTCGGCAAGCCGCCGCGCATGGAGCGCAACGTTTCCAGCCGGGCGCGGTACCCAGCGCCCTTCGATGTCGTCGATCTGGATCTCAAGGATGCCTGCCACCGCGTGTTGCGCATGCCGGCGGTGGCATCGAAGAGCTTCCTCATCACCATCGGCGACCGCACCGTGGGCGGGCTGACGGCGCGCGACCAGATGGTCGGTCCCTGGCAGGTGCCGGTGGCCGACTGCGCCGTCACCGCCATGTCCTTCGACGGCTATCGGGGCGAGGCCTTCGCCATGGGCGAGCGCACGCCGCTGGCGCTGCTCGACGCGCCGGCCTCTGGACGCATGGCGGTGGGCGAGGCGATCACCAATCTCGCCGCCGCGGCGGTGGCGGACATCGGCGACATCAAACTGTCCGCCAACTGGATGGCCGCCGCCGGCCACCGAGGCGAAGACGCCCAGTTGTTCGAGACGGTGAAAGCGGTCGGACTCGAGTTCTGTCCCGAGCTGGGGGTGAGCATTCCCGTCGGTAAAGACTCCCTGTCCATGAAGACCACCTGGCAGGAGGATGGCGATGCCAAGCAGGTCGTCGCCCCCTTGTCGCTCATCGTCAGCGCCTTCGCGCCCGTGCGCGACATCCGCGCTACGCTGACGCCGCAGCTGGTGCTGGACCCGGGCGTCGAAACCGAGTTGCTGCTGATCGACCTCGGCCGCGGCAGCAACCGCCTCGGCGGCTCGGTGCTGGCACAGGCCTACAACGCCCTGGGCGATCGCGCCCCCGATGCCGACGCGGGGCTCCTCAAGGCGTTCTTCGGTGCCATCCAGCGCCTGCGCGCCGCAGGGCTGGTGCTCGCCTACCACGACCGCTCCGACGGCGGGCTGTTCGCCACGGTGTGCGAGATGGCTTTCGCGTCGCACTGCGGCCTTTCGCTCACGCTCGACACCGTCTGCTATGACCCATGGATGAACGATGTGGACGGCATGGAGCGTCGCCCCGAGGTGGTTGCCGGGCGCTACTCGGATCGCGTCTTCGCCGGGCTGTTTTGCGAGGAGCTGGGAGCCGTGCTGCAGATCCGGCGCGCCGAGCGCGCCCGGGTGCTCGACCTGCTACGCGAGGCCGGACTGGTTGCCTGCGCCCACTTCATCGGCAGCCCGAACCACAGTGACGAGATCCGCATCCGGCGCAACGCCAAGCTGCTCTTCGGCGCCCGGCGGGCGGAGCTGTGGCGCGCCTGGTCGGAGACGAGCGCCCACATCCAACGCCTGCGCGACGACGCCCAATGCGCGCAGGAGGAATTCGATGCGCTCGCCGACGAGGCCGATCCCGGCCTGTTCGCCCACCTGACCTTCGAGATGGAAGACATGTGCTCCCCTGTCCCCGGGGCGGGGCAAAAGGCGTGGGCGGGCAATGCTCCGGCGGTGTTGGGCCAGCGGCCCAAGATCGCCATCCTGCGCGAGCAAGGCGTCAATGGCCAGGTGGAGATGGCTGCCGCCTTCGAGCGCGCCGGCTTCGCGCCGCGGGACGTGCACATGAGCGATCTGCAGGCGGGGCGCGTGTTGCTCGCGGACTTCCACGGGCTGGCCGCCTGCGGCGGTTTTTCCTTCGGCGACGTGCTCGGCGCCGGCCAGGGCTGGGCAAAGTCCATCCTCTTCAACGACCGCTTGCGCGAGGCGTTCGCCGCGTTCTTTGAACGCGGCGGGAGCTTCGCCCTGGGCGTGTGCAATGGCTGCCAGATGATGAGCCATCTTGCTCCGATCATGCCCGGCGCGCAGTGCTGGCCGGCATTCCAGCGCAACCGCAGCGAGCAGTTCGAGGCGCGCTTGGTCATGGTCGAGATTCCGGATAGCCCGTCCATTTTTTTCGCCGGCATGGCCGGGAGCCGACTGCCAGTGGTGGTATCCCACGGCGAAGGACGCGCCGAGTTTGCCGGCATCGAAGCGCAGGAGCACGTGAGGGTGGCAATGCGCTATGTGGACAACCGTGGCCGGATCGCCGAGCGCTACCCGGCCAACCCCAACGGTTCACCGGCTGGCATCGCCGGAGTTACGACCGAGGACGGCCGATTCACGATCATGATGCCCCATCCCGAGCGGGTATTCCGCACGGTGCAGATGTCCTGGCATCCGCCGCAGTGGGGCGAGGATTCGCCTTGGCTGCGCATGTTCCGCAACGCGCGGCGGTGGCTGGGGTGACGAGAATGCTCGATTAACCTCAGAGGACACAGCGGACGCGGAGGCGAAACGAGCTGCAAAACACACGTCGCCCTTCACCCTTCGGTTGAGTGGTTGATGGTTCGCTTCCCTCTGTGTCCTCCGCGGTGAGCTACTTTTTCTGGGCTAGAACAACTCGGGAAAGCGCTCCAGCCACACCCAGGCTACACCGAGCTTGACGGCGACGATGGCCGAGCAACTGCCAGTCAGGAAGCAGCAGGTGGCCGGCAAAACCAAGTCGAGACCACGGTCGAAGACGCCGCCGAAGGTGAACCACACCAGCGTCATCAGCGACCACTTGAGCAGAAACCCCGGCAGGTGCACGCGCATGGCGCGGTTATGGCGGTAGTTGTGGCGCCGCTCCACCGTCGAGCCCCTGGTCACGTCGCGGAAATACTGGAACGGCCACAGGAAGCGATAGAGCAGGCGCCAAAAAGGCTCCGTCGGCTGCGGCGTGGACTGCGGCTCCATTGTCGGCTTGTCTCCTCTCGTGGCCTCGCTGCGCGGGTCCCTGCTATTACGGATGGAATAGCGCAAAGCTGCAGCGCTTGTCAATCGCCTCTCCTCGAGGCGCTGTCCGAACAACGTGCCACGCCGGGCCAACGCTGACGCGCCGTGCCGACCTCGAGGCATTGCGCGGCGACGAACGAGCACCGCGTGAGCGGCGAAGGGTGAGTCAATGGAGGATCGCCACGATTTCAGCAAAGGCGAGCAGGGCGAGTTCTATCGTGCGTTCCGATTGCCGGTCAATGTCGAGGAAGACGTCCAGTCCTGTCTGGCGGCCAAGGCCGACGCCTGCGGCATCGAGGTGTCGGAACTGGTCAATCAGTTGGACACGAAGGACATCGAACCCATCGAGTCAAGGAAGGAAGCTCTTGTGTCGGCTCCCTGCTTACTGCTTCAGCGGTATCGGGTGCAGCCGCTCCGTCGAATACAGCCGAGGTGGGGCAGCGGCGCGAATGGTCCGACCCTGATAATCATCCAGCCGGCCTTCCGCCGCCGTGGCGGCGGCGGGGTTAACGTCAACGTGCGAGCCGCTTAAACCGAAGGAGGCCGAGATTAAAGACATCGGAATTGATCTGCACGCGAAAAACTGCGTGGTGGTCATCATCGAGGAACGGGACATCTTGGTTTCGAAGCGGCGCGTTGCGAACCGGCTGGATGCTGTACTGGCAGTACTGGCGCCGCACAAGGATGACGTCGGCAGGGTTGCCGTGGAATCCACCTACAACCGGTATTGGTGCAAACAGGCGGCCGATGCCGTGCTGCTACCTCGACAGGCGATCGACAACCACCGCTACGCGCAACAGCTACTGCGTGGCTGGTAGACCGAGCAACTCATCGACGCCGAGCTACCTCGCACCCGCTGAACTCCGCTGCCCCGGGGGAAATGACGTGGAAATGCGACCGGCAATGTACGGAATGTAAGCCTGACTGTGCGGATAGCGCTCGATACAAATACGCTGGTCTCCGGCCGACACCATCGTAGGCGTAGCCGGTGGTCTCGGCGCCCACGCTGCGCGCGCTCTGCCGGCCGCGGGCGTCGTAGGCCGGTGTCGTGACCACGCCGTTGGCATCGGTGATCGTCTGCGGGCGGCCGTGGGGGTCGTGATTCGACAGTGCCGTTACCTTGCCCAGGGCGTCGGTGACGGAGACGAGATTGCCCGTGGCGGCATCGTAGGCAAACGTGGTGCGGTCGGTGACGTCGGTGCGCGGGCCGTCCGCCGTGAGCACCTGGCCGAGGCTGTTGTAGGTGTAGGTCCATTTGCGGGTGGTGCCGGTCTCCGAATATGTCGAACTTGGCCCGTTTGGCCCTTTTACTCCTGCGATTTACATTGCCAGAGCAAAGCCTGCTCTCGGGACGTGGACACCCCACCGATATCAACAAATGGGATCTCTGGGTCTGACAGGTCGACCGCGTCCTTGCGGATGAACGGCGATCCGTCGAGTACATTCACAAATATAGGGTCGTCGTTGCTCTGACCAAAGAAGGCCTGTTGAGTATGTCTTGGAAATATCGCCAAGCAGTGATGCGGATACTTTTCGTCGAACTGCTCGAGTTCCACGAGCACAACCTCTCGATTGATGTCTCCGCCCGTGACGTTGAGTCGTCGAACGTACCGCAAGCGCGTCGGGAGGCTAGGGGATGCCCGTTCTGTCGAGAAAAAGTAGACAAATTCGTTCTTTATGTCCATTTCAACCTACGGAGCCATTAGTGGAATCCGAGAGATCAGCCCAGGTGGCACGGCGAAGTCAGAGATCAGATCAATTTGCTGCTGTGGGTTCGGAACAAAGTACTCAAGGATCCCTCCAACGTTGCCATCAAATGGCAGCGCATTGCGAATGATCACTCCCGTAGCGTCACGAAGGCAGCCGACACGGATACGTTTAGCCAAGTTGGTGTTGGGGAGTCCAGCATAGCTTCGGAAACCAAACGTCGTTAACGCGTTCACCGGTGTCCATGACTTACCCCACGGATCAGAAGCCCCTCCGTATACTCGGTAAAGAATAGGACCATTGCATCGGCTCTGGCACTTGTCATCCGAGGGAGGATTCGGTATCGGCTGGCTGGCACTTCCGCTGCTACTGCCGAGAACTATGATACTGCCAACAGTGGTTACTAACCCGCTTATCGCTTGCGGCGTTAGGGTCAGCGCCGGAGCGAACAAACCAAAGGGATCGACGTATGCGGTGGGATTGGCGTTTGCATAAAGGTAGAGATTGGCCCCGCCGTCCAGGCCAATAGGATCTGCCTGCACGTACCTTCCCATCGCCGTATCATAATCCCTGAAGTAGTTGTAGTGAAAGTTGGTCTCCTTGTCGAAGTACTGCCCGGGGAATCTGAGGTTGAAGGTGAAGGTCCCCAGCCCCGCCGGGTTCTCGTTCGCCGCCGTGGTCCCGAACGGCTCGGCCTCCCAGCGCCAGCGCACGCGGTTCAACCGATCCAGGATGATTCGCGGCGTGTCGAGCTGGTCGGTATAGACGTGGTGGATCGCGCCCGCCTTGACGACGGCGACGGGGATGTTTTCCAGCCAGACGAATTCCTGGATCGGTGCGCCGTCCTTGTCATACTCCCCGATCAGATACCCCGCCTCGTCGTAGAAGAAATAGTTCGTGCCCGTCGTGGTGAGGGGGCCGGACTTTCTAACCCGCTCGCCCCGGGCGTTGTAGGCGTAGGTGGTGGTCGTGCCCGAGCGATCGGCACGCTTCGTCCCGTGGCAGTCAGCTCGCGCCCCCCGCTCAGCCTTCGCACTACAATATGGCCCGCCCCAACTGCCACGACAACGGTCATGCCAGCGTCCCCGATCCGCTACACCATCGTTCCCGTTCATCCCGAGGCGCACCTGTTCGAGGTGACGTGCACGGTGGCGGATTCCGATCCGGCCGGGCAGCGCTTCATGTTGCCGGCATGGATACCGGGCAGCTACCTGATCCGCGATTTCGCCCGGCATATCGTCTCGATTCGCGCCGAGGCGGGCGGGCGGCAGGTGGCGCTGACCAAGCTGGACAAGCACACCTGGCAGGCGGCGCCGCTCCGGCGCGGGAGCGGCGGGGCGCTCACGCTGCGCTACCAGGTCTATGCCTGGGATCTGTCGGTGCGCGGCGCCCATCTCGACGCAAGCCACGGCTTCTTCAACGGCACGAGCGTGTTCCTGCAGGTGATGGGTCAGGAGGATCGGCCATGCCTGGTGGACATCCGCGCGCCCGCGGGCGAGCGCTTCCGCGACTGGCGGGTGGCCACGGCGCTGGAGCCGGCGCGGGGCAAGCGGGGTGCGGCGCGGCTGCATGGCTTCGGCCTGTATCGCGCCGCGGATTACGACGAGCTGATCGATCATCCGGTGGAGATGGGAACGTTTACGCTGGCGCGCTTCGAAGCCGGTGGTGTGCCCCACGAGATCGCCATCACCGGCCGGCACGACTGCGACACGGCGCGCCTGACTGGCGATCTGAAGCGGATATGCGAATGGCAAATCCGGCTGTTCGGCGAGGCGCCGATGCGCCGCTACCTGTTCCTGGTCACGGCCGTGGGCGAGGGCTACGGCGGCCTGGAGCACCGGGCATCCACGGCACTGCTGTGCGCGCGCGGCGAGCTGGCGGCGCCGGGCATGGGCGCGATGACGGACGGCTACCGCGGCTTCCTCGGACTGGCCAGCCACGAGTACTTCCACACCTGGAACGTCAAGCGCATCAAGCCGGCGGCCTTCGTGCCTTACGACCTGACGCGCGAGAACTACACCACGTTGCTGTGGGCGTTCGAGGGCATCACCTCCTACTACGACGATCTGGCGCTCGCGCGCAGCCGCGTCATCGGTGCCGGGGACTACCTCAAGCTGCTGGCGAAAACCATCGCCAACGTGCAGCGCACGCCGGGGCGGCTGAAGCAGAGCGTGGCCGAGTCCTCCTTCGATGCCTGGAGCAAGTACTACCGCCAGGACGAGAACTCGGCCAATGCCATCGTCAGCTACTATGCCAAGGGCGCGCTGGTGGCGCTGGCGCTGGATCTGAGGCTGCGCATCGGTACCGGCGGTCGGGTATCGCTGGATGCGGTGATGCGCGAACTTTGGCGCCAGCATGGTCGCACCGGCATCGGCGTGGCGGAGGATGGGGTTCAGAGTGTTGCCGAGGCGCTCAGCGGCTTGAAGCTGGCGCCGTTCTTCCGCGAGGCAGTGCACGGCACGCGCGACCTGCCCTTGGCGCCGCTCTTGCGCCAGGCCGGCGTGCAACTGCGCTGGGAGGCGGAGAGCAAGACGCCGGCCCTGGGCGTCAAGCTCGCCGGAGACGGCGCCGAAGCCAAGCTGGCGGCAGTCTTCGACGGTGGCGCGGCGCAGCAGGCCGGGCTCTCGGCAGGCGATATGCTGGTGGCGGTCAATGGCCTGCGCGTCACCCGCGAGAATCTGGACAAGCTGCTCGGGCGCTGTCGCGCCGGCGAAACGGTTGAAATCCACGCCTTCCGCCGCGACGAGCTGATGTGCTTCAAGGCAGTGCTGCAGCCTGCGCCGAAGGACAGCTGCAAACTCGAACTGGTCGCGAAGCCCGCAGCGGCGGCGCAGCGGCTGCGCCGGGCGTGGCTGGGGGTGTGAGTCGCGGGCGGGGCGAAGCGAGGTTGCAGGCGGTATCCAACGTGCAGGCGATGCCATTGCCGGCGCCGGCCCGGATTCCTGTCAGGCGCCGGGCGGCATCGTGGCCGCAACCGAGGCTGCGCAACAGGCAATCGTCGACTTCGCGGCACGATCCGGCAATATTGCTGCATCGTCCAACCCGATTCGTCCGTCACGGTTATTCCACTTGCCCCCGCAGGAAGGGACCAATGACCGAGGTCGAACGGCTTTGATCGAGAAGTGGCATGAACCGCCCGCGGAGTGTTTGGCGCACCACGGCCAGAGGACGCGCGAGCGCTGCCACGCAACACATCAGGAGTGAAGGTCGTGGAACACGTGATTCAGTTGCATATCGAGAAACTACCCGAGGGCGTATACCTCGCCACGAGCGAAGAGGTGCAGGGCCTGGTGGCACAAGGCCGCACGATCCAGGAGACCATCGAGATTGCGCGCGACGTGGCGAAGAAGTTGATTGAAGCCCAGTCCGATACCAACAAGGTGCCGCTGCCACCAGCGCGCGAGGCGTTCGATTACCCGCTGATCGTGGCGACCTGATGGGGCGGCTGGCAGGGTTCAGCTACCGCGAGATCGTCTGCTCACGGAAAATCTAAGGCGACTCCGGCCCCTTTTCGCTTGCGCACTGGGGAAGTACGCGACTACGAAGAAGGGCCGCGCTAGCGGCAAAGGGTGAAGCCATGAAGGATCACTACGATTTCAGCAAAGGCGAGCGGGGCAAGTTCTATCGGGCGGATGCGGTTTTCCGCTTGCCGGTCTATCTCGAGGAAGATGTTCAGTCCTGTCTGGCGGCCAAGGCTGACGCCCGTGGCATCGAGCTGTCGGAGCTGGTCAATCAGTTGCTCAAGAAGGACATCGAACTCATCGAGGCAGCGAAGTAAGCTCCGGCATTGCCCGGACACCGCCGTTTGCACAATGCGAGCGGCGGGGCCGGCGGTCCAGGTCTGGCGGTATTTTCCCGCTGCAGTGGTGTAGTCGTAGGCATCCCCCCGATCGTGAGACTGCTGCGCTTACCGGTGGCAGCATCCGGCGGAATACGCAGAGCTATTCCGACCTGCGCGGTGGCGATGCGAGAAGAATAAGTCGAGCCTGGCCGGTTTAGCCGTGTTGTCCCTGGTCGTACTGGAAACTGATGCTCTGGGCGGTGACACTCGTGCCGGTGTAGCTCACCGCCGTCTCCCGATTGAGGGCGTCGTAGCTGTAGGTGGCGGTCGCCGCGCGCGCGTCTTGTTACTCGTGGCCCGCGCGGGTCTTCACGATGGAGTGATTCGCGCGAGGTTGGTAAGTGGGCAAGGCAACACAGAAATGTCGACTTCGCGGCCCGATTTCGGCAACATAGCCTCGTCGGCCCATTCAAGTTACTCGCTGCGGCTGTTCCATGAAGACGTGCGCTTGTCAATGACAACGGTCGCGCCCCATCCGGCGTTGGCTGCCGAACTGATTAAAATGTTGCCGGAGCCCGCGGCTTCCGCGTGAACGTTGCAGATGGAGCGGCATGGACGAACCAGAACTGGACATCCTCTGGGACCCGGCCAAGGGACAGGCGAACATTGCCAAGCATGGCGTGACCTTTGCGGAAGCCGCCACTGTCCTGACTGATCCGCTGGCGCTCACAGTCTTCGATGCGGAGCATAGCGAAACCGAAGAGCGTTGGTTTACGCTCGGCATGGCGAGCCAGGGCAAGCTGCTGGCGGTGTCGCACACCTTCCAGCCCACCGGGCCGACGAGCGCTCGGGTGCGCATCATTTCGGCGCGGCAGGCGACGCGCCGTGAGCGTGAGCAGTATGAGAACGAACCACGATAGGTGATACGATGAGCCACACTCCCACCTCAGACGATGCCGACATGCCCGCCGAGATCGATTTCTCCGGCGGCACGCGCGGCAAGTTTTTCCGGCCCGGGGCGAAGCTCAACCTGCCGGTGTATCTGGATGACCAGGTGCAAGCCCGGCTTGCCGCACTGGCCAATGCCAAGGGCGTGGATCTGTCTGCGCTGGTCAATGACCTGCTACGGAAGGATCTCGAACTCATCGAAATGGCGCGTTAGTCGGCGCCGGCCGGGCGCACTTCGGTGCCGTCCGCCACGTTTGTGATGTGTGCGGCGTTGTAAGCGTGGTTGCGGGCGTGAGTCGCCCGTCGGCGTCGAAGCTGCGGGTATGCGCCGTGGCGTTGCCCCAGCGCCAGGCGTTCGGCGCGCCGAAGGGGTGGTAGGCGAGGGAATCGAGCACCACGGCGCCGTCCCAGACCAATGAAGCAACCCGTCCGCCGGCGTAGGTCAGCATCAGCGTCTTGCCCGAGGGGTAGGTGAGGCTCGTCAGTTGCCCCGCCGGGCTGTAGCCGTGGCTGAGCGTGAGCGTCACCGAGCTTGGCGTCACGCCGCTCGGGGCGCTGGTGGTCTGGCTTTTCGTGAGCACGCGCCCCTGGGCGCTGTAGCTAAGCGTGGTGCTGCCCGAGGGATCGGTGAAGCCGGTGAGCCGGCCGACGCCGTTCTGCCCCTGGTCGTACTGGAAACTCAAGCTCTGGGCGCTGAAGCCGGTGCCGGTGTAGCTCACCGCCGTCACCCGATTGAGGGCGTCGTAGCTGTAGGTGGCGGTCACGGCGCGGGCGTCTTTGGAAGTTTTCAGGTTGCCGGCGGCATCGTAGGTGTTGTTGGTCGTGCCGGCATCGGGGCTGACCACCTTCGTCACAGTGCCCAGGCCGGAGACGGTGTAGGTGGTGACGAGCCCGCGCGGGTCGGTCACTTGGGTCACCCGGTCCTGGCCGTTGTAGGCGAGCTGCGTCACCCCGCCTGCCGGGTCGGTCAGGCGCACCAGGCGGTTGAGGGCGTCGAACCCCTGGGTGCGGGTGTGGGCGAGGGGGTCGGTGGCCGTGGTGAGATTGCCGGTGGCGTCGTAGCCATAGCCGCTCGCCTGCCCCGTCGCACCGAGGTCGGTCTGCAGCCGGCTCAGGGCATCGTAGGCGTGGGCGCGTGTTTGCGCCAGCGCGCCCTGCGGGTCGAAGGCTTCTTCCTTCACCCGGTTGCCCAGGGCATCGAGGGTGAAGACCAGGCGGTTGCCCCGGGCGTCGGTGATCGCCGTCAGCCGCTGGGCGGCATCGTAGGTATAGGCGAGAAAGCTGCCATCGGGCAGGCTCGCCTGGGTGAGCTGGCCGACGCCGTCGTAGCTGTAGGTGGTGGTTTCGCTGCCCACGGTGCGGGAAGTCAGCCGGCCGCGGGCATCGTAGGAAAGTGTCGTGACCACGCCGTTGGCGTCGGTGATGGTGCGCGGCCGGCCGTGGGGGTCGTGGTCGGAAAGACTCGTGACCTGCCCCAGGGCGTTGGTGACGGACAGCAGGTTGCCGGTGGCGGCGTCGTAGGCAAAGCTGGTGCGGTCGGTGACATCGGTGCGCGGACCGTCGAGGCTGAGCACCTGGCCGAGGCTGTTGTAGGTGTAGGTCCACTTGCGCGTCGTGCCGCTCTGCGTCGCACCGAAGCCGAGCGCGCCGGTGGCATCCGTGGTGGCGCGTTCGCTGCGAGTCAGCAGGTTGCCGGCGGCATCATAGGTGAAGGTAGTCAGCCGGTTGGGTTCGGCGATCCTGAGCGGCAGGCGGTAGCTCGCGTGCCATTCGGTGCTCACGGTGCGCGCCTGGGCGCTGCCGCTCGCCTCCACGCGCCGGGTTTCCAGGTTGCGCGCCAGATCGTAGCTGTAGGTGGTGGTGACGCCGTTGAAGTCGGTGCGCGAGGCGACGTTGCCGTTGGCGTCGTAGGTGGTGGCCGCCGAGGCCGGGCCGCAGCCGGCGCCGGCGGGCTGGGAGAGGCTGGTGTTCTTGACCACGCCGAGAATGGTCTGGAAACCGTAGGTGCGGGCACTGCCCAGGGCATCGGTGACGGTGGTCGAGCCGTCGGCGTTGTAGGTTAGCGCCACGCGCTGGGCGCCGCCGGCGTGTTCGCTGACGATTGCCCGGCCCTGGGCATCGTACTGGTAGGTGGCGAAGCGCACGCCGTTTTCGTCGGTGATGCCGGTGAGCGCGTTGGGCAGATTCGCCCCGCCGGTGTGCTCGGGTTCGTTGTAGTGATAGGTGCGCACCGTGCCGTCGGGGTAGGTGACGGAGGTGAGGTTGTTCGCCCCGGCCGGCCCGGAGGGGCCGTCGTATTCGTACTGGTACAGGCCGCCGGCGGGGTCGGTCATTTTGACGATGCGGCTGGAAGCATCGTAGGCGAAGTTCAACTGACGGCCGAAGGGGTCGGTGACACAGAGCAGCTTGCCGGGCACAACGGGAGCCGCGGCACCCGGTACGCCGGCACAGGCCGGCGCAAGATAGCCGTTGGCATTCGGGGTTGTGCCGAACAGAATGCCGCCGGCGCCGTCACTGTGGGAGAGCTTGTGTGTCATTCCACCGCGATGGGTGATCTTCAGCAGGCGACCCGCCGCGTCGTATTCCTCCACGGAGTCGTCGGCCGCTACCGTGTAGCGCCAGCCGGTCAGATTGCCCGCACTGTCGGTCAGCCGTACCACCCTATCGTTGACGTCCGAATCCGCCATCCATGCTCCGTCCGACAGCGTGAAGAAGTACGTCTTGCCGTCGGGCCGATCGGCATACGCGGACGAAATGACGCTAGTTGCCATCAATCGAACGGTGCGATCGTAGGAATGCCGCCACCGGCTGCCGAAGCTGCCTGTCGCCAGCGGCGCTTGGCTGTTGTAACTGCGGTAAAGACTTGCCCCGCCGAGCGCGGGGCTTGCGTATTCCATCTCAAGCGCGAACTTGCTCTTGACCGCGATGTTGATCGGATTTCCCGTGCACGCACTGCGATCGGGTGTGCCGATGTTCTTGGCTATTGTGGGTGACCCACTGGAGCTGTCGTACGGAATGCAGCCAGTTCCAGCCCACAAGGAGTAGTTGCTTGGACAAAAAGCGCCTTTCGCCAAGGCGGAGGGATACCACTGATTGCAGGGGCTGTAGTAGGGCACACAATGGTTGATGACATTCCATCCATCGGCTTCAAGCGAGGCAATGGCCGGGTCATCCGCGGCGCAGCGGGTGCGCACGGTCACCGAGATAAAGTTATACGTGATGCCATACGAGCCGAGGGGAATCGTCGCGCATGCATCGAGTAGATCCGAAAGAAAGGGAGAGCCAGGCGGCGCGGCAACTACGGGGGCAATGTTGACTTGTCCCGACCACGCGAAATCAACTACGAGCGATTGAACAACGAATACCGTGACGAATGCTGCGTGCTTGATTGATGTTCTTCCCCACGGCTGCCGCACGGCGGCAGGCCGCGACCATCCGTTCTTCATTGCTTCTCCCTGACCGTTGCCGCGCCATTGCCGAAAAGCGATATCGCTCGCCTTGTTTGCTGAAGCGTTACTGGCGCACCGCCGGCACGCTATGCCACCGGCCTTGCGATGTCAAATGGAAATTGGGTGTAGCGGCGGAAACCGCGCCCGGCACCGGTTCGCGGCGTTTTTGCCCTGAAGGTGTGCCCCCGTTCGGCGGTGCTCCGGCATGCGAAATTGATACGGAACGACGCGCGGCGCGGCCGCGGCGCGAAGTGCGCCGTGTGTGGCAGCCGGTCCGGCGCTACGACTGCAGGATCAGTAGTGGCTGAGGTGATCCGCTGTCAGAACGCCCGCGCCAGTTGCCGCGATTCGTTCGGGCCGCGGAAGATGATGGGTTGCGGCTTGGGCGCCGAGGCCTCGGCGCTCTGGGCCTTGGCGACGGCTTCTTCGACCCGGTGGTGGTGGGGCGAGAATTCGCACACCGGGTCGGCGGCGGCCGGGTCGTTGGCGAGCATGTAGGCCTGGCAGCGGCAGCCGCCGAGGTCCTTCTCCCGCTCGGGGCAGGTGCGGCAGGGTTCCTTCATCCAGCCGGTGCCGCGGAAGCGGTTGAAGCCTTCCGAGTCGTACCAGATCTCGCGCACGCCCGTCTCGCGCACGTTGGGGAAGGCGAGTCCGGGCAGCATGCGCGCGGTATGGCAGGGCAGGGCCGTGCCGTCCGGGGTGATGGTAAGGAAGACGTTGCCCCAGCCGTTCATGCATTTCTTCGGCCGCTTCTCGTAGTAGTCGGGCACGACGAAGAAAATCTTCATTTTGTCGCCCAGCTTCTTCCGCCACTCGTTGGTCACCGCCTCGGCGCGCTGGAGCTGCTCGCGCGAGGGCAGCAACTGGTCGCGGTTGACGTAGGCCCAGGAGTAAAACTGGGTGTTGGCCAGCTCGATGTATTCGGCGCCCAGCTCGTGGGCCATCTCGATGATGCGGCCGATGTGGTCGATGTTGAGCCGGTGGATGACGCAGTTCATGACCATTGGGTAGTCATGGGCCTTGATGAGATGGGCGACGCGCTGCTTTAGCTCGAAGGTTTTCGTGTGGGAGAGAAAGTCGTTCATCTCCCGCGTCGAGTCCTGGAAGGAAAGCTGGATGTGGTCCAGCCCGGCTTCCTTGAGTGCGCCGATGCGCTGCTCGTTCAGGCCCACGCCGGAGGTGAGCAGATTGGTGTAGAAACCCAGCCGGTGCGCTTCGGCCACCAGCACTTCGAGGTCGTCGCGCAGCATCGGCTCGCCGCCGGAGAAGCCGCACTGCACCGAGCCGATCGCCCGCGCCTGGCGCAGCACGCGCAGCCAGTCGTCGGTGGCCAGCTCCTGCTCGTGGCGGGCGAAGTCCACCGGGTTGTAGCAGAAGGCGCAGTGCAGCGGGCAGCGGTAGGTCAGCTCGGCCAGCAGCCACAGGGGCGGGCCGGGGCGTGGGTTGGCCGGCTGGTGAGCCGTCTGCTCTGCCAGGCCTTCCTGGGGTGTGGCGATGGAAAGGGAGGTGATTTCGTCCATTCGTATGGGATGCTTTCGTCGCGCGCGAGTCGTCAGCCGATGGCACATCGCCCGGTGGGTACGGCCTGCGGCCTACCCACCCTGCGGGGCTGATCGATCAGGTCAGTTCCACCCATTTCTGTTTCGCCGCGATGTCGAGGAAGGCGGCGACATCGTCCTTGAGTCCGGTGGTTTCGAAACTGCGCTCGAGATCGGCGACGATCTCGCCGACATCGCGCGTGCCGTCGCAGCGCTTGAGGATCTCGCCGGCGCTCTGGTTCAGCTTCACCATGCCTTCCGGGTAGAGCAGGACGTGGCACTGCTGCGCCTCCTCCCACTGCAGGCGGAACAGCCGGTTCAGGCGCGGGCGCGCGTCTGCGACGACCGCGGTGCTCATGGCTTCAGTCCGTATTTGATCTGCATGGCATCGAGCATGCTCCACAGGATGTCCAGCTTGAACTGCAGAATTTCCAGGGCGCGGTTCTGCAGCGCGCGGGTGTCGAAGTAGTCTAGCGTCACTGCCAGACCCTGCTCGACGTCGCGCCGTGCCTGGGTGACGCGATTGCGGAAATACTGCAGCCCGCTCGATTCGATCCACGGGTAGTGCTCCGGCCAGGTGGCCAGCCGCTCCTTGTGGATGGTGGGGGCGAACAGCTCGGTCAGCGAGGCGCACACCGCCTCCTGCCACGGCCGCTGGCGGGCGAAGTTCACGTAGGCGTCGACGGCGAAGCGCACGCCGGGAATGACGTGGCGCAGATCGGTGATCTCCTCCCGGGTGAGTCCCACGGCTTCGCCCAGGCGGATCCATGCCTCGATGCCGCCGGCATCGCTGGCGCCGCCGATCTCGTAGCCGTCGTGGTCGAGGATGCGCTGGATCCAGCCGCGGCGAATCTCGCGATCGGGGCAGTTGGCCATGATGGCGGCATCCTTGATCGGAATGGCGATCTGGTAGCAGAAGCGGTTCGCCACCCAGCCGCGGATCTGCTCCGGCGTCGCCTTGCCGGAATTGAGCATGACGTTGAAGGGGTGGTAAATGTGGTAGCCGGCGCCCTTGTCGCGCAGCTTTGCTTCGAACTCCTCGCGGGTCCAGGGCTTCTCGACTGCCTTCGGTGTATTCACAATTCGATCTCCATGCCGTCGTAGGCCACCTCGATGCCGCGGGCCATCAGCTCCTGGCGCTCGGGGCTGTCTTCATCGAGGATGGGGTTGGTGTTGTTGATGTGAATGAGGATCTTGCGCGTGCTGCGCGGCAGCTTGTCGAGCCATTCCATCATGCCGCCCGGCCCGGACTGGGGCAGGTGGCCGATGTCGCGGGCGCGCTTGGATGAGATCCCCAGCGTCACCATCTCATCGTCGGTCCAGAAGGTGCCGTCCACCATGACGCAGTCGGCCACCTTCATCTCCTCCCACACCTGCGGTTCGATCTCCGCCAGGCCGGGGGCGTAGAACAGGCGCCGGCCGCCGGCTCGCTCGCGGATGGTGACGCCGATGTTGTCGCCTTCGTGGGGATTGTCCCGATGGGGCGAGTAGGGTGCGGCCTTGCTCTTCAGCGCGATGGCGCGGAAATCGAGTTGCGGCACGGCGGGAATTTCGAAACGCTCGCCGCGGATGGGCACGGAATGCCATCGGCTGCCGCAGTAGTGCTCTAGGATGCGCAGAATCGGGTTGCCCTGGGTGAGGTCGTCGCGGACCATGTCGGTGCACCAGATCTCCAGAGGCTGGCCTTCGCGCAGCATGAACAGGCCGGTGGTGTGGTCGATCTGGCCGTCGATCAGCACCAGCGCGCGAATGCCGGTGTCGCGCAGGCTGCGCGCCGGCTGCAGCGCGGGGAAATTTCGGATCTGTGTCAGGACATCGGGCGAGGCGTTGAACAACACCCAGTCCATGCCGTCGCCGCTGACCGTGATCGAAGACTGGGTGCGCGGTCGGGCGCGGACGGTGCCGCGGCGCACGCCGTCGCAGTTGCGGCAGTTGCAGTTCCACTGCGGGAACCCGCCGCCGGCGGCGGAGCCGAGAACGCGGACGCGCATGTTCGGGAACACCTGTCAGGACACTGCAGTCCCGCCGGTGCGAGGCGAATACCGCGCCGCAGGTCCGCTATTCTCTGCTCTGTCGAACCCGCAGGCTCCGCGGCGAGAGGAGGGGCCGCGCGCGGATGACCTGGGGTAGTCCGGGTGCCGCAGCCAGGCAAGCCCCAGCCACGGCCGACGCATCAGCGCGTCGCGATGTACATCGTGATTTCAAAGCCGAAGCGCATGTCGCAGGCCTGGGGGGTTTGCCATTTCATGTCAGTCTCCTTGCAGGGGTTTGGTGTCGGCGCCGCCCTTCGGCTACGCCCCTTCGAGTCCGCGGTTGTCCGCTTCCTCGATGCGTATCCTCCTCGCTTTCGCTTCTCAACTCATGCGCGAAATCAGGAAATGCGACTAATGATTTTCATGAGAATTGTTCGCACCACGTGGATTTTCGCCTGACCGATGGTAACTTCAGGCGCGAATGGAGAAAATCGGCATCATGGCAAATGCGGACGAGCGGCTGTTCCCGCCCCTGGAACCCTACGACAACGGCCTGCTGCCGGTGGGCGACGGCCATGAGATCTACTGGGAACAGTGCGGCAACCCGGACGGGCTGCCGGTGCTGTTTTTCCACGGTGGGCCGGGCAGCGGCTGCAATGCCCGCCAGCGCCGCTTTTTTCATCCCCAGCGCTACCGCATTGTGCTCTTCGACCAGCGCGGCAGCGGACGCAGCCGGCCGCTCGGCGAAGCGGCGCACAACGCCACGGCGCATTTGCTGGCGGACATCGAGCGGCTGCGGGCGATGCTGGCGATCGACCGCTGGCTGGTGTTCGGCGGCTCCTGGGGCTCCAGCCTGGCGGTGGCCTACGCCGCGGCGCATCCGGCGGCGGTACGGGGCATGATTCTGCGCGGCATCTTCCTCACCGGGCGGCGCGATCTCGAGTGGTTCTTCCTCGGCCTGCGGGAGTTGCTGCCCGATGCCTGGCAGCGCTTCGCTGCCCTCGCGCCCAAGCGCCATCGGCGCCGCCTGCTGCAGTACTACGCACGCCGGCTGGCGGCGGACGATGCCGATGGTGCACTGCAGGCGGCTGCTGCCTGGTCCGATTACGAGCGCGCCGCGATCGCGGTGCTACCCGGCGATGCGCTGCCCGCGCAGACGCCCGGACCGGCGCTGGTCGCCAAGTACCGCGTCCAGGCGCACTATCTCGCCCGTCAGTGCTTTCTCGGCGAGACGACGCTGCTGCGGCTCGCCGCCGGCTGCCGCGGCATTCCGACGGCCATCCTGCATGGGCGGCTGGATCTGGTGTGCCGGCCGGTCAACGCGTTGCGACTGCAGCGCGCCATTTCTGGGTCGCGGCTGCGCTTTGTCGCCGGCGCCGGTCACAGCCCCTTCGACGAGCCGATGGCGGCCGCCTTGGTGGAGGCGACGAATCACTTCGCCGATCACGGCAGCTTTGCCGGCTGGGGGAAGCGTCTGTGAGCCTGCGGCTGCAAATCAACTTGCTGATCACGGCGATCATGCTGCTGGTGGTCGCCGGCGTAGCCTACCTCGAAGTGGACCATGCCCGCCGCCAGGTGAAGGAGGAGACGGATGCTTCGACCCGCGTCGCCCGGCAGCTTCTTGGACACGTCGCCAGTACCTACGAGGAGGCCGATCTGCGCTTCCTGGCCGTGTTCCTGCAACGCCTGGGGCGGGTGCGCGGCAACGAGATCATGCTCTTCGATGCCGACGGCAAGATGCTTCATCATTCGCCGCCTTCGCCGTACAAGGCGGGGCGCGATGCACCGGCGTGGTTTTCGACCCTGATCGCGCCGCACGCCGAGAAGATGACCATGGCGGTAGCGCAGGGCAAGCTGGTCATCGAGCCCAACTTTTCGCGCTCGGTGCTCGACAGCTGGGACGATCTGCGCCTGTTACTCGCCGTCGCCGGCGTACTGTTCGTGGTGGTCAACGCCGTGGCGTTCTGGATCACGGGACGGGCCTTGAAACCCCTGCAGGATGTGGTGCACGGTCTGGAGCGATTGGGGCAGGGCGACTATGCGACGCGGCTGGCACCCATGCGCGGGCGCGAAGTGCAGCTGATCAGCGATACTTTCAACCGCATGGCGCAGGCGGTGGAGGAGAGCATCACGGTCAAGCGCGACGCGCAGCGCGCCGCGCGGGAGCTTGCCGACAACCGCGAACTGACGCAGCTGATCCAGGCGAGCATCGAAGAGGAGCGGCGCACCATCGCGCGCGAGCTCCACGACGAGATCGGCCAGTCGGTCACGGCCATCAAGAGCCTGGCGCTTTCCATCGCCCAGCGCAACCAGGACAAGGACGAGACGACGGAACGTACGGCGCGGCTGGTCGTCGACACTGCGGGCCGCATCTACGAGGTCATGCATCACATCATCCCGCGCCTGCGCCCGCTGGCGCTGGACAATCTCGGCCTGGGCGATGCGCTGGCCGATCTCGCCAACGACTGGCGCATGCATCATCCCGGTGTCGAGTTCGTGCTCGATGCCGCATCGCTGCCCGACGATCTCGGCGACACCGTTAAAATCAGTGCCTACCGCATCGTGCAGGAAGGCGTCACCAATGCCATCCGCCACGCGCAGCCGCGGCGCATTGCCGTGCGCGTCCGGGCGGAGGAGGGAACGCTGCAGATCTGCGTCAGCGACGACGGCAAAGGTCTTGCCGCCGGCTGGGATCGCCCGGGGCATTTCGGCCTGCGCGGCATGCGCGAGCGGGCACAGGCGCTGGGTGGCGAACTTGCCCTGGAGAACCTGGCCGAAGGCGGGCTGCGCGTTAGCGCGCGTTTGCCGATTGCATGAGAGACGATACTGACCTATGGCGACGAAAATAGGTGTCATGCTGGCCGACGACCACGCGGTGGTGCGCATGGGCTTCCGCCTGCTGCTGGAGGCAACGCCGGACATCCGCGTCGTGGCGGAGGCGGAAAGCGGCGAGGAAGCGTACCGGCTTTTTTCGGACGTCAAACCCGATGTCGTCGTGATGGACCTGGCCATGCCAGGTATCGGTGGCATCGAGGCGGTCAACCGCATCCTGGCGCGCGAACGCGGCGCGCGTATCCTGGTGCTGTCTGCCCACGAAGATACCAGCCACACCAAACGCGTGCTCAAGGCCGGCGCCCTGGGCTACCTGTCCAAGCGCAGCGCGCCGGAGGCCCTGATCGACGCCGTGCGCGAAGTCGCCGCCGGGCGCATGTATCTCGACCCGGCGATCGCCCAGCGCATGGCGGTGGAGCAGGTGTCCGGGGCGCAGCAGCCGGTGGATATCCTGTCCGAGCGCGAGTTCGAGGTGTTCCTGCATCTGGCACGCGGCTCGTCGGTGAACCAGATCGCCGATGTACTGGCGCTCAGCCCGCGCACGGTCGGCACGCATCTCTACAACATCAAGCAGAAACTGGGCGCGACCAACCAGGCAGAGCTGACGCTGCTGGCGGTGCGCTGCGGCCTGATCGACGCGTAGTCGCGGCCGCCTCGCCGCGGGCACAGGCGCACGCGGATAGCGCGCAGGCCCAAATGGTTCGTCGCATTGCCCGCGCATGCCGAGTGCATTTGTATGCACATGTCATGGCCAGGCTACCGCGCCGCTGTTCTTCAACCATCATGTATTGACCATGGTCAATACGCCGCCCCACGGCTGTGGTAAATAGGCAGCATCCGGCGGCAACGGTGGCAGCAACGCTTGCTCTCCGTTGCCCGACACCGGGGAGGAGGTGAGCGTCATGACCACGATCGTTGTGCTTGCGCTGATCGCCACCGCAGTATCCCTGATCATGGGGATTTACTCCATGTCGCGGGGCGGCGAGTTCGACCGACTGCATAGCACGCAATACATGGCATTGCGCGTCGGCTCGCAAGCGGCTGCGTTCCTGTTGTTGTTGCTGGCGCTGTTTCTGACCGTCGCCTGAGCGGCGGTCGTCCGGAAGGCTCAAGGCGCAAGTGCTGCGCCGGAGGGGGGTGTTGTGCCGGTCCGGCCCCGGAATGTTTGCGGGGAACCGGTGGTGCAACGAAGACAGGGGGCATCTGCCCCCTGTTTGTTTTTCATCGTGGCCGCGTGCGGCGCGGCATCGCCGCGGTTAGTTCACCTTCGCCTTGTTGCGCAGGTCGAGGATATGCTTCTCCACCATCTGCTGCTGCAGCCGCTGCTGAATCTGCGGCCTGACCTCGTCCAGCGACGGCATCTTGAGGTCGCGCACGTCGTCGAGCTGGATGACGTGATAGCCGAAATCGGTCTTCACCGGCGCGTCCGTGTACTTGCCTTTTTCCAGCTTGGCTAGCGCCTCGGCGAACGGTTTGACGAAATTGGCCGGCGTGCTCCATCCCAGGTCGCCGCCGCGCTCCTTGGAGCCGGGGTCCTTGGATTGCTTGGCCAGTTCCTCAAATTTCTCGCCCTTCTTCAGCTTGCCGAGGATGTCCTTCGCCTCGTCCTCCTTCTCGACGAGGATGTGGCGCGCCTTGTATTCCTTGTTGCCGACCGCCTTGTTGATGCCTTCGTATTCCTTCTTGATGTCGGCATCGCTGATCGGCGCGGACTTGATGTAATCCTGCAGATAGGCGCGGATCAGCACCGCCTGGCGTGCCAGTTCCATCTGGCCGATGATCTCGGGCTTCTTCTCCAGGCCCTTGCTCTTGGCTGCCTGCGACAGGATCTCCCGCCGCACCAATTCCTCCTTGACCTGCTGGCGCAGCGGCTCGGAGTCGGGCATTCCCTGCGCTTTCTGCTCTCCGATGAGCGCATCGGCGCGATTCTGGGGAATCGCCGTGCCATTGACGGTGGCGACGGGCTTGCCGGCGCCCTGGGCCAGGACGGCCTGGGGCAGGAATGCGGCGCACAGCAATAGAACAATGCGACTGGGGTATCGTTTCATCACGTTTCCTTGTCGAGACAGAAATCGGAATGCCGACCCGAACGCCGAATACCGGCGGGATCAGCGGTTTTCGTCGGGCGTCAAAGCGATGATGCTAAGGGCATGGACCTCGCGACGCATCAGGTCACCGAGCGTTTCGTAGATCAGCCGGTGACGCTCGAGCGTGCGCTTGCCACCAAACTGCGGCGAGACGATCTTCAGCCGGTAATGCCCGCCGCCACCCCTGGCACCCTCGTGGCCGGCGTGCTTTGCGCTGTCGTCGATGATCTCCACGAGCAGCGGCTGCAGCGCGGCGAGCCGCTCGCGCATCGCTTGCGGCGCATCCATCAGGGCAGTGTTTTCCTGAATGGCTTCGCCTGCGCGCGGACGAAGACGCCGTCGATGACGTAGGGATCGGCGTCGAGCCAAGCCTGGGCATCGGCGAGCGAGTCGAACTCGGCGACGATCAGGCTGCCGGAAAAACCGGCCGGCCCGGGCTCCGGCGAGTCGATCGCGGGAAACGGCCCGGCCATCACCAGGCGCCCAGCCGCCTGAAGCTCCTTGAGCCGCTCGACATGGGCCGGGCGCGCCGCCATTCGGCGATCCAGGGAATTCGGCGCGTCCTCGCCGATGAGCGCATAGAGCATCAGCCCTGCTCCTCGATGTGCTTGGCCAGGAACATGCCCTGCGCGACCACGAATGCCAGCATCAGACCCATGCCGCCGAACAGCTTGAAGTTCACCCAGGTGTCCGTGGAAAAGCTGTAGGCAACGAACAGATTGAGGAAGCCCATGACGGTGAAGAATCCTATCCATGCGGCATTTAGCTGGCTCCACACCGCCTCGGGCAGCCTGATCTGCTCCGCCAGCAGGCTGCGGATGAGGTTCTTCTTCAGCAGCACCGCCGACAACAGCAGCGTCGAGCCGAACAGCCAGTACAGAACGGTCGGCTTCCACTTGATGAAAGTTTCATCCTGGAAGATCAACGTTGCCCCGCCGAAAAGGATGATGATCACCAGGCTCACCCAGAGCATGGTATCGACCTTGCGCCCGCGAGCGAGCAGCCAGCCGACCTGGGCGAACGTGGCGACGATGGCCACCGCTGTGGCGAGCAGGATCGGCGCTTGCGCCTGGGATACCGCGCCACCCATGACAACACCACCGAGCAGATTGTTGGCGAGCTGAAACGCGTCCGCCGGGTTGCTTTCGGAAATCTTGAAGGTGGCGAAGAAAAGGATGACCGGGAAGAGGTCGAAGAGAAACTTCATGCCCGCGCATTATCCCCGTTTCGGGCGGGGCTGTCCAATGCGCCCGGCCGGGCGCCGCGCGGACGACGCCGTTCGGGCCGCAGCTTCGGCGCGAACGGCGTGCCGAACGTATTAGCGCGAGGTGTAGCCGCCGTCCACAATCAGGGCAGTACCGGTGACGAATTTCGCCTCGTCCGACGCCAGGTAAAGTACGCCGTAGGCGACGTCCTCCGGCTCGCCGAGGATGCCCAGGGGATGCATCTTGGCCATGGCATTGCGCGCCATCTCCGCATTGACGCCGCCCGCTTCGGCGATCTGGTCGTCGGCGGGATTCCAGATGAAACCGGCCATGACCACGTTCACGCGAATGCGATCGTCCGCGTAGGCCAGTGCATCGGTGCTGGTCATTATGCGCACGGCGCCTTTGGAGGCATGGAACGCCGCTGCATGGGGCGATCCGACCATGCCGTAGATCGACGATACATTGACGATGCTGCCGCCGCCCTGGTGGCGCATCACGGGAACGACGTGCTTGGTGCAGAACATTACGCCCTTGACGTTTACCGCCATCACCTCGTCCCACTGCGACTCCGTGACGGCGTCGGTAGCGTTGTCGGTGCCGCCGATGTTGGCGTTGTTCACCAGGACGTCGACCCCCCCGAAGTGGCCCGCCACCTCGCCCACGACCCGGCTGACTTCCGATTCCCGGCGAACGTCCAGATGCCAGTAGCGCGCCTGCCCGCCGTGTTCACGGACTTCCGCGGCGACCGCTTCGCCGGCGGCGTCCTCGACATCGACGACGGCGACTTTCGCGCCTTCCCTTGCCAGAATCAGGCAGATGGTACGACCTACGCGCTGCGCACCACCGGTGACGATTGCGACCTTCCCTTTGACGCGATCCATGACTCTCTCCCTGAGTTGTCAGAGCACAAAACCCCTTTTGTCGCTATTCTACTCTTTATGTTGCAGTGCGAAAGAGGGTTCGCGGCGGCCTGGGTCTGATGCCGCCGTGACAGTGGCCCCGGCGGCCCTTTAGAATCCATAGTAGGGCGACGGGGTGCCGGAGCGGGGGCATGAGGGCCGAGGGCGGCGAAGCACTTACGGGGGACGGCGGGGTGAAGGACGGTTCCGCCGCGCCGGCGCGAATGCGCGAGCTGGAAGCGGCACTTGCCGCGGCGCAGGCGAGTATTCGTGCGTTTCGTCGGCGCGAGGCGCTGCACGAGGCGCAGCGGCGCGTGCTCGAGCGCATTGCCGATGGTGCCCCGCTCACCGAGCTGTTCGTTGCCCTGATCGACGTGATGGAATCCCAGCTTCCCGGCATGCGCGGGTCCGTCCTGCTGGTCAATGCCGACGGTTGTACGCTGCGCCCGGCCGCCGCGCCGCGGATGCCGGCCGAGTTCGTTGAACGCCTCGAAGGCTTTCCCATTGGTCCGGCGGCCGGCTCCTGCGGCACAGCCTGTCACGGCGGCGAGACGGTGATCTGCTCGGACACGGAAACCGATCCGCTCTGGCGAGATCACCGCGATGTCGCGCGGCGCTTCGCATTGCGTGCCTGCTGGTCGAAACCGATCCTGAACGAGGTCGGTTCGGTGCTTGGTTCCTTTGCCCTGTACTGCAGCGAACCGCGTTCGCCTGACGAGGACGAGTTGGAACTCATCGACACGGCGGCGCGCCTGGCGGCCGTGGCGATCGACCGGGCCCGGACCCAGTCGGCGCTGCGGCAGAGCGAGCAGCGCCTGCGCGCCAGCTTCGAACAGTCGGCAGTCGGAATCATCGAAGCCTCGATCGACGGCCGCTTCCTGCGGGTCAATCGGAAGTTCTGCGACATCGTCGGCTATGACGAGCAGGAGTTGACCGGTCGCAGTTTTCGCGACATCACGCACCCCGACGATTTGCCGCGCAGCGTCGCGATCAAGGGTTCGCTGCTCAACGGCGATTGCGCCGAGACAGCCGGTGAAGAGAAGCGCTACCTGCGCCGCGACGGTTCCGTCGTATGGGTAAACATCTGGCGTTCAGTCGTGCGTGATGGCGACGGCCGGCCACAGTATTTCGTCGCCTCGGTCGAGGACATCACGGCGCGCAAACTGACGCAAGAAGCGCTCAGACGCCAGAGCGAGATCCTGCAAAGCACGCTGGAGAACATGAATCAGGGCATCAGCGTCGTCGATGCCGAAATGAGGCTGATCGCCCACAACCACCGCTTCATGGAACTGCTGGGCTTTCCGCCCTCCCTCGCGCGCGACGGCGTCGCCTTCGAGGAGTTCATCCGTTACAACGCCGAGCGCGGCGAATATGGACCGGGCGAGGTCGAGCAGCAGGTGCGCGAGCGCGTCCAATTGGCGCGTCAGTTCAAGCACCATCGCTTCGAGCGCATCCGGCCCAACGGTCGCGTGCTGGAGATCGACGGCACACCCCTGCCCAATGGCGGCTTCGTCACCATCTACACGGACATCACCGAGCGCAAGCAGGCGCAGCAGGCGCTGCGGCGCCAGACGGAAATTCTCGAGAGCACGCTCGAGAACATGACCCACGGCATCAGCGTTGTCGACGGCGATCTGCGGCTGGTTGCCTTCAATCGCAGATTCGTGGATCTGCTCGAGTTTCCGCCGACGCTGGTTCGCAAGGGCATGGCGTTCGAGGAACTGGCGCGCTTCAACGCGCAGCGGGGGGAATATGGTCCGGGCGACGTCGAGCAACTGGTGCGCGAGCGCGTTGAACTGGCACGCCAGTTCAAACCCCATCGCTTCGAGCGCGTTCGTCCCAACGGCCGTGTCATCGAGGTTCAGGGCAGTCCCATGCCCAATGGCGGCTTCGTCACCTCCTATACCGACGTCACCGAGCGCACACGGATGGAGAAGGCGATGCGCGACATCAACGCCGAGTTGGAACAGCGCGTGCGCGAGCGCACGGC
This sequence comes from Rhodocyclaceae bacterium, assembly GCA_036824005.1. Taxonomy (GTDB): domain Bacteria; phylum Pseudomonadota; class Gammaproteobacteria; order Burkholderiales; family Rhodocyclaceae; genus DAITBA01. Next base: position 69,436 of record DAITBA010000002.1, read on the forward strand.
GGCGCTGGAGACCTCGAACAAGGAGCTGGAATCGTTCAGTTACTCCGTCTCCCACGATCTGCGCGCGCCGCTGCGTGCCCTGGACGGCTTCAGCCACCTGCTCGAGGACGAGTACGGCGACCAACTGGACGAGAAGGGGCGCCAGTATCTGATGCGCATACGCCGGGCGAGCCAGCGCATGGGCATACTCATCGACGACCTCATCGACCTGGCACGCATTAGCCGGCGCGAAATGGCCTGCTCGTCGGTGAACCTGACGGAGATGGCCCACGCCGTGGCGCGGGATCTGTGGGAGCACTCACCGCCGCGCACCTGCGACTGGCGCATCGAACCGGCGTTGATCACCGAAGCCGATCCGGTGCTGGTGCAGGTCATGCTGGAGAATCTCCTGCGCAATGCATGGAAGTTCACCAGCCAGCGCAATGAGGCGCGCATCGAGTTCGGCGCCACGGAGCAAAACGGGGAAACCGTCTTTTTCGTGCGCGACAACGGCGCGGGCTTCGACATGGCCTACGTCGGCAAGCTGTTCGCACCGTTTCAGCGGCTTCACAGCCCGAGCCAATTTGAGGGCAGCGGCATCGGGCTGGCCATCGTCGAGCGGGTCATCCGCCGTCACGGCGGACGCGTATGGGCGGAGGGCGCCCCGGGCCGCGGCGCGACGTTCTACTTTACCCTCAGAGCACGGGCTCGCGCGGCGGGCGCAGCGCAATAGCCGTCTCGCCCGCGGCTGCGCAGCCGGTGTCGTCCACCGGCTCGTTGTCGAAAACGACATCGCCCCCCGGATAGGGCGTCGGTTGGGGCGCCAGCGCAGCGAATTCGAACAGCCGACGGTCGGCCAGGTGCGAGGGAACGACGTTCTGCAGGGCGCGAAACATCGTCTCCAGTCGCCCGGGGTGGCGCTTCTCCCATTGTTGCAGCATTTCCTTGATGGCCTGGCGCTGCAGATTCGGTTGGGAGCCGCACAGGTTGCAGGGAATGATCGGGAAGTTGCGCACGCGCGCGTAGTCCGCGAGATCCTTTTCGCGCGCGTAGGCCAGCGGCCGGATGACGATGTGTCGGCCGTCGTCGCTGACCAGCTTGGGGGGCATGCCTTTAAGCCTGCCGCCGTAGAACATGTTGAGCAGCAGCGTTTCCAGGATGTCGTCACGGTGGTGACCGAGAGCGATTTTGGTGCACCCCTGCTCGGTGGCGACGCGGTAGATGATGCCGCGACGCAAGCGCGAGCACAATCCGCAGGTGGTCTTGCCCTCCCGGATGACGCGCTTGACGACGGCATAGGTGTCCTGCGCTTCGATATGAAACGGAACGCCGCGGGCGCGCAGGTACTCGGGCAGCACGTGCTCCGGGAACCCCGGTTGCTTCTGGTCCAGATTGAAGGCGAGCAGTTCGAAGCGCACCGGTGCCGCCTCACGCAGCGCGAGCAGGATGTCGAGCAAGGCATGGCTGTCCTTGCCGCCTGACAGGCAGACCATCACCCGGTCGCCGTCCTCGATCATGTTGAATTCGGCGATGGCCGCGCCGACTGCGGCGCGCAGGCGCTTGGCGAGCTTATTCGATTCGTAGCGCAGCTTCAGGTCGCGGCGGCTGGCGGGAACGTCGGGGATCATCACGGGGCTCCTGGGCGAGCGCGCATTTTACCGCGCCGTGCCGACGCCGGCGCGGGGACAGCCTGGCTGGGAAGTTCGATCTACATTGGCTAGACTGTGCGGCCACGTTCCGTTGCAATGGGAGATGCACCGTGATCCGACTGTACCAATTCGCACCGGCCTTGGGCCTGCCCAATGCCAGCCCCTTCTGCATGAAGGTGGAGACGTGCCTGCGCATGATGGCGCTGCCATATCAGACCGTGAGCACGATGCCGATGAAGGCGCCCAAGGGCAAGCTGCCCTACATCGATGACGACGGAACCACCGTCGCCGATTCGAGCATGATTACGGAATACCTGCGCGAGAAGTACGGCGACCGCCTTGATGGCCGTCTGTCCGCCGCCGAGCGCGCCACCGCCCTGGCATTCCGGCGCATGATGGAAGAGAACCTCTACTGGGCGGTGCTCTATTCGCGCTGGTTCGAGCAGGCGGGCTGGCAGCGTACCCGCGAGGCGTTCTTCGGCAGCTTGCCGGCGCCGGCGCGCGCCATCGTCCCGTTCGTTGCCCGACGGGGGATCTGGAAGGAGTTGTATGGCCATGGCATGGGCCGGCACACACCGGAGGAGATCGCCCGCATCGGCAGCGCCGACATCACGGCACTGGCGGATTTTCTCGGCGACAAGCCCTACTTCCTGGGAGCCGAGCCGACCTCGCTGGACGCGACAGCCTATGCCTTCATTGCCAATGTGCTGCACGCCCCGGGCGATTCCACTCTCAAACGCCATGCGGCCGGCTATGCCAATCTGGGTGCCTACTGCGCGCGCATGGCGGGGCGCTACTACCCGCCGAACTAGTGCAGATGCGCCGGCCGCATGTCGCTGTCTTCGGGCATCTCGGCGTGGGCGGGCTGGCCTTCGGGATCGGGATAGAGCGGCGCGCCGCAATCGTCGCAGTACTCCAGCGGAAAGCGTTCCTCGAGCACGACGACATCGCCGACATCGCACTCGCGTAGTGCTGCCTCGATCTGGGCTGCCGTGTCGCTGGTTTCGTCCTCGGCGTCGAGCAACGGCCAGACGACGCCGTGCACCACCTGGGGCTCGTTCTTGAGCGTGAAGCCGACGCGATACTCTTCCAGGCGCTTGTCATGGAACGGCGCGATCACCGCCCGCAGACCGCTGGCCGAGACGTTGAGCGAGGTCTGCAGGTAAGACACGGAGGCGCGCAGCGAATAGGGGCGCGCCTGGCGGTCGGCATGGCGGCAGGCGGCGTGGTAGGCATCGGGCAGCAGCAACTCGGTCGCGCAGGCGGGAAACAGCGGCTCCAGGCAGCCGCCGCCCTGGGCGCGCCATTGCTGGGCGGCGTGCTCGCGCGACCCGCCGTCCTCCTGCCAGGCGAACAGCGCGCTGCCGCGCGGCGCCACAACGGCGCCGATCACGTAGCGCATATCCGAGAGGAACTGCGCCGTTTCGGCAAGGCCCTTGGTGTCGCAGGCGAAGTCGCGATTGTCCGCCGCCACTGCGGCGAGCTTGTTGGTGAGCGAGAAGGTCTCGCCGTAACTGCGCGGCAACTGGTCGGGGCTGAAAAGATAGTCCGCCAGCGCCAGGCGTGTGTTGGCGCCGAGCACGTGGGCCTGCAGCTGCACCCGCAGCGTCGCCAGGACCTGGCGCGGAATCGTGCCCGACGGGATGGAAAAGCGCGACCACGCGAGCACCGGCGAAGCGATGAGCAGGACATCGAACTCGGCGCCGTCGATGGCCATGGCGCCGCTCTCCGCGCGCGCCTCCACAAGGTCGGCAAGCGCGTCGTAGGCCCGGGCGTTGTCGCGATAGAGCTGATCGAGCGCCGCGTTCAGCGCGTCGTCGTTGCCGGCGGCGAGCAGCCGGCCGATCAGGGCATCCATCCTGGTTTCCCAGGCGCGGTCCTCGACGCGGCTGCCGGACCCGGCGAGCCCCTGGGCCAGCCAGACGAGGGTTTCGGCGTCGCGGGTAAGCCCGCCGCGGCGGGAGAAGGGGGTGCGTTTCATCGAGGTGGGCACAGTGACGAATAGCCGCCATTCTATCAATCTGCAGGCGGTAGATACATCTCACGGGCGGTCAGGCGGTCAGCGCACATCCCGGAAAAACGCCAGCGGCACCGGCAGTCCCAGTTGCCTGCAAAGCTGGATAGCGACGACACGGCCGAGGCTTCGCCACACGCCCATCTGCACGAACTTGCGCGAGTCGGTGACGACGGTGTCGTCGAGGAAGGTTGGCTGCACCTGATGCTGCAGCAGCTCGCTCAGGGCGATGTCTTCCATGCATTGCAGCGGAAAACCGCCGACGGATTGGAACAGTTCGCGTCCGACGAACATCGCCTGGTCGCCATAAAACACGCGCGTGACGCGGCAGCGGAAGTTATGCAGCCGCGAGACCATATCGAGCCGCCAGTCGGCCTCCGAAAAACGGTGATGGAAGCCGCCCCATATGCGCGGCTGCGCCTCGGCCAGCGCCTGCAGACGTCCAATGGCACCAGTGGGCAGCAGCGTGTCGGCGTGCAGAAAAAGCAGCAGGTCGCCTCGGGCCTGGCGCGCGCCCGCATTCATCTGCTGCGCGCGCCCGCGCGGCGCGTCGATCAGCTGCACGGACGGAAATGCGGCGAGAATGCGCCGGCTGTTGTCGCGGCTGCCGGCATCCACCGCGATCACTTCGAAATTGCCGTCCTGGGCGAAGAGGGCGGCGAGCGTGCGCGGAAGCGCTTTCTGCTCGTCGAGGAAAGGGATGACCACCGAAACCGTCATGGCTGGTGCAGATCTTGGAGCAGGACGAGCTCGTTGCGGATCGAATCGACGAGGGTATCGGCATCGAAGTCGTAGGCCTCGGAAAGCGCATGCTCGCTGGCAAACCACTGCGGCACATGGGACAGGTATGATTCGGCGCAGCGCGCGAGCCAAAGCGGATCGCATCGGCCGTCGGCGAGAGCCTCGCGCAGCACGCGCTGGCCGAAGGCGTGGTGGGCGCTTTCCTGCGCCAGGAACAGGCGCCGCAGGCGGCGCAGCCCGGCACCGCGGCGTTCCATACCGACGTCGAGGCGGCGCAGCAGACTCTCGCCGACATGCTCGAGCACGACCTGAGTCGCGACGATGCATTCGTAATAGTCGCCGACCGCGGCGGCGCGCTGCACTTGTTGGCGAAAGGGCTCGTAGAGGACGTCCAGGGGCTCTGGCGCGTCCGTAAGACGCCGCTGCGCCAGCTCGAAAACGCCGGCGTGCAGCTGCTCCTGGCGAACCTGGGCGCGCAGGAAACGGGCTTCGCGCCGTGTCGGCGCCAGGCGCATCTGCAGTCGGGCGAGGTGCTGCGCGAGCCGCTCGCCGGCAGCGAGCAGGCCGAAGAGCCGGGCGAGCAGCGCTTGCTGCCGCCCCGGTGCGATCGTACTCAGCGCGGTGCCGAATCCGCTATTGTCGTCGGTGCCGGTGTGTTCATGGCCCACGGCATCGTAAAGCGGGCGATGAAAGCCCGGTCGATGCTGTCTTTCCACTTCCATACCCATCGTCCCTCCCAGGAGAACGGACCCCAGTTGCCGATGGCATAGCGATCGCCGCCGCTGATCAACGCCAACGTGCGCCGCTGCGGCGCGTAGGACGCGGTGGCGGCGCCGGAGAGGGCAGCACGCAGGCTGCGCGCCAGCGGCGGGCCGGCGCGCACGGCATAGACACCCGACTTGGGGCGCGGCTGTTCGGCAATCGTGGCCACGTCGCCGGCGGCAAACACCTTGGTGTGGGACAGCGATCTCAGGTTCGTATCCACCAGGATGAAGCCGCGCTCGTCGACGCGCAGCCCCGACTCGCGCGGCCATGCCGGCGCGCTGGCGCCGGTGGCCCAGCCGATGAAGTCGGCCGCGATGCGTTGGCCGCTGCGCGTCACCAGTGTGCCAGCGTCGATGGCTGCCACGGGACTGCCGCAGCGCACCTCGATGCCTCGCGTCCTGAGCAGGTGCTCCATGCGGCGTCTCGCACCGGCGGGAAATCCCGGCAGCAGGCAGCTCATATCGCTGACGAGACAAAAACGGTCCTTCCCCGACAAAGGCACGCCACGCGCCAGCGCCAGCCGATGCTGAATCGCCAGCAGCACCTCGACGCCGGCGGCGCCGCCGCCCACCATGGCCACACGCGCCGGGCGGTCGGGGTCGGTGCCTTCGCAGAAAGCGTTGAGTTCGGCCACGAAGTGGTCGATGGGCTTGACCGTCTGGGCGTACTCGGCGACGCCGGGAATGCCGTCCGTCGATGGCCGGGAGCCCGTGTCGATGGATAACAGGTCGTAGTCGATGATCGAGCCGTCCTCGCACTTGATGCGGCTGCGTGCGGCGTCCAGGGAGGCGCACCGGGTATAGCGCAGAATGCAGCCGCAGGCGCGCGCCAGAGGCTCGAGGTCGACGCAGGCGTCGTCGTACTCATAGTGTCCGGCGATCACCCCGGGCATCATTCCCGAGTAGGGCGCCAGTCGCACCGGCGTCACCATCGTCAGCTCTACGCCTTCCATTGGCCGGCGCGCGAAGGCTTCGAGGACGAACAAGTGGGCGTGGCCGCCGCCGAGAAGCACAAGTCGTTTCATCTTGGTGGTTGCTGTGGTCCGCGGATACCGCAGATTAGCGCAGATGAATGGAAAAATGGTTCACTTCTGCTCCTCCGGGATGCTGCGCAGGCTGATGTCGCCAAACCAGGATCGCGCCGTCTCTCTCGTGTTGTCGGTGTCGGCGGCAACGATCACCGCGGTGATCGGCGGCGCGTCCTCGCCGAAGGCCTGGCGGAAATCCTCCGCCACGTTGCGTTGGACGCTTCGCCACTGCTTGAGATGCGCCATGCCGCTGTCGACGACGATCATGCGAAGGCGGTTGGTGTAAGCACTCCAAGCGGTAAAACCCGGTGCCTGTTTGTTGTCCCAGACATAGCACAGCGCTGCCACCGGGATCGGGTCGCCGTAGATGAGACGCGCCAGGCGCACTTTGGTGCGCTCGCCGAAGGGCAGTTTCGCCACATCGTAATCGAACAGGACGTAGACGCGGGCTGGGTAGTCGTCGCCCTCTTTCGTCAGCACGTCGCCCTTGTTCAGCACGTTGTCCACCCGCCAGCGCCAGGTGAGCCACGGAGTTTGGTGTGGATCGGCACGCACGGGGTAGACCAGTGCCGAAACCGAGGCGTTGGCCTCGGCCTTGAGCACCGTCCTGCCCTCAACATTGACGAGGGAGTATTCGGTCAGGTGCTCCGGTTTGCCCAAAACGTAGCGACGCCAGCCGGCCGGCAGTTCGCCGCCGGGCGCCGCCTTGGAGAAATGCCCGAGCGCAAAGTCCTGCGCTGCAGCCGGGCCACTCCACGCTCCCGCGAGGAGGAGGCTAGCCAGCAGCCTGCCGATGCATGGACGGTAACGGGAGATCATCGATGTCGATCAGCCGCTCGCCAGCGAGCCGCGCCAGATCCTCGGGACGGTCCACATCCCACCGCGGGGTAAGCTCGCGCCAGGTCCAGCTTATTTCCGCCAGCCGTGCGCGCGTCTGTGCCATGACCGCGGCGCTGCCCCAGTCGATGCCGGCGAACAGGCGCGGCTCGTGTCGGCGCAGTCCGATGAGGACGTAGCCGCCATCCTCCGCTGGCGCGATTACCGCGCGTGCGCCGTCGCGCAGGGCTGCGGCTGCGTCGTGCAGGTCGGCGACCGTGAGTGCCGGGCAATCGCTGCCAATGGCGATGGCATAGCCGCGCATGAGCGCGTGCGCCAGCGCGTGATCCATGCGTGCGCCGAGATCCGGGCCTTGTTGTGCCGCCAGCGTGACGCCGAAATCCGCGGCGCAGCGGCCGAAAAACGGATGCTCGACCGAAGGCGAGCACCACAGCTCCACCGGGCCGACGCGCGCGGCACAGGCCGTGCGCAGGGTGTGGCGTACCATGCGCGCGTGCAGTGCGGCGGCACCACGGGCGCCCAGGGCTGGAACGAGGCGCGTCTTGACGCTGCCGGCGAGCGGCGCCTTGGCGAACACCAGGATGGTCGCCTCAACGGCGCGCGCCGTCATAGCGGGCGGCGAGCTGCCGGGGGTCGGCGCCGAAGAAATGCGCCAGGCGCAACCGCCACATGAGCGCGATGGTGCGCAGCGTGCCGTGGTCTTCCCAGCGCCGACCGGAGGTGGTGATGCGGCTGCGCAGGCACAGCGGCCGGCCGAAGCCCTTGAGCGTGCGCGACAGGCGGATGTCCTCCATCAGGGCCACGTCGGGAAAGCCGCCGCAGCGGCGAAAGACCTCGGCGCGCACGAAGATGCCCTGGTCGCCGGTGGCGATACCGGTCAAGCGCGAGCGTCGGTTCATGAACCAGGCGACCACCCGCAGCAGGGGATCGCGGCCTTCGATGTCGATATCGAAACGGCCCCAGGAGCGTCCCGACTCGTTCAGACCCTGGACGATGTCATACTCGGCGTCGGCGGGCAGGCGGCAGTCCGCGTGCAGGAACAGCAACACCTCGCCTCGGGCAAGCCGCGCGCCGGCATTCATCTGGCTGGCGCGACCGCGCGGCGCTTCGAACACCCGGTCGCACAGCGGCCGGGCCAGCGCCACCGTGTCGTCGCGGCTGCCGCCGTCGACGACGATGAGTTCTACGCCCTGCTGGCGCAGCGGCGCAAGCCGCGATAGACAGGCACGGATCAGCTCGCCCTCATCGAGGACGGGCAGGATGACGGACAGCTCCGGCGCCGGCCTCATTTCTTCGCAAACAGCGAGGCGTACTTGCCGTAGCCTTCCTTCTCCAGATCGTCCGCGGGGATGAAACGCAGCGACGCCGAATTCATGCAGTAGCGCTTGCCGGTGGGTGCCGGGCCGTCGTCGAAGACGTGACCGAGGTGGGAATCGGCGTGCTTGCTGCGTATCTCGGTTCTTACCATGAACCACGAGCGGTCGGACTTCTCGACGATGTTTGCCGGCTCGATGGCACGAGTAAAGCTCGGCCAGCCGGTACCCGAATCGAACTTGTCCTGGGAGCTGAACAGCGGCTCGCCCGAGACGATGTCGACATAGATACCGGACTTCTTGTTGTCCCAATAGGCGTTATGAAACGGCCTTTCCGTACCTTCCTTCTGCGTGACGCGGAACTGCTCGTCGGTCAGCTTGCGCTTGAGTTCCTGTTCGCTCGGCTTTTTGAATCCCGCCGCATCCCATGCCATGGCGTTGCTCCATCCAACAAAGACCATTGTAATGACTGCCAACCACTTCATAAGTTCTCTACTCCGTCGTCTCGGGCTCACCCGCACGCGCAAGCAGACCGGCGCCGAGGCGAAAAGCTTGCATCGGCCGTCTCATCCCAGAAAGCAGTAATCCGCAGGTTTCGCAAACTCGCATGAGGAATTCAGAGGCTTGCTTTCTTCCGGTCGGTCACGGCGTTGGTTACGCCGGACGTTCCGACAACCTCCTGATCCGCTCCGGGAGTATCCGTGTTCATTTGCGACATCTGCAGATTCCATGATCATTTCACGTCGTTCAGTCCCCAATTGTAGTCAAGGAATTTTACCGACGCCTTCTGCTCGCGGATCGCGGCCTGCTCCTCGGGCTTGTCGGCGAGCTGGGCGGCGTACTTGGCGAAGAACTGGGGCAGCGCCGTGTAGCCTTTCCAGCCGCGGCCGAAGTCCTTGCCGTACCAGTCGAATATGCTGGACACCTCCAGCGCCTGGTTCTGGGCGTTGTAGCGGTTGCGCGAGCGGTCGGCGAGGAAGCGCACGGTCTGCTCCTCCAGTTGGGCGTCGAGCCGGGTGGCGACGAAGGCCTCCTCGCGCAGCATCGGGCAGCCGATGGAGGCGCAATTGACGGCGAAATGGATGCGTGGGTCATCGTAGGCGCCCGGCGCGCGGATGGTGTCGTGCTCGATGTTGTCCAGGTGCATCTCGCGGCCGAACAGCTTGAAGAACTTGTCCTTCCACGGATTGCCGACGAAGGTGCCGAAGTCGCGGATGGATTTCAGGTTCGGATAGCGCGTCAGGATCTTCTCGATGGTGAAGGCGTTGTAGGCGTTGATCAGGAAGGCGAGCTGTTGCTCCTTGCTCCAACCCTTGAATTCCTGCTCCGTGACGGCGGACAGGCTCTCCAGATAGGTCTTGAGCTGAGACCGGTCCTGAGCAAATCCGGCATAGCGTGCCTGCGAGGCCTTGCCGCCGTCCTTGACCGCGAGATGCTTCTTGAGCAGTTCGGTCCATGCCTTATGTTCGTGATCGAAGGCCGAATGTGCTGCCATCATGGGCAGCAGCGTCAGCACCAGGGCGAACAGCAGTTTTCTCATTGTTGGGTCTCCAGTTGCGCCGAACGTCCGTCGGAGGGGCCACGCATCCAAGCGTGGTAACGTTCCACCCACTGGAGCAGCTTCTGCGGCGCGTGGGCCCGCTTCCAGTTGCCGGCGGCATATTTGTTGGCTTCGGCCAGCGTCGGGTAGATATGGATGGTGCCGAGAATCTTGTTCAGGCCGATGCCGTGGCGCATCGCCGCGACGTACTCGGCAATCAGGTCGCCGGCATGCTCGCCGACGATGGTTACGCCCAGGATCTTGTCCTTGCCCGGCGCGGTCAGCACCTTGACCATACCATGTGCTTCCTCATCGGCGATGGCACGGTCCAGGTCGTCGATGCCGTATTCGGTCACCTCGTAGGCGATGTTCTTCTCCTTCGCTTCGGTCTCGTTCAGGCCGACGCGCGCCACCTCCGGGTCGGTGAACGTGGCCCAGGGAATCACCGAGTAGTCGGCCTTGAACATCTTGAACCGGCCGAACAGGGCATTGACGGCGGCATACCAGGCCTGGTGCGCGGCGGTATGGGTGAACTGGTACGGCCCGGCGACGTCTCCGCAGGCGTAGATGTTGGGGTAGAGCGTCTGCAGATACTCGTTCGTTTCCACGGTGCGTGCGCGGGTGGTGGGAATGCCCAGTTCCTCCAGTCCATAGCCGGTGGTGTTGGCGACGCGGCCGACGGCGCACAGTAGCGCGTCGAAGGCGATGCGCACGTCCTTGCCGTCGCACTCGGCGATGAGGATCTTTTCGCCGTTGTCCACCAAAAACTGCTTGGCCTTGTGGTTGACCAGGACGTTTATGCCTTCCTCACGGAAGCGCTTTGCCACCAGTTCGGAGACCTCCGGATCCTCGCGAATGAGGATGCGCGGCAGCATTTCCACCTGCGTCACCTGGGCGCCCAGGCGGGCAAAGCACTGGGTGAGCTCCGAGCCGATGGGTCCGCCGCCGAGCACTACCAGCCGTTTTGGAAGCTGGCGCAGCGACCAGACGTTGTCTGAGGTGTAGTAGCCGACGTCGTCGATCCCGGGGATCGGCGGTACGAACGGCCGCGCGCCGGCGGCGATGACGATGGCACGAGTGGTGAGGGTGCGGGCGCCTTTTCCGTTTTTAACCTCCACCGTGTAGGGCGAGGTGATCTTTGCCTCGCCCTCGATGCATTCCACGCCCAGGCCGGTGTAGCGCTCGACTGAATCGTGGGGCTCGACGGTCTTGACGACGCGCTGCACGCGCTCCATGACATCGGCGAAATCGAAAGAGGCGGAGGCCTCGCGGATGCCGAACTCCTTCGCCCGCCGGATATGGGACAGCAGCTTGGCCGAACGGATCAGCGCCTTGGACGGCACGCAGCCGGTATTGAGGCAGTCGCCACCCATGCGGTGCTTCTCGATCAGGGTAACCTTGGCCTTCACGGCGGCGGCGATGTAGGCCGATACCAGCCCTGCGGAACCGGCGCCAATGACCACGAGATTGCGATCGAAGCTCGCCGGACGCGGCCACTTCCCGAGCACCTTGCGCGCCCTGATGACGGCGACGATCTTCTTCGCCACCAGCGGAAAGATGCCCAACAGGGCGAAGGACAACAGCAGCGCCGGCGAGAGGATACCTTTCAAGGATTCGATCCTGGCGATCTGCGTACCAGCATTGACGTAGACGATGGTGCCGAGCAGCATGCCCACCTGGCTCACCCAGTAAAAGGTGCGCGTGGCGATGGGCGTCAGACCCATGACCAGGTTGATGACAAAGAAGGGAAACAGCGGCACCAGGCGCAGGGTGAAAAGATAGAACGCGCCGTCCTTCGCCACGCCTTCGTTGATCGCTTTGAGCTTGTCGCCGAACTTGCCCTGCACCCAGTCGCGCAGCAGGAAGCGCGAAGTAAGGAAGGCCAGCGTGGCGCCGATGGAGGAGGCGAAGGAGACGAGGACCGTGCCCCACAGCAGTCCGAAGATAGCCCCAGCCACCAGGGTCATGATCGCCGCCCCAGGCAGGGACAGCGCTGTCACCGCGACATAGACTGCGAAAAAGATTGCCGCCGTCTGCGCCGGGTTGGCCTGGAAGTAGGCCGTGATCGCTGCCTGCTGAGACTTGAAGTAGTCCAGGCTGAAGTACTGCCCCAGGTCGAAGGCGAAGAACGCCGCGACCAAGGTGGCGACGACGACCAATACCGCGATTCTGCTTGTTTTCATGAATCCCTCCGGGTTGCGCATGCCTGGCGGCGGTTCCGGCGGATTCGACTGCCGGCCGCACGGTAATGGTTACATGAGCATATACGTTGCCGTCCGGCGCTCGGATGCATGCCTTGCGGCAGGACGGGCAGCTCCGGCGCAGGGGGCGCCGCGCTCGACCGTTGCCGCTGCCCGCCCGTACTCCGCCAAAAGACCGCCTCATTCAGCTTAGTCTTACATCGCCGAACAGTAAATTGGGCCGGCGATGCAGGCGCGGGGCAATGCATCCCGGCAACGGAGCATTCCCTATCGCTCGTCATTCGACAGCCGCGCCAGCGCTGCCTCGAGCTGCGCGATGCGGGCCTCATAGGCTTGCGCCCTGCGCGCCACTTCCGCGGCCGGGATCATCCGCGGAATATGCTGGGGACAGTTGCCATCCCAGGCCTCGACCCGGAACAGGATGACGCGCTCCGGGGTAGCCTTGTAGCCCGCCGGCATGAGGCGCGACTGGATCTCGTCGTCACCCTCGATGACGCTTGCCCTGCCCCATATCTTGATCCGTTGCTGATGCTCGTAGTCCATGAGAAAGAGGAAGGCGCGATTGTTCTCTCTCAAATTTCCGGCCGTGATGTACTGCCGGTTGCCCCGGTAGTCGGCGAAGCCCAGGGTTCGCTCGTCCAACACGTGCAGAAATCCCCTCGGCCCGCCGCGGTGCTGGATGTAGGGTTGCCCCTGGGCGTTGGCGGTCGCCAGGTACGCGCTATCCCGCTCGGCGATGAACGCCGCGAGTTGCGGCGTGATCCGGTCCGGCCAGCCGCCGCGCCGTTCCAGCCGGGCATAGGCCGCACGCGAGCCGAGGCGCGTCTGGATCGCCTTGACGGCCGGTGTGAAGGCAATCTCGATAGTGGTGGACTTCGACATGGTTATCCTTTGTAGTTGGGGGCCGTTGCCGGCGGGAATCGCTGACTCCCGCCGGTGCGAGGCGAATCAACGATTCAGTTCCGGCCAGTGCCGATTGGCTTTGGCGATGTAGCCTTCGGCGTTCTTGGCGAAGGTCGCGTTGATGTCGGCGTTGAAGTTCAGGTACAGCTTGTCGTCGACGATCTTCCAACCGTTAACCGGGTCGATGTCGAACAGCTTTCCCTGAGAGACGCCCCAGGAGCAGAAGCCGCCGTATTGCGGTGCGTACCGCTGCGGGTTGGCGGCGAACAGGTCGCGATGTTCCTTGCTGACGAACTGCCACTTCACGCCGCCGTACTCGGCGGTATGACGATCGCTACCTTGCAGCGGCTTGCCGTCCGTGAAGTAGGCAACGACGTCGTACCCTTTGGCGCCGAGGCCGGCGTGAAGCGTGTTGTATTCGCCGCCGGTATGCTTGACGGCGAAGGCCGGAGCGGAAAACGCGCCGAGGGCGAGCGCCGCCGCGGCCGCCGCTGCGCCGATGAAGCGAACGAGTTTCTTGACCATGGTGAATCTCCTTGAGTGAATAGAGGGTTTGAAATCGGCCCGCGCTGCCGACCCATGTCGTTGGAATCGGTGGCGCTGCCGGTGAGCCACTTTCGGTGACCACGGCGGCAGTGTCGCAACTTCTCTAGTCGGAATAAATGGGACGAGACGCAGTAGACTGCTGCGATAATTGAAGTAATAATCGTCGCCATGGACAAACTCTCGGCCATGGCAACCTTCGTCCGGATCGTGGAGCGAGGCAGCCTGACGGCGGCGGCGGAGGCGCTCGATACGTCGTTGCCTTCAGTGGTCCGGACGCTGGCGTCGTTGGAGCGCCATCTCGGCGTGCGGCTGCTCAACCGCACGACGCGCCGGATCCACCTCACCGATGAAGGCCGGCAATATCTCGAGCATTGCCGCGTCATACTCGCTGCGGTCGACGAGTCGGAGGTGACGCTCGCTTCGCGCAAGGCCGAGCCGCAGGGCCGGCTCGCCATCACCGCTTCGGTACTGTTCGGCCGGCGCCATGTTGTTCCCATCGTCAGCGAGTTCATCGCCCGCCATCCCGGCGTCTATGTCGATCTGTTGCTGCTGGATCGCGTCGTCAATCTGATCGAAGAGGGACTGGACGTGGGCGTGCGCATCGGCCGCCTGGCGGATTCGTCGCTGGTGGCCATTCCGGTTGGTCACGTGCGCCGCGTCATCTGCGCCAGTCCCCGGTATTTGCGCCGCCACCGTACGCCACGCGCGCCGCAAGAGCTTCGGGTACATCGTTGCATCAGCTTCACTGCCGTGACCCCGGGAAACGAGTGGCACTTCAGCGTCGGTGGGCGGGATCAAGCCATCCCGATCACGCGCGTTATGTCCTGCAATCAAGTCGATGCGGCGATCGAGGCGTGCGTGAATGGATTGGGGCTGGGTATGTTTCTTTCCTACCAGGTAGCGCCTTACCGGGCTTCGAGGACGCTGCGCTATGTCCTGGAGGACTTCGAGCCGCCGCCGCTGCCGGTGCAACTGGTTTATCCGCACTCAAAACTGTTGTCGACCACGGTGCGTGCGTTTGTGGACGTCTGCGTGAACACGCTTCGACAAACCAGTTTCCAGTGAAAGGGCCGCAGCGAGCCCAGGGAGGATGCAGGCGGGACGGCCTGAACCGCTCGGCGGCCCGGTCGGGTCGGCACAGCGGCGCGGCCCCGGGCAATTCGGCAAATCAGCAAATCAGTAGGGTCTTTTCCCCACGTAGTTCCCCGGCGGGCGATAGTTGCACACCCAAAGCTGGGACGCGTCGGTGCACACGGCCATGGCGCATCCCACCTCGGTGGAATCGCGCCACACGAGCTGGGTGTAGTGGCCGCACGCCTTGCCTGCCTGGCAGCGATGGAACTTGCCGTCGTAGAAGCGCTTCTCGCCAGCCCAGCTATCGACTACCTTGCCCGGGGCGATACGTTGCAGCTCTGCCCGGCCGTCGCTCCAGCGCAGCGCGCTAGCCCAGAACAGGTTTTCGCCCAGCTTCGTACCTTTGCTGTGTTCGAGGCGGCAGTATCGGGCGTCGCGCAGATGCACTGCCCAAGCCTGCGCCTCCTGGGCCAGGTCGTCGGCCCAGCGCAGCGCCGGCACGCCGACTTCGCGCCGCCAGCGATTGTGGGCCGCGACCAGCTCCTGCTGTTGCGCTTCGTCGAGTCCCGTCGTCGCCTGCGCCGACACCCCGTCCGCCAATGCGACGACGAAGGTAGTGGCGGCCGCGCACAGGCGGACGCAGCGCATCGCCGTCAGCGCGGCGTTGAACCAAGGTGCTACTGCCACAACTCCACCCGCCGACCCTGCGCGCGCATCCTCTCGGCCCGTGCCTGGATGAAGCGCTGAAAGCTGGGCTCCGTTCGGTACGCTCCGCTGGCGACGTACTCCAGGGATGAGGCGAGGTGGAAGGGGCGCAGGTAGGCCTCGACGCGAAACACCTCCCTGCCGCTCGGCTCAAAGAACACCAAGGTCGGCGTGTAGGAGATTTGCAGCTCGCGGGCCCACTTCTCCACCGTCGTCTTCCTGCCGTCGGCAGTAGTGATCTCGCTCCTGTCGGCAAGGGTGAAGCGCACCATGTCGAAGCGTGGTAGGAGGTTTTTGACCTCGGGGCGGCGAAAGCCCTCCCGGTGGAGCTCGTCGCAGCCGGCGCAGTGCCGTGTCTCGAACAGCACGGCGAGCGGCTTGTCGCCGGGACGGCGCTTGAGCGCGAGGGGCGCGGGGAGAAAGAACGGCTCGTGGTGCAGTGTCCCGCTGGCTGACTCCCTGACCGCCGTCTTCATGTACTGCCCGAGGGCGAGCTTCGTCTCCATCCTGCCCGCAACGTAATCGAGTACGGCCTCGAAGCGATGGGGCGGGTAGTAGCCGTTCAGTCGTGCGACGATGTTGCCTTGTTCGTCGAAGAACAGCAAAGTGGGCGTGAACTGTACCTTGAGTGCCCGGGCGAACTCTTTCTCGCTCGTCTTCTTTCCGTCCAGCCCTATCACCTCGCGGTCGCCCCAGATATTGAATGCGACGGCGACGAAGTGCCGGCGCGTCTTGTCCGCGATGGCACGCTGGGAGAAGTTCGTCTGCATCAGCTCCTTGCAGTAGGGGCAGCCGTCCTGGCCGAAATACAGCATGACCCGCTTGCCTTGCCCGGCCGCCTCCCGGATGTCCTCACGCAGGTCGAGGAAAGTCTCGGCGAACCAAGCCGGGATGTCGATCGCATGGGGGGCGGGCTCCTGCGCGGCCGCGCTTGCCAGCCAGGCCCCGCAGAGCAGGGCCCCGAGCAGGCGTGTCAAGGCGTCGTTGCAGCGCATGCTCCAGTGTAAGCCCTGCCGGCGCCGGCAGGGCGCGCGTATGCGAGATCGAAGTCCGGACCGTCGCAGATGCGCCGGAAGTAGGACTCGTGGGCCGGCGAGCCGGGCGGCCACTGATGGAGGAAGTTCTCGCGCCAGGCTGCCTGATCGTAGGCGACGGCCAGCGCGTCCACGAAGACGCCGCGCAGCCGCAGGCCGTAAAGCGTCGCGTGGGGCGAGGGGGTGAGGCCGATGCGGGTGACGACGCCGTACTGTGTGCCGCGGAAGTTGGGCATGCCCGCAGCGCCGTTGTTGATCACCGCGGCCTCGTGACCATCGAACGTGAAGGCACGGCACACGGGCAGGCAGGTGTGGCTGGACGCGAACAGGTCCACCCGCGCGGCATCGAAACAGTGCTGCAGCCAGCCCTGGCCCATCGGATCGTCCAAGGCCCCGGCGTCGAAGCCCCAGCCGGCGAGTGATTCGGCATCGCCATGGACGATGCCCACGCGCAGCGGCCCGATCGCGGCCACCGCGTGCATCGGCAGGCGGCCGAGCCGGGTGCGAAGGTCCGGAAAGCGCCGGGCGGTTTCGCGCAATCGGGACAGGATACGGTTAGAGCGGGCCACGATTTCATCAGCAACGCTTGCAGGATAGGCGCAGCCGCAGCCGGCGTCGGCGTCTTCGCCGGCCAGTTCCGTTTCGACGTTGCCGCGCAGGGCGAAATGCCGCCGCACCCGGTCGTCGACCACGACGAAGGCGTCGTCGGCAATGTCGAACCAGTGGAAGTCGCCGTTGAATACCAGCGCCACGGCCGAGCGCTCCGCGGCGGCCAGCGCATCGATGGCATCGAGGGCGTGGATGTTGCCGTACAGCCCGCCGACGACGTAGACGGTGTCCGCGCAAAGATCGGGATTGCCGGCGAATACCGCGGGCGAATAACGGTAGTGCAGCGGGCAGACGCGCCCGGGATTGCTCACCGGCTTTCCTACAGGTTCAGGGCTCCGCCACAGCTTGACCCCTGGCCGGCGGTGCAGCCGTAGCAGTGTTCCATGACGGTGACGGCGTTGCCGTCGAGGTCCACACCGAGCAGGTCCGCGAGCTTGAGCCGTGGTCTGCCGTTCAGCCGCAGGGGCAGTCCCAGCATCTGATTGAAGTCGCAGTCGTAGACGTAGCCCTGCCAGTCGACGCTGATCAGGTTGCGGCACATCAGCCCGTCCAGATTCTCATCGCGGTGGGCCGCGCGCAGAAGCCGCATATAGTCGTTGAACTGGCCTTTGGAGATGAGCGTGCTGCCGAAGCGCTGGATCGGCATGTTGGCCAACGTGAACAGCCGATTGAATACGACACCGTAGCCGGCCAGATGCTGCCTGTAATCGGTTTCCAGCGCCGCCTGGGGCGGCGGCAGGCTTGGTCCCTGCGGGTTGTAGACCAAGGTAAGCGTCAGCCCGGAACCCTCCTTGCCGTAACCCATGCCGTTGAGCCGGCGCAGCGCGCGGATGCTCTTGTCGAATGCGCCCTGGCCGCGTTGGCGGTCGACGTTGTCCTCTAGATAACAAGGCAGCGATGCGACGATATCGACGCGCTCGTCTGCCAGAAATTGCGCCAGACCTTCCTGCCCGGGCTCTTCCAGGATGGTCAGATTGCAGCGGTCGATCACCTGCGTGCCGCGCGCCCGCGCCTGGGTGACGAGCCAGCGAAAATCGGGATTCAGTTCAGGTGCTCCGCCGGTGACATCGAGCGTGCGCACGTCGGTTGCCGCGAGGTACGCGAGCACCGACTCCATGGTCGCGCGCGTCATCTGTTCGGTGCGCGTCGGCCCGGCATTGACGTGGCAGTGCAGGCATGCCTGATTGCATTTGTAGCCTAGATTGACCTGCAGGGTGTCGGTCTTGCGGCGGCGGACTGCGGGGAAGTCGGTTGCCTGAAAAAGCGGCAGCGTTGC
The DNA here is from genome assembly GCA_036824005.1 of Rhodocyclaceae bacterium. Lineage (GTDB taxonomy): Bacteria > Pseudomonadota > Gammaproteobacteria > Burkholderiales > Rhodocyclaceae > DAITBA01. The sequence continues at coordinate 87,649 of DAITBA010000002.1, forward strand.
GTGCACGTCGGGCTCCTCGGTCTTGTTGTTGGGTTATGCAGAACACCAGACCGGCCAGCCCGGTTGATGCTTACATACCCTGCTGCAAACGTGGTTATCGAAAGCGTCCCGCTGTCGTTGCCGGTACGCAGCCGGTTGCCATCCAGGGCGCAATCTTAAGCCGCAAAGGCGGCGCGGGAAAAGGCCCGCGTGCGCCCGGAGCGGTGGCGGCGCTGCGTCCGGGCGATGGCATAATTCGCCGTACCCCGACATATCAGCATCAACACGGCTTCGGCCGGAGAACGATTTGAAAATCAGCAGCAACTTCGATGCCGGCGCCATCGAGTTCGTCGGTGCGCGCGGCGCACCCGACGGAACGCGGTGCGTGGATCTCAACATCCGGCGCGATTCCCACGCCGATTTCCGGCAGTGGTTCTACTTCCGCCTGCAGGGTGCCCGGGGTGTGCCGTGCCGCCTGCGCTTTCTCAACGCCGGTCAGTGCTCCTACGCCGAGGGCTGGCGCGACTATCGTGCCGTCGCCTCCTACGATCGCGCGCGCTGGTTTCGCGTGCCTACCAGCTATGATGGCCATGTCATGGCTGTCGAGCACGTGCCGGAACGCGACAGCGTCTACTACGCCTACTTCGAACCCTACTCCTGGGAGCGGCACCTGGCGCTACTGGGTGAGGCAGAGAACTCGCCGCTGGCGCGTGTCGCCGACCTCGGCAACACGGTCGATGGGCGCGATCTGAACATGATCCACGTCGGCTCGCCCGGGCACGGCAGGAAGTGCGTCTGGGTCGTCGCGCGCCAGCATCCGGGGGAGACGATGGCCGAGTGGTTCGTGGAAGGCATGCTGCGACGGCTTCTCGACGCGGACGATGCGCTGACGCGCGAGCTCCTCGATCGTGCCTGGTTCTGCATCGTGCCCAACATGAACCCAGATGGCAGCGTGCGCGGCAATCTGCGCACCAATGCCGCCGGCGCCAACCTCAACCGGGAATGGCGCGAGCCGAACCTGGAGCGCAGTCCCGAAGTGTTCGTCGTGCGGCGCAAGATGCGCAAGACCGGCGTCGACCTGTTTGTCGACGTCCACGGCGACGAGGTATTGCCCTACGTTTTCACCGACGGCTGCTCCATGCTGCCGGATTTCAGCGCCGAACAGGCACAGCGGGAGCGACGATTCCTGGACAGCTTCCAGCGTAGCGCTGCGGATTTCCAGACTGAGCACGGCTACGCGCCTGATCGGTTCACCGACGAATTGCTTACCCTTGCCTCGAAGCATGTTGGTCACACCTACGGCTGCCTGTCGCTGACCCTGGAGATGCCTTTCAAGGACAATGCCAATCGGCCCGATGCGCGGGTCGGCTGGAACGCTGCCCGCAGCCAGCGCTTGGGCGAGGCGGTGCTGCAGCCGATCCTCGACAGCATCGTCGCGGCGTGATGCACGACGGGTCGACCCCGGCCGCCGTGTCGGCAAAACCCGGCGACCATGATGCCTACGCGCTGTTCGACGACAGACTCGGCGACGGGGGCGCGTCGCGGCTGATCACCGAATTGGTGCGGACCATCCGCGCCGAGGATGCCGGCGACGCCGACGAGGCGCTGGAGGAGATCGAGCGGGCCCGTGCGCAGGGGCATTGGGTCGTGATCGCCGCAACGTACGAACTCGGCTACGCCCTGGAGCCCAAGTTGCGCGGCCTGGCTCGCCGCTCGGCGGGACCGTTACTGAACGCGTGGGTATTCGCGCGCATGCAGCCTCTGTCCCGTGATGATGCCGATGCCTTCGTCGCGCAGCGGCTGGCGCAGTTGCAGCCGCATGCCGCCATCGCCGGCGTTGCCGACGTCGTTCCGGCTATCGACGAGGCGGCGTTTCACGCCGCCATCCGGCGCGTCCGTGACTACATCACGGCGGGCGACGTCTACCAGGTGAACTTCACTTACCCGCTGAAGTTCCGCGGCTATGGCGACCCGCTGGCGCTCTACGCGCGGCTGCGGCAAAGCCAGCCCGTCCATTATGGCGCCCTCATACGAACGACGGCGCAGACGATCCTGTCGCTGTCGCCTGAGCTGTTCATGCGGCGCACTGGCGACCGCATTACCGCCAAGCCGATGAAGGGCACGGCCCTGCGCGGACGCGTGCCGGCAGAGGACGCCGCGCGCGCCGAGCTGCTTCTGACTTCGGACAAGGAACGGGCGGAAAATCTGATGATCGTTGATCTGATCCGCAACGATCTCGGCCGGCTCGCCCCGCCAGGCGGCGTGCGCGTCGAGCGCCTGTTCGAAATCGAGCCTTATCCCACGGTGCTGCAGATGACCTCGACCATCACTGCCGCGGTGCCGGGGCGCACGCTACCGGAGGTCTTCCGCGCGCTTTTTCCCTGTGGCTCCGTGACCGGGGCACCGAAGATCCGCGCCATGGAAATCATCGCCGAGCTGGAGCGCGAGCCGCGCGGGCTGTATTGCGGGGCGCTGGGCTATGTCGTACCCGATGGCGACTTCCTGTTCAACGTGCCCATCCGCACCCTCGTACTCGATGACGATGGGCGGGGCCGGCTGGGCATCGGCAGCGGCGTCGTCTTCGACTCCGAGCCGGCGGCCGAATTCGCTGAGTGCCGGTTGAAGGCGCGTTTCCTCACCGGCCTTCCCGCTCAGTTCCGGCTCATCGAGTCGCTGCGGCTCGACCCCGAGCATGGCGACTTCTATCCTCTCCTCGACCGGCACCTGCGACGCCTGGAAGGATCGGCGCGGTTCTTCGGCTTTTCGTGGCATGGCGAGGCCGTCCGCTCGCGGCTGCTCGCCCATGCCCGGACCCTCGGCGCGACGTGCCCGCACAAGACGCGCCTGCTGCTGGCCCAGGACGGCGAAGCGAGCATCGCTTCGGAACCGCTGCCCGCCGTGTCGGAGCAAGCGGTGTCGGAGGAAGCGGTTATGAAGGTCGTGCTGGCGCAGACGCACACGGATTCGCGTGATCTGTTTCTCTACCATAAGACGACCGTGCGTTCGATCTACGATGCCGAGCTAGCGCGCATCGCAACCGTCGAGGGTTGTTTCGATGCCCTGTTCTGCAATGAGCGGGGCGAGCTCACGGAAGGGGCGCGCAGCAATCTGTTCCTGTCGCTGGACGGGCGGCTGTGCACGCCGCCGGTTGCTGCCGGATTGCTTGACGGCGTCATGCGCCGGCGCCTGCTCGACGAGGGTCGGGCGGTCGAACGCACGCTCCACTTGGGGGATCTGCGCCGCGCCGATGCGATTTTTCTGAGCAATGCCGTGCGCGGCCTCATGCGCGTGCAAGTCAGCGACTAGCGGCGGTCGTCGGGACGGCCGACGGGATGTCACCCGTCATGGATTCGAGTTGCGCCTGCCGCTCCTTGAACGAGAGCTGTGCCAGTGCCCTGACGGCCTCATAGAAGCGCGGCAGATCGTTGTTATGCCGCGCGAGCAGGGCCTCGAAGGCGGGCACGAGTCGGGTGTAAATGCCCACCGAGGCGAGCGTAGCGTTGTTGGGGGACTGGCCGAACCAGCGGTCGTAGCCGGCGAAGCCTTCCCACTGCGCGGTCTTGATGCGTCGGTACTCCTCCTGTAGCTCGGCAAGGATGGCTGCCTTCCGGCGCCGCTTGTCGTCGGCGGACACTTCGCCCGAATAGGCGGCATCCAGCTTATCGCGATATTTCAGCACCAGCGCCGCAAAATCGCTGCGCAAGCGTTGCATGGCGGCGTAACTACTGCGTTGCGAGGCGTTGCCATGCCGCGCCAGCCAGCGCTCGATGCCCGCCTGCTCGACGGCGACGGCGAAGGACTCGTTGAACTCCGAGTCGTCCGTTACATAGACCTCCTGATGGGCGAGTTCGTGAAAGATCAGCCGTGCCAGCTCCGTTTCGGGGTAGTGGATGAAGGTATTCAGCAGTGGGTCGTCGAACCAGCCCAGCGTCGAATAGGCAGGTACGCCGGTGACATGGACGTCGTAGCCCTGGCGGCGCAGTTCGTCCGCGTAGTCTTTCGCGTCCTGCTCGGCGAAATAACCGCGGTAGCTGACGCATCCAGCAACGGGATAGCACCATTGCTTCAATCGGACGGACAACTCCTCGGCGGCGAAGACGTTCCACACGACGTAGGGGCGCTGCAAATCGGCATAGCGTCGAAACGTGCCATTGGCCGGTAACCCTAACTCGGCAGAGGCGAAATCGCGAATGTGCCGCGCTGTGTCTAGCTTCTGCCTCAGCCAGGGTGGCGTTTCGGCAGCGGCACGCGCGTCTTCGATGGGGCGGGCGAGGCGCATCAGCTCGAACTGTCCATTGACCGCCTGCCAGTAGTACGCCGGCGTGGCGCACCCGGCAACAAGCAGCGCCGCCAGCACCGGCGCGCGTCGTCGCGCCCGCTCAATCATCGCCGTCGCCGCGGGGGAAATGCCCGCCGCGCAAGAACGATGCGACGGCGCGGGCAACGCGCCGCGACAGTAACATGCCGGTATGGCTCACCGGTAGCACGGTGACATCCGTCGCCCACGGCAGCCGGGCCTCGTCGAGGCCGACGACGCCGTCATGTGGGCGAGGCAGCCCTGCGGCGACGAGGCGACCCATGCCGATGCCGAGCGATCCGGCGATGACGCCCACCTCGCGCCCTGGCACGTCCGGGAATGCGTCCTGGTCGAGCCATTCCACCAGAGCCTTGCCCAGCAACCGCGAGCCGAGCGGAAGGGATCTCAGACGCCGCGCGGCGCGGCTTCCGAGGTAGGGGCTGCCAAGCAGGACCACGCGCCCGGGTGGCAGGTCGCGGTGGTCGGCGAGGCAGCGCAGGATCAGCAGGCCGCCCAGGCTGTGTCCGACGTAGTGCAGCGGCGCGGGCGCCAGGGCGCGGACATAGCCGGCCAGATCGGCGGCGCTAGCGGACAGGGACTGGGTCGTCGACGGGTAGGAATACGGTGCGGCGGCGAATCCGTCGGCGCGCAGCCGATGCGCGAGCGGTGTCATGACCCAGCCTCCCATCCACAGGCCATGCACGAGCACCACGGCTGGGCCAGTGCGGCAATCGGAAGCGACGGGTCCGGCAACGTCCATGACGGTGAGCTTACACCACCATGGGCAGGTCGTTCACGGCTAGTGGCTCGGTGCCTGCCGGTGTTGCGGGTCTTAGAGGTCGAGCACGGGCAGGAGGACGGAGTCGTGGCCGTGCTCGCGGGGCATTGAAGCTTCGTGTTCCGCGTCACTCGGATCCTGCGGCATGCAGCCGAATCGCTCCACGAGCGCCCTGCCGTTGTCGGTGCGCAGGATCTCGGTGATGGTGGCGGCGGGCAGCGGCTTGCCAAAGTAGTAGCCCTGCATCTCTTCGCAGCCCTGACCGAGCAGCAGTTCCACCTGACGTTCGTTCTCGACGCCCTCGGCCACCGCCTTCAGGCCGAGAATGCGCGCCATGGCGATGATGGCACTGGTGATGGCTTCGTCATCGCTGTTGGTCTGCATGTCCTGGATGAAGGAACGATCGATCTTGAGGTGATCGACCGGAAAGCGCTTAAGATAGTTGAACGACGAGTAGCCCATGCCGAAGTCATCGATGGAAACCTGCACGCCCATGTGCTTGAGGCGGCGCAGGACGCGGGTAGCCGCTTCCATGTCGTCCATGATGAGACTTTCCGTGACCTCGATCTCCAGACAACCGGGTTCCATGCCGCTCTCACGCAGTGCGACGTTCACCGATTCGAGCAGGCGGTTTTGCCGGAAATGCGGGCTGGAGATGTTAACGGCGGTATGAATGCGCGGCAATCCGGCTTTGCGCCAGGCCTGGTTCTGCCGGCAGGCCTCGGTCAGGACCCATTCGCCGATGGGTACGATCAGTCCGGTTTCTTCGGCCAGCGGCACGAACTTGGCCGGCGGCACGAGACCCCGTGCCGGATCGTCCCAGCGCAGCAGCGCCTCGACACCGACGATCCGCCAGGTTCGAGCGGAAATACGCGGCTGGTAGTGGAGCCGGAACTCGCCCCGGTCCAGGGCGCCGCGCAGGCGGCTCTCCATCTCCAGTTTTTCGGCCGCCGCAGCACCCATGGAACGGGAATAGAACTGGAAGTTGTTCCGACCCGACTCCTTGGCATGGTACATGGCGGTGTCGGCGTTCTTCAGCAGTGTGTCGGCGCAGGTGCCGTCGAACGGGAAGTAGGCGATGCCGATGCTGGGCGTGACCTGGACTTCCTGGATGCCGAGGCGGAAGGGAACGCCGAACGCCTGGATGATGCGCTTGGCCACCTGGGCGCCGTTGTAAGGACTGCCGATGTCATTGACGAACAGCGTGAATTCGTCGCCGCCGAGGCGGGCCAGAGTATGGTCAATGGTGCTGGCGGTGGCCACCGAATCTTCCGTACGCACGCACGCAGACAGCCGCGCACCGGCCTGGCGCAGCAACTCGTCGCCCATGGTGTGGCCCAAGGTGTCGTTGATGCGCTTGAACTTGTCCAGATCAAGGAACATCACGGCCACGGCCGCATCCTTGCGTCGCGCTTCGGCGATTGCGCGCTCCAGCTCGGCCCTGAAAAAGTTGCGGTTGGGCAGCCCCGTAACGCTGTCCACCAGCGCCATCTCGCGCGTGCGCTCTTCGCTGAGCTTGCGCTCGGCGAGTTCCGAGCGCAGCTCCGCCACGGCGCGCTGCAACTGCGCCCGCTCGCTCACCAGTCGTTCGACCGCTTCGTTTACCTGGGGTGCGGGATCGGCCGCGGGCTCGTTGTGCTCTTCGGCTTCCGCGGCGTTGCCCCGGCGCGCCATGACGGCGATCACCAACAAAAGCGCGACGACCACCAATGCGCCCGCTGTACCGAGAATCCATTGGGTGCGCAACAGAGTCCCATGGGCAGCAGTAACGTCGGCGTGAAGCGCGACGACGCCGATGATCTCGGCCGACTCGCCGCGCCGCAGCGGCGCGAAGACCTGCTGCAGCTTCCGGTCGAGAAGCGGCCGCCCAAAGGCGATCACTTGAGCATGCTGGGCAAATGTACTGGTCACACGCCCGCTGTGGGCGGCGGCGAACTCGGATCCTCCGCTGGCGTCTTCGCCGATCTGATCGGCATTCGTCGAGAACACGATGCGCCCGGAGGCATCGTAAAGTGCCATTTGCACGACTTCGCCGCCGTCGAACAACTGCTGGACGGTTTGCTGCACGCTGGCGAGGCTCGGGTGGCTGCGCAGCCGCGACGCCTGCCGCGGCGCCGTCTGACTCAAAAGCAGATCGAGGTGAGGCGACAGCGCTCCGGAAAGTCCATTCGCGCGCGCGGCGACGCGGGTTTCCGTCTGCCGCATCAGTTCCGGCAGCGCCAGCCACCGGTAGAGCAGGGCGAGCAGAACCGCTGCGGCGAGGGCGCACAGCAGGCCAACCGTGACGAACTGACGGGGCGCGGTCTTCATTGGCTATGGCAGTAGATTGGCTTCGTTATCGGCGCGGCGCTGCCGATCTTGAGCCCTCAAAGCGTCTGAAAACAAAGTGTTGTGTCGCCCTATGGCGGTTACGGCAGGGTTTCGCCAGATTAGCCGCCGGCGGCCTGTCAGCCGAGGTTTGTTGATAAACTGCAGTCTTTTTGCATCGGGACGGCAATGTTCGGACGCCTGATGCCCCAGGAGGGGCGGTTCTTCGAGTTATTCAATCAGCACGCCGAGCAGATCGTCGCCGGCGGCCGCGAACTGGTCGCGCTGCTGAGCGACCTGACCCAGTCTCCCGAGACAGCGCGGTTGCACGCCGAGGCGATCGACGAGATCGAAACCCGCGCCGACCGCATCACCCACGACGTCATTTCCCTGCTGCACAAGACGTTCATCACGCCCATCGACCGCGAAGACATTCACCAACTGATCAGTTGCATGGACGATATCCTGGACCTCATTCAGGATGTGGCGGAGTCGCTGGCGCTGTACGACATCCGCAAGGTCACGCCGGAGGCGAAGCAGCTCGCCGACATCTGCCTGTCGTGCGGCGAGCGGGTCAAGGCTGCCGTCGGCCTTTTGGCGAACATGGACAACGGGCCGGCGATCATGAAGACCTGCCGGGAGATCGACCAGCTCGAGTCCGACGCAGACCGGGTCATGCGCTCGGCCATGTCGCGGCTGTTTCAGGGAGAGCCGGACGTGCGCCAGCTGATCAAGCTCAAAGCCATCTACGAGCTGCTCGAGGCCGTGACCGACCGCTGCGAGGATGCATCGAACGTGATCGAAGGCATCGTGCTCGAAAACTCCTGAGTCCGAGTCACCTTACCAACAAGAATAGGTCATGGAGGCTGTCGAAATCAGCTTGAGCGTCGTTGTCGTCCTGGTGGCGCTGGCGCTGGTATTCGATTTCATGAACGGTTTCCACGATGCCGCGAATTCCATCGCCACCGTGGTGTCCACCGGCGTTCTGCGCCCGCGCCAGGCTGTGGCCTGGGCGGCGTTTTTCAACGTCGTGGCGATCTTCGTTTTCCAGCTCAAGGTGGCGACGACCATCGGCAAGGGCACGATCGACCCCGGTATCGCCGACCACTACGTCGTCTTTGGCGCGTTGATCGGTGCCATCGTCTGGAACGTCGTTACCTGGTATTACGGTATTCCGTCCAGCTCGTCCCACGCCCTGATCGGCGGACTGGTCGGAGCAGCCCTGGCCAAGGGCGGTGTGAGCGCGCTAATCCTCGGCGGCCTGATGAAGACGGTGGCATTCATCTTCGTGTCGCCGCTGCTTGGCATGGTGCTCGGCTCACTGTTGATGATGACGGTGTCGTGGCTCTTTTTCGGCGCCACGCCGCGGCGCATCGACCGCTGGTTCAGGCGCCTGCAGCTGCTCTCGGCGTCCCTGTACAGCCTCGGCCATGGGGGCAACGACGCGCAGAAGACCATAGGGATAATCTGGATGCTGCTCATCGCGGCCGGGATGGCGCAGCACGACCAGTCTGTGCCGGCCTGGGTGGTGCTGTCCTGCTATGTCGCCATAGGCTTGGGAACCCTGTTCGGGGGTTGGCGCATCGTCAAGACCATGGGCCAGCGGATCACCAAACTGAAGCCCGTGGGCGGTTTTTGCGCGGAAACGGGCGGCGCGGCAATGCTGTTCCTGGCCACGGCCTTGGGCATACCGGTATCCACGACCCATACCATCACCGGTGCCATCGTCGGCGTCGGGTCTGCCCATCGGGTTTCGGCCGTGCGCTGGGGCGTGGCCGGCAACATCGTCTGGGCGTGGGTTCTCACCATCCCCTGCAGTGCGTTGATCGCGGCCGTGGCGTGGTGGGTCGGGCAGGTGCTGATGTGACCACGCCGCGCGCGGCGGCTCGTGGGCTACGCTAATGGCATGCGCACGGTAAACTCCGCACCACTGCCGTCGGTGCGATTGTCGGCGGCGGCGCTGCCGCCGTGGAAGTCGGCGATCAGCCGCACAATATGCAACCCCAAGCCGAGGTGGGGGCCCTTGGTCGGACCTTCCTTGCGCAGGGAAATCATCGAGTCGAACAGACGCCCGCGCAGCTCCGCAGGCAGCAGCGGCCCCTCGTTTGTCACGCGCAGCACGGCCTCGGCGCCCTCCGTCCGCAGCGACAATTCGATGGCGGCGTCCGCCGGCGAAAAATCGACTGCGTTTTCGATCAGCTTGTCCAGCATCTGCGCCGCCAGGTCGGGTGCGCCGGTCACGGTCACTGGCGCTCCGGGCAGTTTAAGATCAAACCGATTGCGGGGGTAGGCGTGCCGGTAGCCGGTAACGCAACCGCCAATGACTTGAGACAGATCGAATCGCTCACGCTCGACGCTGGACAGGCTCTGCTCCAGACGCGTGGCTTCGCTCATGCGCGTCAGGATGGTATTGAGCCGCGTCACGCCCTGGTCGGCGCGCTCGATATATACCCGTGAATCCTCCGGCAGGGACTGAAGCTTCAGGTTCTCCAGAGACGAGCGCACGACGGCGATGGGGGTGCGGAACTCGTGAGACAGACGGCTCGCCATGTTCTGCAGATAGGCGTTGTATTGCCCGAGTTTGTCCAGCACGGTGGAGAAGCTGCGCGAGAGGTCGCCGATCTCGTCGCGCGCTCCGGAGCCAGAAACGAGATGCCGGATCCGGCCTTCGGCGTCCACCGCGCTCTCCGCCTCGTCGCGCAGGCGGCGGATACGGTTAGACAACCGCGTGGCGAACCACAGGATGATGGCGGCACCCAGGGCGAAGACGATCAGCGTCAGGATGAGCAGCCGTTCGGTCGCGCGCGTGCGCAGGCTCAGGATGGGATTGGTGGTTTCCTCGACAACGACCGCGCCGACAACCTCGTTTTCGCTCCAGATGGGATGGGTCGCGGATATGACACTGGCAAGACCATCGGGCGTGTTGCGCCAGCGGACACCGGGGGCGCCCTGCAGCGCGTTCTCGATCTCCTTGCCGGTGGCGAGAATGTCGTCTGAGATGGCGTCGTCGAAATCGTCGTGGGGCGTGCGGATAAGGTGTGTGAGCAGGGGGCGGAGAACGCGCCGCGACAGCCACTCCATCCCCTCGATCGGGGAATCCGGCGCGTTGCGCGTCGGCTTCAGGCTTCCGGAAAGCGCAAGCACGCGATAGTTGCGATTCACCACCCAGATGCGGGAACTGCTGCGACCGAGTCCGCGCAGGATGGCGAGGATCTCCTCGGACTGCTCCATGTCGCCGCCCGCGGTGGCGCTCGGCAGTCCCACCGTACCTTGGTCCGCGTCCGGCGCATTGTTCTGCGCGACCTCCGGGGCAGGGCGTGGCGTCTCGCCCCTGGCGTCGCCCTGGCGCGTGATGGCAAGTTGGCGCAGTTCTTCCTCGGCCTGGCGGCGCAGCGCATTGTCATCCTCCACCGGCAGGCGCAGAAGGAGCGGACGCTCGTGCAGGGCGGTGGCGACGGCGCGCGCCGTCCCGACCAATGTCTGTTCCAGGCCTTCGAGGAGCACGAGCTCCATCTCGCGCACGTAGACATAGCCGACCCAGGGCAGTGCCAACAGGCACAGCGAAACCAGCGCCAGCTTCGTGCGCAGCCCGATAGTGTATGACGGCATCCTCACGGCCGGGGATTACGACGGCGCTGCGGCGTCCCAGCGGTAGCCCATGCCATAGACGGTGGCGATGTGGTCGAAGGAGGGGTCGACGGCGATGAACTTCCTGCGAATGCGCTTGATATGCGAGGTGATCGTGCTGTCATCGACGACGATGTTCGCTTCGCTCATCAGCTGCTCGCGGTTCTTGACGTGCCCGGGGAACTTGACCAACGTATGCACCATCCAGAACTCGGTCAGGGTAAGGTCTACCGGCTTACCTTTCCACGCGGCGACAAAGCGCTTGAGATCCAGGTGCAGCGGACCGCGCTCGAGAATGTCCTCCTGCGGCTGGGTCTCGCGCAACGCCTCCATGCGCCGGAACAGGGCGGCGATGCGCGCCAGCAGATGGGGCAGGCTGATGTCCTTGGTGAGATAGTCGTCGGCGCCGATACGTAGCCCCGACACGATGTCGAAATCGCTGTCCCGCGCCGTGAGAAAGATGATGGGCAGCTGCGAGGACATGGCACGCAGCTCCCGGCAAAGGGCGAAGCCACCTTCGTTTTCCTCGCCCAGGCCGATGTCTATGACGGCGAGATCGGGCAGGCGGACACGAAAGGCGGCCAGCGCTTCCGGCCGATCGCTGAACGCTGCCACGTCATAACCATGCTTTCTCAAGGCTTCCGCATAGTTGGCGCGTATCGCCGCATCGTCCTCGACAATCGCAATTCGCTTTGCCATCGCCATATCTCCTGGCTGTTCGCGCCGACTATACACGATAGTCGGCGGCACCGTTGATCGCGGCGGGTGCCACATTTTTGCCACATTTCGTCGGCGGAATTGCCGAATCTGGCCCCGACCTGCCCGATACGGCGCCTTAAATACCCCAAGACCGATCATGCGCCGCGTCGGTGAATGATCCGTCGGTATCGGAGAATGAGACAGGCAGATGAACATTCGTGCGTTCAATTTCAAGATGAAGTTCGGCTCGGTGATCGCCGACTTCGTCACCTTTGTCGCGCTTGCGCTATGCACGGGGATTGCTGCCAGCGTGGTGCTCGGCGGCATCGTTCTTCTGCTGACCGGCGAACCGCGGGGCGGGGATGTCCAGACGGGCGTCAGTGCTTCTGCGCTGCAGAACAACCCGCCGTCGGCAGCGGCCAATGCTGGCGATGCGTCCGTGCGTGTGCGAAGTGCAACGCTGCGGGAGGCCCCATGACCAGGAATCTGAAACCGATTCGTCTTGCCCAGAAACCGGACGCGTCAGCCGCCATTCGCTATGCCTACCCGGCGGCTGCGTCCGGCGCGACGATGACAGGAAAGGGAAACAGTATGCTGGACAGCTTTGTACCGATGGCGGTTCGACTGCTGAGCCGCAGCGTCGTGTTATTGCTCGCCTTCTGGCTCTGGCAGTTCGGGCAAAACGCTTACGCCTTCGCCAGGACCTTCCTGCAGTAACCACCGAGACCGGCGGCCGGTGTCGCCGGATCCGATCGCGCCAACCCCCGCGCATTGCGCGGGCTGTAAAGCCGGAGGGCGCACAAGACCCGCATTTGCACCTTCACGCTGGCCCTAGCCGGAGGGCACGCGCGTCGCGTTCGCGCCCAGGGTGTGGTGCCGACGCCGCTCGCAACGCGGTAGACTTGCCCCTGGGCTTGGCGTGTAATCGTTCTTTTCGGAGTGGCGGTATGGCCATCGAGTTCAAAGCAATCGGCATAGTGGGTGCGGGGACCATGGGCAACGGTATCGCGCAGGCGTTCGCTGCCCCCGGTTTCGGCGTGACCATGACGGATATCGCCCAGAGCGCGCTCGATCGGGGGCTCGCGACTATTTCGGGCAGCTTCGACCGGCTGATCAAGAAGGAGAAGATGACGCCGGAGCAGAAGAGTGCGGCGCTCGCGCGGATTCAGACATCGACGGACCTGGCCGCACTGCGCGGCTGCGACCTGGTTATCGAGGCGGCCACCGAGAACCTGGAGCTGAAGCTGAAGATTTTCGGCCAGCTCGACGCGCTGTTACCGGCGCAGTCGGTTATCGCCAGCAACACCTCTTCGATTTCCATCACGCGGTTGGCGGCGGCGACCGGGCGGCCAGACAGGGTAATCGGCATGCACTTCTTCAATCCAGTGCCGCTCATGCAGCTGGTGGAATTGATCCGCGGCTTGCAAACCTCGGACGCGACCTACGCCGCGGTGGAGGCTATCTGCGGAAAGATCGGCAAGACGCCTGTGCAGGTCAGGAACAGCCCGGGCTTCGTCGTCAATCGCATGCTCTGTCCGATGATCAACGAAGCGGTCTACGCCTTGGCCGAAGGCCTGGCGAGCGCGCAGCAGATCGACGAGGCCATGAAACTCGGTGCCAACCACCCCATCGGGCCGCTCGCCCTGTGCGACATGATCGGGCTCGATGTCGAGCTAGCCGTCATGAACGTGTTGTTCGAAGGGTTTAAGGATCCGAAGTATCGCCCTGCACCCCTGCTCGTGGAAATGGTCGAAGCGGGATACCTCGGACGCAAGACGGGCCGCGGATTCTACCGATACGACTCGCCATGACGGCGTGGCCCCCCGAGCCCGGTTCGTGACCGGACTGCGAGAGCAATCGCGCACGGCGGGGAAGGCTTCTTCGGCTCAGCCGGCGATGTACGCCTCGAGGTGTTTGATGATCGACTCCTGCTCGGAGATGATCTCCTTGACCAGATCGCCGATGGAGACGATGCCGATCACCTTCTTGTCGGTGTCGAGCACCGGCAGGTGACGGATGTGCTTTTCGGTCATCAGAGCCATACTCTCTTCCACGGTTTGGCTCGGGCTGACGTAGTACACCTTCTCGGTCATGATTTCCCGCACAGCCGTGTCTTTGGACGCCTTGCCGTGGAGAATGACTTTGCGCGCGTAGTCGCGTTCGGAAAATATGCCCACCAGCGTGCCACCTTCGACGACCAGCACCGCACCGATGTCATGCTCAGCCATAAGCTTCAGCGCATCGAGCACGCTGCCCCCCGGCGCCACGGAAATAATGCGCTTGCCTTTTTCTTCAACGAGCTGTCTTACGTTCTTCATCCCCATCCCCTGACGACATACCCCCGCACTTTTTGACGGGGCCAATATCAATTCTAGTCCAAAAGGGTGTGAGCGAGCGCATTTCGGGTTGTCCCGCGCTCGGCGCGGGACACGCCGGTTTGCGACGCCGGGCGTTTGCTGAATCCCGATGTAGCTTGATTTGCGTCAAGCCGGGCGGCGCCTTGCAGGACTAGATTGCGCTGATCCTATGGTCGGCTTCGCGACCGCAGGCCCGCAGGCAGCCCAGCAAGGAGGAGTCTGGAATGCTCGATGCGTTACGGGTTCAGCCTGACGAGGGCGAGCCCGATAAATCGGGGGCACGCGAAAGCTATGCCTCCGAGGATCCGCGGGACATCGGCTGGGTGCGGCAGAACGTGCCCTGCCAGACGGCATGCCCCGCCGGCACCAACGTTCCCGCCTACATCCGCGAAATCGTCGAGCGGCGCTACGGCGGATCTTACGAAACCAATCGCGAGGCCAATGTTCTGCCCGGAGTGCTGGGCCGCATTTGCTCGCGACCGTGCGAGGCGGCCTGCCGCCACGGCTGGCCGGGCAACGGCGCGCCGGTGGCCATCTGTCATCTGAAGCGTGCCGCGGCCGACCTCAAGGATGCCGGCCACCGCATCACCGAACGTCTCTACGCCCCGACCGGCAAGCGCATCGCCATCGTCGGCGCCGGGCCCGCCGGCGTTGCCGCCGCCCACGACCTGTCGCTGTTCGGCCACGACGTGGTCATCCTCGAGCGCGAGGAGCGCCCCGGCGGCATGCTGCGCTACGGCATCCCGGAGTTCCGCCTGCCGCGCAATGTGCTCGATGTCGAACTGCACAACGCGCTGCGTCTGGGCGTGCAGATGCGCACCGGTGTGGCGGTGGGCACCGGCGCCAAGGAAGTGCGGGTGGCGACACTGCTCTCGGACTACGACGCCGTCCTGCTCGCGACCGGCTGCATGGCCGCCACCCAACTGCCGCTGCGCGGCGCGTGGCAAGGCAGGGATCCCGCCCGGGAACTGGCGGACGTCGAGTACGGACTTGATTTCCTGATGCAAATGCACCGCGGCGAGCGCAAGCGGGTGGGACGCCGAGTGGCCGTCGTCGGCGCCGGCTTCACGGCACTCGACTGCGCCCGCGTTGCCCACCGTCTGGGCGGCATGGAGGTCACTATCCACATCCGCACCAGCGAGGAGTACATCCCGGTTACCCACGAGGAGATCTTCGAGGCCAAGCGCGAAGGCATCCGTATCAAGGGGCTGCGCACGCCGGTCGGGTTGAAGACCGACGAGAAGGGGCGCCTGACCGGTGTCGAGTTCGTCCAGAACCGGCTCGGTGGCTGGCGCGCCGGCGGGCGCCGGCAGGCCATCGCAATCGAGGGCTCGGAGTTCGTCGAGCCCTGCGACACCCTGATCATCGCCATCGGCCAGCAGACGATCAACGACTTCCTGGACGTCAAGCTGGAACTAGATCGCGGCGGCTATGTGCGTACTGCCGACAACGGCATGACCTCGCAGCCCGGGCTGTTCGCGGCCGGCGACTACGTGCGCGGCGCCTCGACGGTGGTGGAGGCGGTGGGGCACGGCCGGCGCATTGCGCGCAAGATCGACGCCTGGCTCATGGGCTGGACGCGCCGGCGCAAAGTGGTCTACATCAAGCCTGTGGCGGCGCCGTTGCGCGAGCGTGCATTCGATTTCATCGCGCGCCAGGCGATGCCGACGGCCCCGCTGCCGGAGCGCGATCGCCATGCGTCGTGCGAGGTGGAAACGGGGATGGACGAGGCAACAGCGGTGGAGGAAGCAAAGCGCTGCTACCTGTGCAATCTGCGCTACGAAATCGACGTGGACCGATGCATTTTCTGCCGCGCCTGCATCGAGGTGGCCCCACGCAACTGCATCAAGATGGTCAAGGGTGTGGAGATCGCCGACGACGGCACCTACGGCACGCTGGTGGAAACGAAGGAGTGGAACCAGGTCGGCGCGATCTGGATCGACAATAACGAGTGCATCCGCTGCGGCGCATGCTTCGCCGCCTGTCCGGTGCGCTGCATCTCCATCTCGCGCTGCGAGTTCGTCGAGATGGACGTGGAAGGTTGAGACATGGCCGCGCCGCGCCATCACGTGATCATCGGCAGCGGTATGGCCGGTAGCCAGGCGGCGGAGACGTTGCGCAGCCGCGAACCGGACAGCCGCGTGACGATGATCACTCTGTCCAGCCTGCTCTTCTATAACCGCAATGATCTGCCCAAGGTTTTCCGTGGTCACCGAGACTGGCGTGAATTCCTCGTGCATCCGCCGCAGTACTACACGGAACGCCGCATCAACTTCCGCCGGGCAAGCCAGGTCTCGAATGTGGACACGGCGCGGGGCAGGATTGCGCTCGAGCACAAGGAGGAGATTCCCTTCGACACGCTGCTCGTAGCCTCCGGCGGCCGCGGCTACATCCCCGAGGAACTGGCGGACTTTCGCCATCTCATGCATGGCTTCGGCAGTTTCGAGCAAGCCGTTTCTGTAGCGAACTGCCTGCCCGAGGGCGGTCAGGCGATCATGCTCGGCGGCGACATGTTCGGACTGGACCTCGCACGGACGCTGGTGGATACCGGCTATCGAGTCACTTTGGTCACCGAATCCCACACCTTCTGGCCCCACGAAGTGAGCGCCGAGGAACGCGTCCAGCTGATCGGCTTGCTTGAGGCCATGGGCGTCGAGGTGGTGGAATCGGCCGACGTCGGCGGCGTGGCCGCGATCGAGGAGGGCGCGAAAGGGCTGCCGGCCCGGCGCGTGCTGTTCCGCGACGGCAGCGAACGCTATGGCGATGTCGTCATGCCGTTCTATGGGCTGGTGCCGTCGGTCGAGTTCATGCTCGGCTCGGGGGTGGACATCGAGCGCGGCCTGCTGGTCAGTCCCAGTCTGCGCACCACCGATGAGCGCATATATGCCGCTGGCAACGTCTGCCAGATCTGGTCGGACGATGAGCGGCGCTATCGTTTCTACTACGGCCGAAGGAATGTGCGCGCCATGGGGGAGATCGCCGCCCGCAACATGACCGGTGCCAGCGACACCTTCGCGCCCGCCCTGGACGAGAAAGTGCACGTCGCTCCGGATGGGCGCATTGCCCAGGCTTTCTGGGAATACGTATGAGGAACAGCGCACGATGAGTGCCACCGACATTCAGATTGCCATCTGCGGCTCGGCGGGCGACGGCACCATCGCCGCCGGCGCCATCCTGCGCACGGTGATGGCGGACGTCGGCTACCGCGTCATCAGCTTCGACGTCTATCCGGCCGAGATCCGCGGCTTCGGCAAGTGCATTTCGCGACTGCGCATCACCACCCAGCAGGCCTATTCGCTGAAGGAGAAGTCCGACGTCCTGGTGTCGCTCAACGACAGCCACGCCATCGCCCACGTCGGCGAAGTGCGCGACTATGGCGCAGTCATCTATGAGCGCGGCTCGATCGTGCAGTTGGCCGAGAGCGGTCACATCAGCGGCCACGTCCTGCCCGGGCAGCTGCCGTATCCGGTGGCGATACGCGAGCTGTCGGAGAAGGCTACCGGTGCCAACCGTTCGCGCAACATCGTTGCCCTGGGCTTCCTCGCCGGACTGTTCGGGTTGCCCGTGGAGGCCTTCCACAAGGCCATCGGCGGCAAGTTCAAGGGCAAAGCGGGGCTTGCCGAAGCGAACATCATGGCGTTCCAGGCCGGTCACGAGGCGGGCGCGCACACCTTCAAGCTGGACGACGTGAGCTTCGGCCCGCCGGCCGCGACGGCCGTCCCCGGCGCAACCGTGCAGATGATCAGCGGCAACGCGGCCGTGGTACGCGGCTGTCTGGAGGCGGGCATCGACACCTTCTTTGGATATCCGATCACGCCGGCGACCTCGATCATGGAGCGGCTTGCTGTGGAGATGCCCAAGCGCGGCACGCGCCTGCTGCAGACCGAGGACGAGATTTCGGCGATCTCGACCACGATCGGCGCGGGCTTTGCCGGCGCACGCGCAGCCACCGCTACCTCCGGCCCCGGTCTGTCGCTCATGGCCGAGATGATCGGCCTGGGCGTGATCGCCGAGGTACCGGCGGTGATCTTCGTCTCGCAGCGGGGCGGGCCGTCCACCGGCATGCCGACCAAGACCGAACAGTCGGATCTCAACATGGCGATCTACGGCGGGCACGGCGACGCACCACGCATCGTTATCGCGCCGACCAATGTCGAGGGCTGCTATCGCTGCGCCGGCAAGGCCTTCGAAATGGCCGAGGCCTATCAGACGCCGGTGATTGTGCTGCTCGATCTATATCTGTCCAACCGTTACGAAACGGTGCTGTTTCCCGCACGCCCGCCCTTCGAGCCGAACCTTAACCGGGCACCGGAAATGAGCGACCTGAGCGCCGGTTACCGCCGCTTCGCGCTCGGCGGCGACTCGATCAGCCCGCGGGCGCTGCCCGGCGACAAGGACGGCATGCATGTGGCGACGGGCCTCGAACACAACGAGCTGGGGCGGCCGAACGACCAGCCGGAAATGCACGAGGCGATGAGCCGCAAGCGCCACGAGAAACTCATGGCGGCACTCGACCACCCAGACTTCACGGAGTACAAGCGGTTCGGCGATGAAGGCGAAGTGGAGGTGGGCATGCTGGCTTGGGGCTCCACCTTCGGCGAATGCCTGGAGGCCATGTTCCAGGCCCAGGCGGAAGGCATCCGTTGTGCCGCCATGAAGGTGGTGATGCTCAGCCCCTTCCCGACGGAGGCGGCGGCCGCATACATGGCCGACTGCCGCCAGGTGCTGGTACCGGAATTGAACTACCAGGGCCAGTTCGCAAGCCTCATCCAGGCCCATGTCGCCAAGCCGGTGACGCGGCTCACGC
Source organism: Rhodocyclaceae bacterium (assembly GCA_036824005.1). Taxonomy (GTDB): domain Bacteria; phylum Pseudomonadota; class Gammaproteobacteria; order Burkholderiales; family Rhodocyclaceae; genus DAITBA01. Next base: position 106,500 of record DAITBA010000002.1, read on the forward strand.
GTGTCACCGGCGCGCCGATGCGGGTCGAAGAAATTCTGGCCGAGATCCGGCGCCTGGCTGGACGAAGGGGATCCCCAGCCGGTGAGCGGCAGGCGGCGTGAAGCACCATCGGAGGCAGGCATGACGGTCGTCAAACCCGTTTATCTCGAGGACAAGCTGAAGCAGATCCAGCGCAGCGGGAACCTCGGCTATCGCTCGAAGACGCTGCCCACCTGGTGTCCCGGCTGCGGCTACTTTTCCATCGTCGACGGGCTGACGGCGGCGCTGTGCGAACTGGGCATACCCAATAAGGATGCGGTGGTGGTCTCAGGCATCGGCTGCTCGTCGCGCTTCCCGTTCTTCGTGCACACATATGGCTTCCATACCCTGCACGGGCGGGCGCTGCCCACCGCCACGGGGGTCAAGGTCGCCAACGAGGCACTGACCGTGGTAGCGGTAGGTGGTGACGGCGACGGGTTCGCCATCGGCGGCGGTCACGTGCCCCACGTGGCGCGACGCAATGTGGACATCACCTATCTACTGCTGGACAACGGCATTTACGGCCTGACCAAGGGACAGACCTCACCGACCTCCGCACTCGGCTTCCGCACCACGACCAGCCCCTACGACAATCAGGACCGTCCGCTCAACCCGCTCATGATGCTTTTGTCCTACGGGGCGAGCTGGGTCGGGCAGGCCTACGCCGGGCGGCCGGATCAGCTGCGTCACCTGATCGTCCAGGCCATGGCCCATCGCGGCTTTTCCTACCTGCACGTCCTTTCGCCGTGCGTCACGTTTGACAAGACTGACCGCACCTATCACAACCTGGATCTGGCGGTACGCGATCTGCCCGCCGACCACGATCCATCGGACATGGCAGCGGCCATGCGGCACGCCATGCGCCCGGACATGCCTGCGCTGGGCGTTTTCTATCGCGAGCAGCGGCCGACTCTGGGCGATGTGCTCGACGGGCTTGCCGAAAAGGCTGGGGGGGAGGGCGCCGCCCACACCGCCGCCCAGGCGCGCGGGCGCCGGGCGAGCCGGTAGCATCAGATCGGCCGGCGCGGCGGGAGGCGACACCGCCGGCAGCTTGCGCAGCACGTGGGGCGGGGCGCCGCGGCGGCGGAAGTTTGCCATCTAGATCGCGGTATCGATTCGACAAGGCACGCAGACGTCCCGGCGCGCACGGGCGGCCCGGCGCATTGCCAGCGTGCGCTCCTGCGGGTGGCAGACCATCGTCGCCTGTTCGATGGACGGGAAATTGCGCGCGACAGGCGCGGGCGGTCACTTTTGGCGCGGCATGTTCTTCATCATGTCCTGCATGTTGGGCATGTTCTTCATCATTTCGTTCGCGTTGAACGTGCCCACCCCCGGCATGATCATGTCGCCGGGCTTCTGCCCGGGTTTGCACGGCCCGAGCCACTTTGCTTCGACCGTGGTCTTGGCCTGCTTCATGCCCATCAGCGGGGGGTCGTAGGCCGTATCCATTTCGCCACGGTAACCCGAATCGAAATTACCGCTGAACACAGCCCTGGTCGTGGCAGTCGTCTTGTCGAACCTGCATACCGACTCGACGACGATGCGATCGCCCTCGCGGCGCATGCTGTTCTTCGAGCACTTCTGCTGCGTCATGTCCTTGCCCTGCTGTGCCATGAGGTTGTCGGTCTTCTCGTCGATGCAGTGCTGGATGTTGCTGACGTGGCCCTGGGCCGCCGAGCTCGTGCTCTTGACTTCCCACAAACCGGCCTTGCGCTTCGGGGCGTCGAAGGAATCAGCAGCGGCGGCGCACGTCGCGGCCGCGACAAGGCTGGCGAGGATGGCGCAGCGCAGGTACGTCGCGTCGGATCTCATGAATCGCTCCTTTCCGGATGACGGACGGGCGCGCCCATCGCGGAGCTGCCCGTTGGGTAACATCGGTCCATGTTACCCCGAAACCTCCCACCTGATCGGCTCAGTTGGGAATCGTTTTCGTCTGCACTCAAAGAGGATATGGGAAGTGCGAATAGGCAAGCACGAGGCGGTTCTGTTGCGCTGCAGCGTCAAATGTTCCGGACCGCCAACCGCATTCGTTCGTGCTATGCGCTTACAATGGCGGGCGCGACAGCCGCGCCGCTGTCATCGAGTTCAGCCGCCAATGGACGTTGATTCAAGCATCGTCCATGCCGACAGAGGGACCGATTCCCCATGACGAAGGTAACCACCAGCAAGCGTTCGACCCGATCCGCACCGGTTCAGGAGCGCAGTTTCGCCGTCGATCTCATGGAGCATATGGTCGTCGCGACCTTCGTCGTTGATGCCGAGTGTCGCGTTATCATCTGGAACAAGGCGTGCGAACGCCTTACCGGTGTCGCCGCCAGCGAAGTGCTTGGCACCCGCGAGCACTGGCGTGCCTATTACGACCACCCGCGTCCCTGTCTCGCCGATCTCATTGCGCAGGGGCGAACGGGTGAAATCGACGCCCTGTATGTTCAGCACGATGAGATCTCGAGTTCCAGCCGGGGTATCCACGCCGAGAACTGGTGCGTCATGCCCCGCGTCGGGATGCGGCTGTATCTGGCGATCGATGCCGGGCCGATCTTCGATAAGGCGGGCAAACTCGTCGCCGTCGTGGAGACCTTGCGCGACATGACGGCGCAACAGGAAGCGCAACTGGCGCTGCAGCGCCTGGCGACCAAAGACGGACTGACGGGCGTCGCCAATCGCCGCTGCTTCGATGAAACCCTGCACCTGGAGTGGCGGCGGGCGCAGCGCGATGCCTATCTCATGTCGCTCATCATGATCGACGTGGACTTCTTCAAGCGCTACAACGATTCCTACGGCCACCAGCGCGGCGACGAATGCCTCAAGGCGGTGGCCGGCACCATGGTGTCGGAGGTTTTTCGTCCGGCCGATCTCGTCGCCCGCTACGGTGGCGAGGAGTTCGCCGTCATACTTCCCAACACTGCCGTCGTCGGGGCGGAACTGGTCGCCGAGCGCATTCGCAGCGCTGTCGCCGCACTGCACATCCCGCACGGCGGGTCCGAGGTTGCCGATCATGTCACCGTCAGCCTCGGCGTGGCCACCCTCATGCCCGGGCAAGGCAACTCCCCGGAAGTGCTGCTGGCAAGTGCCGATGGCGCGCTCTACCGCGCCAAGCACGACGGACGAAACCGCGTTGCCGCGGTGGAACTGAGTGTCGCGACGGAGTCGAGCGCGCGGTGAGATGCTGGGCGCCGCGCGGCGTGACTGCGGCATAGCGCGCGCCAGGCCCGCCGCACCCGATCGGCTGGCCTTGGCCGACATTGTTCGGCCCCCCGTTCTGTTACAACAGCTTCCGGCGCTTCAGGTTCATAATGCATGCAGCGCTACAGGCGCGGAACGATGCCTGCAGCGGCCAATGGGGGGCGTTTCGAAGCCGTTCGGCGCAGGCGGTCGACAAAGGCGCGAGGCCAGGCTTTCGAGCGGGAATTCCAATCGAATTGGCAAGGCGCGGAGTTGGTAGGGGTGAAGATCGGCGCAAAGCTGGCGTTGGCAGCGGTGTCGGCTGCGATGTTTCTGCTCGCGCTGCTGGCGGCGCTGGTGATCGTGTTCGCGGCGGGGCTGGAAGAGCAGGAGCGAGCGACGCTCCTGACGGTGCTGGACAACCGCGCCGGCGCAGCGCTCATGATTGTCTTCGTCGCCTGCGGCTTTCTCTTCGCCATCCTGCGCTCGGCGCACGAGACGTTCGTCATCGCGCCGGCGCGCGCCGCGGAAGAAGCGGGCGCGATGCTGGGCGACGTCAGCCGTCGGCTGACCTTGCAGGGCAGCAGCGAGCTGCAGGGGCTGCTCGACGTGATCAATCGCGTCGCCGCCGGGCGGCAGTCCCACGAGGCGGAGATCGAGGCCCGGGTGCGCAACGCCAACGCCCGTGCCGAAGAGGAGACCAACCGCTTTGCCACCCTGGTGGCCGAACTGGCCCAGGGCGTCGTCGTCTGTAACGCCGACGGCAGGATCCTCCTCTACAACCGCCGGGCTCGGGAGCTGTTCGCGGACAGCGATGGTGTGGCGAGCGCTGCGTCCGTCGGACTCGGTCGATCGATCTATGCCGTGCTCGACCGTCAGCTGATCTCGTACTCTCTGGAAAAGGTGGCTGGCCACCACGATCCGGACATCCCGTCTTCGAGCCACTTCGTCGCGGCGGTCGGCTCCGGGCGCCTGCTGCGCGTCGAACTTGCCCCTGTGCGCAGCGCGGCAGGTGCAACGGCCGCGGACGATGCCCGCACGGCCGGCGAGGCGCGCGATCTGCCCGCCTACCTCTTGGTCCTCGACGACATCACCGCGACGTTCGAGAGCGAATCCAAGCGCGACGTCCTGCTTCAGGGCATGACCCAGGGATTGCGCGGCCCCCTGGCCAATTTGCGCGCGGCGGCGGAAACCCTGCACGACTATCCGGACATGGACGCCGAGGAGCGTGGCCGCTTTCTCGCAGTGGTGCGCGACGAGGCGCAATCCCTGGGGAACCGCGTCGAGGCTGCGGCGCGGGAGTTCGCCTCCGTCGTCAGGACCCGCTGGCCGTTGGAGGAAATGGCTGGTGCCGATCTGCTGGCGGCCGCCTGCCGGCGCATCGAGCAGCGCGCCGGCGTGCGCGCCAGCCTGGAAGAGGTTGCCCCCGATCTGCGCGTCAAAGTAGATGGGTTTTCGATTCTGCAGGCCATGACCTATCTCGCGGCGCGCCTGCGCGACGACCAGGGCGTGCGCGAGGTGCGCCTGCGGCTGACCGGCGACCGGCAAATGGCCCACGTCGATCTGCTCTGGTCCGGCGGATCGATGAGCAACGAAACCGAGATCCAGTGGGAACTCGATCCCATGCACGAAGCGGGCGAGACCACGCCGCTGACCGTGCGCGACGTGGTGGAGCGCTGCGGCGGCGAGATCTGGTTCCAGCGCCATCGCGCCAGCCAGCGCGCGTACTTCCGTTTCCTTCTGCCGACGGTATCCGAGCGCAAACGCCCCAGTGCCCGTGCCCCCTCCAGCGTCGCCACGGACAGCCGGCCGGAGTTCTACGACTTCGACCTGTTCAAGCGCTGGGACACCGAGGGCGATCTGGACAACTGTCCGCTTGCGACGTTGTCATACACGGTATTCGACACCGAGACTACCGGCCTCGACCCCACCGGCGGCGACGAGATCATCCAGATCGGGGCGGTACGCATCGTCAATCGCCGCCTGTTGCGCCAGGAGAACTTCGAGCAACTGATCGATCCGCGCCGCCCGCTGCCGCCGAAGTCGGTCAAGGTGCATGGCATTACCCAGGCCATGCTGACCGGGCAGCCGAGCGCGGAGCGCGTGTTGCCGGTGTTCCGGGCCTTCGTCGCCGACACGGTGCTCGTGGCCCACAATGCGGCGTTCGACATGCGCTTTCTCGAACTCAAAGAAGAGAAGACCGGCGTGCGTTTCGACCGCCCGGTGCTCGACACCTTTCTTCTCTCGGCGGTAATCTTTCCCAACCAGGAGTCGCACCGGCTCGAGGCCATTGCCGAGCGCGTCGGCGTGACGGTAGTGGGGCGGCACACGGCGCTGGGCGATGCTATCGTCACGGGCGAGATCTTCCTCAAGATGCTGGACCTGCTCGCCGAGCGCGGCATTCACACGCTGCGCCAGGCGCGCGAGGCATCGGAGGCCACTTTCCATGCCCGCATTACCTATTGATTCCGACTCGGCGCCGGTCGGTCTGCACTCCGTGCTGCGCGGACTGGTCCGCCGCGAGCCTTTGTGCGTCGGGCCGATGGATAGCGTCCGCGACGTGCTGCGCGCGATGGACAGACGTGGCGGGGACGTGGCGGTCGTCGCCGACCCGGATACCAACATGCCGCTGGGCAGTGTCACTCTGCGCGATGCGCTGCGCCTGATCGTCGAGGAATCCTGCGACCTCGATCAACCGGTGGTCGGCGTCATGACAGGCGGATTGCCGGCACTATCGGCGGACGCGACGGTGCAGCAGGCGACCCTGCTCATGGTCCGGCGCGGACTGCGCTATCTGCTGCTGACGGAGCCGGACGGACGGTTGTTCAACATCGTTGCGCAAAGCGAGCTATATGGCCTGCAGGCAGCCGGCTCGGAGCACGTGGTGGCATCGGTGCTGGGCGCGCACACCATCGAGGATCTGGCCTCGGCAGCGGCGGAGGTGCGCGGTTTCGCCGCCCGGCGGTTGGCCGAGGGCGTGGGACCCGAGGCACTTTGCCAATGGATCTCTGCCTTGAACGATCTCGTCACCATCCAGGTCATCGATCTGATCGAGGGTCAGTTCGATCTGCCCATCGTGCCCTGGTGCTGGCTGGTGTTCGGCTCGGAGGGCCGGCTGGAGCAGACACTCGTCACCGACCAGGACAACGGCATCGTCTTCGCCGCTGATTCGGCGGCGGAAGCCGAAGCGCTGCGACGCGAGTTCCTGCCGTTTGCCGAAAAGGTAAATCATGCCCTGGACGCCTGCGGGTTTCCGCTCTGTCGGGGGCAGATCATGGCCTGCAATCCGTCCTGGTGCCTGTCCCTGGACGAATGGCGGCAGGCATTCGCCAAGTGGATCGGCGCTGCCTTGCCGACGGCGCTGCTCAACTCGACGATCTTCTTCGACTTCCGACCGATCTACGGCCGGGACGACCTGTCCGGGGCACTGCGTAATTGGTTGCTGGGATATGTCAAGGACTTCCCGACGTTTCTGCGCGCGATGGCCGTCAGCGCGCTGGAAACCGGGCCACCGCTGGGCATGTGGGGCCGGTTCACCTTCGACGATAGCCGGGAGTACCCGCACACCTTGGATCTGAAGGCCCAGGGCATTCGCCTGTTCGTCGACGCGGCCCGGGTGCTGGCACTGGCTCACGGCGTCGTGCATACGAACACCGTCGAGCGGCTGCGGGCGGAGCGGATCATGCTCGACATGCCGCTCGAGGAAACAGCGGCGGCGGTAGAAGCTTTCTATCAGATTCAGCGCCTGCGGTTGCGCAACCAGTTGAATGGGGAGTTCCCGAGCGCCGCCAACCGGCTCAATCCCAATCGACTGCACGAGCTGGACCGGCACATTCTTAAGGAGGCACTGCGGCATGCGCGCCGCCTGCAGCAGCGGGTAGCATTGGACTTCCAGGTGTGAGCCCGCCGCGCCCAACACGCCCCGGCCGTTTCCCATTCGCTCCGTGATTCGGTAATCTTGGCGCTGTCCGGTTCAGCTAGGTTCAGGAGTATTGCTACCATGCCCATCTACGAGTACGTCTGTGCATCTTGCGGCAAGGAATTCGAAAAGTTGGTGCGCGCTTCCTCGGCGGCGCCCGAATGTCCCGCTTGCCATGGCACCGAGCTGCGCAAGAAACTGTCCGCCTTTGCCGCCGTCACCGGCTCATCCGCCGCGGCCAGTGATCTTCCCGGTCCGTGCGGGAGCTGCGGCCATCCGGATGGCCCCGGGGCCTGCCGGTTCAGCTGATCTTCCGTCTGCCACGATAACGAGAAGGCGACGCAGCCCCGTGCCGCCGGTGCGCGAGGTGCGCATGCCCAAGTTCCCACCTTGTTGGGAGAGCTGCGGCTCCTGCGGTCAGGGTGACATCACCGTGCAGAGCGTGCTCGTTTCGCCCGGCCAGACGGTGAGCTGCGACGAACCGCTGATCGTGCTTGAAACGGGGAAGGTGGCCCTGGACATCCCCAGTCCTCACGAGGGCGTGATTGTCGAGGTGGCCGTTCAGGAGTTTGATCCCATCGCCGAAGACGATCTCATCGTCCGCATCGACACGGCGTAGGTTCGTCTTCTTCACGGCACGCGCAGCATCGCCATGACCACCACGACCATCGAGTGCAGGACTCTGGAGCTGCTCGCGCCGGCGCGCAATGCCGAGTTCGGCATCGAGGCCATCAATCACGGTGCGGATGCTGTATATATCGGCGGCCCCGCCTTCGGCGCGCGCGCGGCGGCAGGCAACCCGGTCGCGGACATCGAAAAGCTCGCCGCCCATGCCCATCGCTATTCAGCGCGCGTGTTCGTGGCGCTGAACACCATCCTCGACGACGAGGAGATCGATCAGGCCCATCGCCTCGCCTGGCAGATCTACGAGGCGGGTGCCGACGCGCTTATCGTCCAGGACATGGGCATGTTGGAGCTGGATCTGCCGCCGATCCAGCTGCACGCCAGCACCCAGACAGACAACCGCTCGCCGGAGAAGGTGCGGTTCCTGGAGCAGGTCGGCTTCTCGCAGATCGTTCTGGCACGCGAGTTGTCGTTGCGCCAGATCCGGGCCATCGCCGCCGAAACCACGGCTACGCTGGAGTTTTTCGTCCATGGTGCCCTATGCGTAAGCTACAGCGGCCAGTGCTACATCAGCCACGCCCATACCGGCCGCAGCGCCAACCGCGGCCAGTGCTCGCAAGCCTGTCGGCTCCCCTATACGCTGCTGGACGAAAACGGCGGCGTCGTGGCGCACGAACGCCATCTGCTGTCGATCAAGGACAACGACCAGAGCACCAATCTGCGGGTGCTGGCCGATGCCGGTGTCCGCTCCTTCAAGATCGAGGGCCGGCTAAAGAATCTTGCGTACGTCAAGAACGTCACGGCGTACTACCGCCGGCTGCTCGACCGCGTCCTGGAGGAAGCGCCTTTCTATCGACAGGCCTCTGCCGGCCGCTGTACCTTCTTCTTCGAGCCTAACCCGGAGAAGACTTTCAACCGTGGCGCCACGGACTATTTCGTCCATGAGCGCCGGGCTGATCTCGGCGCGTTCGAATCGCCCGGATTTGTCGGCGAGGCAGTCGGGCGCGTCGTGGCGAGCGGGCGCAATTACGTCGACGTCGAGGCTGCCGTGCCACTGCACAACGGCGACGGCATCGCCTTCGTCAATTCGCGCAACGAAGTAGTGGGCGTGCGCCTCAATCGTGTCGAGGCGAACCGCCTTTATCCTGCCGAGGCCGTGGCGGAACTCGCCGTGGGGCAGATGCTCTTCCGGAATCACGATCAGGAATTCCATCGCCAGCTGGCGAGAAGATCCGCCGAGCGGCGCATCGCCGTTCGGATGCGCCTGGAGGAGAGCGTCGACGGCTACCTGCTGCGCCTGACCGACGAAGAGGGTGTGACGGCGGTGGCAAGCATCCGTCATCGAAAAGAGCCGGCCCGCGATGCCGGCGCCGCCGCCATCCGGGAGCAGCTCGGTCGCCTGGGCAATACCAGATTCGTCGCGCAGGACATCGACCTGGCACTCTCCGGTGCATGGTTCATCCCCGCCTCGGCCCTCAATGCCCTGCGGCGGGACGCGCTGGCGAAGCTGGAAGCCGCCCGCGCCGCCGCCTACGTGCGTCCGCCGCGGGCGGTCGCGGCGCTTCCCCCGGCGCCCTACCCGGAGGCGGAACTGACCTACCTCGGCAATGTGTTCAATCGCCACGCACGGGCCTTCTACGCACGCCATGGCGTTACCCTGATCGAGGACGCCTACGAGTCGAATCGCCTCCGCGGCGCGGTCTCGCTGATGATCACCAAACACTGCCTGCGCTACAGCTTCAATCTCTGTCCGAAACAGGTCGGAGGGATTCGGCCCGATCCGATGACGCTCAAGTGCGGCGGCGATACGCTTGCCCTGCGCTTCGACTGCAAGCGCTGCGAGATGCATGTCATCGGCAAGATGCGCAAGTGGCGCCCTGCCGCCTGATGCCGGTGCGACGTTGCCTCAGTTGATCACCACGCTTCTGGCGATCGCCTCGACGCGGTCCTTGTGGCGCGGGAAGAAGGTCAGCCTCGGTGCCTGGTAGAGCAGGGCAAACAGCTCGCCCTTGTCGATGGCGCCGAAACCGATGCCGAGCTGGTGGACGTTGTCCAACTTGCGGATGCGCTCGTACTCAAATCGATAACCCTTGCGGCCGCCGAACGGATAGGGCTCCAGCTTGAGCAGCTTGAAGGTGGAGCCGTCGCGGGTCAGCACGCTTTCGAACATGGACACCACTTCCTCGGTCTGCATGTTGCTGCGGAAGACGACGTTCTTTTTCTGCGCGCTCGCCGGTGCGTCCGGATGCATCGCCTGGCCGTCCTTGATGCCGGAGTAGATGAGGAACTCGTCGATGGTGATCCCCTCCATGGTCCACACCTCGGCCGGCTTGATGCCCGGAAAATCGAGATGGTTCCAGTTGCCCTCGATGTTCACAGTGAGGCGGGTGCCGACGCTGCGGTTGCCGGATTCGACCTTCTTCACCGTCGCGCAGGCTGAGAGCAGAACGATCAGAGCGAGGAGGCACAGCCTTGTCATGCGCGCAGCTCCGACAGGTAATCCCTGATGAGAACGGCGTCCGGCGCCTGCGGCGCAAGTTCGAGATAGCGCGCGAACGCCTCGATGGCCTCGGCGTTGTGGCCGCGCTGGCGCGCGATCAGCCCGATGCCGCGATACGCCGGCGCCGGAGCATGGTCCGACTGCACCGCGGCGCGATAATCGGCCAGCGCGAGATCCGGGTCGCCGCTTTCGCCACGCAGCCGATAAACCTCGCCGCGGTGGAAGCGAACCAGACCTTCCGAGGACTTGCGGGAGAGCAAGCGTGACAGCAGCACCAGGCTTTCAGCATATTGGCCGCGCTTCACCTCGTCTTGCAGCCAATCGTCGAGGAAGCGCTGCGTCTGCTCGGCGTAGCCCTCCTCGTTCTTGCTGCCGCCGGGCATGGCGCTGGCGTACTGGCCCAGCGTCTCCCGCCTCTCCGGCGGCGGGGGATGCGTGGCGAAAAGCGGGCTGATCTGTTCCGGATCCTTGCCTTCCCGGGCCTTTAGCTCGTCTAGCAGATTGCCCCAGACCCGGGCGGCTTCGGCCACATCGTAGCCGGCCTGGTGCATGAGAATGGCACCGATACGGTCGGCATCGCGCTCGTGGTCGCGTCCATAGGCGAACGCGCTGGCTAGCACCGCCAGCTGTCCCACCGCGCCGACGAGACCGAACAGGCCGAGAAACTGGCCGAAGGCGGATTTCGCCTTGATGTCGCGCAGCCGCTCGACGGAATGCCGCTGCAGGTAGTGGCCGATCTCGTGGCCGAGGACGGCCGCTAGCTGCGCCTCGTTCTCGGCGCGAAGCAGCAGTCCCGTCCACACTTGCATCATCCCGTTTGGCGCCATGTTGGCGTTGAACAGGGGCGTGCGCACCAGATGCACGCGCATGTCCGGGCAGTGGTCACCGCCCAGGCGGCACGCCAGGTCCTGCACGTAGGCCTTGAGTTTGGCGTCGCGCACGAGGAAGGGGCTGCGGCGCAGGTTCTTCTCTTCGCGGTCCATCAGCGCCCACAGTCCACCTTCGTCCGTGGCGAGATCCGGCCGGGTCAGGCGCTGCGGCGCCGTGTAGCTCAACTCCTGAGCCCAGCTCCGGCGCGTCAGGACGCACAGGCCGCAGGCGACGCCCGCCGTGAGAAGACGCCGACGATTCATTTCGTTTCCGGGAAATCCTTCAGCAGCGCCGACACGGTCTCCGCCGCCGGCTCGGCTTCGCGCAGATCGCCGGTGCCGCGCACGAGTTGGTTGAACCACAGTACCTGGCCGCTGCGCAAATCCACCAGCGACGCGTAGCCAACCTGGAACCCGGCGGTAATGCCGACGCCGAGCAGTGCCAGGGCGACCATGGCCACCTTACGCTCGGCACTGGCGTAACTGTCGCGCATCCAGATGAACAGCGCATAGTCGCTGCCCGTCTTGTCGTGAATCGGAACGACCGCATCGCCCAGCGACCAGTCGAGCTTGCCGTCCTTGGTCGGCAGCGACAGATTGCCGCCGGACATGTGATGGGTGGAAATGGAACGGGCCACGGCGGCATGCAGCGCGTTGATCTCGGCCAGTTCGTCGGCGTCCTCCTCGGACAGCTCGCGCACCGTTAGGCCGAGTCCGGCCGCCTTGTGGCTCAGGGCCTCGTGGACATGCTTCAGCGCAGCCTCGGTCCAGTCGGCGCGGGGTTCCGTGATGCCGCCGGCGGAAAGCGAGAACAGTTCGATGTCCGGCTGCATGACGACAATGGCCGCACCCTTGGGCATGCCGGGGAAGCCGGGGGCGACGCTGCGCGGCTCGGCGTGCAGGGGGGCGTTGCCAAGACCGACGAGCAGCAACAAGCACAACGCACGGCGCCCGAACCATTCCGGCATCAACTTCTCCCTGTATGCTCTTTGAATTGACCGGGAAGGTTAGCACCGCGCCACGGATTAAGCCAGTGCCATTCGCTTTCCTGGCGCGGCCGCGCGGCATAGAGGGCCCACGGCAGCTGGCAAAGCCGAACGGCAACGGGGGCTCTCGACGGCTATTCACCACATGGTCTCGAGCGGCAGATCTGGGCACAGTGCGCCGCGGCCCTGACCTGCGGCGACGTTCCACACTCCGCGGCGCCCAAAGAAAGACGGCCCGGGATCGCCGGGCCGTCGCGCTGTCGGCACGGTGCGTGGTGACGCACCGTGCCATTGAACGTTGCCGTCAGACCGTGATGCTGTCCGCCACTTCCCTGAACTCCTCGATCTGGTCGAAATTCATGTAACGATACACGTCGGCGGCCTTGGCGTTGACCGCCTGGACCTGCTCCATGTACTCGGCCACGGTGGGGATCTTACCCATGAGCGCGCACACCGCCGCCAGCTCCGCCGAGGCGAGATAGACGCGCGTGTCGATGCCCAGGCGGTTGGGGAAGTTGCGCGTCGAGGTGGACACCGCGGTGCTGCCCTTGCGGATCTGCGCCTGGTTGCCCATGCACAGCGAGCAGCCGGGCATTTCCATGCGCGCGCCCGAGCGCCCGAGGACCGCGTAATAGCCTTCCTCGTTGAGGATCATGGCGTCCATCTTGGTTGGTGGCGCGATCCACAGACGGGTCGGGATGTCGGTCTTGCCGTCGAGTACCTTGCCGGCGGCGCGGAAGTGGCCGATGTTGGTCATGCACGAACCGATGAACACTTCGTCGATCTTGTCGCCGGCGACCTCGGACAAAAGCTTCACGTCGTCCGGGTCGTTCGGACAGGCGAGGATTGGCTCTTTCACGTCGGCGAGGTCGATCTCGATGATCGCGGCGTACTCGGCGTCGGCGTCGCCCTTGAGCAGTTCGGGCTTGGCGATCCAGGCCTGCATGGCCTTGATGCGGCGCTCGAGCGTGCGGCGGTCTTCGTAGCCGTTGGCGATCATCCACTTCATGAGCGTGATGTTCGAGCGCATGTACTCGATGATCGGTTCCTTGTTGAGGTGCACCGTGCAGCCGGCGGCCGAGCGCTCGGCGGAGGCGTCAGAGAGCTCGAACGCTTGCTCGACCTTGAGATCCGGCAGCCCCTCGATTTCCAGGATACGGCCGGAGAAAATATTCTTCTTGCCCTTCTTCTCGACGGTGAGCAGACCCTGCTTGATCGCGTAGTAGGGAATCGCGTTGACCAGGTCGCGCAGCGTGACGCCGGGTTGCAGCTTGCCCTTGAAGCGCACCAGCACCGATTCCGGCATGTCGAGCGGCATCACGCCGGTGGCCGCGGCGAAGGCGACCAGGCCCGAGCCGGCGGGGAACGAAATGCCGATCGGGAAGCGCGTGTGCGAGTCGCCGCCGGTACCGACGGTGTCGGGCAGCAGCAGGCGGTTGAGCCACGAGTGGATGACGCCGTCACCCGGCTTGAGCGAGACGCCGCCGCGCGCGGTGATGAAGCTGGGCAGCGTGCGGTGCATCTTGACGTCGACCAGCTTCGGATACGCCGCAGTGTGGCAGAACGACTGCATCACCATGTCGGCGGAGAAGCCGAGGCAGGCGAGATCCTTCAGTTCGTCGCGCGTCATCGGGCCGGTGGTGTCCTGGCTGCCGACGGTGGTCATCTTCGGTTCGCAGTAGGTGCCCGGGCGGATGCCCTTGCCCTCCGGCAGGCCGCAGGCGCGGCCGACCATCTTCTGCGCCAGCGAGTAGCCCTTGCCGGTATCCGTCGGCGCCTGCGGCAGGCGGAACAGCGTGGACGGCGGCAGGCCGAGCGCCTCGCGCGCGCGGGCCGTCAGACCGCGGCCGATGATCAGGTTGATGCGACCGCCCGCGCGCACTTCGTCAAGAATCACCGGCGTCTTCAGCGTTGCCTCGGCGACGGCGGCGCCGTTCTTGGTGGCAACGATCTTCGAGGTGGCTTGGTTGATCTTGAGTTCGATTTCGTCGCCCATCTCCATCTGGGCCACGTCCAGTTCGATGGGCAGCGCGCCGGCGTCTTCCATGGTGTTGAAGAAGATCGGCGCGATCTTGCCGCCCAGGCACACGCCACCGAAACGCTTGTTCGGCACGAAGGGTATGTCCTCGCCGGTCCACCACAGGACCGAGTTGGTGGCGGATTTGCGTGAGGAGCCCGTGCCGACCACATCGCCGACGTAGGCGATTGGCAGGCCCTTGGATTTCAGCGCGTCCAGTTGCCGGATCGGACCAAGCTTGCCGGGCTCGTCGGGCAGGATGCCGGCACGCGGGTTCTTGAGCATCGCCAGCGCATGCAGCGGAATATCCGGGCGCGACCAGGCATCCGGCGCCGGCGACAGATCGTCGGTGTTGGTTTCGCCGGTGACCTTGAACACCACCACCTTGAGGGAAGACGGCACCTCCGGGCGCGCGGTGAACCACTCGCCATCGGCCCAGGATTGCATGACCGCCTTGGCGTTGGCATTACCCTTGTCGGCGAGTTCCTTGACGTCGTGGAAGTAGTCGAACATCAGCAGCGTGGCCTTGAGCGCCTTGGCGGCGATGCCGCCCACCTTGGCATCGCCGAGGAGGTCGATCAGCGGCTTGACGTTGTAGCCGCCGAGCATGGTGCCGAGCAGTTCGGTGGCTTTCTCGCGGGAAACCAGCTGGCACGCCTCTTCGCCCTTTGCCACCTTGGCAAGAAACTCGGCCTTGACCTTGGCGGCATCGTCGACGCCGGCCGGGACGCGATGGGTGAGCAGATCGACGAGGGACTGCTCCTCGCCTTTCGGCGGGTTCTTCAGCAGTGCGATCAGCTCTTCGGTCTGCTGTTTGGATAGGGGCAGGGGCGGAATCCCGAGCGCGGCGCGCTCGGCAACATGCTGGCGATAGCTTTCTAGCACGGCAGTGTCCTCGTACAGGTGTGTTCGATCAGGTTGATGGGGAAAAAAAGCGCCGTTGCGCTTCAGCGTCAATTGTCATGCCCGTGGCGTGGGCTCGGGCGAGCAGCGTCCAATAGTAGCGATAGGAGGCGCGATCGTGCAGCCGCCCTTCGTGCTGAATGGGTCCCCAGTCTCGGTCCTGGGCGGCGACCAGTATTTCGACGGCGTGGCCTACCTCGGCGAAGTCGGGCCGCATCGCCTCAAGGATGGGCTCGATCTGCATGGGGTGAATGCTCCACATGCGAAGAAAACCGAACTGCTCGCGCGCCCGGCGGGCGTCGCCGCATACGATATTGGCATCCTTCAGCTCCGTCGTCACGTTGTGCGACGGCACGACGCCGTTGCCGAGCGCCGCGGCGGCGATTTCGCGTTTTGCCCGGGCGACGAGCGGATGTTCGAATTGGCCGGGACTCTTCATCGCCGCGCCGGGGATGGCGCCGTGGTGCGCGGAAACGAAATCCATGAGACCGAAGTCGAGGGATTCGACGCCATCGAGCTGGGCGATCTGCCAGACTTCGTGCAATGCGCCGTGGGTTTCGATCAGAACATGCACCGGGATCTTGCGCTGCAGGCCGAGCCTCGCTTCGAGGTTGCGCACGACGGCGATCTGTGCCGAGACGTCCGCGACGCCCGCCGCCTTGGGCAGAGTCACGAATGCCAGCCGCGCGCCGGCGACGGCTAGCATGATTTCGAGGTCCTGGCGCCAGTGTCCGTGCGTGATGTCGTGGATGCGCACGCCGACGCGCCCGTGCCGGTTCTCCGCCCCGGCGATGAGCGCGGCGCACATGCGCGCATGCTCCGATTCGGCACCGGCGGGCGCCCCGTCCTCGCAATCGCAGGTGACGTCGAAGACCGGGCCGCGTTCGGCTTGCAGGCCGAGCGCCTTGCGGATGAGCTTCTCGCTGCCGGCGTAGTGATCCACTGCCGGAATGATGGGCAGATGCCTGGCACCGGCAAACAGGACATCATCGGGATGCAGGCGCGTCATTTTCGAGAAAGCGGCTCGCGTGCAAGTGAAGGGCAGGGCAGGCGGAACGCCGTCGGTTCCGCCTGCCCTGCCCTCCCGCTGGGGGAGGGCAGGCGCCGGGCGGCTAACCGAGCAAACTGGCGACGCCGGCCTGCTCTTCCTGCAACTCGGCCAAGGTCTTGTCCATCATGCTGCGTGAATAGTCGTCGATGGCCAGGCCTTCGACGCGCTTGTACTCGCCGCCGGCACAGGTGACCGGCACACCATAAACGATGCCCTGCGGGATGCCGTAGGAGCCGTCCGAGGGTATGCCCATGGTGACCCACTTGCCATTGGTGCCCAGCGCCCAGTCGCGCATGTGATCGATGGCAGCATTGGCGGCGGAGGCGGCGGACGACGCGCCGCGGGCGGCGATGATCGCAGCGCCGCGCTTGCCCACCGTCGGGATGTATTCATTGCGATACCAGGCCTCGTCGTTGATCGCCTCCAGGGCGGGCTTGCCGGCCACGGTGCAGAAGCGCAGGTCCGGGTACATGGTCGGGGAGTGATTTCCCCAGACGATCATCTTCTCGATATCGGTGACGGCCTTGCCGGTGCGCGCCGCCAGTTGCGATACGGCACGGTTGTGGTCCAGGCGCAGCATCGCCGTAAAGTTCCCCTTGGGCAACGTCGGCGCGGATTTCATGGCGATGTAGGCGTTAGTGTTGGCGGGATTGCCGACCACCAGCACTTTGATGTCGCGCGATGCCACTTCGTTCAGCGCCTTGCCTTGTTCGATGAAGATCTTGGCGTTATCCATCAGCAGATCTTTACGCTCCATGCCCGGCCCGCGCGGTTTGGCCCCCACCAGCAGAGCATAGTCGGCGTCCTTGAAGGCCACCTTGGGATCTGCGCTGCCGACCATGCCGGCAACCAAGGGAAAGGCGCAGTCGTCGAGTTCCATCATGACGCCCTTGAGCGCTGCCTGAGCCTTGTCGATGGGCAGTTCAAGCATCTGCAGGATGACTGGCTGGTCCTTGCCGAGCATTTCGCCAGAGGCGATGCGATAAAGGAGGGCGTAGCCGATCTGACCGGCGGCGCCGGTGACTGCGACACGAACGGGGGTTTTGGCCATGATGGTAGCTCCTGTCGTCTATGCGGTTGAATAATACGTGAGCTGTGCCGGTGATGCGCCTCCCGAAGCCGGAACAGCCCCGTCGAGACCGCCGGCCCGGCAGCCTCGCAAGCGATGGTAGGCCTTGGCGCTATCGGTGTCAAGGGCAGTAATATATGTTATCTTATATAAGACATAAGACGAAGTATAGACGGCCCCCGTTTTTTGTGCTGAAATCCCGTCATGGTTCAGGAGTCACCTACTTTCAGCCCACTGTACCGGCAGATCAAGAGCCTGATGCTTCAGGGGCTCGAATCGGGAGAGTGGCGGCCCGGCGAGGCGATTCCCAGCGAAACAGAACTGGCCCAGCGCTTCAATGTCAGTCAGGGCACCGTGCGCAAGGCCATCGACGAGATGGCGGCAGAGAACCTGCTCGTGCGCAAGCAGGGCAAGGGCACCTTCGTTGCGTCGCACAACGACCCGCGCACCCTGTTCCGGTTTCTCCGCCTTGTCCCCATCGACGGTGACCTCGTTTCCCCCCAGAGCGTTCCCCAACAGTGCTGGCGCGCCAAGGCCGGCCATGAGGTGGCGCGGGTACTGCACCTGAAACCGGGTGCGCCCATCATTGTCCTGCGGCGTATCCTGAATTTCTCGGGCAAGCCTGTTGTCATAGACGAGGTCTATCTCCCCGGCGAGTTGTTCCAGACACTCAGTCTGGACATGCTCGAGCAGTACCAAGGGTCCTTGTACAGCCTTTTCGAGTCGCAGTTCGGCGTGCGCATGATCCGCGCCGAGGAGCGGCTGCGCGCCGTTGCCGCCGATCGTGCCAGCGCCGAAACCCTTGGTGTCGTCGAAGGCAGTCCGCTGCTGTCCGTCGAGCGTGTTGCCTATACCTACGGCGACAAACCCGTCGAGTGGCGGAGGGGTTTGTACTGCACCGCGGAACATTACTATCTGAACGAACTGAGCTAGATCCCTTATGGGCGCATCAGCGCCGCTTAGTCAGGTGTAGGGAAGGGTATATACTTAACAACACAAAAATACTGATGCACTGCGGCATTCGCTCCAACCCGCGGGCGCCGCTTACAAAAGGGAGGTAGTTGCCATGCCAGATGCGGTATTCGCTAAGCGACGTCCGAAGCACCTTAACCTGTTCGTAATAAAGCTGCCGCTGCCGGGGTTCATGTCGATCTTGCACCGCGTCAGCGGCGCAGTACTGTTCCTCTTCTTACCCGTCCTGCTCTGGCTGTTCGCCAGTAGTCTGGAATCACCGCAGAGCTTCGCCACGTTCAAGGAGTTCGTGGCGCATCCGCTCGTCAAGTTGGTGTTGCTGGGCCTGTTGTGGTCGTACCTGCACCACTTCTGCGCCGGTATTCGCTACCTCTTCCTCGACCTGGATAAGGGCGTGGATCTTGCGCCGGCGCGGATGACCGCCGGTGCGGTGATGGTTGTGAGCATTGCTCTCACGCTTGTCCTAGGGTGGAAACTGCTATGGTAAATCGAATCGTTGTCGGTGCCCATTACGGGCTGCGTGACTGGCTGGGGCAACGCATCACGGCCGTCGTGATGGCGCTCTACACGCTAATTCTCGTCGCGGCCATCCTGATGACGCCCTCCATGACGTACGAAAGCTGGCGTGCCCTGTTTTCAGGTGGCTTCATGCGTTTCGTCACCTTCGTCTTTTTCGTCAGCCTTTTCTACCACGTGTGGATCGGCGTTCGCGACATCTTCATGGACTACATCAAGCCGACGGGCGTGCGCCTCGTGCTGCACTCGCTTGTCATCCTTGTCCTGGTCGGGTGCCTCGGCTGGGCGGCTCAGATTCTCTGGAGGCTGTAAGTGAACACGACGGCCAAGCTGAAAAAACGCAATTTCGACGCGGTGATCGTGGGTGCCGGCGGTGCCGGTCTGCGCGCGGCGCTGCAACTCTCCGAGGCAGGTCTCAAGACTGCGGTACTGACCAAGGTGTTTCCGACGCGCTCGCACACCGTCGCGGCGCAAGGCGGTGTCGCTGCCTCGCTCGGCAACTCGACCGAAGACAACTGGCACTGGCACATGTATGACACCGTCAAGGGGTCGGATTACCTCGGTGACCAGGATGCCATCGAGTTTCTCGTACGGCGGGCGCCCGAGGTGGTGATAGAGTTGGAGCACTTCGGCATGCCGTTCGACCGGCTGGACAACGGTCGCATCTATCAGCGCCCCTTTGGCGGTCACTCGATGTACTACGGTGAAAGCCCGGTACAGAGGACCTGCGCGGCCGCCGACCGGACCGGCCATGCCATGCTGCACGCGCTGTATCAGCGCAACGTGCGCGCCAACACCCAGTTCTTCGTCGAATGGATGGCACTCGATCTGGTCCGTGATCAGCACGGCCAGGTGCTCGGTGTGACCGCCTTGGAGATGGAAACGGGCGAGGTCATGATCTTCCACTCCAAGGCGACGCTGTTCGCGACTGGCGGCGCCGGGCGCATCTTCTATGCCTCCACCAATGCTTTCATCAATACCGGTGACGGGCTGGGCATGGCGGTGCGTGCCGGCATTCCGATCGAGGACATGGAGTTCTGGCAGTTTCATCCGACCGGTGTGCATGGGGCCGGCGTCCTGATTACGGAAGGGGTGCGCGGGGAGGGCGGCATCCTGCTCAACAAGGACGGCGAGCGCTTCATGGAGCGCTACGCGCCGAACCTGAAGGATCTTGCCTCGCGCGATGTCGTCTCCCGGTCCATGGCCACGGAGATCAAGGAGGGCCGCGGTTGCGGACCCGACGCCGATCACCTGTTGCTCAAGCTCGATCACCTCGGTCCCGACGTCATTCTGAAGCGCCTGCCAGGCATACGCGAAATCGCGATCAAGTTCGCCAATACCGATCCGATCAAGGAGCCGATTCCGGTGGTTCCGACCGCCCACTACCAGATGGGCGGTATTCCCACCAACTATCACGGACAGGTTGTGGCGCCGTTGGGCGGCAATCCCGAGACGGTCGTACCGGGCTTCTACGCCGCAGGCGAATGCTCATGTGTGTCAGTGCATGGCGCCAATCGCCTGGGCTCCAACTCCCTGACGGACCTGCTGGTGTTCGGGAAGTCGGCCGGCGAGCAGATGATCGCCGACATCAGGAAGATGCCCGTCGCCCACAAGGAGCTCCCGGAGGATGCAGGAGAACTGTCGCTTGCCCGCATCGCGCGTCTGGACGGCCAAAAGAACGGCGAAAGCGTGCACGAGGTGCGGCTGGCGATGCAGCGGACCATGCAGGAGCACTGTGGCGTATTCCGCTTTCCCGATCTCCTCACGCAGGGCGTGAAGAAGATCAAGGAGGTCGCCGCGCGCGCCGGGCACACCGAAATCAAGGACAAGTCCAAGGTGTTCAACACCGCGCGGGCCGAAGCGCTCGAACTGGACAATCTGATCGAGGTGGCCGTGGCCAGCCTGGTCTGCGCGGACGCACGCAAGGAATCACGCGGTGCCCATGATCGCGCCGATTTCCCGAAGCGCGACGACGAGAACTGGCTCAAACACTCGCTCTATTATCGGGAGGACTATCGCGTCGAGTACAAGCCTGTGCATCTGCAGCCGCTCACCGTCGAACAGTTCCCGCTCAAGGCGCGGGTGTACTAGGGCGGGGCAGCGGCCGGCATTGCTGCGCAAATGAACGCGTTCCCGCGCGGCGCTCCCGCGCGGGAACCTCAGGGATGAAAAAGGAAGGAGCAGATGCGATGCGTTTTCAAATCTACCGCTACGATCCGGACAAGGACGACAAGCCCTACATGCAGGACATTTCTGTCGAGCTCGAGACTTCGGATCGCAAGCTGCTCGACGCCATGGTCAAACTCAAGGCGAAGGATGATTCGCTGTCATTCCGTCGCTCGTGCCGCGAAGGTGTCTGCGGCTCTGACGCTGTGAACATCAATGGCAGGAACGGACTCGCTTGCCTGACCGATCTGACGGACCTCAAGGAGCCCGTGGTGCTGCGTCCGCTGCCCGGGCTGCCCGTGATCCGCGATCTGATCGTCGACATGACGCAGTTCTTCAAGCAATACAATTCGATCCGTCCGTACCTGATCAACGACGAGCCGCCGCCGGAGCACGAGCGCCTGCAGTCGCCGGACGACCGCGAGGAACTCAACGGGCTGTACGAGTGCATCCTCTGCGCATCGTGCTCGACGTCGTGCCCGTCGTTCTGGTGGAACCCGGACAAGTTCGTCGGCCCGGCCGCGCTGCTGGCAGCCTATCGTTTCATCGCCGACACGCGCGACCAGGCGACCAGTGAACGGCTGGACAACCTGGACGACCCATATCGCCTGTTCCGCTGCCACTCGATCATGAACTGCGTCGACGTCTGTCCGAAGGGGCTCAACCCGACGCGGGCGATCGGCAAGATCAAGGACATGATGGTGCGGCGCATCGTCTGACGAGGTGCCAGGATGAAGGTTGAAGACCGGCCAATCAACCGCGGGCAATTGCGGTGGCGCGCGAGCCGTCACGCGCTGCTGGAGCTGGATCTGGTCTTCAACCGTTTTTTGGAGCAACACTTCGACAGCTTGAGCGATGAAGAGCTTTTCGCCTTCGATGAGTTCCTGCGCGTCGAAGACGCCGATCTGTGGGAATGGATCAGCGGACGCAGGGAATGCAGCGAAGCGCGATGGAAGGGGCTGGTGGACCTGCTGAGGTCGGTATGAAGAAACCGGTCTACCGGCAACACACAGTTGAAACAGGACGGATACGCAAATGACGACCCAACGTAATGCAACACTGACGCTTGACGGCAAGACCATCGAACTACCCGTGCTCTCGGGGACCGTTGGCCCGGATGTCGTGGACATACGCGCGCTCTACGCCACGGCCGGGGCGTTCACCTTCGACCCTGGGTTCATGGCCACGGCGGCTTGCAAGTCGTCGATTACCTACATCGACGGCGACAAGGGTGAACTGCTCTATCGCGGCTATCCGATCGAGCAGCTTGCCACGCAGTGCGATTTCCTTGAAGTTGCGTATCTGATCCTCAGGGGCGAGTTGCCCGACACCAAGCAGAAGGGGGAGTTCGACAACATCATCAAGCGTCACACGATGGTGCACGAGCAACTCATCCGCTTCTATTCGGGTTTCCGTCGCGACGCGCATCCGATGGCGGTTCTCGTGGGCGTGGTCGGGGCGTTGTCGGCGTTCTACCACGAGGCGATGGATATCTCCGACGAGCTGCACCGGAATATCTCGGCGCACCGGCTCATCGCCAAGTTGCCCAACATCGTCGCCATGGCCTACAAGTATGGCCGCGGCGAGCCCTTCATGTATCCGCGCAACGATCTGAGTTACACGGCCAACTTCATGCACATGATGTTCGCCACGCCGTGCGAGAAGTACGAGCCAAACCCCGTGCTGGTGCGTGCGCTGGATCGCATCCTGATTCTGCATGCCGACCACGAGCAGAATGCGTCTACTTCGACGGTGCGTCTGTCCGGTTCCTCCGGCGCCAACCCGTTCGCCTGCATCGCCGCAGGCATCGCCTGCCTGTGGGGGCCGGCCCACGGCGGCGCCAATGAGGCCTGCCTCAAGATGCTGGAGGAGATTGGTGACGTGGCCCATGTCGGCGAGTACATCAAGCGCGCCAAGGACAAGAACGACAGCTTTAAGCTGATGGGCTTCGGCCATCGTGTCTACAAGAACTACGACCCGCGCGCCAAGCTGATGCGCGAAACCTGCCACGAGGTATTGAACGAACTCGGGCTGCACGACGACAGGCTGTTCAAGCTGGCGATGGCGCTCGAGAAGATCGCGCTGGAAGACCAGTATTTCGTCGACAAGAAGCTCTATCCTAACGTCGACTTCTACTCCGGCATCGTGCAGCGTGCGCTGGGCATTCCCGTTCAGTTGTTCACGGGTATTTTCGCCCTGGCGCGCACGGTGGGCTGGATAGCCCAGTGGAACGAGATGATCTCGGACCCCGAGCAAAAGATCGGCCGGCCGCGCCAGCTCTACACCGGCAGGCCAATGCGGGACGTTGTGCCGATCGACAAGCGCTGAATATGCGGGTGGGGTGAAGCGAGGGGCAACGCGCAGCGGGCCGCAACGGCGTCCGTTGCTCTCATGTCGGAGGCGTGGGCGCGGCCTACCGTGTTCCGTCGTTGCTCTTCTCTTCCACCGGCACCCAACGCTACGCACCCTCATTGCTTGTTCCTCACCCCTCACCAAACAGAGATGACGTCATGATGAAGCAGATGCTCAGCAATTCCTATCTGTACGGTGCCAATGCGCCATTCGTCGAGGAATTGTACGAAGCCTATCTCGACAATCCGGCTTCGGTGCCGGAGAACTGGCGCGGCTATTTCGACCAGTTGCAGAACCTGCCGGGCGGCAACGGACCGGACGTGGCCCATTCGCCGATCATCGCCTCGTTCGCGCAGCGCGCCAAGCTGCCGCCCGTGCGCTTGGTGCCTACCGGCGCCGGCGACAGGAAACAGGTGGCGGTCCTGCAGATGATCAACGCCTATCGCTTCCTCGGCAACCGCTGGGCGCATCTCGATCCGCTCAAGCGCACGGAGCGTCCGGCCATCGCCGAGCTCGATCCCGCGCACTACGGGTTTACCGAAGCCGACCTTGGTCAGTCTTTCAATACCGGCTCCTTTGCCTTCGGCCCGGAGCAGGCGACTCTGCGCGAAATTCTCGAGGCGCTGCGTCAGACGTACTGCGGCGCCATCGGTGCCGAGTACATGTACATCAGCGATACGGCCCAGAAGCGCTGGATTCAGAACCGCCTCGAACCCGTCCGGACTTCACCGCAATTCGGAGAAAGCGAAAGGCGGCGCTTCCTCGAACGCCTGACGGCGGCGGAAACGATGGAGAAGTACTTGCATACCAAGTACGTCGGGCAGAAGCGCTTCTCCCTCGAGGGCGGCGAATCCACCATCGTTGCACTCGACGAGCTGGTAAGGCAGGCGGGCGCGATGGGCGTGCAGGAAATCGTCATCGGCATGGCGCATCGCGGTCGGCTGAACGTGTTGGTCAACACCTTGGGCAAGGCGCCGAAGGATTTGTTTACGGAGTTCGAAGGCAAGCATGCCGATGAACTGAGCGCCGGCGACGTGAAGTACCACCAAGGCTTCTCCAGCGACCTGAGCACGCCGGGCGGCCCCGTGCATGTGACACTGGCGTTCAACCCGTCACATCTGGAGATCGTCAATCCCGTGGTCGAGGGGTCGGTCTATGCGCGGCAGCGCCGACGTGGCGACAAGAGTGGAGCCGAGGTGTTGGCCGTGCTACTGCACGGCGACGCGGCAGTGGCGGGGCAGGGCGTCAACCAGGAGACGCTTAACTTCTCGGGCACACGCGGCTATGGCACCGGCGGCACGGTGCATATCATCATCAACAACCAGATCGGCTTCACTACTTCGGACCCGCGCGATTACCGCTCCTCGCTTTATTGCTCCGACATATTCAAGCTCATCGAGGCGCCGGTATTCCACGTGAACGGCGACGACCCGGAGGCGGTCGCGTTCGTCATCCGGCTTGCCATGGACTTCCGCCAGGAGTTCCGCCGGGATGTCGTGGTGGACCTCGTCTGCTTCCGCCGGCTCGGCCACAACGAGCAGGACGAGCCCATGGTGACACAGCCGCTCATGTACAAGAAGATCGCTCAGCATCCCGGCACGCGCAAGCTCTACGCCGACAAGCTCGTCGCGCAGGGCGTGTGTGCGGCGGAGGAGCCCGACCAGATGATCCGCGACTATCGCGCGGCGCTGGACGAGGGGCGCCTGGTCGAAAGCCCGGTGCTGACCAGCCACCAGCGCAAATTCGCCGTGGACTGGACCCAGTTTGCCGGACAGAAATACACCGACAAGTGCGACACGCGTGTGCCCATGGCGGAGTTGAAACGGCTCGCCGCGCGGGTGGCCGACGTGCCTGCGGACTTCACGTGTCACTCCCGCGTGCAGAAGATCATCGAGGATCGCCGGCTGATGGGCGAGGGCAAGCTGCCCATCGACTGGGGCATGGCCGAAACGCTGGCGTACGCCACGCTGCTCGTCGAAGGCTACGGCGTGCGCGTATCCGGCGAGGACTGCGGCCGCGGTACCTTCTTTCATCGGCATGCCGTGCTGCACGACCAGAACCGTGAGCGCTGGGATGCCGGCATTCACGTGCCGCTGCAGCACATCCAGGAAAAGCAGGCGCCGTTCATTGTCATCGATTCCGTGCTGTCGGAGGAGGCCGTGCTCGCCTTCGAGTACGGCTATGCCACCGCCGAGCCTAACGAACTGGTGATCTGGGAGGCGCAATTCGGCGACTTCGCCAATGGCGCCCAGGTGGTAATCGACCAGTTCATCACCTCGGGCGAGGCCAAGTGGGGCCGCAGTTGCGGCTTGGTGATGCTGTTGCCGCATGGCTTCGAAGGTCAGGGGCCGGAGCACTCTTCGGCACGCCTGGAGCGCTATATGCAGATGTGCGCCGAGCACAACATCCAGGTCTGCGTGCCGTCGACTCCGGCGCAGATTTTCCACCTGCTGCGCCGGCAGATGCTGCGCAAGTTCCGCAAGCCGCTCGTCATCATGAGCCCGAAATCGCTGCTGCGGCACAAGGACGCAATCTCCACGCTCGAGGAACTTGCCGACGGCTCCTTCCAGACAGTCATCGACGAAGTGGACCCCATCGACGCCAAGAAGGTGACGCGCGTGGTTATCTGCGGAGGCAAGGTTTTCTACGACCTGCTTGCGGCGCGGCGCGAGAAGAAGTCCGATCACGTTGCGATCGTACGCGTCGAGCAGCTTTATCCTTTCCCGGACGATGCCTTCGAAGCCGTACTCAAAAGGTATCCGAAGGCTAAGGAACTCGTCTGGTGCCAGGAGGAGCCGCAGAACCAGGGTGCCTGGTATGCCTCGCGCCATCACTTCGCGGCCCACCTGCGCGACGGCGAGACTCTGCATCTCGCCAGCCGTCCGCCCGCCGCGTCGCCGGCCGTCGGCTACTACTCCAAACATAACGAGCAACAAAAGGCCTTGATCGAGGCCGCCCTGGGCAAGCTCAAGGGCTGAGCAGCAGGACCAAGGAGAAAAAACATGCTGATCGAAGTAAAGGTTCCCCAACTGTCTGAATCGGTCGCCGAGGCTACCTTGGTGACCTGGCGCAAGAAGGAGGGCGAGGCCGTTGCGCGCGACGAAAATCTTATCGACATCGAAACCGATAAGGTAGTGCTGGAGCTACCCGCGCCCGATGCCGGCGTGCTCGTGAAAATACTCAAGGGCGACGGCGGCACCGTGGTGAGCGGCGAAGTGATCGCGCAGATCGACACCCAGGCCAAGGCCGTAGCGGGCGCGCCTGCCGCCCCGGCCAAGAGCGCGCCCGCTGCAACGGCAGCCCCGGCGGCCTCCGTGGCCATGCCGTCGGCACGCAAGATCCTGGACGAGAAGGGTGTCGATGTCAGCGTCGTGCAGGGCACGGGCCGTGGCGGACGCGTCACCAAGGCGGACGCCCTGCAGGCCGTCCGGCCAGCCGGCGCGGCACCCGCGCCGAGCGCAGCGCCGGCATTCCCAGCCGCGGCGCCCGCGCCGACGCCGGCACCGCGTCTCCCCTTGGCTCAGCCCAGCGCCGTCGATCTCGGTGCTGTGCTCGGCGACCGGCCGGAACAGCGCGTGCCCATGTCCCGGCTGCGGGCGCGCATCGCCGAGCGCCTGCTGCAGTCGCAGCACAATGCCGCTATTCTGACCACGTTCAACGAAGTGAACATGGCGCCGGTGATGGAAATGCGCAAGAAGTACCAGGACCGCTTCGAGAAGGAACACGGCGTGCGTCTGGGCTTCATGTCATTCTTCGTCAAGGCGGCCGTGGCGGCCCTGAAGAAATTCCCCGTTCTCAACGCTTCAGTGGATGGCAATGACATTGTCTATCACGGTTACTTCGACATCGGCATCGCCGTGGGCAGTCCGCGCGGACTCGTGGTGCCCATCCTGCGCGATGCCGACCAGTTGTCGCTGGCGGACATCGAAAAGAAGATCGCCGAGTTCGGCAACAAGGCAAAGGACGGCAAGCTCACCATCGAGGAGTTGACAGGTGGCACCTTCTCCATCTCCAACGGCGGCGTGTTCGGTTCCATGCTTTCCACGCCCATCATCAACCCGCCCCAGTCGGCCATTCTCGGCATCCACGCGACCAAGGATCGGCCGGTGGTGGAGAGTGGCCAGATCGTCATTCGCCCGATCAATTATCTCGCCATGTCTTACGATCACCGCATCATCGACGGGCGAGAAGCCGTGCTGGGCCTGGTGACCATGAAAGAGGCGCTCGAAGACCCGGCACGCCTGTTACTGGACGTGTAACTATCGCCACTGAGGCACAGAGACACAGAGGCGAACACAGAGAATTTCCATCCTCTGTGGTGAACTCTGTGCCTCTGTGTCTCTGTGGTTAACACAAAGGAAGAACAATGGCGAAGAAGTTTGATGTGGTTGTCATCGGCGCCGGGCCGGGCGGTTACGTAGCTGCCATACGCGCGGCGCAGCTCGGGCTCAATACGGCATGCATAGAATCCGAATCCTACGCCGACCCGAAAGGCGACGTGCGGCTGGGCGGCACGTGCCTGAACGTCGGCTGCATTCCGTCCAAGGCGCTGTTGCAGTCGTCGGAGCTGTACGACGAGGCCAACCACGCCTTTGTCATGCACGGCATCGGCTTCGAGGAGATCCGCATAGACCTGACGACGATGATGCGGCGCAAGGACAACATCGTCGGCCAACTCACGCAAGGCATAAAGAGTTTGTTCAAGAAGAACAAGGTGACGCTCATTCCCGGACGCGGGCGCTTCGTCGGCGCCGGCGCGGAAGGCAGGTGGGAAATCGGCGTCGGGCAGGAGGTAATTGAGGCCACCAACGTCATCATCGCCACCGGCTCCACGCCGCGCCAGCTTCCGGGCATTGCGGTGGACAACAAGATCATCTGCGATAACGTCGGCGCTCTGTCCTTCGACAGCGTGCCCAAGCGCCTCGGAGTGATCGGCGCCGGCGTGATCGGGCTCGAACTGGGTAGCGTGTGGAAGCGTCTCGGATCGGACGTAACGATCCTGGAAGCGCTGCCGGATTTCCTCGCTGCGGCGGATCAGGCGGTGGCCAAGGAGGCGTGGAAGATTTTCACCCAGAAGCAGGGGTTGAATATCCAGCTTGGCGCCAACATCACCAAAGTGACGCAGGGCAAGAAGGGCGTCGTCGTCGAGTACGAAGCGGGCGATGCCGACGGCAGGTTGGAGTGCGATCGGCTGATCGTCTCCGTCGGCCGCGTGCCGACCACCGACGGCCTCGATCCGCAGGCCGTGGGACTCAAGCTCGACGAGCGAGGCTTCGTCGAGGTGGACGGCCATTGTCGCACGAATCTCGCCAATGTCTGGGCGGTGGGCGACGTGGTGCGCGGTCCGATGCTGGCGCACAAGGGCATGGACGAGGGCATCATGGTCGCGGAGATGATCGCCGGCCAATCCGGCCATATCAATTACGACGCCATACCCTGGGTCATGTACACCTACCCGGAGATTGCCTGGGTCGGCAAGACAGAGCAGCAGCTCAAGGCCGAGGGCGTGCAATTCCGCACCGGACAGATCCCCTTCGCCGCCAACGGGCGCGCGCTAGGTCAGGGCGACACCACCGGCTTCATCAAGATGATCGCCCATGCCCAGACGGATCGCATCCTCGGCGTCCATGCCATCGGCAACAATGCGTCCGAGCTGATCGCCGAAGCGGTCGTGGCGATGGAATTCGGTGCTGCGTCGGAAGACATCGCCCGCATCTGCCACGCCCACCCGACGCTGTCTGAGGTCATGCACGAGGCAGCGCTGGCAGTGGACAAACGGCCACTTCATTTCTAGCAAGGAGCTGGGGGTGAGGAGCGGGGCGTAGAGCACGAGCGTCGCCACTGCTGCTGTCACGGTCCCATCGCCCCGCACTGCGCGCCTTACCGTGCCCCCTCGGACCCACAAGGCTTCCCGCGGCGGCGTGCTCGATGCCGCTGAGGCGCTCATGCGCAAGCGCGGCATGGAGGCCGACGAGCCGCAGCGCGCGGCGATTCTAAGGCTACAGAAGTTCTACGAGGAGCTCATGGGCTTCGCGGCGGCCCGGCGCACGCGGCTGCGCAAATTGCTCGTGCACCCGCCGTTGCCGAGAGGCGTGTACCTTTGGGGCGGCGTGGGGCGCGGCAAGAGCTTTCTCATGGACTGCTTTTACGAGACCCTGCCCTACAAGCGTAAGCGGCGGGTGCATTTCCACGCCTTCATGCGGGAAGTGCATGAGAACCTGAAGCGGCTCAAGAACGAGGAGGATCCGCTTCGCAAGGTCGCCGGGCGCATCGCGCGCGAAACGCGGGTCATGTGCTTGGACGAGTTTCACGTCTCGGACATCGCCGATGCCATGATCCTCTATCGGCTGTTCGGCGCCCTGTTCGAGCACGGCGTCATATTTTTCATTACGTCCAACTACCCGCCCGAAGGACTCTATCCCAACGGCCTGCAGCGCACCAACTTCCTTCCGGCCATCGACATGCTCAAGAAGGAGCTCGACGTCATAGAGGTCGATGCCGGTGTCGACTACCGCTTGCGGGCGCTGCAGAAGATGAAGGTCTATCACGTTCCCGCCGACGAAGGCGCCGCGCGAAAGATGGCGCAGGATTTCGCCGCCATTGCCGGCGGCGAGGAACATCGCCGGGCCCTGGAGATCCTGGGTCGCGAGCTGGCCGTAGTGCGCCAGGCGCGCGGCGTGGTCTGGTTCGATTTCGCCACACTGTGCGGCGGACCGCGCTCGCAGAACGATTACCTGGAGATCGCCAACCGCTTCCACACCGTCTTCCTGTCCGGGGTGCCGGCGATGGGCGTCGCACAGGCTTCCGAAGCGCGGCGTTTCACCTGGCTGGTGGACGTTCTCTACGATCACCGCGTCAAGTTGATTGTCACCGCCGATGTCGAGGCCGACCAACTGTACCAGCAGGGCCCGAATGCCCATGAATTCCCGCGCACGGTCAGCCGGCTGATCGAAATGCGCGGGCAAGAATATCTCGCGCTGGCCCATCGCTGCGATGTAGAAACGGCGCAGGCGGCCGAGCCGACGAGTAGGGTCGGGTGAGCGCAGCGAACCCCACCGATCGTTGCCTCGCGCCGGCTAAAATTGCACCGGCAGCGGCTTGCCATTCCTCCGCGGACGGCCGATCATAGGCGCAGCCAAATCCGCCGGAATAGCGCCATGAAACGTCTTGTCGCCAGCGCGCTCCTGTGCCTGTGCCTCACGGCGTATGCCCAGCAGCTCGAAGTCATCCGCCTCAAGCACAAGACCGCCGATCAGGTCATGCCGGTGCTCCGGCCCCTGGTGGAGACCGGCGGCGCCCTCACCGGGCAGGGCAACGCCCTGTTCCTGCGTGCCTCGGCCAACAATCGCGCCCAGATCAGGCAGGCGCTGGCGGCGATCGACGTGCCGCTGCGCCGGCTCCTGATTACCGTCAAGCAGGACAACGACCGCAGCAGCGAAACGAGCGGGACGGAAATCTCCGGCAGCATCGGCACCGGCGGCGTGCGCATCACCAAGCCCGGTGGCGCCGATGCGCGCGGCGGCAGCGTGGAGATCCGCCGCGGCGACGATGTCCTGCGTGGCCGCAGCTACAGCACCCGCGGCACGGCGGCAGACCGCGTGTCGCAGGAGGTCCAGACCGTCGAGGGCGGCCAGGCGTTCATCCAGGTGGGATATTCCTTCCCGGTGCCTCTGCGCAGCGTCGTCCTCGGCACCCACGGCGCCATCGTTTCCGAATCCGTCGTCTATCGCGACCTCGGTACCGGCTTCTATGCCCGGCCCATGGTCGCGGGCGATGCCGTCACCATCGAAGTCAGTCCCCAGCAGGAGTCGCTCTCCGCTACCCAGGAGGGCGCGGTGCGCTCTTCGCGCCTTTCCACCACCGTCTCCGGCCGCCTCGGCGAGTGGATCGAGCTAGGCGGCACCAACCAGGACACCGAGCGCGAGCGCTCCGGCACCCTGTCCTACTCCACCCGCGGCAGCTTGGAGCAGCGCCGCGTGCTGCTCCGGGTCGAGGAACTGCGCTGACGCGCTTCAAGGCGGTCCTCCTACGACCTGCGTCCGCCCGCTTCCTACAACTTTCGTATTGAACCTTTATTGCCGCGGCGCCGACTTACCGGCAAGGCGCGCGTTTTCCCTCGCGTGCACGGGCAGATCGGCGTCGCAGTCCAGGTTCCGGTGCCGGCGCGACAGTTGCGCGGCTTAGTGACTGGGCATACGTGCCGATATATTACTCAACGGAGGCAATGCCTCAAATGCTATCGGAGACCATCATGTTGAGGACACATCACTGCGACGACGGCGCGCGAATCCGCATCCATCTGACCCGACCCCTCGAGCCGGGCGAGGGTCTGCCGGAGCTACCTGGGCTGTTTGAGCAGGTCATGGCTTGCGGCGAGGAAATGGCGCGTCTGTGGCTGGAAGACCTGGTCGATGACATCGAGGTATCTGAACTCGATATTGGCGAGGTGCTGGTCTAGATCCCAATGCCGCGGCGCCGGCGCGTGCCCGCCGGTGCCGCGGAGGCACCGCCGCCCCTTCGCGTTGACGTCAGTGCAGACCGCTCGGCTTCAGCTTCTCCGGCAACAGACATCCCTTGCGGGCCCGGTGCAATCGATATTTTTCCAGCTCGCGGCCCTTGACTTCGATCTGCTTCGTCTTGCCACCGCGTCCAGTGCCTTGGACCTTCACGGCGCTGCCGCCGGTGGCGGCCACCGCCACGAGTGACTCCTTGTCGTCCAGCCCCATAAGGATGACGCCGCGTCCGCCCGATTGAACCTTTACTTCGTCGAGCGCGAACAGTAGCAGCCGTGCGCCTTCCGATACGCAGGCAATTTGCGTCGCGTCTTCCACCACCTTTGCCGGCGCCAGTACGCGTTCGCCGGTCTCCAGGCTCATGAACGTCTTCCCCGCCTTCTGGCGCGTCATCAGATCGCCGACTTTGGCGATGAAGCCGTAGCCGCCCGAGTTGGCGAAGAGATACGACGCCTCGGGCAGGTCGGTGATGGCGGCGGCGAGCTTGGCACCATCCTGGAAGTCCACCATGGTGGCGATTGGCGCGCCGTCGCCGCGCCCGCCCGGCAGATCGGATACGCGCACGGAATAGGCGCGGCCCTTGCTGTCCACGATCACCAGCGGCCAGGTGGTGCGCGCCTCCTCGACCAGCATCGGAAAATCGCCCGTCTTGTAGGTGATGGTGTTGGGGTCGATGCCGTGTCCCTGGCGAGCACGCACCCAGCCGTTGCGAGAAAGGATGACGGTCACCGGTTCGTCGGGGGCGGCGATCTCCGCGGCGGCGGGCGCTACTGCCTCGATCAGCGTGCGTCGGGGGTCGCCGAACTTCTTGGCGTCCTCGCCGATTTCCTTGACGATCAGCCTGGTCATTGCTTTGCGCTCGTCGAGCAGGGTCTGCAGCTCGCCGCGCTCGGTGCGCAGCTCGCCCAGTTCCTTGTCGATGCGGATGCCTTCCAGCCGCGCCAACTGGCGCAGCCGGATTTCCAGGATGTCCTCGGCCTGGACATCGGTCAGTCCGAAGCGCGCCATCAGGTCGCGTTTGGGTTCCTCGGCCTCGCGGATGACGCGGATCACCTCCTCGATGCGCAGGAAGACCAGCTTGCGGCCCTCCAGGATGTGCATGCGCCGGTCCACCTCTTCGAGCCGGTGCCGGGTGCGCCGCTCCACCGTGACATAGCGGAAGTCGATCCATTCGCGCACGATCTGCACCAGACCCTTCTGCTGTGGCCGGCCGTTGCGGCCGATCATGGTCAGATTGATCGGCACGCTGCATTCCAGGCTGGTGTGCGCCAGCAGTACGGCCATGAACTCGTCCGGGTCCTGGCGCGAGGAGCGCGGCTCCAGCACGATGCGCACCGGCTCCTTCTCGCTCGATTCGTCGCGCACGGTCTCCAGCACGCCGAGCACCAGCGCCTTGAGGGTCTTCTGCTCCTGGGAGACGTCCTTCTTGCCGGCTTTCGGCTGCGGATTGGTGAGCGCCTCGATCTCGGACAGAACATGGGCACAGGACACGCCGTGGGGCAGCTCGTGCACGATGATGCGCCACTGGCCGCGGGCCAGGTCTTCCTTTCTCCAGCGTGCGCGCATGCGGATCGAGCCACGGCCATTTTCGTAGGCTTCGCGGATCGCGGAGGGCGCCGAGATGATCTGCCCGCCGCCGGGGAAGTCGGGCCCCGGCAGCACGGATAGCACCTCTTCCAGGGTGGCCTCGGGTTTTCTGATCAGCAACTGCGCCGCGGCCGCCACCTCGCCCAGATTGTGTGGCGGAATCTCGGTGGCCATGCCGACGGCAATACCGGTGGCGCCGTTGAGCAGCACGAAGGGCAAGCGCGCCGGCAGCAGTTGCGGCTCCTTGAACGCCCCGTCGTAGTTGGGATTGAAATCCACCGTGCCGCGGTCGATCTCCGCCAGCAGCAACTCGGCGATGGACGTGAGCCGTGCTTCCGTGTAGCGCATGGCCGCCGGGGAGTCGCCGTCACGGGAGCCGAAGTTGCCCTGGCCGTCCACCAGCGGATAGCGCAACGTGAACTCCTGTGCCATGCGCACCGCGGCGTCATAGACGCTGGCGTCTCCGTGGGGATGGTACTTGCCGATGACATCGCCGACCACGCGCGCGCTTTTCACGTGCTTAGCGTTGGCGGCGAGCCGCATCTCATTCATGGCGAACAGGATGCGCCGCTGCACCGGTTTCAGTCCGTCCTCGACCTGCGGCAGCGCGCGGCCGCGCACCACGCTCATGGCATAGGCGAGATAGGCCCGCTCGGCGTACTGGTCGAGCGGCAGCGAATCGCCGGTGTCCTCGGGCGGCGCAGGCGGAGCAGGGGGCGCCGGCGGCACGTCGAAAAGGTCTGGGGTTTCGTTCATGGGTTCACTGTTCGATTTTCTCCCTCGCCCCCGGAATCGGTGGAGAGGGTTGGGGTGAGGGAGTCAGCAGGGGAGAGGGAGAACAGCATGGGCGCTCAGACATCCGCCTCCACCGTATCGCCCTTCGCTTCCATCCACTCGCGCCGCGACGAGGCTTCGCCCTTGCCCATGAGCATGGTGAAGGTTCTGACCGTTTCATCGATTGCGCCGTCGCGCACGCGCACCGGCAGGACGCGGCGGGTGGCCGGGTCCATGGCCGTTTCGCGCAACTGATCGGGATTCATTTCACCCAGGCCCTTAAAGCGGCCGATCTCGATGGCGTCGAGCCTGACGTTCTCCTTCTTCAGGCGGTCGCGGATGGCCGTCAGCTCGCCGTCGTCCAGGGCGTAGAGCCGGCGCGCCGGGCGGTTCTTACCCTGGGCGGGAACGTCGACGCGGAAGAGCGGCGGCTGGGCGACATGGACGTGACCGTGATCGATGAGCCTGGGGAAGTGGCGGAAGAACAGGGTCAGCAGCAGGGTCTGGATGTGGGAGCCGTCCACATCGGCGTCGGACAGGATTACCACCTTGCCGTAGCGCAGGTTGGAAAGATCGGGCGCATCGTTCGGTCCGTGCGGGTCCACGCCCAGGGCTACGGCGATGTCATGAATCTCGGCGTTGGCGAACAGCCGGTCGGCGTCGATCTCCCAGGCGTTCTGCACCTTGCCGCGCAGCGGCAGGATGGCCTGGGTCTCCTTGTTGCGCGCGAGCTTCGCCGAGCCGCCAGCGGAATCGCCTTCGACCAGAAACAGCTCGTTCTCGCGGATGTCCTCGCTCTCGCAGTCCGACAGCTTGCCTGGAAGGACGGCGACTCCCGACTGCTTGCGCTTCTCCACCTTCTGCGCGTTCTTCTGCCGCGCCAGCGCCTGTTTGATGGACAGTTCGGCGATCGCCTTGCCGGCGTCCACGTGGTTGTTGAGCCAGATCTCCAGCGGGTCGCGTACCATGCCGGCGACGAGCTTCACCGCCTCGCGCGAGTTGAGCTTCTCCTTCACCTGGCCCTGGAACTGGGGATCGAGGATGCGCGCCGAGAGCACGAAGGCCATGCGCGCGCACACATCGTCCTGCTGCAGTTTCACGCCCCGCGGCAGCAAGCCGTGGTGTTCGATGAAGGACTTGACCGCCTCGAAGGCGCCGGCGCGCAGGCCCGATTCGTGCGTGCCGCCCGCCACCGTCGGAATGAGGTTGACGTAGGACTCGCTGGCTACCGCTTCGGCATACCAGCCGAGCACCCAGCCGGCGCCTTCGCCCTCAGCGAAGACCTGATCGTCCGCGGCGGCGTACTTCTCTCCTTCGTAGAACGGCGCCATGGGCTCGATGCCACCCGCCAGTTCGCGCAAGTATTGCGACAGACCATGAGGATAGGACCAGGTCTTGGTCAGAATCTGGCCGTCGGCCTGTTCGATGTCGAGATAGACCTTGACGCCAGGCAGCAGCACCGCCTTGGAGCGCAGCAGCCGCTCCAGTTCCGCCAGCGGCACCTTCGCGCTGTCGAAGTATTTGGCGTCGGGCCAGACGCGTACGCGGGTGCCGGTCTGCTTGCCGCATTCACCCACCACCTGAACGCTGCCGACCTGTTCTCCACCCTTGGCCAGTTCCAGTTGGTGCACTTTCCCTTCGCGGCGCACCTCGACGCTGACGCGGGTGGACAAGGCCGTCGTCACCGCCACGCCGACGCCGTGCAGGCCGCCGGAGAAGGCATAGGCGCTGCCGCCGCTCTTCTTGTCGAACTTGCCGCCGGCATGCAGGCGGGTGAAGGCAAGTGTCACCACCGGCACCTTCTCTTCCGGATGCAAGCCGACCGGGATGCCGCGCCCGTCGTCGGTGACGCTCACCGAGCCGTCGTGGTGCAGCAGCACGTGTATGCTCTTGGCAAAGCCGGCCAGCGCCTCATCGGCGGCATTGTCGATCACTTCCTGAACGATGTGGCACGGCGAGTCCGTGCGCGTGTACATGCCAGGCCGCTCGCGCACCGGCTCCAGACCCTTTAGGACCCGGAATGAGGATTCGTCGTAGTTCTTCTGCGCCATCGTGGAATGCCAACGCTGTCGATGGGCCGGCATTTTAATCCGGATTCCGGGGAGCGCCAGTCCTTTGTTGCTATCATTGCCCGCGGCAGTGCTGACTTCGACGAGCGATCGAGACGGTGGAATCAATGCATTGGCTAAGATTTTTTCATCGAGACACCGCCGGCTTCGGCACGCTGGAAGGTGATACCATCAGCGTCTGTGAAGGCGACATGTTTGGCGGCAATCGAGCTACGGGTGAACGCTTGCCCGTCGATGCCATCACCTGGCTGGTCCCGTGCCTGCCGTCCAAGTTCATCGGCCTGTGGAACAACTTCCATGCTTTGGCGCACAAGCAGGGATTGGCAATTCCGGTCGAGCCACTCTACTTCATCAAGGCGGCGAGTTCCTACTGCCCTCATCTCCAGCCCGTGCGGATGCCGAGGTCCTATAGCGGCCGTGTCGTCTATGAAGGCGAACTGGGCGTGGCAATCGGCAGGCGCTGCCGCAACGTCGACGAGTCCCAGGCGGCCGAGTGCATCTTCGGTTATACCTGCGTCAACGACGTGACGGCGCTCGACATCGTCGGCCGCGACCCGAGCTTTCCCCAATGGACGCGCGCCAAGAGCTTCGATACCTTCGGCGCCTTCGGGCCGGTTATCGCCACGGGCATCGATCCGCTCGGTCTGACCGTGCGCACGCTGGTGAACGGCCGCGAGCGGCAGAATTATCCGGTGAGCGATATGATCTTCAAGCCGGCGCGCATCGTCAGCGACTTGTCTCGTGACATGACCCTCGAACCGGGAGACGTCATCACTTGCGGCACTTCGCTCGGCGTGCTGCCGATGAAGCCGGGGACGGTGGTCGAGGTTGCGATCGAAGGTATCGGGACGCTGCGCAACGAATACAAGGACGGAGACTGAGCGGATGAAATTCGCGGTGGTGGGTGCCGGCTCCATCGGCGGCTTTCTCGGTGTGCGGCTCGCGCTGGCGGGCGAGGAGGTCGCCTTCATCGCCCGCGGGGCCAATCTGGAGGCGATCCGCGCCAACGGCATGAAGCTGATAAACGAGGACGGAACGGAGCAGCTCGCCCGTGGCGTGCGTGCCACGCAGAGCATGGACGAGGCGGGCGTCCAGGATGTCGTGTTGCTTGCCCTCAAAGCGCATCAGGTGAGCGCAGTCGCGAACGACGCCCGCGCCTTGCTCGGGCCCGACACCGCCGTGGTAACGCTGCAGAATGGCATCCCCTGGTGGTATTTTTACAAGCAGGGTGGCGTGTTCGACGGCAGGCCGGTGCGCTCGGTGGATCCGGACGGCACGCTCAGTGCCGCTATCGACAGTGCGCGCATCATCGGCGCCGTCGTCTATCCTGCCGCAGAGCTGGTTGCCCCCGGCGTAGTCAAGGTGATTGAAGGTAACCGCTTCATCCTTGGCGAGCCGGACGGAGCTAAGTCCGAGCGCGTCGTGCGCATTGCCGAGGCGCTGACGCGGGCCGGGTTCAAGGCGCCGGTTTCCTCGGACCTGCGTTCGGACATCTGGCTCAAGCTCTGGGGCAACCTGACCTTCAACCCGGTGAGCGCGCTCACCCACGCCACGCTCGGCGCGATCTGCGGCTTCGAGCCGACGCGCCGACTTGCCGCCGACATGATGCAGGAGGCGCAGAGCATCGCCGAGAAGCTCGGTGTGCGTTTCCGCATCACCATCGACAAGCGCATCGCCGGCGCGCAAGCGGTCGGCGAGCACAAGACCTCCATGCTCCAAGACGTGGAACTGGGCCGCGCGATCGAGCTGGAGGCGCTGCTCGGTGCGGTCATCGAACTGGGCCGGCTGACCGAAACTCCGACGCCCCATCTCGACGCCGTCTACGCCTGCTGTGCATTGCTTGGGCGGACGCTGACGGAGCAAAAAGGCAGGGTGCGGGTCGAGCCGATGGCATGATGGTGCTGCAACCTCGGACGCTCGAAGGCAGTTTCACCACAAAGGGCACCACGTAAGCTCAAACTTCGGCATTCAGCGACTGCGGCCTCAGCGCGGTCGCTGTGGAATGCTGCGGGCATGACGCTTGCGCGCCATGTCCTTGGACAGGAGCCC
This sequence comes from Rhodocyclaceae bacterium, assembly GCA_036824005.1. Lineage (GTDB taxonomy): Bacteria > Pseudomonadota > Gammaproteobacteria > Burkholderiales > Rhodocyclaceae > DAITBA01. Next base: position 144,616 of record DAITBA010000002.1, read on the forward strand.
AGATGCCCGCGACCGAGTTGGGCTGAGCTGGGAGTAGCGCCGGCGTACCCGCAACGTTATCCGCGAGCCGGCGATCAGCAGTGGATCGTCATCGGCGAACTCGATCTGCAGGCGCACGTCGCCCGAGGCGCTGAAGCTCAATGGCAGAGAGGTGCTGCGTCCGCCGCTCCGGTAGTCGACGCGCCACCGGGTGAGGCGGCGCGGCAGGCGCCGGGGCGTCTGCTCCACCGTGCCGTCCCATATCCGAATTTCCGCTTCCACTGTCGGGAGCGCCGCGGAAGTCTTCCATCCGCGCATATGCAGACTCAGGTGCGGAAAGTGCACCGAGACATATCCGGCGCGCCGTGTCAGCGCGCCCACCAGCGCATCGTCGAGTGTGACGATCGATTCGCTCACGGCTGACCTCCGAGCCGTAGCGGCGCACGCTCAATGCGACGCGGGCCGCCTGCCACGCAGGGCCATGATCGGCTGCCACAGGAGCATGAGCATGCCTAGCCCCATGATGGTCGCCACCAGGGGATTCGACCAGAAGATCGCCAGGCTGCCCTGGGACAGCAGCATCGCCTGGCGGAAGCTTGCTTCGGCCATATCGCCCAGCACCAGCGCCAGCACCAGCGGCGCCAGGGGATAGTTGAGCTTCTTGAACACGTAGCCGACGACGCCGAAGACCAGCATCAGGATCACGTCGAACAGGGCGTTGTGCACCGTGTAGGCGCCGATGGCGCAGATGACCACGATCACGGGCGCGATGATGCTGAACGGAATGCGCAGAATCGCCGCCCACCACGGCACCGTGGTGAGCACGATGAGCAGCCCGACGACATTGCCCAGGTACATGCTGGCGATCAGTCCCCAGACGAAGTCCTTTTGTTCGACGAACAGAAGCGGCCCTGGCTGCAGCCCCCAGATGAGCAGTCCGCCGAGCAGCACTGCAGCCGTGGGCGAACCGGGAATGCCCAGCGTGAGCATGGGCAGCAGGGCGCTCGTGCCGGCGGCGTGGGCGGCCGTCTCCGGCGCGACGACCCCCTCGATCTGACCCTTGCCGAACTTGTCGCCGTCCTTGGACATGCGCTTGGCCACGCCGTAGCTCATGAATGACGCCGGCGTGGCGCCGCCCGGCGTGATGCCCATCCAGCAGCCGATGAGAGTGGCGCGAAGGGCCGTCAGCCAGTAGCGGGGCAACTGGGCCCAGGTCTGGAACACGACCTTGAGATTGATGCCCGACTGCCCGCCCTTGAACGCCAGCCCCTCCTCCATGGTGAGGAAGATCTCGCCCAGGCCGAACAGGCCGATTACCGCCACCAGGAAATCGAAGCCGCGCAGCAGCTCCTGGGTACCGAAGGTGAGTCGCAATTGGCCGGTCACCGTGTCGAGCCCGACCGCCGCCAAGGCGAAGCCGAGCATCATGGCGGCGAGGGTCTTGAACGGATAGGCGCGCGTCATGCCGATAAAGCTGGCGAAGGTGAGGAACTGCACGGCGAAGAACTCCGCCGGGCCGAACTTGAGTGCGAACTTTGCTACCAGGGGAGCCAGGAAAGTGATGACGATCACCGCCACCAGCGCGCCGACGAAAGAAGAGGTGAAAGCCGCCGTTAGCGCTTCACCGGCACGTCCCTGCTGCGCCAGGGGATAACCGTCGAAGGTGGTCGCCACCGACCACGGTTCGCCGGGAATGTTGAACAGGATCGACGTAATCGCGCCGCCGAACAACGCGCCCCAGTAGATGCAGGAGAGCATGATGATGGCGCTGGTGTGGGGCATGCTGAAGGTAAGCGGCAGCAAGATGGCCACACCGTTAGCGCCGCCCAGGCCGGGCAGCACGCCGATGAGGACGCCGAGCAGGATGCCGATCAGCATGAACAGGAGGTTCTGCCAGGTCAGGGCAACGGCGAAGCCGTGCATGAGGTTGGCGATGTCTTCCACGTGCGTTGTCTTTGTCGTCGCCGACGGTTCAGAATCCGAGCAGGCGCTCCAGGGGCCCCTTGGGCAGCGGCACCAGGAACCAGCGGTCGAACAGCATGAAGAACGCCAGCGGCACACCGACGCTCACCAGCACCGTGGTCGGCCAGCGGAAACGCCCGTACCGTGCCATGAACCAGCCGATGAACAGTGCCGAGGCGACGTAGATGCCAATTACATAGATGGCGCCGATATAGACCGCTGTCGGGATAAGCACAGCGTATACGTGGCGCAACTGCTGGACCGTGGCGAACCACGCCCGATGCTGCACCCACGCGCGCACGGTGTGGAAGGCGATCATCACCCCCGACAGCGTCAGCAGCAGGCCGACATAGTAGGGGAAGTAGCCGGATTGCGGCCCGTCATCCGCCCAGCCGGCGCCGATGCGCCGGCTGTCGGCGATGACAATTGCACCGAGCACGACGATCACGGCGGCGGTGACCAGTTCCACCAGACCGACCGTGATCCGGGAGGGGCGATCCTGCTCCGCCCCTTGCGGCTGCCGCGACTCCACGGGCTGGAGTGCGCTACTTGGCGAGGAAGCCGGCGTCCTGCATCAGGGTGCGATGCAGCGTCTCGGCCTTGGCAACCCAGTCGGCATAGTCCTTTCCGGCCATGAAGCTATCCTTGAAGGCGCCTTTCTCCAAGAACTCTTTCCAGTCCGGGGTGGCGCGCACCTTCTTGAATAACTCGACGTAGAAATCCACCTGTTCCTGGGTCACGCCAGGCGGCATGAAGATGCCGCGCAGCATGAGGTAATCCACATCGACGCCGGCCTCCTTGCAGGAGTGGATGTCGTTCCAGGACATGGTGTCCGTCACCTTGGCCTTGTATGGCATCCGCTCGTCATCCATGACGCACAGCGGCCGGAGCTTGCCGGCGCGCCAGTGGGCCACCGCTTCGATCGGATTGTTGACGGTGGAGTTGACGTGGTTGCCGACCAGTTGCACGGCGACGTCACCGCCGCCCTTGAAGGGCACGTAGGTGAACTTCTTGCCGGCAACCTTCTCGATCGCCACGGTGATGATCTGATCCTCCTGCTTGGAGCCGGTGCCGGCCATCTTGAAAGTGTTGTTCGGCTGGGCCTTGACGGCGTCGACATACTCCTTGGCGTTCTTGTAGGGCGATTCGGCGTTGACCCAAAGCACGAACTGGTCGAGCGCCAGCATCGCCACTGGCGTCAGGTCTTTCCAGTTGAACGGCACGCCTGTGCCCAGCGGAGTGGTGAACAGGTTGGACAGGGTGATGATGATCTTGTGTGGCTCACCCTTGGCGCCCTTGACTTCGAGAAATCCCTCGGCGCCGGCGCCGCCCGCCTTGTTGACCACGACCATCGGCTGCTTCATCAAGCCGTGCTTTGTGACCACGCCCTGGATGAAGCGAGCCATTTGGTCGGCGCCGCCGCCAGTGCCTGCCGGCACGACGAACTCGACCGGCTTGGTCGGCTCCCACGCGGCCAGTGCAGGAACGGCGGCAATTGTCGTCAGGGACGCGCAAAGCGCGGACGAGATGGCAATACGACAACGCGAGGCAAGATTTGCCTTCGTCATAGGGTCTCCTCCAGACAGTGGCCTGCGGCTGTCGCCGCTAATAATTTGTTCCCTGATTCATTCAGGGTTTTCGGTATTCACCCGCGCGCATTTCCATGGGCGCGACGTAGAGAGGTGCGCGGGTGGTTTCAACTATAATGACCGGGCCAAAAAATGTAAATGCTTGTTTGCATTGCTGTCGTCTCTCGCTTGCCGATCGCCCACGTATCTCGCCATGACCATGCAAACCGAAACCCTCGCGGACCTGCTCGCAGCGGGCGCCGACGACGCCACAGCCATCAGCACGCCGGGTGGCAGGCCGCTCACCCATGCGGCTTTGCGCGAACTGGTGCGCGCCACCGTCGAGCGCCTCAATGCTGTCGGCATTGGCCGCAACGACCGCGTTGCCATCGTAATGAACAACGGGCCGCTGATGGCCACCAGCTTCCTGGCCGTGGCTGCCGGCGCTACTTCGGCGCCGCTCAATCCCGCCTATCGCGCCGATGAGTTCCAGTTCTATCTCACCGACCTCAATGCCAAGGCACTGCTCATCGAGAAAGGCATGGCCAGCCCGGCGCGCGAGGTTGCCGCGAAGCTGAACGTGCCCATCATCGAGCTCATCGCCACGCCGGACCGGGGCGCCGGGACTTTCACATTGGAAGCCCCGGCGCTGACGGGCACGTACCCCGCCGCCAGCCCGGGCTACGCCGCGGCGGGTGACATCGCACTGGTGCTGCACACATCCGGCACGACATCGCGGCCCAAGATCGTGCCCCTGAGCCAGAAGAATGTCTGTGCCTCGGCGCAGAACGTGCGTCAGACGGTGGCACTCAGCGCCACGGACCGGGGGCTCAACATCATGCCGCTGTTCCACATCCACGGCCTGATCGCGGGCGTGCTGGCGCCGGTCGCGGCCGGCGGCGAGATCTGCTGCACGCCGGGCTTCAACGCGCTGCGCTTCTTCGCCTGGATGGACGAGGCCCGTCCCACCTGGTACACGGCCGTGCCGACCATGCATCAGGCGATACTCGGGCGCGCTGCTAACAATGCCGAGATCATCGCGCGCAATCCGCTCCGATTCATACGTTCGTCATCATCGTCGTTGCCGCCGCAGGTGCTGCACGAGCTGGAGAGCGTGTTCGGCTGTCCCGTGATCGAAGCCTATGGCATGACGGAGGCGGCGCACCAGATGGCGAGCAATCCGTTGCCGCCCGGCGTGCGCAAGCCCGGCACCGTGGGGCTTGCCGCCGGACCCGAGGTGGCGGTGATCGATGCCGCCGGCAATCCTGTGCTCGCGGGCGTCACTGGCGAAGTGGGCATCCGTGGTCCCAACGTCACCAGTGGTTACGAGAATAACCCGGCCGCCAACGCCGACGCCTTCGTCAATGGCTGGTTTCGCACGGGCGATCAGGGCGTCATGGACGCCGAGGGCTATCTCACCATCACCGGCCGGCTCAAGGAGATCATCAACCGCGGTGGCGAGAAGATTTCGCCGCGCGAAGTAGACGAGGTGCTCATGGACCACCCGGCGGTGGCCCAGGTTGTCACCTTCGCCATGCCCCACGACAAGCTGGGTGAGGACGTGGCGGCGGCGGTGGTGCTGCGCGAGGGGGCCGCTGCGACCGAGCGCGAGCTGCGCGACTTCGCCAGCCAGCGCCTGGCCGACTTTAAGGTGCCGCGCAAGATCCTGCTGCTGCCGGAGATCCCCAAGGGGGCCACCGGCAAGTTGCAGCGCATTGGCCTGGCGCAGAAGCTTGGACTGGCCTGACACACACATAACACTGAACCACAGAGGCACAGAGACACAGAGGTATTCACAGAGAGATCACTTGCATCCTCTGTGGCAGTTCTCTGTGACTCTGTGTCTCTGTGGTGAAGGGGGTTTTTTACTCCGCCCGCACCGGCATGCGCACGATGTGGCCGCCGGATTTCTCGTCGCGTTCCAGGCGCAGAAGCTGGCGTTTCTCGGCTTCCTCCAGCAGGTCGCTGAATGAGCGAAAGCCGTAGTAGGACTCGTTGAATCCCGGCTGGCGGCGCTTGAGCGCCTGCTTGACCATCGAGCCCCAGATTTTCTCCTCTTCGCCGCGTTCCTTGATCAGCGCCTCGATGGTTTCGAGGATGAGTTCGATCGCATCGTGACGGCGCTCGTCCGGTGATTTCTTCGGCTCGCCCTTGTCGCCGGCGGCGGCAGGCACGCTCTTGGCCGCCGGCTTCTTCGCGGCGCGCTTCTTCTTCGCCTCCTGCTCGCGCACCAGATCGTCGTAGTAGATGAACTCGTCGCAGTTGGCGATGAGCAGATCGGAGGAGGAGTTCTTGACGCCGACGCCGATGACGATCTTGTTGTTCTCGCGCAGCTTGGACACCAGCGGCGAAAAATCCGAGTCGCCACTGATGATGACGAACGTTTCCACGTGGGACTTGGTATAGCACAGGTCGAGGGCGTCCACCACCATGCGGATGTCGGCGGAATTCTTGCCCGACTGGCGCACGTGAGGGATCTCGATCAGTTCGAACGCCGCTTCGTGCATCACTGCCTTGAAGTCCTTGTAGCGCTCCCAGTCGCAGTAGGCCTTCTTGACCACGATGCTGCCCTTGAGCAGCAGCCGCTCGAGAATCTTCTTGATATCGAACTGGGAGTACTTCGCGTCGCGCACGCCTAAGGCGATATTCTCGAAGTCGCAGAATACCGCCATGTTCTTGATTTCCGATTGTGCCGCCATGTGGACTCCTTGGTTGGTGGGCTGCTGCCACCGGTGCGTGGCCGGGTAATGACAATCGTCAAGTATAAGGCCAGGGCTTTCTGCTACGCTGAAATCAAGCGCCCTGATTCGGTTTCAGCCCATGCTGAGCGAACTGACATTGAGCAATGCCGCCGCCTCCTGGCGGCTGTACGAGCGGGTGGATGATGTCCGGCGCTGGCAGGGAAAGATGCTCGAGGCAACAGGGTTCGGAGCGGTACAGACGCGCTCGCGCATCGTTCACGAAGGCGAGGGTTTTACCCTCAGAGGCTATGCCGCAGCCTCGGCCGGCGGTCCCGTTGTTCTGCTCGTGCCGGCGCCGATAAAACGGGCCTACATCTGGGATCTTCTCCCGGGAGCGAGCGCGGTTGCGGCCTGCGTGAAGGGCGGCCTCCGGCCTTATCTCATCGAGTGGGACTCGCCCCGGCCATCGTTCGGTCTGGCTGACTATGCCGACCGTTTCATCCTCGAATGTGTCAATGCGCTCAAGGCGGAAACCGGCACGGCGCGACTCGTCATTGCCGGCCATTCCCTCGGCGGCCTGTTCGCGGCGATTTTTGCATCGCTGCGCCCGACGCTCCTGGACGGCCTCGTACTCATCACCTCGCCGCTGCATTTCGAGTTCGCGCGCGAAGCGGGCGCCATCGGCCCGGTGGTAGCCGAACTGTCGCGCTCGAAGGCTCTGCTGGAGGCCGATGCGAACCTTCCCGGCGCGTTTCTGAGCATGGCCAGCTTCGTCGCCTCTCCGGCGTCCTTCGGCAGGGAACGCTGGGACGACTGGGTGCGCAGCTGGGTGCACACCGACGCGCTCGCCTCGCACTTGCGCGCGGAACGCTGGACGCTCGATGAACTGCCGCTCGCCCATCAACTGGTCATGGACATAGCGCAGCAACTCTACCGTGAGGACGGTTTTCTGCGCGGATCGCTGCGGCTGTCCGGTCGCAGTGCGTCGGCGCAGCAGGTGGTGACGCCGCTGTTCGTCGTCGCCGACAAGCGCTGCGCGCTCGTGCCCCCTGGCGCCGTGCTGCCGTTTTACGAGGCTGCGGCAAGCGAGGACAAGAGACTGCTGTGGTACGAGGGGGATGTCGGCGTGGCGATCCAGCACGTCGGGCCGCTCATCGGGCGCAACGCGCATCGCAAACTCTGGCCGCAGATTCTGACCTGGGTGCACGAGCACAGCCGATGAGCATGCACGCGCCCGGCGGACTTGTCCGCGCCGCGCGCTCGCGACGTCGTGAAGACTGTCGTCAGGCGAGCTCGGCGCTGGCGCCTAACGCCGTCTTGCCGTCGGGACCCTGAGCGACGAGGCGCACCGTATCCCCAGCCGCCGTGGCGACGAGACGAAACGGCGCCAGATCGAACAGCGGTGCCTGGCCGCGGAAGGAAAACGCCTTCACCGGCCGATCGGCGTTGTGGCGCACCAACTCCATCAACAACACCGCCGTCAATGGACCATGGACGACCAATCCCGGATAGCCTTCCACCGTCGTCGCGTAGGGACGGTCATAGTGGATGCGATGGGCATTGAAGGTGATCGCCGAAAAGCGGAACAGCAGCGTCGCCTCGGGGTGGACCATGCGCGTCCAGGAACCCTGCGGGACCTCGGGCAGGGCGGCCGGTGTCGGCGCCGGCACGGGCGCGCCCGGCTCGCGATAGACGATGTCCTGCTCTTCCTCGAGGCACAGCGTGCCTTCCTGAGAAATCGAGTAGGCGACCGTGACGAAAGCGAGTTTTCCGGTCTTTCCTTCCTTTTCCTCGATGGCGCGGATTTCCGCCCGGCGGCTGGCCGGCTTGCCGATGATGAGCGGACTGTGGAAATGCAGGCGCGCGCCTGCGAACATGCGCCGCGGCAGGGCGATGGGTGGCATGAAGCCGCCACGCTGCGGATGACCGTCGGCGCCGAGCTGCGATTGGGGCGCTTTGGGCAGGAATTGGAACCAGTGCCACAGCGGCGGCAGCGGCGAGCCGGCGGTGAAATGCGTCGTCGCATCGTCCAGGGTTGCCGCGGCTGCCAGCGCGGTGGCCAGGGAAATCGTATCTTCGACCTCTTCCGTCCTGCCGATCCAGTTCGAATAGGCTGCACTCATGGTCGCACCTCAGGACAGCTCGATCGGGCCGCCGACGACGCGCTTGTCGCGCAGTCCGCCGATCTGCGCACTCGACAGACCCAGCACCTCGCCCAGTACCTCGTCGGTGTGCTCGCCCAGGGCCGGCGCGCGGCGCGGCGCCTGACGTGCATTCCCGGAGAAATGCAGCGGCGAGCCGGGCACCAGGTAGCGGCCGATTCCGGGCTGCTCCACCGTCGAGAACATCGGATTGGCCGGCGAACAGCGCGGATCCTCCTCGACCATCTGACGAAAGGTCCGATAGGGCCCCCAGCACACGCCCGTTCCCTCGAAGGCCCTGGTCACCTCATCGAGCGTGCGTTCCGCGAACCACGGCCGGAGCACGGCGGAGATGGCTTCGCGGGCCTTGAAACGATCGCCCTCGCGCGAGAGGTCGACGCCCAGCAACGGTTCGATCATCGCCAGCTTGTCGGCCAGCCCGGTCGCCTTGCCCAGCTCCTGCCACATGCGCTGCGTGATCGCCACGACATAGGCATGACGCCGATCGCGGGTCTCGAACTCGCAGCCATAGGCGCCATAGAGGTAGTTGCCACAGGAGCGGCGGTCCTCGTCGTTGACCTGCACCTCGGCGATGTAGCCGAGGTTGCCGACCATGGCAAACACTACGTCGGCGAGCGGCAGCTTGATGTACTGCCCCTGACCGGTGAGCCGGCGGTGACGTTCTGCCGCGAGGATGCCCATGGCCGCGGTGACGCCGGTGATCGCATCCCAGGCAGGCAGAACGTGATTCACGGGATTGACCGGCGCCTCGCCGTGGGCCGGGCCGGTGACGAACGGAAATCCCACGGCGCAGTTCAGCGTGTAGTCCACGGCCGAGCTGCCGTCGGGATTGCCGGTGACGTTCATCATGATCAGGTCGTCACGCCGCTGGCGCAGGTTGTCGTAACCGAGCCAGCCGGTGGTCGGAAAGTTGGTGAGAAAGATGCCGTTGCCTTCGCCCTCGGCGGTGATCAGGGCGACGATCAGCTCCTGGCCCTCGGGGCTGCGGGTATTGACGGCAATCGAGCGCTTCCCCTTGTTCAGGCCGGTCCAGTAAAGGCTCCTGCCCGCGCCCGTGACAGGCCAGCGGCGCGCGTCCAGCCCGCCTTCGAGCGGATCGAAGCGGATCACGTCGGCGCCCTGCTGCGCCAGCGTCATGCCGCACAGGGGCGCGGCGACGAATGCCGCTCCCTCTATGATGCGCAAGCCTTGAAGAATGTTGTTCATCGGCGCCTCCCTGAGTCGTGGGCAACTGTTCTCCGACGCGGCGTTGCCTTGAAAGGTCTGGATTGTTGATCAAGTCGCATATAAAGTCACGTTAACAAAAACAACGGGCGCGCTGCGGCGCGTCGCGGAAGGGAGGAAAAGCGAGTGGCAACCGGGACAAGCGGTAGACGCGAAGCAGTAGACACGAGCGCGGCAGATTCACAGGCTGACGTGCCGGGCGGCGCACCGGCTCCGTCGGCAAGCGCGAAGCGGCTGCCCATGAGCGGCGTGCGCGTGATCGATGTCGGCACGTTCCTGGCCGGGCCTCATGCCGCATCCATAATGGGTGAATTCGGCGCCGAGGTGCTCAAGGTGGAGCATCCCATCGCCGGCGATCCCATGCGTCGTTTCGGCACGCCCACCAAGCGTCACGACGCGACGCTGGCCTGGCTGAGCGAGGCGCGCAACAAGAAGTCGGTGACCATCGACTTGCGCAAGCCCAAGGGCGTCGAGCTATTCATAAAGCTCGTGGCCAAGTCCGACGTGCTGGTGGAGAACTTCCGTCCCGGCACCATGGAGGAGTGGGGATTGGGCTGGAAGGTGCTCAGCGAAGCCAATCCCGGCCTGGTCATGTTGCGCGTGTCCGGCTACGGACAGACGGGGCCCTATCGCCGCCGCTCCGGCTTTGCACACATCGCTCATGCCGTCGGCGGTCTGTCCTATCTCGCCGGCTTTCCCGGAGAAACGCCCGTCGTGCCGGGTACTGCGCCCCTGGGCGACTACATGTCCAGCCTCTACGGCGCGATCGGCGTCATGCTCGCGTTGCGCTACAAGGAACGCACGGGGCTGGGTCAGGTGATCGACGTCGGCATCTACGAGGCGGTATTCCGTCAGATGGACGAGATGGCCGCGGCCTACGCCCTGTACGGGAAGATTCGCGAGCGCGAGGGTGCCGGCACGGTTATCGCCGTGCCCCACGGGCATTTCCGCACCAAGGATGACAAGTGGGTGGCGATCGCGTGCACCACGGACAAGATGTTCGAACGGCTCACCGAAGCCATGGAGCGGCCCGAGCTGTCCTCCACCGGCCTCTACGGCGAACAGAGCAAGCGGCTGGCGGCGCGCGACGAGGTCAATGCCATCGTCATCGAGTGGGTCGGCTCCCTGAACCGCGACGAGGTGCTGGCGAAGTGCATCGACGCCGAAGTACCCATCGGCAAGCTGAACAGCATTGCCGACATCTTCGAGGACGAGCAGTTCAAGGCGCGCGACAATCTCGCCGAGATCGACGAGGACGGCCTGGGCAAGGTGGCCGTGCCGGGCGTCGTGCCCCGGCTTTCGGAAACGCCGGGGCGCATCACCAATCTTGGCCCGCCGCTGGGCAACGGCACCTACGAAGTGATGCGGGAGTTGCTGGAGCTGTCGGCGGCGGAGATCGCCGCCCTGCGCCAGCAGAAGATCATCTGAACAGGCCGTGTCATCGGCATAGCGGGGGAGACGATGACTGAGCAATGCAAGAACGATCTGCCGTTGTCAGGCATCCGTGTCGTCGATGTCGCCACGGTCATCGCCGCGCCCTACTGCGCGGCGATCCTCGGTGAGTTCGGCGCCGAAGTGCTAAAGGTGGAACATCCAATCGGCGGCGACGCCTGCCGGCGCTTCGGCACGGCCACCAGTCGCGGCGATACGCTCACCTGGCTCAGCGAGGCACGTAACAAACGCTCGGTGACCATTGACTTGCATCGCGCGGAGGGAGTGAAGCTCTTCAAGGCGCTGATCGAGAAGACCGACATCCTGTGCGAGAACTTCCGCCCGGGAACGCTGGAGAAGTGGGGACTCGGGTGGGAGGTGCTGCGCGAAATCAATCCGGGACTGATCATGTTGCGCGTGTCGGGCTATGGCCAGACCGGCCCCTACAAGGACCGTCCGGGATTCGCGCGCATCGCCCACGCCGTGGGCGGCCTGTCCTATCTCGCCGGCATGCCGAAGGGCACGCCTGTGACGCCCGGCTCGACGACCCTGGGCGATTATCTCTCCGGCTTGTACGGCTGCATCGGCGTACTGCTGGCGCTGCGCTACCGCGACGCGACCGGCCACGGCCAGTACATCGACATCGGACTGTACGAGTCGGTGTTCCGCTGCACCGACGAGCTGGCGCCGGCCTATGCCATGTTCGGCACGGTGCGCGAGCGCCACGGACCCCACATCGAGAGCGCCTGCCCCTACGGCCACTTCCCGACCAAGGATGGCAAGTGGGTGGCACTCGCCTGCACCACCGATAAGTTGTTCGCGCGTCTGGCCGACGCCATGGGTCGGCCCGAGCTGGCATCGAGCAGTCTATACGGCGAGCAGAAGACGCGGCTGGAAAATCGCCAGGACGTGAACGAGATCGTGCGCGACTGGTGCGGCTCGCTCACACGCGACCAGGTGCTGGAGCGCTGCTATGCCAGCCGGGCACCGGCCGGTCCGCTGAACAACATCGCCGATATCTTCGGCGACCGCCAGTTTCATGCCCGCCGCAACATGGTTGCCATCGACGAGGAAGATGTCGGCGAGACGATCATGGTGCCCAACGTCGTACCCCGGCTGTCGCGCACGCAGGGACGCATCGACCATCTCGGCCCGCGGCTGGGCGCGCATACCGACGAGGTGCTCAAGGACATGCTCGGACTGAGCGATGCCGAGATCGGCGAGCTGCGTGCGCACCGGGTGATCTGAACGCCGACAAACTCAAGGGAGGAGGATATACGCATGAAACTGCCAGCGAATTTCTACAAGCCGCTCGCCATCGGCGCGCCGACGCCCCTGCGCGAGCTGCCGGTGCGTCCCGAGCGCATGATCCACTTCTTCCCGCCGCATCTGGAGAAGGTGCGCGCCAAGATATCCGAGCTTGCCAAGCAGGTGGATGTCCTCTGCGGCAACCTGGAGGACGCGATACCGCTCGACGCTAAGGAGGCGGCGCGCGCCGGTTTCATCGAGGTCGTGCGCAACACCGACTTTGGCGGCTGTGCAGTGTGGACCCGCATCAACGCCCTGAACAGCCCCTGGGTGCTGGACGACCTTCTGCAGATCGTCGCCACCGTCGGCAACAAGCTCGATGTCATCATCGTGCCCAAGGTCGAGGGTCCTTGGGACATCCACTACGTGGACCAAATCCTCGCCCAGCTCGAAGCCAAACACGGTGTCACCAAGCCGATCCTGATTCACGCCCTGCTGGAAACGGCGCAGGGGGTGAAGAATGTCGATGACATCGCCTGCGCGAGTCCGCGCATGCACGGCATGAGCCTTGGTCCAGCCGACCTCGCCGCCTCGCGCGGCATGAAGACCACCCGCGTCGGCGGCGGCCACCCTTCCTATGGTGTGCTCGCCGATGCCGTCGAGGGCAAGGCCGGGCGCGAGTTCTTCCAGCAGGATCTGTGGCACTACACGGTCGCCCGCATGGTGGACGCCTGCCTGTCCTCCGGCCTGCGCGCCTTCTACGGCCCGTTCGGCGACTTCTCCGACCCGGCGGCCTGCGAGGCCCAGTTCCGCAACACCTTCCTCATGGGCTGCAGCGGCGCCTGGACGCTGCATCCGAGCCAGATCGACATTGCCAAGAAGGTCTTCAGCCCCGACGTGAAGGAGGTGCTGTTCGCCAAGCGCATCCTCGAGGCCATGCCCGATGGCACGGGCGCCGTCATGATCGACGGCAAGATGCAGGACGACGCCACCTGGAAGCAGGCCAAAGTGATCGTCGATCTGGCACGCTTGGTGGCCCAACGCGACGCCGAACTGGCCAAGGCCTACGGGTTCTAGCGGAGGACGTTAGTCGGAGTCAAGCTCCGGGGGAGGTGGCGATGACAGGTAAAACCAGACCGGGCAATTTCTTCGAGGATTTCCGTGTCGGCCAGGAGATCGTCCATGCCACGCCGCGCACCGTCACCGACGGCGACGTGGCGCTGTACACCGCGCTCTACGGCTCACGCTTCGCGGTCAACTCGTCAGCGACATTCGCGCTGGCGATCGGTCTGCCGCGGGCGCCGTTGGACGATCTGCTCGCCTTCCACATGGTGTTCGGCAAGACCGTGCCCGATATCTCGCTGAATGCCATTGCCAATCTCGGCTACGCCGCGGGGCGATTCGGTGCGCGGGTCTATCCGGGCGACACCGTGTCGTCGACCTCGGCCGTGATTGGGCTGCGGCAGAACAAGGACGGCAAAACCGGCGTGGTGTACGTACGCTCCACCGGCGTCAATCAGCGCGGCGAGATGGTGGTCGAGTACTGCCGCTGGGTGATGGTGCGCAAGAACGATCCGGCGGCCGCGGCACCGGAGCCGGTCGTCCCCGATCTGCCCGAGGCGGTGCCGGTCTCCGATCTCGTCGTGCCGCCGGGGCTGCAGCTGCGCGGCTACGACACCGTGCGCGCCGGCAGCCCGCATCTGTGGGACGACTACGCACAAGGCGAGAAGATCGATCATGTGGACGGCATGACCATCGAGGAGTCCGAGCACATGATGGCCACCCGCCTGTACCAGAACACGGCCAAGGTGCATTTCAATCAGCATGCCGAGAAGGACGGCCGATTCGGCCGGCGCATCATCTACGGCGGGCACATCATCAGCCTGGCGCGCTCGCTGTCGTTCAACGGCTTGGCCAATGCCTTCAAGATCGCTGCCATCAACGGCGGCCGGCATGTGGCGCCGACCTTCGCCGGCGACACGGTCTACGCGTGGACCGAGGTGCTGGCAAAGATGAGCCTGCCCGCTCGCACTGACCTCGGTGCGCTGCGCCTGCGCACGGTCGCCACCAAGGATCGCGGCTGCGCCGACTTCCCCTTCAAGGATGCCGAAGGCAAGTACGACCCGGCCGTCGTGCTCGATTTTGACTATACGGTGCTGATGCCCAGGCGAGGCTGAGCGGCGCGCGGCCGGCGCGAGGTGCGCTACAACGCCAACCTGCGCAGACTGCGTCGCTGGTCGAGCCGTCGCAGGCCGTGATGCCGGGCGATGGCGAGCGCTGTCTCGTATTCCTCGACGGTGAGCGGGCGGTCGAGGGATGGATGCTCATCGGCACGGTAGCAGGGGTGGTACTGCTCCATGATGTTCACGTAGGTGTCGGGCGAGATCTCGGTGGCGAGGAAGGACGTCACCTCGGCAGTTCCCGCAAGCGTCTCGGGCAGCACGAGGTGACGCACGAGCAGACCACGCCGCGCGATGCCGCGCTCGTCCATGACCAGATCGCCGACCTGCCGGTGCATTTCCTTCACTGCGGCACGATTGACCGCCACGTAGTCGCGCACCTTCGAGTAGCGGCGCGCGATGTCGGAGTCGCCGTATTTCATGTCCGGCATGTAGATGTCCACGATTCCCTCCAGGAGCCGAAGTGCTTCCGGGCTGTCGTAGCCGCCGGTGTTGTACACGATGGGCAGGCACAGGCCGCGATGGGCGGCGATGGCGACGGCAGCGATGACCTGCGCCACCACATGGCTGGGTGAGACGAGATTGATGTTGTGACAGCCCTGGAACTGCAGGTCGAGCATCATGGCGGCCAGTTCTTCCGGCCCGGTCTCCCGGCCCTCGCCGCGCTGGGAGATGTCCCAGTTCTGGCAAAAGGCACAGCGTAGATTGCACCAGCTGAAGAAGATGGTGCCCGAACCGCGCCGGCCGCGCAGGCAGTCCTCCTCGCCGTGATGCGGGCCGTAGCTATGGACCATCGCCCGTTCGCCGGTGCGGCAAACGGCGCCGGCGATGCCCTGACGCCGGTCGACGTGGCAGTAGCGGGGGCACAGGTCGCAATCTTCGATGTGTCGCCACGCCAGCCGGGCGCGACGGTCCAGTTCGCCGTTGGCGAGCAGGCAGACGTAGGCAGGGCAGGTATCCGCCGTCGCCGCGTCCGGGTTCAAATCCCGAGCCACGTTGTCAGCTCGAGGGTCTGTTCGGAATCGGGGGCGACGAAGCCCTTGAAGCCGATCTTCTCCAGGATCGCCTGGCCGTCCTTGCTCTTCTCCAACCCGAGCACGAAGTTGCGGATCCTGTCCGCGTCCGCCTTCGATATGTTGGGTGAGACGATGACGTGCTTGATCGGCACCGGCTTCGACTCGAACAGCACCTTGCCGCCCTTGGACTGCCAGTCTTTCACCACGGCGCCGGCGGCGGTGATGCCGATCTCGTAGAAGCCGTTTTGCATCATGAACGGTATACCATCCTGATAGCGCGTCGTGCCCAGGTATTCCGTTGCCGGATCCATGCCCAGATCGCGCAGCGTCGCGCGCACCATCCATGCGGTGATGGAATCGGGGTCGGGCATCACCATCGCCTTGCCCCGGATTTCCTGGGGCTGGCGGAGCAACGCATCCTGCTTGATCAGAAAGCGCGCCTTGTACTCGGTGTAGCCCCTGGTCAGCGCCACCAGCCGGTAGCCCTGGTCGCGCACTGCCCGGTAGGAATGGTGCGCCGGATGCACATAGGCCAGATCGTAGGTCTTGGCTTCGAGGTTCTTGCGCAGAGTCGGGTAATCGTCCACCGGCACGACCTTCACCGGGCGCTTCAGCGCCTTGGCGAGCAACTCGCCGAATTCCCGGTAGCGCTCCCGCGTTTCCGCCGGGACGATGCGATACGTAACGCCCTCGTTGACGGCAAAGATCAATTCCTGGGCGATCGCGGGACTGCTGGTGATGGCCGCAAGAAGCAGCGCGGCAACGGCGGTGCACTTGACCTTCATGGTGCGATTCTCGTTCGAATGTGTTTTCTGACCCTGAGCGATTATAGGCGAGAACCGCGCCGTGCCGCGACGGGCGGGCAATCACTCTGACGAGTCGCGCGCGGGCGCGTGCTAACATCGCTGTCATCTATGCCAGGCTTCACCGATCTCTCCGCGGCCTTTAGCGCCGACGGCCCGCTCGCCCGCAAGATTCCGGGCTTCCGCGTGCGCGCCCAGCAGATCGACATGGCGCGGCGCATCGGCGATGCGCTCAAGGACAACGGCGTCCTGGTCGCCGAAGCGGGGACGGGCACCGGCAAGACCTTCGCCTACCTGGTGCCGGCGTTGCTCTCCGGCGGCAAGATTATCGTTTCCACCGGCACCAAGACCCTGCAGGATCAGCTTTATCAGCGCGATCTGCCGACGGTGCGCGAAGCCCTGCGCCTGCCGGTGCGCACGGCGCTGCTCAAGGGGCGTGGCAACTATGTCTGCCACTATCATCTGGAACGCGCCTTGAGCGACGGCCGCTTCCTGAGCCGGGCCGAAGCCGGCCACATCCGCGCCATCGACCGCTTCGCGCGGACGACGAAAACCGGCGACAAGGCGCAGCTCGCCGGTGTGCCCGAAGATTCCGGTGCCTGGGCGCTCGCCACGTCCACCCGCGACAACTGCCTCGGCCAGGAATGTCCGCATCACAAGGCGTGCTTCGTCATCGCCGCGCGGCGCGAGGCCATGGCGGCGGACATCGTGGTGGTGAATCATCATCTGTTCTTCGCCGACGTCGTGCTGCGCGACGAAGGCGTGAGCGAGCTGCTGCCGGCCTGCAATGCCGTCGTCTTCGACGAGGCGCACCAGCTGCCCGAGACCGCCAGCCTGTTTTTCGGCGAGACGGTGTCTACGGCACAGCTTCTGGAGCTCGCGCGCGACACGCGCATGGAGGCGATCGCCGCGGCGAAGGATTTCGCGCCCCTGCCCGACGCCAGCCGGGCGCTGGAAAAGGCGGCGCGGGATCTGCGGCTGGCCCTCGGCGAGGAGACCGGACGCTTGTCCGCCGCCCAGGCCGAGGGTCGGCCGGCGCTGCAGGCGGCGCTGGCCGCGCTTGACGAACGGCTGGTGGACTTCGGCAAGATCCTGGAAAGCCAGGCCGAGCGTTCGGAGGGGCTGGAAAGCTGCTGGCGTCGCGCCCAGGATGCGCGGGGCCGGCTCGACCGCTGGCGCGCACCTCAGGCGCCGGACATGGTGCGCTGGGTGGAGGTTTTCAGCCAGTCCCTGCACCTGAACTCGACGCCGTTGCAGGTCGGCGACATCTTCCGGCGCCAGCTCGAAGGCCATCCGCGCGCCTGGATCTTTACCTCGGCGACGCTGGCAGTGGAGAAGGACTTCGGGCACTTCTGCGGCGAACTGGGCCTGAACGCTGTCCAGAGCGGCCTGTGGGAGAGTCCCTTCGACTATCCCAATCAGGCGCTGCTGTACGTGCCCCAAGGGTTGCCCGACCCCAACAGCGCCGACTACAACGAGGCAGTGGCGGCGGCCGCCTATCCGCTTATCCGCACCAGCGGCGGGCGGGCATTCGTGTTATGCACTTCGCTTCGCGCCATGCGCCGCATCCATGGACTGCTCGCGGAGCGCTTTGCGCGGGAGGGGTTCGAGGTGCCTCTTCTGCTGCAGGGCGAGGGTTCGCGCACTGAGTTGCTGACGCGCTTTCGGGAGATGGGCAACGCCGTGCTGGTGGCGAGCCAGAGTTTCTGGGAAGGCGTGGACGTGCGCGGCGAGGCGCTGTCACTGGTCATCATTGACAAGCTGCCCTTCGCGCCGCCCGACGACCCGGTGCTGGCGGCGCGCATCGAGCACCTGCAGAAGCAGGGACGCAACGCCTTCATGGAATACCAGTTGCCGCGCGCCGTGATCAGCGTCAAGCAGGGCGCGGGGCGGCTCATCCGCGACGAGACCGACCGCGGCGTGCTGATGATCTGCGACCCGCGACTGATCACCAAGCCCTATGGCAAGCGGGTATGGCGCTCGCTGCCGCCGATGCGCCGCACGCGCGAGCAGGCGGAGGCGGTGGCCTTCCTCGCTGCCGGCCGGGCCGGCGATCTCGTGTCCGCAGCCGAGCAGGCGTCGTGCGCCGCCGTGGAAGATCGTCCGTGAGCACCGGTGCCCCCACTCCGGCGCCGCCGCGGGCCGATGCTCGCCGGCGCATGCAGGCCAGGACAAAGTCATGGGCAGGATCCTGCTGATCCACAGTCCGGCGGCGGCGGCATTGGCCGACCGGCTCGGTCAGGCGCTGCGTGAGTGTTTCGGCGACGATGCGGTGATCCGCGATGCAGTCGCCGACGCACCGGACCCGGCGCGGGCGCTGCGCGAGGCGCTCGGCCCGCGTGGTGTCGTGCTGGTTCTCATCGACGGCGGCTGGCTGCAGGCGGACGAGTCCGGCAGGCGTGCGGTCGACGATCCGGACGAGGCGGAGCATCGCCACGTCGCCACCGCGCTGGCACTCAACGTTCCCGTCGTGCCGGTGCTGGTGGAGGACTTTGCCATGCCGGCACGCGAGGATCTGCCGCCGGACATCCTGCGCCTGAGCCACTTCAACCCCTGCGTTGTGCGCATGGATCATTGGCGCGATGATTTCTCGAAACTGGCGAGGATGCTGGAGGGGTTGGGTGTGCGGAGCGTGCGGCCGCCGCCTGCACGGGAGGTGGCGCCGGTTCCGGCGTCGGATATCGACATCAGCAAGATCTTCCCGCCGGCCCCGGCGCGCGAGGCACGCAGTGCGTCGGCCTCCACCGCGGCGCAGTCCGGGCCACTGGCGATTGCCGGACTGGTCGTGGCGATGGCTGCACTGGCGGGACTCATCCTGGCGCGCAACGGCCCCGGCTATGCTGCTGTCGTCATTGTCGCCGCCGTGGCGTTGGCGCTGGCCACATGGGACTGGCGCCGGCGCACCCGGCCGTGGCCGCAGGGCTACACCCTCACCCGGCTTGCGATCTGGCTTGCCATCGCGGTCATCTTCGGCGCCGTCGGCAAGTACGGATTGGAGGCGATGCGCTCCGGCGCGGAGTCTGGGTTCGGCGACGACGGCGTGCATGGCCGTGCCGGATCGGCGACAGTGCCCGGCGCTCCGGACACACCGGTGGACATGCCGGTGATGCTCGCCGGGCGCTGGTCGGACGGACAAGGCGAGCTGGTGGAGATCGAACAGTCCGGCGACGAGGTCGCCGTGCGCGGGCTAACTCCCGGGCTGCCCTTCCACGACGTGACCGGCAAGGGACGCGTGACGCGACGCGCGCTCGAGGCACGCTTTGCCCTGACGACCGGGCCGGCTGTGCTACGCCTGGTGGCGTCTCCGGACGCCACGCGGCTGAGCGGCAGCATCGTCTATCCGACTTTCGGTAGCATACGATCCATCGTGCTTTACCGCGCCCCGTGAGCGCCTTGCGCCGGATCGCCCGCCGAGGCCGGAAGTGCGTCTGATTGCGCCGATGTCGTTGACACCACCAAGGACGCCAGGAGCATCAGAAGCGCAGCCGGAGCCAGCGCCCTGTTCCGGCTCGTGGTTCCTGTGTCCATCCGGCAACGGTATCGTTTGCGTTATTCGCTGCCCCCGGTGGTGCGATCAAGATTTTCAGGTTCATGCGAATGGGTGACCAGACCGAACCGTTACGCGGCGAGACATCGGAGTATCGCTCGGGTAGCGATGGCCGATGCCCGGAGGGGCAGCCCGACTGCGCCGATCTGGCCCGGCGCCTCAACGAGGACTGCCAGTGCGTGTCGCTGGATCGCGATGCCCTGCACCGCGAACTGGAGCGCGAGCGCGGCGGCGCCGAGCTGTATCGGCTCATCGCCGAAGGGCGTCCGCACCTGTTCTCCGACGTCGCCGTGTTCGTCGGCGGTGCGCACATCGAACGCATGGCGCAGATCATCGCTGCCGTCGAGCGCGCGATCGGCCTGCCCGCCTACCGGCAGCGGGTGCTCGCCTGGGCGCCCGCCACGGCGGCATTCGAGCCGCGGGCAAGGGGCGCCTTCCTGGGGTACGACTTCCATCTCGGCAACGACGGTCCTCAGCTTATCGAAATCAACACCAACGCCGGCGGCGCCCTGCTCTGTGCCACGCTTGGCCGCGCCCAGCAGGCCTGCTGCGAGTATGTGGCAGGGCTGAAGCCGGGTATGGCCGGCGGCGCAACGCCGGAAGCGCAGATCGTGGACATGTTCCGCAGCGAGTGGCACGCCGAGCGGGGCGGGGTGCCCCTGCGCACGCTTGCCATCGTCGACGACGCGCCGCTGGAGCAGTACATGTATCCGGAATTCGTGCTGTTCCAGCGTCTGTTCGCAGACGCCGGCATCGCCTCGCTGATCTGCGACGCCGCCGAGCTGCGCTACGAAGGCGGTGCCTTGTGGCATGGTCGGACGCCGATCGATCTGGTCTATAACCGGCTCACGGATTTTTCCCTCGATGCGCCGGAGCACCGGGCGCTGCGCGCCGCCTACCTCAGCCGCGCTGTCGTGGTCACGCCCCATCCGCGCGCCCACGCGCTCTATGCCGACAAGCGCAACCTGGCGCTGCTGAGCGATGCCCAGGTGCTGGCGGAGCTGGGTGTGGACGAGCCGACGCGGCAGACGCTGCTTTGCGGCATTCCGCGCACGGAGCCGGTGCGGCGCGCGGACGCGGAATCGCTGTGGGCACGGCGCCGGCAACTATTCTTCAAGCCGGCGGCGGGTTATGGCAGCCGTGCCGCCTACCGCGGCGACAAGCTCACCCGGCGTGTGTTCGACGATATCCTGGACGGGATCTACGTCGCCCAGGCACGCGTGGAGCCGAGCGAGCGACGGGTGGAGGTGCAAGCGCAGGCCGTGGCGCTCAAGCTCGACCTACGCAACTACGTCTATGACGGACAGGTGCAGCTGATCGCGGCGCGCCTGTACCAGGGGCAGACGACCAACTTCCGCACCCCCGGCGGCGGCTTTGCGCCGGTGCTGACCATTCCCTGCGACTTGGTTGACGAACCACAGCGGCACAGAGACACGGAAGCGGCACAGAGTGCGCGGGAAGCCGGGCCGTCGCACGACCGGTGAATGCGGAACCGTCGCTGACTCCCACAGTCGCGTCCTCTGTGTCTCCGTGTCCTCCGTGTCCTCTGTGGTGGACTGCGTTGTTACGTGGACATCTCGTCCATGATCGCGGTCACCCAGCCTACGCCGAACTTGGCCTCCATGCCGGTCGTGTAGGGGTTGATGTCCGCCGTCGTCTTGGTCGTCTTGTTGTCGGTGAGTTTGCCATCCTTGCCGACGCGATAGACCGCGGAGATGGATACCGCTTCGTCCGGCGTGATGTAGCTGTAGCAGACGTTCACCGTCGTCGGGTCCATCGGCTCCTTGCCGTTCAGGAGCTGTACCACGTTGTAGGCGCAGATCTTGGCCTGTGAGTTGGCGGCGTTGCCCGACTTGGGCATGGGCGCCACCGCGGCGGCATCGCCGATGATATGGATGCCCGGCACCTTGGTGGACTCGTAGGTGACGGGATTGACCGGCACCCACTTCTTGTCCTCGCCGACAACGCCCGCCTGATGGGCGATCAGGCCCGCCTTCTGGGGTGGAATGACGTTGATGACGTCGCCCTTGATGGTTTCGACACCGTTGTCCACGGTCATGCCTTTGGGATCGACCTTCACAATCTTGTTCGCGGCGTGGTATTCGATGACGTTTTTGTAGTACTTGTCCCAGGCCGCCTGGAACAGCTTGGGCTTGGAGGCGATGGTCTCGTTGGCGTCGAGCACGACGAGCTTGGATCTCGGCTTGTGATGCTGCAGGTAGTAGGCGATCATGCACGCGCGCTCGTAGGGCCCGGGCGGGCAGCGGAAGGGCGAAAGCGGGATCGACATCACGACCGTGCCGCCGTCGCGCATCGCTTCCAGTTGCTTGCGCAACAGTCGCGTCTGGTCGCCGGCGCGCCACGCGTGGGGCATGACGCCCGGCGTGGTCTTGGGATCGTAGCCCTCCAGCTCGTCGAAGCGGAAATCGATACCCGGCGAAAGTATGAGCCGATCGTAGCTGACGAAGCCCTCTTCGGTGATGACCTTCTTCGCGGCGCCGTCGATGGCCGTCACCTCCTCGAACAGCATCCTGACGTTCCAGGTGGACGCCATCTTGGAGTAGCCGAACTCGTTCTCGCCGATATCGCGCTTGCCGATCAGGTGCAGGTTGCTGAACGGGCAAGCGAAGTGGGTGCGCTCGCGGTTGATCAGCACCACCTCGATATTGGGATCGGCGATGCGGGCGTACTTGGCGGCAATGGTGCCGCCGAAACCGCCGCCCAACACGACGATGCGCTTGCCCTTCTTGGGCAGCAGATCGTTGGCGACGGCAAACATGGGGAAGCCGGCCAGCCCGAGCGCAGCGGCGCTGCCGAAGATGCGGACGAAATCTCTGCGATTAATGGACATGCGCGTGCCTCCCGTCAGTGCTTCTGCGAAGCGTAGAAATGGGACAGCGCGTCGCAGTCCTCGGCGCCCAGTCCTTCGGATTTTTCCGCCATTTCCTTCGGCATCTTGCGTTTGCCCTGGAGGTACTCCTCGAAGGATATCTTCAGGAATGCCAGCCACTGGCCACCAATGATGCCGGCACCCTCTGAAAAGTCGCGGCCGTTGTCCTGGTGACATTTCTTGCAGTGCTTGTCGTGCAACAGCTTGCCTTTCTCCACCTTCACCGGATCGACCTGCTGATGGCCGGCGACGAACGGCAGCTTGGAAAGATGATCCGAGATGGCTTTGAGCTCCTCGTCGCTGTAGCCGACCATGAGCCGGCCCATCACGGTGGACGGCCGCTCACCGGTTTGATAGCGCTTGAGTGTCTCGAACATGTACTTCGACTGCTGGCCGCCGATGGTGGGCTGGATCGGCCCGGCACTGGCACCCTTGGTGCCGTGGCAGGCATAGCAGGTTAGAGTGAGAAGTTCCGGTGTCGCGGGACCTGCCGACGACGCGGGCAAGGCCAAAGCCAACCCCCCCATCAATAGAACGTGCTGCACGCTTCGCGCTTTCATGGTTCGTGTGCCCTCCCTTTGGCAACGTGGAATCGACTGCCTACGTCGTGGAAAACACTTTGGGGACGATGGTCCGGGGGCTTTGAATGTTGTGAAAGTCGCCCCTCGGGTCGCCGTTGGAATTGCGTTCGGCAACGGACATCATTTAGTCGTTTTGGGGGACTTTCGTGGCTTGATCTAGGTCAAAAAACTGCCGCTCAAGCCATTGAATGTTGCGATGGCGGTGTATGTGATTGTTATGTGCGAATGCGCTGATCCACTGTTGGTGTGACGACAGTGCATCGCCGGCGGGACGCGACCTGCACCGGCGGTCATTGCACCGTACAATAGCCGCCTTTGGAAAACCTGGAGTGCCAGCGATGATTCTGCGGGCGGGTGCCATGCGGACGGTCGGAGCGGAGGCAGGGCGCCTCCGGGGGAGTCGCCGATGAAAGTTTTCGGCTTCGCCGGCTGGTCGGGTTCGGGCAAGACGACGCTGATCGAGCAATTGATCCCGCGTTTCGTGCTCGACGGGCTGATCGTGTCGCTGATCAAGCACGCCCACCATGGCTTCGACATCGACCGTCCGGGCAAGGATTCCTATCGCCACCGGGAAGCCGGATGCACCGAGGTTCTGCTTACCTCGGATCAGCGCTGGGTGCTGATGCACGAGTTGCGCGGCCGGCCCGAACCCATGCTCGATCGGCAACTTGCGCTGCTTTCGCCCTGCGATCTGGTGCTGATCGAGGGCTTCAAGTCGGCGGCGATCCCCAAGCTGGAAGTGCATCGTCCGGCCCACGGCCGGCCGCTGATCTACCCGGAGAATCCCAACATCGTTGCCGTCGCCAGCGATGCGCCGATCGATGTCGCCCTGCCGCTTCTGGATCTCAACGACCCCGACGGCATCGCAGACTTCATTCTCGGGCATCTGCAAATCGCCCGCCCGGAGCCGGCCGTCCCATGAGCATGCTGACCTTCGACGCGGCGCTGGAGCGGCTGCTCGCTGCCGTGCATCCGCTCACGGAGCAGGAGACCGCGGACACCTTTGCCGCCTGCGGACGCGTGCTCGCCCGGGCGCAGATGTCCGACATCGAAGTGCCCCCGCTGGACAACACGTCCATGGACGGTTACGCAGTGGCGTGCTCCGACGTCCCCGCGGTCGGCACCTGCCTGCCGGTGAGCCAGCGCATCCCTGCCGGCAGCATCGGCCGCCCGTTAAAGCCGGGCACCGCAGCGCGCATTTTCACCGGCGCACCCATTCCATCGGGCGCCGACGCAGTGGTGATGCAGGAGCTGTGCGCCCACGAGGCGGCGGCAGACGGCGAGCGGGTCGTCATCAATCACGTACCCAGGCCCGGCGAGTGGATCCGGCGCGCCGGCGAGGACATCCGGCGCGGCGCCGAGATCCTGCCGGTCGGCACGCGCCTGCGGCCGCAGGAGTGCGGGCTTGCCGCTTCGGTCGGTCTGGCGCGGTTGCCGGTGTTCCGGCGCCTGCGCGTGGCGGTGTTCTCCACGGGTGACGAGCTGGTCATGCCGGGCGAGCCTTTGCCGCAGGGCGCCATCTACAACTCCAACCGCTACACCTTGCGCGCCTTGCTCGCCGCGCTGGGCTGCGAGGCCACCGACTTCGGCATCGTCCCCGACAGGCTCGACAGCACCCGCAGCGTGCTGCGCCAAGCGGCGGAGGGCAACGACCTGATCGTCACCAGCGGTGGCGTTTCGGTCGGCGAGGAGGACCACGTCAAGCCGGCCGTGCAGGCCGAAGGCGAGCTGGATCTGTGGAAGATCGCCATCAAGCCGGGCAAGCCGCTCGCCTTCGGCCATGTCCGGCGCGGCACCGGGGCGGCCGCCTTCATCGGCCTGCCGGGCAATCCGGTGTCCAGCTTCGTCACTTTCGTGCTGCTGGTGCGGCCGTTCATCCTGCGCGCCCAGGGTGCGGTGCGGACCTCGCCCACGGCGCAGACGTTGCGTGCCGATTTCGACTGGCCCAAGCCCGATGCGCGGCGGGAATTCTTGCGCGCGCGCGTGAATTCGAAGGGCGGCCTGGATTTGTTCCCGAACCAGAGCTCCGGTGTGCTGACTTCCACCGTGTGGGGCGACGGACTGATCGACAACGGCCCGGGGCAGGCGATCCGGCATGGCGAAACGGTGCGCTTTCTGCCCTTTTCCGAGTTGCTATACTGAAACCCCGAGGGCGGCACGACGAGACGCAACATGGCAGTCAGGATTCTCTATTTCGCGAGTTTGCGGGAGGCTTTGGGGCAGGCCCAGGAAGAGCTGACGCTGCCCGGGCAGATCAGCAACGTCGGCGAGTTGCGTGAGCACCTGTGCGCCCGCGGCGGCGACTGGCAGGCGTTGGCGGCGACGAAGAATCTGCGCATGGCGGTGAATCAAAAGATGGCCGACGGCGCCGCGCCGCTGCGCGACGGCGACGAAATCGCGTTCTTTCCGCCGGTGACGGGGGGCTGAGATGCCGGTGCGCGTGCAGACCGAGGATTTCGACCTCGGCCGCGAGATCGACGCCATGATTCGCGGCAAGCTCGCCGTCGGCGCCGTGGCGAGCTTTGTCGGCCTGGTGCGCGACATGAACGATGGCGCCGGCATCAGCGAGATGACGCTCGAACACTATCCCGGCATGACCGAGGCCGCGCTTGAGGACATCGTTGCCCAGGCGCGCGGCCGCTGGGACGTGATGGACCTGCTCGTCATTCACCGTCACGGGCGGCTGCTGCCCGGCGACCGCATCGTTCTGGTGGTGGTCACCGGCGCCCACCGCGGCGAGGCCTTCGCCGCTTGTGAGTTCATCATGGACTATCTCAAGACGCAGGCGCCGTTCTGGAAGAAGGAAGTTACGCCCACCGGCACGCGCTGGGTGGAGGCACGCAGCAGCGACGACGAGGCGGCGCAGCGCTGGGCTGATTCGCCGAAGGGTCGGCAGCCCCTCCGGTAGCAGGGACTGCGAAGGGCGTTGCGCTCCGGAGATATTTTTCTCACCACCAAGCACACCAAGGACACCAAGCGAATCTGTTTTTTCCTGGTGTCCTTGGTGTCCTCCGTGGTGACCTGCCTTTCAGGGCCTCGCCCTTCAAAACGCAAACTCGAAACGCACGCCGACAACGCTGGCGCTGGCCAGCGCCGGGTCACCGTGGTTGCGCAGAAACTGCACGGAAGGCTGGATTGCCAGCCAGTCCGTGACCACGGCCCGGTAGCTCACCTCCACTGAAAGCTCGGAACTCGGCGCGGGCTGGCCGGCCAGCCGCATCGCTTGTCGGAATTTGTCGCTGTTGCGCTCGGCGGCGACGCCGATACCGAATGCATCCCGGGGCCGGCTTGCCACCGGCCCGCGTACCGTGATGCCGAAATTGGCGGCACGCCGGAACTGGTTGACATCCGCGTTGGCGATGCCGCCGCGCCAGAAGACATTCACTCCGCGCGCCTCGGACCAGCGTGCCGCAGGGTAGTCGAACAGCAGATAGACACCGGCATCCCGCCGCTTGACCGGATTGCCCTGCGCATCGGTGTCGAGGAGATCGTCGGCGCGAACCGTGTAACGCCACGCGCCGAGCGAAATTTTGCCCGGTAGCCCACCCTCGGCCAACGACCGCCCGGCTTCGGCGATGAGCAGCGCGCCGTCGCCGGCCCGGAAGCGCACGTGGGTGCCGCGCGGATTGTCGGGATCGCCGGGCACGCCGTCGAACGCCGCTGCCTGGAAATACCACGGTTCCTGCGCCAGACGGGCGCGCAGCGCCAGGGACGAAGTGGGAAAGATCGACGGGCCGTTCTTTCCTGTCTGAGCCAGCTCGGCGCCGGTGCCGAAGGTCGGGTGCAGGAACAGCGCCGAGGACTCGGTGGCATAAAACTCGGCGTTCAGGTCGAGCAATCCGGCCAGGACGCGCAGCCGGTCGCCGAAGTACCCCTGTTCGATCCATGCCTGAAAAAGCTTGGTGGTGTTGGTGGCGACCTCGATGTTGTCGATGCCCTGGGCGGCGGCGATGTGGCTGTTGGGCTTGCCGCCGTGGTTGTTCAGCAAGTGGCCGAACAGACGCGTCGTATTGCCGCCGTCCGCGCTGCTGCGGGCGTAGCCCGCCTTGAGGTCGACGTTGCCGAGGACGCTGGAACGGCGCTCGGCATTGCGCAGCGTGGTATGGAGAAAATCGAGCTTGTAGGTCAGCTCGATGGACCAAATTGCGGCGCGCGGGGGCTGCAGATCAGGCTGCGCCGTCTCGGAGGCGGCGCCGGCGGCACCCGGCAGCAACATTTGAACCGCGACGATGGCCAGCACGGCGGCGCGGCGCACCGTCGGCGCGATGGTTCCGTCGGTCCGGTGTCTCGGACGGCTACCTGAAAACGAAACGCGGCGACCGATCTGGAATCGGTCGCCGCGTTGATCCGACTTGATGACGTTACCCGAATGCGAAGCGGGCCGTCGTTACTTCCCCTTCTTGGCCCCGGTCGCCTGGGCGGCCATGTTGGTGAAGGTGCTGAACGCGTCGCCGGAAGCCTTGGTGATCTGGTCGAAGGCCGACTGCGCCGTCTGCATCGCCGCCTGGAAGGCGTCGGTGGCGCCGTGGCTGCTCACCGGCATGCCGGTGAGCACCTTCTGAAACGCGTCCATAATCTCCTTGCTGCCGCTGGTAAGCTGCTGGCTGACCATGCGGCCGAACTCGGCCTGGGTCTCGGTCGTAATCTCCGCGATCTCCCGCGCGCACGAGAGCATCTTTTCGGTGGTCTCCTGGGCGAACTGCGTACGCAAAGTCATCATCGTCTGCGGGTCCTTCGCTTCGGCCAGCGCCTTGGCATTGTGCACGCCTTTTTCGAACAGCGACTTCGCCGTATCGACCTGCATCTGCATGATCCGTTGCGAGTTTTCGATCGACATCTGCGCCAGGCGCATGGCCGCATCGAGGTTCTTGCGCTGCAGTTCGTTGAATTGATCCTGTTTCATCGTCATGCCATCCTCCCTGAGAAAAGTCGTCTGACCGGAACCGCCATATTTAAGGCTAGCACAACACGGGAGGTTGTGACAAAGCAGACGTCAGACGCCGCCATCCCGGCCAAGGGCCGCGCCGGGCGCCGCCGGGCAGCCGTTCGAATCCGGCAAGGCGCACGGATGTCCTTGAAATGCCGGGGCCTAGCCCCATTTACCAGTCGAACGCGACTCCGGGAGCCGATCTTCATGCGCTTCGACAAATTCACGACCAAGTTCCAGCAGGCCGTCTCCGATGCCCAGAGCATCGCCGTCGGCCATGACAATCAGATGATCGAGCCGCAGCATCTGCTGCTCGCCCTGCTCAATCAGGAAGACGGTGCGACGGCGTCGCTGTTGCAGCGTGCCGGCGTCAATGTCCAGCCCCTGCGCGCGGCGCTGGACAAAGCCATCGGTCGCCTGCCCAAGGTCGAAGGCCACGGCGGCGAGGTGTCCATCGGCCGCGACCTGGCCAACCTGATGAACCTCACCGACAAGGAAGCCCAGAAGCGCGGCGACCAGTTCATCGCCTCCGAGATGTTCCTGCTGGCGGCTTCCGAAGACAAGGGCGAGACGGGGCGGCTGCTGAAGGAGCACGGCCTTCAGCGCAAGGCCCTGGAGCAGGCCATCGACGCTGTGCGCGGCGGCCAGAAGGTGGAGAACCAGGAAGCGGAGGGCAGCCGCCAGGCCCTGCAGAAATACACCCTCGACCTTACCGAACGGGCGCGCGCCGGCAAGCTCGATCCGGTCATCGGCCGCGACGACGAGATCCGCCGCGCCATCCAGATCCTGCAGCGGCGCACCAAGAACAACCCGGTGCTGATCGGCGAGCCGGGCGTGGGCAAGACCGCCATCGTCGAAGGGCTCGCCCAGCGCATCGTCAATGACGAGGTGCCCGAGACCCTCAAAGGCAAGCGCGTGTTGTCGCTGGACATGGCGGCGCTGCTTGCCGGTGCCAAGTATCGCGGCGAGTTCGAGGAGCGGCTCAAGGCGGTGCTGAAGGAGATTGCCCACGACGAGGGGCGCATCATCGTCTTCATCGACGAGCTGCACACCATGGTGGGCGCCGGCAAGGCCGAGGGCGCCATCGATGCCGGCAACATGCTGAAGCCGGCGCTGGCCCGTGGCGAGCTGCACTGCATCGGCGCCACCACGCTGGATGAATATCGCAAGTACGTAGAGAAGGACGCGGCGCTGGAGCGGCGCTTCCAGAAGGTGCTGGTGGACGAGCCCAGCGTCGAATCCACCATTGCCATTCTGCGCGGCCTGCAGGAGCGCTACGAACTGCACCACGGCATCGAGATCACCGACCCGGCCATCGTCGCCGCGGCGGAACTGTCGCACCGCTACATTACCGACCGCTTCCTGCCGGACAAGGCCATCGACCTGATCGACGAGGCGGCGGCGCGGATCAAGATGGAGATCGACTCCAAGCCGGAGGCGATGGATAAGCTCGACCGGCGTCTGATCCAGCTCAAGATCGAGCGCGAGGCGGTGAAGAAGGAGACCGACGAAGCCTCGCGCAAGCGTCTTGGCTTGATCGAGGAAGAGATCGCCAAGCTGCAGCGCGAGTACAACGACCTGGACGAGATCTGGAAAGCGGAGAAAGCGCAGGTCCAGGGCAGCGCCCACGTCAAGGAGGAGATCGACAAGCTCAAGGCGGAGATCGTCAAGCTGCAGCGCGAAGGCAAGCTGGAGAAAGTCGCCGAACTGCAATACGGCAAGCTGCCACAACTCGAAGCCCAGTTGAAGCAGGCCGCGGAGGGCGAGGGCAAGGCACGCCAGTTCAAGCTGCTGCGCAAGGAAGTCGGCGCCGAGGAAATCGCCGAGGTGGTCTCACGCGCCACGGGTATCCCGGTGTCGAAGATGATGCAGGGCGAGCGCGAGAAGCTGCTGCGCATGGAAGAGCGCATCCACCAGCGCGTGGTCGGGCAGGACGAGGCGGTGCGGCTGGTGTCCGACGCCATCCGCCGTTCGCGCGCCGGGCTGTCGGACCCGAACCGGCCCTACGGCTCCTTCCTCTTCCTCGGCCCCACGGGCGTGGGCAAGACGGAGCTGTGCAAGGCGCTGGCCGAATTCCTGTTCGACTCCGAAGAGCACATCATCCGCATCGACATGAGCGAGTTCATGGAGAAGCACTCCGTGGCGCGGCTCATCGGCGCGCCGCCCGGATACGTCGGCTACGAGGAGGGCGGCTATCTCACCGAGGCAGTGCGGCGCAAGCCGTACAGCGTCATCCTCTTCGACGAGGTGGAAAAGGCGCACCAGGATGTGTTCAACGTGCTGCTTCAGGTGCTCGACGACGGCCGCATGACGGACGGGCAGGGCCGCACCGTGGACTTCAAGAACACCGTCATTGTCATGACCTCCAACCTCGGCTCGCAGATGATCCAGCAGATGGCCGGCGACGACTATCAGGTGATCAAGCTGGCGGTGATGGCCGAGGTCAAGACCTATTTCCGGCCCGAGTTCATCAACCGCATCGACGAGGTGGTGGTGTTCCACGCCCTGGACGAGAAGCACATCAAGTCCATCGCGAAGATCCAGCTCGGCTACCTGGAGAAGCGGCTGGCGAAACTGGAGATGTCGCTGCAGGTGAGCGACGCCGCACTTTCGGAGCTGGCCAAGGCCGGCTTCGATCCGGTGTTCGGCGCCCGGCCGCTCAAGCGCGCCATCCAGGAGCGCATCGAAAATCCGCTGGCGAAACAGATCCTCGAAGGCAGCTTCGCCGCCAAAGACACCATCGCAGTGGACGCGCGCAACGGCCAGATCGGGTTCAGCAAGTCATCGTGACGGCACGGTAGGGTGCGCTTGCGCACCTTCCGCTGAGTGTCGGTGCGCAAGCGCACCCTACTGAACTGCTCGGTTCCGGGATCAGAACGGCAGGCGCCGCCGCGGCGCCGGCGTTTTGTTCGTGCTCGCTTTCTGCTTCTCGGCGCGCACCGGCTTGCGCGGGATGCCGGTCTCATCCTTGGCGAACACGTAGCGGCCGTGCAGCACGCAGCCGCGCATGCCCGGATCGCAGCGCGCGCCCTGCACGCGCATGCAGATGCCATCGACATCGTGCGGGCAGCTCCAGGAACTCATCGGTCATTCGCTCGGACAGGACGATGCGTCAGTATAACCTTTGCCCCCCTTCCGCGTAGGGTGCGCTCGCGCACCATCGACCGCCCCAGACCGCGTAGGGTGCGCTTGCGCACCACACGTCTGTTGTCGGTGCGCAAGCGCACCCTACTTCTTCTGCGTGGCGCGGACGATGTCCGTCTCGGACATCTGGGTGACATGGGCGATGGCCCGTCGCACCTCGTCGGAGAGCAGGAAGGCGGCGTCGTCGGCGCTGCTGTCGAGCAGCGGCGGGAAGTGCAGCTTGTCGTCCTGCTCGCGCGTCAGACCGATCGCGCCCAGCGTGGCGATGATGCCGCGGAACGCCGCGCGATCGAAGAACTCCGGTCCCGCGCCCTCGTGCAGGTAGGCAAGCCGCTGGCCGAGCAGCACGCAGCAATCCTCCAGCAGCGACGCCGACAGTGTGCCGGGGCCGAAGCGTCCGAGCGTCGCGACGACGATGAAGTAACGCTCCAGCGGCTGGCGCACGGCCTGGGCGAGCGTATGCAGGACGAGGGATTCGCGCTCGGCCGGCGCCGGCGCGGCGACCCACAGGCCGCGCTCGCGCACCAGGTTCAGGCGCAGGAAAAGATCGATGTAAGCCTGCAGGCGCTGCTCCAGCGCCTCCTCGGGCAGCGACAGGAACAGTTCCGAGCGCAGGAAGGGATAGAGCCGGCGCGCGATCTCCAGCAGTCGCCGCGGCTCGATATGCTCGTTCTGCGCCACCAGGCAGGCGATCAGCGCCGGCAGCGCGAAGGCGTGCAGCACGTTGTTGCGGAAATAGGTCAGCAGCACTGCCTGGCGCTCGGGCACGCGCACGATGTCGCCCAGCGGATGGGCGATGCGCTCGACGATGCCCAGCCCCTGCACGTAGCCGATCACCGTCGTGCCGTCCAGCTCGGTGAGTTGCTGGCGCGCGGAGTAGGGCACCTCGGTGAGCAGTAGCTTGAGCAGATCGATCTGTTGCGCCAGGTGGGCGGCGTCCATGGCGTGGCGTGGCGCGCCGAGGATGGCCACGGCGAGCAGGTTCACGGGATTGACCACCAGCGCGTCGTTGATGCGCGTGACAATGGCATTGGCCAGCGCCGCTACCGCGCGATACCGGTCTACCTCGCGCTCCTCGTCCGGCAGCGAGTCCGACTCGCGCCACGCCGGCCACTGCCGATCGAGAAATGCCTGCAAGGCCAACGGCTCGCCGAAGTTCACGTGCACCTGGCCGAAGCGCCGGCGCAGATCCCGGATGGAGCGCAGGATGCGCCACACCGATTCCTTCTTCTTCGGCTGGCCGGAAAGCTCGGCAATGTAGGTGTCGCCCTCGATCAGTTGCTCGTAGCCGAGATAGACCGGCACGAACACCATCGGCCGCTTGATGCCGCGCAAGTAACTCGCCAGCGTCATCGCCAGGATGCCTGCCCGCGGCGCCAGCATGCGTCCGGTGCGGCTGCGCCCGGCCTCGACGAAGTACTCGATGGGAAAGCCGCGCGCGATGATGGCGTGCAGATACTCGGCGAACACCGCGCCGTAGAGCGGATCGTCCTTGAAGCTGCGGCGCAGGAAGAAGGCGCCGCCCCGGCGCAGCAACCCTCCCACCACCGGCATGTTCAGGTTGTCGCCGGCGGCCACGTGGGGCGGCTGCAGCCCGCGGTGATAGACGACATAAGACAGCAGCAGGTAGTCGATATGGCTGCGATGGCAGGGCACGTAGATCAGCTCGGCGCCGCTGGCCACCGCGGCCACGTCCTCGAAACGGTGCACCTCGACGCCGCCGTAGATGCGGTTCCACAGCCCGGTCAGCGCCAGGTCGTAGGCGCGCAGGAAGGCGTAGGAGTAGTGCGAGGCGATGCCGTAGCCGATGCGCCGCGCCAGCAGCTCCGTCTGGGCGCGCGTCATGCCCTTGCGCTGCGCCTCTTCGGCAATCGCCTGGCGCACCGGCTCGGCGGCGATGATGTCGTTCAGCAGCGTCTGCCGGTGCGACAGGTTCGGCCCTACGGCCGCCTCGCGCTCGCGCCGGAACTCCGAGCGCAGCAGGCGCGCCACGCGGCGCAGCGTTGTGCGCGCGTCCAGCCCGTCGGCATGGGCGGCATCCACCAGCTCGCGCAGCGATATCGGCTCGCCGAACCTGATCAGCGTATCGCGCCCGTGCAGGCCAAGGCGCACCAGTTGCCGGAACACGCCGGGCACCACCCAGGTGTCGGCGAACAGCGCCCGCAGGATGGACTCCTGCTTCTGCGGCGCCCGGCCCCAGAAAATGCTCACCGGCACGATCTGCAGTTCCAGCAACGGATCGCGTCGCGCCGCCGCCACCAGCCGCTCCAGCCGTTTGGAATACTCGTAGGGATTGGGCTTGAGCGGCGAGGGCTGGCCGCTGCGCGTGAGGAAAAAGAAGCTGCTGCGCTCGCCCGGCGTGCCCAGCGCCAGGGGCTTCAGCGGTCGCGGCAGGTCGAGCTGCGCGCACGCCTGCTCCAGCACGAGCAGCGCCGAAAGCTGGCGGATCTGCAGCGCATAGCACACCGGGCGCGTCGGATCGAAGGACGGCGCCTGCGCCGCCGCCGGCACCGTGGTGAAGCGCACCACCCGGCGCAGCAGCCAGTGCAGCAGCGGAAAGAAGAAACGGGCGAAACCGAGTTTTTCGAACACCGTGGGATAGCTTGTGGTTTTTGTCGGGCAGGTGGGAGTTTACCGCGGCGCGTGTTTCAGGCGGGCGAAGGAGGGATGCCCCCACAAGCATCACGGTGTTATGATACTAAAACGTTAAGATGTCTTGGAGGCCACATGGCTCGCGACGCCGTTCGTTCAACGCTCTATATCGATCCGACGCTGCACCGGGCTCTGCGGCTCAAGGCCGCCAGCGCTCATCGCAGCATGTCCGAGATCGTCAACGATGCCATACGCGCCGCCTTGCGCGAGGACGAGGAAGATCTTGCCGCGTTCGGGAAGCGTGCCCGCGAAAAGTCGCTCAGCTACGAGGAATTCCTGGCCAAGCTGAAAGCCGATGGCACGCTATGAGCTGAGGTTCAAGGCGTCCGTGGCCAAGGATCTGCGGGACATTCCGCGCGCGGACGTGCGCCGCATTCTCGCTCACATCGAAACCCTGCGCGACGATCCGCGCCCGCCGGGCGCCGAGAAGCTTTCCGCGCAGGAGCGCTACCGCTTGCGGCAAGGCAACTACCGCATTCTCTATACCGTCTCGGATGCCGGGGTAGTGGTCGAAATCGTTAAGGTCGGGCATCGACGCGAGGCGTATCGCGAGCCGTAGTCGGTCGCCTCAGCCCGCTGTTATGCCCCTCTCATCAAATGGTATCCTTGCCGTGTCCGGACAAGACCAAGCCCATGGCCGCACAGGAACAGGACGCGAGAAGGGAGATCGACACGCTGCTGGCCGCCGCCGGCTGGGCGGTGCAGGACGTCGCCGCCGCCGACATCCACGCCGCGCGCGGTGTCGCGCTGCGGGAGTTCGCACTGGCTGACGGCTTTGGCTTCGCCGACTACCTGCTCTATGCGGATGGCAAAGCCGCGGGCGTGATCGAAGCCAAGAAGCAGGGTGCCACCCTCACCGGCGTCGAAATCCAGTCCGCCCGCTATGCCCAGGGCCTGCCCGCGAACCTCCCCGCCTGGCGCCGGCCGCTACCCTTCCTCTACGAATCCACCGGCGCCGAGACCCATTTCACCAACGGCCTCGACCCCGAGCCGCGCGCCCGCAACGTCTTCGCCTTCCACCGGCCCGAAACCTTGCGCGCGTGGCTCACCGCAGCCCCCGTAGGAGCGACGCCAGTCGCGACCCAAGCCGCCCACGAACTGTCCGCCCCCTACGACCTCGGCACCTTCCTCCACCGCGTGCGCCACATGCCGCCGCTGGTCACCGAGTGGGGCGACCACAAGCTCTGGCCCGCCCAGATCACCGCCATCCGCAACCTGGAAGCCAGCCTCGCCAAGAACAAACCGCGCGCGCTGATCCAGATGGCCACGGGTTCGGGCAAGACCTTCACCGCCATCAGCTTCATCTACCGGCTCATCAAGTACGCCGGCGCGCGGCGCGTGCTTTTCCTGGTAGACCGCGGCAACCTCGGCCGGCAGACCAAGAAGGAGTTCGACCAGTACGTCAGCCCGGTGAACAACTACAAATTCGGCGAGGAATACATCGTCCAGCACCTCACCAGCAACAACCTCGACACCACCGCGCGCGTCTGCATCGCCACCATCCAGCGCATGTACTCGATGCTCAAGGGCCGCGAGCTGCCCGAGGAAGACGACGAAGTGTCGTATGTAGGAGCGCCCCTGGGCGCGACCATCGAGCCCATCGACTACAACCCGCAATACCCCATCGAAACCTTCGACATCATCGTCACCGACGAGGCGCACCGCTCCATCTACAACCTGTGGCGCCAGGTGCTGGAGTACTTCGACGCCCACCTGATCGGCCTGACCGCCACGCCCAACTCGGGAAGTGCCGCAGAGCCTTCGCGAGCAGCCCCGAGCGCGAGGAGCCGCGCAGCGAGGGCCGAGACATACCGAGTTGGTAGGCGAGGCCCGAGCGAGCACGCGACGACGCGATCGCGGCGCGCAGTAGGCTATGCGGTGCTTCCCAAGCAGACCTTCGGCTTCTTCAACCACAGCCTGGCGATGGAGTACGGCCCTCATTGGCAACTGAGGCAGGCGGTGGCCGACGGTGTGAACGTGAACTACGCGCCCGAGGAACTGGACCGCAGCGTGCAGACGCCCGACCAGATCCGCACCATCGCGCGCACGCTGCGCGACCGCTGGCAGACCGACCTCTTTCCGCAGCGGCAGGAGCTGCCCAAGACGCTGGTCTTCGCCAAGGACGACAACCACGCCGAGGCCATCGTGCACAACTTCGAGGCCTTCATCGCCCAGCACC
The DNA here is from genome assembly GCA_036824005.1 of Rhodocyclaceae bacterium. Classification (GTDB taxonomy): domain Bacteria; phylum Pseudomonadota; class Gammaproteobacteria; order Burkholderiales; family Rhodocyclaceae; genus DAITBA01. Next base: position 180,790 of record DAITBA010000002.1, read on the forward strand.
GCGACGAGATCACCGCGCTGCAAATCCTCTACAACCGTCCGACCAAGGCGCCGCTCAAGTTCGATGACCTGAAGGCGCTGGCCGACACGCTGCAGGCCCCGCCGCACCTGTGGACCGAAAGCCAGCTCTGGCAGGCCTATGCCGCGCTGGACCAGAGCAAGGTGAAGGGTGCGAGCCGCCGCCGCATCCTCACCGACCTCGTCTCACTGGTGCGCTACGCGATGCACCAGGAGAACGAGCTGGTGCCCTACCCCGAGAAAGTCATGACCAACTTCCGCGCCTGGCTTGTAGGAGCGGCCCACGGCCGCGACAAACCCCTCACCGACGAACAACTCTGGTGGCTGGAGAAGATGGCCGAGCACATCGCCTCCAACCTCGGCATCGAGCCCGAGGACTTCAGCTACGCGCCCTTCGACCAGCGCGGCGGGCTGGGCAAGGTGCATCAGCTCTTCGGCGCGGACCTTCCCGGCGTCCTCGCATCGCTCAACGAGGCCCTCGCGGCATAAAATCCGGTATGGAGGCCACCATGACAAGCGTCATCGAGCAGCACCGCGAAGAAGTTGCCGCCCTATGCCGCCGCGCCGGCGCACGTCGGCTCGACGTCTTCGGCTCGGCGATTCGCGACGATTTCGATCCGGCCACCAGCGATCTGGATTTCCTGGTGGAATTCGACGAGCTGCCGCCGAAGGCCTACGCCGACGCCTACTTCACCCTGAAGGAAAGCCTCGAACGGCTCTTCGGGCGACCGGTGGACCTCGTCACCGAGGGCAGCGTCGAAAACCCCTATTTTCGCGAGCGGATCAACGCCGAGCGCAGGCCGGTGTATGCACGCTGACGCCCGCAAGCTCCTGTGGGACGCAATGCGGGCCGCGGACCGCGTCGCGCGCTTCACGCACGGCAAGACATTCGCCGACTATCAGGCAGACGAACTGCTGCGCTCGGGCGTGGAGCGCCAGCTCGCGATCGTCGGCGAGGCACTCAGCCGGCTTCGCCGCATCGACCCTGGGATCGCCGGCTCGATTGCCGAGTTGGCACGCGTCGTCGGTTTCCGCAACGTTCTGGTCCATGCCTCCGCCAGTGTCGACAGCCGCAACGTCCGGGGCATCATCGAGGCCGACCTCGATCCCCTGCGCGCATCGCTCAGTGCCTTGCTCGTTCAGCCGTGACTGGCAGTGTCGCGTGATGACGCTCACCCCGCACACCTCCGAATGCACGGCGGTTCATCCGCGCTACGCGATGCGCCACCCGCAGGCGGTGGCCGACGGCGTGAACGTCAACTACGACGTCTACCGCATCAAGACCGAGGTCACCGAGGCCGGCGCCACGGTGGAGGCCGGCTACTGGCTGCAGGTGCTCGACAAGCCCACCCGCGCCCGGCGCCTCAGTTTGGCAAATGCGCAGCTCGACGACGACTACGAGTACGCGCCCGAAGAACTGGACCGCAGCGTGCAGACGCCCGACCAGATCCGCACCATCGCCCGCACGCTGCGCGACCGCTGGCAGAGCGACCTCTTCCCGCAGCGGCAGGAGCTGCCCAAGACGCTGGTCTTCGCCAAGAGCCTGTCCTCGACTCGATCGGGGAACGACAACCACGCCGAGGCCATCGTCGGCATCCTGCGCGAGGAATGGGGCCGTGGCAACGAGTTCGCGCAGAAGATCACCTACCGCACCACGGGAAGCAAACCGGAGGAGATGATCAACTCACTCCGCACCAGCTACCACCCGCGCGTCGCCTTCACTGACAATCGGCCCAACTGATGGAAGCGCAACAACTCAACTGGATCGCCAACTTCATCTGGGGCATCGCCGACGACGTCCTGCGGGACCTCTACGTCCGCGGCAAGTACCGCGACGTCATCCTTCCGATGACCGTCCTTCGTCGCCTCGATGCCGTGCTCGAGCCCACCAAGCAGGCCGTGCTCGACATGAAGGCCGCCCTCGACAAGGCGGGGATCACCAACCAGGACCAGGCCCTTCGCCAGGCCGCCGGCCAGGCCTTCTACAACACGTCCCGCTTCACGCTGCGCGACCTCAAGGCACGCGCCAGCCAGCAGCAGCTCAAGGCCGACTTCGAGGCGTACCTCGACGGGTTCTCGCCAAACGTGCAGGACATCCTCGAGAACTTCGAATTCCGCAACCAGATCCCGCGGCTCTCGAAGGCCGACGCGCTCGGCACGCTGATCGAGAAGTTCCTCTCCCCCGACATCAACCTGAGCCCCAACCCGGTGCTCAACGGCGACGGCTCGGTCAAGCACCGCGGCCTCGACAACCACGGCATGGGCACGGTGTTCGAGGAACTGGTCCGACGCTTCAACGAAGAGAACAACGAAGAGGCCGGCGAACACTGGACGCCCCGCGATGCCGTGAAACTCATGGCGAAGCTGATCTTCCTGCCGATCGCCGACGAGATCGAGTCCGGCACCTACCTGCTGTACGACGGTGCGCTCGGCACGGGCGGCATGCTCACCGTCGCCGAAGAAACGCTCAAGGCGCTTGCGGAGCAGCACGGCAAGCAGGTGGCCACGCATCTCTACGGCCAGGAGATCAACGCCGAGACCTACGCCATCTGCAAGGCCGACCTGCTGCTCAAAGGCGAAGGCGATGCCGCGGACAACATCATCGGCGGCCCGGAGCACTCCACGCTCGCCAACGACGCGTTCCCGTCACGCGAGTTCGACTTCATGCTCAGCAACCCGCCCTACGGCAAGAGCTGGAAGAGCGACCTCGAGCGCATGGGCGGCAAGGACGGCATCAAGGACCCGCGCTTCGTCATCGAGCACGCCGGCGACCCTGAATACTCGCTCATCACCCGATCGAGCGACGGCCAGATGCTGTTCCTGGCCAACATGCTCGGCAAGATGAAGCGGGGAACCAAGCTCGGCAGCCGCATCGCCGAGGTCCACAACGGCTCGTCGCTCTTCACCGGCGACGCCGGCCAGGGCGAGAGCAACATCCGCCGCTGGATCATCGAGAACGACTGGCTCGAGGCCATCGTCGCGCTGCCGCTCAACATGTTCTACAACACCGGCATCGCCACCTACATCTGGGTGCTCACGAACCGCAAGCCGGCGCACCGTAAGGGCAAGGTCCAGCTCATCGACGCCACGCAGTGGTACAAGCCGCTGCGCAAGAACCTCGGCAAGAAGAACTGCGAGCTGTCGGACGAGGACATCGCGCGCATCTGCGACGCGTTCCTCAAGTTCGAGGAGACCGAGCAGTCGAAGCTCTTCCCGAATGCCGCCTTCGGCTACTGGAAGGTCACCGTCGAGCGGCCGCTGCGGCTGAGGGGCATCGATCCCGAGCGGGCGTACACGCCCAAGGAGATCAAGGCGCTGAAGGAAATCGCCGAGCGCGCGGATGACGCGTCGCCGGTGATCCGCAAGATCCACAAGAAGGGCACCGCCGCCGACCCGCTGCGCGGCCTCTTTCTGCTCCCCTCTCCCTCGGGGAGAGGGGCCGGGGGTGAGGGCATGGTGGTCGAGTACGAGCCCGACCCCGAGCTGCGCGACACCGAGCAGGTGCCGTTGCTGGAGGAGGGCGGCATCGAGGCCTTCATCCGGCGCGAAGTGCTGCCCCACGCGCCCGACGCATGGTACGTGCCCGACAGCGTCAAGACCGGCTACGAGATCAGCTTCACCCGCTACTTCTACAAGCCGCAGCCGCTGCGCACGCTGGAGGAGATCCGGGCGGACATCCTGGCGCTGGAAAAGGAGACGGAGGGGCTGCTTGGCGAGATTGTCGGAAAGTTTCCGAGATGATCCGGACGATCTTCGTCAGCAGTGTCCAGAAGGAACTCGCGGAGGAACGCGCCGCCGTACGCGATTTCGTTCGCGGCGACGCGCTGCTGCGGCGTTTCTTCGACGTTTTCCTGTTCGAGGACCTGCCAGCTTCGGACAGAAGAACCGACGAGGTCTACCTGGACGAGGTCGGACGCTGCGATCTGTATCTCGGCATCTTCGGCAGCGAATACGGAAACGAGGATGCGGAAGGACTCTCGCCGACCGAACGCGAGTTCGACCATGCCACTGCGACCGGCAAGACGCGGCTGATCTTCGTCAGGGGGAGCGCAGACGCCGCACGGCACCCGAAAATGTCGGCACTGATTGCCAAGGCGGGCGCGGCGCTCCTGCGCCGGCGCTTCGGCTCGACCGCCGAGCTGATCGGCGGGCTCTATGCCGCCCTGGTGCAATATCTGGAGGACCGCGAACTCATCCGAACCGGCCCGTTCGACGCGGCACCCTGCCCGCGCGCGACCTTCGCCGACCTGGACGAGGAACGGATGCGTTGGTTCATCGCGCTGGCACGGCGCGCGCGGGGATTCCCGCTGCCCGAGGAGGCGTCGGCCGAGGAACTGCTCACGCATCTGAACCTCCTCGATCGCGGCCGGCCAACCCACGCGGCCGTGTTGCTCTTCGGTCGCCAGCCCCAGCGTTTCCTGATCTCGTCGGAAGTGAAGTGCGCGCACTTCCACGGCACCGAAATCGCCAAGCCGATTCCTTCGTATCAGGTGTACAAGGGCAGCGTCTTCCAGCTCGTCGATGCGGCGGTGGATTTCGTGATGTCCAAACTCAACCTCGCCGTCGGCACGCGCGCGCTGAGCACCCAGGCGCCAGTGGCGTACGAGATGCCGGTCGAAGTGGTGCGCGAAGCGATCGTCAACGCCGTCGCCCACCGCGACTACACCAGCAGTGGCAGCGTCCAGGTGATGCTGTTCGCGGATCGGCTCGAGGTCTGGAATCCCGGCCACCTGCCGCCGTCGCTCACGCTGGAGATGCTGCGCCGGCCGCACGGATCGGTCCCCGGCAACCCGCTGCTCGCCGAGTCCCTTTACCTGGCCAAGTACATCGAGCGCATGGGCACCGGCACCGGCGACATGATCGCCCGCTGCCGCGAGGCCGGATTGCCCGAACCGCAATTCAGCCTGCGGGACGGCTTCGTCACGACCCTCGCGCGCCGCCCGCTGCGCGGACTGGAGATCGTCGCCCCCGCAGTCACCCCGGAAGTCACCCCGGAAGTCACCCCGGAAGTCACCCCGGAAGTCCGCCTGGCGCTTGCCCTGCGCGGCGAGATGACCCGCCAGCAACTCCAGCAGGCACTGGGGCTGAAGGACGACGAGCATTTCCGCAAGGCCTACCTTCTGCCCGCGCTTGAAGCCGGCCTGATCGAGATGACCATTCCCGGCAAGCCCACCAGTCGCTTGCAGAAATACCGGCTGACCGACAAGGGACGCGCACGGCTGGCCCAGGGAGACGGGCGGTGATCGACGGCCTCAAGCCCTATCCGGCGATGAAGGACTCCGGCGTGGCGTGGCTGGGGGATGTGCCGGAGCATTGGGAAGTGCTTCCCGCGCTCGCGGTCTACCGCCCGCGGCAGGTGAAGAACACCGGCATGATTGAGACAACCGTGCTCTCCCTGAGTTATGGACGGATCATCGTCAAGCCGCCGGAGAAACTCCGTGGACTCGTCCCGGAGTCGTTCGAGACGTATCAGGTTGTTGATCCTGCGAACATCATCGTCCGCACGACCGACCTGCAGAACGACCAGACCAGCCTGCGGATCGGCCATTCGGCGCATCGCGGCATCATCACTTCGGCGTACATGTGCTTGGAGACTTTGCTACGGGTATCGAACGAGTTCGGCTATCAGTACCTGAACGCCTACGACCTGCTCAAGATCATCTACGGCTTCGGCTCGGGCCTGCGCCAGAACCTGGACTTCAGCGACATCAAGCGGATGCCGGTATTGGTCCCACCCCTCCCCGAACAAGCCGCCATCGTCCGTTTCCTCGACCACGCGGACCGGCGGATTCGGCGGTACATCCGCGCCAAGCAGAAGCTGATCAAGCTGCTGGAGGAGCAGAAGCAGGCCATTATCCACCGCGCGGTCACCCGCGGCCTCAACCCCGACGTCCGCCTCAAGCCCTCCGGCGTGGAGTGGCTAGGGAATGTGCCGGAGCGCTGGGACGTTGTACGACTGAAATATGCGGCGTCGCAGATCGTTGATTGTCTGCATGCAACCCCGATCTATTCCGAGGTGGGCGCATTCCCGGCGATCCGCACCGCCGATATCTCTCCTGGTATCGTCCGGCTAGGTTCCGCCCGCCGGGTGGACGAGGATGTCTACTCCCGATGGACGCAGCGGCTCGAGCCGGTGGCCGGAGATATCCTCTACTCGCGGGAGGGCGAGCGGTTCGGAATCGCTGCTTGTGTTCCCGAAGGCGCTCGAGTGTGCATCTCACAGCGGATGATGGTTTTCCGCATCCGGCCGGAGCACAACTCGCGGTTCGTGATGTGGTTGCTCAACAGTCCACAGGTCTATGCCCAGGCAAATCAGGACGTCATGGGCTCGACTGCACCTCACGTAAATGTCTCGACGATTCGGAATTTCGCTCTTGCTCTTCCTGCGCGTCGTGAGCAGGACGAGATTGTCGACCACGTCGAAGCGGCAACCCTCGGCCTCTATCGAACAATAGAGGACGCCCAACGTGAGATCGTCCTGCTTCGCGAATACCGCACGCGCCTGATTGCCGACGTGGTCACCGGCAAGCTCGACGTCCGCGAGGCGGCGGCGCGGTTGCCGGATGAAATCGAGGAGCCCGAACCGCTCGACCAAGCCGAGGGCATGACGGAAAGTGAAGACGAATCGGCCACCGACCTCGATGCCACGCTGGAGGAGGCCGAGGCATGACCAGCGAGCGCCCCGCTGCCTATCTCATGAGCCTCGTGAACGAGCTGCGCGCGCTGCCGCGCGAGACGGAGTGGGTCGAGTTCAAGGTCAACGACGCCGAGCCGCAAGCGATCGGCGAGTACATTTCGGCGCTCGCCAACGCGGCGGCGCTGGTGGGCAAGGCCTTCGCCTACATGGTCTGGGGTGTGCAGAACGACGACCATGCGGTGGTAGGCACGAGCTTTGATCCGGTCGCGGCGCGCGTGGGCAGCGAGGCTCTGGAGAATTGGCTGCTGCGGCTGCTTGAGCCCAAGATCGACTTCCGCTTCTTCCACGTCGCCGTGGAGGATCGCCCGGTGGTCCTGTTGGAGATCCACCGCGCGGCCCGCCATCCGGTGGCCTTTGCCGGCCAGGAGCACATCCGGGTCGGCAGCTACAAGAAGAAGCTGAAAGACTTCCCTGAGAAAGAGCGGGCGCTGTGGCGCCTCTTTGACCGCACGCCGTTCGAGGATGGCATCGCCAGCGAACGGATCAGCGCCGACGAGGTGCTGCGGCTGCTCGACTACCCGGCCTACTTCGATCTGCTCGAGCGTCCGCTGCCGGGGGAGCGCGAAGGCATCCTCGCCGCCCTGGCCGATGATCGGTTGATCCGCCGTAGCGACGCCGGCGGCTGGGACATCACGAACCTCGGCGCTATTCTGTTCGCCAAGCGACTGGATGCCATCCATGCGATGCGCCGCAAGGCAGTGCGCGTCATCCAGTATCGCGGCACGGGTCGCGTGGAAACGCTGAAGGAGCAGATCGGCAGCAAGGGCTATGCGTGCGGTTTCGAAGGTCTGGTCGCCTACATCAACGGCCTGCTTCCGGCCAATGAGGTCATCGGCAAGGCGCTGCGCAAGAGCGTGCCGATGTACCCCGAGCTGGCGGTTCGCGAGCTGGTGGCGAACGCGCTGATCCATCAGGACTTCTTCGTCACCGGCGCCGGGCCGTTGGTGGAGATATTCGACGATCGCATCGAGATCACGAATCCGGGCGAGCCGCTGGTCGATACCCAGCGCTTCGTGGACACGCCGCCCAGGTCGCGCAACGAAGCCCTCGCCTCGCTGATGCGCCGCTTCCGCATCTGCGAGGAGCGTGGCAGCGGCATCGACAAGGTGGTGTTCCAGGTCGAGCTGTTCCAGTTGCCCGCTCCCTTGTTCGAGCAGCCGGAGGGTTTCACGCGGGCGGTGCTGTTCGCGCACAAACCGCTGACCGCCATGGACCGGGCCGAGCGCGTGCGGGCGTGCTATCTGCATGCCTGCCTGCGCTACGTGATGCGACAACCGATGACCAACACTTCGTTGCGCGTGCGCTTCGGCATCGCCGAGAAGAACGCCTCCGTCGCCTCCCGGCTGCTCAACGAGGCGGTCGAGGCCGGCCGGATCGCGATTGAGGATCCCGCGGTTGGAACCCGGGCGCGGAGCTACTTGCCGTTCTGGGCCGCTCCGGCCCGGCCGCAGGCGGCGGGGAATGCTTGATGGCAGCGCGGCAGATCGGCGACGCGACGCCGCAGATAGTGGATAACTCGTTGATTGGTATGGGTTTTTTCGACAGGCCGTTGTTTGACGGTTGCTTGATCGGGGCCCGTCCGCACTCGGAGCGCTGGACTTGACGACCGACACCTCCGAACGCGGCCTGGAGCGTCTTATCTGCGTCGCGCTCACCGGCGACCCTTGCGAGCCCGGTGCGGTGCCGCGCGACGTGGCGCAGGAACGACCCGCCGCCCACAGCGCCGGCTGGGTGGGCGGCGAGCCCGCCGACTACGATCGCGAGTACTGCGTCGATCTGCGGCAGCTCGCCGTGTTCTTGCGCCGCACGCAGCGCGAGGTCGCCGATGCGCTCGACCTCGACCACGAAGGCCCCACCCGGCGCAAGTTCCTCGCCCGCCTGCAAGGCGAGATCAGCAAGCGCGGCACGATCGACGTGCTGCGCCACGGGCTCAAGCACGGGCCGCACCACATCGACCTGTTCTACGGCACGCCCTCGCCGGGAAACTCCAAGGCGGAAGAGCGGTTCGCGGCGAACCGCTTCAGCGTCACACGCCAGCTCCGTTACAGCCGCGACGAGACGCAGCGCGCGCTCGATCTGGGCCTGTTCATCAACGGTCTGCCGGTCGCCACCTTCGAGCTGAAGAACAGCCTGACCAAGCAGACGGTGGAAGACGCCGTCCAGCAATACCAGCGCGACCGCGATCCGCGCGAGAAGCTGTTCGAGTTCGGGCGCTGCGTAGTGCACTTCGCGGTGGACGACCACGAGGTGCGCTTCTGCACGCACCTGAAGGGCAAGGGCTCGTGGTTCCTGCCGTTCAACCTGGGCTGGAACGACGGCGCCGGCAACCCGCCCAACCCGAACGGCCTCAAGACCGACTACCTCTGGAAGCGCGTCCTCACCCGCGCGGGCCTGACGGACATCCTGGAGAACTACGCGCAGGTCGTCGAGACCAAGGACGAGAAGACCGGCAGAAAGAAGGCGCTGCAGATCTGGCCGCGCTATCACCAGCTCGACGTGGTGCGCCGGCTGCTCGCCGACGCGCGGGCGAACGGCGCGGGCCGGCGCTATCTGATCCAGCACTCGGCGGGCAGCGGCAAATCGAACTCGATTGCCTGGCTGGCGCACCAGCTCATCGGCCTCGCGAAGGACGGGGCCACGGTGTTCGACTCGATCATCGTCGTCACCGACCGGCGCATCCTCGATCAGCAGATCCGCGACACGATCAAGCAGTTCGCGCAGGTGGGCGCCACGGTCGGCCACGCGGAGCATTCGGGCGACCTGCGCAAGTTCATCGCCGAGGGGAAGAAGATCATCATCTCCACGGTGCAGAAGTTCCCGTTCATCCTCGACGAGATCGGGGCCGAGCACCGCGGGCGGCGCTTCGCCATCGTCATCGACGAGGCGCACTCGAGTCAGGGCGGGCGCACGTCGGCGGCGGTGTCGATGGCACTCTCCGCGGCGGGCACCGAAGACGACGACGAGACGCTGGAGGACAGAATTAACCGGCTGATGGAGGCCAAGAAGCTGCTGGCGAACGCCAGCTACTTCGCCTTCACCGCCACGCCCAAGAACAAGACGTTGGAGATCTTTGGCGAACCCGACCCGCAGGCCGACGGCACGGTGAAGCACCAGCCGTTCCACAGCTACACGATGAAGCAGGCGATCCAGGAAGGCTTCATCCTGGACGTGCTCAAGCACTACACGCCGGTCGACAGCTACTACAAGCTCGTCAAGAAGGTCGAGGGCGACCCGGAATTCGACACCAAGCGGGCGAAGAAGAAGCTGCGCCGCTACGTCGAAAGCCACGACCACGCGATCCGGCTCAAGGCCGAGATCATGGTGGACCACTTCCACGAGCAGGTGCTGGCGCTGAACAAGATCGGCGGCGAGGCGCGGGCGATGGTGGTCACCAGCGGCATCGAGCGCGCGATCCAGTACTTCCACGCCGTGCGCGACTACCTGGCCGAACGCAAGAGCCCCTGCCGGGCGATCGTCGCCTTCTCCGGCGAGCACGAGTTCGGCGGCGCCAAGGTGACCGAGGCGTCGCTCAACGGCTTTCCTTCCAGCCAGATCGCCGACAAGATCCAGCAGGACCCGTACCGCTTCCTGATCTGCGCCGACAAGTTCCAGACCGGCTACGACGAGCCGCTGCTGCACACGATGTACGTGGACAAGCAGCTCTCGGGCATCAAGGCGGTGCAGACGCTGTCGCGCCTGAATCGCGCGCACCCGAAGAAGCACGACGTGTTCGTGCTCGATTTCATGAACGACGCGGACACGATCCAGCAGGCGTTCGCCGACTACTACCGGACGACGATCCTGGCCGAGGAGACCGACCCGAACAAGCTGCACGACCTCAAGAGCGCGCTCGATGGCTACCAGGTCTATGCCGCCGCGCAGATTGACGAGTTCGCGGCCTTGTACCTCGGCGGGGCGGACCGCGACCGGCTCGATCCGATCCTCGATGCCTGCGTGGCCGACTACCGCGAGCGGCTGGACGAAGACGGGCAGGTGGACTTCAAGGGGAAGGCGAAGGCTTTCCTGCGCACCTATGGGTTTCTCTCGTCGATCCTACCGTACACGAACGCCGGGTGGGAGAAGCTCTCGATCTTCCTGACCTTTCTCGTGCCGAAGCTGCCGGCGCCGGTGGAGGAGGATCTGGCGAAGGGCATCCTGGAAGCGATCGACATGGACAGCTACCGCGTCGAGAAGCAGGCGGCGGCCAGAATCCAGCTTCCCGACGCCGATGCCGAGATCGAGCCCGTGCCCACAGCGGGCGGCGGCCGCAAGCCGGAACCCGAGCTGGACCGGCTCTCGAACATTCTCAAGGCGTTCAATGACCAGTTCGGCAATATCCCCTGGTCGGACGCCGACCGGGTGCACAAGCTGATCACCGAGGACATTCCGCAGCGCGTGTCGGCGGACAAGGCATACCAGAACGCACGCCAGAACTCGGACAAGCAGAACGCCCGCATCGAGCATGACAAGGCGCTCGCGCGCGTGATGACGGCAGTGCTGAAGGACGACACGGAACTGTTCAAGCAGTTCATGGACAACGAGTCGTTCAGGCGGTGGCTGACGGATACGGTGTTCGGGTTGACTTATGAGCAGTCGGGCGTTGGCAGCTGAGCGCCAGCAGGTGGAAGAACTGGGCAGGCAGCCGGGTACGCTGGCGCTGATCTTCGGCAAGGCACAGAACAAGTTCCAGGACCCGGCCAAGCTGCGGCGCGTGATCGTCGACCTGATCGACGCCGAGAACTGGTCGGCGATGGGCGCCGACGTGAAGGGCGACGCCTACGAAGGCCTGCTGGAGCGCAACGCGCAGGACATCAAGTCCGGCGCCGGCCAGTACTTCACGCCGCGCGCGCTGATCCAGGCGATGGTGGACTGCATTGCGCCCAGGCCCGGCGAGCTGATCTGCGACCCGGCCTGCGGCACCGGCGGCTGTCTGTTCGCCGCGCACCAGTACCTCACGCAGCACTACCCCAACCTCACCCGCGACGAGAAGCGCCACCTCAAGGAAGGCGCGTTTCGCCTCATTTGCGTGGATGCGGAACTGGTGCAGGCCACCGCGCGCGTGTGCGCGATGAACCTGATGCTGCACGCTCATTTGGCAAATGCGGGCTCCGAGAAGAGCGTGCCCGTCAAGGTGGCCGACGCGCTTGCGGCCGACCCCGGCGAGCGCTTCGACGTGGTGCTGGCCAACCCGCCGTTCGGCAAGAAGAGCAGCACGATGATCGTCGGCGAGGACGGCAAGACCTCCACCGAGAAGGACATCGTCGAGCGCGACGACTTCTGGGCCACCACCAGCAACAAGCAGCTCAACTTTGGCTTCGGCCGGCGCGTTCCGCGCCTTAACGTTCGCTGCGCTCACGTGAGCCTCCGCCGCAACTTCGTTGTGTGCAGCACATCAAGACGCTGCTCAAGGCCCACGGCCGCGCCGCGGTGGTGGTGCCCGACAACGTGTTGTTCGAAGGTCGGGATGGGCGTCGGGGGCTCCCGAGCCGCTACAGGCTTCTCCCGCACCCCGGACTGCGACCGAGGTCGGCTTCGATCCCATCCCTCGTGCGCCGCTCCGGGGTCGCATCCCCGCGAGCGGGGCCCCTGCCCATTCCGTAATCTCCCGGCGGCCGGTATCGACGTCGCATCCCCGCGAGCGGGGCCCCTGCTCTGCCCTGCGCGTCGCCCAGCGAGACCATCCGCCGCAAGCTCATGCACGAGTGCGACGTGCACACCCTGCTGCGCCTGCCAACGGGCCTCTTCTACGCGCAGGGCGTGAAGGCCAACGTGATCTTCTTCGACAAGAAGCCGGCCAGCGAGACGCCGTGGACGAAGAAACTCTGGATCTACGACCTGCGCACCAACAAGCACTTCACGCTGAAGACCAATCCGCTCAAGCGCGCGGATCTGGACGAGTTTGTCGGGCTATATCAGGGGCGGAAGGCGGGGGAGGTCGCGACTGGCGTCGCTCCTACAGGGGGAAATCGGCATCAGCGGCAGGCGACCTGGAGCGCCGAGAACCCGGACGGTCGCTGGCGCGTGTACGAGTACGACGAGCTGGTGGCGCGCGAAAACGCAGTTTCGGTGGAGGCTAACGTCGGCAACGCCGACGTTAAGGCGCGTAGCGCCGGCCGGAGCCACAAGGCGAGCCTGGACATCTTCTGGCTCAAGGACGAATCGCTCGCCGACTCCGACAACCTGCCGCCGCCGGAGGTGATTGCACAGGAGATCGTCGACGACCTGGAGGCGGCGTTGGAGCAGTTTCGGTTGATTGCGGGGGATTTGAACGGCGCCGATACATCCACCGGCGCATGAGCGGACGCAGACCGCGCGCAAGCGCTGCAGCAGGCGGTGCTGGCACGGGACTCCTTTCGGACAGTCTGGCGATATCAGGCAAACTGAAGTTGCCTTGATACGATCAATCAGAGAAAATCTATTTATCTTGATTGACTGACCTGACGCCGTGCTCCAAGTCTCCGACCAGGAAATCGACAACCGCCTGCGCGAAGAGAACCCCTGGTGGGTGGCTGGTGCGGGCATCGACCGGGACTATGCCGAGTTCCCTCGTCGCGCGTATCTGCCGCCGTTTGCGCGCCTCGCGCGCCAGGGGGCGCCGCAGCGCGCCGTGCTGCTGCTGGGGCCGCGCCGCGTGGGCAAGACCATCATGGTCTTCCACGCGATCGACGCTCTGTTGCGCGAGGGGGTGCCCGGCCGCGACATCCTCTACGTGTCGCTCGAGACCCCGACCTACTTCGGCCAGGGGCTGGACAGCTTGGTACGGCGCTTCCAACGCACTTTCGAGCGGCCCTCCGCCGGGCCGCTGTACGTGTTCTTCGACGAGATCCAGTACCTCAAGGGCTGGGAGGTGCACCTCAAGTCGCTCGTGGACACGCAACGCAACTGCCGCTTCGTCGCCACTGGCTCGGCCGCCGCGGCGCTCAAGCACAAGAGCGCGGAGAGCGGTGCCGGGCGTTTCACCGAGTTCGTGCTGCCGCCGTTGACCTTCTTCGAGTACCTGCGCTTCACCGGGGCCGAAGACGATCTGGTCGGCGCCGACGGCGACCGCGACGACGCGGCACGCTTCAAGGCACTGGACATCGCCGGCCTGAACGAGACCTTCATCACCTATCTGAACTTCGGCGGTTACCCAGAGGCCGTGTTCTCCGAGGCCGTACGCCGCAACCCGCGCCGCTACATCAAGAACGACATCATCGACAAGGTGCTGCTGCGGGATCTGCCCAGCCTGTACGGCATCGCCGACGTGCAGGAACTGAACTCGCTGTTCAACACCGTGGCCTACAACTCGGCGGAGGAGATCAGCCTGGAGGGGCTGGCGCAGTCCAGCGGCGTGAGCAAGCCCACGCTGGTGAAGTATCTCGACTACCTGGAGGCGGCCTTTCTCATCAAGCGCATCCACCGCGTGGACGAGAACGCCGCGCGCTTCCGCAAGGCGATGACCTTCAAGGTGTACCTGACGAACCCCACGATGCGGGCCGCGCTGTTCGCGCCGCTGACGGCCGACCACCCGGCCATCGCGCACCTGGTCGAGACGGCGGTCTTCAGCCAGTGGCTGCACAACGACGCCTACATCGAGTCGCTGCACTACGCACGCTGGAAGAAGGGCGAGGTCGACCTCGTCAGCCTCGACGCCCGGCAGAAGCCGCGCTTTGCCGTGGAGGTGAAGTGGACCGACCGGCCTTGGGACGACCCGCGCGAGGTAAAGGGTCTGGTCGAGTTCGCACGCCTGCACAAGCTGGGCAGGATGCCGCTGGTGACCACGCGGACGGCCAGGGGCGTGAAGACGGTCGACGGCGTCGAAGTCGAGTTCGCTCCGACCAGCCTGCACTGCTACACGGTGGGTCGCAATACGTTGGAGCGATCGAGGTGAACAATGCCACCCTCGGCCGCCACGGCAGCGCCCCGGACGATGACGTGCGCCTCACCTATGTCGCCATCACGCGCGCCACCCACGAGGCCTTTCTCACCTATTCGCGCCGCTCGGCGCTGGTCGAGCGCATGCTGGGCCGAGCCGACGATGTCCTGCACGGCGCGGGCATCCCGCGGCTGTCGCGCCTGCTAACATTGCCGCCATGAAAGCGATGCTTCTCACCGCGCCGCACACGCCACTCGTGCCGGCCGATCTGCCCGAGCCCGTGCCCGGCCCGGGCCAGGTGCGGCTGCGGGTACTGGCCTGCGCGGTCTGCCGCACCGATCTGCATGTCATCGACGGTGATCTGCCCGATCCCAAGCTGCCGCTGGTGCTCGGGCACGAGATCGTCGGGCGCGTCGAGGCGCTCGGACAGGGGGCGACACGCTTTCGGGTAGGCGAGCGGGTCGGCGTGCCCTGGTTGGGTGGCGCCTGCGGACAATGTCATTATTGCGATCGCGGCCAGGAGAACCTGTGCGAGGCGGCGGTATTCACCGGCTACACCCGCGACGGCGGTTTCGCCGAGCAGACCGTGGCCGACGAGCGCTTTTGCTTTGCCGTGCCGGAGCGCTTCGGCGATGCCGAGGCTACGCCGCTGCTGTGCGCAGGCCTCATCGGCTGGCGGACGTTCTCCAAAGCCGGCGCGCACGCGCAGCGCCTGGGCATTTATGGCTTCGGCGCCGCGGCGCATATCGTCGCCCAGGTGGCGCGGCACCTGGGCCGGCGCATCTTCGCCTTTACCCGGCGCGGCGATTCTGCGGCGCAGGATTTCGCGCGCCAGCTTGGCGCCGATTGGGTGGGCAGCTCCGACGACGATCCGCCGGAGAAGCTGGACGCGGCGCTGATCTTCGCTCCGGCGGGCGAGCTGGTGCCGCGGGCGCTGACGCATCTGGACAAGGGCGGCACGGTGGTGTGCGGCGGCATTCACATGAGCGACATCCCGTCCTTCCCGTACCGCTGGCTGTGGCAGGAACGCACCATCACCTCGGTGGCGAATCTCACGCGTCGAGACGGCGAGGAGTTCATGCGCGTGGCGGCCGATGCACCACTGCACACCTCTGTTCAGGTCTACCCGCTCACGGACGCGAACCGGGCCATCGACGATTTGCGTCAGGGGCGGGTGAGCGGCGCGGCGGTGCTGGTGCCGTAGCGGCAGGACGCGACGGCCATCTCTCCATCATGAACTGGCTCGACAGGATCCCCCTTCTGGTCATCTTGCCAATCGCGATCTTCATGGCGCTTGCCCCGTTCGTGCCGGAGCCGCATCTGTGGGAGAAGATGCGGATGCTCGCGCAGGGGACCTTGCGGCGGCCGATCGATATCTTCGATTTGGTCTGGCACGGCGTCCCCCTGTTGCTCCTCGTGCTGAAGCTGGCACGCATGGTCGTCGCACGCCGGCCGGGATCGCGCGCGTCGTGACACCGGAACCGTAGCGTGCATTGGGGGGAGGGAGCATGCGATATGAATTGTTCTACTGGCCGACCATTCAGGGCCGCGGCGAGTTCGTCCGGCTGGCGCTGGAAGAAGGCGGCGCCGACTATGTGGACGTGGCACGCGAAACGGGACCGGGCATGGGCGTGGACGCCATGCTCCGATTGATGGGCGACGATGCGCTTGCACGCACGCCTTTCGCGCCGCCGTTCCTGCGCGCGGGCACGCAGGTGATCGGCCAGAGCGCGAACATCCTGCTCTATCTGGGCGCACGCCTGGGGCTGGCGCCGCGGCAGGAAGCGGGCCGGCTGTGGGCGCATCAGTTGCAGCTCACGATCGCCGACTTCGTGGCCGAGATCCACGATACCCATCATCCGATCGCGGTCAGCCTCTACTATCACCAGCAAAAGAGCGAGGCGCGGCGTCGCACGCGACATTTTCTCGACGAGCGTGTGCCGAAATACCTCGGCTACCTCGAGCGCGTGCTGAGGGCCAACGGGAAGGGCAGGGGCCACATGGTCGGGCGTGTGGTCTCGTACGTGGATCTGTCCGTATTCCAGCTCATCGCCGGGCTGCGCTATGCCTTCCCGAAGACCATGGCGCGCATCGAGCCGGAATATCCGGGGCTGGTTGCACTGCACGGGCGCGTGGCGCGGCGGCCCAACATCGCGTCGTATCTCGCCTCGCAACGGCGCATCCCGTTCAATCAGGACGACGTCTTCCGATACTACCCGGAGCTGGAGGCATAAGCACGGACCAAGGCGGCAAGCCAAGGTAGCCGGGAGGGCGCGACTTCGGCATACTTCGGTCTCACCGTTCGTGCGCGACGAAGGGGGCCGCCATGGCTGCTCTAACCATTGGACTGCTCGTGTTTCTCGGCACGCATTCCATCCGCATCTTCGGCGATGGCTGGCGCAGCGCGCAGATCGCGCGACTGGGCGAGCAGCGCTGGAAATCTCTCTATGCGCTGGTATCGATGCTGGGGATGGTGCTGGTCGTGTGGGGCTATGGGCTGACGCGGGCGGAGCCTGTGATCGTCTGGGAGCCGCCCGGGTGGACCCGTCATGTCACGCTATTGCTGATGCTGCCGGCGATGATCCTGTTCGTGGCTGCCTACGTTCCGGCCAACCGTATCAAGGCTGCGCTCGGCCATCCGATGGTCGCTGGCACGAAGCTCTGGGCATTTGCCCACCTGCTCTCCAACGGCTGGCTCGGTGACGTGCTGCTATTCGGCACGTTTCTCGTCTGGGCGAGCCTGAACTTCGCCGCGGCGCGCCAGCGCGACCGGCGCGCGGACATTCGCCATCCGATCGGATCGCCCTCACGCGATGTCGCAACGGTGGTGATCGGCGTCGTGCTTTGGGCCTTGTTCGCGTTCACGCTGCACTCGTGGCTGATCGGCGTTTCCGTGCTGCCGCCGGTCGCTCTGCTTCGGGCTCTGCCGCTCGTTTAGCGCCGCCGCACGCATGGCGGCGGTCGTGCCCGCAATGGCGCGGAACAAACGCGCCGCCTGGTGCTCGTATCGATAAGTCCCGGCGACAAGGGAGGTCAGCGATGAAAGAAGAGAAAGCGGTCTGGTCGTGGCTCGTCGGCGCCATCTTTGCCATCGGCATCGGGGCGGCGTATTACTGGTACTTCGTCGAGCGCGAGACGGTTCCCGAACCGACGCCGGTGCAACCGCCCGCCGCGGAAGCGCAGGCGCCACCGCAGCCAAAGGCGGAACCTCAGATCCAGCATCCGATCGAGGAGGCGCAGGCGCAGCCTCTGCCTGCGCTGGGAGAGAGCGACGCGGCGATGAAGGATGCCTTGGCAGAACTGCTAGGGGCCAAGCCGCTGCGCGAGCTCATCAACCTGGATGGCATCATCCGGCGCATCGTCGCCACCGTGGACAACCTGCCGCGGGAGAAGCTGGCGCAGCGGCACATGCCGGTGAAGCGCGTCGAGGGACGCTTCGTCGTCAGTGGCGCGGATCAGAGCCTGGTCATCGGCGCGCAGAACTACGCCCGCTACGGCACTTACGTGCGGCTGGCGGAGGCGACGGATGCCAGGAAGCTGGTGGCACTCTACGTGCGCTTCTATCCGCTCTTCCAGCAGGCCTATCGCGAGCTGGGATACCCCACCGGGTACTTCAATGATCGGCTGGTCGAGGTCATCGACCACCTGCTGGCATCCCCGGAGGCGGCGCCGCCGGTCAAGCTGGTACAGCCCCATGTCGCCTATCAGTTCGCCGACCCGGAACTGGAGTCGCGCTCGGCGGGCCACAAGATCATGATCCGCATCGGCAGCGACAATGCCGGCCGCGTCAAGGCGAAGCTGCGGGAGATCCGGCGCGAGCTCACGAGCCGGTCCCCCGGGAAGTCGTGATGTCGGCGCGGTGAGCGGCGGGCAGCCATGAAGCCGAACTCGCCCGCCTGGCGCGCGGCGCTCACACTTGGCGTCCTGCTCATGCAATTCGCATGCGCGGGCATCCTTGCGGCGGCCGAAGCGACGCCGGAGATGGTCATCGACGTGGTGCGCAACGGCGGAGCCTTCATCGTCGATGCGCTGCTGATTGCGCCGATGCCGCGGCGCGATGCGTGGGCGATCCTCACCGACTTCGACGGCATGTCCGGCTTCGTGCCTAATCTGTCCGCAAGCGCGACGACGAGCCGCTAGGGCAATCGTCTCGTCATTGCGCAGGAGGGTGTTGCGCGCTTCGGGCCGCTGCGCTTTCCCTTCGAATCGGTGCGGGAAGTGTAGCTGCAACCGTACGACGTCGTTCATTCGCACAACATCCGCGGCAACATGCGCCAGCTCGACTCGGTCACGCGGCTCGGCGACGCCGAGGGGGGTACCCGTATCAGTTATCATGTCCGAGCCGTTCCCGGGTTCTGTTTCCCCGACTACGTGGGCGAGGGGCTCCTCCGACACGAAGTCCGGGAGCAGTTCGAGGCGATCATCAAGGAAGTGTTGCGTCGGCAGCGTGGCGGCGCCGCGGCCGATTGAACCAATCGCCTCCAAGTCAGTCAGGTGAATGAATCCGTCACGAGGAGGGCCGGGCAGCGCATGGAATCCGATGAGCATGAGAGCGCCGTGCGCGCGACGCTGGCGCGCGCGCACGGCGCGCGTGGTGCGCGGCCTTCGCCAAGGCGCCGGCTCTGGCGTCCGGCCGCATTCATCACCGTCGTCGGTATGCTCGTCGGCGTCGCCGTCGCGGAGACGACTCAGCCAACGGTGCGCGATCCACGCGGCAACTGCGTTCCGGTCGGCACTTGGCTCGAGCCCGGCGGCCGCAGAACCGACGCGGCGATGCTGACCGCCGCCCTGGCGGGCAGCAGCGTCGTACTGTTGGGCGAGGAGCACGACTCCGCCGAGCATCATCGCTGGCAGCTGCAGATGCTTGCTGCCCTGCATGCACGGAAGCCGGATCTTGTCATCGGCTTCGAGATGTTCCCGCGCCGCGTGCAACCGGCACTCGATCGCTGGGTGGCGGGAGAACTCACGGAGGCGCAGTTTCTGCGCGAGACCGAGTGGCGGAAGGTGTGGACCTATGATCCGCAGCTCTATCTGCCCCTGTTCCACTTCGCGCGCATGAATGCGATTCCCATGGTGGCGCTCAATATCGAGCCGACGCTGACGCGCGCCGTGTCGGAGAAGGGCTTCGATGCCGTTGCCGAAGCGCAGCGCGATGGCGTGAGCCGGCCCGCGCCTGGCCAGTCCGCTTATCGCGATGCTCTGCGCGGCGCATATCGCGCCCACGAGCGCAAGGCCAGCGGCGATCCGGCGGCCGACGAGCGGGCGTTCGATCGCTTCGTCGACAGCCAGCTCACCTGGGACCGCGCCATGGCACAGGCGCTGGAGGCGGCGCTGCGCAGGAACCCCGGGGCACTTGCCGTCGGCATCGTCGGGCAGGGCCACGTCGTGAACGGCTGGGGCATTCCCCATCAGCTCGCCGATCTCGGAGTGAAGGGCGTGAAATGGCTGCTGCCCTGGGATCGCGACGACGATTGCGGCCGGCTCGTCCCCGGCTATGCCCATGCCGTGTTCGGCGTTGCCGCGACCAAGGAGGAGGCGCAGCGCCCGCGGCTCGGCGTGTCCATGGACGCGGCGGTGGACGGCGTTTTGATTGCCGGCGTCGTGGGTGGCAGCGTCGCCGAGATGGCGGGGCTGCGCAGCGGCGACCTGATCACGGAGATTGGCGGGCGCCCGGCGCGTTCCCTTGATGACGTGCGGGTTGCGGTGCGCGGCGCCGGTGCGGGAACATGGCTGCCCATGCGCGTGCGTCGCGACGGCGCGGCGCTGGATCTGGTCGCGAAGTTCCCGCCCGGCGCGCCATGACCGGCCGTATCCGCGCCGGGGCCTTGGCGTTGCTGGCGCTCGCCTGCAGCGCATGGGTGTTCGCGGCGCGGGAGCGCGATGTGCCGCGCTACGAATTGACAATTCGCCTCGATCCGAACGCGCGCCGGATCGAGGGCGAGGCGATCCTCGATCTGCCGGCCGATGCGAAGAGCATCGTGCTGTCGCGCCGCTTCAACATCGAAGCCGTCGCGCTCGAGGGCCGGGCCCACGCCGCGAAGCCGACGGAAACGGGAGCGTTGCAGGCTATTGCGCTGCCGGCAGGTGGTGGTCCCCGGCGCATGACAGTGCGTTGGAGCGGGGAGTTGGCGCCGCTCGACGCCACGCTCGATCACCGGCAGGTGCTGGGCCGTATGGCACCCTACGCCAGCGCTGAAGGCAGCTTTTTGCCGGCGGGTGCGGCCTGGTACCCCCAGGTGCCGGAACAGCTTGCCAGCTACCGGCTGACGCTGGAGTTGCCCGCCGGACAGCGCGGGCTGGTGCCGGGAAGACTGATCGAGGAAACCGAGAGTAGTGGAGGCTACCGGGTGCGCTTCGAGTTCGCGCAGCCGGCGGAGGGCATCGACCTCATGGCCGGGCCCTATCGGGTGCAGGAGCGCGCGCTCGCCACACGCAGCGGCAGGTCCATCGCGTTGCGCACCTATTTCCATCCGCGTGTTGCCGATCTCGCGCCTGCCTACCTCGATGCTCTGGCGGGCTATTTCGACCTCTACGAAGGCTGGATCGGCGAGTATCCGTTCGACTCGTTCAGCGTCGTGTCCAGTCCGCTTCCCACCGGCTTCGGCATGCCGGCCCTGACCTATCTCGGCGAGAACGTCCTGCGCCTGCCCTTCATCCGCGAAACCTCGCTTGGCCACGAGGTGCTGCACAACTGGTGGGGCAACGGCGTCTATCCCGATTACCGGCGCGGCAACTGGTCCGAGGGGCTGACGACCTTCATGGCAGACTACGCCTACCGCGAGCGACGGGGCGAGGAGCCGGCGCGGGCGATGCGCCTGAGCTGGCTGCGCGACATCGCGGCCATCACGCCGGGCGAGGACTTTCCGATTCGCCAGTTCACCTCGCGCAGCCACGGCACGTCGCAGATCGTCGGCTACAACAAGGTGGCAATGTTTTTCTTCATGCTGCGCGATACCATCGGGCGCGACACGTTTGACGTCGGTGTGCGCGCGTTCTATCGCGAGCATCGTTTCCGGACGGTCGGCTGGACCGAGTTGCGCCAGGCTTTCGAGCGCGCATCGGGGCGCAACCTGGAGCAGTTGTTTGCCCAGTGGCTGGAGCGGCGCGGCGTACCGGAGGTCAAGCTCGCCGGGGCTGCGGTCGTGCGCCACGGTGACCGGCATGCCGTGACGGTGCGCATCGAGCAGGACGGCCCGCCATTCAAGGTGACGGTGCCGGTGCGCGTGAGCACCGACGGCGGTACGGTCGCGCACACGGTCGAACTGAGCGGCGCGTCGGCACAGCAGACCATTGCGCTGCCGGGCAAGGCGCGGTTCGTGGAGCTGGACCCGGAGTTCCGCGTGCTGCGCCGGCTTGCCCCCGAGGAGGCGCCGCCGATCATGCGCGAGGTGATGATCGATCCCGGCGCCGGCTACCTCGTCCTCGACCAAGACCGGCAGTGGCAGACGTCGGCGCAGCGGCTGGCAGCGGCATTGCTCGACACGAATCCCGCGCCGCTGCGCCGCGGCGACCCGCTGCCGGGCAACTCCCTGGTGATATTCGGCAGTCATGACGAGATCGATCGCTGGTTGGTGGCCAACGCGCTGCCATCGCGTCCGGAGGAACTGCCGACCAAGGGCAGCGCGCAAGCGTGGGTCATCGGCCGTGTTGGCATGAAGCCGATCCTGGTCGTATCGGCGCGCGACGCCCAGGCATTGGCGAAGCTGGAACGGCCGCTGCCGCACTATGGGCGGGAGAGTTATGTCGTCTTCGAGGACGCTCGTGCCGGTGAGCGCGGGGTGTGGCCGGCGCAGCCGCAGAGGATCACGGTCGACTGACGCTCAGGCGATGCGCCGATAGCGACCGTCTTCCACGACGACCACGCGGCGGCGCATGAGGCGCTGGAGGTGCTTGCCCATGATCGCCCGCTCGCCCCAGTCGAAGAACGCCTTGGGTTCGCGCGGCTTGCGATAGACGATGTGGCGGGCGGCGATGTCGTCCATGGTGCGCGGCGCGCTGAGGTAGTCGAGCAGTGCGTTCTCGCGCTCGTCGATGACGCCGAGATAGCGGTCGAAAAGCGCGTTCGTGTCGCCCTCGAAGCAGCCGTCTTCGTGGCTGGTCAGCCAGACGCGCGCGGGCAGGGCACGCAGGCGCTGGCAAGAGGCGATCAGCTCGTCGATGTCCGAGTCGCGGTCGCCGTACCAGGGGCCGAAGCGCGTAAGGTCGTAGTCGCCCATGAACACGACCTGCGGTTCGCGAAAGTAGAAAGCGGCGTGGCCGGGCGTATGTCCCGGCGTGTGAACGATCTCGACGCTGCAACTGCCGACGTCGATGACCTCTCCCGGCCGGAAATAGCTCGTGGCCTTGCGCGGGCGGAAATTGAACGCTTCCGTGAGCTGCATGCGCCAGTAGGCGCGATAGTCCGGCTCGGCGATGCCGTACCAGTCCAGAAAGGTTTCCAGATCCGAGAGCGGTTCGGCCTCGATGCTCATCTGGCGCAGGGGCAGATCGTCGAACAGGTCCAGATAGGCGATGTGATCCTCGTGCCAGTGAGTCAGCCAGACCTCGCGCACGCCCGCTCCGGCGCGCAGCGCCGCATAGCTGAGGCGATCGGCGCCGGCATCGATCAGCACGCCGGCGCCTTCGACGTACACCGAGTTCGTGTTGGGATAGCGCCCGCCGTTGGCGCCCGGCACAAAGCGCACCGGGCCGAAGCGCTTGTCATCGCCCACGGCGCTACTCGATGATCTTGTTGATCGGCAGTTCGATGATGCCGCGCGCTCCCGCCTCGTACAATCGCGGGATCAGCTCGCGCACCTGCTTTTCCTCGACGACGGTGCTCAGATCCACCCATTCGGGATCGGCGAGGGTGGAGACAGTGGGCGTGGCCAATGCCGGAAGTATCTTCAGCACTGCATCCACGCTTTGCCGCGGCACGTTCATGGCCAGCAACACGCGCGAGGCGGCGGCGATGGCGCCTTTCAACAGCATGAGCAGGCGGTCGATCTTGGCCCGCTTGCGCGCGTTTTCGAGCGACTGATGATTGGCGACGAAGCGCGGCGTGCTTTCCAATACCACGTGCATGATCTTGAGCTGATTGGCGCGCAGCGACGAGCCGGTCTCGGAGACGTCCACGATGGCGTCGGCGAGTATGGGCGGCTTGACTTCGGTGGCGCCCCAGGAGAATTCGACGCTGGCGTTAACACCGTGCTCGGCGAGAAAGCGCTTGGTCATGCCCACGGCCTCGGTGGCGATATGCCTGCCTTCGAGGTCCTCGACGCTGTCGAAGGGGGAGTCCTCCTTCGAGGCCATGACCCAACGCACGACGCCGTAGTTCGGCCAGGGCGCCCGCAGGTCGGCGAGTTCGGCGACGTCGACGCCATTTTCCAGGATCCAGTCCAGGCCGGTGATGGCGCAGTCGAGCACGCCCTGATTGACATAGCGCGACATCTCCTGGGGCCGGATGAGAATGCACTGGATGTCGGGGTCGTCGATGTCCGGGTAGTAGGAACGTCCGGAAATGCGCAGGTCGAAGCCGGCGCGGACGAACAGTTTCTGGGTGGTGTCCTGGAGGCTGCCCTTGGGAATGCCAAGGCGCAGAAGATTGTTGCTGTCGCGCATGTTTCGGTCGGTGGTTCCTGGGTTGAAAGGCGATCGAATTGTCCTGGCGGCGATTATGCCCCCGTCCGGCGAAGCTTGCACCGGCCGCGTCCGACGCACAGGTGCGGCCCTTGACTTTGGGCAGTTATAACTTGCGGCGAGTGGTTAGAATAGCCGGCGCGAGGAGGAGAGGGTACGGCCCATGTTCACGGTGCCGAACATCATTACCATCATGCGGGTGCTGCTGATCCCGGTGATGGTCTATCTCATCATGGAGCGGCGCTATGACGTGGCGTTCTACGTCTTTCTGGCGTCCGCATTGAGCGATCTGATCGACGGGTTCATTGCCCGGCGCTTCAATCAGATGTCGCAGTTCGGCGCCGTGCTCGATCCGGTGGCGGACAAACTCACCATGCTGACGCTGACCGTGCTGCTCGCCTCCCAGGGTATCCTGCCGGAGTGGCTCGCCATCGCCATCGTCGCGCGCGATGTGGTGATCGTCAGCGGCGCGGTGACCTATCGCTTCGTCGTCGGTCACGTGGAGATGCAGCCAACGATTCTTTCCAAGCTGAACACGCTGCTGGAGTTCTTCGTCATCGCGGTGGTGCTGGCTCAGGCGGCGCATGTGTTCGTGGCCGAGCCGTGGCTCGGTCGGTTGTTTATGGTCGTCTTCGTGACGGTCGTGGCATCGGGGTTGCAGTACGTCTGGCTATGGAGCGCGAAGGCGATGCGCGGTGGGCACGGCGAAGAATGAAGTCACGCGTTGCGGTCATGATCTGCGCTTGCCTGCTCGGCGCCTCCTTTCAGGCGCGCGGCGGAGTCGGCGACGCGCCGCCGCCGCAGGTCGAGGGCAAGGGGCGCTACGACTACACGCTGTTCGCCGCGAGCACCGCCCATCGTGCCTTCGCCATTGCGCCCGGCGGCGGTTGGGGCTGGCAGGCCGACGCCGATTCGCGCGCGCAGGCCAGCGACGCGGCGCTTGCCGCCTGCCAACGCCACACTGCTCAGCGCTGCGTGCTCTACGCCGTCGATGATGACGTCGTGTTCGACGCCAAGGCCTGGCCGACGCTGTGGGGACCGTACAAGAGCCGGGACGAGGCAGGCAATGCCGCGACCGGACGCGGGCGGGGCGAGCGTTTCCCGGATCTCCGGTTCAGGGATGCCGCCGGCAGGACCATGGATCTGTCGTCATTGCGCGGGCGCGTCGTCGTGCTGCACTTCTGGGGATCCTGGTGCGGGCCCTGTCGCAAGGAGATGCCCGATCTTCAGTCGCTGGGCGAGTCGCTCAAGGACCGCGCCGATGTGGCCTTCGTGCTGCTGCAGGTGCGCGAGACGTTCGACGTGGCGCGGCGATGGGTGGCGCAGCAGGGCATTCGTCTGCCCCTGTTCGACTCCGGCAGCGGCGGCGAGTCCGACGATGTCTTCACCCTGGCGGACGGCGGCAGGCTCAAGGACCGCGACATCGCCGGCCGCTTCCCCACGACCTACGTGCTCGACAAGCACGGCATCGTGCTCTTCTCCCACGTCGGCCCCGTCTCGCGCTGGTCGGAGTATGCGGCGTTCCTGCGCGATGCGGCGGCGAAGTCGGGACGTTGAGCCGAATGCGGCGCGCTTTCCTGGGCGCCGCATCGAAGTCGCGACCGTGCTGCGTCAGCGCCGCTCCACGTCCACTTCCTCCCAGCCGGTGAGCATCGCCTTGATGTGAGAGGTCGGCGTGTGGCCGGCGGTGGCAAGGTAGACGTGGGCGATGAAGAACACCAGCATCATGAACGCCGCCGCCGTGTGGAAGAACGCTACCCATTCGAGCGATAGATACCTGTCCACCCCCCAGTCCTTCCATTCGCCGTAGAACAGGTAGAACCAGCCGGAGAACCAGATCAGCGGCGAGATCACCAGGATGAAGAACAGGTAGGCGAGGCGCTGCAGGGGATTGTGCTTGCGCAGCCGGGTCTGGCGGAAGGGGTGGGGTGCATGGGTGAAGATACCCGTCAGGTAGTACTTGATCATGGCATCCACTTTCTGCATGGTCGGGATGTACTGCTTCCATTCGCCGGTGGTGAAGTGCCAGAAGATGGCGAACACCCAGAGCGTGATCAGCGACCAGGCGGCGATGGTGTGCAGGCCGACCGCTTTCTGGAAGCCGAAAAGCTTGTAGGCGCCGTGGATCTCGAAGCCGGTGAGCATCATGAACGTGATGAGCCCTGCCTGGGCCCAGTGCCAGAAGCGTTCGAAGCGCTTGAAGACGTAGATCCTTTCGGTGGCCATGAGGTCAACCTGCCTTTCTGCTGGCGAGAATGCGCAGCCCGCCGTGAATCAGCACGCCGATCAGCGCGGCGAGCGCTGCCGCCCAGCCGACGAAGTCGAGTGCGCGGCTGCCGTCACGACCGGGCATGTAGATGCCGTCGATCTTCTGGAGCCGGCCGCTCGCGCTGTGGCATTGCGAGCATGCAAGCGCATCCTCCTTGGGCGCCACCATGTGGGTGATGGGCCAGCTCATCTCGGTGGCGACGAAACTGAACTTGCCGCCGAAGGGCTGCCCCGAGGCCTCGGCGCCGGCCTTGAGGGCTTCCTCCCACTTGAAGTTCTGCCAGAACGCAGTGTCGTCCTGTTCGCCATAGCCGGTCGCCGTGTGCGGCACCAGCAGCGACTTGCTCTCCACGTCGTAGGGCTGCTTGCCGCGGAAGATCTTCACCGGCCAGATGCGTGACTTGCCGTCATCGGCACTGCCATCGAAGCGATTGATCTGCGTCACGCCATCGGTCTTCACCGGATCGCCGAGCAGGGTGTAGTTCACCTTGCCGTTGAACCAGACGTAGTCGGGAATGACATGGGACTCGTAGGTGAAGCTGCCTTTCTTGCTGTCGTAGCTGTCGTGGCCGGCGCTGTCTTTGATCGTGAAGGGTTTGCCGTCCTTGAGCTTGCCGGCGGTGGACCAGTCCCAGGTCATCTTGGTGCCGATGTTGCCACGGGCATACTGCGGGATGTGGCAGGTCTGGCACGCCAGTTTCTGGGTGTGCTCGTTCAATTTCTCAGCCATGCTCGCCTGCTTGTGCGGCGTCTGGCCGTGGCAGGCCTGACAGGTGGCAGGGTTGGACGAGTCGGTCTTGCCGCGGATGTGGGCGCCCTCCTTGTCGGTGGCGGTGGGCGCGTAGCGGCTGCCGGGGATGTTATGGCCGGCCGTGGCGTGGCAGGTGCTGCAGGTGAAGTTCAGCCCCTTGGCATCCATGTGAACGTCGAGGTGCTTGAGGGGATTGGTCATGGAGCTGTCCAAGTCCCCGTGCTTCACCGCATCGCCGCCGCCGCCATAGAAGTGGCAGGCACCGCAGGTCTTGCGGCTGGTCGGGCCGACGCCCTGGGCGACCTGCTTCAGGTCCACGGGTTTCACCGTCTTGCCGGACTTGGGCGGGAACTCCATTTCCTCGTAGGCGGGATGGCCGGCGAGACCGGGCAGTTTCTTGTAGGTGCCGGTGGTGTCGTGGCAGACGAGGCAGTCCACGTTTTCTTCCGAGGCGAAGTCGAACTTGTCGTCGCGCCAGTTGTAGCCCACGTGGCAGGCCGTGCAGAAGGTATAGTTCGAGGGCACGGCGGTGCAGAAGTTGTTGACGACGTTCTTTTTGCCCAGGCGCTGCTTGCTGTCCGGGTTGAGGAACTCCCAAGTCCAGTGGGTCGTCTTGTGAATCTGCTTGGCCGCCTCGGTGTGGCAGGCCAGGCAGGCCTTGGTGACGTCCGGGCCGGTGGCGAAGTCCTTGTCCAGTTCCTTGAATTTGCCGTGGTCAGCCGTGCTGCGCGAGGCCTTCTTGGTTCCTTGCTCGGGGACCGGCTGCGCGCTCTGGGCCGCGACCCAGGCCGGCAGCGCGGCCATGACGGCGCCGAGCGCGAGCCTCGCGACCAGCGTGTGTGTGCGTCTCATGGTTTCCTCCCATGCGTCGGGTGGTGGGATGCCGGGAATCAGCAGCCGCTGCCGCCGCCGGGACCGCCGCCTCCGCCTTCGCCGCCGGCTTTCGGCACGATCATCGGTGGCGCCGGTTTGGTCGGATCCATGACCAGGAACTTCCGCTGGTCGTCGGCTACGTGGCCCATGATTTCGCCCACCAGCGGGCCGAACATCTTGCCCATCAGCCCGGCATTCATGGTCGCGATATAGACCTTCCCGTCGTTCTTCTTGTAGACCGATACCTTGCAGGGCATGAGGATCGACAGGAAGCGCACGCTGTCGTCGTTGAGGATGGGCTTCGAGTACTTGGTGCTGCAGGCTTCGATCATCATGACCGGCAGCACGTTGCCGCCGTCCTGCTGTACGGCGCGGCCGGGATTGCGCAGGCCGGAGAGCGTCCAGCCGTTGCCGGTAGCCTGGATATTGTGCTGGATGCGGGCAATCGTCTCCTCCATGCCGAAGGGGCTGACCTGCTCGCTGAACATCAGACTGCTGGCCATGGCGTAGGCCAGGCCGGCGACGAAAACGATCCCCGCGACGAAACCGCCGACAATCTTGAACATGCCATCCTCCCTCAAGGACTACAGATTCAGTACATACTAATATACCTATTGACGGCTATGAATGTTGACGGACGTCAAAGGTTGGTCGCATGCCGGGCTGCTGGATCACCGCAGTCCGGCGTCCGTGCCCGGCGCGATGAAGTTTCCGTCCGTCTCCTGTACGATCGCGCTGATTTCCCATTGCCCGAGCGTAACCCCGTGAGCGCATCCGAATTGCCCGCCGAACGCCGTCGCGATGCCTGGGTAATCGCGCTGGTCGGCTACGCGCATGGCACGTCGCACTTTTTCCACCTGATGTTGCCGCCGCTGTTTCCGTGGCTGATGCGCGATTTCGGCCTGAGCTTTACCGAGGTCGGCGCCTTCATGACGCTGTTCTTCGTCGTGTCCGGCGTCGGCCAGGCGCTGGCGGGTTTCGTCGTCGACCGCTACGGCGCGTTCAAGGTCCTGTGCGGCGGTATCGCGTTGCTGGCGCTCTCCGGCGTGCTGTTGGCGCTTGCCTCAGGCCCCCTTGGGCTGGCGCTGGCGGCAGGCGTCGCCGGACTGGGCAACAGCGTGTTTCACCCGGCCGACTATTCCCTGCTTAATCGGCGCGTCTCGCCGGCGCGCCTCGGCCATGCGTTTTCCGTCCATGGCTTGTCCGGCGCCCTGGGCTGGGCTGCCGGCCCGGCGTTGATGACGGCAGTGGCGAGTGTCTCCGGCTGGCGGACGGCGGGTTTCGTTGCAGCGGGCCTCGGCGCCTTCGCCGTCGTGCTGCTCTGGGTTCAGCGCGGCTTCCTGTCCGGTGAATTGCCGCAGGCCGCGGCAACGGCGCACCCGGCACAGGCACGCGCTACGACCGTGGCTTTCCTGCGCGCTCCGGTGGTCTGGCTGGCGTTCGCCTTCTTTTTTCTGTCCACGCTGGCCTTCGGTGCCCTGCAGAACTTCGCGCCCCCGGTGCTGCAGCAGACCTACGGCCTGACGCTCGCCTTGGCGACCTCGGCCCTGAGCATCTACATCGTCGGCAGCGCAGCGGGAATACTGCTCGGCGGATTCTTTGCTGCGCGCGATGATGGCCAGGCGCGCCTGATCGGCATGGCGCTGCTGTGCGGGGCGATGCTCGCGCTGGTGTTGGCGAGCGGACTGCCGCCGGCCTGGTCGGTGCCGGGCATCATGGCGCTGATGGGTTTCGGCGTCGGCTTTGCCGGACCGTCCCGGGACATGCTCGTGCGCCGTGCGGCGCTGAGCCGGGTTTCCGGTGACGCGTTCGGCCGCGTTTACGGTTTCGTCTACTCGGGACTGGACGTGGGGCTGGCGCTGGCGCCGATCATCTTCGGCCGGCTCATGGACGCGGGCCGACCGGACGCGGTGCTCGTGGGTGTCGCCATCGCGCTCGGCATTGCCATTGCCAGTGCCTGGCAGGTGGGCACGCGCAGCCAGCAGGCCGTGGCGACGGCGTAACAGGTCCCGCTAAATCGCGATCAGGCTCTGCCGTCCCCACCAGGCTTGGGCAGGCTCGAGATGAACGGGATTGCCGATGACGGCCGCCTCGACGCACAGCATGCGGCGGAAGCCGTCCGGCGGCATGTCGGCCAGCGCCGCGCATTTGGTCTCCCAGGGATTCCACACGACCACGTCGGGAAAACCGTCGCTGCCGATGCCGGTGGCGCCTTCCGGCGCGCGCAGCAGCAGGGGATTAGCGACTCCGAAGTAGATGCGGTCCACTTCTTCGGCGACGGTCAGCACTTCGCCCGTGTCGTCGGCCTCGCCAGGGCCGCGGGCACTGTCGCGATAGTGCGCACCGTGCAGTCCTTCGATCCGGACGGTCTCCACCTCGCGCACGCGCAAGTAGGTGTGCAGCGCTGCCGTGAAGGAGAACGCCGTCTCGCCCAGGTTTTCCACTTCCAGTTCCACGTCGAACCGATTGCCGCCGACGACCGCGGTGAGCTCCGCCGCGAAGGCGTGGGGCCAGACGGCGCGCGTGGCCGGCGAGTCGCTCAGACGCAGGGTCGTAGTGGAGAAGTCTTCGCCGCAGCGCGATTCGATGCACTGCCACTCGGCGGTGCGAGCGAAGCCGTGGCGCGGCACGCCTTGGGCGTGTTCCTCGGTGGCGAAGCGGGGAAAGATCACCGGGATGCCGCCGCGGATGGCGCTGCCGGCGGTGAGGCTGGAGCGCTCGCTCAGGTAGAGGCGTTCGCGGCCGCTGGCCGGAATCCAGGAGACGACGTGCGCGCCGTGCAGGGTGATGATCGCGCTGGCGCCGTCGGGCGCCACGAGGCGCACCGCGGGCAGCCCCTGGAATACGGTCGTCTGGGTCAGGCCGGCCATGATGATCAGATCTTCCGTTCGTGACCCTGCCAAAAGGGATCGCGCATGGCGCGCTTGAGCGTCTTGCCGGCGGCGTTGCGCGGAAACTCATCCATCAGCACCACCTCCGACACGCGCTGGAAGCGCGCCCCGACACGTTCGTTGATCCAATCGCGCAGCACTTCCGCTGCGACGGCTCCCGGTTCCTTGAGCACCACCGCCGCCAGAGGCGTCTCGCCCCATTTTTCGTGGGGCACGCCGAACACGGCGACCTCGCGCACCGCCGGGTGGCGGGCGGCAACTTCCTCGATGTCCTTGGGATAGACCTTGACGCCGCCGGAGTCGATCATGTCCTTCTTGCGGTCCACGAGGTAGAGGAATCCCTCGTCGTCCATGCTGCCCATGTCGCCGGTATAAAGCCAGCCGTCGCGCACCGCCTGGGCCGTCAGGTCCGGCCGCTTGAAGTAGCCGGTCATTAGGATCGGTCCGCGGCCGACGATCTCGCCCACCTCGCCCGGCGCGGCGTCGCGGCCGTCCTCGCGTACGATGCGCAGCTCGTAGAACGGCGGCGGACAGCCCACCGAGCCGGACTTGCGCGCGGCATCGAACTTGTCGAGCACCGTGACGAAACCTTCGGTCAATCCGTAGAGTTCGTAGAAGCGGCCCGGCAGCAGCGCGTTCAGTTCGTCCTTGCGCTCCTGATGCAGGGGTGCGCCCAAGGACAGGATCATCTCCATGGACTGCAGCGCTTCGGCAGAGAACTTCGGCGAATCGAGCAGGGCAATGATCTGTGCCGGCACTAGCATGGTGTGCGTGACCTTCTCGCGGGCGATGAGCTCGATCATGGCCTCGGCGTCGAACTGCCGCTGCAGCACGTACTTCGCGCCCAGGTAGAAGCAGGGCATGAGGGTGACGAACGCGCCGTTGAAGACGATGGCGCCGCAGTGCATCACCACGCTCTCGGGCGTCATGCGCCAGGTGGCGGCCATGGCGCAGTACATGGCGCGAATGTGGTGGGTGTGCATGATGCCCTTGGGCAGCCCCGTCGTGCCGCTGGTGTACATGATGTTGAACAGATCGTCGCCGCTGATCACCGGCATCGGCGGCGGCGCCGGCGCGGCTGCTATGAGTGCGGCATAGCCTGGACAAGCGCCCTCGGCACCGTCGGTGAGTACGACGCGATCCGCGGGCAGATCGGGCAGCTGCGCGCGCGCCTCGTTCAGGAGGGGCAGCAGGCTGCGCTGGCTGAATACGCAACGCGCCTCCGCATCCCGGAGCAGGCTGGCGAGCCCGCCGGCCAGGAGCAACGGCGACAGCGGCACGAGCACGGCGCCGATGCGCGGCACGGCCCAGTAGATCTCCAACAGCTCCGCACTGTTGGGCAGCACGGTGGCGACCTTGTCGCCGCGGCGGATGCCCATGGCATCGAGTGCGCCGGCCAGGCGATCGACCCGGGCGGAAAACTCGCGATAGTTGAGGCGCCGGTCTTCGCACACGACGGCCGTCGCATCCGGCCGATAGCGCGCGTGGCGCGAGATGAGGCTTGCAAGTTCCATGTCCGCTCCCTGAAACGGATCGTCTTGTGCTCTGCCGCCGCCCGCGGCGCGTGCTCAGCGCAGCTGCGCGTAGCGGAAGCAGTCCGTAACGTGGTCGTTCACCATGCCCACCGCCTGCATGAAAGCGTAGCAGATCGTCGAGCCCACGAACTTGAATCCGCGCCTTAGCAGATCCTTGCTCATCGCATCCGACTGGGCTGTCCTCGCCGGCACCTGCTCGAGGGCGCTCCAGGCGTTGCGCACCGGGCGCCCGTCCACGAAGCGCCAGACATAGCCGTCGAAGCTGCCGAACTGCTCCTGCACCGCCAGAAAGGCGCGCGCGTTGGCGACGGCCGCGGCAACCTTGAGGCGGTTGCGCACAATGCCGGGATCTGCCAGAAGCGCGGCGATCTTGTGCTCGTCGTAGCGGGCGATCCGTGACGCGTCGAAGCCGTCGAACGCCCTGCGGTAATTCTCCCGCTTGCGCAGGATCGTCAGCCAGCTAAGTCCCGCCTGGGCGCCTTCGAGTATCATGAACTCCAACAGCGTGCGATCGTCGTGCACCGGCACGCCCCACTCCTCGTCGTGATAAGCGACGTACAAGGCATCGCTGGCGCACCAGGCGCAGCGTGTCAGCGCATGGTCATGGTCGTGCATGTGTTCCGCGGTGAAGTTGGCGCGCGGCGACCTGCCGTCGCGATCCGATGTCGGCCCATTGTACGACTGCATCGCGGCGCTGCGCCACGGCCGGGCTTCGGCGAGGTGATATCCTGTGCGCGTGGGCGCGGCCGGGCGGGCGCACGACCAGACGCTCGATGTACCGCCGCCGCGCCGCCATTGCAACGACCGTGGACGACATGCTGAGAAAACACGCCGCAAAAATCATCATCGTGGCGCTACTGGCGGGCGCCGGCTACCTGTGGTATCGCCCGCCGGCCACCGTTGAGGACATGGATCGGCCGCTGCCGCCGCTGCAGATCACCTTGTTCGACGGCACGAGGCTGAACACCGAGGCGCTCAAGGGTCAGGTGGTGCTGATCAACGTTTGGGCGAGCTGGTGTCCCTATTGCCGCAAGGAAATGCCGGCCATGGAGTCGTTCTTCCAAGACTTCGGCAGGAGGGGCTTCACGATCCTGGCGCTGAGCATGGACGAGGAGGCCGAAACGCCGGCGCGCTTCATGCGCGAGAAGGGCTATACCTTCCCGGCGGCGATGCGCGAGGCGGGGCACCGCGCGGCGCTGGGCGACGTGCCGACGCTGCCGACTTCGTTCATCGTCGATGCGCAAGGCCACTTGCGGCACAAGATCGTTGGCCAGCTTCACTACGGACGGCTGGAGGATCTGGTCGTGCCCTTGCTGCCGGCGCGGCGCGCGCCGACGCCGGCAATGTCGGGTGCGAAGGAGTGATCATGGATGAACGTGAGGTAGTGGTGATCGTCGGTGTCGGGCCGGGTCTCGGTTGCGCGCTTGCCAGGCGCTGTGCCCGCGCCGAGATGAATGTCGCGATTGCCGCCCGCGACGCGGCGCGGCTCGAGACCATCGCCGTGGAGTGCTCCGGCATCGGCCATCAGGGGCGCACCTATGCCTGCGATGCGACGGACGAGGCGCAGGTGGAGATGCTGTTCGGGCGCGTCGTCGCCGAGCTGGGCGCACCGCACCTGGTAGTCTACAACGCCGGCGCCTACGTGCGCCGGAGCATTCTGGAAACGACGGCGGACGAATTCGAGCGCTGCTGGCGCGTCGGCTGTCTCGGTGGTTTCCTGGTCGGGCGTGCCGCCGCCCGCCTGATGACGGCGCGCGTGGCGCAAGGCGGGCCCGGGGGAACGATACTATTCACCGGAGCGACGGCCAGCCGGCGCGGCTCGGCGCAGTTTCACAATCTGGCGGTGGGCAAGTTCGGTCTGCGGGCGCTGGCGCAGAGCATGGCGCGCGAGTTGCAGCCGCAAGGTATCCACGTGGCGCACGTGGTGATCGACGGCCGCATCCGTCCGCAGCCTGCCGTCGAGCACGGCAACCCAGACTCCTCGGACAGCATGCTCGTGCCCGAGGCCATCGCAGAGGCGTACTACCAGCTACACCGCCAGCATCGCAGCGCCTGGAGCCACGAGGTCGATCTGCGGCCGTGGCTGGAGCGCTTCTAACAGCCCGACACGCGCCCTACTCCTGCAGTGCCAGCACGCCGTGCTTGATGGAGTTGTCGTCGACGCTCGTGGTGAGAATGAAGCCGAGACTGGAAACGAAGCGCAGCATGCGCTCGTTGCTGGCGAGGAAGTCGCCGTACATGTGTTTCAGTCCCCGGTTGCGCGCCGTCTCGATGAGCAGGTTCATGAGCTTGCGCGCCAGCCCCGTGCCGGCCCAGGAATCGGCAACGACGATGGCGAATTCGCACGACTCGCCGTCGGGGTTGGTGGCGTAACGGCACACGCCCACCTCCACTTCCTTGCCGTCCTCCTCGTGCGCGGCCAGCAGCGCCATCTCGCGGTCATAGTCGATCTGGGTCAGACGGACGGTCATGGATGAAGTCAATTCGCGCAGCGTGTTCATGAAGCGGAAGTAGCGGCTCTCCGGCGACAGGTTGCGCACGAACTCCTGCTCCATGCCGGCGTCCTCGGGCCGGATGGGGCGGATGACCACCTTGCGTCCGTCGGCTGTCTGCCAGGTCGTGATGAGGTGTGACGGATAGGGATGGATCGCCATGTGATCGTAGCGGCCGGCCGCAGGCGCCACTTCGTCCACCACGATACGCGCGTCCACCGCGACCGCGCCGTGCTCGTCCACGATCAGGGGATTTATGTCCATCTCATGGATCCACGGCAGCTCGCAGATCATCTCCGACACGCGCAGCAGAACGTTTTCCAGATCCTCCATGTTGATTGCGGGCATGCCGCGGAAGGGCCCGAGCACCTTGGACACGCGGGTGGAACGGATCATGTCCGCGACGAGGTAGCCGTTGAGGGGCGGCAGCGCCACGGCGCGGTCCCGGTGTGCCTCCATGCGCGTGCCGCCTTCGCCGAAGATGAGCGTCGGACCGAACACCTCATCGCGCATCACGCCCACCATCAGCTCTCGTCCGTTGGGTTTGACGACCATGGGCTCGATGGCCACGCCGTTGACCGCCGCGTCGGGCCGGTTCTTCCTCACCTCGTCGAGAATTTCCTGGAAGGCGGAGCGCACCGACTGCAGATTGTTGAGGTTGAGGCGCACGCCGCCGGAATCGGACTTGTGGGTAATGTTGGGCGAATCGATCTTCATCACTACCGGCAGCCCGATCTCCTCGGCCAGCACCATGGCCTCGGTGGGCGAGCGGGCAACGACGGTGCTGGCAATGGGAATGCGGAAGGCGGCCAGCAGTGCCTTGGATTCCATTTCGTTGAGCACGCGCCGACCTTCCGCCAGCGCGGTTTCCATGACGAGCCGGGCGCTCTCGACGTGGGGCGGCGTTTCCTGGACCAGGGGCTCCGGCGTCTGCATCAGCAGCTTCTGGTTCCGGTAGTAGGCGGAGATGTGATAGAACATCTCCACGGCCGGCTCCGGCGTGCGGAAAGTCGATATGCCGGCGTCCTTGAACAGCTGGCGCGCCTCGCGCACGTGTTCCTCGCCCATCCAGCAGGTGACGACGGGCTTGTCGAACTCGCGGGCGACGTCGATCACCGCCCGCGCTGCGTCCTCCGGGTGCGTCATGGCCTGCGGGCAGAAGATCACCAGCGCGCCATCCACGTTGTCGTCGGCCAGGCACACGCTCAGGGTTTTGCGATAGCGCTCGGCATCGGCGTCACCGACGATGTCGATGGGATTGATATGAGACCAGGTGCGTGGCAGAAAGTCGTTCATGGCATCGATGGTTTTCTGATCCATCTGTGCCAGCGGTATGCCCAGGTCGGCGCAGCGGTCGGCGGCCATCACCCCCGGCCCGCCGCCGTTGGTTATGACGGCAAAGCGGTTGCCGTAGGGGTGGAAATGGGAAAACAGCGCCTGCGTCGCCGCGAACAGCTGGCCGACATTGTACAAACGCACGACGCCGGCCCGCCGCAGCGCCGCGTCGAACACGTCGTCCGAGCCCACCAGCGCGCCGGTATGCGACAGCGCCGCCTTCGAGCCCTCGGGGTGGCGTCCGACCTTGATCAGCAGCACGGGCTTGAGGCGTGCCGCCGCGCGCAGCGCGCTCATGAAGCTGCGCGCATTGCGGATGCCTTCGATGTAGAGAAAAATGTTCTCGGTGCGCGGGTCGGCGACGAGGTAGTCGAGGATCTCGCCGAAGTCCACGTCGGTCGAGCCGCCCAGCGAGACGACGCTGGAAAAGCCGACGTTGTTGGGCCGTGCCCAGTCGAGAATGGCGCTGCACAGCGCCCCGGACTGGGAGATGAAGCCGATCGAACCATGGTTGGCGCCGCCCAGCGCAAACGTGGCGTTGAGGCCGATGTTGGGGCGCATGATGCCGAGGCAGTTCGGCCCGATCAGGCGCACCTTGTAGCGCCGCGCGTTTTCCAGCACCTTGCGTTCGAGAGCGGCGCCGTTCGGCCCGATTTCGGAGAAGCCGGCCGAGAGCACGACGGCTGCTTTGACGCCAGCCCGGCCACAGGATTCGATGATCCCCGGCACGGTGCCGGCGCGGGTGGCGATGATCGCCAGCTCGACGCGATGGGGAATATCCTCGACCCGCGGAAAGGAAGGAATGTCGAAAATCTTCTCGTGCTTTGGATTGACTGCGAACAGCTTACCTTTGAACTTGGCGTCCAGCATGTTTCGCACGAGCACGGCGCCGACCGAACCTTCGCGCTCGCTGGCACCGATGATGGCCACAGACTGCGGCTCGAAGAGGGGGGTGAGGTAGTGATGTTCTTGCATGTGCATAGTCTTGGCCCCGCGGGATCAGCCTGTTAGCCAAGCGATTCGGTGCCTGCACCACCATCGCGTCGGCAGAACATACGCCCAAGCATCTTTCTTGTCTCGCCCCATTATACTGCAGTGCACAATAAGAACTAGGTAGGCGCTTCTACTTTTCTTCAACGTGCGCTGTGTTGCCGGTTGCGCGCGACGCTTGTGCCGGTGCCGGATCGAAGCCGAAAAACGACGCGACGTAGTCGCTGCGTACGCGGCCAACGGGAACGGACCGCTCGCCGACCTGCAACCTGGCCACTGCAGGCGCCTGCGGGATCCACGCCGTGCCGACTTGCAGGTCTGCCAACCAGGATTCGCCGATCGTCTCGCCGTTGCCATCGCGCAGATGGTCGAGCAGAGCCGGCAGATCGCGGTCGAGCACGACACCGGGGCCGTGTTCCGATGCCACGATGAGGGCACCGGCATCGTCCAGCCAGGCGGCGGTAATGTGCTGCGCCGCCATGCCGGTGTGCGTTTCGAAAGAAGCCGAATCCGCGTTGCGCAGTCGATATACCAGCGGCGTGTAATCCAGCGTTACGTAGACGCGCTGCGGTCCGTTCTGGAAGTACCAGGCGCCGCGTTCCTCGTGGCCGTAGTTGCGGTTGATGAAGTCGATCAGGCCGGCATGGGTGATTCGTTCGGCGGCTTCGCCGATGCGCCAGTCGCCGCGCCGGGTCAGCCGCAGCCAGCCATAACAGGCCGGGACGCGCGGCCACCGGGCCATCGCCTGGCGCACCGCTTCGTCCATGGCCGTCAGGGTCGCGGCGCCGGTTGCGACGCGCGGGGCATTGATAAGCGCCTGGGTTGGGTGCGGCGGCGCCGTCCGGGACAGGACATTTGCATCTTTTGCGATGCGGCGGGCACCGCATCGCGAGTGCGGAGCGCCATGAGCATCGGCCACCTCGGCGAGAGTCGCGACGCGAGAGTATAGCAGCCGGCGCGGCGAGGTCCGTCGCGCGCCGGCGCGCGTTGCGCGATGGCACCCAAGGGCATAAACTGGAACATCGGGCATCGCGGAGAAAACGGATGTACAACAAGGTCTTGCTGGCCTATGACGGCTCCGAGAGCGGGCGCAGGGCGTTGTTCGAGTGCTGCGATATCAACCACCTGCTGCACGCGGAGATTCACCTCCTGGCCGTGGCGCCGCTGATGGCCGGCCTGTACTTGACCGAAGGATTCGTGCCCGAGTCACTGCAGGAGGAGGAGAACCGGCATTTCCGCGCCGTGCTCGACGAGGGCCTGTCCCTGCTCGGCGAACGGGGAATCAAGGCCGAAGGGCACCTCGTCACGGGCGAACCGGTCGATGAGATCTGCCGCCTGGCGGGCGAATTGCACTGCGACCTGATCGTCGTCGGACACCGGCAGCGCGCCTCGCTGCTGGAGCGTTGGTGGAAGGGCTCGGTCGGGGCATCGCTGATCGAGAACGCGCCCTGCAGCGTGCTCATCGCGATCTATCGGTAACGCGCGAGATCAGCGCGCGTGAGCGCGCACCCGGCACTGCTGCACACCGAACAGGCCGACGGCGACAGGGTGCGTGTTGCGGTCCTGGTCGTCGACGGCGCGGAGCAGGGCATGCGCAGTGAACTCACGCGCACGCTGGCGCGCCGCTGCGAGCTGGTGGAAACGACCGCCGTGGATTCCCTGTGACTCGTGGAGAAACGCCGCATCCTGGCCGTGCTGGAAACCCGCGCCAGTAACAAGCCGGCGGCGGCGCGCTGCTTGGGCATTGCGCGCAAGAGAATGGAGGGCAAGTGCGCCGGGTGCCGTATCGCCGCGGCCGACGGAAAGGCCGAGCCTGAATTTCCGACGATGGCGGCGCGTGCGCGCCCGCGCCGCCCCGCCTACCAGAGCTTCCACCAGGGCAGTTTCTTGTCCAGCCCGCGCTCGTAGTACTCGCTCTTGGGGAAGTTCTTGCGCATGATGCGCTCGGTGTCGTCGCGCAGGTCGTTCATGCCGAGCGCATCGTAGCCCTTGACCATGATGAACAGCGCTTCTTCCAGGGCCGGCGTGTCCGGGTAGTTCTGCAGGGCGTACTGGGCACGGTTGATGGCCGCCACCGAAGCGCCGCGCTTCAGGTAGTAGCGAGCCACGTGCACCTCGAGGGAGGCGAGCGCATTGACCAGGTACTTCATGCGCTGGATGGCGTCGGGTGTGTACTTGCTGTCCGGGAACTTGGTCACCAGTTCCTTGAAGGTGTCGAAAGATTCCCGCGCTGCCTTGGGATCGCGCTCCGATTGATCCTGTCCCGCAATGCCCCCGAGCAGGCCCAAATCCTCGTTGAAGTTCACCAGCCCTTTTAGGTAGTAGGCGTAGTCCACGTTGGGGTGGTTAGGGTGCAGCTTGATGAACCGGTCGCAGGCGGCGATCGCAGAACCCTGTTCGTTCTGCTTGTAGTAGGCATAGGCGACCTCGATCTGCGCCTGCTGCGCGTAGCGGCCGTAGGGATAGCGCGATTCGAGGATCTCGAAGTACTTGATGGCTTTGTCATAAGCGCCGTCGCTCATGTTGGCGCGGGCCTCGGAGTAGAGCTTCTGTGCCGACCAACCGGCGGTCTCGTCCTTGGCCTCCGGCAGCAGGCCGCAGCCGGCCAGCAGCAGGCCGAGAATTACCGCTAAACTACGCATGGTGAGTGCCCCGCAAAGAACTGGCTATCAGGCCGGCGATTATAGCGCAATCCCCTCCGAGGCCCCGCCGCCGCGACTGATCACGGTCGCCCCGGACTGTGGCGGCCTACGCCTGGATCAGGCGCTGGCGCGACTGTTCCCCGAGTATTCCCGCAGCCGGCTGCAGGCCTGGGTGCGCGAGGGTCGCGTGGAAGTGGACGGCCGACCCGGAGAGGCGAAGCAGAAGGTCTGGGGTGGCGAGTGCCTACTGCTACGCGCGGAAGCGCAGCCCTTGGCCGGCCCGGCGCCGGCCGAGGCCATTGCACTGCCCGTCGTCTACGAGGATGACACACTCATCGTCATCGACAAGCCTGCCGGCTTGGTCGTGCACCCGGGTAGCGGCGTGCACAGTGGCACACTCATGAACGCTTTGCTGCACCACGCGCCTCGGCTGCGCGAATTGCCGCGCGCTGGCATCGTCCATCGCCTCGACAAGGACACCAGCGGCTTGCTTGTCGTGGCCAAGACTCTGGCGGCGCAGACCAGCCTCGTGCGCCAGCTGCAGGCGCGCACGGTGCGGCGACTGTACTGCGCCTTGGTGTGGGGCGCGTTGAGCGGCGCCGGCACGGTGGATGCGCCCATCGGCCGGCATCCGGTCCAGCGCACGCGCATGGCGGTGGCGGCGGCGGGACGCGCTGCCCGCACGCGCTACCGGGTGATCGAGCACTTGCCGGGCACGACTCTCGTGGAATGCGCACTGGACACGGGACGTACGCACCAGATCCGCGTGCACATGGCGAGCATCGGCCATCCCTTGGTGGGGGATGTCACGTACGGCAGCCGCCGCCGCGGCGGTGTGGCCGGCGAATTTCCGCGTCAGGCGCTACATGCCATGCGCCTTGGCCTCGTGCATCCGGAATTGGGGCAGGAAATGCACTGGCAGGCGCCCCTGCCCGAGGATTTCGCGCGCCTGCTCGAGGCGCTGCACGCGCAGCAGGATGGGCCATGAACGACTGGATCGTGCCCGACTGGCCGGCGCCCGCCCGGGTGCGTGCCCTGATCACCACCCGCAGCGGCGGTGTCAGTCGCGGTTGCTATGCCTCGATGAATGTCGCCCGTCATGTCGGCGACGAGACAGACGCGGTGCAGGCTAACCGCGCGCGTCTGCGCGCGCTGCTGCCGGCGGAGCCGGCATGGCTGGAGCAGGTACATGGCACGGCGGTGGCAGATGCCGAGCGCGCAGCGGCCGGTGTCTGCGCCGATGCGTCGATCGCACGCCGCCCGGGCGTGGTCTGCGCGGTCCAGACCGCCGACTGTCTGCCGGTGCTGTTATGCAATGACAGCTCCTCCGTCGTCGTCGCCGCCCACGCCGGCTGGCGCGGCTTGGCCGCAGGCGTGCTCGAGCAAGCCGTGCGCGCCACGGGCGAGCCGCCGGCGTCGTTGCTTGCGTTCCTCGGCCCGGCCATCGGGCCGCAGGCTTTCGAAGTGGGGCCGGAAGTGCGCGACGCCTTCGTTGCCCAGGCACCCGCGGCGGCCGAAGCCTTCACCCCCGGCAGCGGCGAGCGCTGGCAGGCCGACCTCTGTGCGCTGGCGCGACAGCGCCTGGCGGCCGCGGGCGTGGCGCGCGTGTTCGGCGGCGGCTGGTGCACCTACGGCGAGCCGCAGCGCTTCTTTTCCTTTCGGCGCGAGCGTGTCACGGGGCGCATGGCCTCGCTCATCTGGCTGGAGAATTGACCCGTGAGCGAACGTCGCACCCGGCTCGATGCCACTGCCATGGTCGTCATGGTGCTGCTGTGCGCCACGTGGGGGCTGCAGCAGGTGGCGATCAAGGTGGCCAATGCCGGCATCTCGCCAGTGCTGCAGGCGGGCCTGCGCTCCATCGGTGCCTGTGCCTTGCTCTGGCTTTGGTCGGCGCATCGCGGCATCAGGCTGTTCGACAAGGACGGCTCCCTCATTCCTGGACTGGTGGCGGCAGCGCTGTTCGCCGGCGAGTTCGCGCTGCTCTACTGGGGGCTGACCTTCACGGCCGCCTCGCGCAGCGTCATCTTTCTGTACACGGCGCCTTTCGTCGTCGCGTTGGGGGCGCA
This sequence comes from Rhodocyclaceae bacterium, assembly GCA_036824005.1. Classification (GTDB taxonomy): domain Bacteria; phylum Pseudomonadota; class Gammaproteobacteria; order Burkholderiales; family Rhodocyclaceae; genus DAITBA01. Next base: position 222,820 of record DAITBA010000002.1, read on the forward strand.
CGTCTTTCTGCCGGGCGAGCGGCTGCAATGGCTTCAGTGGGCGGGGCTGGTGTGCGCCTTCATCGGCATCTGCATCGCCTTCGCCGACGCGCTGCGTCTGCCGACTCACCGCGAGCTAACGGGCGACGTCATGGCGCTGCTCGCCGCGCTGTTCTGGGGCGCCACGACCGTGATGATCAAAGCGAGCCGCCTGGTGCGCGTCAGCCCGAACAAGATTCTTTTCTACCAACTCGCCGGCTCCGGCCTGGCGCTGCCGCTGGTGTCGCTCGCCTTGCACGAGCCTGGCATTACCAATCCCGGCGCGCTGGTGCTGGCCAGCCTCCTTTTTCAGGTGGTGGTCGTGGCCTTCGTCAGTTATCTGGCGTGGTTCTGGCTGATCACGTGCTATCCGGCGTCGCAATTGTCCGTGTTCTCGTTCCTGACGCCGTTGTTTGGTGTGCTCGCCGGCGGCGTGCTGCTGTCCGAGCGCGTTTCCGCGCTGCTACTGGCGTCGCTTCTGCTGGTGGCGCTGGGCATCTATCTTGTCAATCGGCCGCGCTGAGCCCGCCGGCCCATCCCGTATAATCCAGCGTTCTCCTGCGCCTGGGTCATGACCGTACTCACCTGGATCGTCCTAATGTCGCTTGCCGGCGGCGTGCTCAGCGTGCTCGCGGCGGCGCTGTTCACGCTCACCGCGCGCAGCGCCTGGGTGTCGATCCTCATCAGCTATGCCATCGGCGCCTTGCTCGGCGCGTCGTTTCTCGAAGTCCTGCCCCATGCCATGGAGCGCGGCGGCGATGCCGGCCGGGTGGCGGCGGTGGTACTGGCCGGGATACTCGCGTTCTTCGTCCTGGAGAAACTCGTGCTCTGGCGTCACTGCCACGAAGCGCAGTGCGAGGGCCACGAACCCCATGTCCACGGTGCCGACGGCGGGCGCAGCGGGCTGCTCATCCTGGTGGGCGACACCTTTCACAACTTTGTGGACGGCGTGCTCATTGCCGCGGCATTCATGGAAAGTATTCCGCTTGGCATCGTCACGGCCGTGGCGATGATTGCCCACGAGATTCCCCAGGAGGTGGGGGATTTCCTCATCCTGCTGCACTCGGGCTACTCGCGCGCCCGCGCCCTGGCGTTCAACCTCCTGTCGAGCCTGGCGACATTGGTCGGCGGGCTGCTTGCCTACTTCGCTCTTTCCTCGGTCAGCGGCGCCGTTCCCGTGCTTCTCGCCTTGGCGGCGGCAAGCATGATCTACGTGGCCGTGGCCGACCTTATCCCCGGCCTGCATCGGCGCCCCGAACTGCGCGCCACGGTACAGCAGGTGGTGCTGATCGGCCTGGGTATCGGCACGATCGATCTGGTGCACCGACTCGTTGCCGACCGGCTTGCCTGACCTGATGGCGCCACGCCTTGACGGATGGCGCGTTCTTATTGACAGGTGTTATTGTGCGATGCAAAATCGGCAAGAATAGACCACCACGGAATTGTAGTTCAATTGACAGGTTGATCTCCGTCGTTTCATCTACGGGCATTCCGAGATTGGAATTCGTTGGAGGAGAGGATGGCGGTCGGCACTGAAAAATCCCAAGATAGCGCAAGCCCGATCCCGCCAGGCGCGCAGACGCTAGTCCAGCAGTTCCTCGATTTTCTCAACAGCCAGAACGCACTCCTCAACGGCGCTGGTGCCGCACTGCACGGCCGCCTGCCGCTGCCGGAGGGGGGCCGGCTGGCCGGGTTGCACCAGGAGTTTGCGGCACAGCATGCCAAGCTGTGGAGCACAATGGTTCAGACGCATGCCAACGAGCCTGCTCCCATCGTCGTGCAGCCCGACGCCGGTGACCGTCGTTTTGCCGCGCCGGAGTGGTCGGCGACGCGCTACTTCGATTACCTGCGTCAAGCCTATCTCATCAACGCGCGGTTCCTCACCGAACTGGCGGACGCGATCCCGATCATGGACGGCCGCGCCAAGAGCCGCGTGCAGTTCCTCACCCGCCAGTATGTCGATGCCATGGCGCCGTCGAATTTCGCCGCCTTCAATCCCGAGTTCATCAAGACGGCGCTCGAGACCAAGGGCGCGAGCATAACCCTCGGCATCCAGAACATGCTGGCCGACATGCGCAAGGGCCGCATCTCGATGACCGACGACGAGGCGTTCGAGGTCGGCGGCAATCTCGCCGTCACGCCGGGTGCCGTGGTTTTCGAGAACGAACTGCTCCAGCTCATCCAGTATGTGCCGACGACACCGACCGTTGCCGAGCGGCCGCTGCTGATCGTGCCGCCGTGCATCAACAAGTTCTACATTCTCGATCTGCAGCCCGACAATTCCTTCGTCAAGCATGCGATCGACAAGGGCGTGACGGTCTTTCTGATTTCCTGGCGCAACGTCAAAGCCGCGCAGGGCACGCTGACGTGGGACGACTATGTGCAAACAGGCGTTTTCGCCGCGCTGGACGTGGTCCGCGAGATCACGGGCGTGGCCAAGCCGAATGTACTGGGCTTCTGCGTCGGTGGCACTATCCTGTCCAGCGCCCTCGGCGTGCTGGCGGGGCGCGGCGAAGATCCGGTTTCTAGCCTGACCCTGATGACCACCTTGCTCGACTATTCCGACGCTGGCGAACTGGGGTGCTTCATAGACGAGACCTCAGTCGCCGCGCGCGAGGCGACTCTGGGCAAGGGCGGGCTGCTGCCCGGGCGGGAACTGGCCAACGTATTTTCCAGCCTGCGCGCCAACGATTTGATCTGGCAGTATGTCGTCGGCAACTACCTCAAGGGCGGCAAACCGCGGGCCTTCGATCTACTGTACTGGAACTCCGACAGCACCAACCTGCCGGGGCCGTTTCTCGCGTACTATCTGCGTCATATGTACCTGCAGAACGAACTGCGGGTGCCCGGCAAGCTGGAGATGCTCGGCGTCAACGTGGATCTGAACAAAGTGAAGGTGCCGGCCTACCTGCTGGCCACCCGCGAGGACCACATCGTTCCGTGGCAGGCGGCTTTTCTGTCGCGCCAGATCCTGGGAGGTCCGTGCACGTTCGTGCTTGGTGCGAGCGGCCATATCGCCGGGGCGATCAACCCAGCGTCGAAGAACCGGCGCAGCTACTGGACCAACGAGGCGCCGAGTTCCTCCGCCGAGGAGTGGCTGGGCTCGGCAACGGAGCAAAGGGGTAGCTGGTGGACGCACTGGATACAGTGGCTCGGCCAGTTCGGCGGCGAGCCGGTGCCGGCCCGCACCGCGCTTGGCAGCACGAAGCATCCGATCATTGAACCGGCGCCCGGCCGCTACGTAAAGGAGGCTGCCTAACGAATATGCAGCGGCGGCGACTGGGGGCGTCGCCGGCACAAGTGCGTTTCCCCCACCCCAACAAGAGAGGAGAGGAACAAAATGGCAAGAGTCGCATTGGTCACGGGTGGCATGGGCGGTCTCGGCGAGGCGATTTGCATCAAGCTCGCTGCGCTCGGGTACAAGGTGGTGACGACGCATTCACCCGGCAACAAGAACGCGGCCGACTGGCTGCGTTCCATGAACGACATGGGTTACGGCTTCAAGGGCTATGCCTGCGACGTGGGCGATTACGACTCTTGCAAGGCGTGCGTCGAGCGCGTGGTGGCGGAGGTCGGGTCCGTCGACGTACTGGTGAACAATGCCGGCATCACGCGCGATATGACGTTTAAGAAGATGGGCAAGGCCGACTGGGACGTGGTGATGAAGACCAACCTGGATTCGTGCTTCAACATGACCAAGCAGGTGATCGATGGCATGGTCGAGCGCAAGTGGGGACGCATCATCAACGTTTCGTCCGTGAACGGTCAGAAGGGCGCATTCGGACAGACCAACTACTCAGCCGCCAAAGCCGGCATGCACGGATTCACCAAGGCGCTGGCTCTGGAAGTGGCGAACAAGGGCGTGACGATCAATACGATATCGCCGGGCTACATCGGGACCAAGATGGTCATGGCGATTCCCCAGGAGATCCTGGACAGCAAGATACTGCCGCAGATTCCGGTCGGCCGCCTCGGCAAGCCGGAGGAGATCGCGGGGTTGGTGGCTTACCTCGCGTCCGAGGAAGCCGCGTTTTTGACGGGCGCTAATATTTCGATCAACGGCGGCCAGCATATGTTCTAAGGGGCTCGTCCCAGACGGTCGCGCCGGTGGTGCGGTCGTGCCCGCTCTTTCACTGGGCGGCGAGCGGGTTTTGTTGTTTCTAGCGGAGGATGTAGAAAAATGATGAAGAGAGTCGCGCTGGTAACCGGCGGCATGGGAGGTCTGGGCACGGCGATTTGTCGGGCGCTGGCTCAGGACGGATTTGTCGTCGCGGCGAACTGTCTGCCCGGTTTCCCGAAGAAGGACGAGTGGCTGGCCCAGCAGCAGGCGGACGGGTTCGAGTTTTACGCGGCCGAAGGGGACGTGGCGGACTACGATTCCTGCAAAGCCATGGTCGACAAGATCGAAGCGGATCTCGGTCCGGTGGACGTGCTGGTGAATAACGCCGGCATTACCCGCGACAACATGTTCCGCAAGATGCAGAAACCGGACTGGGACGCGGTCATCGCCACCAACCTGAACAGCGTGTTCAACGTTACCCACCGCGTCCTGACCGGAATGGCGGAACGCGGCTGGGGGCGGGTGATCAACATCTCGTCGGTCAATGGCGTGCGCGGGCAATTCGGACAGGCCAATTACTCGGCCGCCAAGGCGGGCATCCTCGGCTTTACCAAGGCGATCGCTCAGGAAGTGGCGAGAAAGGGCGTGACGGTGAACGCCATTGCGCCGGGCTACATCGGCACGGATATGGTCCTCGCCATCAAGGCCGAGGTGCGCGAGCAGATCGTCGCGCAGATACCGGTCGGACGCCTGGGCACGCCGGAGGAGATCGGGCGTCTTTGCGCCTATCTGGCATCGGAGTATGGCGGATACATGACGGGCGCGACGCTGCAGATCAACGGCGGTCTGCACATGTGCTGAGGTGGCCGGTGCTTCAAACATCAAGCAACCCCGCCGTTTCCGGCGGGGTTGTGCGTTTGCAGCGTGTATAATTCGTTCCTGAGGGCTTCGGCGCATCTGCGCGTCCGAAGTTGAGGAGCCCAGGATGTCCGAACATTCCCGTTTGATAAAGAAATATCCGAATCGCCGTCTCTACGACACGAAGACGAGCGCCTACATCACGCTGACCGACGTCAAGGACCTGGTGCTGCAGCAGGAGGACTTCCAGGTCATCGATGCCAAGACCAACGACGATCTTACGCGCAGCATCCTGCTGCAGATCATCCTCGAGGAAGAAGCGGGCGGGGTGCCCATGTTCACCAGCGATGTCCTGGCGCACATGATCCGGTTCTACGGCAACGCCATGCAGGGCATGATGGGCAAGTATCTCGAGAACAACATCAAGGCCTTTACCGAGATGCAGACCCGGCTGCAGGATCAGGCGCGCGCCATCTACGGCGAGAACAATCCGCTGAGCAAGGATCTGTGGACCCAGTTCCTGAACTTCCAGGGCCCTGCCATGCAGAGCATGATGAGTGCCTACATGGAACAGAGCAAGAAGATGTTCATGCAAATGCAGGAGCAGATCGAGGCCCAGACCCGCAACCTGTTCGCCGGCTTCCAGTTCCCCGGATTCCCGGCCAGTACCGAGGGCAGCAAGGCCGCCGGCAGCGACGAGACGGCGCCGGAAAAGAAGTGACCCCACCGCCGCGCTGCGGCGCCGCTTGAACGAATGGCCCGCAGCAAGCCCGCGCCAGCACCAAAGATCGGGTTCATTTCCCTCGGCTGCCCCAAAGCCCTGGTCGATTCGGAGCACATCCTGACGCGCCTGCGCGCCGAGGGCTATGCCATCGAGCCGACCTACGACGGCGCCGATCTGGTGGTCGTCAATACCTGCGGCTTCATCGACGCGGCGGTGGAAGAGTCGCTGCATGCCATCGGCGAAGCCCTGGCCGAGAACGGCCGGGTGATCGTCACCGGCTGCCTCGGCGCCAAGGGCGACATCGTGCGCGAGACGCATCCCCAGGTGCTCGCCGTCACCGGCCCCCACGCCACCGAGGAGGTGATGCAGGCGGTGCATGCCCACTTGCCCAAGCCTCACGATCCCTTCCTCGATCTCGTGCCGCCCGAGGGCATCAAGCTGACGCCGCGCCACTATGCCTACGTCAAGATCTCCGAAGGCTGCAACCATCGCTGCACCTTCTGCATCATCCCTGCGCTGCGCGGCGATCTGGCGAGCCGGCCGGTCGCCGACATCATGCGGGAGGCGGAGAGCCTGGTACGCGCCGGAGTGAAGGAGCTGCTGATCGTCTCCCAGGACACCAGCGCCTACGGTGTCGACGTCAAGTACCGCACCGGCTTCTGGAACGGCCGGCCGATGAAGACCCGACTCGCCGATCTTGCCGGCGCCCTGGGCGAGCTGGGCGTGTGGGTGCGGCTGCACTACGTCTATCCCTATCCCCAGGTGGACGAGCTGATTCCGCTCATGGCCGAGGGCCGCATCCTGCCCTATCTCGACGTGCCCTTCCAGCACGCCAGCCCGCGCATCCTCAAGCTCATGAAGCGGCCCGCCAGCAGCGAAGACAATCTCGCGCGCATACGCGCCTGGCGCGACATCTGCCCGGACATCACCATCCGCAGCACCTTCATTGCCGGCTTCCCCGGCGAAACGGAAGCCGAGTTCGAGGAGCTGCTCGCCTTCCTCGAAGAGGCGCAACTGGACCGCGTCGGCTGCTTCGCCTACTCGCCGGTGGACGGCGCCGCCGCCAACGACCTGCCCGGCGCGCTGCCGGAGGAGGTGCGCGAGGAGCGCCGGGCGCGGCTGATGGAACTGCAGGAAGACATCAGCACCCGGCGCCTGGAGCGCAGGATCGGCTCGACGATCGAGGTGCTGGTGGACGAGGTGGACGAGGAAGGCGCTATTGCCCGCTCCGCCGCCGACGCGCCGGAGATCGACGGCTTGGTCAATGTCACGGACGGCCAGTGCCTCGAAGTCGGCCAGATTGCCCGCGTCACCGTCACCGACTGCGACGTGCACGATCTCTACGCACAGCTCGCCTTGCCCTGAGCGCGCGGAGCGCGACGCCCTTGCCGGCGTTTGCGCTCTCCGGCGCCGGCTTCGATAATATCCGCGTCATTTCCCCGACCCGACCATGAATCACAAGCCGAAAATCGGTCTTGCTCTGGGCAGCGGCTCCGCCCGCGGCTGGGCCCATATCGGCGTCATACAGGCGCTGGCGGGGGAGGGCATCCAACCCGACCTGGTGTGCGGCTGCTCCATCGGCGCGTTCGTCGGCGCGGTCCATGCTAGCGGCAATCTGGACAAGCTGGCGGACTGGGTGTCGGGGCTGACCTGGCAGAACGTCCTGGCGCTCCTGGACGTGAGCTTCAAGAGCGGGCTCATCAAGGGCGACAAGCTGTTCCACTTCGTCGCGCGCCATTTTCTGCACCGGGAATTCACCGGATTGAACATGCCCTTTGCCTGCGTCGCCACCAACCTCCAGACCGGCCACGAGGTATGGCTGCGCGAAGGCAGCCTGCTGCGCGCCGTGCGCGCGTCGGCAGCCATGCCCGGGCTGATGACGCCGGTGCGCTCCGAGGCCGCGTTACTGGTGGACGGCGCGCTGGTCAATCCGGTGCCCGTGTCCCTGTGTCGCGCCATGGGTGCGGAGATCGTCATCGCGGTGGACCTCGGCTCGGATATCGTCGGCCGCGCGCGCGGCAGGACTGCTGCGGTCAAGGAGCCGCCGCCGCAGCCGGCCGAGGAGCCCGGCTGGACGGCGCGTCTGCTGGGCCGGCTGCGCAGCCCCGCCGAGGCAACGGAGGAAAACCTGCCCTCGCTCGTTTCCGTCATCCAGACCTCGATCAACGTCATGCAGGTGCGCATCGCCCGCAGCCGGTTGGCGGGCGATCCCGCCGACGTGCTGCTGGCGCCGCGGCTCGCCCAGCTCGGTCTGATGGACTACCATCGCGGCGTCGAGGCGATCGCCGAAGGCATGGAGACGGTCAAGCGCATGCGCCCGGCCATCGACGTGGCGCTGGGACGCTGAGGGCGCAAGCATGGATACCCTGACCGCACGGCTTGGCGAAATCATCGGTGCCGCGCACGTCCTCACCGATGCAGCGGACACGGCGCCCTCGCTCACCGACTGGCGCGGGCGCTACACCGGCCGCGCCCGCTGCGTCGTCAAGCCGGCGAACACCGACGAAGTGGCCGCAGTCGTCACCGCCTGTGCGCAGGCGCGCGTGCCCATGGTGCCCCAGGGCGGCAACACCGGCCTGTGCGGCGGCGCCACGCCCGACGCCTCGGGCAACGCCGTCGTCATCAACCTGGCGCGCGTGAACCGCATTCGCGACATCGACGTCGCCAACAACACCATCACGGCGGAGGCGGGCTGCGTCCTGCAGCAGGTGCAGGAGGCGGCGGAACGCGCCAACCGGCTTTTTCCCCTGGCGCTGGCGGCCCAGGGCAGTTGCCAGATCGGCGGCAACCTGTCCACCAATGCCGGCGGCGTGCATGTGCTGCGCTACGGCAACACGCGCGATCTCACCCTCGGCCTGGAAGTGGTGCTGCCCGACGGGCGCATCTGGAACGGCCTGCGCGGGCTGCGCAAGGACAACACCGGCTACGATCTCAAGCACCTGTTCATCGGCGCCGAAGGCACGCTGGGCATCGTTACCGCCGTCGTGCTCAAGCTGTTCCCCAAGCCGCAGACGAGCGCCGTGGCGTGGCTCGCCGTGCCCGATCCGGCCGCCGCCGTGGATTTGCTCGGGCGCATGCGCGATGCCTTCGCCGATCGCGTGTGCGCCTTCGAGATCGTCGGCCGGCCGGCGCTCGATCTGGTGCTCCAGCACATCTCCGGCGCGCGCGATCCGCTGGCGCAGCGGCACGACTGGTACGTGCTGATGGAACTGGCCGATACCCTGGCCGGCTTCGATCTCGCTGCCGCCGTGGAAGCCGCGCTCTCGACGGAAATGGAGGCGGGCCGCGTGCGCGATGCCGTCGTCGCGCGCAGCATCGCCCAAGCGCAGGCGCTATGGGCGCTGCGCGAGAACATTTCCGAAGCGCAGCGCATCGAGGGCATCAGCATCAAGCATGACATCGCCGTGCCGGTGAGCCGCATCGACGAGTTCATCACCGCCGCCGGCAAGGCGCTGCGGCGCGCGTTCGGCGGCGTGCGCATCGTCGTCTTCGGCCACATCGGCGACGGCAACCTGCACTACAACCTGTCGCGGCCCGAGGCCGCCGGCAACGACGAGTTCATCGCCCAGACGCCGGCCGCCAACCGCATCGTCCATGACCTCGTCACCCGGCTCGGCGGCAGCATCAGCGCCGAGCACGGCCTGGGGCAACTGAAGCGCGGCGAGATCCTGCGCTACAAGAGCGAGCTGGAGATGGAGCTGATGCGCCGGGTGAAGACGGCGCTCGACCCGCACAACCTCATGAACCCGGGCAAGGTGCTGGCGGATTAGCGCCGACGGTCAGCCCGTAATCAACGCGCCACCAGCCTGTCGTCCGCCGCGCAGCGCGCATCATCGGCCCGTCATTCCAGGCAAGCGCAGCGCGGCCCGGAATCCGGCAAGCCCGGCGCCACGAAGCCGCACTGCACCAGAGACGTAAACCCCGGAGCTTTCTTTACAAAGCCAGGGCGGCTCCGTATAATGCGCCCTCTCTTGTGGGGGTATAGCTCAGCTGGGAGAGCGCTTGCATGGCATGCAAGAGGTCAGCGGTTCGATCCCGCTTACCTCCACCACCAAGACCTCGAATGCCTCACCTCAAGGTCCCCATCGTCTAGAGGCCTAGGACATCGCCCTTTCACGGCGGTAACCGGGGTTCGAATCCCCGTGGGGACGCCACCTTAACCCCACTTGCGCCGATTCGGTAGCGGATCTCCCCGGCGCGGGTAATGGGGTCGAGGGTGATGCTCTCGATCATCCCCTGCAGGAAATCCTTCAGATGGCCACGGTCCAGCGCGGCCATGTCTTCGGCGATCGCATCGAGCATGCGACGCACATCGCTTTCACGCACCTTTGCCAGCGCCTTGGCGCGCCGTGTCTCTTCCTCGATCGCCACCAGACGCTCGGCGAGATCTCTGCGTTCCCGTTCCAGATCCTCTATGCGCCGTAGCAGCGGTCCCGGCTCGTCGGTCTGCTCGATGAGCCCCATCAGCCGGTTGATGCGCGTGTCGGTCTCGCGCACCTGGCCGGCCAGCGCCGCCAGCTCGGCGCCGTCGCTGGGCGACTGGGAGCGGCGCGCGTATTCCGTCAGCAGATTGACGAACTCATCGGTGCGCAGATCCGCAGCCACCTGGGCGAGCAGTGCCTCCTCGATCATGCTGGCCTTGATGTTCGCGCCGCCGGTGCGGTAGTTGCCGGCGTTGCCCCACCAGGCGGTGCCGTCCGGCGTCCGCAGAATCCCCGTCAGCAGATAGTCCGAGATCCGCGCGCGGGTCGCCCGCGCCGCCTTGTTGCCTTCCAGCCGCGCCAGGATCGCCTCGGCTTCCTCGTCTGTGATGAGGGCGGCATGGGTGTCGCGCTGGATGATCCACTCGGCGCGCGGCCGCCGCCGGCCCTCGCCGGCATCTTCTTTCCCGCGGTGAACGTTCCACACCGTGTGGCCGGCATAGGTCAGCGCCGACCATTCCAGATGCGTGAGCGTGCTCTTGGCGAGCGGGATGCCCAGCTCGTCGGCGAGTGCCCGGCCGTTCCTGCCGGCCGCCCGACCCTTGAACCAGGCGGCGATCTTGTGGGCGTGCTCGTCTGGCTCGATGCGGCTCTTGGTGACGGGCGCGCCGTCGCGCCATTGCCCGGTCTCCACCGTGGCCAGCCGGTAGCCGTAGGGCGCCCGCCCGCCGGCGCGAAAGCCCTGGCGCACGTTCTCCGCCATGCCGGCTAGGCCCTTTTCGCGCGACATCAGGCTGTGCACCTCGTCCATGGCCTGCAGTACCGAGTCGAGGATCACCTGGGAGATCGGATCCACCTCTGGAACCTTGGCGAAGAGGATCTCCACGCCGAGCTTCTTGCACTCGTGGCGGAAGGCCTCGGCGATGTAGCGCCGCCGGCCGAGGCGGCTGGTGTCGTACATGAGCACAGCCGACCAGGCGCGGTGCTTCGCTTTCAGGTCGCGCAGCAGCGACTGGAAACCCGGGCGGTCGGTGTCCTTGCCGGACTCGACCGCGTCGGCGTATTCAGAGGTGATCAGCAGGCTGCGGCTCTTGGCCAGCTCCTGCAGCTCGCGGCGTTGCGCCGCCAGGGAGACCGCACTGCGGTCCTTCGATGACCTCAAGTACAGGACGGCGTGCTTTCGCATGGAAATCGAGGAGCAGGGCGACCGCTGCAATAGCGGCCAACCCTGGATCGGGTTTGTTGACGGCGGAGATTGTGAGCGGCGGCCGCGCCATGGGTCAAGCCTCGGGATACGCGTCGTGCAGCACGCCGTCGAGGAGGCGGCCGGCGGCTTTCTTGCCGGTGCGGTGCATGATCCATGTGCCGATGGGCGGCTGGCCATCGAAATCTACATGCCACTCATTGCCACGAGTCGTGATGAGCAGGTGTGGCCTATCGAGTGCTGCATCGCGCGCGCTGTCCTCATCGCTGTAGTAATCGCAGGCCGGAGCCCAAGCTCCGTGCTGCTTGAATAGGAACGACACCCTGGCCGCGGCGCACTGATCGCGCAGGGATCTTGCCCAATCAGGATGCATGGGCCTGGCAGTCTTGCCGCTCTCACCGCCAACAACCACCCAGCTCAGGCCGAAACGCTCAGACGAGTGTATGGCGCAGCCAGAACCCTCACCGGCCCACAGCGGGGCACTGCGCATCAACCGCAAATCGATCGGCCCAAGGAGCGGCTCAGCAGAGATCCAGCGCACCGCGCCCGGCGTGTCCAGCAGTAACGGGACGCGCTCGTCCGCCGTGTCTTGGTCCTCAATAGAGACGCCCATCCAGATGTTGTACGGGGGTTTCCAGTCCCACTCGGACCGCAGCAGAAACTGCATGCGCTCGGCCCGCTTGGTCAATACTTGGAAGGTGTGCTGCGGGCACTTGGCCATCACGGCGAATACCTGCGCGATAAACTTGTCCGGCACGTGCGCGTGGAACAGATCCGCCCGCGGGCAGACGAAGATGCGCCGGCCCTTCTTCCAGTGCAGGGGCTGGTTGAGGGCCTCGGGGTGGCAGCGCACGTCGGTGAAGGCGCGGCCGTACCAGACGCTCTTCGGGTTCTTCGACCAGCGGGTCTCTACCTCCCGCTCGGCATAGCAGTTCTTGCAGCCCTGACTGACCTTCGTGCAGCCGGTCACCGGCGACCAGGTGGCGTCGGTCCATTCGATTTGGCTCTTGTCGCTCATGCGAAATGCTTCCCCCAGATGCGCTCGATGACTTCCACCTGGTTCGCGCTCAGCACGCGGGAATCCTTTCCCGCCCGCAGATAGCGCTGCAGCACGTTGGTCACGAAGCCATGCTCCCAGTTGGTCAGATCGGTGGTATCGAGCAGCCCTTCGAGCTGCTCGATCATGGCGCCGATGGAGACGATGCGGGTCATGCGAAGAGCCTCCCTTGTCCCACTGCTTCCAGCTCGGCCGGCGTTGCCATGGGCAGCGCGTCTGGATCGAACTCAGGATCGAAGTAGCACTCGATCACTGCTGCTTGGTCAGCGGCGTGTTCATGGCCGGCTCCCGACCGGGAACGGCCAGTCCTCCACGAAGTTCAAGGGTTTTTCAACCGGCGCAGCCGGTTCGTTCGCCGGCGTAGCCGGCGCTGGATTCGCCTTTCCCTCCGTCCTCTTCCTTCCGGCCGGCCTCGCGGGCTTCTTCTCCGCCGCCGGCGCAGCGGGGTCCGGAGCGGTTTCGGGCGCGACAGAGGCGGCGGGCGGATCGCGCAAGGCCTCGGCGTCGAGGCCGACGGCCTGGGCGAGGGCGAGGAGGGTGGCGGGGTGATCGCGCCGTCCGTAGTTAAACAGTTGGCCCTGCTCCACCTGGGTGAGGGCGTCGAGCAGGAACACCAGCACGTGGCCGATGGGCCAGCCGGCCATCGCGGCGGCGATCTTCTCCAACTCCTCCGCCTCGTCGTATTCCTCGGGCAGGGTCAGACCAAAGCGCGCCAGCAGGTCTTCGGGGAATTCGGCGATGGTGACCTCCTGGCGCAGCCAGGCCATTATGGCGATGCGCACCAGCGTGCGCGGGAAGTCGATGTCCTGCTCGCACGACATGCGCAGCATGGGCCAGAGCGCGGCCGCGAGGCGTGCGCGCCAGTCCTTCTCCGCCTCGGTGGCCTGCCGTTTCGCTTCCCGCGCCGCGCGGCCGGCCTTGAGCGCCTCGCGCTCAGTACGCTGGTCGGCTGTCTCGGGTTCCGGCGCCTCCGGATCCTCCGTGGGCTGCCAGCCTGCCTGCTTGAGCGCCTCTTCGATCGCCGTCCTCTCGGCCACTGCCACCAGCCGCTTGTTGGCGCCGGAGCTCACCTCCAGGAATGCGGCGACCGGGGCGTCCTCGCCCAGGACCTCGCGGTAGGTGCGTTCCTGCTCGTCGCCGTCGACCTCGTCGTCGAGCACGACGTAGCGATCCTCGTCGATGGACCAGAGGTGGCCAGACGGTGCGATCGTCCTCACCTCGTCGTCGCGCAGCACCGGGATCTTGCGCTGCTCGGCCAACTCGATCAGCTGCAGATGGCGCGCGGCGCGCTTGTCCTCGAAGCATGCGGTGTCGGTGCATACGTCTGCATCGTCGCCGAGGTCGGCGAAGAGCGCCGGGTCGTTGCCGCTGCGCTTGGGGCAGTCGGCGCAGGCGCCGGCCGCGGGCACCAGCGCTGCGTCATGCAGGGGGAAGGTGGCTCGCGAGAGGCTGATCGTGAATCCGTAGCGGATGTGGTTGACGGCGCTGCGGTAGGACATGGGGCCGCCGTCGGCCTCGGTAATGTTCCTGGTGGCCTTCTTCTGCAGCCCCTCGCCGGGGATGCGCGCCACCAGCAGCGCCGTGCTGGCGTCGAGCTTGCCGGCGTAGAAGGCCTCGCGGGCGTCTCGGCACAGGGCGGTGAGCTTGAGCCGGGCGTAGACGTAGGCCTTGCTCTTGCCGATCTTGGCGGCGATCTCCTCGGCCTTGTAGCCGTGGCGCTTCATGAGCTGCTCGTAGCCCTCGGCCTCCTCGATGGGATGCACGTCGCGGCGCTGCAGGTTCTCGACGACCTGGATCTCCAGCACCTGGCGGTCGTCGAGCTCGCGCCAGAAGGCGGGGATCTCCTCCAGGCCGGCGAGCTTCGCGGCGCGCCAGCGGCATTCGCCCACCACCAGCTCGTAGAGCGGGTCGAGTCCGCGCGGATTAGGCCGCACGGTGATGGGCTGGATGACGCCGTGGCTCTTGATGGACTCGGCGAGCTCGGCGAGATAGGTGTCATCGATGTGCTTGCGCGGGTTGCTGGCGCTGGGGCCGATGGCGGCGACGGGCAGCGTCGCGACGGCGGCTGTGGGGTGCATGGTGGTTTGGCCTCCTGGTGTGGGTTACTTCATCCGGTGCTGCGTCACGCGCACGCCGGGGCGCTGCTTGATGACCCGGGTGCCGTCGGGCAGCGTGTCCGGGGCCGGCAGGGCGGCCGTCTCGTGGATGAAGCCGGTGCCCTTGCCGCCGGCGATCTTCATGTGCTCGACCTCGACCTTGGCGCTGTTGATGATGGCCTGGGCCACGTCGCAGACGGCGCGGGCGCGTGCTCGCCTTCGGCCCTGGGGGCAACGACGAGTGCGTGCAGCGCGCCGGCGACGCGGATCTGGCCGGCGTAGAAGCCGCCTTCGAACGGGGCGCCGAGGCTTGGCAGATCGGATTGTGTATGCATAAGCAGTTACTCCTCTGTGGTTTGCTCAAAAGGGCGGCGTGGCCCTACCGTAGAAATGACAATCGCCCGAGCCGATGCGGTGTGGGAACCAGTAGGCATCGCAGCGGCAGACCTTCTGCCATTCGCGTCTTTCGTATCGCCAGTTCCGCGCGCCGCACAGGCATTTGGGTTGCCGGATGTAATCGTCTGGTTTTCGCGCGAGTGTCCGGCGCTGGCGTCAGCGTCTGCAGCGGCAGGTGTAGCCCACGGGCGCTTCACCTGCGGCCTTCGAGGCAGGCGCGCACCCGCTCGGCGCTGGCGTTGCGCTGCGGGTCGCAGGCCGACAGGCGCGCATAGTAGTCGCGGCGCCATTGGGACTCGCGCTCGGCATGTGCGGCATCGAGGCGGGCTATGGCGCCGTAGAGCAGGACCAGGGCGAGCGCCGCGGAGAGGTTGTGGAGGGTGCGGGTGATGGTGACCATGGCGCGCAACTTGGCTCTCACCACCTCCAATACCATGAGGCCTGCGCCCAGGTGAGCGGCTTATCGCCGCCGGAACTCGTGCCGCCCTCAATACGCCAGCGTCCAGCGCGCGAGGTGTAGCCCAGCGCCGCGCCCTGCCCCGTGATGCCGTCATAGCGTGCCGTGCAGACGGTGGCGCCGAAATGTCCATCCGGCGCGCCGACCGTGCAGCGTGTTGCCGCCGCGACGGCGGCCTGCAGCACGCCGCGATAGGCAGATTCGCCGGCGGGTCCGGCGGGTCCTGTAGCACCGGCCGGGCCTGGCTCGCCTGTGATGCCGGCTGTGCCCGCCGGTCCTTGCGGACCCGCCGGGCCTGGCTGCACAACGATGACCGGTTCGGTCGCGCGAGCGATGCCCTGGGCGGCAAGGCCCATGCACACCAGGGCCAGGGCCGCGGCAAGATGGCTCAATGCGTCTCGCATGTCGCCTCCTTCATCGCGGCATGGTGATTGCGCAGTGCCTCGGCGGCAATAATGTGCCGCAGCTCCTCGATGTGCCGCTGGGCGGCACACAACGCTTTGCCGGTCTGCGCCAGGGCAATCTCGCCGTCCTGGCCGAGGGATTGCCGCGCATTGGCAAGCCAGGTGACGCTCAGCGACAGCAGGCTGTTTGCCGAGTCGCGGATGTGGTCGGGCAACATATGCGTCATGGCTGTGTGACCGGAGTGGTCGCGCGCGCTGCGAAATCGCGAAGAATCTGATCCATCATTGCCCGCTTGGTGGCACGGCACTGCTCGGGCTTGCCGCATCCGGTAGTGTTGCCGGGTGGCGTAGGTGCCGGTGCTACGGCATTGGTCGTGGCACAGCCGGCGACGCAGAGACCGATCGCCAACAGGACAACAACAGCAATTCGTTTCATGACAATCTCCCTTTGAGAGTCCGGTTTCGTCATCTACACCTCGCGCGCCCATGTTTTGCGCGATCACGCCGCTCTGCGGCTGCCACTTGCTCTGGCTGGGTCGCCCATTGCGTGGTCATGGTGGGGCGGGTTGGATGCACGTTATCAAAATGATTTCACGGAGTCAAGCAAAATGATAAACATCATCCGAACGGATGAAAGGGCGCCGCCGCAAATGGCGCTGTCGCTTGACGATACTAATGCCATGCGTTAGTATCTAGCGCATGATCGAGACGTTCAGGTGTAAGGACACGCAGGCCCTGTTTCAGGGCCTGCGGGTGGCGCGCTTCGTGAATATCGAGAAGGTGGCCATGCGCAAGCTGGCGATGCTGAAGCGGGCAGGGCGGATCGAGGATCTGCGCATCCCGCCGCAGAACTGCCTCGAGGCCCTGAAAGGCGACCGCAAGGGTCAGTGGAGCATCCGCATCAATGACCAGTGGCGGTTGTGCTTCCGCTTCGAGGCGGGCAACGCCTTCGACGTCGAGATCGTCGATTACCACTGATGGAGGAAAGAGCCATGGCGCGTGAAGTTCCCTATCCGACCCCGGGCGAGATCCTGCTGGAGGAATTCCTCATCCAGATGGGCATCACCCAGTACCGGCTGGCCAAGGAGATCGGCGTGCCGCAGCGGCGCATCGGCGAGATCGTGGCCGGCCAGCGGGCCATCACCGCCGATACGGCGCTGCGTCTGGCGCGCTTCTTCGGCATGTCCGAGAGCTTCTGGATCGGCCTGCAGATGGACTACGACATTGAGATGACGCGCGAGGCCATGGCCGGGGCCCTGGACAAGATTCATCCCTGGGCGCAGACGCATGCGGCGCATGCGTGACGATCGATCCGTGGGTTAAGGCGGCGGGTCGTGTCCTGGAATGAGTTCGATGTGCCGGCAGGGGCGTGACTCAGCGCTCCAAGATGATGCGTCTGACCAGCGCGGCTATTTCCTGCCCGCCTGCAGGTGTGCATTCCTTGTTCCAGACCTTGACGAACGCATTTCCATCACGCTCTTGCGCGAGCATCTTTCCCGCGCTGGTGAGTACTGCGCTGCTCGGC
This sequence comes from Rhodocyclaceae bacterium, assembly GCA_036824005.1. Classification (GTDB taxonomy): domain Bacteria; phylum Pseudomonadota; class Gammaproteobacteria; order Burkholderiales; family Rhodocyclaceae; genus DAITBA01. Next base: position 240,040 of record DAITBA010000002.1, read on the forward strand.
AGGATCGCGCCGTAGCTGTTTTTCGCCCGATATTCGTAGCAGGCGGTGCCGTTCGGTTTCAAAACCAGCGAAGTCAGCTCGAAGGCAAGCGGATCCTTCATCGCGCGCTTGAGAGCCAATGCTCCCGCGGCGGCGGCCTGCAATTGAGCATCACGCTTGTCTTTGTCTGCCTTTTCCTTGATCAGCTGCTCCGGCGATAGCGCGCCGAGTCGGGCCTGTTCCTGCGTCTGCCGTTCGCGTTGCTCGCTATTCGTGATGCCGATCACGGCGCCGATGACGATCACCAGCGACAGCCAGATGAGCGGATGCACGCGGCGCTTTTTCGGGGTGTCGGACATGACAGATCGCTCCCTCTGTGGACGTGGAATATTGACGGATGAATTCTCGGGGGCGCCGCTCCGAAGGACAATCCACCGAACGGCTTAGCCGCGCGTCATGGGCTGTGTTTGCACAGGCGACCCAGTTCGTCGTCCAGTTCCGCCACCAGCGCGCGGGTGAAGAGCGGGTTCCGATAGCATTCCCCCGTGATTTCGATCACAAAGCTGCGGCCCTTGTACATGGCCACAAGCGCGGTGCCGAGGAGCTGGCCCGCTTTCCCCTGTTGTGTAAGCGTCTCGTGGCATACGATCGTGTCGTGCGATATGCCCTCTGGCCGCAAATGGAATGGGGTCTTCACGACTCGTCCCCTTCCTTGCGCTTCTCTCTCTCCAGATCGTCCGATTTGCGTATCGCTTCGGCGATGCTCTGCCCTTTTGTCCACGTGCCGCCTGGCCCAACGTCTCCGGACGGACGACGGCGCTCTAAGGCTACTGGAATCGTTGCCGAGCGCCGTTCCGGGCCGTCATAATGGGGTGTGTGAATGTGCGCCGCCGGCTCGGCCTGAGTGCGAAGCAGTTCGTAGGCACGCCGGTTCTGTTCCGCCAGGCGCGTTGCCTGATCGATGATTTCTTGGCGCTGTTCCGGCAACAGGGCTGAAAACACGATGCTCAAGCGATCGGTATCGCCCTTGACCTCAAATTCGGACATCGCCGGCAGATCGAGCCAGCCGACGGCCTTCTTGAAGACCCCTTCAATGCGTCGAGCCAAGCGCGCGCCGATGTTGCGTGTGGGATTCTCCCCAATGATCTGACTCGCCTGCGAGTCGGACATCCCCATCGCTTTGGCAAATTGCGCCACGCCGCCGATTTCGGCAGCAAGTCCCCTTGCTTTCGAGCGTCTCGTCTCCGCCGCTGTCGTCATCCTGTCACTGTAACGGTTCGTATCATCTTGATAAATTATCAAGCAGCTTGACTTGGACCTTATCGTTTTGATACAGTCCGCGAATGGATATGAAGACCCTTCTCCGAACAATGGCGCCGGAAGAGCGCAAGGCATTTGCGGAGCGTGCGGGGACATCGATTGCATATCTCTACCTTATAGCTGGGGGGCACCGGCGGCCAAAACCAACGACGGCGCGCAAGTGGGTCGAATTGGAGTCACGGCTTACGCTGGCAGAGTTGCGGCCTGACATTTGGGATAACCAAACCAATGTTGAGCAAGTCGATTGATCACCCAATGGCTGAAAAATCCGATCCCATCGCCATCAAGAGCTACATCTCGCCCGAGGAATATCTGGCGTTCTCGGGACTGTGTGCCGATCTCGGCGTGAGCCATTCGGCGCGCATCCGCATGTTGATTAAGGAGGACATCCGCGCCCAGGCCCTGAAAGTCAAGGAAATCCATGATTTCCAGGATACCGATATCCGCGGTGCGTTCGCTAGGTCCGATTTGGGTCTAGAACGGGACTGATTCAGGCCCAAAGCGATGATGAACATGAGGCTCCTGACGAGCTGGCGAAACTCCAGCATGCGACTCCAAGAAACCTCAGAGCCGGCACCGGCAGCATGCCAGGGGCGCGTCTGTAACGCGCATCGCCATTTCCAGTCTCCCCTCCTCCTTGGGAGAAGTGAGCCGGCGCGGTTGGCCGGCTTTCGCCCCGCGCCGATTCCCTTCCTGGCGGCGCGGGGTTTTTCTTTTACACGCTGATCGCGCATGCATCCCGCAGATATCGCGCTAGTCGGGATCATTCTGTGGGGCGCGCTCGCGATCGCGCTGTTCTGGTGGTGGCGATGACACAGACCTTGCGCCAGCGCCAGATCCTTGCCCAAGCGCATCGCTGGGCGGCGCGCGTGCCGGTCTGTCGCACGCAGGCAGACAAGCGGCGCTGCGTGCGCCGATTGTGCGAGCAGCTTAAGCGCCTGCTCGGGTGCTGCTGACATGATGTCGTCGCCCAGACCATCAGGCGAGATCAAGCTTTGGAGCCAGGTGCTGATCCAGGCGGTGCGCGATGCCGAGGGAGGTAATAGCCAACAACGGTACGCCCTGAGTTGGCTATTCGGTCGGTCGTCGACGTTCGAGTATGTGTGTGGGATCTGGGATTGGGATCCCGATTACATCCGGCGCCGCTTGGCGCTCCGGCCATTGATGGCCGCCGCTATCCGGCGCCATGAGATGGACTATCTGCTCCCACCGCCAGCTAGAGCCCGCAGAACCCGCGCGCGCCGATGAACCGCAAAAAGATTGATACCGCCGCGCTGCTGGCCGGCGTGGACATCGTCGAGGTGGTGGGCCGTTACGTACCCCTCGCCCAGAGCGGCGCCGAGTTCGAGGCCTGCTGCCCGTTCCACGACGAAAAGACGCCGTCGTTCAAGGTGAATCCGGTGAAGCGGTTTTACCACTGCTTCGGCTGCGGGGCGCATGGCGATGCGATCAAGTTCCTGCAGGAGCACCAGGGCCTGTCCTTTGTCGAGGCGTGCAGAACGCTCGGGGCGGATGTGCCCGAATCGGACACATCCGAGGAAACTGACGCGGGACGCCGGAAACCTCGGAGGAAGAGCGTCGAAGAGACCCCGGCCGAGAGTCCAACCCCGCGCGCCTCGGCCCCGGACGACGACGAGCGCACCCAGTGGCGGCCCATCCTGCCCGTGCCGGCGGATGCGCCACCGGCGGCGGTGGCGCACATCAAGCGCGGCAAGCCGTCGCGCACGTGGACCTATCGCAACGCCGAGGGGCGCGTGCTGGGCTACGTGTGCCGCTTCGAGCGATCGCGCGGCGGCAAGGAGGTGCTGCCGCTCACCTGGTGCCGCCACGAGCAGACGGGCGCCCATGATTGGCGCTGGATCTCCTTTCCCGAGCCGCGCCCGCTCTACGGCCTGGAGCGCCTCGCCGCGAAGCCCGACGCCTTCGTCCTGGTGGTGGAGGGCGAAAAGTGCGTCGACGCCGGCCAGGCGGAGTTGCCGGAGCTGGTGGTGGTGTCCTGGCCCGGCGGTGGCAAGGCGGTGGACAAGGCGGACTGGTCGCCGCTCGCCGGCCGCAAGGCGGGCGGCTGGGCCGACTGCGACGCCAAGCACGAGCGCCTGCCGGCGGCGGACAAAGCCGCCGGCCTCAGTCAGACGGACAAGCCCCTGCTGCCCGCCGAGAAGCAGCCGGGCGTGATCGCCATGGCCAAGGTGGCCGGCCACGTGCTCGCCCAGGGCGGTCGCTGGTGGGACGTGACGATCCCGGCGCCGGGCGAGAAGCCGGACGGCTGGGACATCGCCGACGCGATCGCCGAAGGCCTGCGCGGCCATGCGCTGGCCGAGTTCTTGCGCAGCAACATCACGGAGCGCAAGGCCGCCGAAGAGCCTCCACCCGCTATCGAGGCTGGCGCGGGCATCGAGGTCATCGGCGAGGATCCGAATGCCTGGCGCAGCCTGCTCTTGCGCAAGGATGACCGGATCATCGATTGCCGCGAGAACATCTACCTCATCCTCAAGCATCACCCGCAATGGGCCGGCGTGATCCATGCCAATGTCTTCGCGCGGCGCATCGTCAAGCGGCGGCCGCCGCCCTGGTGGATGAACGGCGGCTTCGTGCCGGGCATGGCCTGGGACGACGATGACAACCTGCGCCTGGGGTTGTGGCTCGCGCAGCAGGAGCGCCTCATCGTGCGCAGCGCGGACAATCTGGCGCTCGCCGCCGGCTGGGCGGCGCGCGAATCGCCCTGGCATCCGGTGCGCGAATACCTCGACGGTTTGGAATGGGACGGGGTCAGCCGCCATGATGATTGGCTGACCGACTATCTGGGGGTGCGCAAGACCGACTATACGGTGCTCTCCGGCCGCTATTTCCTCACCGGCATGGTGGTGCGCATTTACGAGCCGGGCTGCATGCTGCGCTCCATGCCCATTCTCGAGGGGCCGCAGTTCCAGGGCAAGAGCACGGCGCTGCGCATCCTGGGCGGCGCGTGGTTCGGCGACACGCCGCTCGATCTCAACAGCAAGGATGTCTATCTGGTCATCCAGGGCTGCTGGCTCTACGAGATCGCCGAGCTCGATGCCTTCAACCGGGCCGAGGCGACGCGCATCAAGGCGTTCATCTCGAGCCTGAAGGACCGGTTCCGTGCGCCGTATGACCGGGACGTGGCCGATCACGAGCGCCAGACTGTGTTCGCCGGCACCACCAACCAGGACGAGTATTTCAAGGATCCGACCGGCAACACCCGCTACTGGCCGTGGCAGACGCAGGAGGTCGATCTCATCAACCTGGACGGGCTGTCGGCGCTACGCGACCAACTTCTCGCCGAGGCGGTGGTGCGCTACCGGCGCGGCGAGCGCTGGCACCCGACGCGGGAGGAGCAGCTGCAGCTCTTCGAGCCCGAGCAGGCGGCGCGCGAGATCGCCGACCCCTGGCAGCGAATGATCTACAACTGGCTGGAAAAGCAGACCGGCGCCAGGATCAATACCAACGACATTCTCTTTGACTGCCTCAAGATCGAGCCGGGCAAGGTCGATGGCACGCGCAGCATGGCGACGCGCGTCGGCACCGTCATGAAACGCCTCGGCTGGCACAAACAGAGGGAAACGGAAGGCGCGCGGGGCTATTACTACGAGCGGCCGGAAAAGAAGCCGTCGCAGGAATCGGCAGGCGGGGCTCGGCCCACGCCAGTCACGCAACGGGATCACGACCACGGAGGCGGCGATGTGCCGTTTTGACCAGAGATCGGTGCGATCCGTCCAACCTGAGGTTGGACGCGCCGGAAAAGGTCAGACGGCTGGAAGCCGTGCCAGTCCTCGATCCGTCCAACCTCCTAACCTTGTCCGACCTTGCCGCACGCGCAGCGCGCCGCGTGTGTTGCGCGCAACGTTGCGCCGCGCGCGAGATGTTCACAACGGGATCACGACCACGGAGGCGGCGATGTGCCGTTTTGACCAGAGATCGGTG